>NZ_CAXURM020000001.1:875000-1357500 GCF_964253755.1 Variovorax sp. LjRoot130 | reverse complement strand
GTCACGGGGACCTGCGTCGCGTCGCTCGCGAGCAGTTCAGGCGCCGGCTGGTAGTGCGTGCACTCGATGTCGAGCCGATCGAGATCGAGGCCGTCGAGTTCATGTACCTGCTCTCGGTCGAACAAGTCTGGGGCCACCAGTTTCACGCCGACGCCTGCAGCACGGTCGCTGCCGCGCCACAGCGCTTCGCTCAAGTCCACGCGCAGGCGTTCGCGCACCGCTTCCGCATCGGCGAACACCGTGCTGTTGAAGCTGTTGAGGTAGAGCTTGAAGGATTTGCTCTCGATGATGTTGGGCGTCTCGCAGGGCACCGTGAAATGCGCAATAGCCAGTTGCGGCTTGCCGCGAAGGTTGAGCCAGCTCAGCTCGAAAGCTGTCCAGAGATCGGCGCCAAAAAAGGGAAGCGCGTTGGCCGCAATGCCCATGGCTTCGCGCTGCGTTGCACGCGAAATCGGAAACAGCAGGCCGGCGTCGTAGCGATCGACGTAGGCCGAGGCGCGGCCCAGTTGGGATTGTTCGGGAGTGTTGTCGAGGCTCATGCGCGTTTCTCGGCTGTCTGCAAGAAGGGGACGATGTGCTGCAGAAGGATGTCGACCACCTGCGGCGGCAAGTCATGTCCCATGCCGGGCACGGACACGAAGTGCGCGCCCGGGATGCGCCGCGCAGTATCCTGGCCGCAGGCGATGGGCACCAGTGGATCGGCATCGCCATGCAGGACGAGTGTGGGGCTGGCAATGCGCGCCAGCAGGGCTTCGCGGCCGCTGTCAGCACCGATTGCCAGCATCTGCCGCACGATGCCCGCCGGCCGGTACGCCCGTCTCAGCCCGCGGGTGATTCGATCGGTCAGCACCCGCTCTTCCTGCGGATAGGCAGGGCTGGCGATCAGGCGAACAAAACCCAGGCTGTGCGCCACCAGTGCGGCCTCGGTTCGGCTGGCCGGACGCCGCATGAGTGCAGCCGCCACATCGGGCCGCGGACCCGGCAGATTTCGTGCGCCGCTCGAACTCATGATGCTGACCAGGCTGGTCATGCGCTGCGGCGCGGAGGCGGCCAGCCGCTGGGCAATCATCCCGCCCATCGACGCCCCCACCACGTGGGCGCGGCGGATGCCCAGCGCATCGAGCACGCCCAGCCCATCGTTCGCCATGTCCTGCAAGGTGTAGGCAGAGTGCACCGGCAGGCCGATGCGCTGCCGCACGCTCTGCCAGACCAGGTTGCCGGTGCCGACCTCATCGAAGGTCTGGCTCAGGCCGATGTCTCGGTTGTCGTAGCGCACGACCCGGAAGCCGGCATCGGCCAGCGCCTGCACGAAGGCGTCCGGCCAGGCGATGAGCTGCATGCCCAAGCCCATGATCAGAAGAATCACCGGGCGTCCAGCGCCGCCGCTGTCTTCGACCTCGATCTGGATGCCGTTGGCTGTCAGTTTCATAACGTCGTCGACAACCCGCAGGAGCGCCGCGGGCTCTGGTGAGCTAGATGAATTCGCGCTCTCGCAACCATTTGGTCGCGACCCACTTCTCGCCCGCGAGCACCGGGGCCCCGCCATGCAGCGTACGCGTCGCAGGATCGGGGCGCTCGTAGCTGAAGAAGACGCCGGTGCCGCGCTTGGGCGCGACTTCGAGCCCGACGTCCGGAAAGGTGGTGGCGCCGCCCAGTTCAGGCTCCTGCAGGTACATCACGAGCGTCGCGACGCGCTGGCCACCACGCCGCAGGATGGTCGGCGTGCCGGGCTCCGCGGGATCGAAGTAGTCGTAGTGCGGCCGGTATTGCGCGCCGGGGCTGTAGCGCAGGATCTGCAAGCCCTCGCCGAACTCGAGCGGCCAGTTGAGCAACTTCGCGATGCGCTGCTCGAGCCGAGCGACGAAAACGTTCTCGCCGCGCTCGAAGAACATGCCGTCGCTGGTGCGATCGACGTTGAGCGCCTCGCCGCCGGTCTGGGTCTCGACGGTGAGGGAACGCGCGAGCCGCAGCCGCGCGGCCGCGATGAGGCCCTCGCATTCCTCGTCGGAGACCAGGTCACCGAACACCACCACGCGCGGATGGAGCATGGTCTGGAGCACCTGGACACGGCGATCGCCGGTGTCGATATACAGCGGCGAGGTCGACAGGTCCGGCCCCGGCATCGCGGTGCGCGGCGGCGCGACGGCCGCCGCGCCTGCAGCCTGCGCCTCGACCTCGGCCAGCGCGGCGTCCGCCACCTCGCTATGCCAGCCGGCATCGCGCATCGAAGCCCGCAGGCTGGGTACCGAATGCCCCGCGGCGAGCTGCGCGACGACCCACTCGCGCAGCTCGGGACTGATCGCCTGCCCAAGACTCATGCCGCTTTCCTCCTGAATACGAAGCGCTCGGGCAGCGATACCCCGGCGTCGAAGGCATAGCCCTCGAAATCGAACTTCTCCAGCACCTTGGGCGTGGCCGCCCTGTGCAGCACGGCCCAGCGCGCCATCAGGCCGCGGGCGCGCTTGGCGAAGAAGCTGATGACCTTGTACTTGCCGTTCTTCCACTCCTCGAACACGCACTCGATCACCCGAGCCCTCAGCACCTTCTGGTCGACCGACCTGAAGTACTCCTGCGAAGCCAGGTTGATCACGACCGGCGTGCGGTCCGCCTGGAGGCGCTCGTTCAAGTAGCCGGCGATGCGCGAGTTCCAGAAGGCATAGAGGTCCTTGCCATGGCCATTGGCCAGTTGCGTGCCCATCTCGAGCCGGTAGGGCTGCAGCCGATCCAGAGGCCGGAGCACGCCGTAGAGGCCGCTCAGGATGCACACATGATCCTGCGCCCAGGCGAGCTGCTCTGTGCTGAGGGTCTTGGCGTCGAGCCCGCCATAGACATCGCCGTCGAAAGCCAGCGCGGCCTGCTTCGCGTTCTTCTCCGTCCCCTTGGAAGCCCAGGCCGCATAGCGAGCCACGTTGAGCGCAGACAGCTTGTCCGACAGGTGCATGAGTTCGGCGATCTGCTGCGGCGACTTCTGCCGCAGGAGCTTGATCAGCTCGGCGGCCGGGCCGCGCGGCCCTTCGAAACGAGGCTGAGTGGCGGGCAGCGCATCGGGTACCGGGGTGTCGTAGTCGAGCGACTTGGCAGGCGAGATCAAAAACAGCATCTCCGAATTATCTTCGGGCCCGGACGGACTGCTCTCGAAGCGGTAGAGTCCGCCCTGCTTCCAACCCCACTCCCAGGAGATCTGCGATGAAGGCTGCCTCCCTTCTGCGAACCAGCGCTTTCGTTCTTGTCGCCGCCTGCGCGGCCACCGCACTGTGGATACCCACCGCGACGCATGCGGCGGCACCCCTTGCCAAGGAAACCGCGCCGGCCTTCTATCGGCTGATGGTCGGCGACTTCGAGGTCACGGCCCTGTCCGACGGAACGGTGGCGTTGCCGGTGGACCAGCTGCTGACGCGCACCACGCCCGAGCAGGTGAAGAAGACGCTGGCCAGGTCTTATCTCCAGAGCCCGCTCGAAACCTCGGTGAACGGCTATCTGATCAACACCGGCGAGAAGCTGGTGCTGATCGACACCGGCGCCGGCGGCCTGTTCGGTCCGACGCTGGGCCGCCTCGCGGCCAACCTCAAGGCGGCGGGCTACCAGCCCGAGCAGGTGGACGAGATCTACATCACCCACCTGCATCCGGACCACGTGGGCGGCCTGGCAGCAGGCGACAAGCCAGCCTTTCCCAATGCCACGGTGCGAGCCGACCAGCGCGACGCCGATTTCTGGCTCAGCCAGGCGAACATGGACAAGGCGCCGGCCGACTCGAAGGGCTTCTTCCAGGGCGCGGTGGCTTCGCTCAATCCCTACATCGCAGCCGGCAAGTTCAAGCCCTTCGACGGCGACACCGATCTGGTGCCCGGCATCAAGGCCAAGGCGGCACGTGGACACACGCCGGGCCACAGCATCTTCGTCGCCGAAAGCAAGGGCCAGAAGATGGTGTTCTGGGGCGACCTGATGCACGTGGCCGCCGTCCAGTTCGAGAATCCATCCATCACCATCCAGTTCGACACCGACTCCCGGCCGGCGGCCGTGCAGCGCAGAAGGGCCTATGCAGAAGCTGCCATGCAGGGGTACCTGGTGGGAGGCGCGCACATCTCCTTCCCCGGCGTCGGCCGGCTGCGCTCGCAGGGCAGCGGCTACGTCTGGCTGCCGGTGAACTACGTGCCCACGCGTTGAACACGGCGCGCGCCGCAGTCGAATAAAATCCTTCGCTCATCCACCCCCACCAGCGGCATCCTGCGGGATGCCGCTCGTCTTTGCACCGCCATGAGCGACACCTTGTCCCAACCCGGCCTCGAGAGCCTTTCCAAATCCTTCGAACCTGCCGCCCTCGAGGCGCACTGGGGTCCCGAGTGGGAGCGGCGCGGCTACGCGGTCGCGGGCTTTCGCGGCACCGGGCAACCAAAGGACGACGCGCCCTCCTTTGCGATCCAGCTGCCGCCGCCGAACGTGACCGGCACGCTGCACATGGGCCATGCGTTCAACCAGACGATCATGGACAGCCTCGCGCGCTACCACCGCATGAAGGGCGACAACACGCTGTGGGTGCCAGGCACCGACCACGCGGGCATCGCGACCCAGATCGTGGTCGAGCGCCAGCTGCAGGAACAGAAGACCAGTCGCCACGACCTGGGCCGCAAGAACTTCGTCGCCCGCGTGTGGGAGTGGAAAGAGCAGTCGGGCAACACCATCACCAACCAGATGCGCCGCATGGGCGACACGGTCGATTGGAGCCGCGAATACTTCACGATGGACGAGAAGCTCTCGAAGGTCGTCACGCAAACCTTCGTGCAGCTCTATGAAGAAGGCCTGATCTATCGCGGCAAGCGGCTGGTGAACTGGGACCCTGTGCTCAAGACCGCGGTGAGCGACCTCGAGGTCGAGAGCGAAGAGGAAGACGGCTTCCTCTGGCACATCGCCTATCCGCTCGAAGACGGCTCGGGCTCACTCACCGTGGCGACCACGCGGCCCGAGACCATGCTCGGCGACGTCGCCGTGATGGTCCATCCCGAGGACGAACGCTACAAGCAACTGATCGGCCGGCGCGTCAAGCTGCCGCTGGTGGACCGCCTGATCCCGGTGATCGCCGACGACTACGTCGACAAGGAATTCGGCACCGGCGTGGTCAAGGTCACCCCCGCGCACGACCACAACGACTACGCCGTAGGCCAGCGCCACGGCCTGCCGACCATCGGCGTGCTGACGCTGGACGCCACGATCAACGACAACGCGCCCGAAAAGTACTGCGGGCTCGATCGCTTCGTGGCGCGCAAGGCGGTGGTGGCCGACCTCGAGGCGCTCGGCCTCCTGATCGAAACCAAGAAGCACAAGCTCATGGTGCCGCGCTGTGCACGCACGGGTGCCGTGGTCGAGCCGATGCTGACCGACCAGTGGTTTGTCGCGATGACCAAGCCCGACGCCGGCGGTCAGTCGATCGCGCAGAAAGCCATCGACGCGGTGCGCTCGGGCGAAGTGAGCTTCGTGCCCGAGAACTGGGTCAACACCTACAACCACTGGATGGAGAATATCCAGGACTGGACCATCTCGCGCCAGCTCTGGTGGGGACACCAGATCCCGGCCTGGTACGACGAAGAGGGCCGGGTCTACGTGGCCCACGACGAGGCCGAGGCGCAAGCCAAGGCGCCGGGCAAGAAGCTCGTGCGCGACGAAGACGTGCTCGACACCTGGTATTCGTCGGCCCTGGTGCCCTTCTCCTCGCTCGGCTGGCCCGAAAAAACGCAGGACTACGACCTCTACCTGCCTTCGACCGTGCTGGTCACGGGCTACGACATCATCTTCTTCTGGGTCGCCCGGATGATCATGATGACCAAGCACTTCACCGGCCGGGTGCCTTTCAAGCACGTCTACATCCACGGCCTGGTGCGCGACTCGCACGGCCACAAGATGAGCAAGTCCGAGGGCAACGTGCTCGACCCGGTCGACCTGATCGACGGCATCGCGCTGCCCGAACTGCTGGACAAGCGCACACAGGGCCTGCGCCGGCCCGAGACCGCACCCGCTGTGCGCAAGAACACGCAAAAGGAATTCCCGGACGGCATCCCGGCCTTCGGCGCCGATGCGCTGCGCTTCACCTTCGCGTCGCTCGCCTCGTTGGGCCGCAACATCAATTTCGACCCCAAGCGCTGCGAGGGCTACCGCAACTTCTGCAACAAGCTCTGGAACGCGACGCGCTTCGTGCTGATGAATTGCGAAGGCCAGGACTGCGGCCTGCGCGAGCACACCAAGGAAGAATGCGACGTCGGCGGCCCGGCCCACGGCTACCTCCGATTCAGCCAGGCCGACCGCTGGATCAGCTCGCAGCTGCAGCGTGTCGAGGCCGAGGTGGCCAAGGGCTTCGAAGACTATCGGCTCGACAACGTCGCCAACGCGATCTACCAGTTCGCATGGGACGAGTTCTGCGACTGGTACCTCGAGATCGCCAAGGTGCAGATCCAGCAGGGCGACGATGCGCAGAAGCGCGCCACGCGCCGCACGCTGATCCGCACGCTCGAAACGCTGCTGCGCCTGGCGCACCCGGTCATTCCCTTCATCACCGAGGAGCTCTGGCAGAAGGTGGCCCCAGTGGCCGGCCGCGAAGGCGAATCGGTCATGATCGCGGCCTATCCGAAGAGCCAGCCCGAGAAGATCGACGAAGCGGCCGAGGCCCACGTCGCGCGGCTCAAGTCGCTGGTCGATGCATGCCGCACGCTGCGCGGCGAGATGAACGTGTCGCCCGCCACCCGGCTGCCGCTCTACGCCGTGGCCGACGATGCGACAAGCAGCGCCTTCCTGCGCGATGCCGCACCGGTGCTGCAGGCGCTGGCCAAGCTCAAGGAAGTGAAGGTCTTCGACGACGCGGCCGACTGGGCAGCGGCCGCCGAAGCGGCGCCGGTGGCGGTGGTCGGCGGCGTACGCATCTGCCTGCACATGGAAATCGACAAGGCCGCGGAGAAGGCGCGCATCGGCAAGGAGATCGCGCGCATCGAAGGCGAGATCGCCAAGGTCAACACGAAGCTCAGCAACGAAGCCTTCGTCGCCAAGGCGCCGCCCGCGGTGATCGAGCAGGAGCGCAAGCGGCTCGCGGACTTCAGCGCCACGCTCGAACGGCTGCGCGACCAGCTTGTGCGCCTCGGCTGACAGACGCTCGACATCGGAGAGCTTTAGTATTCGGGTTCGGCGCCGAGGCGCCGCCCTCCTCCGATCCATCTTCCCCGATCAGACGCAAAGCCCATGTCCACCTCACCAGCGCGCATTCGCAAGGCCGTGTTTCCCGTTGCAGGCTTCGGCACCCGTTTTCTGCCAGCCACCAAGGCGCAGCCCAAGGAAATGCTGCCGGTGGTGGACAAGCCGCTGATCCAGTACGCGGTGGAAGAAGCCTACGCCGCCGGCATTCGCGACATGATCTTCGTCACCGGGCGCAACAAGCGCGCGATCGAGGATCACTACGACACCGCCTACGAGCTCGAAAGCCAACTCGAGGCCAGCAACAAGCTCGCGCTGCTCAAGATTGCACGTTCGGTGATGCCGGACGACATGACCTGCTCCTATGTGCGCCAGCCCCGCATGCTGGGTCTGGGGCACGCCGTGCTGTGCGCCGAACACCTGGTCGGCGACGAACCCTTCGCAGTGCTGCTGGCCGATGACCTGATGGTCGGCCCCGAGAACGGCGAGCCCGTGCTGGCGCAGATGACGCGCGCCTTCGGCAGGCTCGGCGGCTCGTTGCTGGCGGTGCAGGAAGTGCCGCTCGAACACGTCAAGCGCTACGGTATCGTGGCCGGCGACACGGTCGAGGAAGGCTTGGTCAAGGTCAACCGCATGGTCGAGAAACCGCAGCCGGAGGACGCGCCCTCGCGCCTCGGCGTGGCGGGCCGCTACATCCTGACGCCGGGCGTGTTCGAGGAGATCCGCAACCAGCCCAAGGGCGCCGGCGGCGAGATCCAACTGACCGACGGCATCGCCGCGCTCATGAAGAAGGAATCGGTCTACGCCTATGCCTACCAGGGTGTGCGCTACGACTGCGGCAGCAAGGAAGGCTTCCTGCAGGCCACCGTCGAGCTCGCGCTCGCGCACCCGGAAGTCGGTGGCGAATTCCGCGCCTACCTCAAGAGCCTGGAGCTCTAGGCGGATTCGTCAGCACCAGCGGCTCGAGGAAGCTGGCCAGCTCCTCGTCGGCTATCGGCGTCAGCGGCAGACCGAAAACGTCCTGCAGGCGCGCCACGAGGGCTTGCGCCCACAAGGCGTTCCACACCAGCCCCGAATGGCGATCTGCCAGCAGGGCGTTGCGGGGATCATCGCCAATCGTGTTCGTCACGTGCAGCGTCGAACCGATCGCCACCGTCTTGTAGTCCGGCTTGCCATCGGCGCTGCGTGATCCCCAGTGGGCCTGGAACCACGCGAGATCGTCGAAATAAGCCAGGCGCGGGTCGCTGTCGGCCAGCCGGCGGATGGCGGCATTGAAGCCGTCGAGCGCAGTCCCGATGTTCGTGGTTTCGGCTGCCGACTGCCATCGATCGAAGTTGGCGGGATCGTCCGCTTCGTTGCCGATGCCCACCAGCAGGATGCGCGTCGAAGGGTGCGAAGCATGGATCAACGCGACCGCCGCGCCGATCTCGCCGGCGCAATAGGCCGTGGCGGCACGCAGTTCGGGCGCGGAAGGGTCGCGCGCCTGGAGATCCAGCAGGCCGCCCCAGTTGTTGAGGCCGATGCGGATCACCACCACGCCGCGCATCCAGCGCTCGGGCTCCTCGTCCATCAGTGCGACGAGGCGTGGCGCCTGGCGAAACCGGCCGCCCATGAGGTTCTTGCAGGCCGCCCCGGAGTTCGCGAAGTTGTAGAAATAGTCCTCCTTCTTCGGCGCCCGGCCGCCGCGCAGGCCCAGCCACTCGCGCGCCTGGGCCACGACGCCGGGCCGGCCCCAGAGAACCCACGGCCCGAGGTCCAGCTGCTGCCCGCGCAGGCGCGCGAGCACCTCGGTCCACTGGAAGGTGCGCGAACGCCATGCGCCGCCGCGCTCGGTCGTATCAGCGGCAAACCAGGCATTGTCCTGGTAGGAGTGGCTGTTCGAATCGCCCAGCACCGCGATCGGGATCGCCTCGGAAGACAGGGGACGATGCGGGGGATCGGGCGGCATGCCGTCGCTCCAGAGGGTCAACGTGAGCAGCGCGGCCGCGACGAGCAGCGCAAGCGCCAGGACGGCAATGCGGGCGCTGCGCTTCACGGCGGCACCGTCAGCGGCGGCGCAGCACGTGGATGAAATCGGTGCCGACGGTCTGCTGCTCGACCAGGTCGTTGCCGGTCTGGCGCGCAAAAGCCTGGAAATCGCGCACCGAGCCCGGATCCGTGGACACCACCTTCAGCAACTGGCCGCTCTGCATCTCGTTGAGCGATTTCTTGGCCTTCAGGATGGGCAGCGGACAGTTGAGTCCGCGGGTGTCGATTTCTTTGTGGATGTCCATCGCCTTGTCCTGTCCTTGAAGCTGCGTCGATTCTAGGCAGCTCATTCGGCCACGAGGGTTGCCGGCCGCGGCCAGTCCATGAACTGGGGTTCGTGTCCGCGCGTGCGCAGCCAGTCGGCCAGCGCGTAGCCGGTGCCGGCCGGCCAGCACTTGAGGGCGCCGAGTTCGTAGAGCCGGTAATCGACCAGTTCCGGCGACAGGCGCACCTCGCCATCGGCCACCGCGTGGTAGGCAATGATCACCTGATTCATGCGCTGGAAGTCGTACACGCCGACCAGGTTCAGCGCGCTGGCGTCGAGGTTCGTCTCTTCCTTGATCTCGCGCGCGATGCCCTCCTGCGGCGTCTCGCCGGCCTCCATGAAGCCTGTGATCAGCGCATACATCTTGTGCGGCCACGCGGCATTGCGCGCCAGCAGCACCTGGCCGCGGTACTCGATGATCGCGGCCAGCACCGGCGTCGGGTTGTTCCAGTGGGTCCAGCCGCAGGACGGGCAGCGCAGGCGCGACTTCGGCCCGCCGTCCTCGGCCAGTTCGATGTGCGCCAGCGGCGTGGCGCAGGCCGGGCAGAACTTGTGCTCGGACATGGCGCGTTCAGGCGGGAAACACGCCGGTGGAGAGGTAGCGGTCGCCGCGGTCGCAGACCACGAAGACGATGGTCGCGTTCTCGACCGTCCTGGCGATCTCCAGCGCCACCCACAGCGCCCCGGCGGACGAAATGCCCGCGAAGATGCCCTCCTCGCGCGCGAGCCGGCGGCACATCTCCTCGGCATTGTCCTGGCTCACGTGGACCAGCTGGTCGACGCGACTGGGCTCGTAGATCTTGGGCAGGTACTCCTCCGGCCACTTGCGGATGCCCGGGATGCGCGAGCCTTCCTCGGGCTGCGCGCCGATGATGCGTACTTCGCGGTTCTTCTCCTTCAGGAAGTGCGAGACGCCGGTGATGGTGCCGGTAGTCCCCATCGCGCTCACGAAGTGCGTGATGCGTCCGCCCGTGTCGGCCCAGACCTCGGGGCCTGTGGTCTCGTAGTGGATGCGCGGGTTGTCGGGGTTGGCGAACTGGTCGAGCACGCGGCCCTTGCCCTGCGCCACCATCTGCTCAGCCAGGTCGCGCGCGTATTCCATGCCGCCGCTCTTCGGCGTCAGCACGAGTTCGGCGCCGAAGGCCTTCATGGTCTGCGCGCGTTCGACCGACAGGTCCTCCGGCATGATCAGCACCATGCGGTAGCCCTTGATGGCCGCCGCCATCGCGAGCGCGATGCCGGTGTTGCCCGAGGTCGCCTCGATCAGCGTGTCGCCGGGCTTGATCTCGCCGCGCTCCTCGGCCCGCTTGATCATCGAAAGCGCCGGCCGGTCCTTGACCGAGCCGGCCGGGTTGTTGCCTTCGAGCTTGGCCAGGATCACGTTGCCGCGCTTCGCGTTGGCGGCCGCGTCGATGCGCTGCAGCGCGACCAGCGGCGTCTTGCCGATCGCGTCTTCAATCGTCGGATATTGCATGGAAGGCACTGTGCCATAATTTTGAGCTGCCTTCCTTCCGTGCCCGGGTGGTGAAATTGGTAGACGCAGGGGACTCAAAATCCCCCACCGAAAGGTGTGCCGGTTCGATTCCGGCCCCGGGCACCATGGCTTCTCGCCATGCATCTCATTCGTGGACCCGGCAGAGACATTCGCGCACGCGTGTCAGCCGCAGCCGACGCCCACAGACCGGATGAATCCGGACAAGACATCCGCACCGGGGCCGACGAGGCGGTCAGCCGCGGGCTGCTGGCTTCCAGGGCCGTGAACGCCTATACCTTCAAGCATTGGAGGCGCGCCATGGACAAGATCATTCTGGATTCGGCAGGAGTGGGTTGGGGCTACGAATGCCTCGGGCTGAATGGCTCGAGGATCTTCACCAACAGCCAGGCCGAAGCCCACTTCTGGCATTCGCTCGGTTACGTGGTGCTTCACTATTCGCATTGGGCGACGTGAGCCATCGCATCGGGAATGCATAAAGAGAAAGCCATGCTCATCGTCATGACAAGAATCCCTTCCGTGCAGGATCCTCGCATCGTGATTGCGTGCATCCGCGCATGCGTCTGGGCCGGCGTCGAAGGCCGGCCGTTCTGCATGCTGCGGTGAATCGGCGCTTGCCTCTTCCGACTTCAATCGTCCCGATCGTCCCAATCCCGACGGTGGTGATGACGGTACCCGTGGCGGTAGCCGGGGCCGTAGTACACCGGCGCGGGCGGCCCGTAATACACGGGTGCGGGACGGTAGTACGCAGGCGGGGGCGGACGGTAATACACAGGCGGCGCGGGCTGGTAGTAGACCGGTGCGGGGCGCGAATAGACGGGGGCGGGTTCGTAGTAAACCGGACCAGGTTCGGCCACGCCGATGGCCAGGCCTGGTGCATTGACACCCACGGACCAGCTCACACCCGCATTGGCCGAAGCTGCGGCGAAGAGCGCCGCGGCTGCCACGGCACCGGCCGCGGCGTACTTGAAGAAGACAGAACGGTTGAGGTTCACAAGGACTCCTGAGGAAGGGCGAATACCGCCCATGTCCGCCATCCAACGCGCCAACCGCAGCGGAAGTGGACTGTCCCGACGGTGAAGATCGTTGCCAAACGTCACAGCAGGGATTGCGGCGCTCAGCCCGTGTACGGGCCTTTGACTTCGCCCCAGCCCCATTTCGGCATCGGCGCATGCGCATCGACCGTGGCGCCCGGTTGCGAATTGATGACGGCCAGGCGCGAGCCCCATTCCAGGTAGCCGACCAGCGCGGATCGGAATTCGGGGTCGTCGGGCATGCCCAGTTCGTCGGCCGTTTCCAACAGCAGGCTCACCCAGCGGCGCCGCTGGGCCTGCGTGAGATGGCGGCCCAAGTGCTGCCGGATCATGTGCGGATGGCCTCCGTGCCGTTCGGAATACGAGGCCGGCCCGCCGAGCACCTCCGCCAGGAAGGCCGCGACATGCGAAGGATGGTCCGCCCCCATGTGCGCGAACACAGGTCCGAGCAGTTCGTCGCCACGCACCTGCTCGTAGAAGCGCGTCGTCAGGCGGTTCAGGGCATCGATGCCGCCGAGCCATTCGTAGAGGCTTGGAATTCTTTGATCCGGCATGTCCGTGTCCCGAAAAAATTCAAAGATGAATGACGCCGAGCCGGGCCGCCTGCGTGACGGCGTCGGTGCGGCCCGTGGCATCGAGCTTGTCGATCAGCGAACCGACATGGAATTTTGCCGTGTGCACCGAGATGCCCAGACGCCGCGCGATGGCCTTGTTGGAGGCGCCTTCAGCCACCAGGGCCAGCACCTCGAGTTCGCGCGGGGTCAACACCGAATCCACTGCCTCGCCGTGCTCCACCGCCTCGGAAGGATGGACCAGTACGACATCGGCGGCCTCTCCGCGCTCGGCCAGGCGCAGGTCCGGCGCGGCTGCCAGGGCGGCAGCGAGCCGTTGCGCCAACTCGGCGTCGTCGATCTCGATCGCGACCACGATCGGTTTCATCGCGCGGCTTTCGTTCAATCGGCTGGCCTTTCGCCCACGGTGAGTTGGACTTCGACCGGCTCGCCCGCGCGCTGGAGCGACAGCGTGAGGACCGAGCCTACGCTCGCTGGACCGAGTGCGCGCAGCAGCAGTTGCACGCTGCGGATAGGCTCGCCGTTCACGGCCACGATGATGTCGCCCTGATGGATGCCGGCCGCCGCACCGGGCCCCTGCTCCGCCACGCCCATGACCATCGCGCCGACGCTGGCGTGACTCACCTTCACCGGCTGCAGGCTCAGGCCAAGATAGCCGCGCGGCATGCGGCCATGGGCCGCGAGCTGCGCAGCCACGCGCTCGATGGTCGGCGCTGGAATGACCAGCACGCGCCGCCGCGGGCCGAACACCGCCATGCCGATGACGCCGCCCTTCGCATTGAGCACCACGCCGCCTTCGGCGCTGGGCCGCAAGCGCAGGTCGAGCTCGGTCCTGGCGTCGATCTCGCCGCCACGCAGGCTGCGCCAGCCCGGGCCGGCCAGCGAGACGATGCCGCTCGCGCAAAGCGGCACGCCTTCACGCGAACCGACTGCGAGCACGAACTCGCCGGCGCGCGTCGTTGAATTGTCGAGCGTCAACTGCGGAGCTTCCGCACCTTCGAAGCGAAGCAGCGCGATGTCGGTGGTGGGGTCGCGGCCGGCCACCTTGGCGGCGACGGTCGTGCCGCCGGGCAGCGTGATCTCAACCTCCTCGTCTTCGGGCAGCGCTTCTTCCGAGGAGACGATGCACCCGGGTCGCCAGACGAAACCGCTGGCGCGCGTGCGCCGCGTGTGCACGGCGACCACGCTGCGCGCTGCGTCGGCGACCATGTCGGCCATCGCCGCAGACAGTTGTTCGAGGGGCGGCAAGGAAACAGTGTTCGACATGAAGATCTCCAAAGACGCTTGCATTGTCGAAATCCCTGCAGCGCGCGCCTACTGCCCGGTTGGGCAGGCAGCGGCTAGATCGTTGCTTCGACAGCCGAGGCGCGCCGCTCCCGCGTCACCCAATTGAACAGCGGTGTCGCCATCAGCGTGGTGATGATCGCCATCAGCACCAGGATCGAGAACAGCCCCGGCAGGATCACGCCGGCATGCAGCCCGATGTTGATGATGATGAGTTCCATCAGCCCGCGCGCGTTCATCAGCGAACCGATCGCGAGCGCATCGCGCTGGCTTTCGCCCGACATGCGCGCCGCGGCCCAGCAGGCGATGCCCTTGCCGCAGAACGATGCGGCGAGGATCGCGATCGCGCCGAGCATGATGCCGGGCTCGAACAGCACCGCCAGCCGCGTGTTGAGCCCCGAGTAGGTGAAGAACATCGGCAACAGGAAGATCACGACGAAGGGCTGCAATTGCGCGCGCAGCTTTTCGGTGAGCGCGCCGCGCGGCAGCACCGCGCCCAGCAGGAAGCCGCCGAAAACCGCGTGGATGCCGATGGCGTCCATCGCGAACGCGCTCAGGCAGAAGAGCACCAGCACGATGGCCAGCAGCGACGAACTCAGCGGCGCATCGGGCCGCACATGCGCAGCCAGGCGCTTGAGCAGGCGCGAGCCGATGAACACCATGAAGAGCGCATAGGCCACGCCGCCGCCGATCGCCGCATAGGCGCCGCCCCAGGAACCGCCGAAGCTCGCCAGCACCACGGCCAGGATGCACCAGGCCGCCGCATCGTCGACCGCGCCGGCGGTAAGTGCGAGCGTACCCAGCGAGGTGCCGGCCAGGCCGCGCTCGTGGATGATGCGCGCCAGCATCGGAAAGGCCGTGATCGCGATCGCGGCGCCGAGGAACAGCGAGGCCTCGAGCGGCTTGGCACGCGCCGAGAACAACCCGGGGATGTCGTGCAGCCACGGCACCAGCGCAAAAGCCAGCACGAAGGGCACGAGGATGCCGGCCGCCGACACCGAGGCGGCGCTCCTGAAGCGGCTCTTGAAGTGATCGGCGCGGAACTCGGTACCGACCAGGAACATGTACATGCCCACGCCCAGCTGGCCGCCCACGTAGAGCATGCTCAGTGTTTCCTTGGGAAACAGCGCGCGCTGCGCCTCGGGGAAGAAGAGCCCGAACAGCGAGGGGCCGAGCATCACGCCCGCGATCATCTCGCCCACCACCTGCGGCTGGCCGATCTTCTGCGCCAGGCGGCCCACGAGCTGGCAGACTGTGATGATGACGGCGACCTGCAGGAAGAAGTAGACGGAGAGCTGGGTGGTCGGCATGGAATCCCTCGGAAACGGGTCAGGAGGCGAGCCCCGTGGCCACGGTCGGATGACGAAGCCGCACGCGCAACTCGCGCTTCAGCCGCGTATTGTCCATCCGCCGAGACTCGCCCATGAAACTGAGCAGCGACGACGGCAATTGCGCCTGGGCCTCGTCGCGCGCGATGCGCGGCGGGCGCGGCATGCCGTACAGGTCGGCGGCCAGGTCGATGTAGTCGCCCATCTTGATCTCGCTGTCGTCGCTCACGTGGAACACACGCTGCGGCCCGCCGCGCCACAGTGCCGCCACGCAGGCACGCGCCAGGTCGTCGGCATGGATGTGATTGGTGTAGACGTCGTCCTCGGCACGCAGCACCGGCGTGCCTTTTTGCAGCCGCTCGCGCGGCGTGCCGCCTTCGCGATCGGGCGCATAGATGCCGGGTATGCGCAGGATGCGCACGGCGACACCCGCGCGGCCGAGCCAGCGCACGCTGCGCTCGGCATCGACGCGGCGATGCGCGCGCGGCGTGTCGGGCTTCACGGTTTGCGTCTCGCCGATGCGTGCGCCGCCGCAGTCGCCGTAGACGCCGCTGGTCGAGCCGTAGACCAGTGCGGCCGGCAGCGAGCGCAGCCGCAACGCTTGCACGAGCGCGGTGGTGCGCGCGTCGCGCCACCATTGCGCCCCCTCCACGCGCGCCGGCGGCGCGAGATGCAGCACGCGCGTGGCCAGGCCCGAGAGCCGGCGCAGCGTTGCGGGTGCATCGAGATCGGCCACGATTGGTCTGATGCCGGCCTCGCGCAACAGCGCCACGCGCCCGGGCGAAGAGGTCAGCGCGATCAGCTGCACGCGGCCGCGCAACGCGCGTGCCGCCCTGAGCCCGACATCGCCGCATCCGATCACGAGCACACGCTCGCGCCGGAAGCGCGAGGGCGCGGCGCCAAGAGGGCTGTTGATTGAGGGCAAAATCCAGTTCCTTTTTTGAATCAGAGTCGAAGAATACCCATGACCAGTGCAGCGCCGAACGAGGCGGGTTTTCACATCACGGTGGAGCCGAGTGGGCGTCATTTCACCGCGCATGCCGATGAAACCATCCTTGCGGCCGGCATTCGCCAGGGCATCGGGCTGCCCTACGGCTGCAAGGACGGCGCCTGCGGCTCGTGCAAGTGCAGGAAGCTCTCGGGCAAGGTCAGCGTGGGCCCGCACCAGAGCAAGGCGCTCAGCGCCGAGGAAGAGCTGGCCGGCTTCGTGCTGACCTGCTGCGCGCATGCGCAGAGCGACGTGGTGCTCGAATCGCGCCAGGTCACCGATGCCAATGCCTTCCCGATCCGCAAGATGCCGGCGCGCGTGCTCGCGCTTTCGAAGAAATCGCACGACGTGGTGATGCTGCGCCTGCAACTGCCGGCCGGCGAGCCCCTGCAGTTCCACGCCGGGCAGTACATCGAATTCATCCTGCGCGACGGCACGCGGCGCAGCTACTCGATGGCCAATGCGCCGCACACCCTGGGCGAGCCGGGCACCGGCATCGAGCTGCATATCCGGCATCTGCCGGGCGGCAAGTTCACCGACCATGTGTTCGGTGCGATGAAGGAAAAAGAAATTCTTCGCATCGAGGGGCCGTACGGCAGCTTCTTCCTGCGCGAAGACTCGGACAAGCCGATGGTGCTGCTCGCCTCGGGGACCGGCTTCGCCCCGATCAAGGCACTGCTCGAGCACATGAAGTTCAAGGCCATCGACCGGCCCGCGACGCTGTACTGGGGCGGGCGGCGGCCGGAAGACCTTTACATGGACGACTGGGTGCGCTCGCATCTGGAGCAGATGCCGAACCTGCGTTACGTGCCGGTGATCTCGAATGCGGTGCCGGAAGACAACTGGCGCGGGCGGACCGGTTTTGTGCACCGGGCGGTGATGGAGGATTTCGCCGATCTTTCGGGGTACCAGGTGTACGCCTGCGGAGCGCCGATCGTGGTCGACTCGGCCAAGCGGGACTATGTGGCCGAGCGCGGCTTGCCCGAGGACGAGTTCTTTGCGGATGCGTTCACGACGGAGGCGGACAAGGCGGTGCCTTGAGTGCGCCGGCTCTACCAGCCTGACGCGGCACCGTCGCTGCGCGGATCGGTGCCGCCTTCGTAGCTGCCGTCGGCATGCAGTACGACAGCGCCCGCATGTCCCATGATTTCGTCATAGGCCGGCACGATGTCCACCTCGTGCCCCAGAGCGCGCAGGCCCTCCACCGTGGCCGGCGGAAAGCGCGATTCCAGCTTGAGCGAATCGCTGGCCTGTCCCCACGTGCGGCCCAGGAGCCAGCGCGGCGCGTCGATGGCCTGCTGCGGGTTCATGCCGAAGTGCACGATGCGGCTGAAGACCGCACTTTGCGACTGCGGCTGGCCATCGCCGCCCATGTTGCCGTAAACGATGGTGCGGCCGTCATCGAGCTTCGCCAGCGCCGGGTTGAGCGTATGGAAGGGCTTGCGCCCCGGCATCAGCGGGTTGAGCGCCTGCGGCTCCAGCGAGAAGCTGCAGCCGCGGTTCTGCCAGTTCACGCCCGATTCCGAGAGCACCACGCCACTGCCGAACTCATGGTAGATGCTCTGGATGAAGCTCACCGCCACGCCCGCACGATCGACCACCCCCATCCAGACCGTATCGCCCGGGCCCTGTCCGCCGTCCCACGAAGCGACATGGTCGAGGGAGATTCGCGCTGCCATGGCGTCGAGCGCATCCGGCCGAAGCCATTGCCGCGGATCGTCCCGCATCCAGGCAGGATCGGTGATGCGCTTGTCGCGGATGGCAAAGGCCTGCTTGGTCGCTTCCACGCAGGCGTGCACATAGGAGGCGCAGAGCGGATCCATGCGCCCCGCGTCGAAGATGCGATCGAGCTGTCCCAGGATCAGCAGCGACACGAGCCCCTGCGTGGGCGGCGGCATGTTGTAGAGGGTGCCGGACGAATGCGCCATGGTCAGCGGCGTCTTCCAGACAGCGTGGTGACGCTCCAGGTCGCCCAGTGCCACCGGGCTTCCTATGGCGGCCAGGTCGCGCGCCATGATTCGCGCGAGGTCGCCGCGATAGAAATCCGACAGGCCGGCACGCGCGAGCTGCTCCAGCGCGGCGGCAAGCCGCGGTTGCACGAAGCGCGTACCCGCAAGTGGCGCTGCGCCGCCGGGCAGAAAGGTTTCGGCAAAACCGGGGATGCCGCGCAGTTCGTCCTGCCGGCTCTCGGTGCAGAGAGACTGGCTGCGCGTGACGGGGATGCCGTCGCGCGCGTGGAAGATGGCGTCGGCCAGCAGCCGCGCGAGCGGCATGCGGCCTCCCAGGACCTCGCGCGACCACGCATGCGCCGCCTCCCAGCCGGAAACGGTACCAGCCACCGTATTGGCCGCCATGCCGCCTCGAAACGGAATGCTCGCGAATCCCTGCACTCGGTAAGCCTCCGGCGTTGCCGCGCCGGCCGCCGCACCGCAGGCCTCCAGCCCGAGCGGCACCTCGCCAGGACGGGCGATTAGCCAGAAGCCGTCGCCGCCGATGCTGTTCATGTGCGGATAGACCACCGCGATCGTGGCTGCCGCGGCGATCATCGCCTCGACCGCATTGCCGCCTTCGCGCAGCACGGCCACCGCGCTTTGAGCGGCCAGCGCGTTGGGTGCAGTCACCATGCCGCGCATGCCGCGCGCCGGATTCGGGATGTGCGTCAACTTCTTTCTCCTTTGCCCTCGTTCATGCGGCGAGCGGATGCAGGCAGGCCACGTGGCGCCGGCCGTCCAGCAGCGTCTGCGCCGGATCGATGCGCGAACAGTCGTCGCGAACATGCAGGCAGCGCGTGCGGAAGCGGCAGCCCGAAGGCAGATCGGCAGCGCTCGGAATCTCGCCCTGCAAGCTGGCGGCCAGCGGGGCGCCGAAGCGCGGAAAGGCCTGCATCAGCGCTTGCGTGTAGGGGTGCCGGGGCGACTGCAGGATCTCGCGCGTCGGTCCCATTTCGACGATGCGGCCGAGATACATCACCGCCACCTTTTCGCAGAGATAGGAGGCCACGCCGAGGTCATGCGTGACGAAGAGCAGGGCAAGCCCGTTCTCGCGCTGCAGATCCCGCAGCAGATTGAGCAACTGCGCCTGGACCGAGACATCGAGGCCCGCCACCGATTCGTCCGCAACGATCACCCTCGGCTCGCCGGCCAGTGCGCGAGCCACTGCCACGCGCCGCACCTGGCCTCCGGAAAGCTCCGAGGGATAGCGATGGCGTGTCGCGTGCGGCAGGCCGACCTGGTCGAGCAGTTCGTCGACGCGCCCCGGGATCTCGCGCTCGTCGCGCAAGCGGTGCAGGCGCACAGGCTCGGCCAGCAGCGCCGCCACGGTCGCACGCGGGTTCAGCGAACCGCGCGCGTCCTGATAGATGTAGGCCACGTCGCGCGCAAAGCGCCGCCGCTGCGACGCGTCGAGGGCCGACAGCTCCGTCGCACCGGCCAGCACGCGGCCGTTGGTGGCTGCCTCCAAGCCGAGCATGACGCGAACGAGGGTCGATTTTCCCGAACCACTCTCGCCCACCAGGGCTACCGATTCGCCGGGACGCAGGATCAGGCGGATGCCGTCGAGCGCCTTGAGCTGCCGGCGGCCGCCGTCGATGGGAAAGGACTTCTCGACATCGAGCAGCGAGAAAAGTGGCAAGTCCTGGGTCTTGGAAGCTTGTTGCATGCGTCTGTGTTCCCTCAGGCGTGCCAGCATGCGATGGAGGACGCGCCGCGCTCGACGCGCGGAGGTCGCCCAACACCGCACTCGGTCGTGGCGAGCTTGCAGCGCGGTGCGAAGCGGCATCCGCCCGGCATGGCCGACAGCGGAGGAACCACGCCCGGGATCGGCTCCAGCCGCTCGGCGCCGAACTCGATGGCGCTGGCGCGTAGGCCGCGCGTGTAGGGATGCTGCGGGTGATTCAGCACCTCGGCAGCCGGCCCCTCTTCCACGATCTGTCCGGCATACATGACGGCCACGCGATCGGCCACCTGGGCGGCGAGCGCCAGGTCGTGCAGCACGAAGATCGCCGAGGCGCCGAGCGCGCGCACGCGCTCGAGGATGAGCACCATGATCTGGGCCTGGATGGTCACGTCCAGCGCGCTGGTGGGCTCGTCGGCAATCAGCAGTTCGGGCTCGCAGGCCAGCGCAATGGCGATCATCACGCGCTGCTGCATTCCTCCCGAGAGCTCGTGCGGGAAAGCCGCGAGCCGCGCCTGCGGATCGGCGATGCCCACGCTCTCCAGCAACTCGATGGCGCGCGCTCGGCAAGCAGCGCGCGAGAGGCGGCGGTGCCGGCGCAGCGGCTCCGAGAGATGGGCCAGCACGGTGAAGCAGGGGTTGAGCGCAGCCGACGCGTCCTGAAAGATCAGGCCGATGCGCCTGCCGCGCAGCGCGCGCAGTTCGCCCTCGGGCACGCTCGCCACATCGATGTCGCCCACCATCAGGCGGCCTTCGAGGCCGACCTCGGGCGGCCGCAGCAGTCCCAGTGCAGCAAAGGCCAGCGTCGACTTGCCGGCGCCGGATTCGCCGATCAGCGCCAGCGTCTGGCCGGCCGGCAGTTGGATCGTCACGTCGTCGAGCACCGCCACGCCGCGGCGACGCAGCGTGAAGTGCTCGACCGAGAGCAGGTTCGCGGTCATGGGGCCTTGTTCTTGCAGCGTGCGCATCAGTGCTGACCGCGCGTGCCGGGATCGAGCGCGTCGCGCACGCCCTCTGCCAGCAGATTCAGTCCCACCAGCAGGATGGCCAGCGCGATGCCGGGCATGCCCGACATCCACGGCGCCATGCTGATGAAGCCGCGCCCCTCGGCGATCATCAGGCCCCAGTCGGGCGTCGGCGGCACCACGCCCAGCCCGAGAAAGGACAGACCGGATCCCAGCAGGATCGCGATGGACACGCGCATGCCCGCCTGGATCAGGATCGGCGACACGATGTTGGGCAGGACATGGCGCAGCACGACCTCTCTTTCCGGCACGCCCATCAATCGCGCGGCTTCCACATAGGGGCGCGATTTCACCTGCAGCACGTCGGCACGCACCATGCGCGCGAACGGTCCGACGAAGGACAGCGCGAGCGCGTAGATCACATTGACCATCCCCAAGCCGAGAACCGCCATGAAGGCCATGGCCATGATGAGTTCCGGGAAGGCGAGCAGGCCATCCACCAGCCGCATGATGGCCCACTCGGAGCGCCCACCGCGCAGGCCCGCGAGCACACCCAGCGGCACGCCGACCAGCAGCCCGAGCACGACCGAGGCGAATCCGATCCACAGCGCCGAGCGCGCTCCGTAGAACACGCGCGACAGGATGTCCTGGCCGAACGAGTCGGTCCCCATCCAATGCGCCGCGGAAGGACCTTGCATGGCATCCATGACGTTCTGCTCCGTCGGGGCATAGGGCGCCAGCAGGGGCGCCAATACCGCCACGAGCACGAAGGCCAGGACGATCGCCCCGCCGGCCATCGCCTTGCGCTGCGCGCGCACGAGCCGCCATGTGCGCAGAAGCCCGCCGGCGGGCAGCTCGGCAGAAGATGGGGCGGCCAGGCCGACGGATGCGGGATCAGCGGCCATGTCTGCGCAGCCTCGGGTCGAGAATCGAATAGGTCCGGTCGACGATGAGATTGACCAGGATGAAGAGCAGCGCGGTGATCATGATCCCGGCCTGCACCACGATGTATTCGCGCGTCTGCACGGCATTGGTGATCATCATTCCCAGTCCGGGCAGCGTGAACACCACCTCGGTCATCACGGCGCCGCGCAGCATGCCGCCGAGCTGCAGGCCGATCACGGTGACCAGCGGCATCAGCACGTTGCGCATGCCGTGCACCCAGATCACCCGCCACTCCGGTTCGCCGCGCGCACGCGCCGCGGCCATGTAGGGCTGTTCCAGCACTTCGAGCAGACTCGAACGCGTGACGGCCGCGATCAGCCCAACATACCACGCGCCCAAGGTCAGCGATGGCAGCGCCAGGTGCCAGAGGCCCTGGCCGAAGTCCTCCCATGGCGCGACAAAGCCCATGGTCGGGAACCAGCCGAGCGACACGCCGAAGATCCAGATCAGCACGACGCCGAGGTAGAAGCTCGGGAACGCGTTGCCTCCGATGGCCACGGCGCTCGCCGCGAGATCGATCCAACTGTTGCGGCGCACCGCGGCCAGGACGCCGAGCGGAATGCCCACGGCCAGCGCGATCAGCAGAGAGAAGCCTGCCAGCGTCAGCGTCACGGGCAGCGCCTGCAGCACCGCCTGTTCGAAGATGTCCTGCCGGCTCACGTAGGAAACGCCCCAGTCGCCCTGAACGAAGCGGCCGAGCCACTGCAGGTACTGCACGACGAGCGGCTGATCCAGCCCCAGGTCGCGGTAGAGCTTGTCGTAGGACTCGCGCGAGAAGTCCGAGCCCAGCATCACGGTGACCGGATCTCCGGGCGAGAACTTCAGGAACAGGAAGCTCACGATGGAGACGACCCACAGCACCAGTGCTGTCTGCGCGGTGCTGCCCAGCGCGCGGCCGACAGCGGCCGCGCCGGAGGGCCGCGCCTGCATTGCGGCGGCCATTGCCGCCTCAGGCCAGCGAGACCGTGTGCAGATTGAGCAGGTCGGCTGGGATGTACTCGAAGCCCTGCACCTTCTTGCTCATGATCTTGAACACCTTCATGTGCGCCAGCACCGCCAGCGGCGCATCGGCCATCAGCACGTCCTCGGCTTCGATGTAGAGCTTGCGGCGGGCTGCCGTGTCCGTGATCTCGGAGGCCGCGGCGGCCGCCTTGTCGAAGGCGGGATTGCTGTAGCCGACGAAGTTCCAGGGCTTGCCGGTCGACCATTCGGGCGTGATGGTTTCGTCCGGATCCAGGTCGGCGATCCAGGCTTCGTCATACATGTCGAAGTCGCCGGCGTTGCGCCGCTGCGCCCAGACGGCCCGGTCGACCAGTTCGATCTTGGGCTTGATGCCGATCTGCGCCAGCATCGGCGTCACCAGCTGCGCGTTGCGGGTTCCCATGCCGCCCGAGCCGGTGAAGCCTTCGGTGACGATGAACACCGGGTTGACCTCCCCTTGGTTCCTGGCCTTGGCGCGGAAGGCCTTGGCCTTTGCCAGATCAAAGTACTGGCCACGCCCGCCCTTGCCGATGTTCGGGTCGTAGAAGCCCGTCATCGGCGGCGAAATGCAGGTGGCGGCCGGGATGGCTTCGCCGAAGTAGCTCTGCTGCACGATCACCTTGCGGTCGATCGCAAAGGCCACCGCCTGGCGCAGCGCGATGTCGTCGAAGGGCGCGCGCTTGTTGTTCATGCCGATGAAGGCGTAGTTGCCTTCCACCTGTCCGTAGACCGAGAGGTTGGGGTTCTTGCGCAGTTGCGGAATGAACTGGAATGGACACACCGACAGCCCATCCACCTGGCCCGACATCATCGCGGCAACGCCTGCGCTGGGCTCCTTGATCAGGCGAAGCACCACCTTGTCGAGATGCGGCAGGCCCGCTTCGAAGTACTCCGGATTGCGCACCAGTTCGATCGTGTCGTTCTCCTTCCAGCTGGCGAACTTGAATGGCCCGGTGCCCACGGGATTGCGGCCGAAGGCCTTGCCGTGCTGCTCCACCGCCCGCTTGCTGACGATGGTGCCGGCGCGTCCGGTGCTGCCGGTCAGCGCCACCGGCAAGAACGCGAAGGGCTTCGTGAAGCGCAGGCGCAGCGTCAGGGGGTCGATCACGTCGATGCCGGCGAGCTGGGCAAACTTCCATGCGTGGGGCGACTTCACCTCCGGATCGGCCACGCGCTCCAGGCTCCACTTGACGGCCGCCGCATCGCAGACGTCGCCATTGTGGAACTTGACGCCGGCACGCAGCTTGAAGACGTGGGTCTTCTCGTCGACCATGTCCCACTTCTGCGCCAGGTCGGGCGCGAAGCTGACGTTCTTGCCGTCGTAGGCCACCTTGAGGATGCCGTTGTAGACGTTGTTGATCACCTTGATCGATCCGCCCGACATCGTGAAGTGCGGGTCGAGCGTGTCGATGGCATCCAGCCAGGCCAGCGTGATCGTGCCGCCCTTCTTCGGTGCGGCCTGGGCCGCTCCCATGCCCGCGGCAGAAGCGGCAAGCAACCCCACGCCGGCACCGGCGGACTTCAGAAGGTTGCGGCGGCTGAAGCCGGCGGCGAGGGTGGCGGCGAGCGCGGCCTTGTGATCGATTTCAGACATGTTCATGCTCCGGAGGAAAGTAGATTGAAAAGGGACGGACTCAGGTCTCCGGTCGTTATGTGTCGCGTGCCTGCGGCACGAACTTCATGAGGTCCGGCACGGTGGCCAGCACGTGTTCGCGCATCGTCGTTTCGCAGACCTGCGGGTCACCGCTGTGCAGCGCATCGATCAGGTCCTGATGGTCGGCTCGCGCACTCAGCGGGCGATCCACCTGCAATGCCCACAGCCGCATGTGCGGCTCGACCAGCGAATGGAGACCGGCGATCTGCCGTATCAGGCGTGGCAGTCCGCTCCTGGCGCACAGCGTTTCGTGGAATGCCCGATGTGCGCTCGTCCAATCGGGCTGGACGCCGCTTTGGTCGTCGATGCGGTCCAGCATGTTTTCCAGTTCGCGGATGGTCGTCGCAGTGATGTTCGGCAAGGCGATGCGCATCGCCAGCCCTTCCAGCACGGCCCGCATCTCGAAGATCTCCTTCATGTCGGCGATGTCCAGCTTGTTGACCGTCACGCCGCGGTTGGGCCGGATCGTCACCAGCCCTTCCGTCGCCAGCCGCCGGAAAGCCTCGCGCACCGGCATGCGGCTGGTGCCGATCTCCGCCGCGATGGCTTCGGGCGCCAGGCGGTCGCCGGCGCGATAGCGGCCCATGCGAATGGCGGCGTGAATGTGCCGGTACGCCTCTTCCTCGGCCGTCACCGCCTGCAAGCCGGTGTAGATGGCGGAGGGTTCCATGAGGAGGCCGCTCATGGCCCGGCGTGCACGCACCCCGGATGCGCGCATGGCAAACTGGATAAGTGGATACAGTGATTCATTGATCCGGTCCTACGCAATTTGCGGGCCAACGTCGATGGGCTTTCGGACCGGCCCTCGCGCCCACTTTGGGGCGAACGATGAAGCGCCCCATGAAACAATCCAGCCCCATGAACAAGCGCCACATCCTGTGCCTGCTGGCCGCCACGACGCTGGCCGCCGGAGCACCCATCGCCAACGCCCAGAGCGGCAAGACGATCCGCCTCGTCGTCCCCTACGCCGCCGGCGGCCCGATCGACGTCACGGCCCGCGTGCTGGCCGAAAGAGTCAAGGACTCTCTGGGCACCGTCATCATCGACAACAAGCCCGGCGCCGGCGGCAACATCGGCGCCGACGCGGTGGCCAAGGCTGCGCCCGATGGGCTCACGATCGGCATCGCCGCGACCGCGACCCACGCGGTCAATCCGTGGCTCTACAGCAAGATGCCCTTCAACGCGGCCGCCGACTTCGCGCCGATCACGCAGATGGTTCGCGTGCCCAACGTGCTGGTGATGAATGCCGAGACCGCGCAGCGCCTGAAGATCAATACGCTGGCCGACCTGATCGCCTATGCCAAGGCCAACCCGGCCAAGCTCAACTACGGCAGCGGCGGCAACGGCAGCGCGGGCCACCTGGCGGGTGAGATGTTCAAGAAGGAGGCCGGCATCTTCGCCGTGCACATCCCCTACAACGGCGGCAACCCGGCGCAGCTCGCGCTGTTGTCGGGACAGGTCGATTTCAACTTCGACAACCTCGCGACCGCGGCGCCGAATATCCGATCAGGCAAGCTCAAGGCGATCGCGGTGACGACGGCCGAGCGCAGCAGCGCGCTGCCCGAGGTGCCGACGGTGGCCGCCACGCTCAAGGGCTTCGCCATCGACACCTGGTGGGGCCTGGTGGCGCCGGCCGGCACGCCGGCCGACGTGGTCACCAGGCTCAATCAGGCCTTCGTCGCTGCGCTCAACACGCCGGAGACGAAGACCCGCTTCGCGTCACTGCTGGCCGAGCCGGTCGCCAACACGCCGGAGCAGTTCGGCGCCTTCATGAAGAGCGAACTCGTGAAATACGAGAAGGTGGTGAAAGCCACCGGCGCCAAGGTCGACTAGCGCTATTCGCCGAGATAAGCAGCGCGCACCTTGGGGTCGCTCAGCATCACCTTGGCATCGCCGCTCATCGTGATGAGACCCGACTCCATGACATAGCCGCGATCGGCCAGCCCGAGCGCGCGGCTCGCGTTCTGCTCGACCAGGAGCACGGTGACACCCTGGTCGTAGACCTGCTTCACCACCTCGAAGATCTTGTCGACCATGATCGGCGACAGGCCCATCGACGGCTCGTCGAGCAGGAGCACCTTGGGACGCGCCATCAGCGCGCGGCCCATCGCGAGCATCTGCTGCTCGCCGCCGGACATGGTGCCGGCCAGCTGCATCGCGCGCTCCTTCAGCCGCGGGAAGGTCGCGAAGACGCGGTCCATGTCCTTCGCGATCTCGGCCTTGTCCTTGCGGATGTAGGCGCCGATCTGCAGGTTCTCGGTGATGGTCATGCGCGTGAACACGCCGCGCCCCTCGGGCACCATGACCAACCCCTCGCCCACCAGGTCCCAGGCGCCGCGGCCCTTGATGCTCTTGCCGAGGAATTCGATGTCGCCGCCGCCATACGGCAGCGTGCCGGTGATGGCTTTCATGGTGGTGGTCTTGCCGGCGCCGTTGGAGCCGATCAGCGAGACCAGCTCGCCTTCGCGCACCTCGAAGTCGATGCCCTTCACGGCCTGGATGCCGCCGTACGCGACCTTGAGGCCGCTCACTTTCAGAAGTGTCTGTGCCATTTCAGTGTCCTCCCGTGCCGAGGTAGGCCTCGATCACTTTTTCGTTTCGCTGCACGTCCGCAGGCGTGCCCTCGGCGATCTGCTTGCCGTAGTCGAGCACCGTCACGCGGTCGCACAAGCCCATCACGAGCTTGACGTCGTGCTCGATCAGGAGGATGGTGCGGTCGTCCTTGCGGATGCGGTCGATCAGTTCGCGCAGCAGCACTTTCTCGGTGGCGTTCATGCCGGCAGCGGGCTCGTCGAGCGCGATCAGCTGCGGGTCGGTCGCCAGCGCACGGGCGATTTCGAGCCGGCGCTGGTCGCCGTAGCTCAACGTGCGCGCCTTGTAGTCGGCGAACTTGCCGATGCCCACGTAGTCGAGCAGCTGGTGAGCGCGCTCGGCGATCGCCGCTTCCTCGGCCTTGAAGCCGCCTGTTCGGAAGATGGCACCCATCACGCCCGAATGGGTGCGGATGTGACGGCCCACCATCACGTTCTCGAGCGCGGTCATTTCCGCGAAGAGCCGGATGTTCTGGAAGGTACGCGCGATGCCGGCCTTGGCAACCTCGTGCACCGCCGTCGGCCGATAAGGCTTGCCGGCCAGTTCGAAAGTCCCGCTGTCGGGCGAGTACAGGCCCGTGATGACGTTGAAGAAGGTGGTCTTGCCGGCGCCGTTGGGGCCGATCAGTCCATAGACCTGGCCGCGCATGATCTTGATGCCGACATCGGACAGGGCCTGCAGGCCGCCGAAACGCTTGGAGATGCCCTGAACATTGAGGACGGTGTCAGTCATTGTTGTGCTCCCCTCGCTCACGGATTGATCGACATGGGACGCGAGGCGGCACCGGGGACCTCATCGGCCGGGGTGTCGATGCCCGGTGCGGCAGCCGGCATGCCGGATGCGGGTGCGGGCGTCGCGCCCTTGCGCGTCAGCGACTTCCCGTGCTCCGGCGAGGGCCACAGACCGCGCGGGCGCACCAGCATGATGATGATCATCGCCAGCGCGATGAACAGCTGGCGCAGGATCGAGGCGTCGAGACGCCCGTCGGTCATGGCCTGCAGCGGCCCGGCCACGTAGCGCAGCACTTCGGGCAGCGCGGCCAAGAGCACCGCGCCGAGGATCACGCCCGGCAGGTGGCCGATGCCGCCCAGCACCACCATCGCGACGATCATCACCGACTCGTTCAAGGCGAAGGACTCGGGGGACACGAAGCCCTGGAAGGCCGCGAACATCGAGCCCGATACGCCGCCGAAGCTCGCGCCCATGCCGAAGGCCAGCAGCTTCATGTTGCGGGTGTTGATGCCCATGGCCTTGGCAGCAATCTCGTCCTCGCGGATGGCCATCCAGGCCCGGCCGATGCGCGAGATCTGCAGCCGATGCGAAATGATGATCGTGAAGATCACGAGCGCCAGGAACAGGTAGTAATACAGCGTGACCGACGCGATCGAGTAGTCGCCGATCTTGAGCGGCCGGCCCAGGTTGAGGCCCCAGAAGTGGACCGGGTCGATCGCGGTGATGCCCTTCGGACCGTTCGTGATGTTGATCGGATGATCCAGGTTGTTGAGGAACACGCGGATGATTTCGCCGAAGCCGAGCGTCACGATCGCCAGGTAGTCGCCGCGCAGCTTCAGCGTGGGCGCGCCGAGCAGCACGCCGAAGAAGGCGGCCAGCCCGAGCGCCAGGGGTATCACGAGCAGCAGCGAACTGTGCAGCCCGTTGGGGAACATGGCCTTGATCGCCGGGAAGGTGTCGGTCAGGTGCGGCGATCCCAGGAGCGCGAACATGTAGGCACCGATCGCGAAGAACGCGACGTAGCCCAGGTCGAGCAGGCCGGCGTAGCCGACCACGATGTTGAGGCCGAGGGCCAGCAGCACGTAGAGCAATGCGATGTCGGCGATGCGCACCCACGCGTTGCCCTGGCTTTGCAGCAGCAGCGGCAGCACCAGCAGGGCGACGGCCGCGATCAGGAAGTAGACGATGTTCTTGCCGTTTTTCATGGCTGTCCCTCCTTCAGGCCCGGTCCGCCACCCGCTCGCCGAGGAGGCCCGAGGGCCGCAAGGTGAGCATGATGATCAGCACGATGAACGCAAAGATGTCGCTGTAGTGGCTGCCGAGCACGTCGCCGGTGAGCGCACCGATGTAGCCCGAGCCGATGGCTTCGATGAGCCCCAGCAGGATGCCGCCGACCACCGCGCCCGCGAGGTTGCCGATGCCGCCGAACACCGCCGCCGTGAAGGCCTTGAGGCCGGGAATGAAGCCCATCGCATGCTGCGCGATGCCGTAGTTGGAGGCGTACATCACGCCGGCCACCGCGGCGAGCACCGCGCCGATGATGAAGGTGGCCGAGATCACCATGTCGGGCCGGATGCCCATCAGCGCCGCAACCCGCGGGTTCTCGGCCGTGGCACGCATCGCGCGGCCGAGCTTGGTGTAGTTGACCAGCCACATCAGCACCACCAGGCAGAAGGCGGTGACGCTCAGGATCATGACCTGCGTGGGCGAGATCACGGCGCCGCCTACATGGATAGGCGTGGTGGACAGCAGGTTGGGATAAGCCTTGTTGGTCGGCTTCCAGATGATCATCGCCAGCGTCTGCAGCAGGATCGACATCCCGATGGCGGTGATCAGCGGTGCGAGCTTCGGGCTGTTGCGCAGCGGCCGGTAAGCCACTTTCTCGATGACGAAGTTGAGCGTGGCGGCGACCACGCAGGCAATGATCAACGCAATGATGAGGATGATCCATCCCGGCGTGCCGGGCATCGATTCCTGCATGAGTCCGATGATGGTCCAACTGGTCAGCGCGCCGACCATCAGCACTTCACCGTGCGCGAAATTGATGAGGTTGATGATGCCGTACACCATGGTGTAGCCCAAGGCTATCAAGGCGTACATGCTGCCGAGTACCAGACCGTTGATGATCTGTTGCAGCAAGATGTCCATAAGGAGGTTCCCTTTTTCTAATGGTGACGCCCTTGGGGGGCGCCCGACTGACCAGGCACGCCGTTTGGGCACCCTGGTTTCCCTTAGCAAAAAACCCGCCAGCATGTGTCGACGGCGGGTTTGTGGCCGGGATTGTAGTCATGCCGGATCGCCATTTCGGTGCGTACCCGACGGGGGTTTTCCCGCTGGCGCGGACCGAATGAGCTTCGGCGGCGCAAGGGAGTACAGGCGCGAAGGCGCCGCGTATCAACCGGCGGCCTCGTCGTTTCGCCTTCGCAGTTCGCGCAGTTTCTCCGCGATGCGGATCTCGAGCCCGCGCTCGACGGGTCGGTAGAAAGGCGGCGGATCGAGGCCATCGGGCAGATAGCGCTCGCCGGCCGCGAAGCCTCCCTCCTCGTCGTGCGCGTAGCGATAGCCCTTGCCGTAGTCGAGTTCTTTCATGAGCCGCGTCGGCGCATTGCGCAGATGCATCGGCACCGGGCGCGTGCCATCGGTCTTGATGAGGGCCCGGACCTCGTTGTAGGCCGTGTAGACCGCATTCGACTTCGGCGCGATCGCGAGGTAAACCACGCATTCGGCCAGCGCCAGCTCGCCCTCGGGCGAGCCGAGCCGCTCATAGACCTCGGCCGCATCGAGCGCCAGCCGCAATGCGCGCGGGTCGGCCAGGCCGATGTCTTCGCTGGCCATGCGTACCAGCCGGCGCGCCATGTAGCGCGGATCGGCGCCGCCGTCGAGCATGCGCACGAACCAGTAGAGCGAGGCATCGGGGTCGCTGCCGCGCACCGACTTGTGCAGCGCGGAGATGGTGTCGTAGAACTGCTCGCCGCCCTTGTCGTAGCGGCGCATGCGCTCGCCCAGCACGCGCAACAGCCATTCGTCGGTAATGTCGTCGAGCTTCTCGGCGCCGGCCGCGACCGAGAGCGTTTCGAGGGTGTTGAGCAGGCGCCTCGCATCGCCGTCGGCATAGGCGACGAGCCGGTCGATGGCCTTCGCTTCGATGGCGGGTACGGCCTGGATATCCTGCGCCCGGGTCACGATCTGACGCAGATCGTCTTCGCCCAGGGGCTGCAGCACGTACACGGCGGCCCGCGACAAGAGCGCAGAGTTCACCTCGAAGGACGGGTTCTCGGTGGTCGCGCCGATGAAGGTGAACAGGCCCGACTCCACATGCGGCAGGAAGGCATCCTGCTGGCTCTTGTTGAAGCGGTGGACTTCGTCGACGAAGACGATGGTGCGGCGCTGCTCGAGCCCGTCACGCACCAGCGTCGCGCGTTCGACCGCATCGCGGATGTCCTTCACGCCGCCGAGCACGGCGCTGATGCTGAGAAACTGCGCATCGAAGGCATCGGCCATGAGCCGCGCAATGGTCGTCTTGCCGGTGCCCGGCGGCCCCCAGAGGATGCAGGAGTGCGGCTGGCCCGACTCGAAGGCGATGCGCAGCGGCATGCCGGGGCCGAGCAGATGCTGCTGGCCGATGACCTCGCCCAGGGTCTTGGGTCGCAGGCGTTCGGCCAGGGGCTGGTGGGTGGAGGTGGCCATGGAAGCCCGCCGCCCGGCGCTATTGCCTGATCACGTCGGCGCCGGCCGGGGCCTTGAACTGGAAGGTGGCTGCGGGCAACGCAGGATTCACCTCGACCTTGTTGAACTTCAACACAGAGCGCTGGCCGAAGCTGTCGAGGATCTCGAGCGCTGCCAGCGCATCGCCCTGAAAGCCCACCTGGACGTTCTGCAATTGCCCCTCCTTGTTCTTGGGGCTGGCCTTGACCCATTGCAGTCCGTCGCGCTCGGGGGCCGCCTCGAGCGCGAAATCGGCTTGCAGCGCGCGCAGATCGGGCGCGGCGGCAATCAGCGCGGCCGGCGTCGAGCCGAGCGCCTGCGACTGCTTGCGCTGCGTGACCTGGTTCAGATCGGCGTCGTAGAGCCAGAGCGTCTCGCCATCGGCCACGATGCTTTGCGCGAAGGGCTTCTTGTAGTCGAACTTGAACTTCCCGGGACGCTGGAATTCGAAGGTGCCGCTCGACACCTTGGCGCGCACGGCCTGGCCGTCCTTGGCTGGCGCGGTCACGGTCTGCGTGAATTCGGCGCGGCCCGACTTGACGTTCTTCACGAAGGCTTCGAGGCTTTCCATACCGCCGGCCCAGACGCCGGCTGCGGCGACGGCCAACCCGAATCCAACGAGCAACTTCTTCATCGACATCCCTGATCCCATCATCATTCGGTGCGTGCGGGCACCAGAATTTCGCGCTGGCCGCTGCCGCTCATGGCGCTCACCAGCCCGGCGTTTTCCATGTCCTCGACCAGCCGCGCGGCGCGGTTGTAGCCGATCTTCAGGTGGCGCTGCACCAGCGAAATGCTGGCCTTGCGGTTCTTGAGCACGACTTCGACCGCCTGGTCGTACATCGGGTCCTTCTCGCCGTCGCCACTGCCGCCACCTTCACCCAGTAGATCGCCTTCGCCGTCGACGGTTCCGCCCTCGAGCACCCCTTCGATGTAGTCCGGCTCCCCTTGTGACTTGAGGTAAGCGACGACACGATGCACTTCCTCGTCGCTTACGAAGGCGCCGTGCACACGCACCGGCAGGCCGGTGCCGCTCGGCATGTAGAGCATGTCGCCCATGCCGAGCAGCGCCTCGGCGCCCATCTGGTCGAGGATGGTGCGCGAGTCGATCTTGCTCGACACCTGGAACGCGATGCGCGTCGGGATGTTGGCCTTGATGAGCCCGGTGATCACGTCGACGCTGGGCCGCTGCGTGGCAAGGATCAGGTGGATGCCGGCGGCGCGCGCCTTCTGCGCCAGGCGGGCGATCAGCTCTTCGATCTTCTTGCCGACCACCATCATCAGGTCGGCCAGTTCGTCGATCACGACCACGATGTGCGGCTCGCGCGCGAGCGGTTCGGGGCTGTCGGGCGTGAGGCTGAAGGGGTTGTAGATGAACTCCTCGCGCGCTTTGGCCTCGTCGATCTTGGTGTTGTAGCCCGCCAGGTTGCGCACGCCCAGCTTGCTCATGAGCTTGTAGCGGCGCTCCATCTCGGCCACGCACCAGTTGAGGCCGTGAGCCGCTTGCCGCATGTCGGTGACCACGGGCGCCAGCAGGTGCGGGATGCCTTCGTAGACCGACATTTCGAGCATCTTCGGGTCGATCATGAGCAGGCGCACATCGCGCGCCTCGGCCTTGTAGAGCAGGCTCAGGATCATCGCGTTGATGCCGACCGACTTGCCGGAGCCGGTGGTGCCGGCCACCAGCACGTGCGGCATCTTCGCGAGATCGGCCACCACCGGGTTGCCGACGATGTCCTTGCCGAGGCCCATGGTGAGCATCGACTTGCCTTCGTTGTAGACCTGCGAGCCGAGGATCTCGCTGAGCTTGATCGACTGCCGCTTGGCGTTGGGCAGTTCGAGCGCCATGAAGTTCTTGCCCGGAATGGTCTCGACCACACGGATCGACACCAGCGACAGCGAGCGCGCCAGGTCCTTCGCGAGGTTGACGATCTGCGAGCCCTTGACGCCGGTGGCCGGCTCGATTTCGTAGCGCGTGATCACCGGGCCCGGCGAGGCCAGCACCACGCGCACCTCGACGCCGAAGTCCTTGAGCTTTTTCTCGATCAGGCGCGAGGTCATTTCGAGCGTGTCGGCCGAAACGGTTTCCTGGCGCCCCTGCGCCGCGTCGAGCAGATCGACCTGCGGCAGCTTGCTGTCGGGCAACTCGCGGAACAGCGGCTTCTGGCGCTCCTTGGCCACGCGATCGCTGCGCGGCACCTCGGTCATCGCGGGTTCGATCTGCACCGGCGGCGAAGGCGCGCGGCGCTTGGGGCGGGGAACGATGCGCAACTCTTCGTCAGCCGATTCGAGCTCGCCGCCCTGCTCGCTGGACGCCAGCTCTTCGCGCTCGCGCACCGCCTTCTTGCCCATCGCGATGTCTTCGGCGATCTCGCGCTTCTCCCGGCGCGACTCGAACAAGGAGTAGAGACGAGAGCCGATGCGCTCGGCAATATGGCTCCACGAGAAGCGGAACACGAGCGCCGAGCCGATGACGCCGGCGGCGATGGCGATCAGCGCCGAGCCGGTGAAGCCCATCCACTGCACGCTGAGCGGGCCGACCAGGTAGCCGAGCACACCGCCGCCGTGCCCGGGCAGACGGAATTCCAGCCTGTAAAGGCGCGACCATTCGAGCACTGCACTGGCGCACAGCAGCAGCAACAGGCCGAACCAGAAGGCCAGGCGGCTGCGGTTGAAGCGCCCCCGCGGCGCCTGATCGGCCGGCGCCGAATCGCCGCCGCGGAGCCAACCGGCCAGCGAGGACAGCCACACGCGCAAGCCGGCCGCCAGGCACCACCAGACCGAATAGCCGGCCAGAAAGTAACTGGCGTCGGCCAGCCAGGCGCCGATGCGGCCGCCCCAGTTCTTGATCTCGCCGCCGGTGCCTGAGGTGGACCAGGCGGCATCCGAGGGCGTGAAGCTCAGCATCGCGAGCAGCCAGTACAGCAGCACGACGAAGCCGGCGATCAGCGTGATCTCGTGCGCGAAGCGCATGGCACGCAAGCGCACCGGCTGCGACTCGGCCGATGAGGACGATTGAAGGGTATTGAGCGAATAGGTCATGGCAGACACGGCCGCCGGCCCGCGGGAACGGGCAGACGACTTGCAGAAACTACAACGAAAACGATCGCGGCCGCGTTGTCAGGGCCGGCGATGCAGGGGCCGGCGCGCTCTGGCGCTGCCGGCCGGATGGTCAGGCGAGCGATGAGAGCCGTTCCTTGACGATCATCGAGCCGTCGGGCTGCGTCTGGACGAAGCCGCGCTCCTCGAGGTCCTTCATGACCCGGCTCACCATCTCGCGCGAAGCGCCGACCATCTTGGCCAGATCCTGGCGCGAGATCTTGTCGCGCACCTTGAGATTGCCGGCCCCGTCGTCGACCGCGAACTCGAGCAGCGAGCGGGCCACGCGGCCATAGACGTCCATCAGCGCCAACGATTCGATCTTGCGATCCGCGTGGCGCAGCCGCGCAACGAGGCCCCGCATGATGTTGTAGGACATCGATGAGTTCTCGGGCAGGCAACGCGCAAAGGCTTCGCGCCCGAGCATCAGCACGTCGGTCTGGACCTCGGTGCGCACGGTGGCGGAGTGCGGCTCGTCGTCGATCATGCTCATCTCGCCGATGTAGTCGCCGGGATGCAGCGTCGCGAGGATGACTTCGCGGCCGCGGCTGTCCGTGCTCATGACCCGGGCCCGGCCGGTCAGGATGATGTAGAGCGCGTCCGACTTCTTCCCTTGTTCGACCACCGCCTCGGCGCGCTTGAAGCGCTTCTTGATGATCGCATCGGCGATGCTCGCAGACTGTGTTGGCGTCAACGCAGCGAACAGTGGCACGCGGCGGAGCAATTCAAGATTGGACAGCATCGACATTCATCAATCCCCGGATTACCGCGCGATCGACAAGCCCATGCATTAATACAATCGCACGCATTGAAAACACCCCACGCCCGGTCTTGAACCGAACGGTGATACTCCATATCTATCACCCTGAAAATGTACACGCTGATGCAGCGTCAATCCTAGGTTTTCTACTCATGTCGTCCTCCCCACGCCACGCGAAGGTTCTTATCCTGGGCTCCGGCCCGGCCGGTTATACCGCCGCCGTCTATGCGGCCCGCGCCAACCTCCAACCCATGTTGATCACCGGCATCGCCCAGGGCGGCCAGCTCATGACGACCACCGACGTCGACAACTGGCCGGCCGATGTGCATGGCGTACAGGGCCCCGACCTCATGCAGCGCTTCCTGGAGCACGCCGAACGCTTCAAGACGGAGATCGTGTTCGATCACATCAACAAGGTCGACCTGAGCAAGCGCCCCTTCACCCTGAGCGGCGACAGCGGCACCTACACCTGCGATGCGCTCGTGATCGCCACCGGCGCTTCGGCCAAGTACCTCGGGCTCGACTCCGAACAGCACTTCATGGGCCGCGGCGTCTCGGGCTGCGCGACCTGCGACGGCTTCTTCTACCGCGACCAGGAAGTCTGCGTGGTCGGCGGCGGCAATACCGCGGTCGAAGAGGCGCTCTATCTCTCGAACATCGCCAAGAAGGTGACGCTGGTGCATCGCCGCGACAAGTTCCGCGCCGAGCCGATCCTGATCGACAAGCTCCACGAAAAGGCCGCCGAAGGGAAGATCGAGCTCAGGGTGCACAACACGCTGGACGAGGTGCTGGGCGACGACACGGGCGTGACCGGCATCCGCCTCAAGAACACCCAGACCGGCGCGACCGAGCAGATCGATCTCAAGGGCTGCTTCATCGCCATCGGCCACCACCCGAACACCGACATCTTTCAGGGCCAGGTCGAGATGAAGGACGGCTACATCCTCACCCGCTCGGGCCTTCAGGGCTTTGCGACCATGACCAGCGTTCCGGGCGTTTTCGCGGCCGGCGACGTGCAGGACCACGTCTACCGCCAGGCCATCACCAGTGCGGGCACCGGCTGCATGGCGGCGCTCGATGCCCAGCGTTTCCTGGAGCAGGACGGCACGCTTTGAACCCCTCATAGAGCGGATGAGGCTATAATCTCAGGCTTTGCCGAATTCGGCCCTTGTTCTCGAGGGCCCGGAACTCACGGCAAGCCGGGGTACCGCCACCCGTTTCTGGCGAGGTCAAGCTGCAACCCACCCCGCAATCACCTTGCGCCCGGTGCCAGCTGTTCAAGAAAGAGTGTCCACATGGCACGCGTATGCGATGTAACGGGCAAAGGCCCGATGGTCGGAAACAACGTTTCCCACGCCAACAACAAAACCAAGCGCCGGTTCCTGCCGAACCTGCAATACCGCCGTTTCTGGGTCGAGACCGAAAATCGCTGGGTGCGCCTGCGTGTTTCGAGCGCCGCTTTGCGCCTGATCGACAAGAACGGCATCGACGCCGTGCTCGCAGACCTGCGTGCACGCGGCCAAGCTTAAGGAGCTGAACCATGGCAACGAGCAAAGGCGGACGCGAAAAGATCAAGCTGGAATCCACCGCGGGTACCGGCCATTTCTACACGACCAGCAAGAACAAGAAGACGATGCCCGAAAAGATGTCGATCATGAAGTTCGACCCGAAGGCGCGCAAGCACGTCGAGTACAAGGAAATCAAGCTGAAGTAATTCGGCTGGCTTCAAACAAAAAACCCGCTGCGATCCAGCGGGTTTTTTGTTGCCCAAGAAAAAGCCGGCCCGCAGGCCGGCTTTGGATCGAGGCAAAAGGTTGCCCGTCAGGCGCGCGCCGCGCGCAGGCGGGTGGAGAACTCACGCAACCCTGCGATGCCGCTGGCTTCGGCACGGTGGCACCAGGCAGCCAGATCGGCGGCCAGTTGTTCGCGCGACTGCGAGGTGTTGAGCCACAGCTGACGAAGTTCTTCGCGCATCGTCACCATCTTGTCGAGCACCGGGTGCGCAGCACGTGCCTGCACCAGGTTCGAACGGGCTGCAGCGGGCACCTTGTCGTCGTCGCGGTGCAACCAACGCTTGGCGGCCTTCAGCACCGACAGATCGGCACCCTTGGCCTTCAGCGACGCCAGCTCTGCCTTGGTGGCACGGCGCATTTCGCGCGCATAGCCGGCCATCACTTCGTAACGATTGGCGATGACGGCCTCGAGGGTCTTCTGGTCGGCCACCGGCTGGATGTCGCCCAGCTGCATCTTCGGCGGCACCTTCTTGACCTTGGCCCAGCCGAGCTTCTGCATCAAGCGGATGTAGACCCAGCCGATGTCGAACTCGTACTTCTTGACGGAGAACTTCGCCGAGGTCGGGTACGTGTGATGGTTGTTGTGCAATTCCTCGCCACCAATGATCAGGCCCCAGGGCATGATGTTGCGGCTGGCGTCGGGCGCCTCGAAGTTGCGGTAGCCCCAGTAGTGGCCGATGCCGTTGATCACGCCGGCCGCCGTGATCGGGATCCAGAGCATCTGGACCGCCCACACAGCCATCCCGAGCGTGCCGAAGAGCGCCAGGTTGAGCACCAGCATCAGGCCCACGCCCTGCCAGCTGTAGCGCGAATAGAGGTTGCGCTCGAGCCAGTCGTCCGGCGTGCCATGGCCGTAGCGCTCCATCGTTTCCTTGTTCTTCGACTCGGCGCGATAGAGCTCGGCGCCGCGCCACAGCACTTCGTCGATGCCCCGGACCTGCGGACTGTGCGGGTCTTCTTCGGTTTCGCACTTGGCGTGGTGCTTGCGGTGGATCGCCACCCACTCCTTGGTCACCATGCCGGTGCCCAGCCAAAGCCAGAAACGGAAGAAATGCGAAGGAATCGGGCCCAGATCCATGGCCCGGTGCGTCTGCGTGCGGTGCAGGAAGATCGTGACCGCGGCGATCGTGATGTGCGTGGTGAACAGCGTGTACAGCACGACTTGCCACCACGCGAGATCCCACAAGCCGTGTCCGAGCCATTCGATGGCCGCGCTCAGAACGGCAGAGTCAGGAAGCAACATTGAGTTCGGTACTCCATGGCCGCACGAAGGTGCAGCCTTCAGGTAACCTGTGATTTTAAGGCTTCGGCCCCGAAAAGGGGGCTAAATCCTCGATCGAGCGCAAGTTATCCCTCTTCTTTGGGTCTTCTTGCCTACTTCCGGCTCCAGACCGCGGCAAAGAAACCATCGGTGGCATGACGGTGCGGCCAGAGGCGCAGATAGCGCTTGCCGCCTTCGCCGCCGGCACCGAGGCCTTCGGCGCCCGCGACCTTCAGGCCACTCAGTACTTCCACGGCGTCCTGCGGCTCGAAATCCGGGTTGGCGGCGCCAAAGGCCTCGGCGATGGCCTCGTTTTCCTCCGGCAGCACGCTGCAGGTGGCGTAGACAAGGCGGCCGCCCGATTTCACGAGCCGCGCGGCGCTCTGAAGAATCGCCGTCTGCTTCGCTGTCAATTCCTCGACCGACTTCGGCGACTGCCGCCACTTGAGGTCCGGATTGCGCCGCAGCGTGCCCAGGCCCGAGCATGGCGCATCGACCAGCACCCGGTCGATCTTGCCGGCCAGGCGCTTGATGCGCTCGTCGCGCTCGTGGGCGATGGCGGCGGGATGCACGTTCGAGAGCTTGCTGCGCGCCAGGCGCGGCTTGAGCGCATCGAGCCGGTGCGCCGAGGTGTCGAAGGCGTAGAGCCGGCCGGTGTTGCGCATCGTGGCCCCGATGGCAAGCGTCTTGCCGCCTGCGCCGGCGCAGAAGTCCACCACCATTTCGCCGCGCTTGGCATCGAGCAGCAGCGCCAGCAACTGCGAGCCCTCGTCCTGCACCTCGACCGCGCCGCGCGCGAAAGCATCGAGCTTCGCGAGCGCGGGCTTGCCGTCGATGCGCAGGCCCCAGGGCGAGAACGGCGTCGCGACCGCCTTGATGGCGGCCAGCGCAAGCTCTTTCTGCACATCGGGCCGCTTGTCGGTGAGCGCATTGACCCGCAGGTCGAGCGGCGCGGGCTGCTGCAGGCTTTCCACCAACGGCCAGAATCCGTCGCCCAGCTGTGCCTTGAGTGGCGCCACCAGCCATTCGGGCAGGTTGTGGCGATGGCGCTCCAGCAGGTCGTCGGGTTTGACGGCGTCGCAGTTGTCGAGCCAGCGCTTTTCGACATCGCTGAGCGCGCTCTTCAGGAAATCGCGCGGACCGTGAAATCCGAGGATGGCCATGCGCCGTTCCTTCGGCCCGCTGCCGGAGGGCGACAGATGATCGAAGAGGAGCTTCTTGCGCAACACGGTGTAGACCGTCTCGGCCAGCGTGGCGCGCTCGCGCGGTCCGAACTCGCGGTGCTCACGGAAGAAGCGGGAAACGACCTGGTCGGCAGGGTGATCGAATTTCAGGACGAGGCCGACCAGATCGGCGCAGGCCTCGAGAAGGGCTTTGGGGTGCATGCCCCATTGTCTCAGCCGGCCGTGCGCGTCCAGACCGGCCCGAAGGCCTGACGCTCGATTTCCGCGAGGGTGGGCGAATGCCCGGCCCACAGCACCAGCGCGGCGCCGGGCAGGCTCAAGGTCTGCTCGAGCTGGCGGCACAGGTTCCAGCGCTCCTCGTCGGGCAGCCCCGGCAGTTCGACGAATACGACGTAGGCGCGGCGCCATGGGAATTCGCGCAAGTTTTTGCGTACCAGCCAGGCCCGCGAGATCGGGCTGCAACGGACCAGGTCGGCTCTCAACTCGCCGAGCTCGAACTCGCTCAGGTCATGGCGCGCGATCTGGCTGAAGAAGGGCGTACTGGTGATCTCCTCCCAGGCGCGCTGCTCGGCCGCCTCGGCCGCCTTGGCCCGCTCGCGCCACAGTTTGAGCGCAGGCTCGTCGTGCGGCCCGGCATCGGGATCCTCGAGCAGCGCGACGGCGGTCTTGGCGGCCCACCAGCGGCTCGCGGTGCTCGACGCGTGGAGCCGCTCCAGCACGGCAAGGCGCGCAGCGCGATCCTTGGGCGGGAGCGTCTGCGCCAGGCCGCGCAGCGCGCCCGGGTGGTCCGCAGTGATCTGCAACGCGCGTTCGTAGCGGCCGCGCACATCGGCGACTGCATTGATACGGCGCTCGCAATCGGCCCACTCGACCATCTCGTCGGCGTTGTTGCGTCCGGCGCTGCCGGCCAGCGCGGCGACGCGTTCCCGCACGCGTGCGAGGTAGGCGTGATGCTGCTTCCAGTCGCTCGCATGCGTGCGGCGCCATTCCCCGTCGAAGTACGCGATCCATTTCGCCTTGTCGGCCAGCAATTCGAGCGCCGACTTCGCCGACCAGACCGGCAGCGCGGCCTTCTCATCGAGCGCTTCGAGCCGGTCGCGCAGCACCGGATGGGTGTCGTCGACATCGCTCACGCGCCGCAGCGCGCTGCGCAGCGCCTCGCGCGCCAGATCGGGAGCGACGGGCGCGCAGAGCTGGGCTTCCATCGCGTAGAAGGGCCCGGCCGGCAACGGCTCCTGGGCAGCGCGCGCCCAGTGCCCGGCCCAGAAGGCATCCGCATACCAGGTGCTCTTGACGGCGATCTCGGTCAATGCCGCACCGGCCACGCCGGGCCCGAGCAGGCGGGCCGAGACACGGTCGGCTTCGTACTCGTCCTGCCGCGCCAGCGCAAAGGTCTTGGCAGCGAAGCGCGGGAAGTACCAGCGAAAAAAGGCCTGCGAGGCCAGCGCCATCACGCCCTCGTCGTTCTGCAGGCTGGCATCGAGCTTGAGCCAGGACAAGCGCGTGCGGTAGATCCAGGCGCTCAGCTTGCCGTGGTTCCCGCGCAGGTGGCCGTACTCGTGCGCCAGCACCGACAGCAGGCGCCGCTTGTCCAGCGCCATCAGGAGCGGCAATCCGACGCTCAGGTAGTTGACGGCACCCCCGAAGAGACCGAAGCGCGGCAGCTGGCGGATGCTGGCGTTGAACTCGCTGTCGAGGTAGACCTGATGGACCGGCGGGCCATCGATCTTCTGTCGGATGCGGTCGAGTGCCTCGAAAAGCGCCGGCGCATCCTCGCGCGCAAGCTGCACGCCCTCGGGCTCGTCGAAGCGCACCCACAGCGCACGCAGCGTGGCCCACAGCAGGCCCAGCGCGAAGAGCAGAAGCCAGCCGCGCGTGAAATTGAAGCGCCCCTGCCCCATCGACGCAACGACCCAGGCGATGATGCCGACCGCGAGCGCCAGGCATGCAATCACCCACAGATAGCCCAGTGCGGCGAAAGCAGCGACGCCGCGCCGGTAGCCGTTGCTGTCGTCCGCGCTGGCATGCTCGCTCAATCGGACCAGATGAACAAAATCGGCTCGATCCATCTCGACCTTTCAATCCCTTGAGGACAATGCCCAGCGTGACCGACGACGACCTTCCGCCCCTGATCGAAACACCGCCCGGCCGCTACCGGCATTACAAGGGCGGCGAATACGAAGTGCTCGGCACCGTGCGCCACAGCGAGACGCTGGAGCCGATGACGCTGTATCGAGCGCTCTACGGCGCGCGCGGGCTGTGGGTACGCCCGGCGGCGATGTTCGGCGAGACCGTGGAGATCGACGGCTTGCCACAGTTGCGTTTCGTCCAGCTCGGCTAGAGGAAGGCCAGAACGACCTTCAGCCGCAGCGCACCGCCGTCACGCGGTTGCGCGCATCGACGACGAGGTTGAGCCGGACCGCGTTGAATTCCATCGTGACCGCCTGGTTGGGCGTGAGGATGCGCACACTCTCAGCGCCGGCGCGGACGCGGGCCGCGGCCTCGAGCTGCGCCGAGGCGGGTTGGCCGATCGCGAACTTGGCGCCGTCGGCGTTGCATTGCGCTTGCGGCGCGGGCGCCGGGGTGGCAGCCACCGGTGCGGGCGCTGGCGCCGGAGCGGGCGCAGGTGCAGGAGTGGCGCAGCCGGACAACAGCGCGGCGGCAGCCAGCGCGGACAGCAACAGGTGACGGCTTCTCACAAACGATTCTCCGAGCGGGGAAAACCAGATTGTGTCATTTTGTTTCATAGAGCCAGTCCGCAATGGCCTGCGGGTAAACCCTATGTTCCTGCGCCAGCACACGGGCTGAAAGCGTCTCGGGCGTGTCGTCCGGCAGGACCGGTACCACCGCCTGCGCGAGGATCGGCCCATGGTCGAGCTCGACCGTCACCTGGTGCACCGTCACGCCTGCCACCCGGCAGCCCGCCTCGATCGCGCGGCGGTGAGTATGCAGCCCCGGAAAGGCCGGCAGCAGCGAAGGATGGATGTTGATCAGCCGCCCTTCATAGCGGGCCACGAAGCCCGGCGTGAGGATGCGCATGAATCCCGCAAGCACCACCAGCGCCGGCGCATGCGCATCGACGGCATCGGCCAACGCCGCATCGAAGGCCTCGCGAGTGGCGAAGTCCTGGTGCGGGATCACCGCGGTCGCGATGCCTTGCGCCTGCGCCAAAGCGAGACCCGGCGCCCCCGCCTTGTTGCTGATGACCGCTGCGACGCGCGCACCGAAGCGCTGCGCCCAGCGCTCACGCGCGGCGGCATGCACGATGGCCGCCATGTTGGAGCCGCTGCCGGAGATCAGGATCACGATGTTCTTCATGGGAGGCGGGATTATCTGTGCTCGTTTCCACCGATCCCATTTGTCGCGGCGCGGACACCGCGAACTAGCACGACCGTGCTAAAACCAATCGGTCCGACGGACGCGCCGCCTCCGCGGCGCTCGATCAACACAGCGAGGCAAGCATGGATTTGAGCTTCACGCCCGAAGAACAGAAGTTCCGCGAAGAGATTCGCGCCTGGGTCAAAGACAACCTTCCCCAAGACATCTCCCACAAGGTGCACAACGCACTGGAACTCACGCGCGAAGACTTGCAGCGCTGGGCCAAGATCCTCGGCAAGAAGGGCTGGCTGGGCTACGGCTGGCCGACCGAATTCGGCGGCCCCGGCTGGAGCGCGATCCAGAAGCACCTGTTCGAGGAAGAAACCGCGCTGGCCGGCGCGCCGCGCATCGTCCCCTTCGGTCCGGTCATGGTGGCACCGGTGATCCAGGCCTTCGGCAATGCCGAGCAGCAGAAGCGCTTCCTGCCCGGCATCGCGAGCGGCGAGGTCTGGTGGAGCCAGGGCTACAGCGAACCCGGCTCGGGTTCGGACCTCGCTTCGGTGAAGACCAAGGCCGAACGAAAGGGTGACAAGTACATCGTCAATGGCCAGAAGACCTGGACCACGCTCGGCCAGTACGGCGAATGGATCTTCTGCCTGGTGCGCACCAGCAACGAGGGCAAGCCGCAGACCGGCATCAGCTTCCTCCTCATCGACATGAAGTCACCCGGCGTCACGGTGCGACCGATCAAGCTGCTCGACGGCAGCCATGAGGTCAACGAAGTCTGGTTCGACAACGTCGAAGTGCCGGCCGAGAACCTGATCGGCGAAGAAAACAAGGGCTGGACCTACGCCAAGCATCTGCTCTCGCACGAACGCACCAACATCGCCGATGCGAACCGCGCCAAGCGCGAGCTGGAGCGCCTGAAGCGCATTGCCAAACGCGAGGGCGTTTGGGAAGACCAGCGCTTCCGCGACGAGATCGCCAAGCTCGAGGTCGACGTGATCGCTTTGGAGATGCTGGTGCTGCGCGTGCTCTCGGCCGCCACCTCGGGCAAGAACTCGCTCGACATCGCGGGCCTGCTCAAGATCAAGGGCAGCGAGATCCAGCAGCGCTATTCCGAACTCATGATGCTGGCGGCGGGCCCCTTCGCGCTACCGCTGATCCGCGAAGCCATGGCAGCCGGCTGGCAAGGCGACTTCCCCGGCGGCCACGCCGAAGTGGCGCCGCTCGCGACGACCTACTTCAACATGCGCAAGACCACCATCTACGGCGGCAGCAACGAGGTGCAACGCAACATCGTCGCCCAGACCGTTCTGGGCTGAACGCAGGCATCAAGGATCAAGACAATGGACTTCAATTTCAGCGATGACCAGCAACAGCTTCGCGACGCCGTCGCCAAGTGGGTCGAAAAAGGCTACGGCTTCGAGCGCCGCCGCGGCATCGAGGCCGCCGGCGGCTTCTCGCGCGAAGCCTGGGACGAGCTGGCCGAACTGGGCCTGGGCGGTCTCTACATTCCCGAAGACGAGGGCGGCCTCGGCATGGGGCCGGTCGAAGGCATGGTCGTGATGGAGGAGCTGGGCCGCGGCATCGTGCTGGAGCCGCTCGCCCAGTCCTTCATCGCCGGTGCCGTGCTCGCAGCGCATGCCGACGAGGACACCAAGGACAGCTGGCTGCCGCGCATCGCAGGCGGACAGGCCCTGGTCGTGCTCGCACACCAGGAACGCAAGGCGCGCTATCGGCTCGACGTCTGCGAGGCCAGCGCGGTCAAGGACGGCGATGGCTATCGCCTGAACGGCAGCAAGAGCGTGGTGCCGGCCGGCGACGAGGCCGATGCCTTCATCGTCCCCGCGCAGTTGGACGGCAGGATCGCGCTCTTTCTCGTCCCGCGTTCCGAAGACGGCGTGGCCGCACGCGGCTACGGCACGCAGGACGGCAGCCGCGCCGCCGAAGTCGTGTTCGACAAGGCCGCCGCTACCCTCATCACGAAGGATGGCCTGCCCGCACTCGAACACGCGGTCGACATCGGCATCGCCGCGGCCTGCGCCGAAGCCGTGGGCGTAATGGACAAGACGCTCGCCCTCACGGTCGAGTACATGAACACGCGCAAGCAATTCGGCGTGGCGATCGCGAGCTTCCAGGCCCTGCGCCACCGCGTGGCCGACATGAAGATGCAGCTCGAACTCGCGCGCTCCATGAGCTACTACGCAACCCTGAAACTCAATGCCCCGGCCGCCGAGCGCCGCCAGGGCGCCGCGCGCGCCAAGTACCAGCTGGGCGTGTCGATGCGCTTCATCAGCCAGCAGTCGGTGCAACTGCACGGCGGCATCGGCGTGACCGACGAGTACATCGGGAGCCACTACTTCAGGAAGCTGACGCAGCTGGAGATGAGCTTCGGCGATGCGCTGCACCACCTGGGCGAGGTATCGTCGCGCATGCAGGACACAGCCGGCGTCTTCGCCTGACACACGGAACTGCTATCTTTTTCCGATAGCACCACGCCCGCCAGCCCTGCGCTCGCGGGCGCTTTTTTGTATTGGAGCCTGCCCATGCACACTCGCCGTCATCTGATCGCCCTCTGCCTCGCCACGACCATGCTCGCCGCCTGCAACACCGCGCCTCTTTCCAGCGAGCGGCCGCCGATCGTGTTCATGCACGGCAACGGCGACTCCGCCGCACTGTGGCAGACGACGCTGTGGCGCTTCGAATCGAACGGCTGGCCGCGCGAACGGCTCTTCACGGTCGACCAGCCCTTTCCGCTGGCGCGCGACGACGATGCGGTGGCGCAGCCGGGGCGCAGTTCGACCGCCGAGTCGATGGCCTTCCTGAAAGCGGAGGTCGAGCGCGTGCTGAAGACCACGGGCGCCAGCAAGGTCGTCCTGATCGGCAACTCGCGCGGCGGCAACACGATCCGCAACTACGTGCAGAACGGCGGTGGCGACCAGGTCGTGAGCCACGTGGTACTGGGCGGCAACCCGGCGCACGGCATCTGGGCCGTCAAGGGGCTGCGCGAGGGCAACGAGTTCTCCGGCCTGAGCCCCTTCATGCAGCGGCTCAACGCACCGAAGAACGGGGCCGGCGACGAGGTCACGCCGGGCGTGAAGTGGCTGACCGTGCGCTCCGACAACAACGACAAGTACGCACAGCCCGACGGCGTGTGGATCGGCGCCAAGGGCACGCCCACGAACATCGGCTTCGACGGTCCGGCGCTCAAAGGCGCGACCAACGTGGCGCTGCCGCGCGTCGACCATCGCGAAACTTCGTTCTCGCCGGCCGCCTTCGATGCGGGCTGGCGCTTCCTGACCGGCGAGGCCCCGCGCACGCTCCAGCCGGTGGCCGAATCGACGATCACGCTGTCGGGCAAGGTCACGGGCCTGGGGCTCGATCCGCTCCATCCCGCGAGCGGCACCTTCGTCAACAACCTGCCGCTCGCCGGCGCCCGGCTCGCGGTCTTCGCGGTCGATACCGCGACCGGCGCACGCCGCGGCGCAGCCGCGTGGGAGCAGACCATCGCGCAGGACGGCCGCTGGGGCCCCTTCAACGCGCAATCGGCCACGGCCTACGAATTCGTACTGAGCGCGCCGGGCTATGCCACCACGCACATCTACCGCAGTCCCTTCCCGCGTTCGAGCGCCGTGGTGCAGTTGCGGCCCGAGCGCATCGCCGAAGCCGATCGCGACGCCAAGGCGCTGGTCGTCTTCACGCGGCCGCGCGGCTATTTCGATGCCCAGCGCGACGCCATGCGCTTCGACGGCCAAGCCACGCTGCCCGGGGTGCCGCCGCAGGGCGCGGGCGTGTCGAGCTCGAAGCTCAAGCTTTCAAGTGATGCGCTGCGCAGCGTCGTGGCCGAGTTCAATGGCGAACGCGTGGCCGGCCAGAACTGGCCGGCGGCACAGGGCGATGTCAGCGTGCTCGAGCTGACCTACTAGCGGATCGAGATCGGCCCGGCGCTAGCCGTGCAGCCGCGAGCTGTGCGGCAAGTGCGCCATCAGGAACTCCATCTGGTCGGCCAGGATGCGGCGGTTGCGCAGGATGAAGTCTTCCCACAGGCTGGGCACGTAAGGCGCGTAGAGCAGCGGCATGTTGGCCTGCTCGGGCGTGCGGCTGCTCTTGCGGTGGTTGCAGGGCTTGCAGGCCGTGACCACGTTCATCCAGGTGTCGATGCCGCTCTGCGCGAACGGGATGATGTGCTCGCGCGTGAGTTCTTCCTCGTGGAAGTGGCCGCCGCAATAGGCGCAGACGTTGCGGTCGCGTGCGAACAGCTTGCTGTTGGTGAGGCCGGGGCGCTGCGTGAAGGGGTTGATGCGCGGCACGCCCTTGGTGCCGATGATGCTGTTGACCGCGATCTGCGACTGCTCGCCCGTGATCGCGTTGTGGCCCCCGCGGAACAGCGCGACCTGCGCGCCGACTTCCCAGCGCACTTCGTCCGCCGCGTAGTGGATCACCGCCTGTTCGAGCGAAATCCACGATTGGGGCAGCCCTTGGGCCGACAACTTCAAGACCTTCACCACACGCCTCCTCGACAAAAGAAGAACCACGGAAAGACCAGGCCATCACGCCTGCCGGAGGGCTTGCGGATGACGCACTGCGTCACAATATACCGGCTTTGTGACAAAAAGCCCCGAATGGGCCCATTCGGCGGGCGCAAAGCGCTATCAAAAAGATATCAACCGATGCAGGTTTTCCGGGGTTTCAGGCATCCGGGTGTGGCTCCGGCCTGCGCCCTGACCATTGGCAATTTCGACGGCGTGCACCGTGGCCACCAGGCCATGCTGGGGCTGCTCAACACCGAGGCGCGCCTGCGCGGGCTGCCCAGCTGCGTGCTGACCTTCGAGCCGCATCCGCGCGACTACTTCGCCGCCGTCAACAAGCGCCCCGAACTGGCGCCGGCGCGCATCGGCACGCTGCGCGACAAGCTCAGCGAGCTGGCAGCCAGCGGCGTGGCACAGACCATCGTGCTGCCTTTCGACGCCCGCCTCGCCTCGCAGACCCCCGACGAATTCATCCAGCACGTGCTGATCGAGGGCCTGGGCGTGCGCTACGTGCTGGTCGGCGACGACTTCCGTTTCGGCGCCAAGCGCGCCGGCGACTACGCGATGCTCGACCAGGCCGGCGACCGGCATGGCTTCGACGTGGCGCGGATGATGAGCTACGAAGTGCACGGCCTGCGCGTCTCGAGTTCTGCCGTGCGCGAGGCGCTGGCCGAAGGCCGGATGAGTGACGTGCAGGCCCTGCTCGGCCGGCCCTATGCGATCTCCGGCCATGTGGTGCACGGCCGCAAGCTCGGCCGCGCGCTGGGCGCCTCGGAGCCCGGCCGCGACGACGGCTTCCGCACCCTCAACCTGCGCTTCAAGCACTGGAAGCCGGCCGCCAGCGGCATCTTCGCGGTGCTGGTGCACGGTCTCGGCGATGCACCACTGCATGGCGTCGCCAACCTCGGCGTGCGTCCCTCGCTCGACGCCAACGATGTCAACGCCGGCCGGGTGCTCTTGGAGACCCATTGCCTCGATTGGCCGGCCCACCTCGGCGCGGAAGGGGCCTACGGTAAAATCGTGCGCGTGGAACTGCTGCACAAATTGCACGACGAATTGCGCTACACCAGCCTCGAGGCGCTCACGGCGGGCATCGCGAAGGATGGCCGCGACGCACGTGCGTTCTTTGCTTCCACCCACGCCGAAACCCATCGCCAGACCACGCGCGACCGAATTTAGCCCTGCACGCACCGTGCTGCCGCCCTTCGACAAGCTCAGGGCGAACGGCTTTTTATTCGCGCCGACGCCTAACCGTTCGGGCTGAGCCTGTCGAAGCCCTGTTTCGAACTCCATCATGTCTGACGTTGCACCCTCCATCGACTACCGCGCCACGCTGAACCTGCCCGACACCCCCTTCCCGATGCGCGGCGACCTGCCCAAGCGCGAACCGGGCTGGGTGAAAGAGTGGAACGACGAAGGCCGCTACCACCGCCTGCGCGACGCGCGCCACGGCGCGCCCAAGTTCATCCTGCACGACGGCCCGCCGTACGCCAACGGCCAGATCCACATGGGCCACGCCGTCAACAAGATCCTGAAGGACATGATCACCAAGGCGCGCCAGCTCGAGGGCTACGACGCGCTCTACGTGCCCGGCTGGGACTGCCACGGCCTGCCGATCGAGAACGCGATCGAAAAGAAGTACGGCCGCAACCTGAGCCGCGACGAGATGCAGGCCAAGAGCCGCGCCTACGCGACCGAGCAGATCGCGCAGCAGATGGGCGACTTCCAGCGCCTGGGCGTGCTGGGCGAATGGGACCATCCCTACAAGACCATGGACTTCGCCAACGAGGCCGGCGAGCTGCGCGCCTTCAAGCGCGTGATCGAGCGCGGCTTCGTCTACCGCGGGCTCAAGCCGGTCTATTGGTGCTTCGACTGCGGCTCTTCGCTGGCCGAGTTCGAGATCGAATACGCCGACAAGAAGAGCCAGACGCTCGACGTCGCCTTCAAGGCGCACGAGCCGGCCAGGCTCGCAGCCGCCTTCGGCCTGCCGGCGCTCGCCAAGGACGCCTTCGTCGTCATCTGGACCACCACTGCCTGGACCATCCCCGCCAACCAGGCCCTCAACCTGAACCCCGAGCTCGACTACGCGCTGGTCGATACCGAGCGCGGCCTGCTGGTGCTGGCCGCTTCGCTGGTCGAGATGTGCATGAACCGCTATGCGCTCGACGGCAAGGTGCTGGCCACCGCCAAGGGCGAGAAGCTCGGCGGCCTCGAGTTCGAGCATCCGCTCTACGACGTCGATGCCGGCTACCGCCGCCTGTCGCCGGTCTACCTGGCCGACTACGCGACGGCCGACGACGGCACCGGCATCGTCCACTCCTCGCCGGCCTACGGCGTGGACGACTTCAACTCCTGCATCGCGCACGGCGTCGCCTACGACGACATCCTGAACCCGGTGCAGGGCAACGGCAGCTACGCGCCCGACTTCCCGCTCTTCGGCGGCCAGAACATCTGGAAGGCCGTGCCGCACATCATCCAGACGCTGCGCGATGCCAACCGCCTGCTCACGACCGAGACCATCACCCACAGCTACCCGCACTGCTGGCGCCACAAGACGCCAGTGATCTACCGCGCGGCGGCCCAGTGGTTCGTCCGCATGGACGAAGGCGAAGGCGTGTTCACCAAGGACAAGGCGCCCAAGACCCTGCGCCAGATGGCACTGGATGCGATCGAAGAGACCAGCTTCTATCCGGAGAACGGCAAGGCCCGCCTGCACGACATGATCGCCAACCGGCCCGACTGGTGCATCAGCCGCCAGCGCAGCTGGGGCGTGCCGATCCCCTTCTTCCTGCACAAGGACTCGGGCGAGCTGCATCCGCGCACGATGGAGATCCTCGATCAGGCGGCCGACATCGTCGAGAAAGGCGGCATCGAGGCCTGGAGCCGCGTGACGGTCGAAGAGATCCTTGGCGCCGCCGACGCGCCCCACTACACCAAGAGCACCGACATCCTCGAGGTCTGGTTCGACTCGGGTTCGACCTTCTTCCACGTGCTGCGCGGCACGCACCCGAACGTCCACCACCAGACCGGCCCGGAAGCCGACCTCTACCTCGAAGGCCACGACCAGCACCGCGGCTGGTTCCATTCGTCGCTCTTGATCGCCTGCGCACTCGAAGGTCGCGCGCCCTACAAGGGCCTGCTGACGCACGGCTTCACCATCGACAGCCAGGGCCGCAAGATGAGCAAGTCGCTCGGCAACGGCCTCGACCCGCAGGAAGTCAACAAGAAGCTCGGCGCCGAGATCATCCGGCTCTGGGTCGCGGCCAGCGACTATTCGGGCGACATCGCGGGCGACGACAAGATCCTTGCGCGCGTGGTCGACGCCTACCGGCGCATCCGCAACACGCTGCGCTTCCTGCTCGCCAACACCAGCGACTTCGACATCGCGAAGGACGCGGTGCCGCGGGGCGAGCTGCTCGAGATCGACCGCTATGCCTTGAGCCGCGCCGCGCAGTTCCAGGCCGAGGTGCTCGCGCACTACAAGGTCTACGAGTTCCACCCGGTGGTGGCCAAGCTGCAGGTGTATTGCTCGGAAGACCTTGGCGCCTTCTACCTCGACATCCTGAAGGACCGCCTCTACACCACCGCGCCCGGCTCGCACGCGCGGCGCAGCGCGCAGACGGCGCTGTGGCACATCACGCAGGCGATGCTGCGCTGGATGGCGCCCTTCCTGAGCTTCACTGCCGAAGAGGCGTGGAAGTTCGTCGGCAACGGCGAGTCGATCTTCACCCAGGTCTTCAGCGACCTGGGCACGCCCGACGAGGCGCTGCTCGCCAAGTGGAGCCGCATCCGCGAGATCCGCGACAGCGTCAACAAGGAAATCGAAACCGTGCGCGCGGCCGGCCAGGTCGGCTCCTCGCTGCAGGCCAACGTGAAGCTCGTCGCGCCGGCCGAGGACCACGCGCTGCTGGCCTCGCTCGGCGACGACCTCAAGTTCGTCTTCATCACCTCCGCCGTCGAGCTGGCGGCCGGCGACAACCTGTCGGCGCAGGTGACGGCGAGTTCGGCCACCAAATGCGAACGCTGCTGGCACTGGCGCGATGACGTCGGGCACGACCCAGCGCATCCGGCCATCTGCGGCCGCTGCACCAGCAACCTCTACGGTGCCGGCGAAGCCAGGAGCATCGCCTGATGGCCACCCGCTCCCTCGCCGCGCCGCGCACCGGCATCTGGCCCTGGCTCGGCTTGGCCCTGGTGATCCTGATCCTCGACCAGTTCACCAAGACGCTGATCCTCGGCTACTACAAGCTCGGCGATGCCACCTACATCACGAGCTTCTTCAACATCGTGCGCGCCCACAACACCGGCGCCGCCTTCTCCTTCCTCGCGGATGCGGCAGGCTGGCAGCGCTGGTTCTTCACGGCCGTCGGCGTGGCTGCGGCCATCTTCATCGTCTGGATGCTCAAGTCGCATGCCGGGCAGAAACTGTTCTCCTTCGCCATGGCCGCGATCCTCGGCGGTGCGATCGGCAACGTGATCGACCGCCTGATGCACGGCTACGTGGTCGACTTCCTCGACTTCCATCTCGCGGGCCGGCATTTCCCGGCCTTCAACGTGGCGGACAGCGCGATCACCATCGGGGCGATCTGTTTGATCCTCGACGAACTGCGGCGCGTCCGGCGCGGGCGCTGAACCACCTTTCCTGAGTCGCCAAGGGTTTGCCCTTGGCCACCCGTTGTCATGACGGGGTCACACTGCGGCGCTGAAATGTAATCGATTACATACCAGCAACGCCGCCATGAGCATCCAGTCCGTCGCCGAGAAAGCCGGGGTCTCCGTGGCCACGGTCTCGCGCGTCTTCAACTTCCCGGACAAGGTGACGCCGGCCACGCGCGAGCACGTCGAACGCGTCGCCGGCGAGCTCGGCTATCTGCCCAATTCGAGCGCCCGCACGCTGCGCACCCAGCGCAGCCGGGTGCTCGGCGTGGTGCTGCCCACGCTGCTGAATCCGGTCTTCGCCGAATGCCTGCAGGGCATCGCCCGAGCCGCCGCCGCGGGCGGCTACGCGATCATTCCGATCACCACCGGCTACCAGCTCGACGAGGAACAGCGCGCGGTCAATCTGCTCCTGGCCGGCAATGTCGACGGCCTGATCCTGGTGGTCTCCAACCCGGCCACCTCGGCGGCGCTCGAGCGGCTGCGCGGCGCCGGCCTTCCCTATGTGCTGGTCTACAACCGGCACCCCGAGCACCCCTGCATCTCGGTGGACAGCGAGAGCGCGGTGGCGGGCGCCGTCGCGCGCCTGGTCGAGCTCGGGCACCGCCGCATCGCCATGGTCAGCGGCACGCTGGCCGCATCGGACCGCGCACAACAACGCTGGCGCGGCTTTCTCCAGGGCATGGCGACTGCCGGGCTCGAGCCGCCGGCACTGGTCGAAGTGCCGTTCATCGAAACCGCCGTCGACGAATTGACGCGCTTTCTCGAAGCCGCGCCGCGGCCCACCGCCCTCGTCTGCTCCAACGACCTGCTGGCCATCCGCAGCATCCGCGCGGCCCATCTGAGCGGGCTGCAAGTGCCGCGCGACCTGAGCGTGATCGGCTTCGACGGCATCGCGCTCGGCGAGGACCTGACGCCGGCGCTCAGCACCGTGACCCAGCCGAACGGCGACATCGGCCGCCACAGCGTCGAGCTGCTCGTGCAGGCGCTGGCCGGCGGCACGGTCCCGAACGCCGGCGCGAGCCTCGTGCTGCCCCATGCGTTTCGCGCCGGTGAATCCTGCGCACCAGTCCCCTGACCCACCCGTCCCTCCTCAATCAAGGAACTCCCATGTCACTGCCTCTCCATCGCATCGCCCGCGCCGCGCTGCTGGCCCTCGGCCTCGCCGCCGGCTCGGCCATGGCGCAGACCGCCATTTGCTACAACTGCCCGACCGAATGGGCCGACTGGGGCACGCAGCTGCGCGCCATCAAGGCCAAGACCGGCATCACCGTGCCGCCGGACAACAAGAATTCCGGCCAGTCGCTCGCGCAGCTGGTGGCCGAGAAGGCCAGCCCGGTCGCCGACGTCACCTACCTAGGCGTCACCTTCGCGATCCAGGCGCAGAAGGACGGCGTGGTCCAGGCCTACAAGCCCGCCGCATGGCAAGACATTCCCGACGGCCTCAAGGACCCGGCGGGTCAGTGGTTCACCATCCACTCGGGCACGCTCGGCTTCATGGTCAACGTCGACGCGCTGCGCGGCAAGCCGGTGCCCAAGTCCTGGGCCGATTTGCTCAAGCCCGAGTACAAGGGCTTGATCGGTTATCTCGATCCGGCCTCGGCCTTCGTCGGCTATGTGGGCGCGGTCGCGGTCAACGAGGCGCGCGGCGGCTCGCTCGACAACTTCGCGCCGGCGATGGACTACTTCAAGGCGCTGCAGAAGAACGAGCCCATCGTGCCCAAGCAGACCTCCTATGCGCGCGTGCTGTCCGGCGAGATCGCGATCCTGCTCGACTACGACTTCAATGCCTACCGCGCCAAGTACAAGGACAAGGCCAACGTCGCCTTCGTCATCCCGAGCGAAGGCACGGTGGTGGTGCCCTACGTGATGAGCCTGGTCGCCAACGCGCCGCATGCCGCCGAAGGCAAGAAGGTGCTGGACTTCGTGCTCTCCGACGAAGGCCAGGCGCTCTGGGCCAAGGCCTACCTGCGGCCGGTGCGCGCCGGTGCGATGCCCAAGGAGGTCGAGGCGCAGTTCCTGCCGGCCGCCGAGTACGCACGCGCCAAGTCCGTCGACTACGGCCGCATGGCGCAGGCCCAGCGCGCGTTCTCCGACCGCTATCTGAAGGAAGTGCGCTGAACATTCATCAGCGTTGGCTGCTGCCGGCCTGCCTGGCGCCGGCGGCCGTGTTCTTCCTCGCCTTCTGGCTGCTGCCGGTGGCGCGCCTGCTCGCGTTGCCGGCGGCCAAAGGCTGGGAGACCTACTTCGCCGTGCTGACCGACGGCCGCTACCTGGCGAGCATGCTCAACACGGTCGCACTGTCGCTGGCGGTGACGGTGGCGACGCTGGTGCTCGGCAGCGCGGTCGGCATCTACCTGGCGCGCCGCGCCTTTCCGGGCCGGCGCCTGCTGCTGTCGCTGCTGACGCTGCCCTTGTCCTTTCCGGGCGTGATCATCGGCTTCTTCGTGATTCTGCTCGGCGGCCGCCAAGGGCTGGTCGCCGACCTGGGCGCGGCCATCGGCCTGGAGCGCATCACCTTCGCCTACGGCCTGCTCGGTCTCTTCCTCGCCTATCTCTACTTCTCGCTGCCGCGCGCCATTGCCACCTACGCGGCGGCCGCCGAGGCCATGAACCTGCAGTTGGAAGAAGCCGCGCGCTCGCTCGGCGCCTCGCGGCTGCGCGTGGTGCGCGACGTCTGGCTGCCGGAACTCGCGCCGACCACGGTGGCCTGCGGCGCGATCCTGTTCGCCACCTCGATGGGCGCCTTCGGCACCGCGTTCACGCTCGCGAGCAAGTTCGAGGTGATCCCGATCACGATCTACAACGAGTTCACCAACTACGCCAACTTCGCGCTCGCGGCCTCGCTGTCGATCGCGCTGGGCCTGGTGACCTGGGCCGTTCTCTTCGTGGCCCGGCATTTCGGCGCGGACCCCACACGCTAGGCAGGCGATGCGCACCACCACGACACCCGCTCCGTTCCTGCTGACCGTCACCGTGCTCGTGAGCCTCTTCATGATCGCGCCGATGCTGCTGTCGATCATGGCCGGCCTGGTCAACAACTACAGCGCCGGCATCAAGAGCGGGCTGACCCTGCGCTGGCTCGGCGAAGTCTGGGAGGTCTACGGCAACACCGTCGGCTGGTCGATCGCGCTCGCCCTGGGCTGCGTGATCGGCACGCTGCTGCTGGGCGTGCCCTGCGCTTACGCGCTGGCGCGCAGCCGCACGCGCGCCGCCCGCGCCTTCGAGGAACTGATCACGCTGCCGGTGGCGGTGCCCGGCCTCGCCACGGCACTGGCGCTGATCCTGGCCTACGGCCAGCTCACCGCCTTCCGCCAGAGCTTCGCCTTCATTCTGGTGGGCCACATCGTGTTCACGCTGCCCTTCATGGTGCGCACCGTGTCCTCGGCCTTCCAGCGCGACGAACTGCTTGCGCTGGAAGAAGCCGCGCGCTCGCTGGGCGCGAACTTCAGGCAGCGCTTTCTCGGCGTGCTGGTGCCCGCGGTGTTCCCGGCCATCGTGGCCGGCAGCCTGATGGTGTTCACCCTGTCGGTCGGCGAGTTCAACCTCACCTGGATGCTGCACACGCCGCTGACTCGCACCCTGCCCGTCGGCCTGGCCGACAGCTATGCATCGATGCGACTGGAAATCGGCTCGGCCTACACGCTGGTCTTCTTCATCGTCATCCTGCCGGTCCTGTGGGGCCTCCAATACTTGGCCCATCAAGTGCAAAGACGCTATGGAACTTGAGCGCATCCCCGTCGATATTTCCAACTGCGCGAAGACCTATGCCGACGGCACGCGCGGCCTGCTGCCGACCACGCTGCATGTCGAGCCCGGCGAGGTGCTGGCGCTGCTCGGCCCCTCGGGCTGCGGCAAGACCACGCTGCTGCGCCTGATCGCCGGCCTCGAGTCGCCCGACGAAGGCAGCCGCATCGTCTTCGGCGAGCAGGACGTCACCGCGCGGCCGGTGGAGCAGCGCGGCGTCGGCATGGTGTTCCAGAGCTACGCGCTCTTCCCCCAGATGACGGTGGAAGCCAACATCGGCTATGGCCTGCGCATCCGCGGCGTGGCGCCGGCCGAAGAGCGGCGCCTGGTCGGCGAGCTGGTCGATCTCACGCGGCTCGGTGGCCTGGAGAAGAAGCGGCCCGCCGAGCTGTCCGGCGGCCAGCGCCAGCGCGTGGCGCTGGCCCGCGCGGTGGCTGTGCGCCCGCGCGTGCTGCTGCTCGACGAGCCGCTGGCGGCGCTCGATGCCAAGCTCAAGGAATCGTTGCGCGACGAACTGGCCGAGCTGCTGCGCAGGCTGCACATCACCGCCATCCACGTCACGCACGACCAGCAGGAAGCGATGGCGATCGCCGACCGGCTGGCCGTGATGAGCGCCGGCCGCATCGTGCAAATCGGCCGCGGCGAGGAGCTCTACCGCGCGCCGCAGCATCCCTTCGTGGCCGAGTTCCTGGGCCGCGTGAACCGGCTGGAGCGCGCGCCCGACGCGGTCGCCGAGGGTGTGCTGCGCCTGGGCGGCGCGGCCTTTGCTTGCCCGAGCGCATGGACGACGCACACGACGCTGCTCATCCGGCCCGAAGACCTGGAGGTCGGCGTGCCCCAAATCGGCTGGGGTGCAGCCCGGGTCGAGCAACGCACCTTTCTCGGCGACCGCGTACAACTCAAGCTGCGCGCGGAGGGACAGCCGCTGCTCGTCGCCGATGTCGGCCGCGACATCGCTTTCCGCCCGGGCGACAGCGTCGGCATCCGAATCGATCCCGCCCGCCTCATGACCTCCCAGGAGCTCGCATGACCACCTTTCTCGTTCAACTGAGCGACCTGCACATCCGCGAACCAGGCCGCCTCGCCTACGGCCGGCTCGACACTGCCCCCTATCTGCAGCGCGCGGTGCAATCCATCCTGCGCTTGAAGCAGCAGCCCGACGCGGTGGTGATCACCGGCGACCTGAGCGACTTCGGCCGCGCGGCCGAATACGCCCATCTCGAAGAATTGCTGGCGCCGCTTTCGATGCCGGTCTACCTGATGCCCGGCAACCACGACGACCGCGAACAGTTGCGCCGCAGCTTTCCCGGCCACGCCTACTTGGGCACCGAGGGCTTTGTCCAGTTCGCGGTGAAGATCGGCGACCTGCGCCTGCTCGCGCTCGACACCTGCGTGCCGGGCCAGAGCCATGGCACCCTCTGCGAACAGCGGCTGTCCTGGCTCGAAACGCAGCTCGATCTCTACCGCGGCGAGCCCGTGGTGGTCGCGATGCACCATCCACCCTTCGAGACGCTGATCGGCCACATGGACGAGATCGGCCTGCTGGAGGGCGCCGAAGCGCTCGAAGCCCTGATCGCGAGGCATCCCAAGGTCGAACGCGTCATCTGCGGCCACCTGCACCGCGCCATCGACGTGCGCTTCGGCGGCAGCATCGCCTCCACGGCGCCGTCCCCGGCGCACCAGGTCGCGCTCGACCTGGCGCCGGATGCGTCTTCGGCCTGGATGCTGGAGCCGCCCGGCTTTCGCGTCCATGCCTGGGCCGGCGAGCGTCTGGTGACCCATCTCGTGCCGAGCGGCACCTTCGAAGGCCCGTATCCCTTTCACGACAACGGCGCGCTGATCGACTGAGGCGGGCCGGATGTGCGGCGTATAGTCCTCCGCTTCCATGAAGCATCTGTTGAATCTGCTGGCAGCGGTCGCGCTGCTGGTATGGGGTACCCATCTCGTTCGCACCGGGGTGCTGCGCGTCTTCGGCGCCAATCTGCGCAAGATCCTGGTGCACAGCATGCGCAACCGCTTCACGGCGGCGCTCTCGGGCATCGGCGTGACGGCGCTGGTGCAGTCGAGCACCGCCACCTCGCTGATGACTTCCTCCTTCGTCGGGCAGGGCCTGGTCACGCTGCCGGCCGCGCTCGCGGTGATGCGCGGCGCCGATGTCGGCACGGCTCTGATGTCGGTGCTGTTCTCGGCCGATCTTTCGTGGCTGTCGCCGCTTTTCATCTTCGTCGGCGTGGTGCTCTTCATCACGCGCGCATCGACCGCAGCGGGCCGCATCGGGCGGGTGCTGATCGGCCTCGGCCTCATGCTGCTGGCCCTGCAGCTGGTGGTGGAGGCCACCGGGCCGCTGTTCTCTTCGCCGCCGGTGCTGGCGCTGCTGGCCTCGCTCAGCAGCGACGTGCTGCTCGAGATCACAATCGGCGCTGCGCTCGCGATCGCCGCCTATTCCAGCCTGGCGGTGGTGCTGCTGGTCGCGGCCATGGCCAGCTCGAACGTGGTGCCGCTCGATGTCGCGCTGGGCCTGGTGCTCGGCGCCAACCTCGGCAGCGGCTTGCTCGCGGTGCTGACCACCGCGAAGTCGGCGATCCCGGTGCGGCAGGTCACGGTCGGCAACCTGGTCTTCAAGCTACTGGGCGTGGCGATCGCGACGCCCTTCGTGGGCCTGTACCTGCGCGAGGTCAGGCCCTACATCAGCGATGCGACGCAGCTGGTGGTGCTCTTCCACCTGGCTTTCAATGTGGTCGTCAGCATCGGCTTCATCGGGCTCACGGACGGGGTCGCGAAGCTGGTGACGCGGCTGCTTCCCGCATTGGCGGAACCCGCGGCCATGCAGCGGCCGCACCACCTCGACCCCTCGGCGCTGTCCACGCCCTCGCTCGCGATCTCCAATGCCGCGCGCGAGGCGCTGCACCAGGCCGACATCGTCGAGACCATGCTGATCGGCATGCTCAAGGTGATCCGCGACAACGACCTGCGCCTGGCCGCCGAGCTGCGCAAGCTCGACGACACCGTCGACCAGCTGTACTCGGCCATCAAGTACTACATGACCAAGATCTCGCGCGAGGCGCTGGGCGAAGAGGAGAGCCGGCGCTGGACCGACATCATCAGCTTCACCATCAACATGGAGCAGATCGGCGACATCATCGAGCGCGTGATCATCGACATCGAGGACAAGAAGATCAAGAAGCAGCGCAACTTCTCGGACGCCGGCATGCGCGAGATCGTGGAACTGCACGAACGCCTGGTCGCGAACCTGCGGCTCAGCATGAGCGTGTTCCTGAACGGCAGCGTGCGCGACGCCCAGAAGCTGCTCGAAGAGAAGGCGCGCTTCCGCGACCTGGAGCGCGCCTACGCCACCACGCACCTCGGCCGCCTCTCGGAGCAGACCGCGTCGAGCATCGAGACCAGCTCGCTGCACATCGACCTGATCAGCGACCTGAAGCGCATCAACTCCCACATCTGCTCGATCGCCTACCCGATCCTCGATTCGGCTGGCGCGCTGGCGCCGAGCCGGCTGCGCGAATCGCGCCTCAGCGCATTGGAATAAGGCTCAGAGCGTCAGGATGGTGCAGCCCGTGGTCTTGCGCGCCTCGAGATCACGATGCGCCTGCTGCACGTCGGCCAACGCATAGCGCTGGTCGATCGGAATCTTCACCGCACCACTGACCACCGCCGCGAACAGGTCGTCGGCCATCGCCTGCGTGCTCTCGCGCGTCGCGATGTGCGTGAACAGCGTCGGCCGCGTCAGGTAGAGCGAGCCCTTGGACGCGAGCGTGCCGATGTTGACCGGCGGCACCGGCCCCGAGCCGTTGCCGAAGATGGCGAGCAGGCCGAAGGGGCGCAGGCAGTTGAGCGAGCCCTCGAAGGTGTCCTTGCCGACCGAGTCGTAGACCACCTTCACGCCCTTGCCGCCGGTGATCTGCTTGACGCGCTCGGCGAAGTTCTCGGTGCTGTAGTTGATCGCGTGCGCGGCGCCGTTCGCCAGCGCCAGCTGGCACTTGGCATCGGTGCCGGCGGTGCCGATGAGCTGCAGGCCGAGCGCTTTGGCCCATTGGCAGGCGATCAGGCCGACACCGCCCGCAGCCGCATGGAACACGATGAAGTCGCCCGGCTGCAACCCCTCGACCGGCAGCGTCTTCTTGAGCAGGTACTGCGCCGTCAGGCCCTTGAGCATCATCGCGGCGCCGGTCTCGAAGGAGATCGCATCCGGCAGCTTGCACACGCACTTGGCCGGCATCACGCGCAGCTCGCTGTAGGCGCCGGGCGGCTGGCTCGCGTAGGCGGCGCGGTCGCCGGGCTTCAGGTGCGTGACGCCCTCGCCCACCGCCTCGACCACGCCCGCGGCTTCCATGCCGAGCTGCAGCGGCATCGCGAAGGGGTAGAGGCCGCTGCGCTGGTAGGTGTCGATGAAGTTGAGGCCCACGGCATGGTGGCGGATACGGATCTCTCCCGGGCCGGGCTCACCGACCTCGACGTCGACGATCTTCAGTTCCTCGGGACCGCCGGGGCGGTCGATGCGGACGGCTTTGCTCATATGTTTCCTGAATCGGCTGTGGCGAAAGTGACATATGTTAGACAGCTTGGGGCCGGTTCACACCGGCGTCACACAGCCTCGTGACCATCGGCGTCGATGTCGCCTAGATTCCACCTGCTGATCGCCGCGCAAGCGGTTTCGGCGCTGGCGGACAACGCCGTACTGATCGTGACGATCTCGCTGCTGGAAGCGCGCGGCCTGCCCGGCTGGTGGTCGCCGCTGCTCAAGTTCGCCTTCACCCTGTCATATGTCTTTCTCGCGCCGCTGATCGGGCCGCTGGCCGATGCGATGCCGAAGGCCCGGCTCATGAGCCTGATGAATGCGGTCAAGATGATCGGCGTCGCGATGTTGTTCGCCGGCTTGCACCCTTTCGCGGCCTTCGCGGTGATCGGCTTCGGCGCGGCGGCGTACGCGCCGGCCAAGTACGGCCTCGTCACCGAGATCGTCGGCCCGCGCCAGCTGGTCGCGGCCAACGGATGGATCGAGGTCTCCGTCATCTGCGCGGCGCTGCTGGGAACCATGTTCGGAGGGCTGCTGGTGGCCGACCTGGTTCGTTCGTCGGGCGCCAGCCTGACGCTTCAGGCCTGGCTGGCTGCCAGCGTGCCGGGGTCTTCCGCGACGACGCTGACGCTCTCGATCGTTGCGATTTTCTTCATCTACGTGCTGTCCGGACTGCTGAACCTGGGCGTGCCGGACAGCGGCGCGCGCTACCCTGCCAGCCGCATCCACGCGGTCGCACTGGTGCGCGACTTCGAGCGCGGCAACCGCACGCTGTGGCGCGACCGCGACGGTGGCTTGTCGCTCGCGGTCACGACGATTTTCTGGGGCGCAGGTGCAACCTTGCAGTTCGTGGTGCTGCGCTGGGCCGCGGACGTCATGCAGCTGAGCCTGGAGCACGCTGCCTATCTTCAGGCCGCAGTGGCGATCGGCGTCATCGCGGGCGCCACCCTCGCGGGGCGGTACGTAAGCCTCGATCAGGCCAAGCGCGTGCTGCCGGCGGGCGTGGTGCTCGGCCTCCTGATGCCGGCGATCGCTTCCGCCTCGTCGCTGGCGGTCGCGGTGCCTTTGCTGGTGCTCGCCGGCGCGGTGGGCGGCGTGCTGGTCGTGCCGTTGAACGCGCTGTTGCAGCACCGCGGCCATGTGCTGCTGAGCGCCGGCCGGTCGATCGCTGTGCAGGGCTTCAACGAGAACTTGAGCATCCTGCTGATGCTGGCCGGCTACGCCGCGCTGCTCGCGATCGATGTTCCCATCGTGCCGCTGATGTGGGGCTTCGGCCTGATGATCGCCGCGGCGATCGCACTGCTGATGCGGATGGAGAGCAGCAGGCCGCCGCCGGTCGCCGTGCCCGAAACCTGAGCTACATCGCGCCCGCCACGGCGCGGCCCGCCGCACCGGCTGCGCGCGGCTCGGAGCCGGCAGCCAGCGTCGCGGCGAACACTGACTCGACCTGCGTGACGATGCGTTCCCAGCCCAGCTCGTTCGCGGTCTGGCGGGCGTTCAGCGCCATGCGCAGCGCGTGCTCGCGTTCGGCGGCAAGCCGCACGGCCTGGCGAATGAACTCGGGCTCGTCGCCGAGCCGCGCCAGCAAGCCGTTCTCGTCGCTTCGAATCAGCTGCCCCGCCGCGGCATAGTCGTAAGCCAGCACGGGCAGCCCGCTGGCCAAGGCCTCGAGCGTCACGTTGCCGAAGGTCTCGGTCATGCTGGGAAAGAGAAAGGCATCGGCCGACGCATAGTGCGCGGCGAGATCCTCACCGTAGCGCGTTCCCGCGAAGATCGCATCGGGGATCGCCGAAACGAGCGTGTGCCTGGCAGGCCCGTCGCCGACGACGACGAGCCGCGTCGCCGGATGCACCCGGCGCATCGCGAAAAAGGCGGAGGCCAGCGCACCGAGGTTCTTCTCCGGCGCCAGACGCCCCACGTAGAGGACCACGACGGTGCCGGGCTCGACGCCCCATGCGCGACGCAATTCCTCGCTGCGTCGCGCCGGATCGAAAAGCGCCGTGTCGACGCCGCGCGACACCAGCACCAGCCGCTGAAAGCCGTTCGTCACCAGCTCCACGCGCAGCCGCTCGCTCGGCACCATGGTGAAGGCGGTGCGGTTATGGAACTTGCGCAGATAGCCCATGATGGGCCGTTGCAGCCAGCCGATGCCGTAGTGCCGGCTGTAGGCGTGGAAGTTGGTCCGGAAATCGGAGCACACCGGCAGCTTCAATACGGCGGCGGCCTGCAGCGCCGACCAGCCCAGCGGCCCTTCGGTGGCGATGTAGACCAGGTCGGGCCGCCGCCGGCTCCACAACGCAACCAGTGCCTTCTTCGAGGGCACGCCCATCTTCATCTCCGGATAGCGCGGAATCGGGAAGCCGCGCATCAGCACCTCGTGGAAGCGATCGGCGCGCAAAGCCATGTCCTCCACGGTCTGGCGCGGTCGCACCAGCTGGATGTCGTGGTGATGCGCATGCAGCCCCTCGACGATGCGCTGCAGGGTCAGCGCCACGCCGTTCACTTCCGGCGGATAGGTCTCGGTGACGAGCGCGATGCGCAGCGACCGTTGCGCTGCCGGCATGTCGTCGACCACAATGGGTGAGAGCGAAGAGGCCATGCGCGGCATGCTGCCGATCGATTGCAACATTGCCGTGACAGCAGCGTCACCGAAATTTCACGCACGCTCGTCACCATTCCGTCACGCGCCGCGCTTATCCGCCATCGGCGCTCCACAGGAGAAAACTTGAAAGACTTCTTCCGCGCCCTCGAGATCCAGCGTTGGGACGACCACCGCTACTACCACCACAGCCGCATCAACCAGTCGCTGCACCTGGTGAGCGCAGTCAGTTTCGTGATCGCCTACGCGCTGCTCTTCGTCGATCCGGTGGCCGCGGCGCTCATCGGCTGGCTGGTGTCGATGACCAGCCGCCAGGCCGGCCATTTCTTCTTCGAGCCCAAGGGCTACGACCACGTCAACCAGGCGACCCACGAGCACAAGGAAGAGATCAAGGTCGGCTACAACCTGCGGCGCAAGGTGGTGCTGATGGGGCTGTGGGCGGCGGCGCCGGTGCTGCTGTGGCTCGACCCCACGGTGTTCGAGCTGATGGCGCCGGGCAGCGGTTTCGAGGGCTATGTGCGGCAGCTCGGCATGGTGTGGCTGGCGCTCGGTGCCGGCGGCCTGCTGTTCCGGACCTTCCACCTCTTCTGGCTCAAGGATGTCCGCACCGGCCTGGTGTGGATGACCAAGATCCTGACCGACCCCTTCCACGACATCAAGCTCTACCATCGCGCGCCGCTGCATCTGCTGCGCGGCGAGCTGATCGAACAGAAGGCGTGAGGCGCGCGCCCGCGCCCTCGCGACTACTGCCCCTGCCAGCGATGCGCGAGCATCTCGCGCAAGATTTCGCGCTTGATCGACTTGTTGGTCAGGCCGGCATCGTCCCACCACCAGCCGTCGGCCTGCATCGCGCGCGCGGCCGCCACGAAGCGCTGCACGACCGCATCGAAGTCGGCGTCCAAGTAGTTGAGGCTGAAGATCAGCCGGCCGGTGCCGACCCAGCTCAGCGCCAGCCCCTCGGCGCGCAGGTAGTACTGCAACATCCAGTTGTAGCGCGAAGGACGGGTATAGAAGACCGTCCAGATCGACGACAGGTTCGCCACCTGCACCGGCACGCCCGCCTCCTGCAGGCGCGCGTTGAGCAACTGGGCGCGCCCGTTCCAGCGCTCGTCGATTCCATCGTAGAGCGCGCGCACCTCGGGCCGTTCGAGCCGGTCCAGGAAGGCATGCATCGCGCCCATCACATAAGGATGCGAGTTGAAGGTGCCGCGCGCGAAGCAGATGTCGGCCGGACGGTCTTCACGGAAGCGCTTCATCAGATCGCCGCGGCCGCAGACCGCGCCGACCGGCAGCCCGCCGCCGAGCGTCTTGCCGTAGGTCACCATGTCGGCGCGCACGCCGAAGTATTCCTGCGCGCCGCCGCGCGCGAGGCGGAAGCCGACGAAGACCTCGTCGAAGATCAGCACGATGCCGCGCTCGGTGCATACCTTGCGCAAGGCCTTGAGCCAGTCGGCGTAAGCGGCCCGGTCGAAGCCGGCGCGCCGGCCGCTGTCCACCAGCGACGAATCGCCCGGCGCGCCGGCGTTCGGGTGCAGCGCCTGCAGCGGATTGACGAGCACGCAGGCGATGTCGCTGCGCTTGCGCAGCACGCGCAGCGCGCGATCGTCCATCTCGCGCAGCGTGTAGGTCTCGCGCGGCGGCATCGGGTTGCCGAGGCCGGGCTGCACATCGTCCCACCAGCCGTGGTAGGCGCCGCAGAAGCGAACCAGGTGGGTGCGGCGGGTGTGGTAGCGGGCCAGCCGGACCGCCTGCATCACCGCCTCGGTGCCCGACATGTGGAAGGACACCGCGTCGAGGCCGGAGATTTCGCGCAGGCGCTGCACGTTCGAACTCACGCAAGGGTGGTAGGCGCCGAGCACGGGCCCGAGCGCCTGCACGAGCGAGGCGCCTTCGGCGATGCACTCCTTGTAGAAGTCGTAGCCGAAGACGTTGACGCCGTAGGACCCGGTGAGGTCGTAGAAGACGTTGCCGTCCAGGTCTTCCATCGTGACGCCGTGCGAGGCCTGGAGGAAGGCGCCGACCTGCAGGTGCTCGCGCAGATAGGGGCTGTACTGGAAGGGCACGCGGTAGGCGCCGGTGAACTGCAGGTCCGGCAATCCGGGCCGCGCCTCGGCCGTGGCCGCGAGCGAGCGTGCATAGCGCGTGCGGTACAGGGCCGCCAGCGCCGCCAGGCCGGCGCGCCGCCGTTCGATCACTTCCGCGGGTGCGCCGTCCGAGACGAAAAAGCGGTCGGCATCGTAGGCATAGCCCGGCAGCAGCCCCGCGATGCGCTTGGCCATGCGCGAGTGGCCGGTGAGCGAAGGATGCTTGGCGCGGGAGAGTTCGAGGCGGCGCAGGCCGAGCGGCAGCATGGCGGCGCCCGCAGCCAGCGCCACGGCGGACAAAAGGAATGTTTCGTTCATGGATTCGAAGTCGGACAGGACCTCCCTGTCTACAACAGCTTCTTGACGGCCCGATGAAAATCCGAAGACTCCGCGATGCCCTGCTGCAGCAGGAAGACCTGAACTTCCTGCTCACCAACCGCGTGCCACGCATCCTGCTGACGCGCTTCATGGGCTGGTTCAGCAAGCTGCGCCATCCATGGGTGCGCGACGCCTCGATCGCGGTCTGGCGCCTGTTCGCCGACCTCGACCTGAGCGACGCGAAGAAAACCCGCTTCGACAGCCTGCACGACTGCTTCATCCGCGAGCTCAAGCCGGGGTCCCGTGCCGTCGATCCCGACCCCTCGGTGCTGGCGAGCCCTTGCGACGCCATCGTCGGCGCCTGCGGTGCGGTGAACGGCATCGAGGTGTTCCAGGCCAAGGGCTTTCCGTACTCGGTCGCGGAACTGTTCGGCGATGCGCGCGCGGTCGAACCGTTTCGCGACGGCTGCTATGCGACGCTCAGGCTGACCTCGAGCATGTACCACCGCTTCCACGCGCCGCACGACAGCCGGGTCGAGCGCGTCACCTATCTGTCGGGTGACACCTGGAACGTCAACCCGATCGCGCTCAAGCGCATCGAGCGCTTGTTCTGCCGCAACGAGCGCGCACTGATCGAGGCGCGCCTGCATGCCGGCGGCCATCGCATCGCGATGGTGCCGGTGGCGGCGATCCTGGTGGCCAGCCTGCGCCTGCACTGCCTGGACGTGCTGCTGAACCTGCGCTACCGCGGGCCGAAGCGCACCGACTGCGAGGCCGACTATCGCAAGGGCGAGGAGATGGGCTGGTTCGAGCACGGCTCGACCATCATCGTCTTCGCCCCCAAGGGCTTCACGCTGGCCAAGGGCATCGAGACCGACACACCGATCCGGATGGGGCAGGCGTTGATGAAATCAGCCTAGCGCAGCACGAGCACACGCGAGGAAGGGCTCGATCAGCGGATTGTCGAGATCTCGCCGCCAGCAAACGGCAACCTCCAGGGCGTCCCGAACGTTGCGGAAGCGCCTGAACACAACACCAGGTGGTCGGCCAATTTGCGCGCAGGCCGGGAGTATTGCGCATCCCTCACCGGCCATCACCAGCGCGAGCGCCGAGTTCACTGTCTCTACCCGATGCGCGATGTGCATCGTGACATTGTTTCTGCGCAGCATGGACGCCACCACGGATTTGTCGACACCTTCCTCCAGTGTTGGCAAGCCGATCAATGGCAGGCCTGCCAGGCGCTCGATGGGGACTGTCGACATGCGCGCCAAGGCCGACCGCGCGCTGACTGCCAGCAACAGCGGTTGTGTGCCGATCCGCTCCGACGCAATACCTTCGCGAGCGATGGATGGCATGCACAGCGCGACCGTCGCCTCGAGGTTGGTGATGGCTGATGTGCTTGTCGTTGCGCTCAACTCCATGTAGCGGACCTCGACATCGGGGAGCCGTCGTTTGAGTTCGGGAGCGAGCCTGGGAAGCACGAGATAGGACAGGGCAAACATGGTGCCGATCGTCAGGCGCCCTCGATGGCCGGAACCGACGGCGCGTGCCGCTTCGAAACCCTCGTGCGCCAGCAGCAGGGCCTCCCGGGCCCGCGACAGAAGTGCGCTTCCGGCATCGGTGATCTCCATGCCGCGCGACGCGCGCCTGAACAACGGCGTACCCAGCGCCTGCTCCAGATTTCGAATGTGGACCGAAAGCGGAGGCTGCGCCATGTTCAGACGCCGCGCCGCCTTTCCCACGCTCTTCTCTTCTGCGACGGCAACGAAATAGCGCAAGCTTCTCAGGTCCATGACCCATACTAGATTCATATGCATTTCTTGTAAAACAGTATTGGACCCGCGGGAACTGGTCATGAAAAGATTTGCGAATGCAGTCTTCAGGCAAGCCCCCCTTTCAAGAGTTGTGCGAGATGTCGGCCACCGAGGTGCGCGCCCGGGTGGCGCGACGCGAGCTGTCGCCGGTCGAGATCACCGAGGCCGTCCTCGCGCGAGCCGATGCGCTCCAGCCACGGCTCAACTGCTTCATCACCATCTGTCACGACGAAGCGCTGCGCGCGGCGAAGGCGGCAGAGGCGGCCGTGATGCGTGGCGAGGCGCTCGGCGCACTGCACGGCGTGCCCTTGACGGTGAAGGACCTGGTCAACACGCGAGGCGTCCGTACCACCTTCGGCTCTGTGCTGTACCAGGATCATGTGCCCGACCACGATGCGGAAGCAGTGGCACGCTTGCGCCGGCAGGGCGCGATCCTGATCGGCAAGACGACCACTTCCGAATTCGGCGCCAAGTGCCTGACGGACGCCCCGCTGTTCGGGCGGACCTGCAACGCGTGGGATGCCACGCGCACCAGCGGCGGATCGAGCGGGGGTGCGGCGGTGGCCATGGCAGCGGGTATTGCGCCGTTGGCCGTAGCCACCGACGGCGGCGGATCGACGCGCATTCCGGCCGCTTGCAACGGTGTCGTGGGTCTGAAGCAGAGCCAGGGTGTTGTTCCGCACAGCCAGGTTCAAGACGCCTTCGCCAACTACACCTATGTGACTCCAACCACCCGCAACGTGGCCGACACGGCACTCATGCTGCAGGCCATGGCCGGCGAACATGGATCCGATCCCTGGTCGATCGGGATGCCCGTCACCCCCTACCACGATGTGCTGCGCCACGATGGAGACCTGAAAGGTCTTCGCCTCCTGTTCTGTGCAGCGCCGAAGGGGCGTCCGATTGCCCGCGACGTCAGCAGCGCATTCGAACGGGCGCTGGGCAGCCTGCGTGACTTGGGCGCCGAGCTGGAGGAAATGTCCGGCCAGGGCTTCGATATCGAGCCGCTGTGGCGGGTGATCAACCACACCAGCTGGCGGGGCCGCTTTGCACCGCTGGCCGCGGCGCACGGCGACAAGCTCAGCCCTTCGCTCTTGCAGCAACTCGCCTTGGCGAAGGATGTCGATGGGGTCGAATACCAGCACGCGATGTTCGCCCGCACCGAGCTTTTTCGGCACGTGCAGGAATTGCTGGCGCGCAGCGATTTCCTGGTCATGCCCACGCTTTCCTGTACGGCACTGCCGATCGATCAGGACCTCTTCGGCTCCATGAACATCGACGGGAATGTTGTTCCGGAGGTGCGGGCGAACTGGTTTCCCTGGACCATGCCCTTCAACCTGACCGGGCATCCGGCCATCAGTCTGCCGTGCGGTGTCGATTCCGCTGGACTGCCGATCGGCTTGCAGATCGTGGGCCGCTTTCGTCAGGACGCGGCCTTGCTGCGCGTGGCGGCTCTCTTCGAAGCATCGCAGGCGCACGAGACGTTCACGCCCGAGTTGGCTTTTTGCTGATGTGCAGGTGCTTGCCTGCGCCTTGCCGGTCGTCTTTCCCTCCCTCCCGAAAGCCTCCAATGACCAAGCTTTTGAACTCTTTCCTGTTCAGCGCGACGCTCGCCCTGATTTCCACTGCGACGGCCGCCGAGACCAGCACCGCGCCCGCAGCGCCGATGCGGCTGATCGTGGGCTTCCCGCCAGGCGGCGCGCTGGACACGCTGGCCCGTGCCGTGGCTGAACAGATGAGGGTGTCCCTGCAGGAACCGGTGCTGGTGGAGAACCGCCCCGGAGCCTCCACGCGCATTTCGATCGAGGCGGTGAAGAATTCGCGGCCGGACGGCAGAACCATCCTGCTCGGATCGACGCCGCCGTTTGTCATCTTTCCAATGACGTACAGCCGCTTGAACTACAACGTGGACAAGGACTTCATTCCGGTGGCCCACCTCGCGTATGCACCGACGGTGGTGTCGGCCGGCGCGCAACAACCCTACCGCACCGTCAAGGAATATGTTGCGTGGGTCAAGCAGAACCCCACGCAGACTGGATTCGGCCTGACATCCCTCGGCGGCGCGCTGCATTTCAGCATCTTGATGCTGGCCAAGGCCGTCGATGCGCCCCTTGCTGCGGTCAGCTACAAAGGCGGGGCGCCCTTGGCCGCCGACATCGTCGGCGGACACGTTCCGATCGGCACGGACGCGCTCGCCAGCCAATTGGAGCTGCACCGCGCCGGCAAGCTGCGCATTCTTGCCGTGTCGGGCAAGACCCGCCTGAAATGGCTGCCTGACGTTCCCACGCTGAACGAATCGGGTATCACAGCATTCGATCACGCGAATGCTTCCTATGGGGCCTACGCGCCAGCCGGCACACCCAAGGAAGTCGTCGCGCGGCTTGAGCAGGCCATGATCGCCGCCATGAAGGTGCCGCAAGTGCGAGAACAGCTGGATCGCCTCGGACTGGAGGCCAGCGGATTGCCGGGCGCGGAACTGCAGAACACGATGCGCACGGAGCGGGCGTTCTGGCGTCCGGTGGTCGCAGCATCCGGCTTCAAGAGCGAGGACTGAGGTGTCGCAAGCAACGGCCCGCCCGCCCTTGCTGTCATCGCCCCGCAAGCTTGCAGGGTGGCCGGTGCTCCTGAGCGCATGCCTGGGCGCGGCGCTTTGTTTCGTCAATGCCAGTGCGTTGAGCGTGGCTCTGCCACTGGTGGCCGGGAGCCTGGAGGCCACGCCAGCGCAGGCGAGTTGGATCTTGTTGTCTTACATGCTGGTCAGCACGATCTGCATCTTGAGTTTCGGGCGCCTGGCAGACATCTGGGGGCGGCGTCGGCTCTACCTTGCAGGATTGGCGATTTTTGTGCTTGCCAGCGCAGGCTGCGCGTGGTCGGCCACGGCGCCGGTCTTGCTCATGTTCAGGGTATTGCAGGCGGTTGGCGCAGCGGCGGTGTTTGCCAACACCAGCGCCCTCGTGAGTGACGCGTTTGGCGGCGGCAGGCTGGGCTTGGCATTGGGGATCCTGGCGATGGTCGCGGCGCTCGCACAGGTTCTGGGACCCCTCATCGGAGGCGCAGTAGCAGCCGTATGGGGTTGGCGCGCGATATTCCTGCTCAATGTCCCACTGGGCGTTGGAGCGCTCGTATGGTCATGGTGCGCACTGCCATTCATGTCGGCACCCAGCGTCGAACGGTTCGATGGCATCGGCGCGCTGCTGTCCTTCGCGGGACTGGGTGGCGTGGTGTATGCGCTGTCGATGGGCGGCCCTCAAGGCTGGCTGAGTCCTGGGGTATGCATTGGCGCGGTGGTGGGGGCCGTTGCACTCGCGGCCTTTGTTGTGACGCAGATGACCCGGACACAGCCCCTGGTCGATCCTGGCCTCTTTGCAGATCCTTCGCGCGCGGGGGCTTATGTTTGCGTGCTCTTGCTGTCCGTGGCCCAAGCGGCACCCGTGGTGCTCGTTGCATTGTTCATGCAGGTAGCCGGCGGTTTGGATTCGCTGGGCGCGGGAATCCGCATTGCGCCGGTCGCTTTGGGAATGTTGTTGGCCGCACCCGTTGCCGGCGCGCTCACCCGTCGCATTGCCGCCGAACATCTGTGCACGGCGGGGATGTTGCTCGCCGCTTGCGGTCTTGCCGGGTTGACTTTTTTCCTGAGCCCCGATGTCGACGGAGCGAAGCTCGGTGCGAGTCTGCTTCTGTTCGGTGTCGGCATTGGAATCTTCGTCACGCCCAACAACACTGCCATCCTGCGCAGTGTGGGCACGGAGCGCCGCGGCATCGCCAACGGCGTGCGTTCCACTCTGCAAAACGCGGGGTTTGTGATCGGCACGGCCTTGACGCTGAGCATCGCGACTGCACCGTTGCCCCCACTGGCGCAGCGCGCCGCATATGGCGGCTCCCTGGGTCATTTGAGCGACGCCGATCTTGCCAGCTTTACGCAGGGATGCCATTGGGCGCTTGGAACCCTGAGCGCGTGTTGTGCGCTTGGCGTCCTGCTTTCTCTCGCGATACAGCGTAGAAACAGAGCTGTGCGCTGACGCCGACGACCGTGCCTGCGGCTCAGTAGGTCCCCGGATAGGCCCCGCCGTCGGCCAGCACGTTCTGCCCCGTCAGGTAGCCCGCCTGCACGCTGCAGAGGAAGGCGCAGATGGCGCCGAACTCCTCCGGCGTGCCGAAGCGCCGCGCCGGGATGTTCTTCTTGCGGCTTTCCATGACGGTGTCCAGGTCCTGGCCGGACTTCTTCGCCGCGCCGGCCATGGTGCCCTTGAGCCGGTCGGTGTCGAAGGAGCCCGGCAGCAGGTTGTTGATGGTCACGCCCTTCGCCGCTACGGCCGTGCGCGCGACGCCGGCGACGAAGCCGGTGAGGCCGCTGCGTGCGCCGTTGGAGAGGCCGAGGATGTCGATCGGCGCCTTCACCGAGCTCGAGGTGATGTTGACGATGCGCCCGAAACCGCGCGCGGCCATGCCGTCGACCGTGGCCTTGATCAGCTCGATCGGCGTCAGCATGTTGGCGTCGACCGCCTTGATCCAGGCCTCGCGGTCCCAGTCGCGGAAATCGCCGGGCGGGGGGCCGCCGGCGTTGGTGACCACGATGTCGAAATCCTTGTGTAGCGCGAACACCGCGGCGCGGCCTTCGGCGCTCGTGATGTCGGCCGCGACATGCTTGACGAAAGGCTTGGGCCCCGCGAGCGCCGACAGCTTCTTCGCCGCGACCTCCAGCGCCTCGGCGCCGCGCGCGACGATCACCACGTTCACGCCCTCGCGCACCAGCGCTTCCGCGCAGCCGTAGCCGAGGCCCTTGCTCGCACCGCACACCAGCGCGGTCTTGCCTGCAATTCCAAAATCCATGGTCGTTTCCTTCGGGCCTTCAGCGCCCGGTTCGAGTGAAGACAAAAATGCCGGCGATCACCAGGACGGTCCCGGCCGCGATCCACGCGGTGAAGGGCTCGCCGAGGATCAGCACGCCCATCAGGATGGTCGACATGGGCCCGACCATACCCGTTTGCGCTGCCATCGCGGGGCCGATGCGCTCGATGGCCATCATCACCGCCAGCACCGGCAATGCGGTGCACAGCGTGGCATTGAGCACCGACAACCAGATCACCTCGGGCGCCACCTGCAGGGCCGCGCTGATCGGCCGCAGCAGGACGAACTGCGCGATGCACAGCACGCAGGCCACGCTGGTCGCGAGCCCCACCAGCCGCAGCGACCCGAGGCGCTTGACGAACTCGCCGCTGGCGACGAGGTAGACCGCATAGCTCACCGCGCTCAGGAACACCAGCAGCGTGCCCCAGGCTGCGGCCGCGCTCTGGCCCAGTTGCACCTCGTGGCCGAACACCAGCAGCACGCCGGCGTAGCTGACGGCCATGCCCGCCACCTGCCAGCGCGTGATGCGCCGGCGGTAGACGATCCAGCCGAACAGCAGCACCAGCGTGGGGTTGAGGTACAGGATCAGCCGCTCCAGGCTGGCCGTGATGTAGGCCAGGCCCGCGAAGTCCAGGAAGCTCGAGAGGTAGTAGCCCGAAAAGCCGAGACCGAACACGCCCAGCCAGTCGCGCCGCGTCAGCGCCGCCTTGCCGCGCCCGGCCCACCAGGCCATGAGCGCGAACAGCGGCAGCGCGAACAGCATGCGCAGCATGATCAGCGTGACCGCATCGACGCCGTAGCGGTACGCGAGCTTGACGATGATCGCCTTGCCGCTGAACGCGATCGCGCCAGCGGTGGCGAGAGCCAGGCCGGGTCCGATGCTCCTGTGCGCGAGCTGCCCGGGCGTGGCCTGAACCGCAGACATCGATCTCAGAACCCCGCCGCCAGGCCGTCGCGGCGCGGATCGCTCGCGGCCACGTAGCCTTCGACCGCCGGATCGCCCGCGCGGCAGATGAACTGGCCGGCGCCGAAGTCCTGGTAGGAGTCGTTGATCACGTCGACCTTGTGGCCGAGCTCCGCGAGGCCGCGCACCGTCGCCGGATTCATGGCGGCCTCGACGTTGATCTCGAGCCCGCTGTTGAAGCGCCAGCGCGGCGCATCGCAGGCGGCCTGCGGGTTCTGGCCGTAGTCCAGCATGCGCACCAGTGTCTGCATGTGGCCCTGCGGCTGCATGTTGCCGCCCATCACGCCGAAGCTCATCACGGGCTGCCCGTCCTTCGTGAGGAAGGCCGGAATGATGGTGTGGAAAGGCCGCTTGCCAGGCGCCACCACGTTGGGGCTCTTGGCATCGAGGCTGAAACCGTGGCCGCGGTTCTGCAGGCTGATGCCGAATTCAGGCTCCACGCAGCCGGAGCCGAAGCCCATGTAGTTGCTCTGGATGAAGCTCACCATCATTCCGCGCTCGTCGGCGGCGGTGAGGTAGATGGTGCCGCCCTTGACCGGGTTGCCCGCCTTGAAGTCCTGCGCCTTGTTCACGTCGATGAGTTTGGCACGCGAGGCGAGGTAGGTGCCATCGAGCATTTGCAAGGGCGTCACCTCCATCGACGATGGGTCCGAGACGTAGCGGTAGGTGTCCGCAAAGGCCAGCTTCATGGCCTCGATCTGCAGGTGCTGCGAAGCGACCGAATCGACCGGAATCGATGCCATGTCGAAGTGCTCGAGGATGCCGAGCGCAATCAGCGCCGCGATGCCTTGCCCATTGGGCGGGATCTCGTGCAGCGTGTGCTTGCGGTAGTTCTGCGAGATCGGCTCGACCCACTCGGGCTTCCAGTTGGCGAGATCGCGCACCTTGAGGCTGCCGCCGTTGGCGTTCGAGAATTTCCCCAACGCCTCGGCGATCTCGCCGCTGTAGAAGGCATCGCCCCTGGTCGCGGCGATGGCCTTCAGGGCGCGCGCCGCGGCTGGAAAGCGGAACAGCTCGCCGACCTCGGGCGCACGGCCCCATGGCAGGAAGGCCTGCGCGAAACCCGGCTGCGATTGCAGGATCGGCGTGGCCGCGGCCCACTTCTGCTGCACCACCGGCGGCATCAGGTAGCCGCGCTCGGCGATCTCGATGGCCGGCGCCATCAGGTCTTCGAAGGGCAGCTTGCCGAAGCGTTCGGACAACGCGACCCAGCCGCCGACCGCGCCCGGCACCGTCACCGAGTCGATGCCGCGCTGCGGTGGCGTCGCGGCATCGGCACCGTACTTGCGGCGGAAGTACTCGGGCGTCCAGGCCTGCGGCGCCGAGCCGGAGGCATTGAGCCCATGCAGCTTCTCGCCGTCCCACAGGATGCAGAAGGCATCGCTGCCCAGGCCGTTGCTGACCGGTTCGACCAGGGTCATCACCGCAGCCGTCGCGATGGCCGCGTCGGCTGCATTGCCGCCCTGCTGGAGGATGCGAAGGCCCGCTTGCGCGGCCAATGGATGCGAAGTCGAGACGACGTTGCGTGCGAAGACGGGGATGCGGATCGAGGGATAGGGATTGGCGTAGTCGAATTTCATTGCTCAGTCGCCTGTGATTTTTCGTTCGGTGATGATCTTTTTCCACTTGGCGGCGTCCTGCGCCGCCATGCTCGCGAATTGCGTGGGCGTGCCGATCGTCGGTGCGATGCCTAGCTTCGACAACTTGTCGCGCACTTCCGGATCGGCGAGCGTCTCGTTGGCCGCCTTGTTGATGCGCGCCGTCATGTCCGCCGGCAGGCCCTTGGGACCGTAGAGCCCGAACCAGGTGTTCGATTCGAAGCCCGGCAGCACCTCGGCGATGGCCGGCAACTCGGGCGCGAGCGGGCTGGGCTTCAGCGTCGTCACGCCCAGCGCGCGCAGCCGGCCGTCGCGCACATGCGGCATGCCGGTGGGCAGCGAATCGAAGAGCACGTCGATCTTGCCGCTGATCAGGTCGGGAATCGCGAGCGCGGTGCCCTTGTACGGGATGTGCGTGACGAACACGCCGGCCTGCGACTTGAACAGCTCGGTGGTGAGCTGCACGATGGTGCCGTTGCCGCTCGATGCGTAGTTGAGCTTGCCGGGATTCTTCTGTGCGTACGCTATCCATTCGCGCACCGTCTTCGCCGGCGAGCTGTTGGGCACCAGCATGACGCTCGGCGCATCGCCCACGTGGGCAATCGGCGTGAAGTCGCGCACCGTGTCGTAGGGCAGCCTGGCGTTGATCGCGGGTCCGATGGCGTGCGTGCTGGTGGTGGCCAGCAGCAGCGTGTAGCCGTCGGCCGGCGCCTTGGCCGCGAGATCGGATCCGATCGCGCCGCCGGCGCCCGGCTTGTTGTCGATGACCAGCGTGGTGCCGAGCTTCTCGCCCATCTTCTGCGACAGGGTGCGTGCAAAAAGATCGGTGGCGCCACCGGCAGGGAAGGGCACGATGAGACGTATGGACTTGCTGGGATAGGCCTGCGCGAAGGCGGTCGGCATGGCTGCCGTACACAGCACGATCGCAGCCGCGCGAAGGAAGTTGATTCTTTTCATGGGCATCGATTCTGACGAGGAGGCAAAGCCTAGTTGAAAAACAAAAAGGCCGCCCTCAGGCGGCCTTTTTGTTCGGCGAGCCCAGTCAATCAGGCTCGACGAAGGCTTCTTCGCGCTTGGACTTCACCGCGGGCAGCAAGACGATCACGACCATCAGCGCGGCCGCCACGAGTAGGCCGGCCGAGATCGGGCGCGTGACGAACACGGCCCACGATCCGCGCGAGAGCAAGAGCGCGCGCCGCAGGTTCTCTTCCATCATCGGGCCGAGGATCAGCCCCAGCAGCAGCGGCGCCGGCTCGCATCCGAGCTTGATGAAGGCGTAGCCGATGACGCCGAAGATCGCGACCATCCAAACGTCGAAGGTGTTGTTGTTGGTCGAGTACACGCCGATCGCGCAGAACAGCACGATGGCCGGGAACAGCCAGCGATAGGGAATCGACAGCAGCTTGATCCAGATGCCGATCAGCGGCAGGTTCAGGATGATCAGCATCAGGTTGCCGATCCACATGGAGGCGATCAGGCCCCAGAACAGCTCGGGGTTGCTGGTCATCACCTGCGGGCCAGGCTGGATGTTGTGGATGGTCATCGCGCCGACCATCAGCGCCATCACCGGATTCGGCGGGATGCCGAGTGTGAGCAGCGGGATGAAGGAGGTCTGCGCCCCGGCGTTGTTGGCCGCTTCGGGGCCTGCGACGCCGCGGATGTTGCCCTTGCCGAAGGGAATCTCGCCCGGCTTGAGCTTCATCTTCTTCTCGAGCGTGTAGGCCGCGAAGGCCGACAGCAGCGCACCGCCGCCCGGCAGGATGCCGAGGCAGGAACCCAGCGTGGTGCCGCGCAGCACCGCCGGCGTCATGTGCTTGAAGTCTTCCTTGGTGGGCCACAGGTGGTGCACCTCGGAGGTGAAGACCTGGCGCTCTTCCTCGGGCCGCGAGAGGTTGGAGATGATTTCGCCGTAGCCGAAGACGCCCATGGCGATCACGATGAAGCCGACGCCATCGGTCAGTTCGGGGATGTCGAAGCTGTAGCGCGCCACGCCCGAATTCACGTCGGTGCCGATCAGGCCGATCAGCAGGCCCAGCACGATCATGCAGATCGCCTTGAGCAGCGAGCCCGAGGCCAGCACCACCGCGCCGATCAGGCCCAGAATCATCAGCGAGAAGTATTCGGCCGGGCCGAACTTGAAGGCCAGCTCGGTCAAGGGCGGCGCGAAGGCGGCCAGGATCAGCGTGCCCACGCAGCCGGCGAAGAAGGAGCCCAGGCCGGCGGCCGCAAGTGCCGCTCCCCCTCGGCCCTGCTTGGCCATCTGGTGCCCGTCGATCACCGTGACGACGGAGGACGATTCGCCCGGCAGGTTGACCAGGATCGCGGTGGTCGAGCCGCCGTACTGCGAGCCGTAGTAGATGCCCGCGAGCATGATCAGTGCGGCCACCGGCGGCAGCGCGTAGGTGGCCGGCAACAGCATCGCGATGGTGGCGACCGGGCCGATGCCGGGCAAGACGCCGATCAGCGTGCCCAGCAGGCAGCCGACGAAGGCGTAGATGAGGTTCTGCAGCGTGAAGGCCGCGGCGAACCCGATGGAGAGGTTGTTGATGAGTTCCATGGCGACGTTGCTCTCAGCCGGTGATGAAGGTGGGCCACACCTGGAACTGCAGCTTCAGCAGGACCACGAAGGCCAGGTAGCTGCCGACGGCCAGGATCGTGGCGAGGATCAGGCTCGACTTGAGGCTGTAGTGCTCGCCCGCGAGGCCGGCGATCAGCACCAGTGCGTAGATCGCGGCGATCAGGCCCATGGCCGGCAACCCGATGCTGGGCAGGCCGCCGAGCAGAATGCCGAACATGAGGTTGGAACCGATGATGTAGCCGAGCGGCCGCCATGCGATCTTTCCGATCGGCTCGCCGTCCACCGTCTCGATGGTGAGGGCCGTGAAGATCACGATGATCCCCAGGATGCCCAGCAGGATGCCCAGCATCAGCGGAAAGTAGCCCGGGCCCATGCGCGCGCCGCTGCCCACGCTGTAGGTCGTCGCGCCCCATGCGAAGGCGATGCCGACGATGGTGAACATCAGCCCCGCAAAGAAGTCCTTCTGACTCTTGATTTTCACGAACAGTCCCCTCGAAAAATTCGAACAGCGGATTGTGTGGTCAGGCAGTGGTCAGCTTGATGTGGATTCCACCTAGCAAGAGCCTAGGGTTATCCCGGGTCGCGAGGCCGCGCCGAAGCTACTCGAGCGGCGGGGTCGCGCTCAAGACTTCGTCGATGGTCGTCAGGCCCTCGGCCACGCGCAGCGCACCCGCCAGCCGCAGCGGCCGCATGCCGTCGACCACGGCCTGGCGGCGCAGGCCAGCGAGGTTGGGCTCCTTGTTGACCAGCGCCTTGAAGCCCTCGCCCACGGTGAGCAGTTCGTACAGACCCATGCGGCCGCGGTAGCCCGTCATGCGGCAGTCGACGCAGCCGACCGGCTTGTAGGCCCGCACCGAGCCCGTGATCTGCCAGGGCTTGACGAACTCGCCGAGCTGTTCGCGCGTGACGCTGTCGTCCGGCGCCTTGCAATGCGGGCACAGGGTGCGCACCAGGCGCTGGGCCAGCACGCCGAGCATGGTGGCGTTGACGAGGTAGTTGGGCACGCCGAGCTCCATCAGCCGCGTGATCGCGCTCGGTGCATCGTTGGTGTGCAGCGTGCTGAAGACCAGGTGGCCGGTGAGCGCGGCCTGCACCGCCATCTCGGCCGTCGCGATGTCGCGGACCTCGCCCACCATGATGATGTCCGGGTCCTGCCGCATCAGCGCGCGCAGGCCCTCGGTGAAGCCGAAGTCCAGCTGCGGCTGCACCTGCGTCTGGTTGAAGGAGGGCTCGATCATTTCGATCGGATCCTCGATCGTGCTCACGTTGACCTCCTCGGTCGCGACACGCTTGAGCGTCGAGTAGAGCGTGGTGGTCTTGCCGGAGCCGGTCGGTCCGGTCACCAGGATGATGCCGTGCGGGCGCGTCACGAGCTGCTCCCAGCGCTGCGCATCGTGCTGCGCGAAGCCGAGCGCATCGAGGTCCTTGACCGCGGTGTCGGGGTCGAAGATCCGCATCACCATCTTCTCGCCGAAGGCGGTCGGCAGCGTGGAGAGCCGCATCTCGACCTCTTCGCCGCGCATGTTGCGGGTCTTGATGCGGCCATCGAGCGGCCGCCGCTTCTCGACCACGTCCATGCGGCCGAGCAGCTTGATGCGCGACACCATCGCGTTCATCACGCCCATCGGCATCTGGTAGGCGGGGTGCAGCACGCCGTCGATGCGGAAGCGGATCACGCCCTGCTCGCGCCGCGGCTCCAGGTGGATGTCGCTGGCACGCTGGTCGAAGGCGTACTGCCAGAGCCAGTCGACCACCTGCACCACGCTCTGGTCGTTGGCATCGAGCTGCTTGTTGCTCTTGCCGAGCTCGACCAGCTGCTCGAAGCTGGCGCCGCCCGCATTGCCGCCGGCCTTCTGCGCCGCGCGCACCGACTTGGCCAGCGAGAAGAACTCCGCCGTATAGCGCTGGATGTCGACCGGGTTCGCGACCACGCGCCGCACCGCGCGGCGCGCCTGGCGCTCGACCTCGGCGATCCAGTCGGTGAGAAAAGGTTCGGCCGTCGCCACCACCACCTCGGCGGGCGTGACCTGCACCGGCAGCACCTTGTGCCGCTCCGCATAGGCCGCGCTCATGGTGTCGGCCACCTTGCCCACGTCGACCCTGAGCGGGTCGATGCGCAGATAGGCCAGGCCGGCGCGGCCGGCGAGCCACTGGCTCAGCATCTCCAGGTCGAGCGGCTTGCCGTCGCTCTCGCGCGTCATCGCGACATTCGCGAGCCGCACCAGCGGATGCTGGCGGCTCTCGGCCTGCGCGCAGCGCGCCAGCGTGCGCTTGGCCTCCACCGGCGAGATCACGCCATCCTTGGCGAGCCATTCGATCAGATGCCGCAGATCGAGCGGCCCTTCGTGGCGGGAGGCGGCGGACTTGGGTGGAGAGACAGCGCTCATGGTCAGGTCAATGGTTTGAATACCCGCAGCCACTTCGGCGCCGGCAGGCCCCACCGAGTCTGGATGCTTTGGGCGCGATCGGCAAGCGCGGGGCGCTTCGGCTGGCTGGGCGTGCGCTGGGCCAGCACCACGGTGTTGCCTTCACGCGTGGGCTTGAAGGCCCAGAGCGCATCTTCGCCGAAGGCGGTGGCGATCTTCTCGAGGCTGCGCTCGTAGCTCGAGGAGCGGCCGAACAGGTTGACCGTCATGCAACCGTCCTCGGTCAGGAGGGCGCGGCAGTCGGCGTAGAAAGCTTCGCTGTCGAGCACCGGCGCGGCGGCCTCGTGGTCGTACAGGTCGACCTGCAGCGCATCCACCGCGCCCTGCCATTGCGGCTTGCGGATCTCCGTCGCCGCGTCGGCCACCACCACCTGCAGCCTGGTGTCGTCGGCCGGCAGCTTGAACCAGCCACGGCAGGCCGCCACCACCTGCGGATTGAGCTCGACCGCCGTGGTGCGCATGCCCAGCGTCTTGCGACAGAACTTGGTGAGGCTGGCCGCGCCCAGACCCAGCTGCATCGCATGGCGGCTGCGCACGCTCGCGGCTTCGACGAAGAGCAGCCAGGCCATCATGCGCTGCACGTACTCGAGCTCGATCTCGAAGGGCGCATCGAGCTTCATCGAGCCCTGCACCCACTCGGTGCCGAGGTGCAGGTAGCGCACATCGCCCCAGTCGGAGAAATTGACTTCCGGAAGTTCAGGCGCCGCGGCTTTCTTCGCCGCCATCAGAGCAGTCCGTGCTTCAGGAACACGTCGCGCCACGCATCGTGCTTGCGCTCGAAGGTCCACGATGCGTTCGCCGCGCTCGAAGACGGCAGCCGGTAGACCGGCACGCCGAGGCCCTGGGTGTGTCGCGCATGCTTGAAGCTTTCACCGCCGTTGTGCGCGATCGCGGCAAGCCTGGGCAGCGCAAGGCCCGCGATGTCGTTCGCCTCGCCGTTGCGGATCGCCGAATCGAGGCTGCCTTCGCGTTCGCAGGCGGCGTACACGTCCCAGAGGCCGAGGCCGCGCTCGAGCAGCCAGGCGCGGCGGGCGGGATAACTGTCTGCGCCCGCCGGGAGCGGGTGGTCGGGCCAAATCGCTTGCAAGATCTTCCAGAAGTGGTTTTGCGGGTGCGCATAGTACTGCCGCTCGGAGAGCGAGCGGCCGCCCGGGAAACTGCCGAGGACCAGAACGACGGTGCGGTCCGAGACGATCGGATCGAGGCCGGTGAGCCGCAGCGGCGGCGCAGGCGATGCTTTCTTCATGCGCGCAGTAGACACAAAAAAACCCGCCGAAGCGGGTTTTTTGGCAAGAGCCCGATTCCCAGACTCAGGGCTTCTTGGCAGCGTCATGCTCTGCCGTGCCGGGCACCTTCTCGCCGACCTTCTTGCCTGCGGTGCGCATGCCGTCGGCCGTCTTGTGGCCAGCGGTCGCCACCGCATTGCCGGTCTTCTTGGCGACCTTCTTGGTGGCGGTGCCCGCCTTCTTGACCCCGCGCTCGGTGGCGCCGACCACCTTCTTCGTCGTGCGCTTGGTGGCGTCGACGGCGTCCTTGCCGGTTTCCTTGGCCTTCTCGGTCATGGTCGGCTCCTGAGCCGCCGGTGCCGCCGGTGCGGGCTGGGTTTGCGCCGCGGCCGACAGGCCGATGGATGCCAGGGCCAGGGCCAGCACGGCGGGCAAGGTGCGAATGGACGATTTGTTCATGGGAAAGCTCCTTTGATGAGTTGGAGTGACGAACTTGCCACTGGCATGCAACGAACACTCGAAGCCCAAGGATGACACCCGGACGACGTCGTGAACGCGCTTGTGCGAAAGTCGGGCACTTGGCCTACGCGTGCTGCGGGATGCCGGCCGACGCATCGATCAGCGAGGACAGACGCGGCAGTGCCGAAACGGCATTTCGCGTGGTCGCCTGGGCCAGCGCGTCGAGCGTGATGCCGCGCAGCCCGGCCACGACTTCGGCGATGCGCGGCAGCTCGCCCGGCTCGTTGCGACCCTGCGCCTCGCCCGCCGCACGCTGCGCTTCGGTGCGGTAGAGCCAATGCGGCTGGATGTCGGGCGCGTCGGTTTCCATCACGATCGACGCGAGCGGGAGCGTCGCGGCAAGACGCCGCAGCTGCAATGCGCGCTCGAAGGTCACGGCGCCGCCGAAGCCCAGCTTGAGCCCGCAATCGATACAGGCCTGCGCCTGCTGCGCGCTGCCGTTGAACGCATGCGCGATGCCCTGCCAGGTCTGGCCGGGCGCGACCTGCCGCAGGTGTTTCAAGACCTTGTCCACCGACCGGCGCACGTGAACGATCACCGGCAGCCCGTGCTTGCGCGCGAGTTGCAACTGAGTGTGAAAGAAGCGCTCCTGCTTGTCGGGGTCCAGGCCGGGCACGAAAAAATCGAGCCCGATCTCACCCACCGCCACCAGGCGCGGATCGTCGCGGCGCGCGGCAAGTTCCGCGTCGAGCAGCGCCAGGTGCTCGTCCTGCGCCTCGGTGGTGCACATCGGGTGGATGCCCAGCGCGTAGGCATCGTTCTGGGCATGCGCGAGTTCGCGCACTGTTGCGAAGTTGGCGGCCGCCACTGCCGGAATCACGCACAGGGCCACGTTCCGGGCTGCTGCGCGATCCCGTATCGCGGCCATTTCGGTGCCGAATTCCGGTGCATCGAGGTGACAGTGGGTATCGATGAAGACGGCCATCGGCCAATGATGCCCGAACGCATGCACAGCCGGAGAAAGCGTGCTACCGTGCCTCTCTCACGCGTCGATTTTTTTGCCGGAGGTGCCCCGATGCGCAGGCCTGCTTTCTACAGCCGCTCACCCCGCGCGCCGCAGGACGCGGCCGAGCCTGGCACGCCCCAGGCGTCCGATGACTCGGAGGTGCCCGCAGCGGCGCCAGCCGCCGCTGCGCCGCGCTGGCAGCCCGGGCGGCGCAGCTTCGCGCTGCTGCTCGCGCTCTGCGTCGGCTCATCGGCCACCGGCATCGCGCTGTGGCCGCGCCAGAACGTCCGCCCGTACACGCAGAAGGACATCGACGCCGCCGTGTTGCGCACGCTGCAGACCGCCACCCTGCCCTCGCCGGCCGCCAAGGCGGCCGAGATCATCCGTCCCTCGGTGGTGCGGGTGGTCGGCTACGGGCCCGAAAAGAAGACGCCGGAAGCCCAGACGCAGAAGCGCGGAAACAACGTCGCCAAGGGCAAGCCGCCCGAGGCCGACGAGCCGCCGGGCGAGGTGGAGCGCGGCGTCGGCACCGGCGTGGTGATCGTCGACAAGGGCATCATCCTGACCAACCTGCACGTGGTCGCCGGCGCCGAGAAGATCAGGGTCACTTTTGCCGACGGCCTCGAGGCGCCCGCCGTGATCACCGGCGTGCAGCCCGAGAACGACCTCGCCGTGCTGCAGGCGCAGAAGCTGCCCGACGACCTGATCCCGGCCACGATGCGCTCGACCGCCGACCTCCAGCCCGGCGACGAAGTGGTCGCGGTCGGCTTTCCCTTCGGCATCGGCCCCTCGGTCTCGGCCGGCGTGGTCTCGGGCCTCAAGCGCTCGTTCCGCTCGCCCGAGGGCAAGCAGGAGCTCGGCAACCTGATCCAGTTCGACGCCGCCGCCAACCCCGGCAATTCGGGCGGGCCGCTCATCAACATGAACGGCGAGGTGCTCGGCATCGTGACCGCGATCCTCAACCCGACCCAGCAGCGCACCTTCATTGGCATCGGTTTTGCAGTGCCGATCGAGAACGCGGCCTCGGCCGCCGGCTCTCCGCCTTTCTGATGGTCTTTCCGATTCCTCACCGAAAGCAGCAAGCATGAGCACAGAGAACGAACCGACCTCCGCCTCCGCTTCCACCGCCGAGCTGATGGAGCAGATCCTCTACCAGGTGAAGCGCGTCGTCGTCGGCCAGGACCGTTTTCTCGAGCGCGTGATGGTCGCTGTGCTGGCGGGTGGTCACCTGCTGGTCGAAGGCGTTCCCGGGCTGGCCAAGACCCTGACCGTCAAGACGCTGGCCGAAGCGGTGCGCGGCCAGTTCAAGCGCATCCAGTTCACGCCCGACCTGGTGCCGGCCGACCTGATCGGCACGCGCATCTACAACCAGAAGACCGGCGAGTTCAGCACCTCGCTGGGGCCCGTGTTCGCCAATCTGCTTCTGGCCGACGAAATCAACCGCGCCCCGGCCAAGGTGCAGAGCGCGCTGCTCGAAGTGATGCAGGAGCGCCAGGTCACCATCGCCGGCGAGTCGCACAAGGTGCCGCGCCCCTTCCTCGTGATGGCGACGCAGAACCCGATCGAGACCGAGGGCACCTACCCGCTGCCCGAGGCGCAGGTGGACCGCTTCATGATGAAGGTGCTGGTCGACTACCCGACCGACGAGGAAGAGTTCGTGATCGTCGAGCGCGTGATCGGCGCCCCGGTCGAGGCCAGCCCGGTCGCGACCACCGACCAGCTCGCGGCGCTGCAGGCCGAAGCGCGGCGCGTCTATGTCGACCCTTCGCTGATCCAGTACGCGGTCAGGCTGGTGTCGGCCACGCGCACGCCCGAGAGGCACGGCCTCAAGGACATGCGGCGCTTCATCACCTTCGGCGCCAGCCCGCGCGCCAGCATCAACCTGACCGAAGGCGCGCGCGCCCTGGCGCTGCTGCGCGGCCGTAGCTACGCGCTGCCCGAGGACATGACGGCGCTGGTGCCCGACGTGCTGCGGCACCGCGTGACGCTGTCGTACGAAGGCCTCTCCGAAGGGCTCACGCCCGACGGCCTGATCGACAAGATCATGCGGGCCGTACCCGCGCCAGCCAAGCCGCTCGAACATGAAAAGCTGGTGGCCTAGCCGGCGCGCGCGCGCCGCCAACGACGAACGACTCGCGGGCGAGGCCGCGGCGGGCTCCGCCGAACGCACGCTGCGCCGGCTCGAATGGACGGTGATCCGCCGGCTCGACGGCCTGCTGCAGGGCGACTACCGCACGCTGATGCGCGGCACCGGCCTCGACCTGGCCGACCTGCGCGAGTACCAGCACCACGACGACGTGCGCCACATCGACTGGAACGTCACCGCGCGCCTGCAGACGCCGCACGTGCGCGTGTTCACTGAAGACCGCGAGATGGCCGCCTGGTTCATCCTCGACCTGAGCCGCTCGGTTGACTTCGGCTCCGGCCGCAAGGCCAAGCGCGAGATCTCGGCCGGCTTCGTCGGCGTCATCGCACGCCTGCTCACGCGGCACGGCAACCGCGTTGGCGCGCTGGTCTACGGCAACGACGTCGAGGCGGTGATCCCGCCGCGCAGCGGCCGGCGGCACGTGCTGCATCTGCTGCATTCGATGGAACGCCGCGCGGAAAAGAAGAACGCGCCGGCCCAGAAGGGCATGACCCGGCTGGCCGATCTGCTCAAGTCGGCAGCGGTGCTGATGCCGCGCCGCTCGACCGTGTTCGTGGTGTCCGATTTCCTGAGCGAGCCCGGCTGGGAGCTCCCGCTCGCGCAGCTGGTCCGGCGTCACGAGGTGGTGGCGGTGCGCCTCTTCGACCCGCTCGAGCTCGAGCTGCCCGACCTCGGCCTGGTGCCGCTCACCGATGCCGAGACCGGCGAGCAGCTCTGGGTCGACACGCACGACGCGAGCTTCCGCAAGCGCTTCGCCCGCGTCGCCGCGGAGCGCGAAACAACCCTGCGCGAGACGCTGGCCAAGGTCGGCGTCGACGCGCTCGAACTCTCGACCAACGACGATCTGGTGGAAGCCATCGTGCGCTTTGCCGACATGCGCAAGCGCCGCGTGCGCGCCGGGTCGTCCAACCCGAAGGCGGTGGCAGCATGAACTTCCTCTGGCCTCAATTCCTCTGGCTGTTGCTGGCGGCGCCGCTCCTGGTGCTGCTGTATGCCTGGCTCATGCGGCGCAAGAAGAAGCTGGCGCTGCGCTATGCCAGCCTGTCCATCGTGCGCGAGGCGATGGGCGTGCGACAGAGCGTGCGGCGCCACATCCCGCCCTTCCTGTTCCTGCTCGCGATGGTCGCGATGCTGATCGCCGCCTCGCGGCCGATGGCGGTGGTGGTGCTGCCCTCGAACCAGCAGACCATCATCCTGGCGATGGACGTGTCCGGCAGCATGCGCGCGGCCGACGTGCTGCCCAACCGGCTGGTGGCCGCGCAGGAAGCGGCCAAGAGCTTTCTGAAGGAGCTGCCGCGGCACGTGAAGGTCGGCATCGTCGCCTTCGCGGGCAGCGCCAATGTCGCGCAGCTGCCCACCACCAACCGCGAAGACCTGGTCACGGCCATCGACTCCTTCCAGCTGCAGCGCGCGACGGCCACCGGCAATGCCATCGTCGTTTCGCTGGCCACGCTGTTCCCGGATGCGGGCATCGACGTCTCGAACTTCGGTCCCCAGAGCAGCCGCCAGCGCGGCGTGCCGCTCGAGCAGGCCGGCAAGGCGCCGCAGAAGGAATTCACGCCGGTGGCGCCCGGCTCCTACACCTCGGCCGCCATCATCATGTTGACCGACGGCCAGCGCACTACCGGCGTCGACCCGCTCGACGCGGCCAAGGTCGCGGCCGAGCGCGGCGTGCGCGTCTACACGGTGGGCATCGGCACGGTCGACGGCGAGACCATCGGCTTCGAAGGCTGGTCGATGCGCGTGCGCCTCGACGAGGAAACGCTCAAGGCGATCGCCAACAAGACGCAGGCCGAGTACTACTACGCAGGCACCGCGGCAGACCTCACCAAGGTCTACAACACGCTGAGCTCCAGGCTCACGGTCGAGAAGAAGGAGACCGAAATCTCGGCGCTGTTCGCGCTCGGCGCGGCCGTGCTGGCCTTGCTGTCAGCCGGACTCTCTTTGCTGTGGTTCAACAGAATCCTGTAGCCGCCTTCACTGATGTTTGATTTGACAGGAAAGACCGCGCTCGTCACCGGCGGCAACGGCGGCATCGGACTCGGCATGGCCGAGGGATTGGCGAAGGCCGGGGCGCGCGTGATCGTTGCAGCGCGCAATCCGCAGAAATCGGCCGCCGCGGTCGAGACCCTGAAGGCCCTCGGCAGCGACAGCTTCGCGCTTTCGGCCGACGTGACCGACGAGGCTTCGGTGCAGCGGCTCTTCGACCAGGTGGCCGAGCGCTGCGGCCGGCTCGACATCCTGGTCAACAACGCCGGTACCACGGTGCGCAAGCCGGCCGACCAGCTCGCGCTGGCCGAATGGCACATGGTGATGGACACCAACCTCACCAGCGCCTTCCTGTGCTGCCGCGCGGCCCACGCCCACCTCAAGGCGGCCGGCGGCGGCAAGATCATCAACATCGGTTCGATGCTGTCGATCTTCGGCGCGCCCTACGCGCCGGTCTACGGCGCGAGCAAGGGAGGCATCGTGCAGCTGAGCCGCGCGCTGGCCGCGTCATGGGCACCGGACAAGATCCAGGTCAATGCCGTGCTGCCGGGCTGGATCCGCACCGAGCTGACCGACGGCGCGCGTGCGCAGGTGCAGGGCCTCGAAGAGCGCGTCAACGCGCGCACGCCCGCCGGGCGCTGGGGCCGGCCGGAGGACCTGGCCGGCATCGCGGTCTTTCTCGCGAGCAAGGCCTCCGACTTCGTGACGGGCACGGCAATCCCCGTCGACGGCGGCTACTCGATCGCAGCCTGAGGTGGCGCGAGGCGCCCGCGCCCGCAGTCATTCCATGCGAACCGTTTCGGCCACACCGTCCGCGTAGGCAGGTTCCAGTTCCGCATCCATCCTCGCCACGGCCTGGTGCAACAGGCCGCGCAACCAGACCAGGCCCGGGTCCTGCGTGCGGTACGTGTGCCACTGCATCGTCTGCTTCATCGCCGGCATCGGCACCGGCGCCGGCAGCAGCCGCAGCGGCAGGGACTTCTGGGCCAGTCGGGCGAGCCGTGCGTGCAGCATGGCAATGCGATCGGTGCCCACGATCAGATAGGGAACCGCGGCGAAGCTGTAGCTGGTGACTTCGATGCGCCGCACCCCCGGGTAGCGTCGCTTCAGCCATCCCGCGAGTGTGGGCTCGTCCATGCCGGAGGGCTGCATCACGACGTGGCCGGCCGTCGCGTACTGATCGGCCGTCAATTTGTCGGCGTGCCCGAAGCGGCCGCCGCTCCAGACCGCGCAGACGAACTGCTCCTCGAACAGGATGTCGAAGGGATGAGGCTCGGGCGTGCGATATTCCAGCGGCAGGATGAGCAGGTCGGCCTCGCCGCTCTCCAGCTCACGATGGGGCGGCTGCAGCAGCGGCAGCAGATCGAAGCGCACGGTGCGCGACTGCTGGCTCACCAGCGTGAGCAGCTGCGGCATCAGGACTATCGAGCTGTAATCGGAGACGATCAGGCGAAAGCAGCGCTCCGCCTGGGCGGGATCGAAGCGCGGCTGGGCAAGGATCGCGGAATCCACCCGCACGAGCACGTCGCGCACGGCATCCTTCAGCGTCTCGGCCCGCGGCGTGAGCTCCATCTTGCGGCCGACCTGCACCAGCAGGTCGTCGTTGAAATAGGCCCGCAGCCGCGCCAGCGCATTGCTCGTGGCGGACTGGCTCAGGTGCAGGCGCTCCCCGGCCCGGCTGATGCTGCGCTCGGTGAGGAGCGCATCCAGGGCCACCAGCAGGTTCAAGTCGAGCTTGTTGAACCGCATGAGCTGACCTCGTCCCTTTGAAAACCCCGGTCCGCCTTGCAAGGTATCCACGCGATCGATCCACGGCATGGATGCAAACCATTTTACTGACGGCTCCTGCGTCCCTAACCTCTGTCAAACCCTCGAATGGGGGCCCCACATAAATGGAGACGGAACCCGTGAACACGCGCCCCGCCAACGCTCTGCCTGCGCCGGAATCCCGTGGCTATTGAGCTCGCATTCGAGGCCGTGGGCGACGGCCCTCCCCTGGTGATCCTGCACGGGCTGTTCGGTGCCGGACGCAACTGGACGCGGATCGCCCGAGCGCTCGGCGACAGGCATCGGGTCTACCTGCCGGATGCGCGCAACCACGGCGCGTCGCCCCGGGGCCAGACCATGTCGTACACCGAGATGGCGCAGGACGTGCTGGCGCTCATCGAGCGCGAGCAGTTGCAGCAGCCGCTGCTGATCGGCCACAGCATGGGCGGCAAGACCGCCATGACCCTGGCCCTCGAGCATCCGCAGGCGATCTCCGGCGTGGCGGTGATCGACATCGCACCCGAGCGCTACAGCGACCAGTTCTCGCCCTACATGATGGCCATGCGCGGCTTCGACGCGGCCGCCGCGACCGGCCGCAACGAGGCCCGGCAGGCGCTGGCGCAGGGCCAGGAAGGCGACACGCCGGTCCTCGACTTCCTGATGCAGAACCTGCGGCGCCACGACGAGCGCTTCGACTGGCGGCTCAACCTGCTGGCGGTGGCCATGTGCATGCAGGAGCTGTGCGGATTTCCGCAGAGGCTCCTGCACCGGCACTACGAAGGGCCGGCGCTGTTCCTCGCCGGCACCGATTCGGCCTATGTGCAAGCCGAGTCGCATGCCGGCATCGCGCGCCTGTTTCCGCGCGCGCACCTGGAACACATCGACGACGCCGGCCATTGGGTGCATGCCGACCAGCCGGGGGCGCTGCTGCGGATCTTGCGCCGCTGGCTGCATGGGCATGAAGCTGTCACGCCGCGCGCAGCAGTTCCGCAGGCAGCGCTGGCGGCGCGCTGATTCGACTCCAAAGAAAGCAACCCGGTCTTCTCACCATGTTCGACACTCCGCGCGATGCCGCGCTCGATGGCCCCAGCCCGCCCCTGACGATTCAAGCAGGAGCGACACAGCGCGACCTCGCGCAGGCTTGCCTCGACAATGCGCTCGCCTTGATCGAGTCCGTTCTCAATGACCGCGAAGGCGAGAACACCCCGGCCGGCGAGCGTGCGGCCGTCCGCGTCTGCGTCACTTCGGCGCACGTCCTGCTCGGCGCGGCCCGGCAATTGATGGCCGAACCGCTCCATCTCCTGGCGCCGAAGGAGCGCGGGCAGCGGCTGAAGGCGCTGGTCGAAGAAGCCAAGACGGCCGGCCGTGCGGCCTACAGAGCAGCGCTGATGCTGACGGGACACGAGTGATTGCAAGAGCGTGACGAATGCCGCGACCGCGTGGGTAAACCCTGACTCGGCGGCACCGACGGCTCATTTCCAATAGTTATTCAACTTAACTAAATTCATTGGAAAAGGGCCTTGCTCATGCAGCGCAGAAGTTTTGTCGCCTCCACTGCCGTATTTGCCACTGGCTTGGCACATTTGTCGTCCGCGCAGGCAGAAACAGGGGTGAGCGACAGCGAGATCCTGCTCGGCAGCAGCGCCGTGCTGAGCGGCCCGCTCGGCTCGCAGATCAAGGTCGTGCACAACGGCGCCGGACTGGCCTTCGATGCGGTCAACGAACAAGGCGGCGTGGGCGGACGCAAGATCAAGCTGGTGTCGCTGGACGACGAGCTGAAGCCCGAGAAGGCGGTGGAGAACTACGGCAAGCTGCTGAACGACCATCGCGTGTTCGCGTTCTTCGGCTGCGTCGGCTCGGGCACCACGGCCGCCGCGGCCAAGCTGCTGCAGCAAAGCGGCGCACCCAGCGTGGGCGGCTACGGCGTGGGCGACACGGCGCGCGAACGCGTTGCCGGCTCCGCCTACTTCGTGCGCGCCAGCAATGCGCGCGAAGCACAGGCCCTGGTCGAGCACCTCACGACCGTCGGCGTGAACAAGATGGCGATCGCCCATCTCGACAACCCGGGCGGCGCCGAAGCGGTCAAGCTGATCGAGGCCGCCATGGCCACCCACAAGCTCACGCCGACGGCGGTGGTCTCGGTGAAGGGAGACGGCTCGACCTCCGCCGCCGCCGGCAAGACATTGGCCGACAGCCAGCCGCAGGCCGTCCTGATGTATCTGGCCGGCACGGTGGCCGGCGAGGTCATCAAGGCGACTTACGGCGCCGGCAGCAAGCCGATGTTCTATGGCATGTCGGTCGTCCCGGGCGAGGTCACGGCCAAGGTGGTGAACCTGCAGGCGGGCGGACTGGCCATCTCGCAGGTCATGCCTTATCCCTGGGGCGAGGTGGAGACCGTCACGCGCGACTACCGACGCCTGGCGGAACGCGCGCAGGTGCCGGTGGGCTACGGCAGCTTCGAGGGCTACCTGAACGGGCTGGTGATGATCGAGGGGCTCAAGCGTGCCGGCCGCGACCTGACACGTGCGCGCCTGCATGCGGCGCTGCGCGCATTCAAGATGCGGCTGGCCGGCATGGACATCGATTTCACGTCAGGCAGCAGCACCGGGTCGAAGTTCATCGAAATGGTTCGCGTCACGCCCGAGGGCCGCTTCGTGCGTTGACCCGGGCGCTCTTCTCAACCGGTTCTCAGACCGCCCGCGTTAGCATCCGCCCCGCCCGCGCCCGCACCTCGGGCTCTTCTTCGCCGCCTCGGAAGGCGCAGGCGCCGTTGACGAACACGCGCTCGATCCCCACGCTGGCGCTCTGCGGCCGGTCGTAGGTGGCGGTGTCGGCGATGGTGCGCGGATCGAACACCACCACGTCGGCCATCGCGCCCACGCGCAGCAGGCCGCGGTCGGCGATGCGCAGGTTGCGCGCGGTCATGCCGGTCATCTTGTGGACTGCCTGTTCGAGCGTGAACAGCTGGCGCTCGCGCCAGTAGCGCGCGAACACGCGCGGGAAGGCGCCCCACAGGCGCGGATGCGGATGGCGGTCGTGCGGCAGGCCGTCGCTGCCGATCATGGTGCGCGGATGGGCGATCACGCGCTCCACGTCCTCTTCCTTCATCTGGAAGTAGCAGGCGCCGCCGGGCTGCAGGCGGCGGCAGGCTTCCTTCTGGTCCACGCCCCATTCGCGCGCGACGTCGGCGAGCATGCGGCCCGTCACCTCGGGATGCGGATCGGACCAGGTCAGCAGGATGTCGATCACGCCGTCCACCAGATCCTCGCGCAACACGGTAGAGCCGGCGACGTAGGGGTAGGCGTCGAGCGCGATGTCCTGCCGCTTCGCGAGCGCGTCGACCAGCGGCAGGGTTTCGAGCGTGCGGCCCCAATTGGCGGGGCCGGCGCATTTGTGGTGCGAGATCACGAGCGGCGCGCCGGCGCTGAAGGCAGTGTCGCCGGCCTCGTGCATTGCCTCGATGATGGTTTCCATCTCGCTGCGCAGGTGCGTGGCATAGACGCCGCCGTGGCGCGCGACGATGCGCGCGAGCGCCGTCACCTCGTCGGCCGGCGCGGCGAAGGCTTGCTCGTAGAACAGGCCCGAGGAGAGGCCGTGGGCGCCGTCCAGCATGCAGGCCTCGAGCAGCTGGCCCATGCGCGCGCGCTCGTCCTCGGTGGCCGCGCGGTCGAGCGCGTCCATGGTCGCGAAGCGCAAAGTGGTGTGGCCGATCAGCGCCGCGACATTGAGCGCCGGCTGCGCCGCCTCGACCGCGGCGCGGTACTCGGCCATCGTGGCGTGGCGGAAGGAATCGATGCCCAGCAACGTGAGCGGCGGCTGGGCTTGCGGCGTGCGGTAGGGCGCGAGCGAGATGCCGCAGTTGCCGGTGACCACCGTCGTGATGCCTTGCGAGACCTTCGGCAGGCACAGCGGATCGCGCAGCACGATCGCGTCGTCGTGCGTGTGGACATCGATGAAGCCGGGGGCGATCACCTTGCCGCGGCAGTCGACGGTTTCGAGATCGGCCGCTGCGATGCCTTCGGGCAGGCGCTCGCGCAGGCCTTCGCCCAGCGCTGCGATACGGTCGCCGGCCAGCAGCACGTCGCCGGGCCAGCTCGGGCCGCCGGAGCCGTCGACCACGAGGCCGCCTTCGAGCAAGAAGATCGCTTGTTCAGCCATGCTTCACTCCTCCGCCATCCCAGCTCTGCAGCGGATGCGTGCTCGCATCGATGCCGTGGCGCTGGAAGGCTTCGCGCGCGCGCTGCAGGCGCTGCACCGCGGGTTCGCCGCGGCGCTGCGCGACCAGCACGGTCAGGATCTCGATCACCGTCAGGTGCGTGAGGTAGGCGTCGATGCCCACGTGCATCACCGCGTCGTCGGGCACCGAGAGGCCCAGCAGGAAATCGGCCTTCGCCGCGAGCGCCGTGCCGGGCCGCGTGAGTGCGACCACCTTGGCGCCCTGCCCGCGCGCGATGTCGACAGCATCGAGCAGCGAGGGCATGCCGCCCACGTGCGAGATCGCGATCACCACGCCACCCGGGCGCTGGGCCGCGCCGGCCACCTGCTGCAGGTGGTAGTCGGCCCAGGCGTTGGCCGAGAGGCCGAGGCGGAACAGCCGCGCCTGCAGGTCGTTGGCCATGAACCACGAGGTGGCGCCGGCGCCATAGAGATCGACGTGCGGCGCCGCCGCGATGGCGGCCACGGCGCCGTCGAGCACTTCCATGTCGAGCTGGTTGCGCACGCCCGAGACCGAGGCCGCGGCGCTGCGCGCGATCTTGCCGACCACCTCGTCGGCCGCGTCCTCGATGTTCACGCGCCGGTGCAGCGGCGAGCCGCCGAGCGCCAGTTCCTGCGCCAGCGCAAGCTTGAATTCGCGCAGGCCGGCGAAGCCGAGATCGCGGCAGGTGCGCATGATGGTGGGCACCGAGCTGCGCGAGCGCTCGGCCAGCGTCTCGAAGCTTTCCTCGAGCGCGCGGTCGGGGTCTTCGAGGATCAGGTCGAGGATGGCGCGCCGCGTGGCCGAGGCGCCGTCGCGGATCTCGGCCATCTTCTGAAGCAGGGAGGATGTCATCACGGGCGCCATCAGAAGTGCATGGCCACCGCATCGCTGATGCGGTAGTCCTCTTCGACCACCGGCATCCAGTGCCACTTGTCGAAGGTGGTGCAGGGGTGCGAGATGCCGAGGCCGACGCGCTCGCCGACCGCGGGCGCCTGCGGCTCCTCGGCATCGTCCCAGCGCAGGTAGGCATGCTGGTCGTTCAGCGCCGTGATCTTCCAGCCCGGCGGCACCGCGGCGGGCACCAGGCTGCCGCGCGCGGCGCGCGCGATCGGCACCGGCAGCGAAAGGTCGAAGGAGATGTCGCGCTTGCCGACCGCGAGGATCGCGAGCTTCGGTTCGGGGCGCGACTGCACCGTGGCCCACACCTCCATCGCAGGGCGCAGGCTCTCGCCGCAGTCGCAGCCCAACCGTTCGTCCACGGCACTCAGCATGCGCTGGTAGAAGCCGTGGTCGTGTGTCACGTAGCAGCCCGAGCGCAGCAGGCCGCGCACGCGGGCCTGGAGCGCCGGCTTCAGTCGGCCGGCCACCAGGTCGAAGATCGCGGAGCCGCCGGCCGAGACCAGCACTTCCTCGGTGTCGAACAGGCCGTTGACGTCGCAATGGCGGGCCACGGCCTCGACGCGGTCCATCAGCGTGTTCGCATAGGTCGTGTCGGGCCCGCTCTCGCCGGTGGCGCCCTGCCCTTCGTAGCATTCGATGCCGGCGAGCTTGACGGCGTCGCTCTCGTGCAGGCGGGTGGCGAGCGTGACCGCTTCCTCGTGCGTGCGGCAGCCGGTGCGCGCGCCGTCGACGCCGATTTCGAGCATCACCTCGAAAGGCAGGTGCTCCGGGTGGCGCTCTGTCCAGTCCTCGATCAGCGCAAGCTGCGCCGGCGAATCGACCAGAAACACGACGCGCAGGTCGATGTGCGCATGCAGCAGCAGCTGGATGCCGGCCAGGTCTTCGTCGTTCACCACCTGGTTGGCGATCAGCGTGCGCCGCGCGCCGGCGGCCACGCCGACGGCGAGCTGCGTCACCGTCGCGAAAGTGAGGCCCCAGGCGCCGGCGTCGAGCTGGCGCTTGAAGAGCTGCGGCGACATGGTGGTCTTGCCGTGCGGCGCGAGGTCGATGCCCCACTGGCGCACGCGCGCCTGCATCCACTGGAGGTTGTGTTCCAGCGCCTCGCGCTTGAGCACGGCCAGCGGCAGCGGCAGGTCGCCGGCCAGCACATGCCAGCCGGCCTTGCCGATCTCGCTGCGGCGCTTCGGCGGCTGGGTGCGCGGGTAGCCCTTGAAGCCGGTGTTGAGCAGCGGATCGATGAAGTCGTCGTGTTCGGTGGTCATAGGGAAATCAGCTCTTTGCGGATGCAGGCGGAAAAATGGCCCGGTGCGAGTTCGTCCAGCGGCGGCACGGTCTGGGCGCAGGCCTCGACGGCATGCGGACAGCGCGTGCGGAACACGCAGCCGGACGGCGGCGCGACCGGGCTCGGGATGTCGCCCTTCAGCGCGACGTGTTCGTTGGGCAGCAGCGGATCGGGCTTCGGGCTCGCGGCCAACAGGGCTCGCGTGTAGGGATGCTGCGGGCGCTCGAAGAGTTCGCTGGTGGTCGCCACTTCCATCACCTTGCCGAGGTAAAGCACGACCACGCGGTCGCACAGGTATTCCACCACGTCCAGGTCGTGCGAGATGAATAGCATCGTCAGCGACAGGCGTTCGCGCAGATCGGCCAGCAGGTTGATCACCTGCGACTGGATCGACACGTCCAGCGCCGACAGCGGCTCGTCGGCGACGATGAACTCGGGCTCGACGGCGAGCGCGCGCGCCACGCCGATGCGCTGCCGCTGGCCGCCCGAGAACTCGTGCGGAAAGCGGCTTGCATGCTCGGGGCGCAGGCCCACGGTTTCGAGCAGTTCGGCGATGCGCTTGTCGCGTGCAGCGGCGCCCTTGTGCAGCCCGTGCGTGGCCAGCGCCTCGCCGAGGATGGCGCTGATGCGCATCTTCGGGTTGAGGCTCGCGTACGGGTCCTGGAAGATGATCTGCAGCTTGCTGCGCAGCTTTCGCAGCGGCCCGGAAGAGAGCTTGCCGATGTCGTCGCCGCGGTAGAGCACCTCGCCCTCCGTTCGCTCGACCAGGCGCAGCAGCGTGCGGCCGATGGTGCTCTTGCCGGAGCCCGATTCGCCGACCAGGCCCAGCGTTTCGCCGGCGCGGATCGCGAAGGAAACGTCGTCGACCGCGCGCACCGGGCGCTCGCCGCTGCCGAAGTATTTCTTGAGGCCTCGGACCTCGATCAATGGAGCGTTCATGCAGCCCTCGCCAGGCTTTGCATCGCCGGCACGCGAATGCACCGTGCCTGGCGATCTTCATGGGTATCGATCAGCGGGGGCATCACCTGCCGGCAGGCCTCCACCGCATAGTCGCAGCGCGGCTCGAAGGCGCAGCCCGGCGGCGGCGCCAGCGGGCTCGACACCTGGCCGCGAATCGCGAATAGCCGCTTGGGCTTGGCCCCTCCGCGCAGGTGCGCCTTGCCGGGCAGACAGGCCAGCAGGCCCTGCGTGTAGGGATGCTCGGGCGTGGCGAACAGCGGCCGCACCGGTGCGCTCTCGACCACGCGACCCGCATACATCACGACCACGTCGTCGGCATGGTGCGCCACCACGCCGAGGTTGTGGGTGATGAACAGGATGCTCATGCCGGTCTCGGCCTGCAGCCGGCGCATCAGCTCGAGGATCTGCGCCTGGATCGTGACGTCGAGCGCGGTGGTGGGCTCGTCGGCGATCAAGAGCGTCGGGTCGCAAGCCATGGCCAGCGCGATCATCACGCGCTGGCGCATGCCGCCCGAGAGCTGGTGCGGGTATTCATGCAGGCGCCGCGCCGCGGCCGGGATCTCGACCAGCTCCAGCATGCGCAGCGCATGCGCGAGCGCGGCCTTGCGGTCCAGCCCCTTGTGCAGGCGCACGCTCTCGGCGATCTGCTCGCCGATGGTGAAGACCGGGTTCAGGCTGGTCATCGGCTCCTGGAAGATCATCGCGAGCTCGTTGCCGCGCAGGCGCCGCATGTCGCGGTCCCCGATCGTGAGCAGGTCGACCATGCGGCCGTCGCGCGTGGCGAAGGCGGTCTCGCCGCTCACCTGTGCGTTGGCGGTCTTGGGCAAGAGACGCATCAGCGTCAAGCTGGTGACCGACTTGCCCGAGCCCGACTCGCCGACCAGCGCGGTGGTCTTACCGGGCTGGATCGAGAAGCTCACCTCGGCCACCGAACGCACGAGACCGTCTTCGGTGGGGAAGGAGGTGCCGAGATTGCGTACCGCGAGACGTGGAGTTGCGTGCATCGTCATCACGTTGCCTTCTTGAGCTTGGGGTCCAGCAGGTCGCGCACGCCGTCGCCCAGCAACTGCAGCGAGAGCGCGGTGAAGATGATCGCCAACCCCGGAAACAGCACGACCCAGAAGGCCCGGTCCGCATACTGCTGGCTGCCCGCGACCATGGTGCCCCAGGTCGGGATCTCGGGCGGCACGCCGACGCCGAGGAAGGACAGGCCCGCCTCCGCCAGGATGGCGTAGGCGAAGATGAAGGACACCTGCACCAGGATCGGCGACATCAGGTTGGGCAGGATGTGGCGCCACAGGATGCGCGAGGTGCGCACGCCCAAGGCGCGCACGGCTTCGACGAAGAGCAGCTCGCGCACCACCAGCGTGGAGGCGCGCACCACGCGCGCGACGCGCGGCGTGTAGACCAGCACCAGCGCCAGCACCACGTTGCCCAGCGAGGCGCCGAGGATGGCGACCAGCGCGATCGCGAGCAGGATGTCGGGGAAGGACATCATCGCGTCGACCACGCGCATCAGCGGCGCATCGAGCCGGCGGAAGAAGCCGGCCACCAGGCCCAGGAGGGTGCCCGCGATCACCGAGCCCAGCGCCGTCAGCGCCGCGATCGCGAGCGAATAGCGCGCGCCGTGGACGATGCGCGAGTACATGTCGCGCCCCAGCTCGTCGGTACCCATCAGGTGCGCGGCGCTCGGCGGCTTGAGGCGGTCGAGCACGGCCGTGTCGTTGGGGTCGACCGAGGCGAACCATGGCGCGCCGAGCGCGAGCACCGCGATCACCAGCAGCACCAGGGCCGAGACCATCACGATGCGGCGGTGCATCAGCTGGCGGAGCATTCGAGGCATTTGCATGATTCAGATCTTCACGCGCGGGTCGACCACGGCGTACAACAAGTCGATCGAGAAGTTGATGAGCACGTAGATCGCAGCGATCACGAGCAAGGCTCCCTGGATCACCGGATAGTCGCGCCGCAGCACCGCGTTCACCACCAGGTTGCCGACGCCGGGCAGGCCGAACACCGTCTCGGTGACGACGGCGCCGCCGATCATCAGCGCGATGGTGAGCCCCAGCACGGTGACGATCGGCACCAGCGCGTTGCGCAGCGCATGCTTGAGCACCACCGTGCTTTCCGCCAGGCCCTTGGAACGCGCCGTGCGCACATAGTCCTCGCCCAGCACGTCGAGCATCGAGGCGCGCGTGAAGCGGATGATCAACGCCGAGTTCAAGAGCCCCAGCACCGCGGCCGGCAGGATCAGCGCATGCAGGCGCTCGGCCAGCGGCGCGTCGGGCGCGCCGTAGCCCGAAACCGGGAACCAGCCGAGCGAGACCGCGAAGAGCTGGATCAGCACGATGCCGAGCCAGAAGCTCGGGATGCTGGCGCCGAGCATCGCGATGCCGGTGAACACCTGGTCGACCACGCGCCCGCGGAACACCGCCGAGACGATGCCGCAGGGCAGCCCGATCAGCGCCGCGATCGCCACCGCCATCAGCGCCAGCAGCGTGGTCGGCTCCGCGCGCTCCATGAGCGCCTGCGTGACCGGCCGCTGCAGAAAGATCGACTGGCCCAGGTTGCCCTGCAGCACTTCGCGCAGCCAGTAGCCGAACTGCACCGGCAGCGGCTTGTCGAGGCCGTATTCCTTCTGCACGCGCGCGATGTCGGCGGCGGTGGCCTGGTCACCGAGCAGCACCGAGACCGGATCGCCCGAGGCGGCGCGCGTGAGGATGAAGACCAGCACCGCCACGATGGCGAGCACGACCAGCATGCCCGCGAGGCGGGACGAGAGATAGCGGACCATTCAGTTCTCCGACCGTTCGCCCTGAGCTTGTCGAAGGGCTTGCACGTGCGACGACGGCTTCGACAAGCTCAGCCCGAACGGGGTGGGGTTACTTGATGCGCGTATTCCAGAAATACGGCCAGGTGGCCGGCTGGTAGTTGTCCAGCGCCGGGCTCTTGGCCGACAGCCCGTTGAACTTGCCGACGTTCACGTAAGGCACCTCGTCGTAGACCACCTGCTGCACCTTGCCCCACAGCGCGCCGCGCTTGGCGGGATCGCTCTCGACATTGAAGGCGGACAGCGCGGCCTTCTTGGCTGGCGAATCCCACCAGCCCGGCGCGCCGTCGCCGAGCTGCGGCGGCGAGAGCATCGGCTCGGGGAACTGGCCCGAATGCGTGACGTAGACGTCCCACAGCTTCGGGTCGTTGCGGCGCTGCACCAGAGTGGCCCAGTCGACCACGTTGAGATCGACCTTGAAGCCGGCGCGCTTGAGCTGCTCGGCCATCAAGAGCGCCATGTTGTAGTGGAAGTCGTACTGGCGGCTGGTCAGCACGCGGATCGGCTCGCCCTTGTAGCCGGCCTTGGCAGCGGCCTCCTTCGCCTTGGGCGCATTGCGCTGGTTGTAGAGATCGATGCCGCCCGTGGCATAGAAGGGCGAGCCCTTGGGGAAGTGATTGCCTTCGGCGACGAAGAAGCGCGTGTCGCCGAAGCCGGCCGCGAGCATCTCGCCCTCGCCGAGCGCGACCTGGATCGCCTGGCGCAGCGGCTGGCTGGCGGCCACGCCTTCCTTGGTGTTGAAGACGAGGTAGGGGAAGCCGAAGGACGGCGTCATGATCGGCAGCGTCTTGCCGCTGGCCTTCTCGAGGCGCGCCAGGGCTTCCACCGGCAGCAGGTCGGCAAAGTCGTACTGGCCGGCCAGCGCGCCTTCGACGCGCGTGTTGGCATTGGGCACCGGCACGAAGCGAAGTTCCTCGATCGCCGCCTCGCGCTTGCCGCCGTAGCCACTCGCGGGCTCCTTGCGAGCGCTGTACTTGTCGAAGCGCGTGAGCAGCACGTACTGGTCGGGCCGGCGCTCCTTGAACTTGTAGGGACCGGTGCCGACAAAATCCTTCAGCGGCTGCGCGATCGAGTCCTTGGCCATGATCGCGGCCATGCCGCTGGGCAGCGCCAGCTGGGCGAGCAGCGGCGCGTAGGGCGCCTTGAGCACCAGCTCGACGCCCAGCGGGCCCTTGGCCTTGAGGCTCTCGAGCTCCTTGCCCACCGCCTTGCCGCGCGGTGACTGCTCGATCCAGCGCTGCAGGCTCGCGACCACATCGTCGGCGTTCAGTTCGCGGCCGTTGTGCAGCATTACGCCCTTGCGCAGGGTGATGGCGTAGGCCTTGCCGTCGGCCGAGATCTTCGGCATCGATTCGGCCAGCATCGGCACCACGTTCCACTTCGCATCGAAGGTGTAGAGCGGCTCGTAGACGTGCTGCATGATCGTGCCGACCAGGTCGGCGGTGGAGGCCATCGGGTCCAGCGTCTGCGGCTCGGCCACCATGGCAAGGGTCGCGAAATTGCGCGGTCCCTGGGCCTGGGCCGGCGCCACGGCGAACAGCAAACTGACGAGGAACGCGCCGAGCAGGCTGCGCTTCGAGAGGCCGGGGGTCTGCATGTGAAACTCCTTCGTGGGTCGGATGATGTGAAAAATATTTTCTCTTCGGCCGGACTTTGAAGCATCAAACATGCCAAATCACGGGTGTAAACCCTATGTTTCAGGATTTTTACTGAAATAGAATTTCAATCCACACTCAACCCAGGAGCTTTTCATGCCGCTCGAATACCTCGGTGCATCCCCCAAGGCCTCGGACAACCAGGTCCGCCCCTTCTCCCCGGCCGTGCGCGCGGGCGACTTCATCTATGTGTCGGGACAGGTGCCCGCCGATGCGAACGGCGAGATCGTGGTCGGCGGCATCGAGGCTCAGACCCGGCAGGTCATGGAGAACATCAAGTCGGTGCTCGCGCTGGCCGGCGCGACGCTCGACGACGTCTGCAAGACCACCGTGTGGCTGCAGGACGCGCGCGATTTCGGTGCCTTCAATCGCGTCTACATGGGCTATTTCGGTGCCGGCCGGCCCGCGCGCTCGACCACCGAGGCGCGCCTGATGGTCGACGCCAAGGTCGAGATCGACGTGGTGGCCTACAAGCCGAAGTAAGCCGGCAGCTGCGCGCCTAGGGGCGCAGCTCGCTCTTGCGCTGGATGATGCGCGACACCAGCCCGTAGTCGATCGCCTCCTCCGCCGACAGCCATCGGTCGCGCTCGATGTCGGCGAGCACGGCGTCCAGCGGCTTGCCGGTCTCGCGCGCAATCGCCTGGGCGACGCGCGTGCGAGCTCGCAGGATCTCGCGTGCGTGGATGGCAATGTCGCTGGCCGGCCCGCCCGCGCCGCCGCTCGGCTGGTGAATGAGGAAGCGCGTATTGGGCAGGCAGAAACGCCGCTCGCGCGGCACCGCCAGGTAGAGGTGCGTGGCGGCGCTGCCGACCCAGCCGGTGCCGATCATGTTCACCGGCGCGCTGATGAAGCGCACGAGGTCGTGGATGGTATCGCCCGACTCCAGGTGCCCACCCGGCGAGCTGACCAGGATGTCGATGGGTTCCTGGCTGTCGGCGTCGAGGGCGATGAGCCGGCGCGCTACGTCGGCGGCCGACTGGTCCGTGATGGCGCCGAAGATCAGTAGCGTGCGCGATTTGAAGGCCTTCTCTTCCAGGTACGAGCTGCGCTGCTCGAGCGTGGTGGAAGGCGGGAGGTCCGGGGTTTCCATGGGGCTCCTTGCGCTGTCGAACGAAGCCCCAGTGTGGTGACCGCGCCCGGCTTTGGCAAGCGGCCGCAGCTCAGCCTGCGAGACGGCCCGCGGTGAGTCGCAGCACCCGGTCGCAGCGCTTGGCCAGACTCTCGTCGTGCGTGACCACGACGAAGGCCGTGCGGCGCTCGTGCGCGAGCTGCAGCATCAGCGCGAACACGCTGTCGGCCGTGTTGCGGTCGAGGTTGCCGGTGGGCTCGTCGGCCAGCACGCAGTCGGGCTGGGTCACGAGCGCGCGCGCAATGGCAACACGCTGTCGCTCGCCGCCCGAAAGCTCGGCCGGCCGGTGGTGGGTGCGTTCGGCCAGTCCCACGGCGGCCAGCATCAGGTTCGCGGCCCGTGCCGCGGCCTGCGGCTCGGTACGGCGGATCTTCAGCGGCATCGCGACGTTGTCGAGCGCGCTGAACTCCGGCAGCAGGTGGTGGAACTGGTAGACGAAACCCAGGTGCGCATTGCGCAGCCGGCCCTGCTCGGCCGCATCGACATGCGCGATGTTCTTGCCGTGCAATTCCACGCTGCCGGCCGTGGGCGCATCGAGCCCGCCCATCAGGTGCAGCAGCGTGCTCTTGCCCGAACCCGAGGCGCCGACGATGGCGAGCGTCTCGCCAGCGCGCACGTCGAGGTCGACGCCGTGCAGCACGGTGAGATCGATGCGGCCTTCGTGGAAGCGCTTGGTGAGGCCTCTGATTTGCAGGACGACCCCATCGGCGCCGGGCCGCCCCAAGCCGATGGCAGCCCCCTCGGGGGGCAGCGAAGACACGTCAGTGCCGAGCGTGGGGGCCCGCTTATTCATAGCGCAAGGCCTCCGCAGGGTTGACGCGGCTGGCGCGCCAGCTCGGGTAGAGCGTGGCCACGAAGGACAGCGCAAGCGAGATCAGCGCGATCGGCATGATGTCGCCGCGCTGCGGATCGCTCGGCATCTTGCTGATGAGGTAGATGTCCTGCGGCAGGAAGCGCGCGTTGAAGAGCCGCTCCAGCGCCGGCACGATGACGTCGATGTTGTAGGCGATGCCCAGGCCCAGCAGCAGCCCGCCGAGCGTGCCGATCACGCCCACCATCGCGCCCTGCACGACGAAGATGCCCATGATGCTGCGCGGGCTCGAGCCCAGCGTGCGCAGGATCGCGATGTCGGCACGCTTGTCGGTCACCGTCATCACCAAGGTCGAGACCAGGTTGAAGGCCGCGACCGCGACGATCAGCGTGAGGATGATGAACATCATGCGTTTCTCGACCTGCACGGCCGCGAACCAGGTCTTGTTCTGGCGCGTCCAGTCGCGGATCAGGAATTCGCCGGGCAGCGTGACGGCCAGCTGATCGGCCACCTCGCGCGCCTGGTGCAGGTCCTTGAGCTTGAGGCGCAGGCCGCTCGGCCCTTCGAGCCGGAACACGCGGGCCGCGTCCTGCTCGTGGATCATCGCGAGCGCCGAGTCGTATTCGTAGTGGCCCGAATCGAAGGTGCCGACCACGGTGAACTGCTTCAGGCGCGGCACCACGCCGGCCGGCGTGACCTGGCCGCCGGGCGCGATCAGCGTGACCTGGTCGCCCACGCGCACGAAGAGCGAGCGCGCCAGCTCGACGCCGAGCACGATGCCGAATTCGCCCGGCACCAGCTTCGCCAGTGCACCGTGTTGCGCGGTGGTGGAGATGTCGGTCACCTGCGGCTCCAGCGAAGGCTCGATGCCGCGCACCAGCGTGCCTTTCATGTCCTCGCCGCGCGCGATCAGCGCCTGCGCGGCGATGAAAGGCGCGACGCCGACGACGTTGGGGTTCTTGCGTGCCGCCGCGGCGATCGCATCGATGTCGGCCAGTGCCTGGCCGTCGCGCGAAAAGATCTCGATGTGCGAGATCACGCCGAGCATGCGGTCGGTCACTTCCTTCTGGAAGCCGTTCATCACGGAGAGCACGATGATCAACGCCGCCACGCCCAGCGCGATGCCGAACATCGAGACGCCGGAGATGAAGGAGATGAAGCCGTTGCGCCGCGTCGCCCGGCCCGCGCGCGTGTAGCGCCAGCCGAGCTGCAGTTCGTAGGGGAGTCGCATCAGGTATCTCGCCGGGCCGCCCCAAGAGAGACCTGCGCCCCCTCGGGGGGCAGCGATGACACGGCGTGCAGAGCGTGGGGGTCGTTCATCGCTCGGATTGTGGCATCCCGGACAATAGGCCCATGCCTCCATCGCCTACTTCGCGCCATTTGCTGATTCCCTTTGCCGGCCGCAGCTCGCCGGCCTGCCGCGAAGCACTGACGGGCCTGCGTCTGCCGAAGCTGGAATCGCTGCTCTCGCGCTTGGCGCTGGTGCACGAAGACACGCAGGACGACAGCACGCTCTCGCCACCCCACGAACGTGCGCTGGCCGCGGCGCTCGGCATCGAAGCCGCCGATGGGCAGATCCCGTGGGCGGCGCTGGAAGCGAAACAGGCCGGGCTCTCGCCTACCAGTGACGGCGACAGCTGGGGCATCGCAACCCTGTGTCACTGGCAGGTGGGCATCGACGACGTGGTGCTGGGTGATCCAGCCGCGATCCGGATCGACGCGGCCGAATCCGACGCCCTGCTCGCGGCCGCGCGCCCCTTCTTCGAGGAAGACGGCATCGCGCTGCACGCCACGCCCACGCCGGGCCGCTGGCTTGCGCAAGGCCAGGTGTTCGACGGCCTGGCCACCGCCTCGATCGACCGCGCGATCGGCTACCCCATTTCGCAGTGGTCACCGCTCGCCGACGGTGCCCGGTCGCTGCGCCGGCTGCAGAACGAGATGCAGATGCTGCTCTACACCGAGCGCGTGAACGACGAGCGCACTGCGCGCGGCGTGCCGCCGATCAATTCCTTCTGGCTCAGCGGCACCGGCCGCCTCCCCCCTTCCTTCGGCGACGCGCGGCCCACTGTCGCCGACGCGCTGCGTGCTCCCGCGTTGCGCGACGATGCCGCCGCCTGGACCGCGGCCTGGGGCGAGGTGGACGCCGGCCCGGTGGCCGAGCTGCTGGCCGTGTACACCGAAGGCGCCGACGTGGCGATCACGCTGTGCGGCGACCGCGGCGCGCGGCGCTTCGGCGTGCAGCAGCGCGGCCTGGCGCGCTGGGCCAAGTCCTTGTTCCAGCGAGAGAGCGCACCGGCCGTGCTGGAAGCGCTGTGATGAAGATCGTCGCCCGAGACATCCCCCCGCGCAGCGCCTGGGCGCTCGAACAGGCCGGCGTGCATCCCTTGCTGGCACGGCTCTATGCCGCGCGCGGCGTGCAGGGCAAGGACGAGCTCGACGACGGCCTCGTGCGCCTGCTCGCACCCGCCACCCTGCGCGGCGCGCGCGAGGCCGCGGTGCTCCTGGCCGATGCGATCCGCGACGACAAGCGCCTGTGCATCGTGGCCGACTACGACTGCGACGGCGCCACGGCCTGCGCGGTGGCCGTGCGTGGCCTGCGCCTGCTCGGCGCGAAGCAGGTGAGCTACCTGGTGCCCGACCGCGTGATCGACGGCTACGGCCTCACGCCGCCGATCGCCGAGCGCGTGGCCGCGAGCGGCGCCGACGTGCTGATCACAGTCGACAACGGCATCGCGAGCGTCGAGGGCGTGGCCGCCGCCAAGGCGCGCGGGCTCGCGGTGCTGGTGACCGACCACCACCTGCCCGGCCCGGCGCTGCCCGCGGCCGACGTGCTGGTGAATCCCAACCAGCCCGGCTGCGAGTTCGAAAGCAAGAGCATCGCGGGCGTCGGCGTGATGTTCTATGTGCTGCTGGCCTTGCGCTCCGAGCTGCGTGCGCGCGGCGTGTTCGATGTCGCGACGCAACCCAAGCTCGATGCGCTTTTGCCGCTGGTTGCGCTCGGCACCGTGGCCGACGTGGTCAGGCTCGACGCCAACAACCGCCGCCTGGTCGCGCAAGGCCTGCGCCGCATCCGCGCTGGTTCCATGCCGGCAGGAATTGCCGCGCTCTTCAAGGCCGCCGGCCGCAATGCGCAGGCGGCCACCACCTTCGACTTCGGCTTCGCACTCGGGCCGCGCATCAACGCGGCCGGACGCCTGGCCGACATGACGCTGGGCATCGAGTGCCTGCTGACCGAGGACGCGGCGCGCGCCGACGAACTGGCGCGCATGCTCGACGGCATCAACCGCGAGCGACGCGACATCGAGGGCGGCATGCGCGAGCAGGCGCTGATGCTGGCCGAGACGCTGTTCGACGACAGCCAGGCCCCGCCCGCCGCCATCAGCGTGTTCGGCGCGGACTTTCATGAAGGCGTGGTCGGCATCGTCGCCTCGCGGCTCAAGGACCGCTTCCACCGGCCCGCCTTCGTCTTCGCGGCCAGCGCCGCCGACGGCAAGTCGCACGAGCTCAAGGGTTCGGGTCGTTCGATCCCGGGCTTCCATCTGCGCGATGCGCTGGACCTGGTGGCCAAGCGCCATCCGGGCGTGCTGCTACGCTTCGGCGGCCATGCGATGGCGGCGGGCTGCACCGTGGCCGAGGCACATTTCGAGACCTTCGAGCGCGCGCTGGCGCAGGTGGCGATGGAATGGCTCGATGCCGCAGCGCTGACGCGGCGGCTCGACACCGACGGGCCGCTAGCGCCCGAATACCTGCGCGTCGATCTGGTCGACACCTTGCACCGCGAAGTGTGGGGACAAGGCTTTGCGCCGCCGACCTTCAGCGAAGAAGTGGAAGTCATCTCGCAGCGGCTGGTGGGCGAGAAGCATCTGGCGCTGAAACTCAAGCACCAGGGCAAGCCGGTGGACGGCATCTGGTTCGGCCACACCGAACCGCTGCCGCCGCGCGTGGTGATTGCGTTCCGGCTCGATGCCGACGAGTGGCAGGGCGTGCGGCGGGTGCGCTTCCTGGTGGAAGGCGCCGAGGGCTGAAGATGCAAGCCGAGCGACCCGATGCGCCGCCGGCGCCCATCCGGCCCGCCGCCACCGTGCTCATCTGCCGCGACAGCGCGGCCGGGCCCGAAGTCCTCATGATCCAGCGCCATGCGCTGTCGGACGTGCATGGCGGTTCCTACGTCTTTCCCGGCGGCAAGGTGGATCCGGCGGATGCCCGGCTCGACATCGACGCGCACCTTGATCAGCCGCCAGAGCGCCTGCACGCGTTGCTGTGTGAGGAGGACATCGACACCGCGACCGCCACAGCGATCCATGTGGCGGCGGTGCGCGAAATCTTCGAGGAATGCGGCCTGCTGTTCGCGCGAGGACTCGACGCCGAAACCTTGCGGCAGGCGTCCGCGCTGGCGGCGGACGGCGTTTCGTTCAACGGCATGCTCGGCCGGCTCGGCCTGCGGCTGGACACGCGCACGCTGCGGCCGTGGTCGCGCTGGGTCACGCCACTGCTGTCGCTGTCGTCGCCCGGCAAGCGCTTCGACACACGCTTCTTCATCGCCAAGGCGCCGGCCGGGCAAGAGGCGCAACATGACGCGCACGAAGCGGTGCACAGCGCCTGGCTGCGGCCGCGCGCCGCACTCGAAAGCTACTGGCGCGGCGAGATCGTGCTGGCCGCGCCGCAGATCATGAGCCTCGCGCACCTGGGCCGCTTCAACAGCGTCGATGCGATGCTGGCCGACGCCGACAGCCGCCCGCCCTGCCTCGTGCGGCCGCACACCTTCGAGATCGAGGGCATGCGCGCCACCGCCTACCCCGGCGACGAACGCCATCCGGAGCGCATTCGCGTCATGCCCGGGCCGCTGCGCCTGGTGATGCGCGGCAAGCGGCTCGAGCCGCCCGACGGCTTCGAGGGACTCTGGCGTTGAGAATCGGGCGATGGAAATTCTCACCCTGACGGCCCTGATCCTCTTCGGTGCCTACCTGATCAAGTCCCGCGAACAGAAACGGCGCGTCGCCCTCCTGGCCAGCCATCTCGGCAACTACCAGATCGAACATCTGATGGAGCAGCTCACCGATGGCTACCTGCGCTGCCTCGGCGAGGACGACCCGGCGCGCCGCGATCAGATCTGGAGCCTGCTGGCCACCAGCGAGCAGACGCTTGCCGGCCAGTTCACGCGCTTCGCCGCAGAGTTCTCGAAGGTCGGCGCGGCCGACGCGCGCGTGAGCAAGTTCCCGATCGCCCTGCCCTTCGCGCAGACGCTGTTTCCCGGCAGCAGCTTCGACATGCGCGAGGCGCTGGCGATCCACGCGCGGGGCATCGCCGATGCGGTAGCGAACAGCGCTCAGCGCACGCCCAAGAGCAAGGCCTTCACCCTGTCGGCCGAGCTCTTCCTCATGCAGCACACCTGCCACTGGTTCTGCAGGTCGAAGGCGGTCGCCTCGGCACGACTGCTGGCGCGCCACAAGACCTCCTACGCGCAGGTGCTCGATGCGGTGGCGCCGGCGACGCGGCGCGCCTACGGTGCCTTGGTAGGCGGTTGACGCCGCGGCGCTCGCGGCCGACTGGCGCCGGCAAGCTCTAGCACCATGGTCAGCTGCCCCGCGATCGACGGGTGGTGCTGCGCCAGCAGACGCGTGCCTTCGGCAATGCGGCTGCGCCATCCTTTGCCGCGGCCCATGATGTCCTCGGCTGCCTCGTCGAGCGCATACGGGGAGCGCTCGAGTGCATGCGAAACAATGGCGGCGACCTGCCCCGCATCCTTCTGGATCTTGGTGCGGAACGCCTCTTCGCGCTCGGCCATGACGACCAGCTTGTGCAGCGCGTAGCGCACCGGCGACGGTATGTTCACCATCAGCGCGTGTTCCCCCGAGATCACGGCTGTCTGGGCGATCTTCTCCAGGGAGAATTCCATGAACTTCAGAGGCTGGAGATTCACCTTGAGCGGCTCGTGCCGGTAAACCGCATCGCTCCTACCGGCGGTCGTCAGCAGATCGATCCGCATTTCGCCACCCTTGGAATTCAGGTAGGTGGCGCCAGCCCCGCTCGCGATCGACTTCACCGGAAGCAAGCCCATCTGAAGCGAAGTGATCGCGTCGTGCACGTCGGACTCGGTGTTCGTCGGCAAGGCAAGCGACACATTCTTGCCCGCGTGCGCGAAGTCGATGTCGTTCGTCTTCCAGCCCCCCGTCCACCGCACGCCGAGCATGTTCCCCATCGCGATGAACGCATGTGTGCCGATCAGCACGCCGCCGGCATTGAAAAAGCCATGCTCCGAGAGCCTGTTGATCACCTTGAAGTGCTGGGGCGTCACGTTCAGGCAGCCAAGCGAAGTGCATGCGCTGGCGAGCCTGGCCAGGCCATCGTGGCCATGCGACTTGCCTTCGGAGCGCAGCCCGATGAGCTCACGCAGGCGCTCATCGTCGGGCCCGAGATAGACCTGGTGGTTCCTGCCGGCCAGATCGCGGAACTGCCAATACCAATAGATGACGCCCTTGACCTCCTTCTTGTTGAAGGAACCGCTCAGATCTGCGATCGAGCGATCGAGCATGCGCGCCTGCGCCTGCTCGACCAGTTCGGCGAAGTTGGTCTGCGCCGAGAGCGACAGATCCTCGAAGAGCGAGGGTTCGGAGACAGTGGCCACGGTTATACTGCGGAGTCCTTCCTGCGCAGTATAGCCACGCTTCAGCGTCCGAACTCGTGATTCAGGCCGATCGCCACGCCGCGCACGCCCCCGGGCCCGGTGCGCGCCGCGCTCACGTCGATGCTGATCAGGGGCGTCAGGCTGAAGCGCGCGCCGACGCGCGAAGTCCAGAGCCCGAATGCACGGTTGCGCTCGGCGATCAGGGACACGGTGTCGTTCAGCGCCCATTCGCCGGCCAGTCCGCCGCGGCCGCTGCGCGCGCCGGTGCCGGGGGCCCAGTCGGCACCCAGGTTGGCGTGGACCTGCAGGCTGTCGGTCGCGCGCCAGGTCACGGGAACGACGAACTGGCCGCCGGTGCGGCCGCCGTGGCGCGGCAGCTCGAAGGTTGCGCCCATCGAGACGGCCGCGCTCCACGGCGCATCGGGCGCCTGCCCGAGAAAGGTCCACTTGAGCTGCGGGCCCACCGTGTGCAGGCGATCCCCGGCCACCGCGATGCGATCGATGTTGAGACCCAGCTCGACCGGGCCGACGCGGCAGGCCGGCCCGAGGTGCCAGAGCGTGGTCTGCTGGCTGCGGGTGCGCGTACCCCACAACTCGTACTGGCACTGGCCCCGATCGAGCGTGCCCGCATCGTCGACGTCGAAATGGCCGCCGGCCTGCGCGGAGGCTGCAGCGAACCACAGCGGGGCCATCAGATAGCGTCGAATCATGGCCGCGCATTCTAGGAGCGGCCGGCGTCAATTCATCGGCTCATATTTCGAACTGCGGCTGCAGCTCGCGAATGCGTTTCATTGCCACGCCGGCGGCCGCGGTACGGGTCTCGACGCCAAGCTTCACGTACACGCGCTCCAGATGCTTCTTGGCGGTGGCCGGGCTGCTGCCCAGGATCTCGCCGATGTCCTTGTTGGTCTTGCCCTTGACCACCCAGTACAGAACCTCGGCCTCGCGTGCGGTGAGCTTCAGGCTCAGGCTCATGGCCTCGATCACCGCGGTGCCGGAGACCTCGCGCATGATGATCAGCCAGTCGTCGCCCTCCTCGTCGTGCCCGGTCTGCTGATGCAGCCGCAGGCTGAGGCTGGCGGCGCCCTGCGCGATCGAGAGCACGGGCGGCTCGACCTGGCGCTGCTGCGCGTCGGGCAGGTGCTGGCGCAGCCATTCGAGCACCACCGGCGGCGTGGCCGGCGCGGCCGTGGCGCAGTAGCGCTGCAGCAGGTCGCGCGCCAGCGCGGTCTGCCAGATCAGCCTGCCCTCGGGCATGCGCACGGTGAAGCTCGCGTAGCCGAAGGCATCGAGCGCATTGCGTGCCTGCCCGGCCTGCTGCACCGCCTGCCGCGCGGCGCGCGCGCCCTGCAGGTGCACATTCATGCGCGCCAGCACTTCCTTGGGCTTGATCGGCTTGGTGACGTAGTCGACGCCGCCGGCCTCCAGCGCCGCGACCAGGTGCTCGGTCTCGGTGAGACCGGTCATGAAGACGATCGGGATGTGGGCCGTCGCGGCATCGGCCTTGAGGCGGCGCGCGACTTCGAAGCCGTCGATGCCCGGCATCATCGCGTCGAGCAGCACGATGTCGGGGCGCGCCTGGGCCGCGCGCTGCAGGGCCTGCTCGCCGCTGGTCGCGACCAGCACCGCATAGCCCGATTCGTCGAGTGCATCGTGCAGGACCGCGAGGTTGTCGGGCACGTCGTCGACGATCAGCACCAGGTCGCCAGTGCCGGCGTGCTCGCGCAAGCTGTGCACCAGGGGTGGTGGGGGCTCGCTGCTCATGAGGTGCCCGCCGCCGAATTCAAGGCACGGCTCATGGCCTCGAACTGGAACTGCCGCGCCAGCGTACGCTGCGCCGCCGTCCAGCCCGCGCATTCGGGCTGGGCCGCATCGATGGCGTCGAGCTGGTTCATGATGCCGCGGAAGTAGCCGAGGCCGACGGCCTCTTCGAGCGCTCGCAGGCTGGCCGCATCGGGCAGCACGGCCGCCGGCAGCGAGGGCGCCGGCGGCGGTGCCACGGCGCTGTCGGTCCAGCGCAGCGCGAGCCGGCGCTCGAGCCAGTCGAGCAGCTCGCTGTGGCGCACCGGCTTGACGAAGAAATCCTCGGGCGCGATGCCGACGTCGTTGTCCAGCCGCTTGTCGAAGGCATTGGCCGAGACGATTGCGACGGACGCCTGCGCGAGCCCGAGCGCGCGCGAGCGGCGGATGGTTTCCCAGCCGTCGATGCCGGGCATCGCGAGATCGACGAACATCGCGTCGGGATGCCAGCCGGCGGCGATCAGGTCCAGCGCATCATGGCCGCTGGCCGCCGTGCGCAGCTCGAAGCCCAGCGGCGCGAGCAGGTGCACGAGCAGTTCGCGGTCGGCCTCTTCGTTGTCGACCACCAGCAGGCGACGGCGCGGGCCTTCGTAGCCGCGCCGCAGCCGTGGCGCGGCCGCGATCTTGCGCCGCCCGCCGGCGACGGGCGCCTCGTGCACGCGCGGCAGGAACAGCCGCACCCGAAACACCGAGCCGGCGCCGGGCGCGCTCTGCACGCTCATCTCGCCGCCCATCAGGTCGATCAGCATCTTCGCGATCGTGAGGCCCAGGCCCGCGCCGGGCGCGGACGGGCCGGCGCTCGTGCCGCGCGCGAAGGGCTCGAAGATGCGGCTCAGTTCCTCGGCCGACATGCCGGGCCCGGTGTCCTCGACCTCGATGGCCGCGAACTCTCGCGCATAGCGCAGGCGCAGCGTGACCTGCCCGCTGGCGGTGAACTTGATCGCATTGCCCAGCAGGTTGATGAGGATCTGCCGCACGCGCCGCTCGTCAGCGCGCACCAGCTCGGGCAGTTCGCCGGCGGGTTCGAAGCGGAAGGCCAGGCCCTTCTCGGCCGCCTGCAGCTCGAACATGTCGGCCAGCTCGCTCATGAGCTCGGCGAACTCCATCGGCCTGGCATGCAGCGTGAGCTTGCCGGCCTCGATGTGCGCGATGTCGAGCGTGCCTTCGATCAGCGACAGCAGGTGCTCGCCGCCGCGCTTGATGACCGCCACCGCCTGCTGCCGGTGCGGCGGCACGGCCGCGTCTTCCCCCATCAGCTGCGCATAGCCCAGGATGCTGTTGAGCGGCGTGCGCAGCTCGTGGCTGATGGCGCTGATGTAGCGGCTCTTGGCCTGGTTCGCCTGGTCCGCCTGCTCGCGCGCCTGCTCGGCCGTCTGCTTGGCGGCCTGCAAGGCGCGGTCGGTCTCGCGGTGAAGCTCGATCTCGCGCACCAGCAGGTGGGTCTGGCGGTTCGATTCTTCCTGCGCCACCTTGCGGCTCTGGTGCGCGAGCACCAGCCACCAGGCGACGATGCCGGCGATCAGCAGCAGCGCCATGTAGGCCTTGAGAAAGCCCGAGCGCAGGTGCGCGGGGTTCGCCGCTTCGGCCAGCACCCCTTCGCCCAGGCCGCGCAGTTCCTGCTGGTAGAGCACGCCGAAGACCGCAGCGAGGAGCGGCACCACGATCAGCATCAGCAGCAGGAAGTGGCCGAGCCCGGTATCGAGGTAGGGCCAGACGCGACGCGGCAGCAGCCAGCGCAGCGCGCCCGACCATTGCGCCGAGAGGCTCGCCTGCGGCTTGCAGAGATCACCGCAGCGCGCGTCGAGCGTGCAGCACAGCGAGCAGATCGCGCCCTGGTAGGCGGGGCAGTGCGCCATGTCGGGGCCTTCGTACTCGCGCTCGCAGATCACGCAGCGCTGCGTGCTGAGGCGCCGGTAGCTGCCGGCCTCCGATTCGACGCGCGCCCAGCGCACCGCCGCGCGGCCGGTGTCCGGTGCGAAAGGCGCCGAGCCGCAGTCGTCGGACACCCGCGCGATGTAGTACTTGCCGCGCGTGGCCCAGGCGATCAGCGGCGCCGCGACGAAGGCGGTGCCCAGCGCGATCAGCGCCGAGAAGGCCTGCGCCATCGGCCCGAACACACCCAGGTGCGCCGTGATCGACAGGGCCGAGGCCAGCGCCATCGCGCCGACGCCGACCGGGTTGATGTCCCACAGGTGCGCGCGCTTGAACTCGATGCCCGGCGGCGAGAGGCCCAGCGGCTTGTTGACGACGAGATCCGCCACCACCGCCATCATCCAGGCGATCGCGATGTTGGCGTAGAGGCCGAGCACGTCGCCCAGCGCCTCGAACACGTTCATCTCCATCAGCATGAAGGCGATCAGCGCATTGAACACCACCCACACCACGCGGCCCGGATGACTGTGCGTGACGCGCGAGAAGAAATTGCTCCAGGCGAGCGAGCCCGCATAGGCGTTGGTGACGTTGATCTTGAGCTGCGAGATCACGACGAACAGCGCCGTCGCGGCCACCGCCCAGCCGTATTGGGGGAACACGTACTCGTAGGCGGCCAGGTACATCTGATTGGGGTCGACCGCACGCTCGGGCGGCACCATGTGGCCGATGGCGAGGTAGGCGAGCAGCGCGCCGCCCAGCATCTTGAGCACGCCCAGCACCACCCAGCCCGGCCCGCCGACGAGCACGCCGGCCCACCAGCGCCCGCGGTTGGCAGCGGTGCGGACCGGCATGAAACGCAGGTAGTCGGCCTGCTCACCCATCTGCGTGATCAGCGCGATGCCGACGGTGAGGGCGGCACCGAACAGGTGCAGATCGAATCCGATGGCGCCGGGCTTGACGCCGTTGTAGTGCACGATGCCGTCGAACGCACCAGGATCGCGCATCAGCACATAGCCGAAGGGCACCACCAGCATCACGAGCCAGATCGGCTGGGTCCACACCTGCAGCCGGCTGATGGCCGAGATGCCGTGCGTGACCAGCGGAATCACCACCAGCGCGCAGACCAGGTAGCCCCACACCACGGGGATGCCCAGCGCCAGCTCGAGCGCATAGGCCATCACCGCCGCCTCGAGCGCGAAGAAGATGAAGGTGAAGGAGGCGTAGATCAGCGAGGTCAGCGTGGAGCCGATGTAGCCGAAGCCGGCGCCGCGCGTGAGCAGGTCCATGTCGACGCCGTAGCGTGCCGCATAGACGCTGATCGGCAGGCCGGCCAGGAAGATGATGAGCCCGGTGACCAGGATCGCCCAGGCCGCATTGATGAAGCCGTACTGCACCAGCAGCGTGGCGCCGACCGCTTCGAGGATCAGGAAGGAGGCCGCGCCGCCGAAGGCCGTGCTCGCCACGCGCCATTCCGACATGCGCCGAAAGCGCTGGGGGGTGTAGCGCAGGGCATAGTCCTCGAGCGTTTCGCGCGCCACCCAGCTGTTGTAGTCGCGCCGGACCTTGACGATGCGCTGCGGGGCTTCGTCGCTCGGGAGCGGGGGAACGGCGGTAGAGTCCACCGGTTCAAAGTGCAGCTTTCGTGCCACGGCACGAGTGTTGCAACATTGCCGCTCATGGAACTCACACCGCGAGAAAAAGACAAATTGTTGATCTTCACGGCCGCCCTGCTGGCCGAACGGCGCCGCGCACGCGGGCTGAAGCTCAACTACCCCGAAGCCGTGGCGCTGATCTCGGCTGCCGTGATGGAAGGTGCGCGCGACGGCAAGAGCGTGGCCACCCTGATGAGCGAGGGCCGCAGCGTCCTGTCGCGCGCCGACGTGATGGACGGGGTGGCCGAGATGATTCCGGACATCCAGGTCGAGGCCACCTTTCCGGACGGCACCAAGCTCGTGACCGTGCACCAACCCATCGTTTGAAAAACCACCCGCCACCACCATGCGCCTTCTTCGCCAAGCCCCTCTGCTCTTGATTGCGGCGCTGCCGTTGGCCGCGGCCGCCCACACCGGCGCCGATGCCGGCCTGCACCACGGATTCATGTCCGGCTTCCTGCACCCGCTGACGGGGTTTGACCACCTGGCTGCGATGGTGGCGGTCGGCCTGTGGAGCGCGCTCACCGCGCGCCGTGCCTGGCCCGACCTGCTGTGGGCGCCGCTGGGCTTCGCGCTGATGCTGCTGGCCGGCGCGTTGCTCGGGTTGGCGGGCGTGCAACTCCCGGTCGTCGAGCCCATGATCGCTGCGTCGCTGCTGGTGCTGGGCCTGCTGGTCGTCACGCAGCGCCGCCTGCCGGCGCTGGCCGCCGCCGCGCTGGTCGGCCTGTTCGCCGTGTTCCATGGCGTCGCGCATGGTCAAGCGCTGGCAGGCGAATCCGGTGCCGCGCTCACCCTGGCCGGCATGCTCGCTGCAACGGTGCTGCTGCATGCGGCCGGCATCGCGATCGGCTGGTCGCTGCGCCACGCGAACCGTTGGGTGCCGCGCGTTGCGGGCGCAGCGGTGGCGATCTTCGGCGTTGCACTGCTCGGCGGCGTTGCATGACCGCCCCCCGGCTTGCCACTTCGTGTGCTTCGCCACCCCCCGAGGGGGAGGCGCCTCCGCCTTGGGGCGGCCCGGCGGCGGAGGCATCATGATTCCCGGCGAACTCATCACCGAAGAGGGCGATCACGTCCTCAATCCCGGCCGCCGCGCGATCACGCTGGTGGTGCAGAACACCGCCGACCGTCCGATCCAGGTCGGCTCGCACTACCACTTCGCCGAGACCAACGGCGCGCTGGGCTTCGACCGCGAGGCTGCGCGCGGCATGCGCCTGAACATCGCCTCGGGCACCGCGGTGCGCTTCGAGCCGGGGCAGCAGCGCACGGTCGAACTGGTGGATTTCGCCGGCGACCGCATCGTCTACGGTTTCCGCGGACTGGTTCAAGGAAAGCTCTAAACATGGCAACGATCGGCCGGCGTGCCTACGCCGAAATCTTCGGCCCCACCGTGGGCGACCGCGTGCGCCTGGCGGACACCGATCTCGTGATCGAGGTGGAAGAGGACTACACCCTGCGCGCCGGCGGCTACGGCGAGGAGGTCAAGTTCGGCGGCGGCAAGACCATCCGCGACGGCATGGCGCAGTCGCAGCGCACAAGGGCCGAGGGCACGGTCGACACGGTGATGACCAACGCGCTGATCCTCGACCACTGGGGCATCGTCAAGGCCGACATCGGCCTTCGGGGCGGTCGCATCGTCGCGATCGGCAAGGCCGGCAACCCGGACGTGCAGCCTGGCGTGGACATCGTCATCGGCCCGGGCACCGAGGTCATCAGCTGCGAGGGCAACATCGTCACCGCCGGCGGCATCGACAGCCACATCCACTTCATCTGCCCGCAGCAGATCGAAGAGGCCCTCGCGTCCGGCGTCACCACCATGCTCGGCGGCGGCACCGGCCCCGCAACCGGCACCTTCGCGACCACTGCGACGCCGGGGCCCTGGCACATCGAGCGCATGCTGCAGGCGGCCGACGCCTTTCCGATGAACCTCGGCTTCCTCGGCAAGGGCAACGCGAGCCTGCCGGCTGCGCTGCACGAGCAGATCGATGCCGGCGTCATGGGCCTCAAGCTGCATGAAGACTGGGGCACCACGCCGGCGGCGATCAGCAACTGCCTCGACGTGGCCGACGCCACCGACACGCAGGTCGCGATCCACAGCGACACGCTGAACGAATCCGGCTTCGTCGAGAACACCATCGCGGCCGTGAAGGGCCGCGCGATCTGCGCCTTCCACACCGAAGGCGCGGGCGGCGGCCATGCGCCCGACATCCTGCGCGTGGTGGGCGAGCCGAACTTCCTGCCCTCCTCCACCAACCCCACCATGCCCTACACCGTGAACACGCTCGACGAACACGTCGACATGTTGATGGTGTGCCATCACCTCGATGCCGGCATCCCCGAAGACCTGGCCTTCGCCGAAAGCCGCATCCGCAAGGAAACGATCGCGGCCGAAGACATCCTGCACGACCTCGGCGCAATCAGCATGTTCAGCTCCGACAGCCAGGCCATGGGCCGGGTCGGCGAGGTCGTCATCCGCTGCTGGCAGACCGCCCACAAGATGAAGGGCCAGCGCGGCAAGCTGCCGGAAGACGGCGCGCGCAACGACAACTTCCGCGCCAAGCGCTACGTCGCCAAGTACACGATAAACCCCGCCATCGCGCACGGCATCGCGCACGAGGTGGGCAGCATCGAGGTCGGCAAGTGGGCCGACCTGGTGGTGTGGAAGCCGGCCTTCTTCGGCGTCAAGCCCTTCGCGATCCTGAAGGGCGGCACGATCGCGATGGCCGCGATGGGCGATCCCAACGCATCCATTCCGACACCGCAGCCGGTGCACTACCGCCCGATGTTCGGCGCCTTCGGCGGCTCGCTGGCGAAGAGCTCGCTGACCTTCGTCTCGCAGGCCGGCCTGGCCGCCGGCATCGGCGAGCGCTACGGGCTTGCCAAGACCCTGAGTGCGGTGAAGAACATCCGCGGCATCCGCAAGCAGCACATGGTGCACAACGCCTACACGCCGAAGATGGAGATCGATGCGCAGACCTATGCGGTGCGCGCCGACGGGCAGCTGCTCGTCTGCGATCCGGCGGTTTCGCTGCCGATGGCGCAGCGGTACTTTTTGTTCTGAAGCAGCTCAGCCGGTTCGCGCCTGCAAGTGCTCTCGAATCCAGGCGGCGAAGCCTTGCTCGTCGATCGCGCTGGCGGCGACGTCGAACATCACCAAGGTCGCTTCAGCTTGAGCAGCAACCAATCGCTGACGATTCAGTGCAAGAAACAAACCCACAGCAAGGAACGCAGCGCGCTTGTTGCCATCGACAAATGGATGATTCTTGGCAAGCCCGGCGCCGTAGGCTGCAGCCAGATCGGCGAGATCAGGCTTGCCGCAGGCAACCAGATTGCGGGGCCGCGCCAATGCAGACTGGAACAACCCTTCGTCACGCAAGCCCGGCGCACCGCCATGCTCCGCCAGGCTCTCGTCGTGCAACAGCATCAGAGACCGCTGGTCGATCCAGCGCCACTCCCTCATTTGGCGAGCTGATGGAACGTGTCCCGAAACTCACGCATGAACTCGCGCCCCAGTTTCAGTTGCTCCTCCACGTCGGGGTCGTACGGTGTCAGCGTCACCCCGTTTGCAGCCTCGGTCATGAACAGCGTGTCCCCCTTCTCGACCTTCAAGCGGGCCAGCACTTCCTTGGGCAGGATCACGCCCACGGAGTTACCAATTTGCGTTAGTTTGAGCGCCGACATCGCGATTCCCTGAAGTTATAACTGTTGTTATATTATCGAGGATCAACCGCGGCATCAAGCCCTTCTACATTGCCCATGCTCACAGCCAACAAACTCATGCCCCAAGGCGGCGGCCTCGCGCCGGTGCTGCTCAAGCGCGCCGCCACCGTCGAACTCGACTGGGACGTGCGCCAGAAGAGCCGCTTCGATGCCACCGATTCGCAAGGCCGGCAGATCGGCGTGTTCCTGCCGCGCGGCACCGCGGTGCGCGGCGGCGACGTGCTGGTGGCCGAAGACGGCTCGCTGATCAAGGTCATCGCAGCCAAACAGCCGGTGCTGGTGATCACGCATTGCAGCGAGCACGGCACGCCCTTCGACCTGACGCGCGCGGCCTACCACCTGGGCAACCGGCACGTTCCGATCGAGCTCAAGCCCGACCACCTGAAGATCGAACCCGACCACGTGCTGGCCGGCATGCTGCGCTCGATGCACCTGATCGTGCGCGAAGCCGAGGAGGCTTTCGAACCCGAAGGCGGTGCGTATGGCGCGCATGGCGGCGGCCATGGGCATTCGCATGGCGCCGCGCCGGTGGGGCCGGTGCTGCATCCGGACGCCTACGCGGCGCCGCATGCGCACGATCACGGCCACGATCATTCCCACGGCCACTCGCACTGATGGACGACGCGCCGGGCGCCCTGTCCGCTGCCAGCTTGCTGCAGCTGATCTGGCTGGCCTCGCCGGCGCTGCCCGTCGGCGGCTTCTCCTATTCGGAGGGGCTGGAAGCAGGCATCGAATGGGCCGGCCTCGCCACCGAAGCGGCGGCCTCCGACTGGCTGGCCGACCAGCTCCATCTGAGCCTGGCGCGCGCCGACCTCGCGGTCGTGGCGCAGGCGGTTCCCGCCTGGCGCAGCGGCGACACGGCACGCATCCGCGCGCTCAACGACTGGGTGTTCCAGACCCGCGAATCCGCCGAGTTCCTGCTGCAGACCGAGCAGATGGGCCGTTCCTTCGTCGAATGGCTCAAGCTGCACCATGCCGACGCCGCGAGCGTCTTCGACAGCCTGCCCGCAAGCTATCCCGTAGCCTTCGCTTTCGCCGCCAGCCGCACCGGGGCACCGGTGCGCGACGCCTGCCTGGCCTTCGCCTTCGGCTGGGCCGAGAACATGGTGGCGGCGGCGGTCAAGGCCGTGCCGCTGGGGCAAAGCGCCGGCCAGCGCATGCTGGGCCGGCTGGCCGCGGAAATTCCCACAGCAGTCGAGAGTGCGCTCACACTGGCGGATGATGAACGCCAGGCCTTTTCCCCCATGCTCGCCGTGCTGTCGGCGCGCCACGAAACCCAGTATTCGCGCCTCTTTAGAAGCTGAACCATCATGTCCTCCGCCCTGCACCACATCCCCCACCGCACCAAGAGACTGCCGCCGCTGCGCGTGGGCATCGGCGGGCCGGTCGGCTCCGGCAAGACCACGCTGCTCGAGATGCTCTGCAAGGCGATGCGCGACAAGTACGACCTGATCGCCATCACCAACGACATCTACACCAAGGAAGACCAGCGCCTGCTGACGGTGGCTGGCGCATTGCCGGCCGAGCGCATCATGGGCGTGGAGACCGGCGGCTGCCCGCACACCGCGATCCGCGAGGACGCCTCGATCAATCTCGAAGCCATCGATCGCATGCTGGGCGAGTTCCCCGACGCCGACGTGGTCTTCGTCGAGAGCGGCGGCGACAACCTGGCCGCCACCTTCAGCCCCGAACTCAGCGACCTCACGATCTACGTGATCGACGTCGCGGCCGGCGAGAAGATCCCGCGCAAGGGTGGCCCCGGCATCACCAAGAGCGACCTGTTCGTGATCAACAAGACCGACCTCGCGCCCTACGTGGGCGCCGACCTCGGGGTGATGGAGGCCGACACCCGACGCATGCGCAAGCAGCGGCCCTTCGTGATGACCAACCTCAAGACCCACACCGGTCTGGCCGAGGTCGTGGCCTTCATCGAAGAGCGCGGCATGCTCGTCGGCGACTGAGCGGGCGCACGCATAGACGAGAGCGCTTCAGCCCCCATTTGTCGCGGCGATTCGAGAAATGCATCACATCTTCGAGACGTCATAGAGCTTCGGGCTTATTTCTTGCTGAGCCCGGAAATCCGATACTTCCGTAACGAATACGAAAGTTCCTATGGCCTCCGAAGCAACCTTCCATCCCGCGACCAGCAGCGTCCAGTTCGCGATCTACCCCGACGGGTACGACGGCGCACGCATCATTGCCCGGATCGACGAAGAGGCGCTGCACGCCCGCTTCCATGCACCTGAGGGCGACACCGAACTGGTGCGCGCCTATGCGGAGAACGCCGACTCCATCGACGCGCTGGCGACCGCCCGCTACCGCGAGAACCCGATGGCCGCCATCTGCCTGCACAGCACGGACTTCCAGGCCAGCGGTTTCTAGCGGGAAGGCGGCCTGCGCCTTCGCCGGTGGAGAATCCGGCCATGCCCCAGCACATCGGAATCGTCGGCTGCTCCGCCGAAGGCGCGGCCCTTTGCTACAAGACCATTTGCGCCGACGGCGCGCAGCTTCTGGGCCCGCATGCCCATCCCGAGGTCTCGATGCACACGCCCTCGCTCGCCGGGTACGTCGAGTGCCTGGACCGCGGCGACCTGCAGGGCGTGGGCGAACTGATGCTCGCCTCGGCCCACAAGCTCGCGAAGACCGGCGCCGACTTCCTGGTCTGCCCTGACAACACCATCCACCAGGCGCTGCCGCTCATCGAAGCGCGCTCGCCGCTGCCCTGGCTGCACATCGCCGAAGTGGTTGCGGCCGAGGCCGTCGAACGCGGCTATCGCCGGCTCGGCCTGACCGGCACGCGCTGGCTGGTCGACAGCGAGGTCTATCCCGAAAAGCTGGCGGCGCGCGGGCTGGCCTGCATGCGGCCGAGCGATGCCGAACGCGACGACATCCAGCGCATCATCATGGACGAGCTGGTCTACGGCGTGTTCAAGCCCGAGGCGGTGGCCCGCTTCCAGCAGCTCATCGGGCGCATGAAGGACGAGGGCTGCGATGCCGTCATCCTCGGCTGCACCGAGATTCCGTTGATCGTCAACGATACCAATTCACCGCTGCCGCTGCTCGACTCCACGCGCCTTCTGGCGCGGGCAGCGCTGCGCCGGGCGGTGCAGGCCTAGTTCAGGGCGCCTCGATCGCCAGTTCGGCCACCACGCGGCTGGCCGCGACCTGGTCGCCGGTCTTCACATGCAATGCTGTCACCCGGCCCGACGACGGCGCCGCATGCACGTGCTCCATCTTCATGGCTTCCAGGGTCACCATGGGCTGGCCGGCCTCGACGCTGTCGCCGACAGCCACCATCACCGCGACCACGCGGCCGTTCATCGATGCGCGCAGCTTGCCGTCGCCGGCTGCGTCACCGGACTTGAGCGCGGCCGCGCGCGTGTGGTCTTCCACGCGCAATTGGCGGCCCCGGTAGTGCAGGAGCAGCAGGGGACCGTCGCGATGGCAGACCGCGCGCTCGGCCAGGCCGTTGCAGACGAAGCGCACCGAAGTCTGCACCCGTTCGACTCGATCGATCTCGAAGACGCCTTCGTCGATGCCCACGCTGAACCGATCGGGATGCGCGCGCACGACGCCGGCGCCGAGCATCCGGCCGTCGAGCGTGAAGCGCAGCGAGATCGGCAGCGTGTGCGTCAGGGGGCGCCCTTGGGACGGCCGCTCTCCGGCAACGTCGCAGAGCAGCACGGCCGCGAGCGCGGCGGCACGGTCCTGCGTGGCGCTGTCCGATGCGAGCAGCTCTTCCTGCTGCTGGTCGATGAAGGCGGTGCTCGCACCGCCGGCCGCGAACACCGGGTGCGCAAGGCAGCGCTGCAGGAAGAGCTGATTGGTCGTCACGCCCAGCGCCACCGCATCCTCGAGGCCGGCCATCAGCTTGCGCCGCGCCTCCTCGCGCGTGCGGCCGTGCGCGATGAGCTTGGCGATCATCGAGTCGTAGAAGGGCGGAATCTCGGCGCCCGAGCGCAGCGCATCTTCCACGCGCAACTGCGGCGGCATCTGCCACAGCGCCATGGTGCCGCTCTGGGGCATGAAGCCTTGCGCAACATCTTCTGCACAGAGGCGGACCTCGATCGCGTGGCCGTCGAAGCGCACCTCCTGCTGCGCGAGCGGCAAGGGCTCGCCGGCCGCCACGCGCAGCTGCAGCTCCACCAGGTCGAGTCCGGTGATGGCCTCGGTGACCGGATGCTCCACCTGCAGCCGCGTGTTCATCTCCATGAAGTAGTAGTTGCCCTTGCCGTCGAGCAGGAACTCGAGCGTGCCCGCACCCTCGTAGCCGATGGCCTTCACTGCCGCTACGGCCGTCGCACCCATGCGCTCGCGCAGCACCGCATCCACCGCCGGCGAGGGCGCCTCCTCGATGATCTTCTGGTGGCGGCGCTGCACCGAGCAGTCGCGCTCGCCGAGATGGATGGCATGGCCGTGGCGGTCGGCGAAGACCTGGATCTCGATGTGGCGCGGCGCGACGATCGCGCGCTCGAGGATGAGCTCCGGGTTGCCGAAGGCAGCTTCCGCTTCGGAGCGCGCGCTCTGCAGCAGCGCGGGAAACGCCTTCGCCGAGGGCGCCAGCCGCATGCCGCGCCCGCCGCCGCCGGCGGCGGCCTTGATCATCACCGGGAAGCCGATGCGCTCGGCTTCCGCGGCGAAGCGTGCATCGCTCTGGTCGTCGCCCTGGTAGCCCGGAATGCAGGGCACGCCGGCGGCCTGCATCAATGTCTTGGCACCGGCCTTGTGGCCCATCGCGGCGATCGCCTCGGGCGAAGGGCCGATGAACACCAGCCCGGCCTTCTTGCAGGCACGGGCGAAGGCTTCGTTCTCGGCCAGAAAGCCGTAGCCCGGATGCACCGCGTCCGCGCCCGCCAATGCGGCCGCTTCGAGAATCGCCGGGATGCACAGGTACGACTGCGACGGCAAGGGCTCGCCGATGCAGACCGCCTGGTCGGCCTCCTGCACGTGGCGCGCATCGGCATCGGCGGTGGAATACACGGCCACGGTGCGAAAGCCGAGGGCACGCGCGCTGCGGATGATGCGCAGCGCGATCTCGCCGCGGTTGGCGATGAGGATCTTGTGGAAGGGCGTGGATGGCATGGCCATGACTCAGGGACGCGCCACGGAGAACTGCATCGCCTGCGGCCGGCGCAGCTCGGCATCGCGGCAGATCGAGAGCACCTGGGCGATCACGGCGCGCGTGTCGCGCGGATCGATCACGCCGTCGTCGAGCAGGCGCGCGCTGGTGGTGAACACGCTGGTCTGGCTCTCGAAGCGCTCGATGATGCGGCGCTCCAGCTCGTCGAGCTTGGCCTGGTCCACCGCGCCCTTGCGCTTCATCGCGGCCTCGCTGACCATGACCATGGTGCCGGCCGCCTGCTCGGCGCCCATCACCGCCGTCCTGGCGTTGGGCCACGAGAAGCAGAAGCGCGGATGGAAGCCGCGCCCGCACATGCCGTAGTTGCCGGCGCCGTAGGAGGCGCCGCAATAGAGCGTGATCTGCGGCACGGTGGCGTTGGTCACGGCCTGGATCATCTTGGAGCCGTGCTTGATCATGCCGGCCTCCTCATGCGCCTTGCCGACCATGTAGCCGGTCGTGTTGTTGAGGTAGAGGATCGGCGTCCGTGCCTGGCAGCAGGCCTGGATGAAGTGGGTTGCCTTGTTGGCGCCGGCGCTGTCGATGGGGCCGTTGTTGGTGACGACGCCGAGCGGCAGCCCCTCGATCTTGATGTGGCCGACCACGGTGGCGCTGCCGTAGTTCTCGCCGAAGGCCAGGAACTCGGAGTCGTCGGCGATGCGCGCGATCACCTGCCGCATGTCGACCGGGCGCTTGGGATCCATGGGCATGATGCCCAGCAGCTCCTCGGCGTCGTGGCGCGGCGGCTTGAAGCGGCGCGGCGCCTCGGCCGGCAGCTCGCGGTTCCAGTCGATGTGGGCGAGGATCTCGCGCGCGATGCGGATCGCGTCGCGGTCGTCTTCGGCCAGGTAGTCACCGAGGCCCGAGATCGAGGTGTGCATGAGGGCGCCGCCCAGCTCCTCCTCGGTCGCGATCTCGCCGGTCGCGGCCTTCAGCAGCGGCGGCCCGGCGAGAAAGGCGCGCGAGCGGCCCCGCACCATCACGATGTAGTCCGACAGGCCCGTCTGGTAGGCGCCGCCAGCGGTGGAGGAGCCGTGCGTCACCGTGATCACCGGCAGGCCGGCCGCCGACATGCGCGCGAGGTTGCGGAACAGGCTGCCGCCCTTGATGAACTCCTCGACCTTGTAGGTGAGCAGGTTGGCGCCTGCGCTCTCGACCAGCTGGACGTAAGGCAGCTTGTTCTCGAGCGCGAGCTCCTGCATGCGTAGCGCCTTGTCGAGGCCCATGGGCTGCAGCGCGCCGGCATCGATGCCTGAGTCGGAGGCATTGACCATTACGCGCACGCCCGAGACCCAGCCGATGCCGCCGATGATGCCGCCGCCCGGCACGCTCTGGTCGAGCTCGGGCTTGTCCAGGCCGAGACCGGCCAGCGATGCGATTTCGAGAAAAGGCGAGCCCGGATCGAGCAGCAGCGAAACCCGATCGCGCGGCAGCAGCTGGCCGCGTTGCTCGAAGCGCTCGCGCGATCGGGCCGAGCTCGCCGCGCTGCGCTGCTCGCAGGCGCGCACGCGTTCGAGCAGGGCCAGCATGCCCTCGCGGTTGGCCTGGAAGGATTCGCTGTCGGGATAGATGGTCGACTCGATGCTTGCCATGTTCTTTTTTCCTTGCGCCTCAAAGGCCCAGCTGCCGCGCGGCCAGGTCCTTCATGACCTCTTCCGATCCGCCGCCGATCATCATCACCTTGACCTCACGGTAGATGCGCTCGCTCTTCGTGCCGCGCATGTAGCCCATGCCGCCCAGCAGCTGCACCGCCTGGTCGGCACAGAACTGCATGGCCTGCGTCGCCTGCACCTTGGCCAGGCAGATGCGCGCCACCAGTTGCGCCGGGTCGGCGAGCTGGTGCTCGATGCGGTAGGCCAGGTCGTAGACGAGCGCGCGCGCGGCGTCGATGCGCAGGGTCATGTCCATCAGCTTGTGGCGCACCACCTGCCGCTCGGACAGCGCCGTGCCGCCGATCGTGCGCTGGCGCGCCCAGTCCACAGCCTCCTCCAGACAGACCTCGGCATAGCCGCAGGCCAGCGACGCCATCAGCAGGCGCTCGGTGTTGAAGTTGCGCATGAAGAGCTTGAAGCCGCGGTTCTCCTCGCCCACGAGGTTGGCCACCGGCACCCGGCAGTCGTCGAAGCGAAGGTGCGCGGTGTCGGAACTCCACCAGCCCATCTTCTTGAGCGGCGTGCGGGTGAGCCCCGGCGTGCCACCCTCGATCACCAGCGCGGAGATGCCGCCGGCGCCCAAGACCTTCGGGGCGGTGCGCACCGCAGTCGTGATGAAGTCGGCGCGCACGCCCGAGGTGATGAAGGTCTTCTCGCCGTTCACGATGTAGTGATCGCCGTCGCGGATCGCGGTGGTCTTCAGGTTGGCCACGTCGGAGCCGCCCGAGGGCTCGGTGACGGCCAGCGCAGCAATCTTGCGGCCCGCGAGCACCGGCGGGATGACGCGGCGTTTCAACTCTTCGCTGCCCGCGGCAAGAATCGGCGGCAGCGCGATGCCGTGCGAGTTCATCGAGGCCTGCACGCCGCCAGAACCGCAGCGCGCGAACTCCTCGGCCACCACGAGCTGGTAGAACACGTCGGCCGGCGTGCCGCCGTATTCCTCCGGATAGCCCAGCCCCAGGATGCCGAGTTCGGCCGAGCGCGCATAGAGCGAGCGCGGAAAGGTCTCGGCCTCGTCCCACGCGTTCACGTTGGGCGTGATCTCGCGCGAGATGAAGTCGCGGACGCTGGCGCGGAACTGCTCGTGATCGGGACTGAAATAGAAGGGCAGCGGCGGCGCATCGAGAAAGTCCATTGACGACTCCTTGTCGCGACCAAGGCTAGCGGCCCGGCGCGCCCAGGTCTTGCGCGTAGTGGCTGCGGCCCTGGTCCACTAGCGAGTTGACGCAAGCGCAGCGCGCGGCGGATCGCTAAGCTGCATCTCCATGACAAGCAGCAGCAAGATCGTCCGCATCGGCGGCGCCTCCGGCTTCTGGGGCGACAGCATGGTGGCCGCGCCGCAACTGGTGAAGGGAGGGCGGCTCGACTACCTGGTGTTCGACTACCTGGCCGAGACCACGATGGCCATCCTGGCGGCGGCGCGCGCCAAGCAGCCCGAGCTGGGCTGGGCCACCGACTTCGTCGACATCGCGATGAAGCCGGTGCTCGGCGAGGTGAAGCGGCAAGGGATCAAGGTGATCAGCAACGCGGGCGGCATCAATCCGCACGGCTGCGCGGCTGCGCTGCAGGCCATGGCCGAAGCCGAAGGCATCGCGCTGCGCATCGCCGTGGTCGAAGGCGACGACATCGGCGCGCAGATGCCGGCCGTGCGCGAGCGCGGCATCCAGGACATGTTCAGCGGCGACGCCTTGCCCGAGAAGGTGCTGAGCGCCAACGCCTACCTCGGCGCCGCGCCGATCGCCGCCGCGCTGGCGGCCGGTGCCGAGGTGGTGATCACCGGACGCTGCGTCGACAGCGCCGTGACGCTGGGGCCGCTGATGCACGAATTCGGCTGGACCCACGACGACTTCGACCTGCTGGCCTCCGGCAGCCTCGCCGGCCACATCATCGAGTGCGGCTGCCAGGCGACCGGCGGCCTGCACACCGACTGGGAAGAGATCCCGGACTGGGCAAACATCGGCTACCCGATCGTCGAGTGCCATGCCGACGGCAGCTTCGTCCTGACCAAGCCCGAGGGCACCGGCGGCAAGGTGGTCCGCGCGGCGGTGGCCGAGCAACTGCTCTACGAGATCGGCGACCCCGGCGCCTATCTGCTACCGGACGTGAGCTGCGACTTCCGCGAGGTCGTGATCGAGCAGCAGGGAGAGAACCGCGTGCGCGTGAGTCCTGCCAAAGGACGCCCGCCGACGCCGAGCTACAAGGTTTCGGCGACCCAGCAGGGTGGCTACCGCTGCGCGGGCAGCCTGGTGATCGTCGGCATCGATGCCGAGAAGAAGGCCCGACGCACGGCCGAGGCGATCATCGAGCGCACCGGCCGCATCCTGCGCGAGAGCGGGCAGCCGCCCTTCACCTCCACCTACATCGAAGTGATCGGCGCCGAGTCGCTCTACGGCCCGCATGCGTGCACGCGGGCGTCGCGCGAGGTCATGATGCGGGTGGTGGCCAATCATCCGCAGAAGGCCGCGCTCGCGATGTTCGCGCGCGAGATCGCGCCGGCGGGCACCTCGTGGGCGCCCGGCACCACGGGCCCGGGCGGCGGGCGGCCTTCGGTGTCGCCTCTGATCGAGCCCTTCTCTTTTCTGCTGGAGAAAGAGGCAGTGCCGGTCGCCTTCGTGCTCGACGGCGAGCGGCATGCGGTGCCCGTTCCGGCGGGAACGGGCGACGGTGTCGCGCCCGATGTGCCAACGCCCTCTCCATGGATCGATCCCGATGAGCCGATGGAGAAAGTGCGCCTCATCCAGCTCGCCTGGGCGCGCAGCGGCGACAAGGGCAACCTCTCGAACATCGGCCTGGTCGCACGCCGCCCCGAATGGCTGCCGCTGCTGTGGGAACGCGTGACGCCCGATGCCGTGGGCGCCTATTTCGCGCACCTGGTTCACGGCAAGGTGGAACGCTTCTACCTGCCCGGCATCGCCGCGATGAACCTGCTGCTGCACGATGCGCTCGACGGCGGCGGGCCTTCATCGATGCGCATGGATCCGCTCGGCAAGGGCATGGGGCAGATGCTGCTGGACATGCGGATCAAGGTTCCGCGTTCGCTGGCCGCGGGGCTTTGAATGCAGAGCAGGCCCGACACCCGCTTCGCCCCCGCCGCCGAATTCGGCCGCAGCGAACTCACCGCGCTCTGGAATCGCGCCTACGAAAACTACTTCGTTCCGATCGCCTTCACCGAACCGCTCTTCGAGAGACATCTGCGGCGCGCGAGCGCCGACCTGGACCTTTCCAGGCTGCTCCTGATCGGCGACGCGCTCCATGGCATTTCGCTCGTGGGCCGCAGGCAGGAGCGTGCCTACTTGGCCGGCTTCGGCATCGCCGGCGCGCAGCGGGGCCGAGGGCTGGCAAGGGCGCTGCTCGAGGCACAGATCTCGGCCTTGTCGGACGCGGGGATGCGCGAAATCGTCCTCGAGGTCATCGAACAGAACCCGGCCCGGATGCTCTACCGCAAGGCGGGCTTCGCGGAGATTCGGCCCTTGGTGGTTCTGGAGGGAACACTTGCGCAAGGCCGCGCATCTGCCGGTATGGCGCTCGACGCTGCCGCCCTCGCATCCGCGCATGCGCTGTGCAATGCGGACACACGTCCGACCTGGCGCCGCGAAATCCCCACGGTGCTGGGCGCCGTCGCGACCGAGGGGGCAGTAGCCCTCGGCGTGCAGCGGGACGCCGCCATCGTCGGCTACGCCGTCTATCTCGAAGGCAGCGAGAACAGCGCGCTGCTCGATGCCGGCGCGCTCGACGAAGCCGCGGCTTCCGATCTGCTGGACGCCCTCGCCTGCGCGCGCGTCGGCACGACATGGCGGCTGGTCGACGAGCCGCCGGACAGCGCCCTGTTTCGCGCGGTGACCGCGCGCGGGCTGGCAACCGGCATCCGTCAGGTGGAGATGCAACTCGCGCTCTGAGAGAATGCCGCCCCTATCCCTGATCCCGCATCCATGAATATCGTCGTCAACGAAGAACTAAGAACCTATATCGACCCGTTGACCCCCGAGGAACACGAAGCGCTGGAGCGAAGCATCCTGACCGAAGGCTGTCGCGATGCACTGGTGCTGTGGGGCGATGTCCTGGTAGATGGCCACAACCGCTACGGCATCTGCCAGAAGCACGGGCTGCCGTTCCAGACTGTGCAGAACACGCGCTTCCAATCCATCGAGGACGTGCACCTGTGGATGATCGACCAGCACCTGGGCCGACGCAGCGTCTCGGACTTCCTGCGAGGCGTGCTGGCGCTCAGAAAGAAGGAGATCGTGGCCGAACGGCAGGCCCGCACGCCGGCAGCGACCGCGCCGGCAGAGGTTCAGACCTCGGCAGACTCGTCCGCGCCGTTGAACAGCCGTGAAGCCGTCGCCAAGGCCGCTCGCATCAGCAGCAGCCAGGTGGTGATGATCGAGAAGATCCGCAAGCAGGCCGCGCCCGAGCTGGTGGCGGCCGTCAAGTCCGGCACGATCTCGATCAATGCCGCGGCGGCCGTGGCGAGCTTGCCGGCCGAAGAACAGGTGGCTGCCGCAATCGCCGGCAAGGATGAACTGAAGCAGGTCGCCAAGCGCGTCCGCGAGGCCAGGCGCAAGCCGCGCGAGGAATCGGCGCCATCCGACGACTCGGCAAAGCCCGATCTCGTGCAACGGCTGGAACAGCGCGTGGCCGACCTGACGGCCGAGAACGAAGACTTGCGCAGGCAAGTGGCCGATCTGCTGCAGGCGCAGCGGACGGGCTAGCCGAAAGGCTGGTGCCCCTCTGCTGCACCAGCCTTTCTGTTACAGCGGATTCACCCGCTGCGCTCTCACACCACCGGAGCGAGGAACGCGACCAGCTTGCCCGTGTTGGCGACGAAGTCGCTGGTCGAGATGCCCAGCGGCCGCTCGCGCGGCTGGTAGGGCTCGATCTCGGGCGGGGTGAGCGGGTCGTACGGCGAGGTGTCGTAGACGTCGCCCACGTGCTTGCTGCGGTAGGCGTCGCCCGAATACGGCGTGGTGGGGCCGTTGCCGCGGAACGGGTTGGTGACGAACGCGATCGGCGAGAGCCAATAGTCCTTGTCGCCGAGCGCGTCGACCACCGCCTGTGCCTGCGCCTCGGTGACCGTCGGGCTGGTCATCGTCGCGCCCGCGAACAGGTCGGGGAAGTCGACTTCGCGCAGCGAGAAGTACTTCGGCAGGTCTCTCGGCCTGCTGACCTTCAGCGGCGACCCCGCAGTCATCTCGGCAATCGCGGCATCGCTCATCGACGCGAGCAGGTCGTAGGTTGCCTGAAGACTGCCGATGTTGACGCTGCGGCCCGCCGAGTAGTGGCTGAGCGTGGCGCGATGGTCGTCATCGAAGTAGTACGCACCGTTCCAGATGTTCGAGCCGTAGCGGTGGACAAAACGCGGCTGGTTCGTCCCCAGCTCGATGAAGGTGGGATGCGTGCGTCCGGCGAGCTGCGGGTTGTCGGCAATCATCTCGGGCGTCAGCTTGCAGCTGTTGAGCCACGCGATCGCTTCCGGCACCCGCGCCAGGAACGTCCTGTCGCCGGTCAGCCGGAAGTAGTGGAACAGCTGCAGCACGTTGGTCTGCGTCGTGTGCGTCGCGAGCGAGCGCGGCTCGTAGGTGCGCGCGCCGGCCGGCGCCCCGGCCGGGCGGCCGTCGCGGTCCTCGGTCAGGTGCTGCAGCGCCCAGCCGGCCTGCGGCCCCGGCTGCTGCAGGCGCCGCAGGCATTGCATCGCGCGCTGCACCGGTTCGATCAAGCGGGTCTCGCCGAGTCCCACCACGCACATCAGCATGAACTTGATGTTCTCGCCGGCCACGTCGTCGTTGAACGTGATCTGGCGCGTGTAGTCGCCGTCTTCCATTCCCTGGGTCGCGCCCGGCGGCAGCTGCTGCGGGTTGGGCAGCGGCATCGACGAGACCGAGCCCGGGAACGGCGGATAACGTTGCGGCCAGCCGCCGTCGGCGATGCCGCTGCTGAACTGCGCGCCGGTCACGAAGTCGATCGCCTTGTACAGCGGGCCGCGGAAGCGCCGATCGCGCTTCTCGAGGTACATGCGCAGCAGGAACTGCGACGCCACCGCGGTGCCCGCGTCGTCGAAGGTCGCGTTGCCGTAGTAGTGCTGGAACTCCTCGAGCCGCCAGCCGTTGGCGCCGATCGTCTCGTACCAATGCTTGAGCGAGGCCTCGCCGGCGAAGTCATGGATGTAGTTCCAGCCGCCGGCCGGATGCTGCGCCGCAATCAGCGCAAGCGCGGTGCGCTCGGCGGCCTTGTAGAAGAGCTCGTCGCCGGTCGCGTGGTAGGCGTCTAGGAAGGCGTGGCCGGCCGAAGGCGTGCCGGGCGGCTGGATCCAGCACATGGTGCGCTTGGCCTCCATCTCGCCCCAGCTGACCGACAGGTCGGGCAGGTAGGCCCAGACGTAGCCGCCTCGGTAAGACACTTCTTCGTCCATGAAGCGGACCGCTTGCCGCAGCGCCGAGCGGACGCGCTTGCGGAACTTGTCTGCGGCATCAGGTTTCTCGTCCGCGACAGCGTCGGGTTTCGAGCTCCCGGCGCTGGCAAGGGCTGGGGCCCCGCCATCGCCGCCGCCACCGCAGGCGGCCAGGGCCAGCGGGCTGAGTCCGGACATCACGAATCTTCTGCGTTTCATCGCTGCTCCTCAAAAGGTGGATTCGCCCACCTCCGGTAACACCGGGGGAATCTCATGCCCTGGTGACCGGGGATCGGGCCGTGGACGAGACCCGGCCGGGCGGCGAGCGCACGGCACGGTTTCGACGGCATGTGCGCCGGAACGCCTGGTTGTCATGATTCTTGGCGCCACGGTGCAGCATGTCGTCGGTCATCGTATGACTTGAGCTTCCAGTCAGGACTGGTGGAAACCATGACTGGCACAGTACAACCGCCACTGAAGTGCAATCAACGGCTGCGGATCAGGTCCGTCTGCACACTTATGACATCAGACGACATAGACGTGTGATACGCCATCGCGCTGCCGCCGTGTCGACCGGGGTCCTGCGGGTTTTCCCTATTATTTAGTTATCTCTGAAAACTATATTGATTATTTGAAATAACGTTATGACTACCCGGGTCCACCCCGGGCCAGGAGTCCAAGATGCTCGCCCCGTCGGCATTGAAGACGAGCCCCGTTTTCCCGGTCACATCGATGGCCCACGAACCGCCTCACCTCAGAGGGCCGTGCGGTCCGCCTTCACGCAAGCGGAGATGAACACGGTGGCCAACGCGGTGCTCGCGCGTTGCGACGCACTGGACGGAGCGGCGGACGGGATGGTCGCGGACGTCCAGATGTGCAAACAGGCATTCGATCTGGCCACCGCCGTACCCACATGCGGCGGCGCGCGCGACGGCAGCTGCCTCACGGCCGCGCAAAAGAGCGTGCTCGAAAACGTCTTCTCCGGCGCGAGGAACAGCGCGGGCACGGCGATCTACAGCAGCTTTCCCTACGATGCCGGCGTCAACCGTGCCGATTGGCGCCAGTGGGAGTTCTCCAATTCGCAAAGCCTGGATACCGCTGCGGTCGGCTTCGTTTTCAGCACCCCGCCGCTGGGACCGAGCCGCCCGTCCGGCATCGATTTCGCGCTCGGATTCAGCATGGACATCGATGCGCCGAGCATCTTCGCGAGCACTGCGCTCTACACCGAGTCATCGATGTCCTTCATGACGCCGCCGAACCCGAGCAACCTTTCCGCGCTTCGCGACCGCGGCAGCAAGCTCATCGTCTATCACGGCACCAGCGATGCGGTGTTCTCGTCGGACGACACGACAAGTTGGTACGAGCAATTGCGCGCGGCGAACGGCGGCGATGCATCCGGCTTTGCTCGCTTCTTTCCGGTGCCCGGCATGAATCATTGCGGGCGCGGCCCAGCCACCGACCAGTTCGACATGCTGACGCCGCTCGTCGCGTGGGTGGAACAGGGCAAGGCGCCTACGGCGATCATTGCCGCGGCTCGCGGGGCGGGCGCCAATGTGGTCAACACCGAATTGCCTGCCGACTGGTCGGCCGATCGCACGCGGCCGCTGTGCCCGTATCCAAAAACGGCGGCCTACGTAGGCGGCAGCATCGAATCGGCCTCCAGCTTCGCGTGCCGATAGCAGCCGGTGCGCACCTGGCCGGCGGAGAGTGTGAGATTCGAACTCACGGACGGTTGCCCGTCGGCAGTTTTCAAGACTGCTGGTTTAAACCACTCACCCAACTCTCCGGGACTGTCTTCGCTTTGCGCGAAGGCGTGCGGGCGATTTTAGTCGCCGGGCGGAGTCGGGGCCCACCCGCGCATCACCAGGTCCACAATGCCCGTGGCCCAGGCGCGGCGCTCCTCGGGGCCTGCGAGCGGCTTCGAGATGAAGAAACGCACGCCGCCAAAGGCCAGCGTCGAAAGCTGCACCGCCGCCAGTTCCGGAGAAGGCACGTGCAGCTTTCCGGTGCGGTGCGCCTCGGCCAGGTACTCGACCACCGGCGCGAGCACGTAGCTGTTCTCGGCATAGAGCGACTTCGCGAGTTCAGGAAAGCGCACGGCCTCCGCGATCACCAGGCGCAGCAGGGCCAGCGTCTTCGGCTCGGTGGCGCCGAGGTACATGCGTTCGACCAGGTCGAGCAGGATCTCCCTTTCGTCAGCACCGTGCCGCACGAGAGTGGCCTGCATGGTGTCGCGGGCACTGCTGACCGCACGGTGCACGACCTCCCGAAACAAGGCCTCCTTGTTCTCGAACTGGCGGTAGATGGTGATCTTGGCGACGCCCGCATCGCGCGCGATGGCCTCGATGCTGGTCGCCGCGTAGCCGTTCTCGAGAAAAGACTTCAATGCAGCAGCGAGGAAGGACTCGCGCAGGGCCGCCGCCTGCTCTGGACTGGGTCGTCCACGCGACCTGCGCTGGGTTTCATCCGGGAGCGTTCGGTTCGGCATGGTTTTGCGCTCACGCATCCGGCAGGAAGATGGCCTGCAGATCGCTCAGGAAGTCGAAGCCGCGCGCCGTCGGCCAGACGCGCGCGAGGTCACGCTCGATCAGGCCTTTGCGCTCGGCTTCCTCGAGCCCGCACTGAATGGCGGTGATGGCCAGCCCGGTGCGTTCGCCGAACTGCGCCAGCGTGAAGCCCTCCTTGAGGCGCAGGGCGTTGAGCATGAATTCGAAGGGCAGCTCGGCAAGGCCGACCTCGTCGCTCTGCGCGATCGCCTGGCCGGCGAGCGCATTGTCCATGTAGAGACGCGGCTCCCGGAAGCGCACCTGCCGTACCACGCGGTGCGCAAAACTCAGCTTGCTGTGCGCGCCGGCGCCGATGCCGAGGTAGTCGCCGAACTGCCAGTAATTGAGGTTGTGCGCACAGGCATGGCCCGCACGCGCATAGGCCGAGATCTCGTAGCGGTTGAGACCATTCTGCGCGGTGCGCTCGGTGATGCGGTCGAGCATCGCGTAGGCGGCGTCGTCTTCCGGCACCACCGGCGGAAACTTGGCGAAGTAGGTGTTGGGCTCGATGGTCAGGTGATAGACCGACAGATGCGGCGGCGCCAGCGCCAGCGCCTGATCGAGGTCCGCGTCGAGGCCCTCCAGGGTCTGGCCCGGCAGCGCGTACATCAGGTCGAGATTGAAGGTGTCGAAGGCGAGCGCTGCCTCCTCGACCGCCGCGATGGCCTGCGCGCGGTCGTGCACGCGGCCGAGCGCCTTCAGGTGCTCGTCGTTGAAGCTCTGCACGCCGACCGACAGCCGCGTGACGCCGGCCGCCCGGTAGGCGCGGAAGCGATCGCGCTCGAAGGTGCCGGGGTTGGCCTCCAGCGTGATCTCGCAGTCGGGCGCGAGCTTGAGCCGGGCACGCAGGTCGCCGAGCAGGCGGTCGATGGCGGCCGGCGAGAACAAGCTGGGCGTGCCGCCGCCGATGAAGATGGTGTGCACGCCGCGGCCCCAGATCAGGGGCAGAGCGGCGTCGAGGTCCGCGATCAGCGCATCGAGATAGCGTTGCTCCGGCAATGCGTCGCCATCGCCGCCGCGCCACTCGTGCGAGTTGAAGTCGCAGTAAGGGCACTTGCGCAGGCACCAGGGCAGGTGGACGTAGAGCGACAGCGGCGGCAGCGCCGACAGCTGCAGCGGCCCCGGCCGCATCAGGTGCAGCACGTCGTTGGCATGAGCCGCGCCACCGGCGCGCTCCTGCGCGTTGCTGGTGATCGGGACGACGAGGCTCACAGCCAGCGCTCCCGCATCAAGGCCAGCATCGCGCGCGCTGCCTGGCCGCGATGGCTGTTGGCGTTCTTCACTTCGGTCGCCAGCTGGGCGAAGGTCTTGCCGAACTGCGGCAGCCACATGACTGGATCGAAACCGAAGCCGTTGTCGCCGAAGGGCTCGCGCGTGATCTCGCCCGCGGCGCGGCCCACCGCGATCAAGGGCTCGGGATCGTCGGCGCGGCGCAGCGCAACCAGCGTGCTGACGAGCGCGGCGCGGCGGTCGGCGACGCCGGCCATCTGCTCGAGCAGCGCGCGCACGTTGTTCGCGTCGCCCTTCTCGTAGCCGAACTGGGTGGCGTAGTAGGCGGTGGCCACGCCGGGCAGCCCGCCGAATGCCTCGACGCAAAGGCCCGCATCGTCCGCGATGGCCGGCAGGCCGGTCGCCGCCGAGGCGTGGCGCGCCTTGGCCAGCGCGTTCTCGACGAAGGTGAGAAAGGGTTCCTCGGCCTCGCCGACCTGGAGTTCAGACTGCCGCACCAGCTCGACGCCGAGCGGCGCAAACAAGGCCTGCAGCTCGGCGAGCTTGCCGGCGTTGTTGGAGGCCAGAACCAGCTTCATCCGTTCGACAATGCCTGCGCCTGCAGCGCAGTCAATTCGGCGATACCCTTTTCGGCCAGCACCAGCAGCGCATTCATCTCTTCGCGCGAGAAGGCCGCTCCTTCGGCCGTGCCCTGCACTTCGACGAAATGGCCGGCGCCGGTCATCACCACGTTCATGTCGGTGTCGCAGGCCGAGTCTTCGATGTATTCGAGATCCAGCAAGGGCGTGCCCTGCACGATGCCGACGGAGACCGCGGCCACGTGACCGCGAATGGGCGAGGCCGCGATCTTGCCCGCGGCCAGCAGCTTGTCGACTGCATCCTGCGCCGCCACGAAGGCGCCGGTGATCGCGGCCGTGCGCGTACCGCCGTCGGCCTGCAGCACATCGCAGTCGAGATGGATCGTGCGCTCCCCCAGCGCGGCCAGATTGAACACGGCGCGCATGGAGCGGCCGATGAGGCGCTGGATTTCCTGCGTGCGGCCGCTCTGCTTGCCGCGCGCCGCTTCTCGATCGCTGCGCGTATGCGTGGCGCGCGGCAGCATGCCGTACTCGGCCGTGACCCAGCCCTCGCCGCTGCCGCGCTTGTGCGGCGGCACCTTTTCCTCGACCGAGGCGGTGCACAACACGCGCGTCTGGCCGAACTCGATCAGCACCGAGCCCTCGGCGTGAATCGTGAAACCGCGCGTGACGCGCACGGGGCGCAACTGGTCGGCGGCACGGCCGCCGCTTCGTACGAAAACTGTCATGTGGAGCGAAAAAAGAAGGAAGAAAAATCAGGCTTTGCGCGCAGCGGAGCGTCGTATCGCCTCGTTGATTTCGGCAATCGAGCGTTCGATCGCGTCCTCGTCGAGGTCGTCGAGTTCGCTGTCGGAGGGCATGCCGGCCTGGATGGTCGAGGCGAACACGCCGTCGCTGATGCTGTCGGTCGACACGCCGCGTGCCTGGCCCGTCGCCTCGGGCATCTCCCACTCGAGCGCGATCAGCGTCACGTTGTCGCTGTGGGTGCCGCCGTTGCGCAGTGCCATCTCGGCCAGGTCGGGCGCCGCATCGGAGACGGGCTTGCCGGAGGAGAGCGTGTGCACGATCAGGGCTTCGTCCAGCACGCCCCAGAGGCCGTCGGAGCACAGCATGATGCGGTCGCCGCGCTGGAGCTGCAGCGGCGCCGAGATGTCGAACAGCGGCGTGGTCGGGGAACCCAGGCAGGTCAGCAGCAGGTTGCGGTTGACGATCTCGGCCCCGGCGTTGGCGCGCGGCCGCTCGGCGTGGGAGTGGTCGCGCGTGCGGGTCAGCAGCTCGCCGTCGCGCACCACGTAGAGCCGCGAGTCGCCGCAATGGATCCAGGTGGCGGTGGTCCCCTGCAGAACGGCGGCAACCACCGTCGTGCGCGGGGTGTCGAGCATGCCCTTGTTGCCTGCGTAGCGCATGATCTGCTGGTGCGCGGCCATCACCGACGCAGTCAGGAATGCCTTGACGTCCTTGACGATCGGTCGCGCCTCGCGCTGGTACAGCGCCGCGATGGTCTGCAGCGCCAGCTGGGCCGCCACCTCGCCTTCGGGATGCCCGCCCATGCCGTCCGCCAGCACGAAGAGGCCCGATTCGCGCGTGTAGCAGTAGCCCATGCGGTCTTCGTTCTTGAGACGGCCACCCTTGCGGCTGACCTGGAAGACGGAGAATTTCATGCCGGACGTGTCGTCGGCGCTGCCGCCTTCGGCAACCCCTTCTTTTCGAAGGACCGCATGTTGTCGATCGACAGCCGGACCTTCTCGCTCACCGTGAGCTTGGTGTAGCGGCGCTCGCCTTCGCGGCTCAGCTCCTTCTGCAGCGCGAAGACCGACTGCGGACGCGAGAGCGGGTCGAGCGACATGCACCACTCGACCACTTCGATCAGGTTGTCGGAGTAGATGCCGCGCAGGCGCGAGAGCGACAGGCCGAGCCGGTCTTTCTCGATGCGCTGCGGGGCGTCGTTCGGGGGATAGCCCTGCATGCAGGCATAGATGCAGGCGCCGATGGCGTAGATGTCGGTCCAGGGGCCCATCGACGAATCGCGGCGGTACATCTCTGGCGCCGCGAAGCCGGGCGTGTACATCGGGCGGATGAAGTTGCCTTCCTTGGAGAGCACTTCGCGCGCGGCGCCGAAATCGATCATCACCGCGCGATCGTCGTCGGTCACGAAGATGTTGGCCGGCTTGATGTCCAGGTGAAGCATCTTGTGCTGGTGCACGATGCGCAGGCCGCGCAGGATCTCGTCGAACAGCGAACGGATGGTGGACTCACGGAAGACCTTCTGTTTCTTGAGGTCCCGCGCGGTCACGATGAAATCCTGCAGGGTGGCGCCCTCCAGGTAGTTCATGACCATGTAGACGGTTTCGTTCTCGCGGAAGAAGTTGAGCACGCTGACCACCGAGGCATGCGAGATCTGCGCGAGCGAACGCCCTTCCTCGAAAAAGCTCTTCAGCCCCAGCCGGTAGAGCGACAGCTTTTCGGGCGGCACCTGGGGCGCAAGCTCGCCGGTGCCCCGGGTTGCCAGGGAGGAAGGAAGGTATTCCTTGATGGCCACCTGCTGGCCACTTTGGTCGACGGAGAGGTAGACGACGCCGAAACCACCGGCAGAAAGCCGACGCACGACGCGATAACCGCCGATGACCGTGTCAGGCAACAGGGGCGAAGGTTTGACCTTTGACATAATCCGGGAGTTTCGCCCGAAGGCGATGGTGCGGCAAGCGAACGCCGTGCCGTCGTCTCGGTGCGTACACACAATTTCACAGCGAGGCGCAATGCCAGTTTACAGCATGACCGGCTATGCCAGCGGCCAGAACGGCCCCGCGGGCAGCCACGCCGACACCGAGCCGCGGCCCCATGGCGCGGGCCGGCTCGGGGTCGAGATTCGCTCGGTCAACAGCCGTTTTCTCGACCTCACTTTCAAATTGCCCGAGGAGTTGCGCCAGCACGAGCCGGCCTTGCGCGAACTGCTGACGGGGCAGCTCAAGCGCGGCAAGGTCGAGCTGCGCGCCTCGATCGAAGGCGGCGGTACCGCGGGCATCGGCGAACCCTCGCCCAAGTTGCTCCAGCGGCTCAACGGCGTACAGGACAACATCAAGTCCTGGCTGCCGGCTGCCCGGGAACTCAGCGTGGCGGACGTGCTGCGCCTGGCGGCCGGCGACACACAGGCGAAGGGTGACTTGGGGCCTGAGCTGTCCGAGGTGGCGGAGAAGACGCTCAAGGCGCTTGTTTCGGCGCGCGAGCGCGAAGGCGCCCGGCTTGCGCGGATGCTGCAGGATCACCTTGCCCAGCTGCGCAAGCTGGTCGAGCAGGCGCTGCCGCTGGTGCCCCAGCTCGTCGAGCAGCAGCGCACCCGCTTTCTCGAGCGCTGGCAGGAGGCCATGGGCCTCGCCGCCGGCGGCACGCCACCGGAAGCGGCGCAGGATCGCGCCATGACCGAAGCCACGGCCTTTGCGATCCGCATTGATGTCGCCGAGGAGCTGACGCGCCTTAACTCGCACCTCGAAGAGATCGAGCGGCTGGTCAAGAAGGGCGGCGAGATCGGCAAGCGCCTCGATTTCCTGATCCAGGAACTGCATCGCGAGGCCAACACCCTGGGCTCCAAATCGGCGACGCTCGAACTCACCCGGATCGGCGTCGACATGAAGGTGCTGATCGAGCAGATGCGCGAGCAGGTCCAGAACATCGAATAAGCAGAGAACGAGCGAATGGATTACCCCGGCAACATTTTCGTGGTCGCAGCGCCGAGCGGCGCCGGCAAATCAAGCCTGGTCAAGGCCCTGATGGAGCTCGATTCCGCCGTGCAGCCATCGGTGTCGCACACCACCCGCCCCCCGCGCGGCCAGGAAAAGCATGGTCGCGAGTACTTTTTCGCTTCGCACTCGGAGTTCGACGCGATGGTCGCCTCCGATGCCTTCGTCGAATGGGCGCACGTTCACGGCCAGCGCTACGGCACCTCGAAGAAGGCAATCGAAGAGCGGATCGCCCAAGGCGCGGACGTCATCCTCGAAATCGACTTCCAGGGCGCGCTCCAGATCCGAAAGACCTTTGCCAACGCGGTGACGATCTTCATCCTGCCGCCGAGTTGGGAGGAACTGCGGTCCCGGCTCGAACGGCGCGGGGAGGACAGCGCCGCGGTCATCGAGCTGAGGCTGCAGAACGCCGCCGAGGAGATGGCACGCGCAAACGAATTCGACTTCGTTATAATCAACGAGTTATTTGAGCGCGCACTTTTTGACCTCAAGGCGATTGTCCACGCTCAGCGGCTCCGGTATTCGGCACAGCGCCGCGCGCGTGCCGACACTTTTGCCGCGCTGAACATTCCCTGATCCCGATCACCTGTACGTCGAAAGATCCTCATGGCCCGCATCACCGTCGAAGACTGCCTGCAACACATTCCGAACCGCTTCCAGCTGGTGCTGGCAGCCACCTACCGTGCGCGCATGCTGAGCCAGGGCCACGCGCCGAAGATCGAGAGCAAGAACAAGCCCGGTGTCACTGCCCTGCGCGAGATCGCAGAGGGCAAGATCGGGATCGAGATGCTCAAGAAAGTGCCCGGCTGAGTTGACGCACGCTTGCAACAAAGAGCACCGCCTTGCGGTGCTTTTTTTATGCCTGGACGCGTCGAATCGACTGCCACGCTAAAGTGGAAGCCATGAGCGTGGTTGTCAAGTCCCAGTCCGATGCCCCCCGAGGCACGCCACGGCCGAGTCCGGCGGCGTTGAACGCGGCTGCCGCCAGCTTCGCTGCGCTGACCGACCGGCTCGACTACCTGAGCGTCGAAGACGTCGAACAGGTGCGCCGCGCCTACCGCTTCGCCGATGAGGCGCACTTGGGACAGCTGCGCAACAGCGGCGAACCCTACATCACGCATCCTATCGCGGTGGCGGCGCAATGCGCCGAATGGAAGCTCGATGCGCAGGCCCTGATGGCCGCCCTGCTGCACGATGCCATCGAGGATTGTGGCGTGACCAAGTCGGAGCTGATCGAGCGCTTCGGTGCACCGGTCGCAGAGCTCGTCGACGGCCTCACCAAGCTGGACAAGCTCCGCTTCAACACGCGCGAGGAGAACCAGGCCGAGTCCTTCCGCAAGATGCTGCTCGCCATGGCGCGCGATGTGCGGGTGATTCTCGTCAAGCTGGCGGACCGGACGCACAACATGCGCACGCTCGACGATGCGCCGCGCGAGAAATGGGCCCGGATCTCGCGTGAGACGATCGAAATCTACGCGCCCATCGCGCACCGGCTCGGGCTCAACCAGACCTACAGGGAACTGCAGGATCTGTCGTTCCGCCATCTCAGGCCCTGGCGCTATGCGATCCTCGCAAAAGCGGTCACCAAGGCCCGCGGCCGACGCCGCGACCTGATTCAGAAGGTGCAGCAGGAACTCGAAACTGCCTTCGCGGCAGCTGGCATGAGCGTGCGGATGGCCGGCCGCGAGAAGACGCTCTATTCCATCTACCGCAAGATGGAAGAAAAGCATTTGAGCTTTGCCCAGGTGACCGACATCTACGGCTTCCGCCTGATCGTGCCGACGGTGATCGCTTGCTACACCGGGCTCGGCATCCTGCACCAGATGTACAAGCCCCTGCCCGGCAAGTTCAAGGACCACATCGCGATCGCCAAGCTCAACGGCTACCAGTCGCTGCACACCACGCTGGTCGGCCCGGCCGGCGTCAACGTCGAATTCCAGCTGCGCACCGAGGCCATGCACGTGGTGGCCGAGTCCGGCGTGGCAGCTCACTGGCTCTACAAGGCGGCCGAGCCCAGCGCGGCGACCAGCGATCGTCTGGGCGCCAAGTGGCTCCAGTCGCTGCTCGACATCCAGGATGAAACGCGCGATGCGGCCGAATTCTGGGATCACGTCAAGGTCGACCTGTTTCCCGACGCGGTCTACGTGTTCACGCCCAAGAGCCAGATCCTGGCGCTGCCCCGTGGCGCGACGGTGGTCGATTTCGCCTATGCGATCCACAGCAACATCGGCGACCACACTTCAGCCGCGCGCATCAACGGCGACCAGGTTCCGCTGCGCACCGAGCTAAAGAATGGCGACGTGGTCGAGGTGATCACGGCGCCCGTGTCGACGCCAAATCCCGCGTGGCTCGGCTTCGTGCGAACCGGACGGGCCCGCTCCAAGATCCGCCACTACCTCAAGACTCTGGCGCATGCCGAATCCGAAGGCCTGGGCGAAAAGCTCCTGGCCCAGGCGTTGCGCGCCGAGGGCCTCGGCAACCTGCCCGACGATGACGAGGAGCACCAGCAGATCTGGGAAAAGCTGCTGCGATTCACCGGCAACCGCACGCGTTCGGAGTTGCTGACCGACATCGGTCTCGGCAAGCGCATCGCCAGCATCGTTGCGAAGCGGCTCATGGCGCTCCTGGCAGAACGCGGCGAGAAGCCCGATGCGCTGATGCTGAGCCGCGAGCGCTTCACCGCGCACGAAGCCGTCTCGCAAGGGGCTGTCACGCTGGACGGCAGCGAGAACTCCTCGGTCCGCTTCGCGCTCTGCTGCCGCCCCATTCCGGACGACCCGATCATGGGCTACCTCGGCCATGGCGAAGGCTTGGTCGTGCACACCGAAGCGTGCGGGGTTGGCCAACGTTTGCGCCACAAGGACAGCGAACGTTTCTTTGCCGTGGAATGGGCCGACGACCCGGTCCGGACCTTCGAGACAGGCGTCGTCATCACGGTGCGCAACGACAAAGGTGTGCTCGCACGCGTCGCCGCAACGCTGGCGGACGCGGAGGCCGACATCACCCACGTGGAGATGGCCGACGAAACTCCGCAGGACTCCACCGATCTGCGTTTCGTGATCGCAGTGCGCGACCGCACGCATCTCGAGGCCGTGCTGCGGGCCGCGCGGCGTACGCCATCCGTGCTCGCGGCCGCACGGACAGTGCCGGCCCCTTAAGCTGCAGCGGGCGGCGGATAGCTCACCGCCAATATCTCGATCTCGTGCACGCCGCCCGGTGTCGCAAGCTTGACCACATCCCCCTCCCGCGACTTCAGCAGTGCCCTGGCAATCGGAGAAATCCAGCTGACCTGCGCTTGCGCGCTTTCGGCTTCATCGATGCCCAAGATGGTCACGACGCGCTCCTCGCCGGTCTCGTCGGCGTAGCGCACGGTGGCGCCGAAGAAGACCTGGTCGCGGCCATGATGGACCGAAGGGTCCGTCACCTCCGCCACCTCGAGCCGCTTGGTGAGAAAGCGGATCCGCCGGTCGATCTCGCGCAGCCGCTTCTTTCCGTAGAGGTAGTCGCCGTTCTCCGAGCGATCGCCGTTCTTGGCCGCCCAGTGGACGGCCTCCACGACCTTGGGCCGCTCGACATCCATCAGTTCGAGCAGCTCGGCACGCAGGCGCGCGTAGCCCTGCGGGGTGATGTAGTTCTTGCTCCCGGCGGGGAGAGGCGGCGCGGCGCCGGCCGTACCGTCGTCATCATCGCCTGCATCGTTTTCTTTGGTGAATGCCTTGCTCATCGCAGAAAGCTCCAATGAAAAAAGCCCGCAACTTTCGTTGCGGGCTTTCCTGATGATGGTGCGGCTGGCAGGAATTGAACCCACGACCCCTTGGTTCGTAGCCAAGTACTCTATCCAACTGAGCTACAGCCGCACAGCTTGCGATTATAGCATCCTCGCAACACCCCATCGCTGGGCAGCGAAAGAAAGAGAGCAGTAGATCGTGTTGGACTTGAGCCGTCGATCAACCGCCTGTGAGTCTACGTCGAGTCAGTTGTGCATCAAAGTCTTGGCAGAAATGTGAACTAAATCATGACATTTCGACCACATGGGCACTGCACCTACAGCGCCACTTGGCCGACTGGCGCTAAAAACGGCTTCCATTGGTTTATTGGATGGAGGTCCCGATGTTCAGCTTTTTCCAGCCCAATCGAAACGGCCACCTCAGGCGAGTCATGGCGCTTCTCGAAGAAGCCCATCTCGCGCGTATCGAGCATCAGGCTGCTGCCGAACATCACGGGGCCTTGGCCCGGATGTATTCCGAACGCGCCAAAAGACTGGAGCGCGAGCTCTACGGCTCGGCACAAATGCCGCTCGGGGACGCATCCACCAAGGGCCAGGACGAGAAAGCGGTCCTCTATGCCCTGGATCCAGGTCGCCGGATCGAGACACAGGCAAAGGCCTGAGGAGTTGGCCCGCGACTGAGGGCGACAAGGCGTGGTGGTAGGCCGTGATGGGCTTGAACCATCGACCAACGGATTATGAGTCCGCTGCTCTAACCAGCTGAGCTAACGGCCCGCACATCAGGGATTCTAGTAGGCGCCGGGCGCCGCTATTTGCGGTGGCTCAGCGCATTGGTGACCAGCCGCGACGTGATGTCGACGATCTGGATCATGCGCTCATAGGGCATGCGCGTCGGACCGATGACGCCAAGCGTACCCACCACCTCGCCGTCGACCTCGTAGTTCGCGCTCACGATCGACAGGTCGTCGAAGGGCACCACCTGGCTTTCCCCGCCGATGAAGATGCGCACGCCGTCCGCCTTGCTCGACACGTCGAGCAGGCGCATCAGTTGGGCCTTTTGCTCGAACAGCTCGAACGCACGACGCAGGTGGCTCATGTCGCTGGAGAAATCGGTGACGGCCAGCAGATTCCGCTCGCCCGCGATCACGACTTCGTCCTGGGCTTCCGTCAGCACCTCGGAACTCACCTGGACAGCGGCCTGCATCAACGCAGCGATCTCGCCGCGCAATTGCTCCATCTCGGACTGAAGCCGATCGCGCACCTGCTCGATCGACAGACCCGCAAAGTGCGTGTTGATGTAGTTCGATGCCTCAACCAGTTGCGACTGCGAATAGTCGACCTCGGGGAAGATCACCCGGTTCTGCACATCGCCGTCGGGCGACACGATGATCACGAGCAGGCGGCGGTCGGAAAGGCGAAGGAACTCGATCTGACGAAAAACGGATGCGCGGCGCGGCGCCATCACCACGCCAACGAACTGCGACAGGTTCGACAGCAGGTTCGCCGCGTTCGCGATCACCTTTTGCGGCTGGTCGGGCGCGAGGCTCGGCGGCGTGAACTGCTCGCGCTGGGCAGTCAGCATGGTGTCGACGAAAAGCCGATAGCCGCGCGCAGTCGGAATGCGGCCTGCTGAGGTGTGCGGACTGGCGATCAGCCCGAGCCCTTCGAGGTCGGACATCACGTTGCGGATGGTCGCAGGCGAAAGCTCCAGCCCCGAAGCCCGAGAAAGCGTGCGCGAGCCCACCGGCTGGCCCTCGGCGATATAGCGCTCGACCAGCGTCTTGAGAAGCAACTTGGCGCGATCGTCCAGCATCGACTGATTTTAATGTTGTAATTTGTACATGACATCCAGCTTTCGGCGCGTCGCCCTGATAGGTAAATACCAGGCTTCGGGCGCGCGGGCGCAGGCCGGCGCGCTGGACGAGGTCATGGAGGGCATCGGCGCCTTCCTGGAAGCGCAAGGCTGCGAGGTCTTTGTCGAACAGCCGCGCGACGGCGAGTGCGGCCAGACCCGCTACCCCGCGCTGACTGTCGAAGAGATCGGCCAGCGATGCGATCTGGGCCTGGTGGTCGGCGGCGACGGAACCATGCTCGGCATCGGGCGCCAGCTGGCGTGCTACGGCGTTCCGCTGATCGGCATCAACCGCGGCCGGCTCGGCTTCATCACCGACATTTCCCTCGACAACTACCAGGCGACCCTGATCCCGATGCTGGCCGGCGAATACGAGGAAGACCACCGCAGCCTCATGCACGCCCAGGTGATGCGCGACGGCGTGTCGGTGTTCGATGCGCTCGCCATGAACGACGTGGTGGTCAATCGCGGCGCCACCTCGGGCATGGTGGAACTGCGTGTTTCGGTCGGCCGCCATTTCGTTGCCAACCAGCGCGCCGACGGAATGATCATCGCCTCGCCCACCGGCTCCACCGCCTACGCGCTGTCGGCCGGCGGCCCGCTGCTGCATCCCGCGGTCCCGGGATGGGTGCTGGTGCCCATCGCGCCGCACACGCTCTCGAACCGCCCGATCCTGCTGCCGGATGCCGACGAGGTCCTGATCGAGCTGGTGGGCGGGCGCGACGCGAGCGCCAATTTCGACATGCAATCACTGGCTTCTCTTGCCATCGGCGACCAGGTCGTGGTGCGCCGCTCCGACTACCGCGTGCGTTTTCTGCATCCGAAAGGCTGGAGCTACTTCGACACATTGCGCAAGAAGCTGCACTGGAACGAAGGAGGTTCCTGACATGGCATTGCGCCGCATCGCCCTGCGCGACTTCGTGATCGTGCGCGCGCTCGAACTCGATCTCTCCACGGGCTTCACCGTCCTCACCGGCGAAACCGGCGCGGGCAAGTCGATTCTGATCGACGCGCTCCAGCTGGCGCTCGGCAACCGTGCCGATGCCGGCGCCGTGCGCGAAGGCGCCGAGCGCCTGGACGTGAGCGCGGAGTTCGACACCGATCCTGCCCTGGCCGCCTGGCTGGACGAAGGTGGCTTCGAAGCGGGCGATGTCCTGCTTCTGCGCCGCACCGTCGACCTCCAGGGGCGCAGCCGCGGCTGGATCAACGGCAGCCCCGCCACCGCGACCCAGCTGCGCGAGCTCGGCGACCAGTTGCTGGACATCCACGGCCAGCACGCCTGGCAGAGCCTCACCCGGCCCGAAGCCGTGCGCGGCCTGCTCGATGCCTATGCCGGTGTCGGCACTGCCGCGCTCGACAGCGCCTGGCAGAACTGGCGGCAGGCGATCGCTGCGCTCGACAAGGCGCGCTCGGCGCAAGACTCGCTGCAGCGCGAGCGAGAACGACTGCAGTGGCAGGTTGGCGAGGTGATGAAGCTCGCGCCCGGCGCCGACGAGTGGGAGGAACTCTCGGCCAGCCACACCCGCATCTCCAACGCGCAGGCGCTCATCGATGCCGCCGAGGGCGCATGCAGCGCCCTGGAAGACGATGACAGCGGCGCGCTCGCCGCATTGAGCCGCGCCGTCACGCTGCTGCAGAATTGCGAGCACATCGAGCCGGAGTTCAAGGCGCTGGGCGAGGTTCTGGCATCGAGCGTGGCGCAAGCCTCAGACGCTGCGCATTCGCTGCATGGCTACCTGCGCCAGGCCGACACCGACCCCGAGCGCCTTGCCGAACTGGACGAGCGCATGGGACTCTGGATGTCGCTCGCCCGCCGCTACAAGCGCACGCCGGCCGAGCTGCCCGCCTTGCTGGCCGGGTGGCAGGCCGAGCTGCAAGCCCTGGACGCGCAAAGCGACCTCGAAGCCCTCGAGCGTGCCGAACAGACGGCACAGCAGGCCTACATGAAAGAAGCCAAGACGCTGGGCAAGGCGCGCAAGCAGGCGGCACCGCGGCTGGCGCAGGCGGTGACGCAGGCCATGCAGGGCCTCGGCATGCAGGGCGGGCGTTTCGAAGTCGCACTGGAGCCGCTCGCCGAACCGGGCCGAGCCGGGCTCGAAGACATCGCCTTTCTCGTGAGCGGCCACACCGGCAGCACGCCGCGCCCCATCGGCAAGGTGGCTTCAGGCGGTGAACTCTCGCGCATCGCCCTGGCGATCGCGGTCACGACCAGCCAGCTCGGCGCGGCACAGACGCTGATCTTCGACGAAGTCGACGCGGGCGTCGGCGGCGCCGTGGCCGAAACCGTCGGCCGCCTCATGAAGCAACTGGGCCGCGACCGCCAGGTGCTGGCGGTCACCCACCTGCCCCAAGTCGCCGCCTGTGCGGACCACCATCTGCTGGTCGCCAAGCATCAGACCAGCGCCAAGAGCCAGGACGGCATTCGCACGGAAAGCGGTGTCTCGGTGCTCGACGAGGACACCCGGCCGCGCGAGATCGCACGCATGCTGGGCGGCGAGCGCGTTTCGCAGACCTCGCTCGCGCACGCGCGCGAGATGCTCGGCAAGAAGACGCCGGAGACCTCGTCGTGAGCCTGGAACTCGTGCTGATCACCGGCATGTCCGGCTCAGGAAAGTCCGTCGCGCTGCATGCCCTCGAAGACGCGGGCTACTACTGCGTCGACAACCTGCCACCCGAGTTGCTTGCGCCCTTCATCGCGCTGCAGCGGCAACAGCAGACGCCGCGGGTCGCGATCGCGATGGACGTGCGCAGCGGGGTTTCGTTGCCGCTCGTTCCGCAGCAGCTCGACGGCCTGCGGCGCGACGGCATATCGCTGCGCTCGCTCTTCCTCGATTCGACCACCGATGCGCTGGTGCGCCGCTATTCGGAGACCCGGCGCCGCCATCCCTTGTCGCGCCAGGAAGGTCGGACCGATTCCCCCGAGCAGCAGCGAGCGCTGATCCAGGCCATCGAGCTCGAGCGCGAGTTGCTGGCCGATCTGCGCGACGGGGCCGACGTGATCGACACCAGCATCATCCGCCCGGCCCAATTGCAGAGCTACATCAAGGCGCTGATCGCGGCGCCGGAGAGCACGCTCACGCTGGTGTTCGAATCCTTTGCGTTCAAGCGCGGCGTGCCGCTCGATGCCGACTACGTGTTCGACGTGCGCATGCTTCCCAATCCGCACTACGTGCCCGCGCTGCGACCGCTGACCGGGCGCGACGCGGCCGTGATCGACTGGCTGCGCGAACACGATGATGTCGCCCGCATGTATGGCGATATCGAACAGTTCCTCGATCGCTGGCTCGACGCGCTGGCCCGCGACCATCGCAGCTACGTCACAGTAGCCATCGGCTGCACCGGCGGCCAGCACCGCTCGGTCTTTCTCGTCGAGCAGCTGGCGCGCGGCTTCGGCGCACGCTGGGCGGCGCTCAAGCGGCATCGCGAGCTCGACAGCGTGTAGGGCCTGTTCAGGCCCTAAGCCGTCAGCAGTTTGCGCACGGGCGCGGGCAGGCCGAGCGTCGACCACCGGCCGGCCTCGAACCATGCGCCGGCGTCGCTGAGGGGCTGCGCAGCAACGCACTCGACCGACACAGGATGCAGGTGCAGATCCTTGTGCGTGAGCACGTGCACGAAAGCCGCATCGTCGCGTGCGGTCCTGCGGTCGTCGGGCGCCAGCTCGTCCAGCAGCGAGGCCCGGCTCTCGTAGACCGGCAGGCAATAAAGCCCCGCCCAGATGCCGCGCGAGGGACGCTTCTCGAGCCACACGCGGCCGTGCACATCGCGCGCCTGCAGCATCCACAGCGACTGGGCGCTGCGCCGGAGCTTGCGCGTCTTGACCGGAAAGCGCTCGGGCTCGCCCTCGCGCCGCGCCGCGCACAGCTCGTTGACCGGACAGATCATGCAGCTCGGCTTGCGCGGCAGGCAGACGGTGGCGCCCAGATCCATCAATCCCTGCGTATAGCGTGCGATGGCACGCCGCTGTGTCGCCAGCGGCAGCAGCTCGGCCGCCATGGTCCACAGAGCGCGCTCCTGCATGGCGGACGACAGATCGCCCTCGAAAGCCAGCACCCGCGCAAGCACCCGCTTCACGTTGCCGTCCAGGATGGCGACCCGCTCGCCAAAGCAGAAGGCAGCAATCGCGGCGGCTGTCGAACGGCCGATACCGGGCAGAGTCTGGAGTTCGGCAGCGGTGCGCGGAAATGCGCCGCCGAAGCGCTCGACCACCTCCTGCGCGCAGCGGTGCATGTTGCGCGCCCGGCTGTAGTAACCCAGGCCGCTCCACAAGCCGAAGACCTCGTCCTCGGTGCCGGCAGCAAGAGCCTGCACCGTCGGAAATCGTTCGAGAAAGCGCGCGAAGTAGCCCAGCACGGTCGACACCTGGGTCTGCTGGAGCATGACCTCGGAAAGCCAGACGCGATAGGGATCGTGCGTGTTCTGCCATGGCAGCTCGCTGCGCCCATGTCTGCGTTGCCAGCCGACGATGTGCGTGGCGAAGCAGGGCGCCAGCTCCTGCACCGCTGGTTCCGGATCTTTAGGCGGCACTGAGTTCGTTGCGCGCCGCAGCGGCAGTGGGCGCTTCATTGCTCGTGAGCAGGCCGGTGAATTCGCGCAGTCGCATGTGCAGTTCCGTAAGACCGCTTTCCTGGGCAGCGAGCTCGGCGAGGCGCTCATCGAGATTGCCCGCCGCGCCCTGAATGCGCTCGACCGCCTCGATGCGCTTGGTGAAATTGCGGCGGCGCTCCTTGAGCTGCGCATCGAGCTGGGCGCCGGCGCCCTTGCTCCAGCGCTCCACCTCGGTCATGGCCGCTTCGTTGACCACGCGCAGCCGGCTTGCCAGCGCGCGCACGAGCTTGTCGCAGAAATCCGGCTGCGCGAGCTTGAGCAGGTTGCCGACGCCGAGGTAGTGGATGTGGCTGCGCTCGATCTGGCTCAGTTGCTGTTCGAAGCCCAGCAGGTCGGGCTCCGCCGGCGCCTGCAGCGCAAAGCCGTGCTCGGCATTGAGCTGGCGGAACGTGGCGTGCAGCATCGACTGGATCTCGGCCGTGGTCGCCTGCACCTCGCGCAGATTGTTGCGTAACGAGTCGAAGGTTTCTCCGTACACCTTGCGCACGTTGAACTTGATGCCCGGGCGCTTGAGCGCAGAGGCCAAGCGGCCCATGTCGGCCTTGAGCGCGGTGCTGCCGAGCACCGCGTACACCTCGCGCAACAGCTTGCCCTGCACCGAGCGCAGCGCCAGGATGCGCGCGTTGCTGCCTTCGAACTCGGTTTGCTCTTGCTCGATGCGGCTTCGCATGTGGCGGATGACCGACACGTTCTTGCCGCGCAGGCCCTGCAGTTCCAGCGCCTGCTCCGAGAGATCGCGCTGGCGAACCTTGAGGATGCGCGCCGCTTCGGCCTGCAGGGCCGCGATGCCCGCATCGACGGCGAGCCGCAGCATCTTTTCGCGCTTGCCGAGCAGGCCCTCGCCCAGCACGGCTTCGAGCGCGGGAAGCCGGCTTGCCTGCAGCAGCGGCACATCGCGGCGGATCTTGGCCTGCAGTCCTTTTTGCGCCGACACCGGCAGCACCTGCGGCAGCGGCACGCCGAGCAGTTCGGCAGCGCCCTTGCGCTGGCGCTGGATCTGCGCGTCGATCTGCGCCGGCGTGCTGAGGGTGTCCCACATGGTGTCGATCTTGTTGAGCACCACGATGCGGGTTTCGCCCGCCTCGCTTTCGGTGATCAGGTGCTCGCGCCAGATGGCGAGATCGGAGCGCGTCACGCCGGTGTCCGCGCCCAAGATGAAGACCACGGCGTGGGCCTGCGGGATCAGGCTCACGGTCAGTTCGGGCTCGGCGCCGATCGCGTTGAGTCCTGGCGTATCCAGAATCACGAGGCCCTGCTCGAGCAGCGGATGCGGCATGTTCAGCACCGCATGGCGCCAGCGCGGGATTTCGACGCGCCCCTCGGCGTCGGGCACCGGGTTGTCCTCGGGGGAACCGTCGTTCCAGAAGCCCAGCGAGCGCGCCTCGGCCTTGGGCACCCATCGGACTTCAGCCACCTTGTTCATCGTCTGCGACAACTGCTCGGCATCCTCGACGTCGATCGAGATCTCGGTCCAGTGCTCGGGCTTGTCACGCCAATGAGAGAGCGAATACGGCTCGAGCCGGGTTTCGATCGGCAACAGACGCAGGCAGGGAAGATGGGCAGCGTCGTAACCGAGTTCGGTCGGGCACATCGTCGTGCGGCCCGCGCTGGCCGGCATGATGCGGCGCCCGTAAGCGGCAAAGAAGATCGCATTGATCAGCTCGGACTTGCCGCGCGAGAACTCGGCGACGAAGGCCACCATGACCTTGCTGGTGCGCATCTGCGATTCCAGATCGCGCAACCGCTCGGCCACGCTCTGATCGAGCAGCTCGTTCTCATCCAGCCAGCGCGACAGCCATTTGAGGCGATGCGCGAAGTTGCGTCGCCAGGCGCCATGCTGGTCGAATTGCTGATTGAAAGAACGTGTCAAGGGCGATGTAAAAGTTGCTTACAAAATATAGCACCCACCGGGGCTTGGCGCCGCATCTGTCTGTAGGGCTTTCAGTGCTTTTGGCATTTTGGACAGAAATAAGTGGATCGCTGGCCTTGGCGCATCTGCCGGACAGGTGTCGCGCACACGCGGCATGGTTCCCCGGTACGTCCGTAAACGGTTGCTTCCAGCTGGAAGTATCCACTCTGGCCGTCGACATTGGAGAAGTCGCGCAAGGTGCTGCCGCCACGTTCGACGGCCCGCGCCAGAATTTCCCGCACCGCGGCATGCAAGCGCACGGCGCGCGGCCGGCTGATTCGCGAAGCAGACATCGTCGGGCGGATGCCGGCAAGAAAGAGCGCCTCGGAGGCATAGATGTTGCCGACGCCCACCACCACGTCGCCGGCCAGCAACACCTGCTTGATCGGCGCCCGGCGCCGCCGCAGCCCGGCGTAAAAGCGGTCGATATCGAAAGCCTCGCCCAGGGGTTCCATTCCCAGGCCGCCCAACAGCTTGATCGCCAGCGGCGCGGCTTCGTCCTGCACATAGACCACTGCGCCGAAGCGCCTCGGGTCGTTGAGGCGCAGCGTGCCGCGACTGGTCACCAAGTCGAAATGGTCGTGTGTACCGGGTGCAGGCAGGCCCGCATCGAAACGCAGGCTGCCCGACATGCCCAGGTGCATCAGCAAAAGGCCGGCATCCAGGTCGATCAGCAGGTACTTGCCGCGCCTGCGCACGGCGCGCACGGTGCGTCCCACCAGTTCAGCCGGCTCCACGGCCAGCGCCCAGCGCAGCGGCTTGCCCACGCGCACGGCATCGATGCGCGCGCCGGCAATGCGATCGGCGAAGCCGAGCCGCGTCACTTCGACTTCAGGTAATTCCGGCATGGACGAAGGCTGACATGAAAAGAAGCCGAGGCCGAAGCCCCCGCGTGACCATCGTTCAAAAGCCTGGATTATTATGGTTCGATGACCCCATCGCTCCGCCGATCCCGCCTTGCGGCGGCCGCGCTTCTGACTCTTGCCGCGCTCGCCGTCCAGGCGCAGCCCGGAACGCCAGTCCCTGCAGCGCCGACCAGCCCGGCTCCCATCATCGAACCGGCCGCGCCTGCGGTAACGACACCGGCCGCCGCGGTCCAACGCGCCGAAAAGGCCCAGGCCTCGGCGCTCACGGCGGAGCTGTTCTACGAAGTGCTGATGGGCGAGCTGACCGCACGCACCGGCGATCCGGGCTCAGGCTACGCGCTGGTCCTCGATGCTGCGCGCAGGTCGCGCGACGGCAAGGTGTTCCAGCGGGCGGTCGAGATCGCATTGCAGGCGCGCTCCGGCGATGCCGCACTGGCAGCTGCTCGCGCCTGGAAGGAAACGCTGCCCGAGTCGCGCGAGGCACGGCGTTTCGAGCTGCAAATCCTGATCGCGCTGAACCGCATCGGCGAAACCGCCGAACCGCTGCGGGCTGAACTGGCCGCCACGCCGCAGGTGGAACGTCCGTTCCTCATGGCCGTGATCGCGCGCAACTATGCGCGAGCCACCGACAAGAAGCTCGCCGCTTCGGTGGTCGAACAGGCGTTGGCCGACGAACTCAAAAGCCCCGCGACGGGCGGTGCGGCCTGGAGCACGGTCGGCCGCCTGCGGTTGGCAGCGGGCGACACCTCGGGCGCACTCGAGGCGGCGCGAAGAGGCCAGGAAGCCGATCCTTCCTCGGACGGCCCCGCCATGCTGGCTCTGGAACTGATGGACCCCGGCCAGCCGCTGGCCGAACCGCTGGTGAAGCGCTACCTCGCGGGCCCCAAGGCACTCCCGGAACTGCGCGTCGCCTACGCACGGGTGCTGGTGGAAGGGCGCCGCTATGAGGATGCCAGCGCGGAACTCGCCGCGCTCACCGTGGCCCGTCCCGAATTGCCCGAACCCTGGCTGCTGCTCGGCAGCCTGCAGACACAGGCGCGCCAGGACGCGGCGGCCGAAAGCTCGCTCAAGCGCTACATCGGCCTGGCCGACACGCAGCGCGATGCCGAGGCGCGCAGCCGCGGCCAGACCCAGGCCTTCTTGCTGCTGGCGCAACTGGCGGAGCGCCGCAAAGACTTCACGGGTGCCGAGCACTGGCTGGGCCGCATCGACAGCACCGAAGACCTGGTAGGCGCGCAGACACGCCGCGCGGCACTGCTGGTGCGCCAGGGCAAGCTGCCCCAGGCCCGCGAGCTGGTCCGCGGCTTGCCGGAACGCACTGCGGACGAAAAGAAGCAGAAGTTTCTGGCCGAGGTCCAGCTGCTGCGCGATGCCAAGCAGTACCAGGCCGCCTACGACATGTTGACCGAGGCCAGCACCTCCTCACCTCAGGACACCGACCTGATCTATGACCGGGCCATGGTGGCCGAGAAGCTGAACCGTCTCGACGAAATGGAACGCCTGCTGCGCCGCCTGATCGAGCTCAAGCCCGACAACCAGAACGCCTACAACGCGCTCGGCTACTCGCTGGCCGATCGCAAGGTCCGGCTGGAAGAGGCGCGCACGCTGATCCGGAAGGCCGTGCAGCTGGCTCCGGAAGATCCGTTCATCGCGGACAGCCTCGGATGGGTCGAGTTCAGGCTCGGCAACATAGACGAAGCCATGCGCATCCTCGAAGCGGCCTACAAGCGCCGGCCCGACCCGGAGATCGGCGCGCATCTCGGCGAAGTTCTCTGGGCCAAGGGCCAGCGCGATCGTGCGCTTTCCATCTGGAAGGAAGCTCACCTGGTCGATGCCGACAACGAGACGCTGCAGGAAACGCTCAAGCGCCTGCGCGTGAAGCTTTGAACCGTCGCCTGGCATTGAGCGCCGGCTGCGCCGGCGTGTTGCTGCTGGCAGGCTGCGCCAGTCCGGTCGGCCCGACCAGCGCAACCGGCGCGGAAGCCTGGAGCGGCCGGCTGTCGCTGCGCATCGATAGCGAGCCGGTACAAACCTTCTCGGCCCTGTTCGAGCTGCGCGGCGCGCCACGGGCCGGCGAACTTACGCTGACCAGCCCGATCGGCAGCACCCTGGCTCAGCTTCATTGGGCACCCGGCGAAGCGCTGTTGAAGGACGGCAGCAAGACGCGGCGTTTCGACTCGCTCGACGCGCTCATCGAGGCGGCGACGGGTGCCGCCATTCCGGTGGCTGCGCTGTTCGGCTGGCTGGCCGGCCGCGAAGAGCGCGTGCCGGGCTGGCGGCCAGACCTGTCCCAGATCAGCACCGGACGATTGCAGGCCACCCGCGACGCGCCTCAGCCGCGGGCCGATCTGCGCATCGTCTTCGAACGCGCATGAAGGCGCTCTACGACCTTCCGGCGCCGGCCAAGCTCAACCTCTTTCTGCACATCACCGGCCGGCGTGCGGACGGCTACCACCTGCTGCAGTCGGTGTTCATGCTGATCGACTGGTGCGACACCCTGCATGTCGAAGCGCGCAGCGACGGTGCCATCACCCGCGAAGACCTCACCACCGCACTGCCGGCTGACGACCTGGTGCTGCGTGCCGCGAAGGCGCTCCAGGCCTTTGCGCAAACCCCGCAGGGCGCCCATATCGGGATTGCCAAGCAGGTGCCGGCCCAGGCCGGCATGGGCGGCGGCTCCTCGGATGCCGCTACCTGTCTCCTGGCGCTCAATCGCCTGTGGGACCTGAAGCTGCCGCTATCGAAACTGGAGCAGATCGGCCTCACGCTGGGCGCTGATGTGCCCTTCTTCCTGCGCGGACGGAACGCCTGGGTCGAGGGAATCGGCGAAGAGATCACCCCCATCGAGCTGCCGCCAGGCTGTTTTGCCGTTGCCAAGCCGCCCGAGGGACTGGACACCCGTCTGATTTTTGCAGCGCCGGATCTTCAACGCGCCACACCCGCTGCTATAATCTCGGGCTTTGCTGCACACAGCGGGGCTGGAGCCACAAGTTTCAGCTTTGACTTCGGTCATAACGATCTGCAGCCGGTTGCCGAGCGGCTTTGTCCCGCGGTCACCGAGGCCATCGAATGGCTCGGTCGCCAAGGACTCCAGGCCCGGATGACCGGTTCGGGGAGTTCGGTGTTCGCAGCGATGCCGCATGAAGCGGAACTCGCCGCGGCGCCCTCGGGCTGGCAGGTTCGCAAGTGCAGCAATCTGGCCGTTCATCCCCTGGTGGGCTGGGCGGGCTAGAAGATCAGAGCGCTTTTGTGATCTGATGCGACATATATCGGTTGACGACCTTGGTCGTCGACCCGTGTAGGGGAGTCGCCAAGCTGGTTAAGGCACTGGATTTTGATTCCAGCATGCAAAGGTTCGAATCCTTTCTCCCCTGCCAAATCTTCATTGACACGTAGATTGGCGGCCCTCCAAAAGGGCCATTTCGCATTGCCGGATGCATTTTGCCGGGACGCTCATGCAGGTTCACCACCCTGATTTCATGGTTTTCACCGGCAACGCCAACCCTGGCCTTGCCGCAGAGATCGCGCAGCATCTGGGCACCTCGCTGGGCGCCGCCCGCGTCGGTCGCTTCTCCGACGGCGAAGTCACCGTCGAGATCAACCAGAACGTGCGGGCGCGCGACGTGTTCGTCGTCCAGTCGACCTGCGCGCCGACCAACGAGAACCTGATGGAGCTGCTCATCATGGTCGACGCGCTCAAGCGCGCTTCGGCCGAGCGCATCAGTGCGGTGATCCCCTACTACGGCTATGCGCGCCAGGACCGTCGCCCGCGCTCGAGCCGGGTGCCGATCTCGGCCAAGGTGGTGGCCAACCTGCTCGAAACGGTGGGCGTCGCCCGCGTGCTGACCATGGACCTGCACGCCGACCAGATCCAGGGCTTCTTCGACATTCCGGTCGACAACATCTATGCGTCGCCGGTGCTCTTGGGCGATCTGCGCCAGCAGAACTACGAAGACCTGATCGTGGTCTCGCCCGACGTCGGCGGCGTGGTTCGTGCGCGCGCCTTGGCGAAGCAGCTGAATTGCGACCTGGCGATCATCGACAAGCGCCGTCCACGCGCCAACGTGAGCGAGGTCATGCACGTGATCGGCGAGATCGACGGCCGCAACTGCGTGATCATGGACGACATGATCGACACGGCCGGCACCCTGGTGAAGGCGGCCGAGGTCCTGAAGGAACGCGGCGCCAAGAAGGTGTACGCCTATTGCACGCACCCGATCTTCTCGGGCCCCGCCATCGAGCGGATCGCCCAGGGCAGCGCGCTCGACGAAGTGGTCGTGACCAACACGATCCCGCTGTCCAGCGTCGCGACGGGCTGCACCAAGATCCGCCAGCTCTCCGTGGCGCCGCTGATCGCAGAGACGATCCAGCGCATTGCCAAGGGCGAGTCGGTGATGAGTTTGTTTTCGGACCAGGAAAATCTCTTTTAGAAGAGCCTGGTCTGAGCAAGAAGCCGGGCTCTCTTCGAGGAGCCCATGTTGAAACCGGAGTCGCACTGGTCGCGGTCGACTTCCACAGGAGTAGTTATGAAATTCGTCGCTTATGAGCGCGCAAAGCAGGGCACGGGTGCGAGCCGCCGTCTCCGCATCACGGGCAAGACGCCCGGTATCGTCTACGGTGGCGAAGGCCAGCCGCAGCTGATCGAGCTCGATCACAACGCGCTGTGGCATGCCCTCAAGAAGGAAGCCTTCCACTCGTCCATCCTCGAGATGGAACTCGCCGGCGCCACGACCAAGGTCCTGCTGCGCGACGTGCAATACCACCCGTTCCGTCCGCTCGTGCAGCACGTCGACTTCCAGCGCGTCGATGCCCGCACCCGCATGACCGTCAAGGTGCCCCTGCACTACAAGGGCGAGGAAGAGTCCACGGCCGTCAAGCTGGACCACAACCTCGTGAACCACGTGATGACCGAAATCGAAGTCAGCTGCCTGCCGGCCGACCTGCCCGAGTTCATCGAGGTCGACCTCACCGGCCTGACGAAGAACGCCACGCTCCACGTCAACGACATCACCCTGCCCAAGGGTGTGAAGTTCGTGAGCCACGGCAAGGTCAACCCGGTGCTCGTGTCGGCCGTGCCGCCGCTGGTCGCTGAAGAAGCCGCGCCGGCCGCCGAAGGCGCCGCCCCGGCAGAAGGCGCCCCGGCCGCCGCCAAGACGGACGCCAAGGCTGCGCCTGCCAAGAAGAAGTAATTCTTCCCGCGCCCTCCAGCCAACGGCCCGCCTCGCGCGGGCCGTTTTCTTTGGGCCAGCCACCGATAATCCGGCTCCATGATCAAGTTGTTCGTCGGCCTGGGCAACCCCGGCCCGGAGTACGAAGCCACGCGGCACAACGCGGGCTTCTGGTGGATCGATGCGCTCGCGCGCGACCGCAAGCTCACGCTCTCGCCCGAGCGCGCCTACCACGGCCTGGTCGCGCGCATGCAGGTGGGCGGGCAGCCCGTATGGCTGCTCGAGCCGCAGACCTTCATGAACCTCTCGGGCAAGTCGGTTGCCGCGCTGGCCCGCTTCTTCAAGATCGAGCCGAACGAAATCCTGGTTGTGCACGACGAACTCGACGTGGTGCCCGGCCAGGCCAAGCTGAAGCTCGGGGGCAGCCATGCCGGCCACAACGGCCTGCGCGACATCCACGCGCAGCTCGGCACCGGCGACTACTGGCGTCTGCGCCTCGGCATCGGCCATCCGGGCGTGAAGTCCGAGGTGGTCGGGTGGGTGTTGAAGAAGCCGCTCAAGGAGCAACGCGAAGCGATCGACGACGCGATCGCCCGCACCCTGCATGCCTTCCCGGCTCTGGTGGCCGGCGAGATGGACAAGGCGACCCTGCTCATTCACACGAGCAAGCCGCCGCGCCCCAAACCGCCGCGGCGCGAGCCGGGCGACGGGGGTACACCCGCCGCGGGCTAGCGGAACGTGAACCAAGGGAGAGAGACAAAAAATGAAACTGTCACCAGCACCGATCGCCGCCCTCCTGGCGGCGGCCTGCGCTCAACTGGCGCCGCTTGCAGCCCACGCAGGCACGGAGACCTGGCGCTGCGGCAACACCTACACCGACCAGCCCTGCAAGGATGGCAAGGCAATCGATCTCGACGACGCGCGCGACGCGACGCAAAAACGCGAAGCCGATGGCGCGACGCGCGAGGCCCGGGCTGCCGCCGACCGGCTGGAGCGGGAGCGTGTCCGCCAGGAGGCCGCGTAGGCACGCCGCGCAGCCACGCTGATCGACAACAAGCCGCTCAACGCGAAGCCGGATTCATCGCAAGGCCCGGGCGTCGCGCAGAAAAAGAGGAAGAGCAAGAAGGAATCCGACTACTTCAGCGCGCACGACCCGGTCGCAACGGCGAAGAAAAAGGCCGCGAAGGCCGGCAGCAAGAGCCCGGCGAAAAGCTAGGAAGCCGCCTTGGCGGCAGTCAGCCGCTGGAACTTCTGCCACAAGGTCTCGCGCGTCTCCAGATGCGCGGGATTCTTCGGGATGCAGGCCACCGGGCACACCTGCACGCACTGCGGCTCGTCGAAGTGGCCGACGCACTCGGTGCACTTGTGCGGGTCGATCTCGTAGATCTCCACGCCCATGTAGATCGCGTCGTTGGGGCACTCCGGTTCGCACACATCGCAGTTGATGCATTCGTCGGTGATCATGAGGGCCATGGCGCGAATTATCCGCCGGCCGCCGCTGGGCCGCCCCAAGGCGGCCGAAGCCCCCACGAGGGGCATTGAGGACGCGAAGCGCCGAATGTGGGGGCAAACAGTTCAAGCATGGTCGTTGCGTCGGGTTATGCTGCCCCCCGCCCTATGAGCCTGTTCCTGTTCAAGCGCTTCGTGACGCTGATCGCCACCCTGATCGGCGCTTCCGTCATCGTCTTCCTCGTGCTCGAGATCCTGCCCGGCAATGCCGCGCAGATGCTCATGGGCCCGGACGCCTCGCCCGACGCGGTGGCGGCGCTGGCCGCCAAGCTCGGGCTCGACCAGCCGGCCTGGACCCGCTACTGGCACTGGATCGGCGGCCTGCTGACCGGCGAGCTCGGCGACAGCTACGCCTACAGCTCGCCGGTGCTCGACCTGATCCTCGAGCGCCTCGCGCTGACCGTGCCGCTGGCGCTGCTCGCGATGACCCTCACCACCGTGCTGGCGCTCATCGTGGGCGTGACGGCGGCGGCGCGCCACAACAAGCTTGGCGACGTCGGCCTGATGGGCCTGACACAGGTGGGCATCGCCATCCCCAACTTCTGGTTCGCGATCCTGCTGATCCTCGTCTTCTCGGTGCAGCTGCAATGGTTCTCGGCCGGCGGCTTCGAAGGCTGGGAGGAAGGCGTGTTCGCGGGGCTCAAGGCGCTGCTCTTGCCGGCCCTCTCGCTCGCGGTGGTGCAGGCGGCGATCCTGGCGCGCATCACGCGCTCGGCCGTGCTCGAAGTGATGCGCGAAGACTTCGTGCGCACCGCGCGCGCCAAGGGCGTTTCGCAGCGGGCCGTGCTGTGGACCCATGTGCTGCGCAACGCGCTGATCCCGGTGATCACCGTGATGGGCATGCAGTTCTCCGAGCTGCTGGCCGGCACCATCGTGGTGGAGAACGTGTTCTACCTGCCAGGCCTCGGGCGGCTGATCTTCCAAGCCATCAGTAACCGCGACCTGATCGTGGTGCGCAACTGCGTGATGCTGCTGGCCGCGATGGTCGTCATCGTCAACTTCGTGGTCGACGTGCTCTACGCCGTCATCGACCCACGCATCAAGGCCAGCGACATATGAGCGCAGTTCCCAGCGCCGTACCGAGTGCGGCCGCCTTCAAGGTGCCCGGCTTCTGGCGCCGCGCACTGCACCATCGCAGCTTCACCATCGGCGCCGTGCTCACGCTGCTGCTGCTGCTCGCGGCCGCCGTCTCGCTGGTCTGGACGCCGTGGTCCCCCTACGAGATGGACATCGCCAACAAACTCAAGCCGCCGAACGGCGCGCACTGGCTGGGCACCGACACCTTCGGCCGCGACGTGGCTTCGCTGCTGCTGGTGGGGGCGCGCGCGTCCATCCTGGTCGGCGTGATCGCGGTCGGCATCGGCCTGGTGGTGGGCACCGCGCTCGGCCTGCTCGCCGCGGCGCGGCGCGGCTGGGTGGAGGAAGCGATCATGCGCTTCACCGACTTCTCGATGGCCTTTCCCGCCATCCTGTCGGCCATCATGATGACGGCGGTGTTCGGCGCCGGCATCGTCAACGCGATCATCGCCATCGGCATCTACAACATTCCGACCTTCGCGCGCATCACGCGCGCATCGGCCAACGCGATCTGGTCGCGCGAGTACGTGGCGGCCGCGCGCGCCTGCGGCAAGGGCGCGTTCGCGATCACCATGCAGCACGTGCTGCCCAACATCTCGGCCGTGCTGATCGTGCAGATCACGATCCGCTTCGCGATCGCAATCCTGGCCGAGGCCGCCCTCTCCTACCTTGGCCTCGGCACGCAGCCGCCGCAGCCCTCCTGGGGCCGCATGCTCAGCGAGGCACAGACCATGATGTTCCAGGCACCGCTGCTGGCGGTCTTTCCGGGTATGGCGATCGCGTTCGCAGTGCTCGGCCTCAACCTGCTCGGTGACGGTCTGCGCGACCTGCTGGACCCGCGCCTGGCCCGTGCCCGCTAGATCCCGCACCATGCCTCTGCTCGAAGTCGACAACCTTCACGTCCAGCTGCAGACACAGCGCGGTCCCGCCGAGGCGGTGCGCGGCATCGGCTTCACGCTGGAGCGCGGCGAGACGATGGGCATCGTCGGCGAATCGGGCTGCGGCAAGTCGATCACGGTGCAGTCGCTGATGGGGCTCCTGCCGGCCAGCGCCAAGGTCACGGGCAGCATCCGCTTCGACGGCAGCGAGCTCGTCGGCCTGCCCGAGCGTGCGATGTGCGAGATCCGCGGCAACCGCATCGGCATGATCTTCCAGGAGCCGATGACGGCACTGAACCCGGTCCACACCATCGCGCGCCAGGTCGGCGAGCCGCTCAGGCTGCACCGCGGGCTGTCGAACGCCGACGCGCGCAAGGAAGCGCTGGCGCTGCTCGAACGCGTCGGCATCCCCGATGCCGCATCGCGGCTCGATGCCTATCCGCACCAGTTCTCGGGCGGCCAGCGCCAGCGCATCGGCATCGCGATGGCGTTGGCCTGCGGCCCCGACCTGCTGATCGCCGACGAGCCGACGACCGCGCTCGACGTCACGATCCAGAAGCAGATCCTCGAGCTGATCCAGAGCCTGGTGGCCGAGCGCGGCATGGCGCTGATCCTGATCTCGCACGACCTGGGCGTGATCGCGCAGAACGTCTCGAAGATGCTCGTGATGTATGGCGGCAGCGTGGTCGAGAGCGGGCCGACCGCGGCCGTTTTTGCCGAACGTGCGCATCCCTACACGCAGGGCCTGTTCGCCGCGCGCCCCGCGCTCGGCGCACCGCGCGGCCTGAAGCTCGCGACCATCAAAGGCAGCGTGCCCGAGCTGGTCGACCTGCCGCCGGGCTGCCCCTTCGCGGGCCGTTGCCGCTTCACGATCGACGACTGCCATACGACGCGGCCGCCGGCCACGCAGATGCCGCACAACCACCAGGTGCGCTGCATTCGGCTCGAAGAGGTCGCTGCGCAAGAGGCCGGCGCATGACTACAGGCTTGCCACTCCTCGAAGTCAGCGACCTCGTTCGCCACTACGCGCTGCCGCGCGAAAAATTGCTCGGCCCGCGACCAACGGTCAAGGCCCTCAACGGCGTGAGCTTCAGCCTGCGCCCGGGACGGAGCCTGGGCATCGTCGGCGAATCGGGCTCGGGCAAATCGACCATCGCGCGTCTGGTGATGGCGCTCGACAAGCCCACTTCGGGCACCGTCAAGCTGCTCGGGCGCGACCTCCATGCGCTGCCCAAGGAAGAACTGCGCGCGGCGCGGCGCGACGTGCAGATGGTGTTCCAGGACCCCTACGGTTCGCTCGACCCGCGCCAGACCGTGGCCCGCATCGTCGCCGAGCCGCTCGAGGCGCTGGCCGAAACCAGTCGCGCCGAGCAGCGCGAGCGCGCCGCCGAATCGCTCGCCGCCGTCGGCCTGCGGGCCAGCGACCTCGGCAAATACCCGCACGAGTTCTCCGGCGGCCAGCGCCAGCGCATCGCGATCGCGCGGGCGCTGATCACGCGGCCCAAGCTGATCGTGGCCGACGAGCCGGTGAGCGCGCTCGACGTCTCGGTCCAGGCGCAGGTGCTGAACCTCATGCAGGACCTGCAGCAGCAGTTCGGCATCAGCTACCTGCTGATCAGCCACGACCTCGCGGTGGTCAACCACCTGTGCGACGAGGTCTGCGTGCTGCACCGCGGATTGGTGGTCGAGCGCGGCACGCCGCAGCGACTGTTCGCGCATGCGGAACACCCCTATACCCAAGCCTTGCTCGCTGCGGTACCACGCGCTGAGCCTGCGGCCAGGCCATAAGCAAATGCTTGCCGCCGGCGAGGCCGCTCGCGCATGATGTAACGATTGCTTTCTTCTTCTCAGTTTTTTCCTGGAGCCCTGACCATGTTGAAACGCCGCACCCTTCTGACCACCGCCGCACTGGCCACCGTGCCGCTCGCGCTGCCGCAAGCGGCGCTGGCGCAGGGCCGCAAGGATTCGATCGTGCTCGGCATGGCGCTGGAACCGCCGGGCCTGGACCCGACCGCGGGCGCCGCTGCCGCGATCGCCGAGATCGTGCAATACAACGTGCTGGAAACGCTGACCAAGATCAACGCCGACGGCAGCGTCACACCGCTCTTGGCCGAGAGCTGGGAGGTGTCGCCGGATCTGCGCACCTACACCTTCAAGCTGCGCCAGGGCGTCAAGTTCCAGAACGGCGAGCCCTTCAATGCGCAGACGGTCAAGTTCTCCTTCGACCGCGCCGGCGGCGAGAAGAGCACCAACAAGGACAAGCGCACCTTCGCCAACATGACGACGCAGGCGGTCGATGCCAACACCGTGGTGATCATCAACAAGGAGATCGACCCCGACCTCCTGTTCGTGCTGGGCCAGGCAACCGCCGTCATCGTCGAGCCCAAGAGCGCGGACACCAACGCCACCAAGCCGGTCGGCACGGGCCCCTACAAGCTCGACAGCTGGAGCAAGGGCTCTTCGCTGGCGCTGAGCAAGTGGGAGGGCTTCCGCAACCCCGGCACGGCGAAGATTCGCAAGGTCACCTTCCGCTTCATTTCCGATCCGGCCGCGCAGGCCGCATCGCTCCTGGCCGGCGACGTCGACGCCTTTCCGCGCGCGGCGACGCGCATCGTTCCGCAGTTCAAGAACAACCCGCAGTTCCAGGTGATCCTCGGCGGCTCGCGCGCCAAGACCATCCTGGCCTTCAACAACAAGAAGAAGCCGCTGGACGACGTGCGCGTGCGCCGCGCGATCTCGGCGGCCATCGACCGCAAGGCCGTCGTCGAAGGCGCCGCCGACGGCTTCGGCGTGCCGATCGGCAGCCACTACGTGCCGGGCGCCACCGGCTTCGTGGACACCACCGCCGTCAATCCCTTCAACATCGAGAAGGCCAAGGCCCTGCTCGCCGAAGCCGGCGTCAAGACGCCGCTCGAACTCACGATGACGCTGCCGCCCCCGCCCTATGCGCGCCAGGGTGGCGAGGTGATCGTCGCGCAGCTGGCCAAGATCGGCATCACCGTGAAGGTGCAGAACGTCGAATGGGCGCAGTGGTTGAGCGGCACCTACGGCAACAAGGACTACGACCTGACGATCATCTCGCACGTGGAGCCCTTCGATCTCGGCAACTACGCCAAGTCGGACTACTACTGGGGCTACCAGTCGAAGGAATTCAACGCGCTGTTCGACAAGATCAAGACCACGCCCAATCCGGCCGAGCGCGTCAAGCTGCTCGGCGACGCGCAGAAGCTGCTCGCCGCCGACGCGGCCAACGGCTTCCTGTTCCAGCCCCAGTTCCCGACCATCGCGAAGAAGGGCGTGAAAGGACTCTGGAAGGACATGCCGATCTTCGCCAACGATCTGTCGGCGCTGTCGTGGTCGTGAGGCGCCGGGCCGCCCCCAAGGCGAACGCCGCAGCGCGCAGCGCGGAGGCTGCCGAGTGAGCACCCGCCTGTACGACCTGTCCGCACAGGAACTCGCCACCGCCTACCGCGACGCCAGCCTCTCGCCGGTCGAAGTCACGCAAGCCGTGCTCGATCACATCGCGCGCTGGGAGCCCCATCTGCAGGCCACTTGGCTGCTGCGCCCCGAAGCCGCGCTCGAACAGGCGCGCGCTTCGGAAGCGCGCTGGCGGCGCGGCGAGCCGCTCGGCCCGCTCGACGGCGTACCGACGACGATCAAGGAGAACATCGCGACGCGCGGCGATCCGATGCCGGCCGGCACGGCTGCCGTCGAACTGCGTCCCGCCGCGGCCGATGCGCCGCCGGCCGCTCGCCTCAAGGAAGCCGGCGTGGTGATCGTGAGCAAGACCACCATGCCCGACTATGGGATGCTGTCCTCCGGCCTCTCGAGCTTCCACACGCTAGCACGCAACCCCTGGGACCTGCGCAAGACCCCGGGCGGATCGAGCGCCGGCGCAGGTGCCGCAGCGGCCGCAGGCTACGGCCCACTGCACATCGGCACCGACATCGGCGGCTCGCTCAGGCTGCCGGCCGGCTGGTGCGGCATCTTCACGCTCAAGCCCAGCCTGGGCCGGATCCCGATCGATCCGCCCTACATGGGCCGTGCGGCCGGCCCGATGACGCGCAGCGTTGCCGATGCCGCACTGATGATGCAAGCCCTGGCCCGGCCCGACGTGCGCGACAGCATGAGCCTGCCGGCGCAGGACATCGCGTGGTCCGAGTTCGATGTCGCTGCGGATCACCTGCGCGGCCTGCGCATCGGCCTTTTGCTCGATGCCGGCTGCGGCCTCGCGGTCGAGCCCGAGATCCGCGCGGCGGTCGAGCATGCGGCGCGCCTCTTCGAGCAGGCCGGCGCCATCGTCGAGCCGATGCAGCCCTTCATGTCGCAGGCCATGCTCGACGGCATGGACCACCTGTGGCGCATGCGCTCGCTGGTGGACATGAACGCGCTCCCGCCCGCGCAGCGCACGAAGGTCCTGCCCTACATCCGCGAATGGGCCGAGAGCGCAGCGGCCTTCAGCGGCGAACACGTGTTCCGCGCCTTCAGCCAGTTCCATGCGACGCGCGTCGCGGCGGTGGCGGCCTGCGCAAGCTTCGACTACGTGATCTCGCCCACCGCGCCGAACTCCCCGGCAGCCGCCGAACTGCCCTCGCCCACCAACGACCCGCTGCGGCCGCTCGAGCACATCGGCTTCACCGTGCCTTTCAACATGTCGGAGCAGCCGGCCGCGTCGATCAATTGCGGCTACACCAGCGAAGGCTTGCCGATCGGGTTGCAGATCGCGGGGCAGCGCTTCGACGATCTCGGCGTACTCAAGATCTCGCGTGCCTTCGAACTGATCCGCGAGCCGCAGCGGCCCTGGCCGGAACCGCCCGGCGCCTGAGCTTGGCGCTGCCGGCCCCGCACCTCAGACGAGGTGCGAAGCCAGCAGTTCACGCGCACGCGCGACGAAATCGGATTCGCCGCGCCGGGCCGGCAGGAAATGGAAGGCCACCCGCGGCAGCGCCGGCAGGCCATGCGGTGGCGGCAGGCGCGCCACGCCCTCGCACAGCGCCGATTCGTTGAGGCAGGCCACGCCCAATCCGGCCGCCAGTGCCGACTGCAGGCCGGCCACGCCCGAAGCCACGTGGGCCACCGCATAGGGCACGCGCCGCTTCTGCAGCAGTTGCACCGTGAACTGGTGCAGCGAGCAGGTGTCGGGCAAGACCAGCAGGCGCAGCGGCTCGCCGCGTGCGATGCGCAGGCCGGCCGCGCCCATCCACGCCAGCGACTCGCGGCACAGCACCGGCGCATCCGACCTGGCCGCGGCGCCCGGCGTGCCGGTGATGCGCATCGACAGGCCGACGTCGAAGTCGCCCTTCGCATACCCGGCCTCGATCGCGCCGCTCTTGAGGATGCTCACGTGCAAACGCACCTGCGGATAGCTCTCGCCGAGGCGGCTCAACAGCCGGGTCAGATCGCCCGGCCTGAAATAGTCGGTGACCGCAAGCCGCAGTTCGCCCTGCAGCGTCTCGCCGCGCATGTCCCTGAAGGCTTCGTCGGAGAGCGCCAGAAGCCGATGCGCATGCGCCAGCAAACGGATGCCCGCTGCCGTGGGCGCCACGCCGGCCTTGCTGCGCGTCAGCAGCGACTGGCCGGCGCGCTCCTCGAGCTTGCGCATCTGCTCGCTGACGGCGGACTGCGAGAGGAAGATCTGCGGCGCCGCTGCCGTGAGGCTGCCCGCTTCGGTGACAGCGACGAAGGTTCTCAGCTGCTCGAGGTCGAAGGTCTGCATTGGCTCTATCCATTCGTAAAACAGATGACAAGCATCATATCTTCCCGCTTTTCCGATGTCATCGATCTTTCCACAATGGCGGCACCAACCACCGAAAAGGAAAGAACCATGCCTCACATCGTCATTCATCTCTCCGGCCAGCCCGACGCCCAGCTCACCCGCCGCACCGTCGACACGGTGACCGAACTGACCCAGACCGTGCTCGGCAAGAAGCTGCCGGTGATCGCCGTCGCGGTGCAGTACATCGCAGATGACGCCTGGTTCGTAGGCGGCCGATCGCTGGCCGAGCTCGGCAAGTCGGCCTTCCACCTGGACATCAGCATCACGGACGAGACCAACACCAAGGCGGAGAAGGCCCGCTATTTGCGCGAGATCCACGCCGCGATGGCGGCGCTGCGCAAGAACCTGCACGAGGTGTCGTATGTGCACCTGATCGACGCGCGCGCCGCGGCCTACGGCTACGGTGGCCTCACACAGGAGTACAGGCACCAGCAGGCCGGGGTGTGAGAAGCCCCCCGGCTTGCCACTCCGTGTGCTTCGCCACCCCCCGAGGGGGAGGCGCGGCCCGCCTTGGGGCGGCCCGGCGGCGCCCGCGCGGCAAAATAGGCTTCATGCAAGACAGCCTCGGCAACCCGGTCAGCCTGACAGACGCCGCCAGCCTGCGCGCGGTCAACGACTTCGTCGAAGGCTTCATCGCCTGCGAGGCGCGCGCAGTCGACGTGCTGGCCGCCGCGCAGGACGAGAGCCCGATCGTGCAGGCCTATTGCGCAACGCTGCACCTGTTTGCCGAATCGCGGGACGCCGCCTCCAACGCGCGCCCCTTTCTCGAACGCGCGCGAGCCGGCGCAGCGCGCGCCAGCTCGCGCGAGCAGCGCTACATCGCGGCCGTCGCGGCGTGGGCGGATGGCGACATCGCCCGCGCGATCGCGCTGCACCAGGAGCAGGCGCGCGAACATCCGCGCGACCTGGCCTCGCTCAAGCTCGGCCAGTACCACTGCTTCAACACCGGCGACTGCCCCGGCATGCTGCGGCTCGCGCTGGCGGCGCTCCCCGCGGCCGCCGATGTGCCCTATCTGCACGGCATGGCTGCCTTCGGCTACGAGCAGTGCCACCTGATGCGCGAGGCCGAAGCCAGCGCGCGCCGCGCGATCGCGATGGAACGCAAGGAGCCCTGGGCGCACCATGCGCTCGGCCACGTCATGCTGACCGAGGGCCGGCTCGCCGAGGGCCTGGCCTTCATGCAGGAGGTGAGCGGCACCTGGGTCGGGCTCAACTCCTTCATGGTCACGCACAACTGGTGGCACGTGGCGCTGTTCCTGATCGACCTGGGCAGGGACGACGAGGCACTCGCCGTCTACGACCGGGAGGTGTGGGGTGTGGTCAAGGACTATTCGCAGGACCAGATCGGCGCGGTGTCGCTGCTCGCGCGCTTCGAGCTCGCGGGCATCGATGTGGGCGAACGCTGGCAGGACCTGGCCGCCTACCTCGCGCAGCGGCTCAACGACCACGTGCTGCCCTTCCTCGATCTGCAGTACCTCTACGGCCTGGCTCGCGCCGGACGGCCCGAGGCCGAGGCCTTGCTGCGCAACATCGAGGCCTACGCACCGCGTGCGCCGGCCTCGACGCGTGCCGCCTGGCAGCGCGTCTGCGTGCCCGCGGCGCATGGACTTCTTGCCCATGCGCGTGGCGACTTCGGGGCAACGATCGAATCGATGGGGCAGGCGCTCCCGCGCCTGATGGAGATCGGCGGCAGCCATGCGCAGCGCGACCTGTTCGAGCAGGTCTTCCTCGACGCGCTGATCCGCAGCGGCATCGAGGCCGCGATGGCCGGTGCCCAAGGCATCCTGCAGCAGCAGGTCAACGGGCAGCCGGAATCGCTGCGCCTGCGCCGGCAGGCCGATGCGGTCTACACCGCGCTGGGCTTGCGGGCGGCGGGCAGGTGGGCGCCGGCGGCGAAAGATCCCGCCTGAGCGCTATCCGCACGCGGGGTCACCCCGTCAGTGCGCGGTCCGGTCGTGCCACCAGCGGCTGTAGTCCTTGTCGGTCAGGAGCGTCCACAACGCCAGCACCAGGACCACGAGGCCGGTAATGACCGCCGTGAGCATGGCGTCGCCATGGGCGTTGAAGCCGAGCACCCAGGGGGACGCCATCAGCCAGAGCCCCAATGCCGCTTCGACCCACTCTTCCCAGGCCTGGGGGAGCAGCATGGCGCCGAAGGCTGCGGCGATGAGCGCCACGCCGACGATCACTGCGTTCGGCATGGCAGCAGCCTCGCCGGTGTAGCCCAGGATCCAGGGCGAAAGAGCCAACCAGACACCCAGCGCACCGTTGACCGGGTCTTGCCAATGCTTGAGTTGCATCATGGTCTGTACCTCCAGCCGGCAATAAGGCGCCGGCATCCGTTGGAGCCGCGCTTGGCAGCCGAGTTTCCGGCCTAGGGAGCTATGCCAAATAGCGCCGAAAGGAGCATCATTCATGCTGACGAACCCACGGTACGGGCTCATTGCGAGGCAGAGCGTGGCAAGGTTCAGAACGGTCTTCTGGCTCGGCGCGGCGCTCGCCGGGGTGGCTGCGCTCGTCGCATTCGCCGTGGACGAGCTCAAGACCTCGCGGCTGCAATCGGCGCTGTGGCACGACTACGCGCGCGACGCGCGCTTCAGCGTCGATGCCGGCGCCAGCGCCGCCATCCGTTTTCCCCATAGCGGACCCTACGACGAGCGCCTGGGCTACCGCCAGCTGCCCAACTACATCGAGCGCCTGCAGGCCCAGGGCTATGTGCTGACCCGCCAGGCACGCATGTCGCCGCGGCTGATCGAGCTGCACGAACGCGGGCTTTTCGGGCCTTACCGCGAGAAGAACCAGGCCGGCCTGACGGTGAGCGACTGCCGCGCCCAGACGCTGCTGCGCACGCGCGTGCCGCAGCGCGTGTACGAACGCTTCGAGGAGGTGCCGCCGCTCCTGGTCAATGCCCTGCTCTTCGTCGAGGATCGCCATCTGCTGGATGCCCAGCCGCCGCAGCGCAACCCCGCGATCGATCCGGAGCGCTTCGCGAAAGCCGCGCTCGAACAGATGCACCGGGCGCTCGACGTCACGCGCCCGGCCTCCGGCGGCAGCACGCTGGCCACGCAGATCGAGAAGTACCGCCATTCGCCTGGGGGTCGCACGGCCTCGGTCGGCGACAAGCTGCGCCAGATGGCATCGGCCTCGCTGCGTGCCTACCAGGACGGCGACGACACGCTGGCACGGCGCCGCCAGATCGTCGTCGACTACCTCGACACCGTGCCCCTGGCGGCACGCCCGGGATTCGGCGAAGTGCATGGCCTGGGCGATGGCCTGTGGACCTGGTACGGGCGCGAGTTCGGCGAAGTCAATCGTCTGCTGGCCGACACCGGCGGAGAGACGGCGCCCTCGGACGAGGCGCTGCGCCGCCAGGCCGTGGCGTTCAAGCAGGCGCTGTCGCTGATGATCGCGCAGCGTCGTCCCTCGCAGCATCTGCTCGGCAACGGCGAGGGCCTGACAGGGCTCACCGACAGCTACCTGCGGCTGATGGGCGATGCGGGCATCATCGCGCCCGCGCTGCGCGATGCCGCGCTGGCAGTCCCGCTGCAGCAGCAGGCCGAGTTGCCGGCGGCGCCGCGCCCGGACTTCGTGCAACGCAAGGCGGTGAACGCGTTGCGCACCCATGTGTCCACGCTGCTGGATGTGCCGCGCGCCTACGACCTCGAACGCCTCGACCTCGAAGCGGAAACCAGCCTCGACAACGAGGCCCAGGCGCTTGCCATCCACGCGCTGACCAGGCTGCGCACGCCCGCCGCGGCGAAGTCAGCAGGGCTCATCGGCGATCACCGGCTGGATCCGGGCGCGAATCTCAGCCCGCTGATCTACAGCTTCACGCTGTATGAGCGCGGCGCGCACGCGAACCTGCTGCGCGTTCAGGCCGACAACATCGATCAGCCCTTCGATGTGAACCAGGGCGCCCGGCTGGATCTCGGCTCGACGGCCAAGCTGCGCACGCTGGTCAGCTACCTCGAACTGGTCGCCGAGCTGCACGAACGCTGGGTCGGGCTCGACGCGCCCGCGCTCTCCGCGCTGAAGCCCAGCGATCGCGATCCGCTCGGCACGTGGGCACGGCAGTACCTTCTGCACGCCAAGGACCGCAGCCTTGCACCGATGCTGGAGGCTGCAATGCAGCGCCGCTACTCGGCGAGCGAAGGCGAGGCCTTCTTCACCGGCGGCGGCCTGCATCACTTCGAGAACTTCGATCGCACGCACGCCGCCGCTTCGATGACCGTGCAGGAAGCCTTCAATCATTCGGTCAACCTGGTATTCATCCGGTTAATGCGCGACATCGTCTACCACCGGATGTTCGGCGAAGCCACCGACGGCCAGCGCCTGCTGCAGGATCCGGCCGACCCGCGCCGCCGCGAGATGCTTGCGCGCTTCGCCGACAACGAGGGCTCGGCCTACCTCGCGCGCTTCCATCGCAAGTACAAGGGCAAGTCGGCGGCCGAGGCCGAAGCGCTGCTGCTGCGCGGCGTGCGGCCATCGGCGCCGCGCCTCGCGAGCGTGCTGTTCACGATCGAACCCGAAGCCGGCGATGCGCAGCTCGACGAACTGCTCGCGCGCAAGCTCGGCCGCGGTGCCGGCTCGCCGCGCGCGCTGCGTGCGCTGCGCAACACCTATGCCGGTTTGTCGCTCGCCGACCGCGGCTACGTGGCCCGCGTGCATCCGCTCGAGCTCTGGCTGGTCGGCTTCCTGCGGCAGCAGCCGGACGCGACGCTGGCCCAGGCGTTGGACGCCAGCGCGCGCGAGCGCCAGGAGGTCTATGCCTGGCTCTTCAAGACGCGCCACAAGAGCGCGCAGGACCGGCGCATCCGCGAGCTGCTCGAGCGCGACGCCTTCGCGCAGGTCCATCGCTCATGGCAGCGCCTGGGCTACCCCTTCGCGTCGTTGACGCCCTCGTACGCGAGCGCGATCGGCGCATCGGGCGACCGGCCCGCGGCGCTGGCGGAACTGATGGGCATCCTGGTCAACGACGGCGCGCGGCGGCCGGTGCAGCGCGTTGGCGCACTGCACTTCGCACGCGACACGCCCTACGAGAGCCGGCTCGAACAGCGTGGCCCGGCCGCCCTGCAGGTGCTGCCGCCCGAGGTGGCCGCGACGGCGCGGCGGGCGCTGTTCTCGGTGGTGCGCGAAGGCACGGCACGGCGCCTGAAGGGTGCGCTCGTGGGCGCAGACGGCCGCGCGATCGAGATCGGCGGCAAGACCGGCACCGGCGACCATCGCTACGAACTCAGGGGGCGCGGCGGCCAGGTGATCGCCGAGCGCAAGATCGGCCGCTCGGCCACCTTCGTCTTCATGATCGGCGATCGCTACTACGGCACGATCTTGGCGTACGTGCGCGAGCCCCACGCCGCGCGCTACCGCTTCACGAGCGCGCTGCCGGTCCAGTTGCTGAAGTCGTTCGGGCCGCAGTTGCTGCCGGTGCTCCAGCGCAATGGGTGCGGCGACAACGGGCGCTCATGACTTCTTGAGATGGCGGCTCTGGTCGTAGGTGGGCTGCGGCGGCAGATCGGCCAGGTGTCGCGTGTCGGCCCAGTCGACGATCTCGATCTGTTCCGGCGCCGCGGCGTCGGCCATGCGGATGCGGTTGAAGCCCGCATTGGGAATCTCGCTCTGGCGCGGCCCGTTCAAGCCCAGCCCGCGCGCGGTGCGCCAGACCATGTCGAGCACGCCGCCGTGCGTCACCACCAGCACCTTCTGTCCCGCATGGGCGCCGGCGATGCGGCTCAGCGCCTCGATGATGCGCGCGTGGAACTGGCGCGCCGACTCGCCTTCGGGCATGGCATGGTCTTCGCGGAACTGGAGCCAGTCTTCCCAGGCGCGCGGATGCAGGCTCTGGATCTCGTCGGCGCGCATGCCTTCGACGATGCCGAAGTGCTGCTCGCGCAACGCGGCCGAGGTGAGGATCTCGAGTTCGAGCTGGCGCGCGGCCGGCGCCGCCGTCTGCTGCGCGCGCATCAGGTCGCTGCTGATCAGGTGCTGCACCGGCTCGCCTGCGAGCCGCAGTCCGAGCCGCCGTGCCTGCTCATGGCCAAGGTCGTTGAGGGGGACGTCGACGTGGCCTTGAAAGCGGAGTTCGCGATTCCAGTCGGTTTCGCCGTGGCGGATCAGGATGATTTCGGTGGACATGGTCTGGCCTCTATTCTCCTCGCAGCAGATGTCAGCATGTAGGCAGCCGCTTCTTCGCGGAGAATCCACCGATGTCCCGTCTTGTCCTGTTGCCCGGCCTCGCCTGCGACGAGCGCCTCTGGGAGGCGCAGCTGCCTGCCCTGCCCGCCACGCTCGACGTGCATGTGAGCGACGCCCACATGCGCCACGAGCGCATCGAAACCATGGCCGAAGCCGTGCTGCGCGAGCATGCCGGCCCGCTGATCCTCTGTGGTGCCTCGATGGGCGGCATGATCGCGCTGGAGGCCGCGCGCCAGGCGCCCGAGCGCATCGCGGGGCTCGCGCTGCTCGGCACCAATGCGCGGCCGGAAACGCCGGACATGTACAAGCTGCGCGAATCGGCGATCGAGCTCTTCGAGCGTGGTGAGGCGCGCGACGTGATCGAATTCAACGCGGGCTTCGCCTTTCACCCGACGCAGGCCGGCGACAAGGCGCTGGTGCAGCGCTATGTCGAGCTCGTGCTCGATGCCGGCGCGCAGCAGTTGATTCGCCAGAACCGCGCGCTGATGCAGCGCCCCGATGCGCGCCCGCATCTGCCCTCCTTGCGCTGCCCCGTGCTCGTGGTCTGCGGCGACGGCGATCGCTTGACGCCGCCCGAATGCTCGCAGGAAATCGCGCAGACCGTGCCGCGGGCCGAACTCGTGTGGGTGGAGGAATGCGGGCACATGCTGACCATGGAAAAGCCCGCCTTCGTCAATGCCGCGCTGATTCCGTGGCTCGAGCGCCTGCTGTTGGCAAGAGCCTAGTTCAACTGCCCGCCCGTTTCGCGCACATCCTCGCGCACCGCGAGCGATGTGGCAACCGCGATGCGCAGCGCCGCGATCACGGTGTCGAGCGCCATGCTCGGTGCGCCCGGAAAACGCGCCGCCTGCTCCGGCAGATAGGGGGTGTGGATGAAGCCACCGCGCATGCCCGGCACCGGCCGCGTCGCGATGCGATGCATGAGGCCGAAGAACAGGTGGTTGCAGACGAAGGTACCGGCCGTGTTCGAGACCGCGGCCGGGATGCCTACAGCGCGCAGATCGCGCACCATGGCCTTGATCGGCAGGCTCGAGAAATAGGCGACCGGCGCACCCGCCACCACGGGCTCGTCGATCGGCTGACAGCCCGCGTTGTCGCAGATGCGGCCATCGTCGATGTTGATCGCGACGCGCTCGGGCGTGATCTCGCTGCGGCCACCGGCCTGGCCGATGGCGAGCACCAGTTGCGGCCGCAGTTCGTCGATGGCGGCATCGAGCTCGGTGAGCGCCGCGCCGAACACGCAGGAGATGCGGCGCGCATGCACCACGGCGCTTTCGCAGCACCAACCGTCGAGCGCGCGCACCGCCTCCCACGAAGGATTGAGAGCTTCCTTGTCGAATGGCTCGAAGCCGGTCAGCAGCACGTTCACGGCGCGCGACGAAATCAGACCGTGGCAGCGACCGCAATGCCCTCGGTCGCGAGGCGCTCGCGGATGCGCTTCGCAAACTCCAGCGCATGCGCGCCGTCGCCATGCAGGCAAACCGTCTGCGCATTGACGTCGACCACCGTGCCGTCGATGGCGGTCACCTTGTGATCGCGCACCAGGGAGAGCGTCTGCGCCAGCGATTGCTCTTCGTCCTCGATCAGGGCGCCGGGCCGGCTGCGCGGCACCAGGCTGCCGTCGGGCATGTAGCCGCGGTCGGCGAACACTTCCTCCACCGGCTTCAGGCCGGCGCGCTCGGCGGCGCTGATCATGCCGCTGCCCGCGAGTCCGAAGAAGCGCAGGCCGGGGTCGAAGCGCCGCACCGCTTCGCAGATCGCCTCGGCCAGCACCGGGTCCTTCACCGCCTGGTTGTAGAGCGCACCATGCGGCTTGACGTGCGCCAGCGTGCCGCCTTCGGCCTTGACGATCGCCGCCAGCGCGCCGACCTGGTAGAGCACGCCGGCAACGATTTCTTCGGGCGGCAGCTGCATTTCGCTGCGGCCGAAGTTCTCGCGGTCGGGGAAGCTGGGGTGCGCGCCGATGGCCACGCCGTTGGCGATGGCCCAGCGCACGCACTGGCGCATGGTCTTGGCATCGCCCGCATGCCAGCCGCAGGCGATGTTGGCCGAGCTCACGAGGCGAAGCAGCGCTTCGTCGTTGTCGCAGCCTTCGCCGAGGTCGGCGTTGAGGTCAATCTGCATGGTCATGCCTCCCGCAGAGCCGCCTCAGGGGGCAGCGAATACACGAAGTGATGAGCCTGGGGGTTCATAGGCTTCCTTGGGGGAATTTTGCGCTGTCGTGCGCCAGCCTGCAGACGCCAGGGCTTGCGCCACCTGCGCCAGGTAGCGCTGCTGATCGGCCCAGGCTTCCAGCGCCGCTGCAGCATCGACCGGCGCGAGCCGCAGCCGGCCGTTGAGCGGCGCCCGCGCGAGCTTCCAGAGGTCGGCCCGGATGACGACGCCGATGCGCGGATAGCCACCGGTGGTCTGCGCATCGCCCATCAGGATGATCGGCTGCCCCGAGGGCGGCACCTGGATCGTGCCGGGGATCACCGCCGAGGACAGCATGTCGGCGCTGCGCTTACGCTTGAGCTCGGGGCCTTCGAGCCGGTTGCCCATGCGGTTGCTCTGCGACGTGGTGCGCCAGGGCTCACGCCACAGCAGTTCGCGCGAGGCCACGGTGAACTGCTCGAACTCGGGGCCGGGCATGACGCGCAGCACCAGCGCGCCGTCGTCGTCGTGCTCCCACTCGGGCGCGCGCAAACCGAAGGCGCGGCGCGCCATCTGTGGCGCATCCAGGGCCGGCACGCCCAGGGGCAACCGGTCGTTCTTCTTCAGCGCCCGGCCCAGATGGCCGCCGAAGCCGGCCTTCAAGTCGGTGCTGCGCGAGCCGAGGACCGGCTGCACATCGATGCCGCCCGCCACCGCCAGCCAGCTGCGCAGCCCTTCCTTGGAACTCCACTGGTTGGCACCACCCAGCTTGAGCACCTGGCCCGCCGCCACCGGAACGCTCCAGCAGGGCCACAGCGGCGCACCGTCGAGCCGGGCGCCGAAGTCATCGCCGGCCAGGGCGATGCGGGTGGGCGATTCGAACCGGATTTCGCAGCCGCCCATCGTGAGCTCCAGGCCGGCCGCGCCGTCGGCATTGCCGACCAGCCGGTTGGCCAGCGTGAGGGCCAGCGCATCGAGCGCGCCGCCCGGACAGATGCCCTGCTGGCGATGGCCGTAGCGGCCCAGGTCCTGCACCGAGGCCAGCATGCCGGGGCGCAGGATCGTCAGGAAGGCGCTCGACATCACGCGTCGAGGCTTTCCACGAGGAAGCGCACGCGGTCGCCAGGGCGCAGCAGGGTCGGCTCCTCCGCGCGCGGGTCGAAGAGCTCGAGCGAGGTCCGCCCGATCAGTTGCCAGCCGCCCGGCGACACCAGCGGATAGATGCCGGTCTGCTCGCCGCCGATGCCGACCGAGCGGGCCGGCACCGCGACGCGGGGTTCGGCACGCCGCGGCGTCGCCAGTTCGGGCGGCAGCCCGCCCAGGAACGCGAAGCCCGGCAGGAAGCCGAGCAGGTAGACGATGTATTCGCCGGCACTGTGGCGCCGCACGACCTCGGCCGGCGTCAGACCGGTGTGCGCAGCCACGTCGGCGAGGTCAGGGCCGGCCTCGCCGCCATAGGCGACCGGAATCTCGATCTCGCGCCCCTGGATCGAGGTCGCGGCCAGTTGCGGCCACGCGGAAAGCACCTGCATCTCGAGCTCGGCAGCATCGATCTGCTCCGGGTCGAACAGCAGGCTCAGGTTGTTCATGCCGGGCAGGACTTCGTGGACGCCGCGCCACTGCAGCGCTTCGGTCGCCAATGCCCAGATCAGTTGCTGCTGTGCCAGCGTCGCCGGTGCGGGGAGTTCGCACAGCAGTGCGGCGTCACCCAGCGCATGGAGACGGGGCGGCGTCATTCGCGGCCGAGGCTCCGCACCTTGGCCATCAGGCTGTCCTGGACGTTGGGCGAAACGAACTTGTCGACCTCGCCGCCAAGCATCGCGATCTCGCGCACGAAGGTGCTCGAAATGAACTGGTACTTGTCGCTGGGCGTCAGGAACACTGTTTCCACATCCGGCATCAGCGAACGGTTCATGCCGGCGAGCTGGAACTCATAGTCGAAGTCGGTCACCGCGCGCAGGCCGCGCACCATGGCCTTGCCGCCCCGCGCGACGACGAAATCGCGCAGGAGTCCCGAAAAGCTTTCCACGGTGACCTGGTCGCTGTACGGCTGAACCGCCGTGCGCGCCATGTCCATGCGTTCCTGCAGCGTGAACAAGGCCTTCTTGTGATGGCCGGCCGCCACCGCGACGATGACCTTGGAAAACAGCTGGGTCGCTCGGCGCACCACGTCTTCATGACCGAGCGTCATGGGGTCGAAGGTGCCGGGGTATACCGCGATCACGTTGCTGGACATGGTGGCTTCCTCCTCATGCAGTTGATGCGGCCTGATCCGGCGGATTATGCAGTGCTGTCAGTCGCAAGTATCAGGAGATGCGCATGCACCGCGCCGGCCTTGAGATAGCGATAGGCCGCGAGCCCCAGCGCGGCCAGTTCCTCGTCGCTCCAGCGACGAGCGGCTTCGAGATAGATCACGCCCCCTGGCTGCAGGGCACGCGCGGCGGCGCGCAGCGCGGGCTCGTACAGCGCCGCGTTCTCGAAGGGCGGATCGAGGAAGACCGCATGTGCGCTGCCGGCCGGCGCGCGTTCCAGCGCGGTGACACCGTTGCCGCGCTCGATGCGCACCGCTTCGGCCGCCAGCTTGGTCTTCAATGTCTGCAATTGCGCCACCAGCGTCGCGTCCTGCTCGCACAGCAGCACCGAAGCGGCGCCGCGCGATGCGGCTTCGAGGCCCAGTGCGCCGGTGCCGGCGAAGGCGTCGATGCAATGCCAGCCCGGCAGCTCGCCGCCGCCGGCGCCCGCCAGGCTCGCAAGCCAGTTGAACAGCGTCTCGCGCACGCGATCGGGCGTTGGGCGAAGGCCGGGCTTGTCGGCCACGGCAAGGCGCGTGCGCCGCCATTGGCCGCCGATGATGCGGATGGCGCGGGGCGCCTTCGCGAGCTTGGGCGATGCAGGGGGTGTGGTTCGGGCTATGGCTTTCACGCGCACAGCTTAACGTCAGCCACGCATGAGCTCTTGCCCCTCAAGGCTTGCCGCCTACCACCACCGTCACCATCCGCTCGGGCTGCAGCTTGCGCGCGAATGCGGCCTTGATGTCGGCCGCGGTGACCGCGTTCATGCGCGCGGTCCAGGTGTCGAGATAGTCGAGCGGCAGATCGTTCCACGCGATGTTGGACACGTTGCCGAGCAGCTTGCGGTTGCTGTCGAGCAGCAGCGGGAAACCGCCGATCAGGTTGTCCTTGGCAGCCTTGAGTTCGACCGCGGTCGGTCCCTCGGCAACGAACTTCGCGAGCACCTCGCGCGCGACCTTCACCGCTTCCGCGGCCTGGTCGGGGCGGGTCTGGAAGCCGATGCGGAAGGCGCCCGCGTGCAGCCCCGGCGAGAAGCTGCTGTAGACGCTGTAGGCCAGGCCGCGCTTCTCGCGCACCTCCTCGGTCAGGCGCGAAACGAAGCCGCCGCCGCCGAGGACGTAGTTGCCGAGCGTGAGCGCGAAATGGTCCGGGTCGCTGCGCGGGTAGCCGGGCTGGCCGATCCACACGTGCGCCTGCGCCGAATCGAAAGGCAGGCGTTCGTCCTTCGCCGCAGCGAGCGCGGCAACCTGCGGCACGGGCGGCAACGCGGTGCAGCCGCCGGGCTCGGTCGCCATGGGCAGGCGCGACAACAGCGTGGTTGCGATAGCCTCCGCCTGCGCGCGCGTGACCGCGCCCACGATGCTGAGCTTGGCGCGGCAAGGCAGGATGAGCTGCTCGTAGCGCTGGCGCATCGTGGCGACGTCGATCTGCGCCAACGTGGCCTCGGTCGTGTCCTGGCCATAGGGATGCGTGCCGTAGACCGCCTGCGAGAAGGCGCGGCCGGCGATGGTCGCGGGTTTGGTGTTGGCTTCGCGGATCGACGCATTGAGCCGTTCGCGCTCGCGCTTCCACACGTCTTCGGGAAAGGCCGGTTCGCCGATTTCGCGCGAGGCCAATCGCACCGCCTTGTCGAGCAATGCTGGCTGGGACAGCGTGCGCAGCGAGAAGCTCATGCGGTCGGAGCCTGCGCTGGCATCGAAGTTCGCGCCCAGATCGGCCCAGGCTTCGCCGAGCGCGTTCTCGTCCATCGCCGCGTCATAGGCCCCCAAGCTCGGCACTGACGTGTCCTCGCTGCCCCCCGAGGGGGCTGTCCCGCTTTGGGGCGGCCCGGCAGCGGGACGCCCGCTCGCGCGAATGCCCTTCTCGACCATGCCGGCCGTCACGCCCGCCAGGCCGGCCTGCGCGGGCGGATCGCGCCGGCTGCCGGCGTCGAAATCGATCTGCACATCGACGATCGGCAAGGCGTTGGTGGCGGCGAGATAAATCTTCGCGCCGTTGGGCAGCGCCCAATGCTCGATCGGGATGGCGGCCTGGGCGGAGGCGCCGAAGAGGACCGATGCGCCCGCCAGCACGGCGCTCAGCAGAGTCTTGTTCTTGAGAGACAGCATGAAGCGGAACCCTTTCAGCGCAGCTCGCCGGCCGGCGCTGCAAAGCCGCGCGGGCGGCGATTCGTCTCGGGCGGCAGCGGCCGCAATGCGGCGGCGGTCAGCTGTTCGTCGCCGAAGTACTTGGCAGCCACCGCCTGCACCTGCTCGGCAGTGACGGCCTGCAGCCGCGCGATGATGCGTGCGCTGGCGTCGAGCGGCAGGCCCTGAATCCAGTTGCTGCCGAGTTCGCGCGCCTGCGACATCACCGAATCGAGCTTGTAGGTTTCGCTCGCTACCCACTGGGTCTTGACGCGCGCCAGCTCGGCCGCGCCGATGCCCTCGCGCGCGATCAGCGCCACCTGCGCGCGCAGCGCGGCCTCGACCGCTTCCGCGCTCTTGCCCGCGGCCGGCACGCCGTCGAGCACGAAAAGTTGCGGGCCGCGGCCGACGAAGCCCGCGTACGCGCCGGCCGAATCGGCCACGCGGTCCGGACCTTGCGTCAGCGCGCGGTCGAGCCGCGCACCGGGGTAGCCGTCGAGCACCGCGGACAGCACCACCAGCGCATAGGAATCGCTCGCACCGTCGAACTGGTCGGTGGCCGGTATCTGCGGCACGCGGAAGGCGAGCGAGACGTAGGCCTGCTCGGCCGGCGCCTTGAACTCGATGCGGCGGATACCGCGTTGCGCGGGTTCGATGCGGGGCTTGCGCTCGGGCACCGCGCGGCTCGGAATGCGGCCGTAGTACTTCTCGGCCATGGCGCGCACTTTCTCGACGTCGACATCGCCCGCCACCACCACGGCCGCGTTGGCCGGCACGTACCAGCGCTGGAAGAAGGCGCGCGCATCGGCCGGCGTCATTGCATCGAGATCGCTCATCCAGCCGACGATGGGCCGGTGGTAGGGCGAGGCGATGAAGACGGCGGCGTTCTGCTGCTCGCCGAGCAGGGCGCGCGGCTGGTCGTCGGTGCGCAAGCGGCGCTCTTCCTTGACGACCTCGATCTCGCGCTTGAACTCGTCGTCCGGCCACTGGCTGTTCGCGAAGCGGTCGGACTCCAGCTTCATCACCTGCTCCAGCCTGTCGGCCGGGATCTGCTGGTAGTAGCCGGTGTAGTCGCGCGTGGTGAAGGCGTTCTCGCGCCCGCCGAGCGCGGCGACGCGGCGCGAGAACTCGCCGGCCTTCAGTTCTTTGGTGCCCTTGAACATCATGTGTTCGAGCACGTGCGCCACGCCCGAGGTGCCGTCGACCTCGTCGATCGAGCCGACACGCACCCAGAGCATCTGCACCGCGGTCGGCGCGCGCCGGTCGGGCTTGACGATCAGGGTCATGCCGTTGGCGAGGGTGAACTGTCGGGCTTGGGCAGGGACGGAGGCGGCCGGCAGGGTTTGCTGCGCAAGTGCAGGCAGGATCGGCAGCGCGAACAGCACCGAGGCCAGCACCGCACCAGACGCAGCGCGGCGTGGCGAGGGGTGTTTCATAGAATGGCTCGGATTGTAAAAACCCCCCAATGTTCAGTTTCTTCAAGAAAAAAACGCCGGCCGAGAGCCCTGCCCTGGCACCTGCGGCTTCGCCGGCCCCACCGCCTGCCGAGCCGCCGCCCCCCGCCAAGTCGGTCTTTTCGCCCTCGAGCTGGTTTGGCGGCAAGCCGTCTGCCGACGAGCCGCCGCCAGCCCCTGCTGCCGCGCCCGCACCACCGCCCATCGAAACGCCCCCAGCCGAGGCCGAGCAGCGCAGCGGCTGGCTCGGCAAGCTCAAGACCGGCCTGCGCAAGACCGGCAACAGCATCACCGCGGCCTTCGTCAATGCGCAGATCGACGACGCGCTCTACGAGGAGCTCGAAGCCGCGCTGCTGATGGCCGACACCGGCGTCAAGGCCACCGAGCACCTGCTCGAGGATCTGCGCCGCCGCGTCAAGAGCAGCATGGCGACCGAGGCCTCGCAGGTCAAGCTGCTCCTGGCCGACGCCATCGCGGACCTGCTGCGCCCGCTGGAAAAATCGCTGGTGATCGGCGAGCACACGCCGACCGTGATCATGGTGGCCGGCGTCAACGGCGCCGGCAAGACCACCTCGATCGGCAAGCTCACCAAGCACCTGGCCAACGAGGGCGCTTCCGTGCTGCTGGCCGCGGCCGACACCTTTCGGGCGGCGGCGCGCGAGCAGCTGCTGGTCTGGGCCGACCGCAACACGGTCGAGATCGTGAGCCAGGAAGGCGGCGACCCGGCGGCCGTGAGCTTCGATGCGGTCAATGCCGGCAAGGCGCGCGGCAAGGATGTGGTGCTGGTCGACACCGCCGGCCGGCTGCCGACGCAGCTGCACCTGATGGACGAGCTGAAGAAGATCAAGCGCGTCGTCAACCGGGCCGACGCGAGCGCGCCGCACGAGGTGCTGCTGGTGATCGACGGCAACACCGGGCAGAACGCGCTGGCCCAGGTCAAGGCTTTCGACGAGACGCTGGGCCTGACGGGCCTCGTCATCACCAAGCTGGACGGCACGGCCAAGGGCGGCGTGCTGTGCGCCATCGCCCGGGAGCGGCCGATTCCGGTCTATTTCATCGGCGTCGGCGAGAAGCTGGAGGACCTGGAGACCTTCAAGGCGCGCGAATTTGCCCAGGCCCTGATGGGCTAGCGTCCGCGGCCCTGCTTCTGGCATTATCTTTCGGGGCCGCAGAGCCCGCCAGGAGACTGCCATGCACATCGCCGACACGCCCTTGGCCGGCACCGACCGCAAGGTCGACCGCCTGCTTGCCCACTACGGCGAAAGCCACCAGAACCCGACCAACGAGGCGATCCACATGGTCGCCATTCCCGCGATCATGTTCAGCATCGTCGGCCTGCTGTTCGCGCTGCACCCCTGGGTGGCCTACGCCTTCGTCGCGGCCAGCCTGGTCTACTACGCGACGCTGCGCTCGCCGGCCTTCCTGGCCACGATGCTGATCGGCACGGTGCTGCTGCTGGCCGTGGTGCATGCGATGGGAGACCTTGTGTTGCCGGTTTCCGCCGTCATCTTCGTCGTGGCGTGGATCTTCCAGTTCATCGGCCACAAGATCGAAGGCAAGAAGCCGTCCTTCTTCGAGGACATCCAGTACCTCTGGGTCGGCCCCTTGTTCGTGCTGTCGCGCCTCTTCTTGCGGCTCGGCCTGCGCTGGTAGACGGGAAACCTTTCCCGGTCACCCGGATCAGACACCGTCCCATCCAAATGAGGACGGCGTTGGAATAGGCTGTGCCTATCAACCCCATTGGAAATGGGTGGGAACCCTAAGCTTAGCACTCCCTCAAACCGAGTGCTAATATGCCCGCCAACGAAGGAGTTCCCCCCAATGACAACACTGTCCGGAGCGTCTGCCAACCAGCTTGCCGTCGCCAATCCGTGGTCGATGGTGCCTCCGCTGGGTAACCTGGACGCTTACATTTCGGCAGCCAACCGCTTGCCCTTGCTCACGCTCGAGGAAGAGCAGGGTTTCGCGCGCCGTTTGCGCGACCACAACGATCTCGAAGCTGCGGGCGCGTTGATCCTCTCGCACCTGCGCCTCGTGGTTTCGATCTCCCGCCAGTACCTGGGCTATGGGCTGCCCCACGGCGACCTGATCCAGGAAGGCAACGTCGGCCTGATGAAGGCCGTGAAGCGTTTCGACCCCGATCAGGGCGTGCGGCTGGTCAGCTACGCAATGCACTGGATCAAGGCCGAGATTCACGAGTACATCCTGAAGAACTGGCGCATGGTCAAGGTCGCGACGACCAAGGCTCAGCGCAAGCTGTTCTTCAACCTGCGCTCGATGAAGCAGAGCTTCAAGGCCGATTCGGCCGCTGGCGACGGCGACACGCACCGCGACACCTTGAGCGCGGACGAAGTCTCGCAAATGGCGACCCGCCTGAACGTGAAGCCCGAAGAAGTGCTGGAGATGGAAACGCGCCTGTCCGGCGGCGACGTGCTGCTCGATCCGAGCCCCTCGGACGACGGTGACGACGGTTTCGGCCCCATCGCCTACCTGGCCGACGCCACGCAGGAGCCCACCGCCCAGCTCGAATCGCGGCAACGCGACCGCCTGTCGACCGACGGCATCTCGACCGCGCTGCAAGCGCTGGACGAGCGCAGCCGCCGCATCGTGGAAGAGCGCTGGCTCAAGGTCAACGACGACGGCTCGGGCGGCATGACGCTGCACGACCTGGCCGCGGTGTACGGCGTGAGCGCCGAGCGCATTCGCCAGATCGAGGTGGCGGCCATGAAGAAGATGAAGAAGGCGCTGGCAGACTTCGCCTGAGGTGCTCTTCGATCCCGATCAAGCCCGGCCGTCGCCGGGCTTTTTCATTGCTTCGACAGCGTCCGGTCAGGACTTGAGCAGCGCCTTCACGTCCGACACCATCGCCGGCACGCCCGCGCCGTAGCGCGCATAGAGTCGCAGCCGGCCCTCGGTGTCGTAGACGAAGCTGGCCGCCGAGTGGTCCATGGAGTAGCTGGTCGGCGTCTTGCCTTCGACCTTCTTGTAGTAGGCCTTGAAGTCCTTCGCCAATGCCGGCAGCTGCTCGGGCGTGGGAATCAGCGCGACGAAGGCCGGATCGAAGGCGCCCATGTAGGCCTTCATCACCGCGGGCGTGTCGCGCTCCGGATCGACCGTGACGAACAGCACCTGCAGCTTGTCGCTGTCGGCGCCCAGCTGCTGCTTGACCTGTGCCATCTCGCTCATGGTCGTCGGACAGACGTCGGGGCATTGCGCATAGCCGAAGAACAGCACCACGACCTTGCCCTTGAAGTCGGCCAGGGTGCGCAGCTTGCCGTCGGCATCGGTCAGCGAGAAGCCCTTGGCGTAGTCGGCGCCCGTGATGTCCACGGCATTGAAGCTGGGCTTTTTCTCCGAGCATGCCGCGAGGTTCAACCCCGCCGCCGCCGCGAGGCCGGTCCAGGCCATCAACCGAAGTGCATGCCGCTTGTTCATGAGTTCGTTCATCGCAGGTAGTGGTCGATCAGCAGCGCTGCGAACAGCACGCTCAGATGGATCAGTGAAAAACGGAAGGTCTTGCGCGCCAGCGCGTCGGAGTAGTTGCGCCACAGCGCGAAGGCGTAGCCGGTAAAGCCGATGCTCACCCCGATGGCGACCGCCAGGTACAGCCATCCGCTCATGCCGTAGATGAAGGGCATCAGGCAGGCGGCGAAGAGGATGAAGGTATAGAGCAGCACCTGCAGCCGCGTGAACTCGTTGCCGTGCGTCACCGGCAGCATCGGCAGGCCGGCCTTGCGATAGTCCTCGACGCGGTACAGCGCGAGCGCCCAGAAATGCGGCGGCGTCCACAGGAAGATGATGAGGAAGAGGATCAGCGCCTCGGGCCCGACCTCGCCCGTCATCGCAGCCCAACCCAGCACCGGCGGCATCGCGCCGGAAGCGCCGCCGATCACGATGTTCTGCGGCGTCAGCGGCTTGAGGATCACGGTGTAGACCACGGCATAGCCGACGAAGGTCGCGAAGGTCAGCCACATCGTGAGCGGGTTCACCGCAAACCACAGCACGGCCGAGCCGGCAGCGCACAGCGCGGCCGAGAACACCAGCGCCTGCCGGTCGCTCAGCTGGCCGCGTGCGGTGGGCCGCCAGGCCGTGCGCTTCATCTTCGCATCGATGCCCTTCTCGACCAGGCAGTTGAAGGCCGCCGCCGCGCCGGCCACCAGCCAGATGCCGATGCAGGCCAGCGCGCCGCGCTGCAAATCGGCCAGGCCGGGCACGCCGGGCACTGCGAGCACCATGCCGATGAGTGCGCAGAACACGATCAGCTGCACGACGCGCGGCTTGGTCAGCGCATAGAACTGGCGCAGGACGCTGGCGGTGCTCGGGCTGTGGATCGATGCAGGCGTGGTCATGCGACCTCCATCTTGCCGCGGGGGGCGCGAGTGCCAGCCGGCACGGCTGCGCGCTCGGCCCGGCATTCGCACAGCGCCCAGGTCAGCACCACCGCGAGCGCAGCGGCGCCACCGGTATGAAGAACGGCCGCCACCAGCGGCCATCCGAGCAGCACGTTGCCGAGGCCGGTCGCGAGCTGCAACAGCGCCAGGCCGGCCAGCCATTTCGCCTGCGCGCGCAGCGGCGCGATGCGACGCAGCTGCCAGACAAGCACGCCGAGCGCGACGAACACCAGGTAGGCCATCAGCCGATGAACGTAGTGAATGGCAGTCAGCGCTGCGAAGTCGATCGGCGTGCCGTTGGCCGACTCGCCAAGCGAGCGCCAGATCTGGAAGCCCTGCGTGAAGTTCATGGGCGGCCACCAGCTGTTCTGGCAGATCGGGAACTGGGTGCAAGCGAGCACCGCGTAGTTGGTGCTGACCCAGCCGCCGAGCGCGATCTGCAGCACGAGCAACGCGGTCACGGCGATCAACAGCTTGCGCAGCATCGGCGGCACGGCCGTGGGCAGCCGTTCCGCCGCCGCCTGCCGGTAGCGCACGGCTTGGATGCACAGCAGCGCCAGCAGCACGACGGCGCCCAGCAGGTGGAGCGTGACGATGGCGGGATAGAGCTTCCAGGTCACGGTCAATGCACCGAAGGCGCCCTGCAGACAAACCCAGACCAGGGTCGCGGCCGGCCACCAGGCACTGAGCGGCCGTTCGCGCGCATGCTGCGCGTCGTGCCGCTGGCGCCAGCGCGCGCGCCAGGTGGCGACGGCCAGCGCGAGGATCAGCACGCCGACGCCGGTGGCCAGGTAGCGATGGACCATTTCCACCCATGCCTTGCTGTGTGTCACCGGGCCGGTCGGCTGCGCGGCCTCGGCCATCGCGATGTCGTGGCTGGCGCCGAATGGGCTGGCATTGCCGTAGCAACCGGGCCAGTCGGGGCAGCCCAGGCCCGAATCGGTGAGCCGCGTGAAGGCACCGAACAGCGTGAGATCGAAGGTCAGGAAGAGCGTGAGCACGGTCAAGGCGTAGAGCCGCCGGGCCGGGCCGGCACCGGTGTTGCGCCGCCAGACCCAGGCGAGCGGACCGAGGGCGAGCAGCACCCCGACGCCCATGAGCCAGGCGATCGGCGTGAGGTCGTAGAGCGAGCTCGTTTCCATGATGATCGGCTAGCGGCCCGGCTCGTCCCACGACGCGGAGGCGCGCAGGAGCCGATCGAGATCGCGCTTGGCCCGGCTGGCGCCGGCCGCATCCATGCGGGCGGGAAAACGCATCATCCAATTGCCGATGGGATCGACCACATACAGGTGCTCCGCCAGCGCGTGGCCGGAGGCTGGCGCCAGCCACTGCGCCAATTGAGCCGCCGGCACGCGCAGCACCGTCGCGCCATGCAAGCCGTTGTTCAGGCGCTCGGGGACGGGCGCGGCGTCGCTCACGAGCCAGACGCGGTCGAGCCGATCCTTTTCGCGGCCCAGGCTTTCCCGCAACTGGCGCTGCAGATAGAGCTGCCGCTCGCACAGCGCATCGCAGCCCGCATCGGCCACCGCGACCAGCAGCCACTGCCCCTTGAGCGTCGACAGGCGCACGGGCGCACCATCGCGCGTGGTCGCGACCAGGTCGGGCAGGCTGCGCTGCGGATCGACGAGTTCGCCGTAGACGCGCCGGCCCTCGGGCCGGATCACGTAGTAGGTGAAGTACGAAGCGATCACCGGCGCCGCGCAGCACAGCATGACCAGGATCATCTTCCAGCGGCCGATCACGGTCCGACGCCCTTCCGCGCCGTCCAGGGCCTGGCGCGGCGACGGCATCGAGTGCACGGTCAGGCCGAGCGGCTCGTCAGCTGCGGCGGAGACGGCGCGCGCGGCGGTAGGGGGCGATGAATTGAAACCAGACATAGAGGAATACCACGAGGGTCGCGAGCCCGAACCACTGGAACGCATAGCCGTAGTGCTTTTCGACACCCAGCGCGGGAGCCGGCCAGTCGCGCTGCAAGCCCTCGGAAGCCGGCCCGGCCTGCTGCAGCGAGACATCGGTCCGCAGGGGCAAACCGGTTTCGGCGCGGAACGCTTCGAGATCGAGATTCTGCCGGATGGGCGAAGACCCCGCGCCGGGCTGCGCCGGCGCCCCCGGTGCGGCCTTGCCCAGTTCAAGCAGGTGCGAGGGGGGTGGCTCGATCCTGCCGGTCACCTCGACCAGGCCGGCTGGCGTGTCGACCGGCGCGAGTTGCGCCCGGTCATTGAAATTGCGCTGCACCCAGCCGCGCTGCACCAGCACGGTCTGCTCGCTGCCCTCGACGGCAAAGGGCGTGAGCACGTAGAAGCCGGGCACGCCATGCATCTGGCGGTTGTCCAGGTAGACCGTGTGCGGCGCCAGCCAGAGCCCGCGCAGGTGCACCGGCCGGTGCAAGGCCGACGTGGCCTTGTCGAGCGCGAGGAAGGCCTGCTGATCGATCGGCGGAAGATTCTTCTGCGCATCGATTTCCGCCTGCAGCGCCTCTTTTTGCGCGGCGCGGGAGAGCTGCCAGCGACCCAGCGAAACGGTCGCGGCGAGGGTGAGCACGGCAGCCACCGTGAGCAGCCAGAAACGCCCTCTGCGCGAGTTGTGCGCAGGGGGCCGAAAGTCATCGTTCAAGTCAGGGGACGGGTCGGGCCGCCGATAATGGGGGTCATGAAATACCTTGTCGCCCTCGCCTTCGTCGGCATCCTGGCGAGCCTCGGATTCGCGCTGTTCTTCATGCTGCGGGACGGCCGCGAGGGGCGCGCCAAGAGCGGCGGCATGGTGCGCGCGCTCACCGTTCGGATCGGCCTCTCGGTGGTTTTGTTCCTCTGCCTGCTGGCGGCCTGGAAGCTCGGCTACATCCAGCCGGGGGGATTGCCGCTCGGCAAGTAGGTTGTGCTCGTTCCACAAGCACCATGAAAAAAGCGCCTTTCGGCGCTTTTTTGTTGTGCCGTCGGGGATGCTCAAAGCCAGTAGACCAGGAAGTACAAGCCGAGCCACACCACGTCGACGAAATGCCAGTACCAGGCGGCGCCTTCGAAACCGAAGTGGCGCTCCGGCGTGAAATGGCCGCTACGCAGCCGCAGGGTGATGAACAGCAGCATCAGCATGCCGATGAACACGTGCAGGCCGTGGAAGCCGGTCAGCATGAAGAAGGTGGAACCGTAGGCACCCGAGCTGAGCTTGAGGTTCAGGTCGGTGTACAGGTGGTGGTACTCGTAACCCTGCACGCCGAGGAAGGTCGCGCCGAGCACCACGGTGAGCCACATGAAGCGCACGGCCTGGGCGCGGTGGTTCGCACGCAGCGCGTGGTGGGCGATCGTGAGCGTAACGCCCGAGCTCAGCAGCAGCGCCGTGTTGATGGTCGGCAGCCAGAAGGGGCCGACCGTCTGGAACGGCTCGACGATGTCGGCCGGCGAACCCGTTGCACCGGCGGCCACGGTGGGCCACACGGCCTTGAAGTCGGGCCACAGCAGGGCGTTGTCGAGGCTGCCGAGCGAGGGCAGCGCATGCGTGCGGGCCCACCACAGCGCAGTGAAGAAGGCACCGAAGAACATCACTTCGGAGAAGATGAACCAGCTCATGCTCCAGCGGAACGAGAGGTCGACCTTGTGACCGTACTGGCCGCCTTCACTTTCGCTGATCGACCGGCGGAACCAGACGAACAGCGTGCCGAGCCACAGCAGCATGCCCGCGGCCAGCGACCATGCGCCCCACTGATGGCCGTTGATCCACTGGGCGGCACCGAAGATGACGAAGAGCAAGCCGGTCGCGGCCAGGACCGGGTAGGCCGATGGCGGGGGCACGAAGTAGTAGGGCGTGGTGCCGTGGGCGGTTGAACTCATATCAGGTCCTGGCTTTCTTCTCTCAATTCAAATCTGTGGGGCAGGCATCTTCTTGTCAGGGCGCGACGACGAACTTCACCAGGAGGATCAGCCCGACGACGAACACCACCACCGCGACAAAGCCGACGGCAATGATGTGCAGCGGCGTGAGCTTGGTGATGTCTTCCTCGTAGTCGCTGTTCTTGCGCACGCCGAAGAAGCCCCAGGCCACTGCCTTGACGGTGCGCCAAAGGGAGCCTTTGCGGGGCGTTTCGGTCGCGGTCATGAGCGTGGCTCCGCAACCGATGCCGCCGCATTGGCCGCCACAGGGGCGGCCGGCGTCTTGCCGCCGACCTCGAAGAAGGTGTACGACAGCGTGATCGTCTTGACGTCCTTGGAGATCCTCGGGTCGATCACGAAGGCGACCGGCCACTGCTTCTTCTCGCCCGCATCGAGCGTGTACTGGTTGAAGCAGAAGCACTCGAGCTTGTTGAAGTAGGGCGCGGCCTGCTGCGGCGCGTAGCTCGGGATGGCCTGAGCGGCCATGCGGCGGTTCTGCACGTTCTGGAACTCGTACATCACCGTGTTGAGCTGACCCGGATGCACCTGCATCGAGCTTTGCGCCGGCTTGAAATCCCAGAGGCCGCGCACGTTGGCGTCGAACTCGACCGTGATGGTGCGGCTGGTGTCGACCTGCGTGTTGTCGGGCAGCCGCGCGTTCTTGCCGCCGCTGGCGCCGCCCGGCACCGCGAGTTCGGACAGCGACAGGATGTTGATGCCGGTCATCTCGCAGATCGCGCGGTACATCGGCACCAGCGCATAGCCGAACGCGAACATGCCGGCCGCCACGACGGCCAGCTTGCCGACCATGCGGACGTTCTCGCGGCGGATGCGCTGGCCGATGCCCATCTTCAGTGTCCGATCCAGACCATGCGAACGATGAACCCGATGAAGAACAGCACCGCGATGGAGGCCAGCGTGAGCCCCATGCGTCGGTTGTTCCTCTTTTGTTCAGGCGTCATGACGCGATTCCTCTCAGCCGATCACCTTGGTGGCGGTGGGATCCAGCTTCGGCGGGTTCTCGAAGGTGTGGAAAGGTGCGGGCGAAGGCACCTCCCACTCGAGGCCTTCGGCGGCTTCCCAGGGCTTCTGCGACGCCTTCTCGCCCTTGCCCTGCATGGTGGGCAGCACGATGAAGAGGAAGAAGTAGACCTGTGCCAGGCCGAACGCGAAGGCACCCACGGAGGCCACCGCATTGAAGTCGGCGAACTGCATCGGGTAGTCGGCATAGCGACGCGGCATGCCGGCCAGACCCAGGAAATGCATCGGGAAGAAGGTGATGTTGAAGGAGATCAGCGACCACCAGAAGTGGACCTTGCCGCGCCACTCGTTGTACATGACGCCGGTCCACTTGGGCACCCAATAGTAGAAGCCGGAGAACATGCCGAAGAGCGAGCCGGCCACCAGCACGTAGTGGAAGTGCGCCACCACGTAGTAGGTGTCCTGCAGCTGGGTGTCGATGGGCGCGACCGCGAGGATCAGGCCCGTGAAGCCGCCCATGGTGAACACGAAGATGAAGCCCACGGCGAACAGCATCGGGGTCTCGAAGGTCATCGAGCCCTGCCACATCGTCGCGATCCAGTTGAAGATCTTCACTGCCGTCGGCACCGCGATCAGCATGGTCGCGTACATGAAGAACAGCTGGCCGGTGAGCGGCATGCCGGTCGTGAACATGTGGTGCGCCCAGACGATGAACGACAGGATCGCGATCGACGAAGTGGCGTAAACCATCGAGGCGTAGCCGAACAGGCGCTTGCGCGAGAAGGCCGGCACGACCTGGCTGATGATGCCGAAGGCCGGCAAGATCATGATGTAGACCTCGGGGTGGCCGAAGAACCAGAAGATGTGCTGGTACATCACCGGGTCGCCGCCGCCGGCGGGATTGAAGAAGCTGGTGCCGAAGTGGCGGTCGGTCAGCGTCATGGTGATGGCGCCGGCGAGCACGGGCATCACGGCGATCAGCAGGTAGGCGGTGATGAGCCAGGTCCAGCAGAACATCGGCATCTTCATCAGCGTCATGCCGGGGGCGCGCATGTTGAGGATGGTCACGATGATGTTGATCGAGCCCATGATCGAGCTGGCACCCATGATGTGCATCGCGAAGATGCCGGCGTCCATCGAGGCGCCCATCTGCAGCGTGAGCGGCGCGTAGAGCGTCCAGCCCGCGGCGGGCGCGCCGCCGGGCATGAAGAAGGAACCCACCAGCATGATGGCCGCCGGGATCAGCAGCCAGAAGCTGAAGTTGTTCATCCGCGCGAAGGCCATGTCGGAGGCGCCGATCTGCAGCGGCACCATCCAGTTCGCGAAGCCCACGAAGGCCGGCATGATCGCGCCGAACACCATGATCAGGCCGTGCATGGTGGTGAACTGGTTGAACAGCTCGGGGTTGACCACTTGCAGGCCGGGCTGGAACAGCTCGGCGCGGATCAGGAGCGCGAGCACGCCGCCCACCATCAGCATGGTGAAGGAGAACAGCAGGTACAGCGTACCGATGTCCTTGTGGTTGGTCGCGAACACCCAGCGGCGCCAGCCGACCGGCGCGCCATGGTGATCGTCGTGGGCATGGTCGCCGTGGGCGTGACCGTGGGGGTCGAGGACTGCGCTCATCTTGATATTCCTTGCAAACTCTTCGTCGTGGCGTCGCGGTGGCGGGGGCTTACTTGCCGCGCTGCGCGAGCACTTCGGCCGGCTGCACGATCTGACCGGTCTTGTTCGACCAGCTGTTCTTGGTGAAGCTCGCCACGGCCGCGAGGTCGGTGTCGCTCAGCTGCTTCCAGGAGGGCATGGCGCCGTTGTTCTGGCCTTTGAGCAGCACCTGGACCTGCTTGCTGTGATCGGTATCCAGCACGACCGCTGCGCCGTCGAGCGGCTTGATCGGGCCGGCGCCCTTGCCGTTGGCCTGGTGGCAGGCGGCGCAGTTGGCCGCATAGACCTTCTCGCCGCGGGCCAGGATTTCCGGCAGCGTCCAGACTTTGCTCGGGTCGTCCTGCTTGGCGGCCGCCTCCTTGCGCTTGGCATCCACCCAGGCGGTGTAGTCGCCAGCCGAGACCACCTTGACGTGGATCGGCATGTAGGCGTGTTCCTTGCCGCAGAGTTCCTGGCACTGGCCGTAGTAGTCGCCCACCTTCTCGGCGCGGAACCAGGTGTCGCGAACGAAGCCCGGAATCGCATCCTGCTTGAGGCCGAGCTGCGGCACGGCGAAGGCATGGATCACGTCGTTGGCGGTGGTGATGATGCGCACCTTGGTGTTGACCGGCACGACCATCGGGTTGTCGACCTTGAACAGGTAGTCGTCCGGCACGTCGCCCTTGGCGCCGGCATCGGACAGCGCGCGGTGCGAGCTGTCGAGCGTCGAGATGAAGGCCAGGCCTTCGCCTTCGCCCTTGATGTAGTCGTAGCCCCACTTCCACTGGTAGCCGGTGGTCTTGATGGTGAGGTCGGCGTTGGTGGTGTCCTTCTGGGCCACCAGCACCTTGGTGGCCGGCAGCGCCATCAGGATCACGATGATGAAGGGCACGATGGTCCAGATGACTTCGACTACCACCGATTCGTGGAAGTTGGCGGCCTTGTGGCCGACCGACTTGCGGTGCTTCCAGATCGAATAGAACATGACCGCGAACACGGCGATGAAGATCACGGTGCACAGGATCATCATCGCGTTGTGCAGGAAATGCTGCTCCGCGGCGATCTTGGTGACACCGGTCGGCAGATTCAACTGACGCACCGACGGGCCGCCGGCCAGGTCGTTGACCGCGTGCGCCGCGCCGCTGAATGCCGCGCCGGTCGCCAGCAGCAGATTCGCCGGCCAGTGCTTGTTGCGCCAAATGCTCTTCATCGTGTTCACTTCTTCATTTCCAGTTAACCCACCGGTCCCCACGGTGCCGCACTGCGCCGAGCCTCAGGCGCCGCGCAATGCCATGCGAATCTCGCGCGCCAGCGCCGCACGCAACTCCGGGCGCACGTAGCGCCCCACCCTGACCGAACGACCCTGACCCGAAACCTCGATCAGCGAGCGATCGCTGGCCTCCGGCTCGACCCGCACCTGGTGCGGCAAGAATTCCGTGCGCTCGTAGTGCCCGCCGTTTTCGAGCTCGACCACCAGCCGGCCGCCCTGCAGCGCGATCTTTTCGCCGTCGGTCGCATGCCGCGCATACAGCAGGAACGCGAAGCCCACGGCGGCCAGTTCGAGCCACGCGAACGGCAGCACGAGCGGCGCGCCATGCAGCCAGAAGACGGTTCCGATGCCGAGCGACACCACGCACAGCGACGCATAAAGCCAGCCGAGCTGGCTCGGCGTGACCGAGCAGTTGCGCTTCAGGAACCAGTGGATGCTCTGGCCTGAGACAGTGGCAAAACGAAACACGGAATTCGACACGGGCGAGTTCAGCAAATCGGTGCGTCGAAACGATGTCAAACCCATGTCCGACAGGCCTCGATCACGGGACAATACCCGGGAGTTCACGCAGCGCCGGATTGTAGCGGGTCGAGCAAGCGCGGCTCAGCCGCCCGGACGGCCGCGCTGGAGCATGGAGCGCATCTCGCGCAGCGAGACCGCGCTTTCGGCCGCCAGCGCCACCCGCGGCGCGGGTTTGAAGGCATGGCCGTAGATGATCTCGAAAGTCAGCGCGATCCGGCCGGCGCCTTCCGCGGAGAGCGCGAAATCGGGCAGCGCCCGGCACAGCGTCCGATGCCAGGCCTTGCCGCGCAGCCCGGGGAAACGCGCCGGATGAAGGTTGCGCCCGAGCGTGCGCAGCTCGGCGAGCGCCGCCTCGGCGGTGGGCCAGGTGAGCATGATGCGCTCCATGTCCATCACGGGCTCGGCGAAGCCGGCGCCCACGAGCATGTCGCCCCAGTCGTGCATGTCGGTGAACTCGTGGCTGGGCGGGGGCCAGCCGAAGCGCTCATGCAGCACGCGCAATTCGCGCAGGGTGTCTGGCCCGAAGCAGGAGAACATCAGGAAGCCGTCGGTCGCCACCAGGCGGTGCCAGCGCGCGATCAGGGCCTGCGGATCGGCCGCCATGTGCAGCGCCATGTTGGCCCACAGCAGGTCGACGCCCTCTTCGGGCGGCGGATCAAAGCTCGGCCGCGCGCCCTGCCAGCGCCGCGCGCTCCACCAGGGTGCCGCCAGCGCCTGGCCGGTGGCAGGTACGAGCGCCGCTTCCGGCTCGATCACGAAGGACTTGGCATCGCGATAGCGGCGCACGACCTGCGAGTGCACCTCCAGGCCGCCGTGCAACGGCGCCCAGTCGGCCCAGCTGCGCGGCCTTGCCTTGATCCATTGCAGCCGGTCTTCCATGCGGCGGCCGATTTCTTCGTGCAGCCACGGCGAACCCGAGGCCGGCGCGAGCCGGCTCCAGCGTGCGGCCGCCGTGGCGTCGATGGTCGGCGGGCGCTGCGCGGGGTCGGTGTCCATGGGGCGCTCAGTATATTGAGCCATGTTCAAGCCGTGGATCGAACGTCCTTTCTCCGCGTTGCTCGAGCGCCTGCCGAGCCAGTGCGCTGTGTGCCGCGCCTGGCCCTCGCGGCCGGTGTGCGACGGCTGCGTGACGCGCTTCGCTCCACCCGTTTCGCGCTGCGCCACCTGTGCGCTGCCGATGCCGGCCGGCGTCGCGCAGTGCGGCGACTGCGTCTTGCACCCGCCGCCGCTCGACGCCTGCCTGACGGCTTGCGCCTATCACTGGCCGTGGCCGGAATGCATCGCGCAGTTCAAGTTCCGCGGCGACGCAGGCTGGGCCGCACCGTTCTCGACGCTGCTGCGCAGCGCACCCTGGGTCGAGCCGGCGATCGAGCAGGCCGACCTGGTGCTCCCGATTCCGCTGGCGCCGGCACGGCTGCGCGAGCGCGGATTCACCAGGCGCACGAGCTGGCACGCCGGCTGGCGCCGCGCAAGGTCGACGCGACCTTGCTGCTGCGCACCCGGGAGACGACCGCGCAAAGCGGCCTGACGCGGGCGGAGCGGCTGCGCAACCTGCGCGGCGCTTTCGCGCTCGAACCGCTGCGCGCAGTGGCCGTGCAGGGGCGGCGCATCGTGCTGGTGGACGACGTGATGACGAGCGGCGCGTCGCTGTTCGCGGCCTCGGAGGTGCTGCGAACGGCGGGCGCCGCGCACATCACCGCCGTCGTATTGGCACGAACGGATCCCCCCGCAGGATAGGCCCCCACGCTCGGCACAGCGTGTCCTCGCTGCCCCCCCGAGGAGGCCGCAGGTCGTCTTGGGGCGGCCCGGCGTCGACCTGAGCACAATCGCCCCATGTTCCACATCGTCCTGGTCGAGCCCGAAATACCGCCCAACACCGGCAACGTGATCCGGCTCGCCGCCAATACCGGCTGCACCCTGCACCTGGTCGAGCCGCTCGGCTTCTCGATGGACGACCGGCTGCTGCGGCGCGCCGGGCTCGACTATCACGAATACGCCGAAGTCCGGCACCACGCGAGCTGGCAGATGCTGCTCGATGCCGAGCGGCCGGCGCCCGATCGCCTGTTCGCGCTCACGACGCGGGCCACGCGCGCGGTCCACGACGTCGCCTTCCGCCCCGGCGACTGGCTGGTTTTCGGATCGGAGACGCGCGGCCTGGCGCCCGAACTGCGCGAAAGCTTTGCGCCGCCGCAGCTCCTGCGCCTGCCGATGCGCGAGGGCCAGCGCAGCCTGAACCTGTCGAACGCGGTGGCGGTGACGGTCTTCGAGGCTTGGCGGCAGAACGGATTTGCCTGAGCGGTGCGGCCGGCTTCTACTCAGGCCGGCAGACACCGGGCCGAAAGCGGCTCGCCCAGAAAGTCGAGGAAGGCCCGGGTGCGCGCCGGCATCAACTTGCGGCTGGGCAGCGCCGCGCAGATCGTGAAGCGGCCGGCGGTCCACTCGGGCAGCACCGGCACCAGCGCGCCGCTGGCCAGCTGCGACGCCACCAGCACCTTCGCCAGCGCCGCAATGCCCGCGCCTGCCATCGCGGCCTGACAGAGCAGTTCGAGGCTGGCCGATTGCAGCGCGACGGGCATGTCGACTTCGACCGGCACTGCCGATCCCTCGCGCGCCTGCAGACGAAGCCGCGCCCCCGGAAAGCGAAGGTAGGCATGGCCCTCCAGGTCTTCCGGCCGCGCCGGCGTCCCTGCGCGCTGCAAGTAGGCGGGCGCCGCGCACAGGATCATGTCGGTGCGGGCCAGCGGCCTCACGACCAGATTCGGATCGGCACCATCCTCCAGCAACAGCAGGCTCAGGTCGGCGGATTCGACCCGTTGTCGCGGAAAAGGGTCGACGGCGATGTCCAGCGTCAGCTTCGGATGCAGCGCACGCCACGAGGCAATGCGCGGCGCCAGCAGATGGGTGGCGAGCGCCGGCGTCGAGAGGATGTGCAGCGTGCCCCGCAGCTCGCGCGTGCTGCCCGCCGCGGCGGCCTCGGCGTCGTCGATGCCGCGCAGGATCGTGCGCAAGCTTTCCAAATAGCCCGCGCCCGCCTCGGTGAGGTGGATGCTGCGTGTGCTGCGCTGCATCAGGCGCGCGCCCAGATGCGCCTCGAGATCGCCGATCAGCCGGGTGACCGCCGCCGGCGAGAGCTCCAATGCCCGCGCGGCCGCCGCAAAACCACCTTCGTCGATCACGCGCTGGAAAACGCGCATGGAAAGCAATCGGTCCATGCGAACCCTACGTGCCGGCCGGGCCGGCGGATTCGCTTCGCCGAGAAAAAGCCGCCGCTCAGCGGAAGCGGCGCACCACCGATTCGGCGACGCAGGCGGGCTTGGGCGCACCTTCGAGCTCGATCGTGGTCTCCCAGACCATCTGTAGACCATCATCCGGAATCGGCTCGGCACTCAGCAGCTTCATGCGCCCGCGCAGGCGCCCGCCGACGGGCACCGGCGTCATGAAGCGCACCCGGTTGAGCCCGTAGTTCACGCCCATGCGCGACTCGACCACCTCGAAGGCCGTTTCATAGAAACGCGGCAGCATCGACAGGGTCAGGAAGCCGTGCGCGATCGGCCCGCCGAAGGGGCCGGCCTTGGCCCGCTCGACATCCACATGGATCCACTGGTGGTCGCCGGTCGCCTCCGCGAACTGGTTGACCTGCTCCTGCGTGACGGTGATCCAGTCGCTCACGGCGACTTCCTGGCCAACGCAGGCGGCAAGATCCTGAAGGGTCTGGAACGTTTTTTTCATGCGCTTCACTCTATCCGGGCGGCGCCGCAACCGCTGTAGCTGGCGTGACAACGGCGCCCCATTCTGGAAACACCGCGGAACCGGCTTTGCCGGGCCGTTGGTGTTGCCCCCGGTGAGGGGGTTGGCGACCACACGAAGTGGGCAAGCCTGGGGGAGAGCTTATGAATCGAGCCACTGGCGGATCGGCCCCCACTGCTCGAGGTCGCGCTGCACGCGCCCCGGCGCGATGTCGAACAGCGTGAGCCCGCGCGCCGCCAGCTGCACGTAGTTCTGCGTGTCGCGCAGCTCGCCCAGCACCGGCACGCCGAGCCCGGCGACGAATTCGCGCAGGCGATCGGCCGCCAGCGTGCGCGCGTCGACGCGCATGCCGACGAGGCCGATCTTTGTCTTGTCGGCATGGCGGTGCGCCAGCAGCTTGTCGAGGAAGTCGCGCGTCGCGTAGATGTCGAAGATGCTCGGCTGCAGCGGCACCAGCACCTTGTCGGCCACCGCCACCACGTCCTTGAAGCGCGCACCGTGCAGACCGGCGGGCGTGTCGATCACGGCATGCGTGGTGCCGCGCGGGGGCCGTACCACGTTGCCGTCGTCCGACGCCTCCCAGGTCCTGATCTCGCGCGCCTGCGGCGTGCGCAGGCCGAGCCAGAGCCTGGACGACTGCTGGCGGTCGATGTCGCCCAGCATCACCGCATGGCCGCGGCTCGCGAAATAGCCCGCAATATTGGTTGCGAGCGTGGATTTGCCGACCCCGCCCTTGGGATTGGCGACCAGGACCACCGGCATGACAGGCTCCTTGGATGCGAAAGACAGGCGCCATGGTAGCCGCGCGCGGAGTGCGCTATGTTCGGCGCCTATGATGACAACAACAGGCCCGGGAAGCCCCCCACCCAGCATCTATCTGCTCGCCGCCCATCCGCACTGGCGCGATTCGCGCGCTAACCTCGCCTTGCTCAAGGCGGCCCGCGAGGTGCCCGGCGTCGACGCCAACGACCTCTATGCCAGCTATCCCGACTACGCGATCGACGTCGAGGCCGAGCAGGCCCGCCTGGCCCGCGCCGACCTGCTGGTGCTGCTGCATCCGATCCAGTGGTACTCGATGCCGCCGCTGCAGAAGCTCTGGTTCGACGAGGTGCTGAGCTACGGCTGGGCCTACGGCGGCGGCGGGTCGGCGCTGGAAGGCAAGGACTGCTGGCTGGTCGCGACCACCGGCGGGCCGGAGCACAGCTACCACCCGCAGAGCTACAACCGCTACTTCTTCGACGCCTTCCTGCCGCCCTACGAGCAGACCGCCGCGCTGTGCGGCATGCGATTCCTGCCGCCGTTGCTGTTCCACGGCGCGCGCAGGGCCACCCAGGAAGAGCTGCTGGCGCACGTCGAAGTCTTTACGGAGCGACTCTCGTCCTATCCGAACTGGCCCGAGCTGGAAGACATGGAGGGATGCCCCAGCTGCGTGGTGCCTGCCACCGACAGGCCGCACGAACACGAAGAGGCCTGAGCATGGAACATGCACCGGCCTGGCTCGTCAATTCCCTGATCTATCTGGGCGCCGCGGTACTCGTGGTGCCGCTGTCGAAAGCGCTCGGCCTCGGCGCGATCATCGGCTACCTGGCGGCCGGCATCTTCATCGGCCCCTGGGGGCTGGGCCTGGTCAGCAACGTGGTGGACATCCTGCACTTCGCCGAGTTCGGCGTGGTGCTGATGCTGTTCCTGGTCGGTCTGGAACTGGAGCCCAAGCGTCTGTGGAGCCTGCGCCGGCCGATCTTCGGCTGGGGCTCGGCCCAGGTGCTGGCCTGCGCTGTCGTGCTGTTCCTGGTTGGCTGGGCGGCCGGCGCGAGCTGGCGCGTGGCGCTGGTCGCGGCGCTAGGGCTCGCGCTGTCCTCGACCGCGATCGCGCTCCAGGTGCTGGGCGAGCGCAACCTGCTGCCGACCGCGAGCGGGCAGGCCGGCTTCTCGATCCTGCTGTTCCAGGACGTGGCCGCGATCCCGATCCTCGCGCTGCTCCCCCTGCTGGCGGTCGGCTCCGACACCGGCCCGGCCATCACCGACGCCGACCGTGCGCTCGAGGGCCTGAAGATCGTCGCGGTCGTCGGGGGCATCGTGCTCGGCGGCAGGCTCGCGGTGCGGCCGATCCTGCGCTGGATCGCGCGCAGCAACACGCCCGAGATCTTCACCGCCGCCTCGCTGCTGCTGGTGGTGGCGATCGCGGCGCTGATGCAGTTCGTCGGCCTGTCGATGGCCCTGGGCGCCTTCCTCGCCGGCGTGCTGCTGGCGGAAAGCGAATACCGGCGCGAGCTCGAGACCGACATCGAACCCTTCAAGGGCCTCCTGCTCGGCCTGTTCTTCATCGCGGTCGGCATGAGCATCGACTTCGGCGTGCTGATCGCCCAGCCGGGGCTGATGGCGCTGGTGGTGGCCGGCTTCATGCTGTTCAAGTTCGTCGTGATCTACACGCTGGCCAAGCTGATGGGCGTGCCCTACCAGGAACGACCGGTGTTCACGCTGCTGCTCGCGCAGGGCGGCGAGTTCGCCTTCGTCGTGTTCCAGGCGGCCGGGCCCAACGTGCTGCCGCCGGGCGTCGCCTCCTTCCTGATCGGCGCGGTCGCGCTCTCGATGCTGATCTCGCCGCTCCTGCTGGTGGCGCTCGACAAGTGGGTGCTGCCGCGCTACAGCGCGCAAGGCCCGGTTTCGATGGACGAAATCTCCGAGCAGCAGGACGCCAAGGTGCTGATCTGCGGCTTCGGCCGCTATGGCCAGATTCTCGGGCGCATGCTGAGCGCGCAAGGCCTGACGCTCACCGTGCTCGACCACGACCCCGACACCATCGAGAGCCTGCGCGAGCTCGGCTTCCGCGTCTTCTACGGCGATGCGACCCGGCTCGACCTGCTGCGCACCGCCGGCGCCGGCACCGCCCGCGTGCTGGTGGTGGCGGTCGACGACATCGAGCAGTCGCTGACCATCGTCGACCTCGCGCGCGAGCATTTCCCGAACGCGCGCATCGTGGCGCGGGCACGCAACGTCGGCCACCTGTTCCAGCTGCTCGACCGCGGCGTGGAGTCGATCGAGCGCGAGCTGTTCGAGTCTTCGCTGCGCAGCGCGCGCTCGGTGCTCGAAGGGCTGGGCTGGCCGGCGCACGAGGCGCGCGAGGCCGCGATGCGCTTTCGCCGCCGCAACATCCAGCTGATGTACGAGATCTACCCGCACTACAAGGACCGCGCCAAGCTGATCGCGGTCTCCAAGGAGGGCCGCCAGCAGTTCCAGGAGCAGCTGGCACGCGAGCGCGAGGAGCGCAAGAAGCGTTCGGGCCGCGACTGGGACCTGGCCGCTGAAGAGGAAGAACAGGTCCCTTGAGACCTGCTACTGGTCGAGCTTCAGCAGCCGCACCGCGTTGCCCTTGAGGATGCCGGGCATCACTTCGGGCTTGAAGCCGGCCTCCTCGAAATCCTTCATCCAGCGATCCGGCGTGATCAGCGGATAGTCGCTGCCGAACAGGATGCGGTCCTTCAGCAGCGTGTTGGCGTACTGCACCAGCTGCTTCGGAAAGTACTTGGGGCTCCAGCCCGAGAGATCGATCCAGACGTTGGGCTTGTGTGTCGCCACGCTGAGCGCCTCGTCCTGCCAGGGGAAGCTGGGGTGGGCCATCACGATCTGCATGTCGGGGAAGTCGATCGCGACGTCGTCCAGGTGCATCGGGTTGCTGTATTCCAGGCGCAGCCCGCCGCCGCAGCGCATGCCCGAGCCGATGCCGCTGTGGCCGGTGTGGAACACGGCCGGCAGGCCGTACTCGTTGATCACCTCGTAGATCGGCCAGGCCATCTTGTCGTAGGGGTGGTAGCCCTGCACCGTCGGATGGAACTTGAAGCCCTTGACGCCGTGCTCCTCGACCAGCCGCCGCGCCTCGCGCGCGCCCATCTTTCCCTTGTGCGGATCGATGCTGGCGAAGGCGATCATGATGTCGCTGTTCTTCTGCGCCGCCTCGGCGATCTCCTCGTTCGGGATGCGGCGCCGGCCCAGGTTCGACTCCGCGTCGACCATGAACATCACCAAACCGATCTTTCTTTCACGGTAGTAGTCGATGCTTTCCTGGATGGTCGGGCGCCGGCTCGACCGGAAGTACTTGTCGGCCGCGCGGTCGTATTCCTCGCCGTAATTGTCGAAGGGGTTCCAGCAGCTCACTTCGGCATGCGTGTGGGTGTCGATGGCGATCAGGTTCTGATGGTCCATGGTCTTGTCTCCGATGCGGGTAAATACCAGTGCCCAAAGGCGAAGTGCAGCTTGAATTAGTTATTTTCCATAACCATAATCGATCATGCTCCGGAGCGCAACCATGACCTATCCTGCCGACCTTCAACTCGAAATCCGCGACGACATCGCGATCATCCGCCTGACACGCGCAACCAAGCGCAATGCGCTCTCCGACGCACTGATCCTCGCGCTGCGCGACACCTTCCAGAACCTGCCTTCCACCGTGCGCGCCGCGGTGATCGACGGCGACGGCCCGCACTTCTGTGCCGGCCTCGACCTCGCCGAGCTGAAGGAGCGCGACGCCGGCCAGGGCCTGCACCATTCGCGGCTGTGGCACGCGGCGCTCGACCTCGTGCAGTACGGCCCGGTGCCGGTGATCGCGGCGCTGCACGGCGCGGTGGTCGGCGGCGGGCTCGAGCTCGCGAGCGCCTGCCACATCCGCGTGGCCGACACCACCACCTTCTATGCGCTGCCCGAAGGCTCGCGCGGCATCTTCGTCGGCGGCGGCGGCTCGGTGCGGATCCCGAAGCTGATCGGCGCCGCCCGCATGACCGACATGATGATGACCGGCCGCGTCTACAACGCCGAGGACGGCGAGCGCGCCGGCTTCGCGCAGTACCTGGTCGCCGAAGGCCGGGCCCTGGAAAAAGCGATCGAGCTGGCGACGCGCGTCGCCACCAATGCGCCGCTGACCAACTATGCGCTGATGCACGCGCTCCCGCGCATCGCCGAGCAGCCGGCCGACCACGGCTTCTTCACCGAAGCGCTGATGGCCGGCATCGCCCAGAGCGCGCCCGAGGCCAAGGAACGCGTGCGCGACTTCCTCGAAGGCCGTGCGAACAAGGTGAGCAAGGAATGAGCGCTGTCCGCTACCGCCCGCTTGCCTTCGGCGTGACGCGCGCCGTGGTGCGCGAGGGCGCGCCGGGCACCCGCTACCTGCAGGCCGAGACGCCGCTGGCGCCCTACTGCGAGCGCATGACCGACCGCCTGCTGCACTGGGCCGAGGCGGCACCGGAACGCACCTTCATCGCGCGCCGCGAACGCCTGCCCGACGGTAGCACCGGCGACTGGATCCGCGTGAGCTACGCCGAGGCACTCCGGAAGGCACGCAGCATCGCGCAAGCCCTGCTCGACCGCGGCCTCGGCCCCGAGCGCCCGGTCGCGATCCTGAGCGAGAACGGCATCGAGCACGCGCTGATGGCGCTCGGCTGCCTTCATGCCGGCGTGCCGCACTGCTCGGTGTCGCCGCCCTATTCGCTCGTGAGCCAGGACTTCGAGAAGCTGCGCCACGTGCTGGGCACGCTGACGCCCGGCCTGGTGTTCGCGGCCGACGCCGCGCGCTTCGGCAAGGCGATCGCTGCCGCGGTGCCGGCCGATGTCGAGGTCGTGCTCGTCGAGGGCACGCTGGAGGGGCGCAAGACCACCTCCTTCGAACAGCTGGCCGCGACGTCCGCGACGCCCGCCGTCGATGCCGCGCTGCGGGCCACCGGCCCCGACACCATCACCAAGTTCCTCTTCACCTCGGGCTCGACCAAGCTGCCCAAGGCCGTGATCAACACGCACCGCATGTGGTGCGCCAACCAGCAGCAGCTGCGGCAGTCGATCCCCGCGCTCGGCGAAGAGCCGCCCGTGCTCATCGACTGGCTGCCCTGGAACCACACCTTCGGCGGCAACCACAACGTCGGCATCGTGCTCGACAACGGCGGCTCGCTCTACATCGACGACGGCAAGCCCACGCCCGCCGGCATGGCCGAGACCCTGCGCAACCTGCGCGAGATCGCGCCCACCATCTACTTCAACGTGCCGACCGGCTTCGAGGCCATCGCGCAGGCGATGGAGACCGACGCGGTGCTGCGCCGCAACCTGCTGTCGCGCGTGAAGATGTTCTTCTACTCGGGCGCCGCGCTCTCGCAGCCCATCTGGGACAGCCTGCACAAGACGCAGGAGGCCGAGGTCGGCGAACGCATCGTGATGGGCACCGGCCTGGGCATGACCGAATCCGGCCCCTTCGCGCTCTATGTCACCGGCCCCGAGGTGAAGTCGGGCGACCTGGGCCTGCCGGCGCCGGGCATCGAGATCAAGCTGATCGAGGTCGACGGCAAGACCGAGGTCCGCTACCGCGGCCCCAACATCACGCCGGGCTACTGGCGTTCGCCCGCGGCCACGACCGAGGCCTTCGACGAAGAGGGCTTCTTCTGCACCGGCGACGCGGTGAAGTGGATCGACGACAACAACATCCACCGCGGCCTGCGCTTCGACGGCCGCATCGCGGAGGACTTCAAGCTCGCGACCGGCACCTTCGTGAGCGTCGGCCCGCTGCGCGCGAAAATCATCGCGGCCGGCGCGCCGTACGTGCAGGATGCGGTGCTGACCGGACTCAACCTCAAGGAGGTTGGCGCCTTGATCTTCTCGACGCCGAAGGTGCGCCAGCTCGCCGGCCTCGGCCCCGATGCGCCGATGCGCGAGGTGGTCCAGAGCGCGTCGGTGCAGGCGCATTTCCAGCGCGTCGTCGATGAGCTCGCGAAAAGCGCCACCGGCAGCGCCAACCGCATCGCGCGCCTCGCCCTGGTTTTCGAGCCGCCCTCGATCGACAAGGGCGAGGTCACCGACAAGGGTTCGATCAACCAGCGCTCCGTGCTCAAGCACCGCGCCGACACGGTGGATGCGCTGCACGCCGGCACCTTGCCCTTCACGTTGAAACCCCAAGGAGACAAAGCATGAACATCCAAGGACAAGCCGCGCTCGTTACCGGCGGCGCATCGGGCCTGGGCGAGGCCACCGCGCGCGAACTCGCGCGCCTGGGCGCAAGGGTCGCCGTGCTGGACGTCAACACCGCGCTGGCCGAAAAGGTCGCGGCCGAGATCGGCGGCATCGCCTGCGCCTGCGACATCACCAACACCGACAGCGTCAACGCCGCACTCGACAAGGCCGCGGCCGCGCACGGCCCCGCGCGCATCCTCATGAACGTGGCCGGCATCGGCAGCGCCAAGCGCATCGTCGGCAAGGACGGCAACGCGGCGCCGCTCGAAGACTTCGTGCGCGTGGTCAACGTCAACCTGGTCGGCACCTACAACATCAGCCGCCTCTATGCGGCGCAGTGCGCAAAGCTCGATCCGCTCGAAGGCGGCGAACGCGGCGTGATGCTCTTCACCGCCTCGGTCGCGGCCTTCGACGGCCAGGTCGGCCAGCAGGCCTACAGCGCCTCGAAGAGTGGCCTGGTGGGCATGACGCTGCCGATGGCGCGCGACCTCGCGCAGCACGGCATCCGCGTGTGCACCATCGCGCCGGGCCTGTTCGCGACGCCGCTGTTGAAGGAACTGCCCGAAGCGATCCAGCAATCGCTGGCCGCATCGATCCCCTTCCCGCCGCGCCTGGGCAAGCCCTCGGAGTTCGCCGAGCTGGCCTGCCATATCGTCGCCAACGGCCACCTCAACGGCGAAGTCATTCGCCTGGACGGCGCGCTGCGCATGGCGCCGCGCTGAATTTCGCGAAGACAAGGAGACATGCCATGAGCACCCGACGCCATCTCATCAAGACCCTGGGCGGCGCAGCCGCACTCGCTGCCCTGCACCCCTTGGCCGCGCTGGCCCAGACCATCGAGCAGGTCAAGATCCTCTACGGCTTCCCGGCCGGCAGCGCCGGCGACAGCGTGGCGCGCCGCGTCGGCGAGAAGCTGGCCGGCTCTTCCTACACCCGCAACGCGGCCGTGGTCGAGAACAAGCCCGGCGCGGGCGGACGCATCGCGCTGGAGCTGCTCAAGGCGGCGCCGGCCGACGGCAGCGTGCTGGCGCTCACGCCCTTCTCCTGCACCTCGATCTACCCGCACATCTACAAGAAGCTGAGCTACGACCCGGTCAAGGACCTCGCGCCGGTGTCGATCGCCGCGGTGATGCACCACGGCCTGGCGGTCGGCCCGCTGGTGCCGGCCAGCGTCAAGACGGTGAAGGATTTCCTGGCCTGGGCCAAGGCCAACCCCAACGACGCGAGCTACGGCTCGCCGGCGGCCGGCTCGACGCCGCACTTCATCGGCGCGCTCTTGGGCATCAACAACGGTGTCGAGCTCAAGCACGTGCCCTACCGCGGCTCCATCCCCGGCGTGACCGACGTGGTGGGCGGCCAGATCGCCTCGATGATCACGCCCAGCGGCGACTTCATCGCCAACCACAAGGCCGGCAAGCTGCGCCTGATCGCCACCTCCGGCAAGGCGCGCTCGCCGTTCTCGCCCGAGGTCCCGACCCTGGCCGAACAGGGCTTTCCGGAACTGACCACCGAAGAGTGGTTCGGCTTCTACGCGCCGGCCAAGACGCCGGCCTCGGTGATCGCCGCCGCCAACGCGTCCATCAACGCCGCGATCAAGGACAAGTCCGTCATCGACAGCCTGGCGGTGGTCGGCCTGATCGCCCAGGGCTCCACCGTCGAGGAGATGGCCCGCTCGCAGAACATCGAGTTCGAGCGCTGGGGCCCATTGGTCAAGAAGGTCGGCTTCACCGCAGAGTCCTGACGATGAAAACGGCCTGCTGGACCGCGCTGGGCGCGGTCGCGGTGCTCGTCGCCTGCACCTCGGCAGGCCCCGGTGCCCACGCCCCCAGGCTCGGCGCCGCCCGCCCGGGGCCGCTGCTGTCGTGCACCGACCTCGCGGCGAAGGCCGCGCGCCCGGATACGGTCTACACGAGCGCCGTCGAAGTACCCGCCGGCACCGTCGCCGTCGGCAATGCGCGCCTTGCAGCGCCGGCCCATTGCCTGGTGCAAGGCCGCATGAACGAACGCGTGAGCACAGTCGACGGCAACAGCTACGCCATCGGCTTCGAGATGCGGCTGCCGCTGGCGTGGAACGGCCGCTTCTTCTACCAGGCCAACGGCGGGCTCGACGGCGCGGTGGTACCGGCCGTGGGCGGCATCGGCGGCGGTGGGCCGGTCGGCAGCGCCTTGCAGATGGGCTTCGCCGTCATCAGTTCCGATGCCGGCCACGCGGGTTCGCTGGGGCCGCGCTTCGGCATCGATCCGCAGGCGCGCCTGGACTACGGCTACAACGCGGTCGCGCAACTCACGCCGATGGCCAAGTACCTGATCGCGCAGGCCTACGGCCGCGGCCCGGACCGTTCGTACATCGGCGGCTGCTCCAACGGCGGCCGGCATGCGATGGTGGCGGCGGCCCGGTCGCCCGGCCAGTACGACGGCATCCTGGCCGGCAACCCCGGTTTCAACCTGCCGAAGGCGGCCGTGGCGCAGCTCTACGGCGCCCAGCAATACGCCAAGGCGGCGGGCGCCTCCACGCCGGCCGGACAGCCCGATCTCCAGAGCGCCTTCACGCCCGCGGAGATGCAGCTGGTGGCCCGGCGCGTGCTGGCGCGCTGCGATGCCCTCGACGGGCTGGCGGACGGCATCGTCTCGGACGTGAAGGCCTGCCAGGCGCGCTTCCGGCTCGACGCCGACGTGCCCACCTGCACCGGCGCGCGCGACGGCAGCTGCCTCGCCCCGGCCCAGAAGAGCGCGCTCGCCAACGTCTTCGCCGGCGCACGCAACAGCAGCGGCCGGACGATCTACAGCAGCTTCCCCTTCGACGCCGGCATCGCCGGCAGCAACTGGCGCGAGTGGAAATTCGCGAGCCCGCCGACGCGCGATGCCGGCGCGGTGGCCTTGATCTTCAGCACGCCGCCGCTGGCCGACCGGCCGGGCGGCCTGCCCTTCGCGCTGGGCTTCGACATGGACCGCGACGCGCCGCTGATCGAGGCCACCAGTGGCATCTACCGCGACTCGGCCATGGCCTTCATGGCGCCGCCGGATGCCGCGAACCTGAGCGCGCTGCGCGACCGCGGCGCCAGGATGGTCGTCTACCACGGCACCAGCGATCCGGTGTTCTCGTCGGACGACACCGCCGCCTGGTACGAGCGCCTGCAGGCCGCCAACCGGGGCGATGCCTCGTCCTTCGCGCGCTACTTTCCGGTGCCGGGCATGAACCATTGCTCTGGCGGCCCGGCCACCGACCAGTTCGACATGCTGAGCGCGCTCGTGGGCTGGGTCGAGCAGGGCCAGGCGCCGCAATCGGTGATCGCCGCTGCGCGCGGCCCGGGCGCCAACGCGGTCAACGCCGAGCTGCCTGCCGACTGGTCGGCCCGCCGAACCCGGCCGCTGTGCCCCTATCCGCGTGTCGCGGCCTACACCGGCGGCGATCCCGAAAGCGCGGCCAGCTTCGCCTGCCGATGATGACCTACCAGCCCCGCCCCGATGAAGTCCGCTTCCTGCTGGAAGCCGTGCTCGACGCGACCCCGCGCCTGCGCGCACTCGCGCCCTTTGCCGAGTTCGACGACGCATTGCAGGCGCAGGTGCTCGACGAAGCCGGCAAGTTCGTCGCCGAGGTCATCGCGCCGGTCAACCGCACGGGCGACGAAGCGGGCTGCCATTTCGTCGACGGCGAGGTGCGCACGCCACCCGGTTTTCGCGAGGCCTACCGAAGCTTGAGCCAGGGCGGTTGGCTCGCGCTCTCGGCGGCAACCGAAGACGGCGGCCAGGGCTTGCCCGCCGTGCTCGAAGCGATCCTGTTCGAATGGCTCAGCGCGGCCAACCACGGCCTCACGATGGCGCCCGGCCTGCTGCATGGCGCCTACGAATGCCTCAAGCACCACGGCAGCGAAGAACTGAAACAGCGCTACCTCTCGAAGATCGCGAGCGGCGAATGGCTCGCAACCATGTGCCTGACCGAGGCCCATGCCGGCAGCGATCTGGGCCAGGTGCGCACGCGCGCGGTGGCGCAGCCCGACGGCAGCCATCGCGTGGCCGGCGGCAAGATCTTCATCTCGGGCGGCGAGCACGATCTCACGGAGAACATCGTCCACCTGGTGCTGTGCCGGCTGCCGGATGCGCCGGCCGGGCCCAAGGGCTTGTCGCTGGTGCTGGTGCCCAAGGTGCTGCCCGACGGCACGCGCAACGCGGTGCACTGCGAGCGCATCGAGGAAAAGATGGGGCTGCACGGCAGTCCGACCTGCGTCATGCGCTTCGACGACGCCACCGGCTGGCTGATCGGCGAGCCGAACCGCGGGCTGGCCGCGATGTTCGTGATGATGAACGCGGCGCGGCTGCATGTGGCGCTGCAGGGCATCGGCCTGCTCGACGCGGCCTGGCAGAAGGCCGAGGCCTACGCGCACGAGCGGCGCCAGATGCGCGCACCCGGGCCGGCACCTGCGAGCCGCGGCTCTGGGCCGGCCGACCTGATCGCCGAGCATCCGGCGATGCGCCGCATCCTCGACACGCAGCGCGCCTGGATCGATGGCGCGCGGCTCCTCGCCTACCGCACCGCGCTGCAGCTCGACATCGCCCGGCACGACGCCGATGCCAAGGCGCAGGAACGGGCGCAACGCTGGTGCGCGCTGGTCACGCCGGTGCTCAAGGCAGCCTGCACGCAGCAGGCTTTTCAGGGCGCCAGCGAATGCCTGCAGGTCTTCGGCGGCCATGGCTATGTGCGCGAGTGGGGCATCGAGCAGGTGCTGCGCGATGCGCGCGTGACCATGATCTACGAGGGCACCAACGAGATCCAGGCCATCGACCTGCTGGTGCGCAAAGTGCTGCCCGACGACGGCGCCGGCATGTCGGCGCTCCTGATCGAACTGCGCGACGAGCTCGATGCCTCGCGCGAGATCGAGGCCGAGGTGCAGCGCCGGCTCGCGCAGCTGCGCTACCTCGGCACCACGGTCGTCATGGCAGCCGGCACCGATGCCGCGCTGCCCTATGAAGTGGCCGACGACTACCTGCGGGTCGTGATGCTGGCCATGCTGGCCTGGGCCTGGGCGCGCGTCGAGCGGGCAGCGCCGGGCGAGCTACGCTGGTCGAAACCCGCCGCGGCGTTCCGCCGCTGGGTGCTGCCCGAATTCGAGATGCGCCTGGGCATCGTCAAGCGCGCCTGCGAGGCCGTCACGCAAGCTGGCACCTGAGCGACGCTCGCCAGATGCGCGACCCGCCCAAGCCAGTTACCCTCCGACCATGGCAGTCTCCCGCAAGAAATCCGCTTCCGCCGTCGCCGTTGCGCCACCGCGCGCCGACCAACTCGATACCCGCGTGCTCGAAGCCCTGGTCGGCTACAACGCGCGGCGCGCCTGGCTGGCCGTGAGCACGGTGTTCGCGGAGCGCATGGCGGCCTACGGTCTCAAGCAGGTGGACTTCTCGGTGCTCTCGCTGCTCGCGCACAACCCGGGCGCCACCTCGCGCCAGCTGTGCGCCACGCTCGACATCCTGCCGCCGAACCTGGTGAGCCTGATCTCGGCGATGGACAGCCGCGGCCTGATCGAGCGGCGCCCCCATCCGCACGATGGCCGCGCGATCGGCCTGCATCTGACGCCGGCGGGCGTTTCCCTGGTGCGCGACGCGGAGCGGACGGTGGTCGAACTGGAGGCGGATGCCAGCGCGCGCCTCACGACGCGCGAGCGCGAGACGCTGATCCGCCTATTGCAGAAGATCTACCACTAGAAGCGTTCCGTGAGCACCAGCACCTGGTGCGCCGCACCGGCGACCACAGCGGGATTCGGGTAGTAGAGCTCGCCGTCGATGTCGTTGCGGGAAAAAGCGTTGCGCGCCTCGAAGTAGCGCGCCCGCGCCGCCTCGAACACCTGCCGCCGCCATGAAGGTTGCGTGGCTTCGATACGCGCCCAGTGTTCGGGCGAGAGCGTGGGGCACAGCGGAACGGGCGCGGCGCGTTCCCGCAGCAGCAGTTCGCGCGCCTCGCTCGTCAAGGGATCGAACTCCAGGGCTTTTTCGCGCCGGCGCGCCAGAACGTTGGAAAGAAGGGTCGCGCCAAAGAGGCTGAGCAAGGCGAGGACGATCGCAAAGTCCATGGCGAGTCAAAAAAACGTTGGCGTCGATTACCAGAACTTCCACCACGGCGCGGCGGCGGAAGAACGGGCCGGCGGCAGCGGCTGCAGGCCGGTGTCGCGAATGCGGCGACGCTGCTCGGCTTCGAGCGCCTGGGCCATGCGATGCGCAAGCTGGTCTCCTTGCATGGCGCGGATGCGCCACTCGGCAGCAAGGCTTTGCAGCTCGGAATCTTCGAGCTTGGCGGGCGTCGTCATCTGTTCGGACATCCCGAAATTCTGCACACGCCAAGGGACCGCGGCAATCGTAGAGCTTTGCATTACACGGCCGCGCGGGCATATGTCAAATACGTGTCACGAGAGGAATCCGTCCCAGCTCAATTTGAGTCCGGTCAGCAGCATGCCGAGGTAGACGAAACGGTAAAACCAGACGGCATCGATGCGGCGTGCGATCCGGACGCCGAGCCACACGCCAAACGGCGCGAGCGGCAGCAGCACCAGCGAAGTCGCCATGTTGCGCCAGTCGAGCAGGCCGAGCCACGCGTAGGGAATCCACTTGCTCAGATTCACCACGAAGAAGAAATAGGCCAGCGTCGCGGTATAGGCCACCGGCGTGAGCCGCAATGGAAGCACATAGGCATTGACCGGCGGTCCGCCCGCATGAGCGATGAAGCTGGTGAAGCCGCCGATGGCCGTCAGCACTGCCCCGGCCGTCTTCGACGGCGGCGGATCGTCCGAGCGCGGCGGGAACAGCAGGCGCTGCGCCAGGAAGAGCAGCGTGAAGATGCCGACGATGCCGGCCACCGTGTGCGCCGGCAGCACGCGGAACAGCAAGGTGCCGACCACCGTGCCCACGAGGCCGAAGGGAATCAGGAAGCGCAGCAGCGAGCGGTCGAAGTCGCGGCGGAAGGCGGCGAGCCCCAGCAGGTCCATCAGCAGCAGCACCGGCATCAGGATCGCTGCCGCCTGCGGCACCGTGACGGCCAGGGCCAGGAGGGGCACCGCCAGCGAACCGAAGCCGGCGCCGAAGCCGCTCTTGCTGACGCCGAGCATCAGCACGGCAGGAACGGCGACCGCATAGAAATGCGGGTCGGTGATGATGGGGAGAGCCATGGGAAAGAGAAAGGCGAGCGGCCGCGCCGTGCAGGCGGGTGCGCCGAGCGTAGCAGGATGCGGCGGCCGCCGCCTTCCTCCAAAAAATGTGCGTAAACGCACCGACTCGCGCTGCCGGCATCCGCAGACTCGACGGTCTTTACGTCTCATCAAAGGATCGCTGAATGAATACCCAGGCCCTGATGGCCGCGCCAACCTCCATCGGCGCGCTGCGCGAGGACGCGGGCAAGTTCCTGCTGCGCGCATCGATCGCGCTGCTCGTGCTGCTGCACGGCATCAACAAGCTCACGAGCGGACCGGGCTTCGTCATCGGCGCGCTGGAACGCGCCGGCCTGCCCGGCGGCATCGGCTACGGAGTCTATGTGGGCGAGGTGCTGGCGCCGCTCCTGATGCTCGCCGGCTTCTGGACGCGCGCCGCGGCCGGCATCGTCGCTTTCAACATGGTGGTCGCGATCGGCCTGGTGCACATGAGCGGCCTGTTCGCGCTGGCCAAACAGGGCGGCGGCTGGGCGCTCGAACTGCAGGGCCTCTACCTGGCCGGCGCCCTGGCCGTCGCGCTGCTGGGCGCGGGCCGCTTGAGCGTGGGCGGCGCAACCGGTCGCTTCAACTGAGACGGTCGATCAGCCTGGCTCGCCGCGCACCTCGGCCACCATGCGGGCCAGGCGCTCGGCATCGGTCACGATCAGGGCCCGGCCTTCTTTCGCCAGCAGGCCCTCGCGCACCAGCACATTGAGCTCGCGCGTGACCTGTTCGCGGTTGGTGCTGATCTGGCTGGCCAGCTCGGCGTGGCGCGGCGCCGGTTCCAGGCGCGCCCGGTTGCCGGCGATGCCGGCCGCGCGCGCCATGCGCAGCAGCTCGGCATGCAGGCGGTTCTGCACGCCGAGCGTGCTGAGGTCGATGACGCGCTCGGACAGCTGCCGCACCAGCTGAGTCAGTCGGCGCATCACACGCTCGGCTACCAGCGGCTCCTCGCGCAGCAGCCTCATGAAGGCTGTCCGGTCGAGGCTGGCGACGACACAGGGCTCCAGCGTCAGCACATCGGCCGAGCGCGGTCCGCCGTCGATAGCGGCGATATCGCCGAAGTGCTCGCCTTCGCCGCAGTCGCGGAAAGTGACCTGCCGCCCATTGGCCGAGTAGGTCGTGATGCGGGCACGCCCCGACACCAGGAAGTAGACCTCGCCATCGTCCTGCGTGCGCAACAGGAGCGGCTTGCGCGCCGCCACGCTGTGCCAGCGGCAGGCCTGGGCGAGCAGCTCGAGGCGGCGGTCGGACAGGCCTTCGAACAGCGGGATCTTCCGCAGCGCGAGGCTGGAGCGGTGAGGGGAAGGGGTCATGCAGGGTCGGCCGGGGCGGGCATTATGCTCGGGTGCCGCTTGGAGCCCGACCATGGACAGCCGTTCCCCGACCCGCTTGCGCTTTCCCTCGCGGCGCAATCTCCGATGGGCGAGCGGCGTGGTCCTGATGGGCTACGTGGCGGCGCACCTGAGCAACCATGCGCTGGGCCTCGTTTCGCTGGCGACCGCCGAAGCTGCGCTGCAGGCCATCTCTACCTTCTGGCACGGCGTCGCGGGCAGCGTGCTGCTGTACGGTGCGGCGGCGGTGCACGTGGTGCTGGCCGCGGTGGCACTGTGGGAACGGCGCAGCCTGCGCATGCCGCCCATGGAGGCCGTGCGGCTGCTGCTCGGTTTCGCGCTGCCGCTGCTGCTGGCCGCACATCTGACGGCGATGCGCTGGGCCTACGAGGCCTTCGCGATCGACGCTTCCTACGCCCGCGTGATCCGCGGCCTCTGGAGTCCGGGCGCTGCGAGCTTCCAGCTGGCCATGATGCTGGCCGCGTGGACGCACGGCTGCCTCGGGCTGCACTTGGCGCTGCGCGTCCGCCCGGCCTACCGGCGGCATTTCCATCTGCTCTTTGCCGCGGCCGTGCTGCTGCCGGTGCTCGCTGCCCTCGGCTTCTTCGCGATGGGCCGCGAACTGCAATGGACCGGCACGCTGCCGACCCAGATGCCGACGGCAGTGCAGAGAGCAGCGCTCGACGCGACGGAGCAGGACGTCAAGTGGTTCTATGCGCTGGCGCTGCTGGCCCTGCTCGCTGCGCGCCAGCTGCGCGCCTGGTACGAACGGCGGCCGCGCAAGGCATCGATCGAGCTGCGCTACCCGGACCGCACGGTCCGCGTCCCGCTCGGCTGGAGCGTGCTCGAAGCCAGCCGCGCGCACGGCATCGCCCACCTGTCGGTCTGCGGCGGACGCGCGCGCTGCTCCACCTGCCGCGTGCGCGTGCTCGGGCCGGCCGCGCATGCCGAAGCGCCGGGCCACGACGAGCGCCGCACGCTGGAGCGGGTGCGCGCGCCGGATGACGTGCGGCTGGCATGCCAGCTTCGCCCGCACGGCGATCTGGCGGTGACGCCCCTGTTCGCGCCCCGCGCCGGCGCCGGCGCCCAGCCCGGCCGCCTGGGCCGGGAGCACGACGTCGCCATCCTCTTCGTCGATCTGCGCCGCTGGTCGGGCCTGTCGGAGCGGCAATGGCCCTTCGACCTGGTGTATGTGCTCGACCGCTATTTCGCGATCGTCGGCGCCGCGGTGCGCGAGAGCGGCGGCGTGCCGAACCAGTTCATCGGCGACAGCGTGATGGCGATCTTCGGACTGGATGTCGACCTGCCGACCGCATGCCGCCAGGCCATGCGCGCGGCCGAGCTGATCGGCGAACGCATGGACGCATGGAGCGCCGGCTTCGAATCGCAGTTCGGCCAGCGCCTCGATTTCGGCATGGGCCTGCACGCGGGCCGCGCGGCCGTGGGCGAGGTGGGCTATCTGGAAACCACCACCTTCACCGCGGTCGGCGAAGTGGTCAACACGGCGAGCCGATTGCAGGACCAGTCCAAGGTGGCCGAGACCCGGCTCGTGATCTCCGTCTTCGCGGCCGAGCAGGCCGGCATCGCCGACACGCTGGGCGAGCCGGAGATGGTGACGGTGCGCGGCCGCTCGGAGCCGCTCGCGGTGCTGCACGTGCCACGACCCGCACCTTGAATAAAGCGTGCGCAAACGCACAGCCCGAAACGCAGCCGGAATCCACACTGCATTCCATGGTGGCAGCGATCCCCGCAGCCCACCTGCAGCAGTGAAAGGACTCTCGATCATGCAAGCCAAGCAACTCCTGGGCATCTCCGCCCTTCTTCTCGCCGGCGTCGCGTCGGCCCAGACCGTGCCGGCCGAAGCCTGGGTCGGCGCGCCGATCGCGACCACCGGCAGCACGATGAGCCGCAGCGAGGTCACGGCCGAGCTGCAGCGCTCGATGAGCGTGGCGCGGACGCCGCAGGAACAGTGGGTCGGCACGCCAGCCACCGCCGCCGTCGCCGTCGGCGCGATGAGCCGCGCCGAAGTGCTGGCCGACCTGAGCCTCTACAACAAGGCCGGCCTGGGCGACTATGCACGCATCGACAGCCCCGACGCGGCCGGCCCCGAGTACGCGCGCCGCATGGCCGCCTACCGGCAGGCGCGCAACAGCGATGCCTACATGGCCGAGGTGCAGCGCATCGAAGGCATTCGCGGCAGCGCGGTGGCGAGCGCGCGTCGGAAGAACGGCCCAGCGGCCGAGTGAGCGAGCGTCAATCGTCCGCCAGGCAGGTGCCGGCCGTCCAGCCGTAGAGCCACTCGAGCGCGTCGTAGAAGCGCTCCTGCGGCCGGCCCTTCCACTTCTCTTTGCGCACCAGACGCTCGACGCCCTTGGCGTGGTAGATGCGGCCCATCTCGCGCGCCGACAGCACCACGCGTGCCGTGCGCGCGACGCGCGAGCGCTCGTAGAGCACCAGCGCGCGGCCCCAGTCGCCGCCTTCGCGCCGCAGCGCGAGCGCCAGCGTGACGGCATCCTCGCAGGCCATGCAGGCGCCCTGCGCCAGGTCCTGATATGAACCATCGGATGCGCGGCATCGCCGAGCAGGGTCGCGCGGCCGAAGGTCCAGCGCTCGATCGGATCGCGGTCGGCTGCGGAGTAGCGCTTCCAGGCTTTCGGAATGCGCAGGGTCTGCTGCACCGCTTCGCAGGTGGGGCGGAAGTAGCGCTGCACTTCGGACGGGTCGCCGTCCATCGAGCCCCACTCCTCGGGCCGGTCGCTGTGGAAGGTGACCGCCAGGTTGAACTTGTCGCCGCCCTTGAGCGGGTAGTGCACCAGGTGGCAGTTGGGCCCGACCCAGATGCAGGGCGCTGTGTAGCGCAGCGCCTCGGGGAACTCGGCCGTGTCGATCACCGCGCGGAACACCACGTGGCCCGAGACGTGGATGCCGTCGTCCACGTACTGCTGGCGCACCGCCGAACGCACGCCGTCGCAGCCGATCACGGCCTGGCCTGGCGGCCGCCCTGCGCGTCGATCAGCGTGACGCCGTCGTCGCTCTGCTCGATGTGCACCACCTTGGTCGACGTGAGGAACTCGATGCCTTCGGTGGTGGCCTGCACCCCTTCGAGCAGCGCGCCGTGGATGTCGGTGCGATGGATCACCGTGTACGGGTTGCCGAAGCGCTCCCTGAAGCGCGCATCGAGCGCGATGCCGATCACGCGCTTCGCATCGATGGCATCGAACATCACCATCTCGTCGGTGTAGACGGCCCGGGCGCGCAGGTTCGCTCCGACGCCCAGCGCATCGCAGGCCGCAAAGGCATTGGGGCTGAGCTGGATGCCGGCGCCGATCTCGCCGATGTGGGCGGACTGCTCGATCACCTTCACGTTGTAGCCCTCGCGCACCAGCGCGAGCGCCGCCGCCAGGCCGCCGATGCCGCCGCCGGCGATCAGCACGGGTCGGCTGTCGAGTGCTGTTTTCATGGCAGTTTGAAAAGCTTGCGCGCGTTGTCCCGGCCGATCTTCAGCCGGTCGTTGTCGCTGATCTCGCAATGGTCAAACCAGCTCGCCGCATCCTCGTGCTTCTCGAAGGGGTAGTCCACCGAGTACATGATGCGGTCGCTGCCCACTTCCAGCATCGTCGAGAGCAAGGTGGGCGTGCGGAAGTTGCCGCTGGTCGTGATGTGCACATTGCTGCGCAGGTAGTCGCCAATCTGCTTCTCGCACGGCATGCCGCGCCGTCCCTTGCGCAAGATGTGGTCGACGCGCCAGATGTTGAAGGGGATGCCTTCGCCGAAGTGGCCGAGGATCATCTGCAACGCGGGATGCCGGTCGAAGAGGCCGCTCGACAACAGCCGCAGCGCGTGGATGCTGGTCTCCACGGCAAAGGCCCAGGTCGGCCCCGTGAGCCAGTGCGCGCCGTCGTAGATCGGCTCGCGTGCCGGCAGCGGGTCGCGCGGGTGCATGTAGAAGGGCTTGCCGAGCGCCGCGGCCGCGGCCCAGAAGTCGGCGAACCGAGGCGCGTCGTAGTAGACGACGGTGCGTTCGTCGCCGACCTGCGAGAAGCCGTTGACCAGGAAGCCGTGGAAGCCGAACTCCTTCACGCAGCGTTCGAGCTCGCGCGCCGCCGCTTCAGGGTCCTGCATCGGCAGCGCCGCGAAGCCGCCGAAGCGTGTCGGCCGGCGCGCCGCCTGCTCGGCCAGCACCTCGTTCGCGCGCCGCGCCACTTCGACGGCACGGCGTGGATCGGGAATGGCCTGCACCGCCGGCGAGTTGAGCGAGAGGATTGCGTATTCGGTACCCCAGGCATCCATCTGCTCGATGCGCTGCTGCTCGAAGTCGAGCAGATTGCTCTTCAGGCCGGCCCAGACCTCCGGCCGCGCATAGACCTCCGAGTCGCCGATGGTGAGCTCGATGGCGAAATGCTCCTCGAGCGCGATCTTGTTCTTCATCCGCTGTTCACTCCGGCTTGATGTTGAGCTTGTCGAGCACGCCCTGCCAGGTCTTGCGGTCATCGGCGATGTACTGGGCCAGCTGCTCGGGCGTGCCCGGGCGCGGGTAGGTGCCGAGCTCGCGCGACTTGGCCACCACGTCGGGCAGGAGCAGCGCCTCGCCCATGTCCTTGTTGAGCCTGGCGAGGACGGCCGGGTCCACGCCCTTCTTCGCGATGACCGCGAACCAGCCGTGCGCCACCGCGCCGGGCACCGTTCTGCTGGCCAGCGGAAACTGTTCGAGCCCGGGCTCGGCGCGGTCGCCCATGCTCGCGAGGATGCGCATCTTGCCAGCCTGCACGTTGCCCGCCACCACGTTGTAGGTCTCGACCATCATCTTGGTCTGGCCGCCCAGCATGGCCTGCATCGCCTGCGCGCCGCCGGGGTAGTGCACCTCGAGGAACTGCGCGCCCGACTGCAGCCCGAGCAGCGCTGATGCAAGATGCGGCAACGTGCCACGGCCGTTGTCGGCCACCTCGATGCTCTGCGGCTTCGCCTTGGCAGCAGCGATGAAATCGGCCAGCGTCTTGTAGGGCGAATCGCCCGGCACCGCCAGCATGAAAGGCGCGACCGCGGCCAGCGTGACCGGCACGAAGTCGCGGTTGAAGTCGTAGTTCACGCCCTTGATGGTGCTCGGCGCGACCGAGATCGCCGAGCCCTGCACGAAGCCGAAGGTGGCGCCGTCCGCGGGCGCGGCGAGGATGGCGTTCATGCCGATCACGCCGCTGCCGCCCGGCTTGTTGTCGACGATCACGCCCTGCCCCCACTTCTCGCCGAGCTTGACGCTCACATGCCGGATCAGCACGTCGGGCGCCGAGCCCGCCGGGAAGGGAACGACGAAGCGCACCGGCTGGGCCGGCCACTTGGCCGCAGCGCCCTGCGCATGGGCAAGCGGCGCGGCGGCGCCGGCCGAAAGCGCGAGCAGAAGAGCCGTGCAGCGGGAGCGGAAAAGGTTCATGATTGCCTCTTTCGTTACTTGAATATTCAAGCAATTGGGCGCACTCTATACTTGAATCAGCAAGTATTTGTTCATGAAAACCCTAGTCCAGGATCACGATCTCGAGAAGGCGATTCCCTTCCTGTTGGCACGCGCCGGCGCGCGCATGGGCAATGCCTTCTCCAAGGCGCTCAAGCCCTACGGCCTGAGCCTCGTCGAATGGCGCGTGTGCGCCTCGCTGCAGCACACGCCGGACCAGACGCTTTCCGAGCTCGCGCTGCATTCCTCGAACGACCTGTCGGCGCTCTCGCGCATCGTCGACCGGCTGGCGACGCTGGAACTCGTGCGGCGCGAGAAGTGCGGTACGGACGGCCGCGCGATACGCCTCGCGCTCACGCCGCTCGGCCTCGAGCTCACGCACGAGATCATTCCGCTCGCCAAGCACTACGAAGCCATCGCGCTCTCGGACTTCAGCGCGAGCGAGGTGAAGCTGCTGCGCGAGATGCTGCTGCGCATCTACGCCAACGCGACGCCGCTGGCATAGCGCAGGACGATCAGGCCGGCGCCACCTGCACCATGGCAGCTTCGGCGCCCTGCGAGATCGCGAAGCGCACAGGCAGGAAGCGCTCGATCACCGCGCAGTTGGTGCGCGTGTGCTGCGTCACTTCGCTGCAGCTGAAGGCCGCGGCTTCCTTGCGCTGCCACACCGCGAGCGCAAGAAGCAGCGCGAGCTGGTCCGCCAGGTGCGACCCGACTGCAGCCCCGCTTTTCTGAAAGGCGCGCACCTCCTTCACGAGCCGATGCGCCACCTGCTCGGCGGAAAGCGTCTTCTCGCCGAAGGCCGTGAAGACCTCGGTGACGTGCTCGTAGGCGAAGACGGCCATGAGCGCATTGCCCGGCCCTTCGTTCTGCCGCACCACACCGTGGCGCAGCTGCTCGACGGACCAGCCCATCGCGCTGCCGAGCGTGCCGAGCTCGCGCACCGCGACATGGCGCGCAAGCCCCGGCGCCAGGCACTCGCCATGTGCCGCCTGCAGCGCACCGCGCGCCAGCAGATCGAAGGGCCTGAGCGGTCCGGCGCAGGGCACGATGGTCGCTTCGACCGCACCGCCCCCGGCCGGATAGAAGCCGCAGCGATGCAGCACCAGCTGCAGGTCCGCGCCAAGGCGGCGCACCAGCGGTGCAAAGGCCAGATCGAGAAAATGGAAGGGCGGCGCCATCGGGTTGTGCGTGCCGCCGGCGAGCGAGACGCGGCTCGGCGCATCGGCCAGCAGCAGCGCGGGCAGCACCGTCTGGAGCACCAGCATGCAACTGCCCGCGCTGGCGACCGCAAAGCGGTAGTCGCCGGCGCGCACGGGGCCGGGCACGAAGCGCAGCCGCTGCGAACCGAGCTCGGCGCCCTCGATCTGCGCGCCGCTCAGTTCCACGGCCGCCAGCACGCAGGCCAGGTGCTGGCGCATTAGCCCCGGCTTGGGCCGCCTGGCGCGAATGCGATCGATCGCCAGCGGCTGGCCCGTGACCATCGCGAGCGCGAGGCCGGTGCGCAGGATCTGGCCGCCGCCCTCGCCTTCGGAGCCGTCGAGTTCGATCACTTCTTCTGTCCTCATCATCCTGTTGTTCGAACGCGCATCACGTCACTGCTTTCCGCGCACCAGGGCCTTGGCAGCGGCATCGCCCGCAACACGCTCCCAGCTCCAATACCCATGGCCCGCGCGGCCCGCCACAAGCGCCTCGAGCCGCTCGACCCGTAGTGCCCCGCCCCAGCGTCCCATGGTCTCGATGGCGACAACCCGCAGACTCCACCATTTGCTTTCAAGGGCCGCGTCGATCTCGGCCAGCGCCTCGGCATTCGGGTTCGCCGCACCCAGCGTGCGCAGCCGCTGCGTCCGTTCGCGCAGCAGGTTGGCGCCCTCGCCGGCGTTCGCGGGCTGTCGCTGCTCGCGATACGCGCGGCGGCACGCACGGCAACGCACCGCGGTGCTGTCGATATGGCCGTGGATCACTTCGTACCACCACTTCTGCTGCTTGGCGGTCCAGACCTCCTCGATGCCGCAGTCGCGGCAGGTGAAGGCCAGGTCGACATAGAAGGTGGGCAACAGCCCATAGGTGTTGTTGTAGCGCGCCAGCACGTCCTGGTCGGCCAGCTCCATGCCGGCAAGCCGCGCACCGGCGACCAGATGCCGCGCGTCCTGCCCGCTCAGCAGCGCAGCGAGTTTCCCAGCACGTTCGAGGCGCCGCCCCTTGATCTCGGCGCGGCGCTGCTTGTTGCTTTTCATTCGTCGATCCCGTCTTGGGCTACCCCTTCACACACACCACCTGCTTGAGCGTGTACACCACCTCCACCAGGTCCTTCTGCGCCTCCATCACCGCCTCGATGTCCTTGTAGGCCATCGGGATCTCGTCGATCACGTCGGCGTCCTTGCGGCATTCCACGCCGACGGTGGCAGCGATCTGGTCGGCCACGGTGTAGAGCTTCTTCGCCTTGGTGCGGCTCATCTTGCGGCCGGCGCCGTGGCTGCAGCTCATGAAGCTCTCGGGGTTGCCCTTGCCACGCACGATGTAGCTCTTGGCGCCCATGCTTCCCGGGATGATGCCGAGTTCGCCCGCCTTCGCGCTCACGGCGCCCTTGCGGGTCACGAGCACGTCCTGGCCGAAGTGCGTTTCGCGGCTCACGTAGTTGTGGTGGCAGTTCACCGCTTCCACATGCGCCTCGAAAGGCTTGGCGACGACCTTGCGCGCGGCCGCGACCACGCGCTGCATCATCACTTCGCGATTGGCACGCGCGAACTTCTGGGCCCAGCCCACCGCGCGCACGTAGTCCCCGAAGTACTTGGCGCCTTCCTCGAAGTACGCCAGATCCTGGTCGGGCAGGTTGCGCTGGTGCTGCTCGGCATCCTTCTTCGCGAGCTCGATGAAGTGCGCGCCGATCGCATTGCCCACGCCGCGCGAACCCGAGTGCAGCATGAACCACACGGCGCCCGCCTGGTCGAGGCAGACCTCGATGAAGTGGTTGCCGGTGCCCAGCGTTCCCAGGTGCTTGTGGTTGTTGGTGTTCTTCAGGCGCGGGTAGTCCTCGCAGATCGCGTCGAACTCATGAACGAGCCTCGCCCACGCGGCGTCGGTCTCGTCGGGCGGGGTTTCCCACGCGCCCTTGTCCCGCCCCTGGCGCTTCGGGTTGGACCCATGCGGCACGGCCTTCTCGATCGCGGCACGCAGCGGCCCCAGGTTGTCGGGCAGGTCGTTCGCCTGCAGCGTGGTCTTGCACGCCATCATTCCGCAGCCGATGTCCACGCCGACCGCGGCCGGGATGATGGCCCTGAAGGTCGGGATCACCGAGCCCACGGTCGCGCCGATGCCGTAGTGCACGTCGGGCATGGCCGCGATGTGCTTGAACACAATGGGCAGGCGCGCCGCGTTCTCCAGCTGTTTCTGCGCTTCGTCTTCGACGGGCACGCCGCGGGTCCACATCTTCACCGGGACGCCGTTCTCGACTTCGTGCAGCTCGTAGTTCTGTTCCATGTCTTTTCTCTCGCTCGGGAGGGTGCCGATTGCACCCTCCCTGACTCACGCCACAACGGCGCTTGCCGTCTTGTCTGCGAAGAGTGTGCCAATGCGGAGCAGGCAATGCCAGCAAAGACCAAGTCGTTGATGGAAAAGGATTTTTCTTTGGCGTCCTAAGGACACCGTCGAAGGCAGGCTGCCAGAGACTAGAATACTCGCTAGTTTTTTATCTCCATGAAACCCATCGTCGTCATCGGCTTCCTCGGCACCCAGCTCGACGCCGGACAGGGCGCCGGGCGCTGGGAGAAATGGCGCCCCACCGTCTCGCTGACGCAGCACGAGGACATGGTGATCGCGCGCATGGAGCTGATCCATACGCTGCGGCACAAGGCGCTCGCAGAAAGAGTCCAGGCCGACATCGCAATCGTCTCGCCCGAGACCGAAGTGAGATTGGTCGAGCTCGACATCGCCGATCCCTGGGATTTCGGCGAGGTCTACACCTGCCTCTACGACTGGGCGCGCGCCTATCCCTTCGACGCCGAGCGCGAGCAGTACTGGACGCACATCACGACCGGCACGCACGTGGCGCAGATCTGCATGTTCCTGCTGGCGGAGTCGCGCGCCATCCCGGGCGTGCTCGCGCAGACCGCGCCGCCCAAGCGGCAGCGCGCCGGCGACCCGGGCGACTGCACGCTGATCGACCTCGACCTCTCGCGCTACGACGCGATCGCGCGGCGCTTCGAAGCCGAGCAGCGCGATGCGGTCGCCTTCCTCAAGAGCGGCATCGCGACGCTCAACCCGCGCTTCAATGCACTGATCGACGAGATCGAGCGCGTCGCCGTGCGCTCGCGCGCGCCGATCCTGCTCGTCGGTCCCACGGGCGCGGGCAAGTCCTTCCTCGCGCGTCGCATGTTCGAGCTCAAGAAGACGCGCCATCAGGCAACCGGCGCCTTCGTCGAGGTGAACTGCGCCACCCTGCGCGGCGACGGCGCGGCATCCACGCTGTTCGGCCACAAGAAAGGCGCCTTCACCGGCGCGGCGGCGGAGCGCGCCGGCCTGCTGCGAAGCGCGCACCAGGGCGTTCTCTTTCTCGACGAGATCGGCGAACTCGGCGCAGATGAACAGGCGATGCTGCTGAAGGCGATCGAGGAGAAGCGCTTCTTCCCGATGGGCTCGGACCGCGAAGTGGAAAGCGACTTCCAGCTGATCGCCGGCACCAACCGCGATCTGCGCGCCGACGTGGCCGGCGGGCGCTTTCGCGAAGATCTGTTCGCGCGCATCAACCTCTGGACCTACGACCTGCCGGGCCTCGCCCGACGGCCGGAGGACATCGAGCCCAACATCGACCATCTGCTCGCGCTCTACGCCGCCGAGAACCACCGCGTGGCACGCTTCAATGCCGAGGCGCGCGCCGCCTACCTGCGCTTCGCGCGCAGCGACGAGGCGCTCTGGAGCGGGAACTTCCGCGATCTCTCGGCCAGCGTGACGCGGCTCGCAACGCTGGCCGACGGCGGGCGCATCACCGGCGAGCTGGTGCAGGCCGAGATCGCACGCCTGCGCTGGCTCTGGAAGCGCGCCGCGCCCTCGGGTGGGCAGGATGCGATCGCCCTCGGCGCCCTGCTCGGCGCCGAGCGCGAGGCGGAGCTGGACCTGTTCGATCGGCTTCAGCTCGAAGCGGTGGTGCGCGTCTGCCGCGACGCGCGTACGCTCTCGGATGCCGGGCGCCAGCTGTTCCAGGCTTCGCGCGGCCAGCGCACGGTGGTCAACGACGCCGACCGCCTGCGCAAGTACCTCGCCAAATACGGACTCCAATGGAGCCAGCTGGTTTCTGCCTGAGGCCGACCACGCCATGAAACATTTCGACGAGCACAGCACCCGCAGCGCACTGCAGTTGGCCCGCCTGGTGCCCGCCTTGCGCGACGCCTTCGCCGGCGAGGCCAAGGTGCCGCCGCGCCATGTGCATCCCATCGAAGCCGGCGCCGACCGCGGCACGGTGCTGATCATGCCGGCCTGGAGCGATGCGGGCTTCCTCGGCATCAAGACCATCAACATCTTTCCCGGCAACAGTGCGCACGGCCTGCCCGGCCTGCACGCGACCTACGTGCTCTACGACGCACACACCGGCGTGCCGCTCGCGCTGATGGACGGAAACGAGATCACCGCCCACCGCACAGCGGCGGCTTCGGCGCTCGGCGCTTCCTTCCTCGCGCGTTCGGATGCGCGGCGCCTGCTCGTGCTCGGCACCGGCCGCGTCGCGCGCCTGCTGCCGGCCGCGCTTGCCACCGTGCGGGCGATCGACGAAGTGCGGGTGTGGAACCACCGGCCCGAGGGCGCGCAGGCGCTGGCGGCGCAATGGCGCAGCGAAGGCTGGAACGCGCAAGCCGTGACCGATCTCGAGGCCGCCGCGCGCAACGCCGACATCGTGAGCTGCGCGACGCTCGCCACCACGCCGCTCGTTCAAGGCGGGTGGCTGGCGCCGGGCTCGCACCTGGACCTGATCGGCAGCTTCGCGCCGCAGATGCGCGAGGCCGACCCAGCCTGCTTCGCCGGTGCGCGGACCTTCGTCGACACCGACGAAGCGTTGCAGAAGGCCGGCGACCTGCTCGATGCGATCGCGGCCGGCACGCTTTCGCGCGATGACGTGCAGGCCACGCTCGCCGAGCTGTGCCGCGGCACGCACTGCGGACGCGCCGACGACAGCGAGCGCACCGTCTTCAAGGCCGTCGGCAGCGCGCTCGAAGACCTCGCGGCCGCCACGCTGGTGTGGCAGGCCGCTCAGCGAGAGCCTTAGTCCAGCGAGACGTTCGCCTTCTTGATCACGTCGCCGAAGCGCCTGGTCTCGCTCTGCACGAACTGGTTGAACTGCTCGCGCGTGGTCGGGAAGGGTTCGTAGCCGAAGCTCTTGAACTTCTCCTGCACGTCGGCCTCGGCCAGCCCCTTCTCGATGTCGCGCTTGATCTTGTCGGTCACGGCAGCCGGCAGGCCCTGCGGCACCGCGATCGCGTTCCAGCCGGTGACCTCGAAGCCCTGCGGGCCGCCAGACTCACCGACCGTCGGCACCTCGGGGAAGGCTGCGACGCGCTTGGGCGCCGCCGCCGCCAGGAGGCGCAGCTTGCCGGCACGATGCAGCGGACCGGCGGTGGCGCTGGTGCCGAGCGCGAAGGCCAGCTCGCCGGTCGAGACCGAGGTGTAGAGCTGCGTGGTCTCCTTGTAGATCACGTGCTCCATCTGCGTGCCGGTGGCCGATTCGAAGAGTTCCGAGCCCAGATGCACCGGGTTGCCCACCGACCAGGAGCCGTAGTTGAGCTTGCCCGGGTTGGCCTTGGCGTCGGCGATCAGGTCGCCCACCGTCTTGTATTTGCTGTCGGCCGGCACGGTGAAGAAGAAGTAGGCCTTGAACAGCGGCAGCAGGGCGTCGAAGTCCTTGTTCGGGTCGTAGGGCAGCTTCTTGAACAGCGCCGGATAGGCCGCGAGGTGCACGTTGTCGAGCACCAGCAGGTCGTGCCCGTCCTTAGCGCCGCGCTTCCAGGCATCGATGGCGATGAAGCCATTGCCGCCGGGCCGGTTCTCGACCACCACCGGCTGGCCCCAGGCGCGCGAGAGCTTGTCGGCCACCAGGCGCGCCACGCCGTCCGGTCCGCCGCCCACCGGGAAGGGCGTGATGATGCGCACCGGCTTGGTGGGGAACTGCTGCGCGCTGGCGGTTGCGGGCATCAGGCTGGCGGCAGCCAGGGCCGCGACCGCCATCAAGGATCTGAAAAACATGGGAAGTCTCCGGACTTGTAGAAAGAAATTCAGGCGCGGATTCAAGCGGCGGGACCAGCGCGCGCACCGGTCGCCCGCTGCCGCAGTAGGCCCGGCAGCTGGTCGCTTCGGGCGAGTCCGATCAGACGCGTTCGAGGATCACGGCGATGCCCTGCCCCACGCCGATGCACATGGTGCACAGCGCATAGCGGCCGCCCTGCTTGTGGAGCTGATTCACCGCGGTGGTCGCGAGGCGCGCGCCGCTGGCGCCCAGCGGATGGCCGAGCGCGATCGCGCCGCCGTTGATGTTGACGCGCGCGTCGTCGTCCTTCAGGCCCAAGAGGCGCAGCACCGCCAAGCCTTGCGCGGCGAAGGCTTCGTTGAGTTCGATCACGTCGATCTGGTCGAGCGTGAGGCCGGTGAGCTTCAGCACCTTCTCGGTGGCGGGCGCCGGGCCGATGCCCATCACGCGCGGCGGCACGCCGGCCGTGGCCATGCCGACCACGCGGGCGCGCGGCGTGAGGCCGTACTTGGCCGCATGCGCCTCGTCGGCCAGGAGCAAGGCCGCGGCGCCGTCGTTCACGCCGCTGGCATTGCCGGCGGTCACGGTGCCGTCCGGCCGCACCACGCCCTTCAGCTTGGCCAGCGCCTCGAGGCTGGTGTCGCGCGGATGCTCGTCCTTGCCGACCACGATCGCGTCGCCCTTCTTCTGCGGCACGCTGACCGGCACGATCTCGGCATCGAAGAAGCCCGACTTCTGCGCCGCCACGGCGCGCTGCTGCGAGGCCAGCGCCATGCGGTCCTGCGCCTCGCGCTCGATCTTGTAGTCGGTCGCCACGTTCTCGGCCGTCTCCGGCATCGAGTCGATGCCGTACTGCGCCTTCATGAGCTTGTTGACGAAGCGCCAGCCGATGGTGGTGTCGTAGACCGCGTTGGCGCGGCTGAAGGCGCTTTCGGCCTTCGGCATCACGAAGGGCGCGCGGCTCATGCTCTCGACGCCGCCCGCGATCATCAGGCCGGTCTCGCCGGCCTTGATGGCGCGCGCCGCGGTGCCGACCGCATCCAGGCCCGAGCCGCACAGGCGGTTGATGGTGCCGCCGCCGACTTGCTGCGGCAGGCCCGCGAGCAGCGCCGACATGCGCGCGACGTTGCGGTTGTCTTCGCCGGCCTGGTTGGCGCAGCCGTAGAGCACGTCGCTGACGGCCTGCCAGTCGACGTCCTTGTTGCGTTCCATTAGCGCCCTGAGCGGCACCGCACCGAGGTCGTCGGCGCGCACGCTCGACAAGGCGCCGCCGTAGCGGCCGAAGGGGGTGCGAACGGCGTCGCAGATGAAGGCTTGATTCGTCATGGTGTGTCTCTCGTCGAAGTTGTCGTCAGATGGTGATCGGCAGGCCGACCAGCTTTTCGAGCTCGGCATGCTCGAGGCCTTCGACCTTGTCGATCAGCTTCAAGCCCGAGGGCGTGCATTCGAGGGTGGCAAGGTCGGAATACACGCGCTTCACGCAGCCGATGCCGGTCAGCGGATAGGTGCATTGGGCGACGACCTTGCTCTCGCCCTTCTTGGTCAGCAAATCCATCATCACCCAGGTCTGCTTGGCGCCGATGGCCAGGTCCATCGCGCCGCCGACCGCGGGGATGGCGCCTTCCTCGCCGGTGCTCCAGTTCGCGAGGTCGCCGGTGGCCGAGACTTGGAAGGCGCCCAGCACGCAGATGTCGAGGTGGCCGCCGCGCATCATCGCGAAACTGTCGGCATGGTGGAAATACGCGCCGCCGGACAGCAGCGTGACCGGCTGCTTGCCGGCGTTGATCAGGTCATAGTCCTCCTGGCCTTCGGCCGGCGCCGGGCCCATGCCGAGGATGCCGTTCTCGCTGTGCAGGATGACCTCGCGGCCGGCCGGCAGGTGGTTAGCGACCAGGGTCGGCTGGCCGATGCCGAGGTTGACGACGGCGCCGTCGAAGATGTCCTGCGCGACGCGGGCGGCGAGCTGGTCCTTGGTGCGGCGTTGGTAGTTGCTCATGGTCAGGCTGCCTTCTTGAAGCCGCCGGCTTGCGTGGCGACGCGCTCGATCTTGACGATCTGGTGGACGAATATGCCCGGCGTGACGATGGCCTCGGGGTCCATCTCGCCGAGTTCGACGATCTCGTGCACGGTGGCGATGGTGCGGTCGGACGCCATGGCCATCACCGGCCCGAAGTTGCGCGCGGCCTTGCGGTAAGTGAGGTTGCCCCAGCGGTCGCCCTGCTCGGCCTTGATCAGCGCGACATCGCCGCGGATCGGGTACTCCAGCACGTATTGCTTGCCGTCGATCTCGCGGGTCTCTCGATCGCCGGACAGCTGGGTGCCGAAGCCGGTCGGGCAGAAGAAGGCGCCGATGCCGGCACCGGCCGCACGGATGCGCTCGGCCAGGTTGCCCTGCGGCACCAGTTCCAGTTCGAGCTTGCCGGAGCGGTAGAGCTCGTCGAAGACGTAACTGTCGGCCTGCCGCGGAAAGCTGCAGATGATCTTGCGCACGCGCCCGGCCTTCAGCAGCGCGGCCAGGCCGGTATCGCCGTTGCCGGCGTTGTTGTTGACGACGGTGAGGTCCGTGGCGCCCTGCTCGATCAGGCCGTCGATGAGCTCGCCGGGAATGCCGGCGGTGCCGAAGCCGCCGATGAGCACCGTGGCGCCGTCGGGGATGCCGGCCATGGCATCGGCGACCGAGCGCGCGATCTTGTTGATCATGGAATCTGTCTCCGGGGGTGGGAAAAAGCGAAACACCCAGGTTGCGATTTTGTTCGCATACCGAACAAGTGTTCGTATAATGAATTTTAAAGAAGATCCACCGCCATGGCAACCCACAAGCAGCAGCCCACCGCACCCACACCGGGCGACAGCTACGTGCAGTCCTTCGCGCGCGGATTGCAGGTGATCCGCTCCTTCAGCGCGAGCGCACCGCGCCAGACCTTGAGCGAGGTGGCGGCCGCGGCCGGCCTCACGCGCGCCGGTGCGCGCCGCATCCTGCTCACGCTGCAGACGCTGGGCTACGTCGATTCCGACGGCAAGCTCTTCGCGCTGACGCCGCGCATCCTCGACCTGGGCTTCGCCTACCTCTCGTCGATGCCGATCTGGAACCGTGCCGAGCCGGTGATGGAGGCGCTGGTGCAGCAGGTACAGGAGTCGTGCTCGGCGGCCGTGCTCGACGCCACCGACATCGTCTACGTGATGCGCGTGCCGACGCACAAGATCATGCGAATCAGCCTCGGCGTGGGCTCGCGCCTGCCCGCGTACTGCACCTCGATGGGCCGCCTGCTGCTCGCGGACCTGGACGATGAAGAGGTGCGCGCGCGGCTCGAAGCCTCGACGCTCGAAGCCTTGACGCGCCACACCCTGACCGACATCGACGCCCTCTTTGCCAAGGTCGTGCAGGCGCGGCGCCAGCGCTGGTGCCTGGTCAACCAGGAACTGGAAGAAGGCCTGATCTCGATCGCCGCGCCGATCGTCGACCGCGCCGGCCGCATGGTGGCCGCGCTCAACATCAGCGGCCAGGCCAACCGCACCAGCGCGAAGGTGATGCAGGAGACCATGCTGCCCGCGCTGCTGGCCGCGGCGGCGGAGGTTTCGCGGCTGCTTTGAGGCCGGCGGCTCGATGCATGAAAAGCTATGGCGCGCATCTTGCCTCACTGGCAAAATTCGGCGCACGCCTACAGCAGGAGGGGTGCGCCTCGTCGCCATCCCGACACATGTCCATGGAAAGCTGGCAAGACCATGTCCGCAGCACCGGTCCAAATTGCGCTCGAGCCGCTGGCGATGCCCGAGCTGCCGCCCGTGCCGAAGGTGAGCATTGCCATCATCTGCTTCAACTACGGCCGCTTCCTGGCCGAGTGCCTGGAGAGCTGTCTCGCCCAGACCATCCCCGCTGACGAAATCGTGGTGGTGAACGACGGCTCGACCGACGACACCGCGGAGGTGCTGAACGGCTATGCGGCGCGCCTGCCCCAGATCCGGGCGATCCATCAGCCAAACGGTGGAATTTGCTCGGCAACGAATGCCGCGCTCGCCGCATGCTCCGGGGACGTGGTGCTCCTGCTCGATGCCGACGACGCCATCGTGCCGGAGCGCATCGAAAAGGTGCTCGCCGCCTTGCGCGGGCGCGTGAACGGACATCGCCCCGGCTGGGTCCACCACAGCATGATGCGCTTCTCCGAGGTGCAGCCCCGTCTGGGCCTCGCGCCCTACTATCCCGGCGGCAAAGGGCCCGAGGGCTGGCTCGCTTCCGAGGCATTGAAGGCCGCCTCGACCCCGGTGCTCGCGTTGACCTCGGCGCTGGCCTTCAGGCGCGAGGTCCTGGCCGCCATCGGCCCGCTGGACTCCAATCGGCTGATGTACCAGGACCTGCAGCTTTGCACTGCCGCCACGCTGCTCAGCCCGACCGCCTGGATTCCCGAACCGCTGACACGCTATCGCATCCACCTCACGTCCATTTCGTCGGGGTCGATGGTCTCGCTGGAGCAGATCAGGAAGACGCTGCAACGTGCCCGCCGTTTCGATGCCTGGCTGCGCAGCCAGCTCGAGAAGATCAGGCCCGGCTCGGCTTCTTTGTGGCGGCCGCTGGACGACCAAGGGGGCTATCTCTGGCTCACCTTCCTCGAACGCTGGCTGTCCGGGGCCGGCAAGGACCTCGGGCTGCTGTGGAAGGTGCTGCGCCACCCGGACACCCGCCGGGGGCCACGCCAGTACCGCATCTATTACTACGGCAGCGTGCTGCTTCCCAAGGACCTGTTCGTCTCGTATTCGCGGCTGATCTTCGGCAGCAGCCCCGCCAAACTGATGTTGAGAAAATTCCTGCGCCGCGCTTGATTAGGGCCTGCGAACAGCGGCGAACCCGCGCACGGCCCAGGCGCGCGCGCTCAGCGCGATCGCGCCATCGGGCCGGCGCGGCAATGCGGCGCGAATGCGTTCGCGCAGCCTCGACCGATCCGCCTCGTTCAAGGACATCGCATAACCGGGCGCAGGTCCTTGTCCGCCCAGAAAAGGCGTCCAGTAGTCGTCGAAGTCGCGAAACGGCGTCGCGACGTCGAGGGGACGCACTTCGACGGCACGCAATCCCGCCTGGACGAACAGCGCCTCGAGCGGCGCCGGCTGGCAGAGCGGAAATCGCCGCCCTTCGTCGAGTTCAGCGGCCGCCGGATTCAGCTCGACGGCGGCGTCCCAGAAGTGGCACATGAGTTCCATCCGGCCGGCGTAGTCCCACACGTACGCGGCCACCGTCCCTCCGGGCTTGACCGCACGTGCCATCCCGGCGACCGCGCGCCCGGGCTCCGGAACGAAGTTAAGCACCAGCGCGGCGACGGCCGCATCGAAACGCCCCGCCTCGACCGGCAGCTTCTGCGCATCGCCGACCTCGAAGGACGCGCGCGGATCCGGAATATGGCTGCGCGCATGGTCGACGAAGCCTTCAGAGGCATCGGTGCCGAGCACCGAGGCCGGCTGCGCGTGGTCCAGGATGGTCTGCGTGAGGGCCCCGGTGCCGCAGCCGACGTCCAGCCATGCCGACTGCGGCGGCACCCGAAGCCAGGCCAGCAGTTCGGCCGCGACCTTTCGGCTCCAGCGCCCCACGTAGGGCTCGTAGAGATCGCCGGCTGCCCACGTGTCCTTTCTATCCGCCATAGGTGTGCTCCTCCAGGAGATGTCCCAAGAAAGGGATTGTCCGCCTCGCTGGACCTGTTCCGGCAAAGGCGGCATGCGGGAACAGCACGATCCCCTGCCCCATCCAATGGGCACAGGGTCCGACATGCCACCACTTCCATTCAGCACCGCTGCACCGACCTCCGCCTCCGATGCCGAACTGGCCGCTCGCGCTGCGCGTGGCGACATCGATGCCTTCCAGCAGATCATGCGCAGGCACAACCGCCTGCTGTTTCGCACCGGCCGCAGCATCCTGAAGAACGACGAAGAGACGCAGGATGCGCTGCAGGAGGCCTATTTGCGTGCCTGGCGTTCACTCTCCGGCTTCCGTGCCGAGGCGCGCCTGTCCACCTGGCTGGTGCGCATCGTGGTGAACGAGGCGCTGGGGAGGCTGCGCCGCGGCGCCGGTGCCCAGGTGGTCCCGCTCGACGCCGCCACGGATCTGTGCGAAGCGCAAGGAGAAACGTGGATGCACGCGGACGCCGACGAACAGCCTGAGCGCGTGGCCATGCGCGGGGAGATGCGCCACCTGATCGAGTCCGGCATCGATGGCTTGCCCGAAGCGTTTCGCACCGTGTTCGTGCTGCGTGCCGTGGAAGACATGAGCATCGAGGAAGTGGCGGCTGCGCTGGCGATTCCGGAAGCGACTGTGCGCAGCCGCTTCTTTCGCGCCCGCGGGCTGCTGCGCGAGTCGCTGTCGCGCGAAGTCGATGTCGCGCTGAGCGATGCGTTCGCTTTCGATGGCATTCGCTGCGACGCCATCATCGCGCGCGTCATGGCTGGCATCGGCCAAGCCGGCGTTGCGCGCTGAATCCCCCACACGGGTGCTGCGAAAAGGAGCTCCACATGACCACGTCACGTCGTGAATGGCTGGAAGCGAGCGGCGTTGGAACCCAGGTCGGCGCACGAACCGTGCTGATCGCGACCACGACTGCGGTCGCAGCCGCGCTGACTGTCGCGTGCGGCGGTGGCGGGGGTGGAGGCGGCGTCGGTACGGGTGGCGCCGGAGGTCCGGCAGCCGAGCAAGCCGCTCTCGTCGCACAGGGCAAGCAGATCTTCCGCTTCGACACTTTCGGCGACGAAGCCCATTGGACCGGCACGCTGCGGATGCATGAGGTCATCAGTACCGCAGTCAGCCCCGTGACCGCGCTGGCGGTCGGGCTGAAGGTCGACGCCGAGGCGCTGCCGCCGGCCGTGGCGAAGGGCATCCAGGATGGAAGTGTCGATCTCAAGAGTCCCGCCACGACCGTCGCCTTGCTGAAGCTGGACGCTGTGGTCGGCCTCAAGGGCACTGTGGAGACGGTCGGCGGCAAGGATGCGCTGACCCGCGTCGGCGTCACCTGCGCCCTCTGCCACTCGACCGTCGACAATTCTTTCGCGCCGGGCATCGGCAAGCGGCTCGATGGCTGGCCCAATGGGGACCTGAATCCCGGCGCCATCATCGCGCTTTCCCCGGCGGTGGACGCGGCCAAGAAAGCCGTCTATCTCTCCTGGGGCAAAGGCAAGTACGACCCGCGGTTCAACATCGATGGCCTCAACAAGCCGGTGGTCATCCCGCCGGCCTATGGGCTGGAGGGCATTCACAGCGTGACTTTCACCGGCGACGGCGCCGAAATCGCCTACTGGAACCGGTATGTGGCCGTGACCCAGATGGGCGGCCAGGGAAGTTTCTCCGAGCCGCGCCTGAACCTGAACATCACCAACGGCACCGCAGACCTGGTGACGAACAAGTTGCCCGCGTTGCAGGCGTATCAGTTGTCGTTGAAGGCCCCCGCTGCGCCGGCGGGCAGTTTCGACGCCGCTGCAGCCGCGCGGGGCAAGGTGGTCTTCGACGGCGCAGGAAAGTGTGTGAACTGCCACAGCGGCGCCCTCTTCACGGATGCCAACTCGACGCTGCATCCCCCCAGCGACTCGATGGCGGAACCGGAAACGCCGAGCTACGCTTCCCGTTCGGCGACCAGGATGTACCGCACCTCGCCTCTGCGAGGCGTCTGGCAGCATGCGCCCTACTTCCATGACGGGTCCGCCGCCACGCTCGAGGAGGTCGCAGCCACCTACAACACCAGGCGATCGCTGGGCCTCACCCCGCAGGAGATTGCAGATCTCGCCCAGTACCTGAAGTCGCAGTGAGGCGCAGCGGGAGGTGATGTCTCTACGCTGTCTGCCCGGCAATGAACTCGAGGCCAATATCCTCCCGCAGCGGGGGCGTTTGGCCGGCAAGCCTGGCGAGGATGTGGTCGGCGGCGAGCTGACCGATGCGGTAGCGCGGCGATTTGATCGTCGTCAAGCGTAGCGGCACCGCTTCACCGATTTCCAGTCCGTTGAATCCCGCCAGGGCCAGTTGGTCGGGCACCGATATACCGGCAGCCATGCAATGCATGAGGCCGCCCACGGCCATGTCGTCGTTGGAAAAATAGACGGCATCGAGATCCGGGTGCCGGGCAAGCAGTTGCGCCAGACCGGAGCGGCCCAGCAGCAAGGACGACGGCTGGTCGGCGGTGAACCGACCCTGCAACGCGATGCCGCGCTCGGACAGGGCCTGCACGAAGCCTTCCAGGCGCTTGCCAGCACGAAGGTCGCGCTCAAGATTGCCGCCAACGTACCCGATGCGGCGTCGGCCGCTGTCGGTCAGAAACTTGCCGATGTCCCGCCCTGCCGCGACGTTCGAGAATCCCACCGCCATGTCGATCGGCTCGCCATCGATGTCCATCACCTCGACCACGGGACTGCGGACCTCGCGCAACATCTGACGGGCGCGCGGCGTGTGTTCGAGCCCGGCGAGGATCCAGCCCGACGGCCGCCATGACTGCATTGCGGCGATGAGCTGCTCTTCCTTCGCGAGGTCGTAGTCCGACACGCCGATCACGGCCTGGTAGCCGGCCGCCTCGAAGCGCTCGTTCGCTCCGCGCAGGACCTCCGGAAACACGATGTTGCCCAGCGACGGAATGATCACCACCATCAATCGCGTCCTTGCGGTGGCGAGGGCGCCAGCGAGGCGATTCGGCACGTAGCCGAGTGCCGCCACCGCCGCCTGCACCTTGGCGCGGGTCTCCTCGGAGACGTTCACATGGTCGTGCAGCACCCGTGACACGGTCATGCCGCTCACCCCGGCCAGGCGCGCGACCTCGGACAACGTCACGTCGCCAGAAGATTCCTGTCGTTCATCCATCGGGTATTGAATCCCCTCTCATTTGCTCAGGCCCGGACCCGGCGGCGTCAACGTTCGCCGCGAAGCCCGCCGAGTAGCCAAGCATAGCGGCCACTCTCGATGCCTGGGACTGCAGGCCGCATCGCCGTGGGTCCCGCAATGGGCAGGGTAAATACTGAATTGTTTGCGCTAACAGTCGAGCAAAAATGCAATTGTTAGCGCGAACAACCGGAATGGCCCAGCCTCGAGGTTTCCCGCATTCGCTGCGCTGGACCGCTGCCCGTGGACACCGATTCACCACACCACCAGGAGACACCCGTGACCACCATCGCCACATCGCCCCATGAGGGGCCCGTCGTCGCCGAAGCCGATCGAACCTATGCGAAGGTGTTCTGGCGCATCGTTCCGTTGCTCATGCTGTGCTACGTGGTCGCCTATCTCGACCGCGTCAACGTCGGCTTCGCCAAACTGCAGATGTCGCAAGACCTGGGCTTCAGCGAGACCGTCTTCGGCCTCGGCGCGGGCGTCTTCTTCGTCGGCTACTTCCTCTTCGAAGTGCCCAGCAACATCCTGCTGCACCGCGTAGGCGCCCGCGTATGGATCGCCCGGATCATGATCACCTGGGGCCTGCTGTCGGCCGCGTTCATCTGGGTCCAGACGCCGACGACGTTCTACGTCATGCGCTTCCTGCTGGGGCTTGCCGAAGCAGGTTTCTACCCCGGGGTGATCCTGTACATGACGTACTGGTACCCGGCCCATCGCCGGGCCAAGATCATCGCCATGTTCATGTCGGCGATTCCGGTCGCGGGCATTTTCGGCAATCCGCTGTCGGGCTGGATCATGGACCTCTTCCAGGGCACCGGCGGAATGCAGGGCTGGCAATGGATGTTCATCATCGAGGCCCTGCCCGCGCTGGTGATGGGCCTGGTCGTGCTGATGTTCCTCGACAACAACATCCGCCAGGCGAAATGGCTCACCGAGCAGGAAAAGCAACTGCTCGAACGCGAAATCGTCGCCGACCAGAAGGGCACGCAAAGCAAGCATTCGATCGGCGCGATCTTCGGTGACCGGCGCGTCTGGCTGATGTGCTTGATCTACTTCTGCTTCGTGATGGGGCAGTACGGCCTGACATTCTGGATGCCGACCCTGATCAAGGCGACCGGCGTGACCGGCAACCTCAACATCGGCCTCTTCAGCGCCATTCCGTTCGGCTGCGCCATCGTGGCCATGAACCTCATCGGACGCAGCGCCGACGCGCATCGCGAGCGCCGCTGGCACCTGGTTGTTCCCGCGATCTTCGGTGCGGTCGGCTTCATCGTTGCGGCTTCGTTCGTCCACAACACCGTCGTCTCCGTTGCGGCCCTCTCCCTGGCCGCTGCCGGAGTGCTGACGTGCGCGCCGCTTTTCTGGTCGCTGCCGACTTCGTTCCTGTCGGGAGCCGCCGCCGCGGTCGGTATCGCGGCGATCAACTCGGTGGGCAACCTGGCCGGGTTCGTCAGTCCCTACCTGGTCGGCTACTTGAAGGATGCGACGCAAAGCACGCAAAGCGGGATGTACGTCCTGGCCGGCACGCTGGTGGTCGGCGCCATCGCGGTGCTGAGAACGCCTGCGCGCCTGGTCAATCGCTGAGGAGAGCCTCATGAGCAACATTGGAGTCATCGGCCTCGGCGCCATGGGTTCCGGAATGGCAAAGTCGCTGCGCCGCGCGGGCCACGCCGTGCACGTGTGTGATGCGCGCCCCGGCGCGGCAGAAGCCTTCGCGAAGGACGGCGGCGTCGCCTGCGCCTCACCCGCCGAGGTAGGCAAGTCCTGCCATGTGGTCATATCGGTGGTCGTCAATGCGCAGCAAACCGAGGAGATCCTCTTCGGCCCGAACGGCGCCGCTTCCGAGTTGGCCGGCGGCAGCGTGTTCGTGATGTGCTCCACCGTCGACCCCAATTGGTCGATCGCACTGGAATCGCGGCTTGAAGCGCTCGGCATCCTGTACCTGGATGCGCCGATCTCGGGCGGGGCGGCCAAGGCCGCTTCGGGCGACATGACGATGATGACGGCCGGCAAGCCCGCCGCGTTCGAGCGCTGCGAGGGACTGCTGGAAGCGATGGCGGCCAAGGTCTACAGGCTCGGCGACCGCGCCGGCAACGGCAGCAAGGTGAAGATCATCAACCAACTGCTCGCCGGCGTGCACATCGCAGCCGCCGCCGAAGCCATGGCGCTCGGCTTGCGCGAAGGGGTCGACGCCGCCTCGCTGTACGAGGTCATCACGAACAGTGCCGGCAACAGCTGGATGTTCGAGAACCGCATGGCCCACGTGCTGAAGGCCGACTACACACCCCTCTCGGCGGTGGACATCTTCGTCAAGGATCTCGGGCTGGTGCTCGACACCGCACGGGCCAGCAAGTTCCCCTTGCCGCTGGCGAGCACCGCCCACCAGATGTTCATGCAGGCCTCGACCGCCGGTTTCGCGAAGGAAGACGACTCGGCGGTCATCAAGATCTTCCCCGGCATCGAACTGCCGAAGGCTGGACGATGAGCGCCATGGTCGCGAAGCCTCTGCTCGGTTGCATCGCTGACGACTTCACGGGCGCGACCGACCTCGCCAACAACCTCGTGCGCAGCGGCATGCGCACCGTGCAGACCATCGGGATACCCGAGGACGAATCTGCCGCGATCGATGCCGATGCCATCGTGGTGGCGCTCAAATCGCGCACCATCGCGCCGGCCGACGCCGTGGCCCAGTCGCTCGATGCGCTGCGCTGGCTGCGCGCCCAGGGCGTGCAGCAGGTGTACTTCAAGTACTGCTCGACGTTCGACTCGACGCCCGAGGGCAACATCGGTCCCGTCACCGATGCGCTGCTCGACGCGCTGTCCGATCTGCCGGACGGCGAATTCACCATCGCCTGCCCGGCGTTTCCGGAGAACCAGCGCACGATCTTCAACGGCCACCTGTTCGTCGGCGAGCAGTTGCTCAGCGACAGCGGCATGCGCAACCATCCGCTGACGCCGATGACGGACGCCAATCTCGTGCGCGTGCTTCAGCTTCAGACGAAGCACAAGGTCGGGCTGGTGACCTATGACGTGGTCGCGCAGGGTGCGCGTGCCATTCGCGAGCGCTTTGCGGCGCTGAAGGCCGAAGGTGTCCGGATCGCCGTGGTCGACGCGGTCTCCAACCAGGACCTGATACAGATCGGCGCGGCGGTGCAAGACATGCCCCTGGTGACCGCCGGATCCGGCCTGGCGATCGGCCTGCCGCAGAACTGGCAGTTCAACGAACCCGGTGCGGCAGCCGCGAGGGCCGACAGGCTGCCGCCCGCTTCGGGCCTTCGGGCGATCGTGTCGGGGAGTTGCTCGCAGGCGACGAACGTGCAGGTCCTGCACTTCAAGCGCAGCGGGCGGGCAAGCTTTGCGGTCGACCCGCTGGCGATCGCTGCCGGCGACGACGTGGTGGGCGAGGCCTTGGCCTGGGCCGGCGAGCACGTACTCGATGGGCCGGTGCTGGTGTACGCCACCGCCGAGTCGGCTTCAGTCAAGGACGTCCAGGCGCAACTCGGCGTCGCACGTGCCGGCGAATTGGTCGAGGAGGCACTGTCAAGCATCGCGCTCGGACTGGTCGAGCGCGGCGTGCGGCAACTGATCGTGGCCGGCGGCGAGACCTCGGGTGCGGTGGTGCGCGAGCTCAATGTGCGTCAGATGGGCATCGGCCCCCAGATCGACCCGGGCGTGCCGTGGACGGCCGTGCACTCCCCGGCGTGTGCCGGCGAGACGCTGCATATGACACTGAAGTCCGGCAACTTCGGAACGACCGACTTCTTCACGAAGGCTTTCGATCAGCTGGCGGCATGACAAGCGACGTGCGAGAGGAAATCTGCCGGGTTGGCGCGTCGCTGTTCGACCGCCGCTATGTGCATGGCACGGCCGGCAACATCAGCGTGCGCACCGACAATGGCTTTCTGATCACGCCCACCGATGCATGCCTCGGGCAGCTCGAACCGGTGCACCTGGCCGAGGTGGACATCGACGGCGTTCAAACCGGCGGCGGCCCCGCATCCAAGACGCTCGCCCTGCACCGACGCATCTATGCGGCCGACCCGCACGCGCGCTGCGTGATCCACACGCATTCCACCCACCTGGTCGCGCTCTCGCTCGCTGGCGTGTGGAACGCGCACGACATCGTTCCTCCGATCACACCGTACTACGTGATGAAGGTCGGTCACGTTCCGCTGATCCCATACCACCGGCCCGGCGATCCCGCCGCAGGCGACGAAGTGGCACGCCGCATCGTGACGATGCGAGAAGCGGGCACGCCCATCCGCGCCGTGATGCTCGACCGGCTCGGTCCCAACGTATGGCACGGCTCGCCCGCGCAAGCCTGCGCTGTGCTCGAAGAGCTGGAGGAGACCGCGCGGCTTTGGCTGACGGCAAGGCCTCAGCCGCTCTCACCTGAACGTATCGACGAGTTGCGTACCCACTTCGGCGCGCGCTGGTAACACCCCACGAAGGAAGCTCTATGCCCCGCTTTGCCGCCAATCTGACCATGCTCTACCCTGAGCATGACTTTCTCGACCGCTTCGCCGCCTCGGCCGATGACGGCTTCAAGGCCGTCGAATACCTGTTTCCATTCGCCTACGACAGCGCCGTTCTCGCGCAGCGTCTGAGCGACCATGGCCTGCAACAAGTACTGTTCAACGCTCCACCCGGCGATTGGGATGCGGGCGAACGCGGCATTGCGTGTCTGCCCGGGCGCGAACAGGAATTCCGTCGCGGTGTCCTGACAGCGCTGGACTACGCCGAGGCATTGAAATGCCCGCGCGTGCATGCGATGGCAGGGCTTGCGGCGGCGGACGCGGATCGCACCACGCTGCGCCGCACCTACACCGCCAACCTGGCCTGGGCCGCAGAACAGGCGGCTGCTCGCGGCGTCGACATACTGATCGAGCCGATCAACACGCGCGACATTCCCGGATTCTTCCTCAATCGGCAGGATGAGGCGCACGCGGTCGTGGCCGAGGTCGGCGCACGGAATCTGAAAGTCCAGATGGACCTCTACCACTGCCAGATCGTCGAGGGCGATGTGTCGATGAAGCTGCGCAAGTATCTGCCTTCCGGCCATGTGGGCCACCTGCAGATCGCTGGAGTACCGCTTCGGAATGAACCCGACGTCGGTGAACTCAATCACGACTACCTATTCAACTTGATCGATGAATTGGGCTTTGATGGCTGGATAGGCTGCGAGTACCGCCCGAAAGGAGCGACATCCTCCGGCCTGGAGTGGTTCAGACGGCGGACGTGAGTCGAAGTTCGTCAGCACTGATTTCATTCTTTGATCCGGAACCTGTCATGAAGCGTTCACGCCACGCCAAGATCGTCGCCACCCTCGGGCCTGCAAGTGCCGACATTGTCACCATCCGAGCGCTGTTCGACGCCGGTGCCGATGTTTTTCGGCTCAACTTCAGTCACGGAACCCACGCGCAGCATGCCGAGCGCGTCAAGATGATCCGCGAGGTCGAGCACGACGCCGGGCGCCCTATCTCGATCCTGCTCGATTTGCAGGGACCAAAGCTGCGCATCGGGACGTTCGCAGACGGCCCGATCGAGCTGAAGACAGGAGGGGCTTTCCGCCTCGACCTCGATCCGACTCCAGGCAACGCCTCACGGGCACCCATGCCGCACCCAGAGATTTTTGCCGCCCTCAAGCCGGGCACGGACCTGCTGCTCGACGACGGGAAGATATGTCTGATCGTCGAAGCTTGCGGTCACGATTTCGCACAGACCCGTGTGGTCAACGGTGGACGCTTGTCGGAACGCAAAGGCGTCAACGTTCCATCGGTCCTGCTGCCGATCTCAGCCCTCACGGCCAAGGACCGTACCGACCTGACCTTCGGCCTGACGCTGGGAGTGGACTGGGTCGCGTTGTCGTTCGTCCAGCGACCGGAGGATCTCGAGGAAGTGCATGCGATCGTCAAAGGTCGAACCGGTGTCCTTTCGAAACTGGAAAAGCCCGCCGCCATCGAATGCCTCGACGCGATCATCGCCCTGACTGACGCGGTGATGGTCGCCCGCGGCGACATGGGCGTCGAACTGCCCGCCGAGCAGGTACCGCGGATCCAGAAGCGGATCGTGCGTGCCTGCCGCGACGCGGGCAAGCCGGTGATCGTCGCCACCCAGATGCTCGAATCGATGATCGCCGCACCGGTTCCCACCAGGGCCGAGGCCTCCGACGTTGCGACCGCGGTGTACGACGGCGCGGACGCCGTGATGCTCTCCGCGGAGTCCGCTTCCGGCGCCTATCCACGGGAGGCGGTTGCGATGATGGACCGGATCATTGCCGAGGTCGAATCCGATCCCTACTACCGCTCGGGCATGGATGCGTCGCGGAAAGAGCCACTTACGTCAGTGGCAGACGCCGTGTGCCTGTCGCTGCGCGTTACTGCAAGTTTGCTCCCGTTGTCCACCATCGTGACTTACACGCGATCCGGAGCGACAAGCCTGCGCGCAGCACGCGAGCGGCCCGTCGCGCCCGTGCTGAGCATCACACCTGACCTGGGCATCGCTCGGCGGCTCGCGTTGACCTGGGGGGTGCACTCGGTGCATTCCGATGCAGTCATCCAGGACGTGCCCGACATGATCGACAGCGCCTGTGGGCTGGCGCGCCGGGAAGGCTACGCCGTCTCGGGCGACTACGTCGCGATCGCAGCCGGCATGCCATTCGGCGTCGTCGGAACCACCAACTTCCTGCACATCGCGAAGGCTTGAAATCCATGGCCAGATTCAAGGACATCAAGGCCTCGACCGTCGAGTAGAAGCGCACGCGCTTGCCGTGCTGCGTGATGCCCGCCACGCATCACGTCAACTGGCACTGCGCTTGATCTCGCCGCCGCGGGGCGCGGAGCCATACGTACGAGAGTACGGAGAGTTCGCGCGTGAGAACGCAGCAGCGCTACCGAAGCCCGCGCGCCGGGCCACCGCCTTGACGGTGTCGCCGGAGCACTCGCTGCTCACGCGCACGACTCGGATTGCCACGCCCGCCTCGAATGACAGGCGCGACAGGTCCCTTGGTGAAAACCCACTGGCCCACGACTTGCTAAACATCGGCCGATGATCGAAAATTTTCTTTTCTCGCACCACTTTGTAATTTTCTTTTCATATTTCGCACCTTGAAGGGGCGAGCCCGAACCGAATGCTTGCCTCTTCCGCGACTTCCGCAACCACCGTGGCGCAGCGCATCGCGCAGGCCCTGCCGCAGCTGACGCGCTCGCACCGGCAGGTGGCCGACTACGTGCTGGAGCGCCCCTTGCAGGTCGCGACGCTGCCGATCGACGAACTGGCGACGGCCGCCGGCGTGTCGGTGGCCACCGCCAACCGCTTCGCGCGCGCCCTGGGCTTCGACGGCTATGCGAACTTCCGCGCCGAACTGGTCCGCGGCTTCGAGCCCCTGCTGGCGCCGGTGGAACGGCTGCGCGGCAGCCTGGCGCAGCCCTCGACGGTGGCCGAGGTCTTTGCCGCCGCGCTAGAAGAGAGCCGGGGCAACATCGAGGCCACCCGCCAGGCGCTGGACCCGGCCTCCTGCGAGGCGGCGGTGGCGCGCATCCTCGACGCGCGCACCATCTACGTCGTCGGCTTCGGCGCCAGCGCCTGGCTGTCCGGGCTGCTGCAGCATGGCCTGGACACCTACTGCGCCGACGTGCGCCTGCTGCCCTCGGTGAGCGGCGTCACGCACGGCGCGCGCGCCCTGTCGCGCGGCGGGCCGCGCGACCTGCTGGTGGCGCTGAGCTTCCCGCGCTACCTGACCGACACCATGGCGCTGACCGGCATCGCCCGCGCCCAGGGCGTGGGCGTGCTGGCCCTGACCGACCGGCCCAGCTCGCCGCTGGCGCCGCTGGCCGACGTGGTGCTCTATGCGCAGACCGAGACCCGCTACCGCCCCAACTGCGAGACCAGCGTGCTGGCGCTGATCGAGGCGCTGACCAGCGCGGTGGCCTTGCGCGCGCCGGGCGCGTTCCAGGCCGCCGGCAAGATCGTCCACTCGGTCATGCCCTGGCTGCATGGCGCGCAGGACTTGCGGGCCGCCAACGCCGAAAAGAACCAACAGGCGCCGGCGCCGCGCGCGCCGAACAGAAAGAAGAAGGCACGATGAGAACCACACCGGTCATTGCCATCCACGGCGGCGCGGGCACCATCAGCGCGGCGGCGCTGGACGCGAGCGCGGCCGCGGCCTACCACGACGCGCTGCGCACCATCGTGCTCGCCGGCCAGGCGCTGCTGCTGCGCGGCGCCAGCGCGCTGGACGCGGTGTGCCTGGCGGTCGAGATGCTGGAGGACTGCCCGCTGTTCAACGCCGGCCACGGTGCGGTCTTCACCAGCGCCGAGACGCACGAGCTCGACGCGGCCGTGATGGACGGCGCCGAGCTGCGCGCCGGCGCCGTCGCCGGCGTCAGCCGCGTCCGCCACCCGGTGCACGCCGCGCGCGCGGTGATGGACGACGGCGCCCACGTGCTGCTGGCCGGTGCCGGCGCCGAGGCCTTCGCGCGCGGGCGCGGGCTGGAAATGGTCGAACCGGAGTACTTCTCCACCGAGGCGCGCCGCGAGCAGCTGCGGCGCGCGCGCGCCGAAGGCCGCGTCGCGCTCGACCACGACGGCGCGGCACGCGCAGCGGCGCTGTCCACCGCGCCACTGGACGAAACGAACAAGTTCGGCACCGTTGGCGCCGTCGCGCTCGACCGGCGCAGCCATCTGGCGGCTGCCACCTCCACCGGCGGCATGACCAACAAGCGCGTCGGCCGCGTCGGCGACTCGCCGCTGATCGGCGCCGGCACCTATGCCGACGACAAGCGCGCCGCCGTGTCCTGCACCGGCAGCGGCGAGATGTTCATCCGCACGGCCGCGGCCTACGACGTCTGCGCGCGCATGCGCTACGCCGGCCAGTCGCTGGCGCAGGCCGCGCACGCCGTGATCATGCAGGCCGTACCTGCCATCGGCGGCAGCGGCGGCCTGATCGCCATCGACCGCGCCGGCAACGTCTGCCTGCCCTTCAACACCGAGGGCATGTACCGGGGCCATGCGCGCGGCGCCGAGCCGCCGCACACTGCCATCCATCGATGAACGCTGCCACCATGTCCGCCGTCCTCTCCGCGCCAACCGCGACATCCGCCGCACTGGAGCTGCCCGGCCAGCGCGTGCTCGCCGTCGACGCGCTCACCGTGCGCTTCGCGAGTTCCGAGCGCACCGTGGACGCGGTGCGCGAGCTGTCCTTCCACGTCGACCGCGGCGAGACGCTGGCCATCGTCGGCGAGTCGGGCTCGGGCAAGTCCGTCACCTCGCTGTCGCTGATGCGTCTGGTGGAATACGGCGGCGGCCGCATTGCACAAGGCCGCATGGCCTTCCGGCGCCGCGACGGCCGGGTGCTCGACCTGGCGCGGGCCTCCGACGCGACGATGCGCGGCATCCGCGGCGCCGACATCGCGATGATCTTCCAGGAGCCGATGACCTCGCTGAACCCGGTGTTCACCGCCGGCGACCAGATCGCCGAGGCCATCGCCATCCACCAGGGCAAGGACCGCGCCGCAGCAGCCGCCGAGGCGCTGCGCATGCTGGAGCTGGTGCGCATTCCCGAAGCACGCAGCGTGCTCGCGCGCTACCCGCACCAGCTCTCGGGCGGCATGCGACAGCGCGTGATGATCGCGATGGCGCTGTCGTGCCGGCCCTCGCTCCTGATCGCCGACGAGCCGACCACCGCGCTCGACGTGACGATCCAGGCGCAGATCCTCCAGCTCATCCGCGAGCTGCAGACCGAGATGCAGATGGGCGTGGTGTTCATCACGCACGACATGGGCGTGGTCGCCGAGGTGGCCGATCGCGTGCTGGTGATGTACCAGGGCGACAAGGTCGAGGCCGGGCCCTCCGAGCAGTTGTTCGCGGCGCCGCAGCATGCTTACACGCGTGCGCTGCTCTCGGCCGTGCCGCACCTGGGCGCGATGCGCGGCACCGACCTGCCCCGGCGCTTCGAGCTGCTGCAGGTCGACGCCGTGGGCGCCCGCGTGAGCGTGAGCGATGCGAGCCCGCAGGACACCGTGCAGAGCGACCAGCCACCGATCCTGCGCGTGAAAGACCTGGTGACCCGCTTCGAGTTGAAAAGCGGCCTCTTCAGCCGCGTGACGCGCGTGGTGCATGCCGTGGAACAGATCAGCTTCGATCTGCGTGCCGGCGAGACCCTGGCGCTGGTCGGCGAATCGGGCTGCGGCAAGTCCACCACCGGCCGTTCGCTGCTGCGCCTGGTCGAGAGCCAGGGCGGAGCGATCGAGTTCGACGGCCGCAACGTCCTCACGCTGCCCACCGGCGAGCTGCAGGCGCTCAGGCGCAACATCCAGTTCATCTTCCAGGACCCCTTCGCCTCGCTCGACCCACGCCTGACGGTGGGCTTCTCGATCATGGAGCCGCTCCTGGTGCACAAGATCGCGAGCGGCGCCAAGGCGCAGCAGCGCGTGCGCTGGCTGCTCGAGAAGGTCGGCCTGCCGGCCGACTACGCGCAGCGCTACCCACACGAGTTCTCCGGCGGCCAGCGCCAGCGCATCGCCATTGCGCGCGCGCTCGCGCTCAACCCCAAGGTGGTGGTGGCCGACGAGTCAGTGTCGGCGCTGGACGTGTCGATCCAGGCGCAGATCGTCAACCTGATGCTGGACCTGCAGCGCGAGCTGGGCATCGCCTTTCTGTTCATCTCGCACGACATGGCCGTGGTCGAGCGCATCAGCCACCGCGTGGCCGTGATGTACCTGGGCCAGATCGTCGAGATCGGCCCCAGGCGCGCGATCTTCGAGAATCCGCAGCACGCCTACACGCGCAAGCTGATGGCGGCCGTGCCGGTCGCCGATCCGGCGCGCCGCAACCGCGACCGGCCGCTGCTGCAGGGCGAGATTCCCAGCCCCATGCACCCCGTGGGCTACGAGCCCGGCGTCAAGCCGCTCGTCGAGGTAGGCCCCGGCCATTTCGTCGCGCAGCACCCGATCAACTGATTTTCAACGTCACCGACTTCAAAGAAGGAGTTCCACCATGAACAAGCAACGCCTCTCCCGCATCGCCGCCGCGCTGACCATCGCCGGCCTGGTCGGCTTCGCGCTGTCGGCGCACGCCGCCAAGGACATCGTCGTCGCGGTGCAGTCCGGCTTCACGACCACCGACCCCTACGACGCCAACGACACGCTGTCGCAAGCCGTCGCGAAGTCCTTCTACCAGGGCCTCTACGGCTTCGACAAGGACATGAAGATGGGGCCGGTGCTGGCCACGGGCCACACCGTCAGCAAGGACGGCCTGGTCTACACCGTCAAGCTGCGCACGGGCGTGCAGTTCCACGACGGCACGCCCTTCAATGCCGAGGCCGTGAAGGCCACCTTCGACCGCGTGACCAACCCGGACAACAAGCTCAAGCGCTACAACCTCTACAAGAACATCGCCAAGACCGAGGCGGTCGACGCGACCACGGTGCGCTTCACGCTCAGCGAGCCCTTCTCGCCTTTCATCAACACGCTCGCGCACCCCTCGGGCGTGATCATCTCGCCGGCCGCGCTGGCCAAGTACGGCAACAAGGGCATCGCGCAGAACCCGGTCGGCACCGGCCCCTTCAAGTTCGTCGAATGGAAGGCCACCGACTACCTGAAGGTCGCCAAGTTCGACGGCTACTGGAAGAAGGGCTACCCGAAGGTCGACAGCATCACCTTCCGCCCGGTGGTCGACAACAACACGCGCGCCGCGATGATGCAGACCAACGAAGCGCACTTCGCTTTCCCGATGCCGCCCGAAGCGGCCGCGACGCTGAAGGAAAAGCCCAGCCTCGAGGTGAGCAGCTCGCCCTCGATCATCCATCGCTACATATCGATGAACACGCAGCAGAAACCCTTCGACAACCCGAAGGTGCGCGAGGCCGTCAACTACGCGATCAACAAGGAAGCGCTGGTCAAGGTGGCGTTCTCGGGCTATGCGATTCCGGCCGAAGGCGTGCTGCCCAAGGGCATCGAGGGCGCGGCCAAGCTCGGCCCCTGGCCCTACAACCCGGCCAAGGCGCGCGAGCTGCTGAAGGAAGCCGGCTACCCGAACGGCTTCGAGAGCACGCTCTGGTCGGCCTACAACTACACGACGGCACAGAAGGTCATCCAGTTCGTACAGCAGCAGCTGGCGCAGGTCGGCATCAAGGTGCAGGTGCTGGCGCTCGAGGCCGGCCAGCGCGTCGAACGCGTCGAGAGCGCGCAGGACCCGGCCACCGCGCCGGTGCGCATGTACTACGTGGGCTGGTCCTCGTCGACCGGCGAGGCCGACTGGGCGATGCGTCCGCTGCTGGCCTCCGAGTCCTTCCCGCCCAAGCTCTTCAACACCGCCTACTACAAGAACCCCGAGGTCGATGCCGACATCAAGAAGGCGCTGGTGACCACCGACCCTGCCGCCAAGGCCAAGATCTACGCCGACGCGCAGCAGCGCATCTGGAAGGACGCGCCCTGGGCCTTCCTGGTGACCGAGCAGCTGCTGTCGGTGCGCGCGCGCAACCTGGCCGGCTTCTACGTGATCCCGGACGGCAGCTTCAACTTCGACGAAGTCGAGCTGAAGTGATCGCGGCGCGGAATCGCCCATGACCCAGTACGTCCTCAAGCGCCTGCTGGGTCTGCTGCCGACGCTGCTGATCGTCGCAGTGCTGGTGTTCCTGTTCGTGCACATGCTGCCCGGCGATCCGGCGCGGCTGGCGGCCGGGCCGGACGCCAGCCCCGAGACCGTGGCGCTGGTGCGCGCGGACCTCGGCCTCGACAAGCCGCTGCCGCAGCAGTTCCTGAACTTCTTCGGCAACATGCTGCAGGGCGACTTCGGCCATTCGCTGCGTTCCAAGCGGCCGGTGTCGACCGAGATCGCCGAGCGCTTCATGCCGACGCTGCTGCTCACGATCAGCAGCATGGCCTGGGCCGTGGTCTTCGGCATGGCCATCGGCATCACGTCGGCGGTGTTCCGCAACCAGTGGCCCGACCGGCTCGGCATGACGCTGGCGGTCTCAGGCATCTCGTTCCCGGCCTTCGCGCTCGGCATGCTCTTGATGCAGATCTTCTCGGTCCAGCTCGGCTGGCTGCCCACGGTGGGCGCCGAGTCGTGGCGGCACTACATCCTGCCCTCGCTGACGCTGGGCGCCGCCGTGGCCGCGGTGATGGCGCGCTTCACGCGGGCCTCCTTCATCGAGGTGATCCAGGAAGACTTCGTTCGCACCGCGCGCGCCAAGGGCGTGTCGGAGAAGTGGGTCATCCTGAAGCACTGCCTGCGCAACGCGCTGATCCCGGTGGTCACGATGATGGGGCTGCAGTTCGGCTTCCTGCTCGGCGGCTCGATCGTGGTCGAGGCGGTGTTCAACTGGCCCGGCCTCGGGCGCCTGCTGGTCGACGCGGTCGACATGCGCGACTACCCCATCATCCAGACGCTGGTGCTGCTCTTCTCGCTCGAATTCATCCTGATCAATCTCGTGGTCGACGTGCTCTATGGCTATATCAACCCCACCATCCGCTACAAGTGACGCGCCGGTCCCGATGCTCGCCACCGAAGGCAAAGTGCGCACGCCGTGGACCGAGTTCTGGCGCAAGTTCCGCATGCAGCACGTGGCGCTGGCCGCGCTGGTCTTCGTGCTGCTGCTGGTGGCGGTCGCGATCCTCGCGCCGTGGATCGTGCCCTACGACGCCGAGAACTTCTTCGACTACGACAAGATCAATGCGGGCCCTTCGGCGGCGCACTGGTTCGGCGTCGACCCGCTCGGGCGCGACATCTTCAGCCGCATCCTGATGGGGGCGCGCATCTCGCTGGCCGCCGGCTTCCTCTCGGTGGTGCTGGGCGCCATCGTGGGGACCGTGCTGGGCCTGCTGGCCGGCTACTACGGCGGCTGGTGGGACCGCATCGTGATGCGCATCTCCGACGTGCTCTTCGCCTTTCCCGGCATCCTGCTGGCGCTGGGCGTGGTCGCCATCCTGGGCAGCAGCATGACCAACGTGGTGGTCGCGGTGTCGGTGTTCAGCGTGCCGGCCTTCGCGCGGCTGGTGCGCGGCAACACGCTGGTGCTGAAGAACCTGACCTACATCGAGGCCACGCGCAGCATCGGCGCCAACGACCGCACCATCCTGCTGCGCCACATCCTTCCGGGCACGATCTCGTCCATCGTCGTCTACTTCACGATGCGCCTGGGCACCTCGATCATCACGGCCGCGAGCCTCAGCTTCCTCGGCATGGGCGCGCAGCCGCCGATGCCCGAGTGGGGCGCGATGCTCAACGAGGCGCGCGCCGACATGGTCAACGCGCCGCACGTCGCGCTGTTCCCGTCGCTGGCGATCTTCTTCACGGTGCTGGCTTTCAACCTGCTGGGCGATGGTCTGCGCGATGCCCTCGATCCGAAAATCGACCGGCTCTAGAAGATGAGCCCCGCGGTCCCGCGCATCGGCACGCTGCCTTCGGGCCCACGCGACGCCATCACGGACGTCGCCGGCGTCACGGTCGGCCATGCCACGCTGGCCGAGGGCGAGGTGCAGACCGGCGTGACCGTGGTTCGACCCCATGCCGGCGATCCCTACCTGCAGCGCGTGCCCGCGGGTTTCGCGGTGCTCAACGGCTTCGGCAAGAGCGTCGGCCTGCTGCAGGTCGAGGAGCTCGGCGTGCTGGAGACGCCGATCGCGCTGACCAACACTTTCTCGGTGCCGGCCGTGGCGGCGGCGCAGATCCGACAGTGCGTCGCCGCAAATCCCGAATGCGGGCGCAGCCTGCCGACGGTGAACCCGCTGGTGTTCGAGTGCAACGATGGCTTCCTCAACGACATCCAGCGCATGGCAGTCAACGAGGGCCATTACCTGCAGGCCTGCGCCTCGGCCGGCGAGGACGTGGCGCAGGGCTCGGTCGGCGCCGGGCGCGGCATGTCCTCTTTCTCGCTCAAGGGCGGCATCGGCAGCGCATCGCGGCGCGCCGGAACGCACACGGTGGGCGCGCTGGTGCTCGCCAACTTCGGCCTGCTGCCCAACCTCCTCATCGCCGGCCAGCCGGTCGGCAGACGGCTCGCAACGGCGCAGCAGGCCGATACGGAGAAGGGCTCGATCATCATGCTGATCGCCACCGACGCACCGCTCGACGCACGCCAGCTGCGCCGGCTGGCGCTGCGCGCCGGCGCCGGCCTCGCGCGCACCGGCTCGGTCTTCGGCCACGGCAGCGGCGACATCGCGCTCGCCTTCTCGACCGCCTACACGCTGCCGCAGCGGCGCGAAGCGCCGATGCCGGCCGTCGCGCTCCTGCACGACGGCCTGCTCGACGACCTGTTCCAGGCCGCGGCCGACAGCACGGAGCAGGCCATCCTGAATGCGCTGTGGCGTGCGGATCCCGTCACCGGACGCGACGGCCATGTGCGGCAGGCGCTCAGCGCGCTGCTGCGCGAACTTGCTCCAACATGAAAATCCTGATCTCCGTCGACATCGAAGGCGTGGCCGGCGTCTTCCATTCCCAGCAGGTGCGTGCCGGCAATCCCGAATACGAGCGCGCCCGCCGGCTCATGACCGAGGAGGCGAACGCGGCCATCGCCGGCGCCTTCGACGGCGGTGCGAGCGAGGTCTGGGTCAACGACTCGCATGGCGACTTCCGCAACATGCTGCCCGAGCTGCTCGACGCGCGCGCCCAGGTGATCCAGGGCAAGCCGCGCTACCTGAGCATGGTGAGCGGCGTCGAACTCGGCATGGACGGCGTGTGCATGGTCGGCTACCACTCGCGCGCCCAGGGCCTGGGCATCCTTGCGCACACCATCAACAGCTTCGCCTTCGCCGGCGTCGAGATCAACGGCCAGGCCGTGGGCGAGGCCGCGCTCTACGGTGCGCTGGCGGGCGAATACGGCGCGCCGGTGCTGATGGCCAGCGGCGACGACGTCTTCATCGCGGAGAACCGGCCGCTGTTCCCGCACGCCACCTTCGTGCAGACCAAGCGTGCGACGGGCCAGACCAGCGGGGTGTCTTTGTCGCCGGCACAGGCGAGTGCGGCGATCCGCATTGGCGTGGAAGCGGCTCTTGCGGCCCGTGACGGCGCACGGACATTCGTCATGCAGAAACCGCTCTCGGTCACGCTGCACACCCAAGCGCCCGCGCTGGCCGACCTGTTCTGCCAGTGGCCCGAGTTCGAGCGCGTCGCCGCGACCGAGCTGCGATTTTCCGCGCCCTCGGTCGAGGCCGCGGTGCGCATGCTCAACTGCTGCTCGGCGATGTCGGCGATGCTGCGCTGAACGGATCGACGTACACGGTGACGACGGGGCAGGCAGCGCCCTCGCCGCGGCTGTCGGCCCGCCGCTGCAGCGCTTCGATGCCGGCCATCATGGCGGCGCTGTAGCTCGGCATCGGGCCTTGCGCGGATTCGATGGCGATCGGCTTGCCGTCGAGTTCGGCGTGCTTCTGCAGGATCCAGTAGAAGTGGCCGGCGACGGGCTCGTCCACGATCAGTTCGATGGCGTCGGGGTGCATGGCGGTCTCCTCCTACTGCGCGAACATCAGCGCCAGGCGCTGCGCGTCGTGCTCGGCGTCGTTCAGCGCATCGTCGGCGGTGGCCCGCAGCTCGATGCAGACATGCACGACGCGTTCTTCCGAAGCTTCGCGAATCTTGACCACGCCCGACCACCAGCCTTCTTGCCACTGGCAGTCGAGCAGCATGGTCTGGCCATGCGCCTGCGCCACGACCGCCTGTCGTCGGCGCACGGGCGAAGTCCGGTGCCAGACGCGTCGGGATGAGCTCAACAGCTTGGAGAACATGGCGGCCCTTTTGTTGAAGACCAGGGAGCCCATTGGATGCGCGCGAAGGCATAGGCGGAAGCGATGGATTTCACGCTTCAGCCGATTCGCGCAAGCGATCGGCCGAAGCGTGCAATAAGCCACGGAAAGGCCCCAATGGCCGGCTTGGGGAAGATCCACTTTGCGCGTCGGCTTGCGCGCCACCCGGATGACGAAGGCCGAGAGGCAGAACACACCGCACCAGCAGCATGATCTGGCCGGCGCAGGCAAGCTTGTCCAATGGCAGATTGCCGTCGTCATCGAACTTGTGCAAGATGAGCGTCCGCTGTGGACCAGGAGGCTTTCATGACCGTTTTGGAAGAGAAAAACGTGGCAGTCCTGCGCGACGGATACCTTCGCTGGAACGACTCAAGGGGCGACAGCGCCCAGCACTGGATGGACCTGATGGCCGAGGATGTCCACTGGTGCTCGCTCGGCGCCACCGCCGCAGGCGCGAGCTACACCCAGGGCTGCTGTTCGAAATCTGAAGTGCAGCGCTATTTCCTGGAATTGAGCAGGAGCTGGGAGATGCTCGACTACACGGCCGATGAATTCGTTGCCCAGGGCGACCGCGTCGTAATGCTGGGCAGCTGCGAGTGGAAACATCGCGGAACCGGCAAGACGGTGAAGACGCCCAAGGCGGACGTGATCCGGATGCGCGACGGCAAGATCGTGGATTTCATGGAGTTCTACGACACCGCCGCCGCGCTCGCGGCGACGACGTAAACGGACGCACCCGTCATGCGGCGTGCGATAGACAGCGAACGCTAGCCGCGGCAAGAACCAAACGCGCAACGCCGCGCCGCAACAGCACGCGCATGCATCTCGCGCGCCAGCGACGCGCCGCATGGTAGGCCGCCACCGAATCGTTCACGCGGCAGCTCCCGCCCTCATCTCGCCGGCGAGCGCCGCATAGGTTTCGATCCACGAGTTCCACCAGTACTTCCGCGCGCATCGGCCGCCCCTGCTCGCGGTGTGGGGGCGAAACGATCCCTTCTTCCTGCCGGCGGGCGCCGAGGCCTTTCCGCGCGACAACCCGAACGCGCGGGTGCAGCTCCTGGACACCGGCCACTTCGCGCTCGAAACCCATGGGTACGAGATCGCCGAAGCCATCCGGCGTTTCCTCGACGAGACGGTCGCGGCCTGAAGGCGCGGCGGCGGCTGGTATTCCCTGAGCCTGCGCGGCGCTTCGCCGGCTACGATGGCCGCCCGACGGGCCCCGTCGAAAACAACAACGGAGACAACACCATGCGCCTTCGCTTCCTCGCTCTCGGCACGCTCGCCCTGGCCGCCCTCTCAGGCTGCGCCGGCATGACACCCACGGCAGGACAACGCCAGCTCCTCCTGGTCGCCAACGACGAGAAGCAGTCGTGGAGCGACGCCGGCGCCGTGGTGCTTGCCGCCCATGGCCGCGACAGCGTGCAGGTGATCGACATCGGCACCGATCCGCTCGCGCCGCGCAACGTGGTCACGCTGCCGCTGGACAACACCATCGCCGGGCCGCCGACCAACCTCGCGATCACGGCCGACGAGAAGCTCGCGCTGGTCGCCAACTCGCTCAACGTGGTCGAGGAGAACGGCGTGCGCCGCCAGGTGCCGGACAACCGGCTGTTCGTGATCGACCTCGCCGCCACGCCGCCGAAGCTGATCGACACGCTCGCCATCGGCAGGCAGCCCTCGGGCCTGTCGATCAACCGCGCGGGCACGCTGGCGCTGGTGGCCAACCGCGCCGACAACTCGGTCAGCGTGCTGCGCATCGCAGGCCAGAAGGTGACGCTGATCGACACCGTGGCCATGGGCGAGTCGGTCTCGCACGTGCGCTTCACGCCCGACGGCCGGCGCGCGCTCGCCAGCAAGTTCCCTAACCACAAGGTCGCGATGCTCGAGGTCGAGGGCGAGAAGGTCACGTACAACAAGCTCGATTTCGCGGCCGGCCTCTGGCCCTACAACCTGGACGTGACGCCCGACGGCAAGCTCGCGCTCACGGCCGACAACGGCAATTCCGGCGCTTCCGACGGCCAGATCGACACGGTGAGCGTGATCGACCTCGAAGCCAAACCGCCGCGCGTGATCGACAAGGTGGTGGTCGGCGACGGCCCCGAAGGCCTGGCCGTGAGCCCGACCGGCAAGTTCGCCGTGGCGGTGCTGCTGCGCGGCAGCAACTCGGCGAAGAACGCCTACTTCTACAACCGCAACGGCTCGGTGGTGGGCTTGCGGATCGACGGCCGGAAGGTCACGCGCACCAACGAGGTCGAGGTGCGCGGCCTGCCAGAAGGCGCGGTGTTCAGCGCCGACGGCAAGTACCTCTATGTCGGCAACTTCATCGACCAGGACATCACGATCCTGCGCGTCGACGGCGACACGCTGGTGCCTACGGGCAAATCCTTCGGGCTGGCGGGGCATCCGGCAGCCATGCGGGGCCGCGTCACGCACTGAAGCAGCCCTAGAGCGCGGCGGCGATGCTCTCCAGCTGCGCCAGGCGCCGCGCCATGCGGCCGACGAAGTTCTGCGTGACGTGGGGCAGGATGCGCTGCGACGGCACCACGATGCCCACCTGCATCTGGTTCAGCGCCGGCAGCGCGAAAGGCCGCCAGAGCAGATCCCCGCGCTTGAGCTCCTCGATGAAGGCAATCTTCGAGAAGCAGGATATGCCTTTGCCGCCCATGATCAGCCGCTTGAGCAGGGGCGTCGAATTGCAGGTTGCGGCCGGCTCCATGTCGTCCCAGAAGGCGGTGAACTCGGGCGAGAGCGAAGCGCTGACCACGGGGTGCGAGCTCGAGCGCAAGAACGGAAAGTTCGCGCAATCCTTCAGCGACACGCTGTCGTGCTTCGCCAGCGGATGCCCCGGCGGCATCACGAGCCCGATCGGAAGATTCGCCAGGGCCACCGCCGCGACGCCGCCGGGCAGGCGATTCACGAAAGTGAGACCCACGTCGACCTGGCCCGACATCACCAGCTGAGGCACCTCCATCGGCTGCGTCGCGGTGATGGTGTAGGTGACCGCGGGGAAGATCTGCAGGAACTCCTCGACCGCAGCCGGCAGCAGCTCCTCGAAGAACGAGTCCATCGCGGCGAGCTTCACATGGCCGGTGCGCTCGCCCTTGAGCGCATCGAGCTCGGTGCGCATCACCTGGAACTGGTGCAGCGTTTCCTGCGCATGCTTGAGCAGCCGTTCGCCCGCCGGATTCAGGCGCAGCCCGTTGGGCAGGCGGTCGAACAGCTCGACGCCGAGCTCGTCTTCGAGCTTGTGGATCTGCCGGTTGACGGCGCTGGCCGCCACGTACAGCCGCTCCGAGGCCTTGCGCACCGAGCCGCAGCTCGCCACCTCGATGAAGTACTTCAGGACGATGGCATGCATCAGCCCGCCCTCCTGCAGCCTGGCTGCTCAGGCGCGCGGCGCTTCCTGTGCGATGCGCGGATGGTCGCAAGCCACGCGCCGCGCCTCGGCGCCGCCGGGCGAGCCGAGGCCGCTGACCTCGGCATCGAAGAACTCGCGGTTGATCGCAATGAAATGCCCCAGTTCGGGCGGCAGCCGAAACTCTTCGTAGATCGCCTCCGTCGGGCAGGCGGACACGCAAACGCCGCAGTCGATGCATTCATCCGGGTGAATGTACAGAGTGCGCTCGCCTTCGTAGATGCAATCGACGGGGCAGCACTTCACGCAGGCGCCGTCCTTGACGTCGATGCAGGCGGTGGTGATGACGTGGGCCATGGGACGACTCGCCTAGCGGCCCTGCCATTGGGGCTTGCGCTTCTGCTGGAAGGCCAGCACGCCTTCGTTCGAATCTTCGGACTGCAGCGCCTTCACCAGCGCCGGCAAGCGCATGCCGTGGGCCTGGGCCGGCGACATCGTGCCGGTGTGCCGCACCACTTGCTTGACGGCCCGCAGCGACAGCGGCGCACAGGCGAGCAGCTGCTGCACCCAGCGATCGACCGCCGCGTCGAGCCCGGCGCGCGGCACGACTTCGTTGATGAGCCCGATCTCGAGCGCGCGCTGCGCCTGGATCCGTTGCCCGGTCAGCATCATGGCCATGGCCTGGCGAAACGGGATCTGCCGCTGCAGCAGCAGCATGCCGCCGTCCAGCGGAAGGCGCCCGACCAGGGGCTCGGGCAGGCCGAAGCTGGCTTCCTCGCAGGCCACCACGAGGTCGCAGCCCAGCACCATCTCGAGGCCGCCGCCCAGGGCGAAACCGTTGACGCGCGCGATCACCGGCACGTCGAGCGTCTCGCGCAGCGCGATGCCGCCGAAGCCGCCGGGCCGGGCCGCGGCCCAGTAGTCGACGCCTTTGAGATTCGAAGTGTTCTTCAGGTCCGCGCCGGCGCAGAAGGCGCGCTCGCCGGCGCCGGTCAGCACCACGACACGGATGTCGTCGCGGCGCTCGATCTCGGTCCAGATGCGGATCAGCTCGGCTTCGGTGGGCAGGTCCACCGCGTTCATCACCTCGGGCCGGTCGATGGTGACCGTCGCGACATGGTGCGCGACTTCGAACAGGACGCTCATGCGCCGGCCTCTTCGATCAGCGCGCGAGCTTCGGCGAGCACTTCCTCGGTGTGCTGGCCAAGCCGCGGCGGCTCGCGCAGCAGGCCGGTCTGCGCGCCGGACATCTGGATCGGGCTGGCGATGAACTTCAGTTCGCGCTTCGACGAATCCTCGCCCTCCAGGATCATTCTGTTGTGCAGGGTCTGCGGGTCGACCAGCGCCTCGCGCATGTCGCGCACCGGCGCCGAGAGCAGGTCCTCTGCCTCGAGGCGGCCCAGCCAGTGTTCGCGCGTGTTGCTCGCGAAGCGTTCGTGGAAGATCGCGTGCAGCTCGGCCTTGTGCGCGAACTGCGCTGCCAGGTTGGCGAAGCGCGCGTCCTGCGAGAGATCGTCGATCTCCAGCGCGGCGCAGATGTCGCGCAACGGATTCGCCTTGAACGCGCCGACCAGCACCAGCGGACCGGTCTGCGTATCGAAGACGCCCGACAGCGGCATCGCGGCCCAGTTGACCTCCGAGTCCTCCATCATGACCATCGCAGCCTCCTGCATCTGCATCGACAACATCGAGTTGTAGAGGGAGACGGCAATCTTCTGGCCCTCGCCCGTGCGTTCGCGCTGCAGCAGTGCGAACAGGATGCCTTGCACCATGTGCATGCCGGCCGTGTAGTCGGCCAACGCGGTCGGGTAGATCGAGATCGGCACCGAGGCATCGGCGCGGCGCGCCATCACGCCGGTCAAGGCTTGCGCGAGCACGTCCTGCCCTCCCTTGTGCGCATAGGGTCCGGATTCGCCGAAGCCGGTGCCGACCGCATACACGATGCGCGGGTTGAGGCGCTTGCAGTCCTCGTAGCCGAGGCCGAGGCGCTCCATCACGCCGGCGCGGAAGTTGTTGGTGACCACGTCGGCATCGGCGATCAATGCCTTGACCAGGTCCATCTGCGCCGCATCGCGCAGATCGATCTCGACGCTGCGCTTGTTGCGGTTGAGGCTGCAGAAGATCGGGTTGTCGTGCCCCGCGACCGGCGCGAAGGTCGAGCGGCTCAGGTCGCCCGCGCCCTTGCGCTCGATCTTGATCACGTCGGCCCCGTGGTCGGCCAGCATCTGGGTACAGACCGGGCCCATCATCACCTGCGTGAAGTCGATCACGCGGATGCCGGCCAGCGGCAGGTTAGCGGTCGTCATCACGCGGCCTCCGCAAATGAGCGGGCGATCGCCGGCACATCGGTGTTCGGGCCCTTCTGGTCGCCGGGGTCGGCGCCCTGGGCGCGCAGCGTGCGCTGCAGCTTGGCGACGTCCACGTGGCGCACGGACACGCCGGCGTCGAGCGCCAGTGCCGCGGCCACGCCGGTGGCCTCGCCCATCGCCATGCAGGGCGGGATCTCGCGCGAGATCTTCTGCGCCGCCGAGGTCGCGGAGTAGTGGCGGCCGGCCACCAGCAGGTTCTCCACGCTGCGCGGCAGCAGGGTGCGCAAGGGGTAGTAGTAGTCGCGGCCGCGGGCCACGCTGTCTTCGAAGCGGGTGCGCTGGGCCAGGTCTTCCTTGGTCATCACGTACTCGCCTTCGAGCAGCCGGGTCTGGCGGATGCCGGTTTGCGGAGCCATGTCGACCAGGTAGCAGTTCTTGAAGCCGGGCAGCCGGGCGCGAACGAAGTCGATCACCTTGTGGATGGTGTTGCGGCCTTGGACCTCGGCGCGCGTCAGGTCGGCCACCTTCAGGCCGTCGAGTCCGGGCATGTGCGGGCAGTTGCACCAGACGATGCCCGGCAGCGGCGTCTTGAGCCACCAGTTCTCCCAGGCGCCGCCCAGCATGTGCTTGACCTCGCGGTCCAGCGCCTGGAAGGCCTGCGGCTCCTCGCTCTCGAAGCGCTCGGCCTCGTCGGTATCGACGCCGCCGAGCCGGAACACCGTGGTCACGATGTAGGCGCCGCTGATGTGGGGCGCGCCGGCCGATGCCGCGACATCGAGGTCGCCGGTGGTGTCGATCACCACCTTGCCCAGGATCGCTTCGCGCCCGCCCTTGGTCTCGCAGACCACGCCCTTGACCTTGCCGTCCTCCACCAGGGTACGGGAGAACCACGAGTGCAGGCGCAGTTCGATGCCGGCCCGCTGCACCATCTCGAGCGAGGTGCGTTTCCACGCGTCGGGGTCGAAGGCCGCCGCGAAGCAGATCGGGTGCGGCTTCTCCTTGCTGTGGAAGTCGTAGGTGCCCCAGCGCTTCCAGCGCCGCACCGAGTCGGGCAGGCTGCCCCAGTCCTGCTGCTTCGGATATTCGGCCAGGCCGAGCGCGGCCATGCGATCGATCATCTCGAGGCAGATGCCGCGCACCGAGATTTCCTTCTGGTGGTTGTCCCACATGTCATCGAGCACCAGCACCATGCCGCCCGAGGCCAGGCCGCCGAGGTGGTTGTAGCGCTCCAGCAGCGTCACGCTCGCACCGTTGCGCGCAGCGGCAAGGGCCGCGGCCTGGCCGGCCGGCCCGCCGCCCACCACCACCACATCCGATTCGGCTGCCACACGAACGTCGTGCGCAGACTCCTGCATCCAGTCGCCGATACGGCTCATAGCTAATCTCCTGTTTGTCCTGTTTGAAATGTCGAGGTGACGCACTGCGTTAGGGCCTGTAAACACATGAATCACCCCCGGCCCTTCGGGTGGGGCCCCAGAGAGGGCCCACTCGTCGTTGCCAATGCTCACTGGGTGTGCACCAGTTCCGCTTGGCGCCCAGATTGGGCCCTCTCTGGGGCCCCACGCGGGGGTGATTCATGTGTTTACAGGCCCTAGTGCGTGCTCTCCGTATGCCAGCGAATGATCCAGCGCTCGGCCAGGGTCACGAGCAGGAAGAACAGGCCCGAGAGGCTCGCGCTCATGACGATCGCGGCGTACAGCAGCGGAGAGTCGAAGTTGAAAGTGGCCTGAAGAATCATGGCGCCGATGCCGACCGTGGCGCCCACCCATTCGCCGACCACCGCGCCGATCACGCACATCGATGCCGCGATGCGCAGGGCCGAGAACAGATAGGGCAGCGCGTTCAGGAGCCGCAGGCGGAAGAAGATCTCCGTCTTGCTGGCCGACAGCACGCGCATCAGCTCCATGGCCTGCGGGTTCACCGATTCGAGGCCGCGCACCATGTTCACCAGCGTCGGGAAGAAGCACACCAGTGCCGCGATGGTGATCTTCGGCTCCATGCCGTTGCCCATGATCAGCACCAGCACCGGGGCCTTGGCCACCAGCGGCACGGCGTTGAACATCAGCACCACCGGGAAGAAGATGTCCTGCAGCGTCTTGTTGTGCACGAAGACCGTCGCGATCGCGATCGCGGCGAGGTTGCCCAGCAGGAAGCCGCCGGCCGCCTCCATCGCGGTGGGGATCAGGTTGTCGAGCAGCACGGCGCGCTTGGCGTAGAGCGTTTCGAGCACTGCCCATGGCGTGGGCGCGATGAAGGGCTTGACGTCGAAGATCGCGATGACGGCCCACCACAGCACGACGAGGCCGACGATGCCGAGCGCCGGCAGGATGCGGCGGCGCCAGACGCGCCGCTGGCGCGCTGCGGCCCAGGCGAGGTACTCGGGGTCGGCGGGAACTTGAGCCAGGCCGGTCACCGGCGTATCGATGGAACTGGTGGTCATGGGGGCCTCCCGTCAGCAGGTTTCCAGCACGCGCCGCAAGTGCGCGGTGAGGCGCACGAACTCGGGGGTCTCGCGGATGTCCAGCGTCCGGTCTTCGGGCAGCTCGACCGGCACGATCTCGCGCACGCGGCCCGGATTGGCGGCCAGCATCAGCACGCGCTGGCCCAGATAGGCGGCCTCATGGATGCTGTGGGTGACGAACAGGATCGTCACGCCGGTTTCCTTCCAGACGCGCCGGATCTCCTCGTTGAGCCGGTCGCGCGTGATCTCGTCGAGCGCGCCGAAGGGCTCGTCCATCAGCAGGATCTTCGGGTCGCTGGCCAGTGCGCGCGCAATCGACACGCGCTGGCGCTGGCCGCCCGACAGCTCATGGGGCCAGGCCTGCGCCTTGTCCTTCAGGCCGACCAGTTCGAGCAGTTCCTGCGGCGAGCGGCGTCCCTTGCGGCTCGCGCCGCCGCCCACCTGCAGCGGCAGCTCGACGTTCTGCAGCGCCGTGCGCCACGGCAAGAGCGCCGCATCCTGGAACACGAAGCCGATGTCGCGGTTCTTGCGCGCGGCCTGCGGCGTCGCGGAGAGCACCTCGATCTTTCCGCGGCTCGGCTCCAGCAGGTCGGCAACCACGCGCAGGAAGGTGGACTTGCCGCAGCCCGAGGGGCCGAGCAAGGTCAGGAACTCTCCGTGAGCGACGTCGAGGTCCAGGCTCTTGATCGCAGTCACGTCGCGGCGCTCGGTGAAGAAGCGCATGCCGATGTCGCGACAGGAGATCGCGGGCGAGGCGTTCGTCAGAACGGCAGCCATGGCATCACGCCTTCATCCGCGCGGCCGCGCTCGCCTTGAGGCCGTCGAGCCACAGCACGTCTTCCACCTTCGGCGTGCGCGCGGTGAACTGGCCCAGCTCCGCGTACATCGAGATCTGTTCCTGCCAGACCGCCGGGTCCATCGCGCCCCAGCCCTGCGTCTGCGCCAGGCCGCCGAAGCTGTACTCGAGCATCACGTCGACCGCCACGCGTTCGTCCTCGCGCTTGAGGTTGGGGTATTCCTTGACCAGCAGGTCGACCGCCTCGTCGCGGTTGGCCTTCACATGCTGCCAGCCGCGGGCGGTGGCGCGCAGGAAGGCTTCGATGACCTTGGGCTGCGTCTCGAGCGTCTTGATCGACGCGTAGTACGGCAGCGCGTAGAGCTTCACGCCCGAGTCCCACAGCGTCAGGTCGACGCGCTCCGGGCCCAGCACCTTGAGCGCCGTCGTGCTGGTGAGCCAGCCGGTGACCACATCGACCTGGCCCGTCAGCAGCGGCGACATGTCGGCGCCGATGGTGACGACCTTGACCTCCTTCTCCGGAATCTTGTTCTTCGCCAGCAGGGCACGCAGCAGCACGGCCGCCGTCGACGGGAGGCCCACCCGCTTGCCGACCAGGTCGGCCGGCTTGCGCACCGGGTTCTTGGCCAGCGAGAAGAAGGTGAAGGGGTGCTTCTGCGCGCCGACGGCGAAGCACTTGATCGGCAGGCCCTGCGAGACCGCGAGCATGACGGACGGGCTCGAGGAGACTTGCCCCAGCTCGTAGCGTCCCGAGGCGACGATGGCCACGCCATCGATGTTGGGGCCGCCGGGCTGGATCGCGAAATCGATGCCTTCCTGTTCGTAGAAGCCTAGCCGCTTGGCGACCACTTCGCCGATCTGGTTGACACCGACGATCCAGCCGAGCTGCATGTTGATGCGCGCCTTGCCCTGCGCGAACGCGTCGATCGACAGCAGGCCGCCCGCCGAAAGTCCGCCGGCAATGAGCGAGGTCTTGAGCAGGCTTCGGCGGCCGGAGTCGTGGAGATGGGCCATGGCAGGTTCCTTTTGATGCAAGAGGATGAAGGCAGTGGGCGGATGCTAGGAGCGGAGGGCGTTGCCTCCAAGAACCGTTTTTCGCAACGGGCGAGCTAAAAATTAGGGCGGAGTGCCAGGGCAGCGGCTCGCCCGAGGTGGCCGGCCTGTTTCAGGCCACGGACCCGCGTTGCCTTGCGTCAGCTCGGCCGCTCTCGCTGAAAGACCGGCTCGTCCGCGGCGGGCTGCGGCGGATCTTCATGCGCCGCAAGGCTGCGCGCGTGTCGCCCTGCCGCCTCGCGAAACGCGCCGGAGATCCGCTTGTCCCCGGCCGCGCTTTGCCAGAACGCGATGGCCAGTTTCCTGGCTGCGTCCCAAACCCGCAGCGTGTCTGCCGTGGGGACCAGCTTGCCTGGATCGAAGTCGTCCCGCGACACCAGTTCACCGGCCACGGGTGCATAGACCATGGGCAAGGTGTCATAGGCCGGCGCCAGCGCCCAGTTGCCCGATGGATCGATGACCAGCGAAATGTTCCCGTAATGCCGGTCGGTATTGCCGATCAGTTGTCCGTATGCCTCCAGCAATCGAAGCCTGTCGGCATCGCTGGGGCGCATCAGGCCGCGCGTGCTCATGCGCTCCGCGGACGCGGCCCAGTTGTCGATCTGGCCGATGTACTCGTTGTCGAACGCGAGCAGGGAGACCATGCCGATGCGGCCGCGCGTGGTGCGGTCGAAGCGCTCCACTTCGAGCAGGGTGCGGCCGCCTGCAACGAAGATCCGCGTCCTCGCCGCCGGAACGCCAGCCGCGTTCAAGGTGGAGAGGGCCAGGTGCTCGCACACCAGGAGGTCGGCCCACCGTTGCTCGGGCGCAGAGTCCCCTGCGGGCGAGAACTTCACGATCACCGGCTGGCCGTCCTCGCGAACGGTGCAGAACTTGGGCTGTTCGCCACCCGCGGAGGAACCGGGCAGGGCGCCGTGCATCGCGGCCTCGGCCAACTCGGGGTACAGATCCGGCGACGCCCGATCGGCCGGGCCTGCGTGCATGAAGCGCTCGAACGACCCGGCTCCAAGGATCAGGTTGCCGGGCAAGTCCTCACCGGCTTGGCTCAGGGCTCTCAGGACGTCGTCATCCGTCCAGTGATCGGGGTTGTCGGCAAGGTGGAGTTCCTTCCGGGCATGCGCGAATGCGCGTCCGAGGAAACCTTGCGGCCGCATGTCGGCCAGGAACCACGGAAGGCCATCGTGAAGCTGCGCACGAGTGGGCTCGAACTCCTCGACCCAGCATCGACCTCTGACCGCAGGAATCAAGGTGCCGAACTCGGCGGCCTTTCCGGTGCCCTCCACCTTCATGATCGGGATGGTGCCGGTGGTGCTTATGCTCTCCACGCGGCGCGGCATGACATAGGCCTGATTCCGTGCGCGGCCGACCTTGAGCACCTCGCCCGCCGAAAGAAGCGGCGCGAGCGCACGCGAAATGGAGGCTTGGCTTGCACCGCAGACCTGCTGCAGCTCAGCGCTGCGCGCGGCGCCAGCGGTACGCAGCGCCTGTCGAACGCGCTCGGTAAGTTCGCTCATGTGAATAGATCGAACCTGCGGACACACCTCTTGCAAGTCGACTTCGGAATATAAAAAAGAATAGATTAATGAATAGATTCTAATACCTTATCTGATGGGGCGCTGCCCACCAGCACCCGCTGCGTCGGAAACAGCGACCACCCCCAGCGCTGCTGCGCGTAGCCCCAGAGCCCCTGCTTGAAGAAGATGGTGACCACGATCGCCAGCAGGCCGAGGCCCAGCAGGTACCAGGTGCCGTAGTCGCTGAAGAACTTGTTGAGCGCCCAGAAGATGAGCGCACCCACCAGCGGCCCCTCGATGCGGCCGATGCCGCCGATCACCACCATGAAGATGGCGAAGGCGGTCCAGTTCACGCTGAAGGCGGCGTCGGGGCTGATGCGCAGATTGCCGACGAAATAGAGCGCGCCCGCCAGGCCGGCGCCGAAGGCCGCGACCACGTACACCGCGAGCTTCATGCGCACGACAGGGATGCCCTGCGATTCGGCGGCGACTTCGTTGTCGCGAATGGCGAGCAGCGCCAGCCCGCGCTTGCTGCGCAGGAACAGGTAGACCAGTGCGATCGCCGCCACCACGCAAACCAGCGCCATCCAGTAGGTCACGCTCTCGCGCGTGGCGCGCTCGATGCCGCGCAGGGCGGTGAGCGTGGTGCCCGAGCCGCCGCCCACGACCGAGACGTTGGCGAAGCTCAGGCGGAACACCTCGGCGATGACCCAGGTGCCGATCGCGAAGTAGCCGCCCGAGAGGCGGAAGGCGACGAAGGACACCGGCACCGCGATGGCCCCAGCCGCCAGCGCGCCGAGCGGAATGGCGATGAAGGGGTTGACGCCGGCGAAGTTGCCGAGCATCAGCATCACGTAGCCGCCGAAGCCGAAGAAGGCCTGCTGGCCGATGCTGACCATGCCGCCGTACCCGGCGAGCAGGTTCCACATCATCGCGAAGATGAAGTAGCAGGCGATCTCGACGAACTCGCGCATCCAGCTCGATTCGCCCCAGAAGGGCAGGCTGGCGGCAAGGGCGACCAGCACCGCGGCCACCATCAGCGCGGCGCGGCTCGCGGCTGTACTGCGCACGACGTCGAACGCCGGGTTCGGGGTCAAGACCGGATTCCTGGTCATTGCATCAGCCTCGCGTTTTCGGAAAGAGCCCTTGCGGCCTGAGCACCAGCACCAGCAGGAAGACGATGTGCCCGACCCAGATGCCCCAGCCCGGGTCGAGTCGGAAGCCGATCTGCTGCGTGATGCCGAGGATCATTGCGCCCGCGAGCGTGCCCCAGAAGGAGCCCATGCCGCCGATGATCACGGCCTCGAAGGCGAACAGCAGCAACAGCGGCCCGTCCGAGGGTGACACCGTCGTGCGCATGCCCTGCAGCGCGCCGGCCACCGCGATCAGCACGAAGGCGATGGCGGTCGCGAAGGCGTAGACCTTCTTCGCGTTGAGGCCCATGAGTTCGGCGATCTCGCGGTCGTCCGACACCGCCCGGAACGAGCGGCCGAGCGCCGTGCGCGCGAAGAGCCATTGCAGCGCCGCCGTCGCGGCAACCGCGATGGCGAGCACCACCAGCGGCAGCACGCCCAGCGACAGCGACTCGCCGATGCGAAGCCCCAGCGTGTTGAGGCCGCCGGTCTCGATCGAGCGCGGATCGGCTGAGAACAGTTCCAAGAGCAGGTTCTGGATCACGATCGAGAGGCCGAAGGTCACGACCAGCGAGGGCAGCGGGTCCTTGCCCAGCGTGCCGTTGAGCACGTAGCGCTGCAGCGCATAGCCAAAGCCGAAGGCCAGCGGCAACACCGCCAGCGCGACCAGGAAGGGCGCACCGCCCACGAGCGTGGTGCCGGCGATCACCGCGAAGGCGCCGAGGATGATGAAGTCGCCCTGCGCGGTGTTGGTGAGCCGCATGACGCCGAACATCAGCGACTGGCCGAGCGCGAAGAGGGTGTAGAGACCGCCGAGCAGGATGCCTTGGAGCAGGGTTTCAAGCACGACTCAGACTCCGAAGTACGCCGCCGAGATCTGGTCCCGCGTGAGCGCGTCCGATCGGCCCGCGAGCGACACGCGCCCCTCCTGCAGGCAATAGATGCGCTGCGACACGCGCTGCGCCATGCTCACGTCCTGCTCGACGATCACCACCGTCATGCCTTCGCGGGTGATGGCCGGCATAGCGGCGTAGATCTCGCGGATCACGATCGGCGCCAGGCCCAGCGAGAGCTCGTCGCACAAGAGCACCTCGGGGTTGCTCATCAGCGCACGGCCCAGCGCCACCATCTGCTGCTGGCCGCCCGAGAGCGAGGTGCCGGGTTCGTGCCGTTTCTCGGCGAGGATGGGGAACAGCGCGTAGAGGCGCTGCAGGTTCCACGTCCCCTTGCGGCCCGCGTGGCCGCCGATCAGCAGGTTCTCCTCCACGCTGAGGCTGGAGAACAGGCGCCGGCCCTCGGGCACCATCGCCAGCCCGCGCTTCACGATCTCGCCGGGCGCGAGGCCGCCGATGGCCTCGCCCTTGAAGTGCACCGCCTCGCGCGGCGCGCGCACCAGGCCCGTGAGGCACTTGAGCAGCGTGGACTTGCCCGCGCCGTTGGCACCGATGACCGCGACCAGCTCGCCCTGCGCGAGCTCGAAGTCGATGCCGAAGAGCGCCTGGGCATCGCCATAGAAGGCCTTCAGGCCTCGGGCTTCGAGCAGCTTCGTCATGCCTCCATCCCCATATAAACCCGCCGCACCTCCGGATCGCCCATCACCACCCGCGGCTCGCCTTCCGCCAGCTTCTGCCCGAAGTTGATGACGAACAACCGATCCGCCAGCGAGAGCAGTGCATGCACCACGTGCTCGATCCAGATCATGGTCACGCCGCGCGCCTTGATCTGCTTGAGCTCTTCCACCAGTTGCTTCGCCTCGGGCTCGGTCAGCCCGCCCGCGATCTCGTCGAGCAGAAGCAGCCTGGGCCGCGTCGCGAGCGCACGCGCAAGCTCGAGCCGCTTGCGGTCGAGCAGGGTCAGACCGCCGGCCGGCTTGTTGGCATGGGCCATGAGGCCGGTCTCGGCCAGCACCTCCTGCGCCGTCTGCCAGGCCTCGCGCTCGGTCTGGCCGGCGCCGAAGCAGGCGGCCGTGACCAGGTTCTCGAACACGCTCATGTGGCCGAAGGGCTGCGGCACCTGGTAGCTGCGGCCGATGCCGGCATGGCAGCGCTGGTGCGGCTTGAGCGTGGTGACGTCGCGCCCTTCGTACTCCACGCGCCCCGCGTCGACGCGCACGTCGCCCGAGATCAGGTTGAACAGCGTGGTCTTGCCCGCGCCGTTCGGCCCGAGGATGCCCAGCGTCTCGCCCTCGGCCACCGCGAGCGTGATGTCGTCGGTGACCTTGAGCGCGCCGTAGGACTTGCAGACGCCGTGCAGCGCGAGAAGCGTCATAGCGGCTTGAGGGTGCCGCCGGCCGGAATGCTCTTGGCCGCATCGTTGTTGACGATGGTCAGCTCGACCTTGTACTTCTGGCCCTTGTTCCACTGGCCCAGCACCAGCGGCGTCTTGCTCACGTTCTTGAACGGGCCCTGCCCGCCCCACTTCACCGGGCCGACCACCGTGTCGAGCGAGGTGGCGGCGACCGCGTCGCGCACGTCGGCCGCCTTGGGCGACTTGGCGCGCGAGAGCGCGTTGGACGCGACTTCGAACAGCGCGTGCGCGAAGCCGATGGGCTGCGTCCATTGCTTCTTCGCGCCCGCCTCGTAGGCCTCGGCCAGCGACTTGGCGCTCTGCTTCGTGAGGCTCGAGGTGAAGGGATGCCACGGGCTCCACCACACCTCGGTCGACAGGCCGTAGCCCAGATCACCCAGCGCCTCGATCGCGCCCGGGAACAGGAGCGCCTTGCCCAGAGTGATGACCTTGGGCCTGAAGCCCTGCTGCCGCGCCTGCGTGAGGAAGGTCTTGGCATCGGGCGGGATCACCACGCCGGTCACGATCTCGACGTTGTCGCGCTTGAAGGCCGCGATCTGCGCGCTGAAGTCCTGCGTACCGTTCTGGAAGCGGCCCGGGTCGGTGAGCGTGAAGCCCATCTGCGCCAGCGGCTTCGGGAAGCCGAGCTCCTTGTCGCCCCAGGCATTGCCGTCGCCGTCGTTGGGGAACAGGCCGCCGACCTTCTTGTTGGTCTCGACGGTTTTCCAGCCGTTGGTGAAGTTGGCGATGACGTCCTCCAACCCCCAGAACAGGTGATAGGTCCAGTTGAAACCCTTGGCCGGATCGCCCTTGCGGCCGAAGAACCAGGGCTGCCACGGCACCACGCTGGAGACGCAGGGCACTTCGTTGAGCTCGCAGGCGTCGCTCACCGGATTCGCGGTCTCGGGCGTGCCGGCGGTCAGCACCAGCGCGACCTTGTCCTTGAGGATCAGATCGTTGGCGACCTCGCCCGCGCGGTTGGGATTGGACTGGCTGTCCTTCAGCACGATCTGCACCGCGTACTTCTTGCCGCCGACGCTGAGGCCGTCCTTGAAGGCCGTCTTCATCTGCTCGATGACCCACTTGTCGGCCTCGCCGAAGGGTGCGAGTGGCCCGGTCTGCGGCGACACGTAGCCGATCTTCAGCGTGTCGGCGGCGAACACCAGCGGCGCGGCGCCACTCGCGGCGAGTGCGGCCGCGGCCTGGGTGAACTGTCTGCGATTGAATGTCATGGTTGTCTCCTTCTTTTGCTTCTCTTCTTGCACAAGGGATTCAGGCCGGCTCGCCCTCGAAGGCGCGCTGCAGCAGCGCGCGGATCGCCTCGCGCTCGACCGGGCGCGGATTCCAGTACGGGTTGGCCGCCGCGATGTCCGCCGCGCGGTCGAGGTCGCTGTGCTTCATGCCGATGTCCTTGAGCGCGACCGGCGCGCCGTTGTCGCGCGCCAGCTCGAAGAGCCCTTGCGCCGCGTTCTCGCGGCCCAGCGCTCGCGCAATGCGCTCAATCGCACGCGGCGCCGCGGCCGCGTTGTAGGCGATCGCATGCGGCAGCACCACCGTGTGCACCTCGGCATGCGGCAGGTTGAAGCTGCCGCCCAGCGTGTGGCACAACTTGTGGTGCAGCGCCATGCCGACGTTGCCCAGCACGCTGCCGCACAGCCACGCGCCGTAGAGCGCATCGGAGCGCGCCTCGATGTCCTCGGGCTGGCGCCGGATCGCGGGCAGCGCACGCGCGATCGCGGCAATGCCTTCCTCGGCCATCAGGTCCATCACCGGGTTGCTGTCCTGCGCATACAAGCCCTCGGCCGCATGCGCGATCGCATTGATGCCGCTGGTGACGCTCAAACCCACGGGCAGGCTGCGCGAGAGCTCGGGGTCGTAGATCACGGTGCGCGGCAGCACACGGGGATCCTTGCCGGTCTTCTTGAGGCCCGCTTCGGTCAGGCCGTAGATCGGCGTCATCTCGCTGCCCGCGTAGGTGGTGGGAATCGCCAGGATGGGCAGACCCGAATCCAATGCAATGGCCTTGCCCAGGCCGGTGGTGGAGCCGCCGCCGATGGCCACGGCGCAGTCGGCATCGAGCTCACGCGCGATCTCGCGAGCCTCGCGCGCGGTCTCGATCGGCACGTGCATCGCGGCGCGGTCGAAGATGCCGGCGGCCTGCGCGCCCAGCAGCTCGGCCACGCGCTCGGCCTGGGCGCGCTGCTCGGGCGTGCACAGTACCAGCGCGCGGCGCGCGCCCAGCGCGTCGATCTCGCGCGCCAGGTGGGCGAGGCTGCCGGCGCCGAAGACCACGCGCTGCGGCTGGCTGGTGTAGACGAAGTCGCGCATGGCCATGGCATCAGCGCTGGAAGTGCGGCGGGATCTGCGCATCGATGTTGACCCAGACGCTCTTGACCTGGGTGTACTCGCGCATCGCATCGAAGCCCATCTCGCGCCCATAGCCGCTCTGGCCGACGCCGCCGAAGGGCGAGCCCGGGTTGACGCGCTTGTAGCTGTTGATCCAGACCATGCCCGCATGCAGGTCGCGCGCGACCCGGTGCGCGCGCTGCAGGTTGCTGGTCCACAGGCCGCTGCCGAGGCCGTAGTCGGTGCCGTTGGCGATCTGCATCGCCTCGGCGTCGTCCTTGAAGGTGAGCACGGTGACGAAGGGGCCGAAAACCTCCTCCTGCGCCACGCGGTCGCGCCACGACTTTGCGCGCACCACCGTCGGCTCGACGTAGCAGCCTTTCGCGAGTTCGCCGCCGGGCGAGCTGCCGCCGGCGAGCAATTCTCCGCCCTCGCCTTTCGCCACTTCGACATAGCTCAGCACGCGTTCGCGGTGCTGCGCGCTCGTGAGCGGACCCATCTCGGTCGCATCGTCGAGCGGATTGCCGAGCCGGATGGACTTGGCGAGCGGAATGAACTGGTCGAGAAAGGCGTCGGCGATCTTCTCGTGCAGCATCAGGCGCGAGCCCGCGATGCAGGCCTGCCCCTGGTTGTGGAAGATGGCCCAGGCGCTGCCGTTGACGGCGGCGGGCAGGAAGGCGTCTTCGAACACGATGTTGGGCCCCTTGCCGCCGAGTTCCAACTGCACCTTCTTGAGGTTGCCGGCACTGGCCTGCACGATGCGCCGGCCGGTGGCGGTGCTGCCGGTGAACGCGATCTTCGCGATCTCGGGATGCTCGGCGATGTACTGGCCCGCGACGCTGCCCAGCCCCGGCAGCATGTTGACCACGCCGGCGGGCATGCCGGCCTCGGCCATGAGCTCGACGATCTTGAGCGAGCTGAGCGGCGTGATCTCGGCCGGCTTCATCACGATGCAGTTGCCGGCCGCGAGCGCGGGCGCCATCTTCCAGCTGGTGAACATGAGCGGAAAGTTCCACGGCACCACCTGGCCCACGATGCCGACCGGCTCGCGCAGCGTGTAGTTGAGGAAGCCCTGCTCCACCGGAATGGTCTCGCCCTGGAACTTGTCGGCCATGCCGCCGAAGTAGCGGAAGCAGGCCGCCGTGCGCGGCACGTCGAGCTTGCGCGAGTCGCGCACCGGATGGCCGGTGTCCAGCGATTCGAGGCGCGCGAGCTCTTCGGCGTTGGCCTCGATCAGGTCTGCGAGCTTGAGCAGAATTCGTCCTCGGTCGGCCGCGGCCATGCGGCTCCAGGCCGGGAAGGCGCGCTTCGCCGCGGCCACGGCGCGGTCGACGTCGGCCTTGCCGGCCAGCGCGACTTCCACGATGGTCGAGTTGTCGTGCGGATTGAGCGTGGCCAGCGTCTCGCCCGACTCGGCGTCGACGAATCGGCCGTCGATGAAGAGCTGGTGGCGGATGGGGGTCTTGAGGCCTGCGGCCTGCTGGATGTCTGCGAGCTTCATGTCTTCAACCAGGGGTAGCGGGCCGTGTCCTTGCCGGCGTAGTCAGGATCGAGGTAGATGAAGCAGCGCTGGATCAGCCAGTCGCGCACCTCGAACACGTCGCACCAGCGGCCCGCGCCCCACTCGGGCACGCCCGCGCGCCAGGGCCCGTCGGCATGCTCGCCGTAGCTCGTGCCTTCGCAGGCGAACAGGTCGGTGCCCGAGAAGATCCAGTTGAAGCCGGCGTAGTCGTGGCGGATGGATTTACCGCGGCTGCCGACTTCGCCGAAGAGCTTGCCGATCTCGTCCTTGCCGTTGGCCAGGCCCCATTTCGGAAAGTAGACCTGCGCGTCGCTCGCGAACAGGTCGAGGATCGAGCCGCCGGTGGAAGTGACGCCGCCGTTGTCGTAGGCCTTGAGGTATTCGAGCGCCACCGACTTGCGTTGCTCGTCGGTCATGGTTTGACGTGTGAGGGCCATGGTGTGTCTCCTTCTTTCACTTCTGCGATTGCATGTACTCGATGAGCGCGGCGCGCTTCTTCGGGTCGTCCTGGAAATAGACCATCGTGTTGCCCGGCGCGACCGCCTGGGTGTCGGTGAGCCACTTGTCGAGCAGCGCGCGATCCCAGGTCTTGCCCTTCATCGCGTCGACGTATTGCTTGGAGTAGGTGAAGCCGCCGTTGGCCGCTGCCGGCCTTCCGAGCAGGCCGAACAGGTTGGGCCCGACGCCGTGCGGCTCGCCCTTGCCGAAGCTGTGGCACTGGGTGCACGCGGTCTGCGCGAGGCGTTGGCCGGGCGATTGCGCGTGGGCCAGGTTCGCGGCGAGCGCCAGCACCGGGATGAGGAGCCAGGTCTTCATGCTGCGCTCCTGCCCTCGGCATGCGCCGCGTTCGCCGCGCGGTAGGCGAAGGCGATGATCGGCCCCAGCGTCGCGCCGCCGGCCCAGTAGGCACGGCCCGAGGCCGAGGCGACGCAATTGCCGACGCCGTAGAGGCCGGGGATCGGCCGGTCGCGGCCGTCGAGCACGCGGCCGTGCGTGTCGGTCTTCGGTCCGCCCTTGGTGTCGAGGGTGCCGGCGACGACCAGCGCCGCGTAGTACGGGCCGGCATCGGCCAGCGGCCACATCGTCGGGTTGGCGCGGCCCGGCTCGGCTTTCACGTCGCCGTTGAAGAGCTGCTCGACGATGCGCTCGCCGCGCTGGAAGTCGAGGTCCTTGCCGGTTTTCGCGAACTGGTTGAAGCGCGCGATGGCAGCCTGCAGGTTGGGCAGGAAGTCGGGCGCGAGCTTCGCGCCGCCGGTCGCGCCCGCGTACTTGGCCAGGCGCTCGTCGATGGCACGTGCCAGTTCCGCGAGCGTGGCGCCCTTGATCACATGGCGGTCGTCGGTGCCGGGCGGCACGATCAGCCGGCCGTATTCGGCGCTGGCCGAATGCTGCTGCGAGCGCTGGTCCCAGACCGCGATGCGCACCAGGTTCGGGTACTCGGCCTTGGCGCCGTCCCATTCGAAGAAGGTCTGGGCCAGCTCGTTGTACTGCAGCTTCTCGTTGACGTTGCGCCGGCCGTACTTGTTGACGAAGAGCATCGAGTCGCCGGCCACCGAGAACATGCCCGAGATCGAGCCGTCCTTGGCGATCGCCTTCTCCAGCGGGATCGGGCAGGTCCAGGCGTAGTTCATGTTGCGCAGCTGAGCGCCGAGCGGGCCGGCGATCTGCACGAAGTCGCCCTCGTTGCTGGGCGCCGCGCAGCCGCCGTAGATCGGGCCGTTCAAGAAGTTCTTGCGCAACTCGACGTTGTGCGTGAAGCCGCCGGTGGCGAAGATCACCGCCTTCCTCGCGCGCAGCCGTACCGTGGCATCGAGATCGTCCTTCGCTTCGACGCCGATCACGCGGCCGGACTTGTCCTGCAGCACCTTGGTCACGCGCATGCCGGTGCGGATCGGAATGCCCTCCTGCCGTGCCTTGGCCGACAGCGTGCGCACCGCCACCAGGCCGCCGTCGGACATGCTGGGGATCGCGTCCTTCGGCACCAGCACGCGGCCCTTGGGCGCCTTGTCTTCCGGCAGCTCGGCGAAGTAGTCGGGCACGTCGGCCACGTGGCGATAAGGCAGCGCGCCCTTGGCCGCCAGCAGCTCGGTCGCCGGCGAGGCGCTGTCGTAGAAAGCGGAGCACATGTCGTACTCCCATGGCGTGAGGCCCAGGCGGGGATGCGCCGGATCGTAGGTCTGCGGGCTCGACAGCCGCGCCACGTACTTCAGGAAGTCGGGCTTGGGGTCGGCGATGCCGGCCTTCTTCATCGCCTCGTTGTTCGGCACCCAGTACCAGAACGCGGCCTTGGCTGTGGTGCCGCCGATGCTGCCGGCTTTCTCGAGGATCACCGCGCTGTTGCCCTGCCAGCGCGCGAACAACGCCGAGGCCAGGCCGCCGCAGCCGCTGCCGCAGACCACGACGTCGTAGCTCGCGTCGAAAGCCGGTGCGGCTTCGGCTTCCTGCGTCGAAAGGCCCAGCGTCGCCGCAGCGACGGCCGCCGAGCCTGCGCCGGCCTGCTGGATGAATCGTCGGCGCGAAGCTGCGCCGGCATCGGACCGGATGCGGTCTGCCATCTCTTGTCTCCTAAACACAGAAGGACGCGCCGCTCCGCGGCGCGTTTTCCTCTAGAACGTTACGGGGATCTCGGGGCTCTCGCCCTTCTGGATCTCATAGACCAGGCTCGGCGAGCCGTTCTCCCACACCAGCAGCATCGAGCGCTTCGGGCTGAAGCCCTGGTGGCGGCAGTAGGCGGGCATGGCGGCCATGTCGCCGGCCTTCATGATCACGCGGGCCATGGGCTTGCCGGTGTTCTTGTCGCCGCAGTCCCAGTGGATCTCGTCGGTCATCTGGAAGAACCACTCGACCCGGTCGTTGCCGTGGATGATCGGCAGGATGTGCTCCTCGGTGGTCGGGCACATGAAGCTGTGCTTCACCACCGAGGTGAAGCTCGGGTTCCAGGTGACCTGCGAGCGGCTCAGGAAGCCGAAGAGATTGAAGGCATGCACCTCGTTCTCGAAGCCGGGTTCCGGATGCAGCTCGGGCTCCCCCTGCGGCACGTCGGCGAAGGCGCGGTTGACCGGCGCGCCGGTGTCGTCGCTGCGCAGTCGGAGGTCGTCCTTCAAGCCGACGCAGCGCTTGGCGAGCTCGCGCGCCCGGGTGATCTTGGCAGTGTTGTTGCCTTTCTTGCGACCGTAGGGCGAGCCGGTTTCCTGCGGTGCGCTGAAGGGGTCGAAGCTCTCGTTGGTCCAGTCGTCGAGCATGGCTTCGAAGGTGGCGCGGATCTGCGCGGTCGGGAAGTTCTCCAGCAAGTCGATGCCGGCTTCCTTCATCGTGCCGTTGAAGCTGCCGGCGTAGAGATCCACCGACTGGTAGTGGTTGACGGTGCCGACCACGTCGTCGAAATTGACCCAGCCGTAGAAGAAGCCCCAGGCCACGTCGCGCATCAACGCGCGCAGGTAGTTGCCGGCGTCCATGGTGTGGCTCATGGGCCGGCCGTCCTTGGTCTTCCAGGTGATGTGGACGAAATACTCGTCGCGCCGGAAGCCGAAGCTGCCGAGCGAGAAATCCTTGTAGCCAAGCGCGGCGTCGGGCTGCGACGCGATGACCTTGGCGAGTTCTGCGGGTGCGTTCATGTTGTATGACTCCTTTGTTTCGATGCTGGCTGCTGTCCCCTTCGGGGAACACCGCGGAGCCGGCTTTGCCGGGCCGCTGGTGTTGCCCCCGGTGAGGGGGTTGGCGTAGCGACACGAAGTGCGCGCAGCCTGGGGGTGGTCAATGTGTCTGGCAGATCTCGGCCCACTTCTCGACCGAGAGTTCGCCCTTGCAGGTCTGCAGCACGATCACGCCGGGCTCGCCGGGCGCGCGAAACTGGTAGGCCGTGTTCTTGGGCAACAGGCCCTGGTGGCCGCGCGTGAGCTTCATCCAGCCCATCTTCTGGCCCTTGGGTTCGCCCTTCACGAGCACGGCGCCGTTCTTCTCTTCGTCGGCGACGGTTTGGGAAGCGTCGAGCTTGGCCAGGTGGATCTCGACCTCGCCATCCATCACCAGCGCGAACTCGTCGTGCGCGCACGTGTACCAGGATGAGGCGCCTTCGGCGCGCAGGGTCTCGAGCACGTAGATCTGGTTCTGGCCGAACACGACCTTCTCGTAGGGCTTGCTCTTGCTCGCGATCTCGAAACAATTCGAGAAGGCGTAGTGGCGCACGTCGTCGGCGATCGGCTCGACATGGCCTTTGTCGAAATGCTTGAGGGACCCGAAGCGGGTCTGGTAGCCGGTAGTGGTCATGGGGCTTGTCTCCTGGGTCGTCGAAGCAGCGGTGTGCTGCGATGGCTGAACTCTAGGAAACGAAAGCCCCCTCGGGTAGGGCCTAAATGCGGGCCGCATTGTTCGGCAGATCCGGTCAATCCGCAGGGTTAACCCGGGAGCGGAACGAACGGATAGCGTCCTACTCGCTGGGATGAGGAGGCGGCAGGCCGCTCATGGAAGCCTGATGAAGCGCTGAGCGGTCAAGGGCTCGAGCACGGGAATGTTGACGAAGGTGCTGACCGCGAACGCCAGTCCCAGCAGCAGCACCAGCAACACGAGGCCGCGCTCCTTGAAGAGCTTCTCCGGCTTCTGGGCCGCCGAGCCGGGCTGCATGGAGAGCGCGAGGTACTGCCCGAAAAGCGCCACCACGAGCGGCATCAGGATGAGGTATTCGATGCGGTACTTCAGCAGGAAGACCGCCAGGAAGAAGGCCGACAGCATCGCGTAGACGAAACACGAGACCGTGAGCGAGGTGTCCGTGTAGCCCGCGAAGCTGACGCGATAGCGCACGAGCAGTCCGCGGCCGTGCGAGGCCACGATCTCCCTGTACTCCGACAGCCGCTTCGCCGCCATGAGGAACGCGCCGCCCAGCCAGTAGGAAAGGATGACGGACCCGGGCGGCACGGTCGTCGGATCGATCATGGCCCAGCCGATCGTCAAGCGAAGAGGGTTGTTGACCGATTCCGAGATCACGTCGAGGTAGGCCTTGTCCTTGCTCCGCAGCGGCGGCACGTTGTAGACCAAGCCCTGCAGCGCGAACAGCACGGCGACCAGCAGCATCGTCCCGCTCGCCAGGTATGCGCTGCCGATGCCCAGGGCCAGCCAGCAGAACCACTCCAGCAGCACCCAGCGGCCGAGCAACTGGCGCTGGACGGCCGAGCGCTGCGACTTGGTCGGGTGGTGCCTGTCGGATTCACGGTCCAGCCATTCGTTGATGACGTAGTTGGCGGACGCGATGCCGACGGCCGAGAGCAGGGCGAGCACGACCTGCTGCGCGACGTCGTCGGCATGAACCCCGCGCAGCAGGTACGCCAGGACCATGCCGGGAACGATGAGGATGTGCTTGGTGCTGTGGTCCAGGCGTGCGATGGCGAGGTAGTCGGCGGGCCGTCCGGCTTGCCGGGCGGCGGGGCGCGAATGCGAGGCGGGTGCGGAAGACATGGGCGTTGCTGTGTTCCATTGTTCGATGGGGCCGGGTATCAGCGATCGAGCACGTAGACATCGAAGCTCTCGTCGCTGCAGCAGGCGGGCGCAAAGCGCTCGATGCGACGCGTGGCCGCAAGGAACCGCTCCACCTGTTCGGGGCTGGTGGACAGCGTCCAGCTGTAGCCCTCGGTGATCGTCCGCGCGGGTGCCGAACGATCCAGCCGCTCCGCGAGAAGGATGACGACCGGCTGGCCGGTCGAGTCGCGCACGCGATGCGCATCGGCCAGGATGTCGTCCAAGGTGAGGGACTGGCGGGCGCGCCGCGTGAACACGACAACCTTTCCGAATCGCTGCTCGCGCATCAGGTAGGTGCGATTCGCAACGTAGTACGCGAGCGGCTCGACCAGGTAGTCGGGATCGCCCAGGATCGTCGCGTCGCGCAATTCAGGATGCCGCGCCATCAGCCGCCCGAAGTCACGGCTGCGGCTTTCCGGCGCATCGGCCTGGGCGAGTTGGGCCAGCTTGAAGAGTCCGCCCGGGACCTGGAGCAGAACGATGGCCACGAACAGCGCCGCGCCCATCTCGCCCACGCGCCGCCGCAGGGCGGAGCCGCCCGGCGACGGCGCGGCCTCGCGCCACACGATCCAGTACAGCGAAACGAGGAACATCAGCCAAAGCGCTTGATGCCGATAGCTTCCGGGATAAAGAAACGCAAAAAAGACGCAGAAGCCGAAAAGCGCCACCCAGACGGCGACCAGTGCAGCGGGCCGGCGCACCAGCCCGAGCGCGCTTCCGACCATCAGCACCGAGGTCAGGAAGTAGAGCGCAAGGGTCCGGGGCTGATCCTCGCCGGACAGAGGCTCGAGCAGATCGCTGAAGAGCCGGTATCCGGACACTTCGCCGAACGAGGACGAGGGCAACAGCAAGGCCTTTGCCATCGCGGCAGCGGTGCCACCTTCCGGCCGCGCGATCTGTGCCGCGTCGTTGAATGGCGGATAGATGGTCGCGACGCACAGCGCCGCGCCCAAGGCCGCGAGGGCCGCGTTCAGCGCGAAGTTGCGCCACGCGCGCGCTGGCGCGGGAGGCCGTTGCCAGGCCAGGTCGAGCATCCAGAAAAGCGCGAATGCGCCCGCCAGCAGCACGGCATGCGCGCTGGAGTTCGCGAGCGCCAGCAGGAGCAAACCCAGCACGATGCCGCGGTCCCGATATCGTCTGTAGAGGGTGGCGAACGCGAACATCGCCAGCATGCCGATGCCGTAGTTGCGTGCCACCACCGCGTATTCGTACAGCCCGGCCTGGCCGAGCAGCACGCCGGCGGTCAGCACCCATCCGAACGGCGAGTGCCGTGTCAGCAGGCAGGCCGACGCGAGTGCCACCAGGAAGGACACGGCAGGCAGGACCACCGGCGACGCCACGACGGCGTGCGCTGCGCGCAGCAGCAGGTACCAGATCACAGGATGGCCTTCGCCCTGCAGGCCGCGCAGCATCGCCAGCACGCCCTCGCCTTGCAAGGCCAGCGACAGCGCGCGCACCTCATCGCGCCAGAACACGTGGCGCGACATGAGCGCGAGCACGAGCAAGGTCCAGACCGCCACCGTGGCGACAGTGAAGCCCTTGCTTGATCTCGAGCGTGCCGGCGAGAAGACCCAACCGGAGGTGTTCATTGAGCGCACCACATCGAACCACCAGAGTGCGCGATTGAAGCCCTGCCCTCTGTCAGCGAGATGTCAATGCTCTGTAGGAATTGCGCCAACAGCGGCGTTCAGGCGGCTCCGAATCTAAGCGTCTGCAATCAAATCGGCCGGCAGCAAGCCGCGCTCGATCATCGCGGCATCCCACGGCGGCACGCGCGAGAAGGCCGCGGTGATGTGCTCGATGAAGAGGCGCAGCTTGAAGGCGTTGCGCGAAGTGCCCGCATAGACCGCGCTGAGCGAGAACGAGGACAGCTGGTGTTCGGGCAGCACCACCTGCAGATCGCCGCCCAGGATCGCATCGCCCGCCACCAGCGTCGGCAGGCAGACGATGCCGGCATGTTCGAGCGCGTATTCGCGCAGCAGGTGCACGCTGTTGGTCAAGAGCGCGGCGCTCATGTAGATCGTCACCTGCTCGCCTTCGTGATGGAAGGTCCAGCGGTCGCGGGTCGGATAGCCGGAATAGAGGCCGAGCGTGTGCTTGTGCAGGTCGCGCGGACTCTGCGGCGCGCCGTGCGTGCGCAGGTACTCGGGCGTGGCGCAGAACACGCGGCGCACCGGGAAGAGCGGCCGCGAGACGAGTTCGGTGGAAGCGGCCGGAAAGATCTGCAGCGCACAGTCCACGCCGGTCTTGACCGGATCTACCACCGCGTCGCTCACGATCAGTTCGAGGTGGATGTCGGGGTAGCTGACCTGGAAGGCGCGCAGCAGCGATGCAAAGTGGCCGAGCACGAAGCCGGTGAGCGCGTGGATGCGCAGCGTGCCGGTCGGCCCGGCACGCGCGCCGCGCATCTGGTCCATGATGTCATTGGCCCGCCCGACCAGTTCGGTGCAGTCGCGCAGGAAGGCCTGCCCGACGTCGCTGAGCCGCACGACCCGCGTGCTGCGGTGGAAGAGCGGCGCGCCGACGTGGTCTTCGAGCTGCTTCACGCGGCTGGTGACCACCGACTTGGCCACCCGCATCTGCCTGGCGGCCTCGGCGAAGCTCTGGGTCTGCGCGACGCGGACGAATGTCTCTATGTTTTCGAGGCGGTCCATCGATTCAGCGCGACACCCGTGCCGCCGGCGCGCCCGGCCTCTCTTCGCTCATTGCAGGGCGCGGGCAGCGCCGAGGATCACGTCTTCGGACGGGAGCTTGCCGATGCCGGCCATGCCCTCGGCGGCGCACTCGATGTCCATCCAGCGCACGATGCCGTCGCGATCGATCATGAACATCGCCTTCAGCTGCGGCCATTGCCGATCGATATCGGCCAGGTCGGCCGGCGTGTAGACGTAGCCGTCGAGTTCCTGCAGCACCCTGCCGGCCTCGGGGATCGGCAGCGGCTCGGGCAGTTCGCCGGTGGGGTTGATCCGGGTGGTCTCCATCTCCTGCATCATCGCCGGCGTCGGCTCGGGCTTCGGCACCCTGAACGCGCGGTGCGTCGTCAAATCGGGGTCGGACGCCAGCCGCAGCCGCGTCGGCCTGAACTTGAAATACAGCCGCGCGTTCTCCGGCGCCGTCGCCACCACGGCCAGGCTCTCGACGCCCAGCGCCTTGAGCTTGCCCTCGAGCGCGCCGAGCTGGACGATCTGTCGTCGGCAGAACGGACACCACAGGCCGAGCATCAGCGAGAGGAACAAGGGGCTGCGCCCGCGGTAATCGGCGAGCGAAACGGTCTCGGGCCCGGCCACTGCCGGCAGCGCGAAATCGGGGGCGGGTTCGCCCGGCATCACGGGTTGACTCATCGCGGATGTCATGTCGAGGCTCCTTCCGGCAGGTTCAACAGAGGAACGGAAGCACCATCAGGGCGTCGGGCTCGAGGCCGGCGCGTTCGCAAACCGCCTGCGCCTTCGCGAGATAGGCCTCGGCCTCGGCCGGGCGCCCAGTGTCGAGATACAACGTTGCCAAACCATCGTAGCAGGGAAAGAGCAGTTGAGGCTCGTCGACCTGCTCGGCCAATTGCAACGCCTCCCGGTACCACGCGAAGGCGCGCGCATGATCGCCATGGCACTGGTGGATCTGGGCCAGCACGATCAGCGGCACCGCGAGGTGATCGAGCAGCCCGAGCCGGCGGTCCAGGCTGGCTGCGGCGTGCGCCGCCGCGATGCCCTCGGCGTCGCACCGATTGGTCAGCGCGCAGTAGGCCACCGCCAGGTTGGCATACAGCCGCGACTGGAAGCCGAGGTCACCGACCTTCTTGGCGGTTTCGAGTCCGCGCAGGCAGGTCTCGATGCTGCGCTGCGGATCGAGCGACGCGTACAGCACGCCCAGGTTGGTGTAGCCGCGGCAGGCCGCCTGCAGAAGGTTGTTGGCTTCGGCCTCGGCGACGCTGCTTTCGATATGCCCCACCGCCTCGACCGGCCGCCCCAGGCGCGCCAGCGCGATGCCGAGCGTGTTGCATGCCTCGGCGCGCACGACGTTGGCCTCACGCGTGCGCCCGGCGGCATCGGCGGGCACCTCGGCCAGCGCGCGCTGCGCCAGCGCCAGGGCGGTGGCGTTGTCGCCGGCACGAAAGGCGAGCCGGCCCATCTCCTGGAACAGGTGCGCGCGTTCGATCGCATCGCCGTCTTCGCCCAGGCGAGCCAGGCCGGCGTTGAAGCAGGCACCCGCGCGCTCGCGCTCGCCGGCCTCCCAGTGCAGGCCGCCGATCTTGCGCAGCAGGCGCGCAGCCCGCACCGGATCGCGCTGCCCTTCGACTGCCCGCTGCACGAGCTCGTAGTGCGCCAGCGCCTCGGCGCGCCGGCCCTGCAGGCCGAACAGGTCGCCGAGCCGCTCGCGCGCGTCGAGCTCCGCGGCCTCGACCTCGGCCGCTGCGGCAGCCGTGTCCACCGATGCCTCGGCCAGAGTGCGCAGCGCGCGCTCGTAGTGGCGGATCGCGTCGTCGTTCGCATAGACCGCGCGCGCCCAGTCGCCAGCGGCCAGCAGGTAGTGCGCGCCACGCGCCTTGTCCGGCGACAGGCTCCAGTGGTGGCCCAGCGCCTCCAGCTCGGCCAGGCGGCGCGGGCCGCGGCCTTCGCCATCGGCCGGGGCCTGCGCATCCGCGCCGAGCTCGGCTTCCAGCGCCCGGCCCGCGCGCTGGTGCAGCTCGGTGCGACGCGCCAGCAGCAGGTTTTGATAGGCCACCTCGTGGAGCAAGGCGTGCGTGAAGCGCCAGCGTTGTTCGCTGGACCCGTCGGCGCGAATCAGGTCGGCCACGGCCAGCCGGTGCAGCGCCGCCTCGGTCGACCTCGGCTCGCTCGCGATGCGCTGCAACAGCGCGCGGTCGAACTCGGCCCCCAGCACGGCCGCTTCCTGCAGCGCCCGGCGGTCCTCGGCGGCCAGCCGGTCGATGCGCGACAGCAGCAGGCCATACAGCGTGGGCGGAACATCCGGCGCGTCGCAATCTGCCGCGCACACCCAGCGCCCTTGCTTGCGCACCAGCAGGCCACGGCCGGCCAGGCTGCGCACGACTTCCTCGACGAACAGCGGGTTGCCACCGGCGCGGGCCGCGACGAAATCGCGCATCGGCGCCAGGCCGTCGTCGGCAGCAGGGGCTCCGAGCAGATGGTTCACCAGCGAGCGGGCGTCCTCGTCGCCGAGCGGGCCGAGCTCGACCGTCGAGTGCTCGGCGAGCAGGGTGCGCAGCGCGCGCCCATCGGGGCGCTGCGAGACCAGCAGCATCAGGGGCCGGTCCGCCAGCTGGTCGACGACCTCGCGCAGCAGGTCCACCGAGGCCGCATCGGCCCATTGCAGGTCGTCGATGACGACCATGACCGGCTGCCGCGCCAACCGCCGCTCGAGCAGAGCGCGCGCCGCCAGCGTGATCTGGCGCTGCAGCTGTTCGGGTTCGATGTCGCGGGGGCGGGCCTCTTGAATGCCGAGCAGGTAGTTCAGCACCTGCGCCACCGCATCGGCCTCGTCCGCATCGGCACCCAGGGCCTGCAAACCCTGTTGCAGCTTGCGCCGGGCCGCCTCCAGCGTGTCGGCCTCCTCGACGCGGTAGGCCTCGCGGAACAGCGCGCCGAAGGTGCCGTAGGTCGGCTCTCCGAGCGACGAGCAGGTGGTGCGGCGCACGACCGTCGCGGCGAACCGGCCGTCGCTTTCGAGCCGCGCGAACAGCTCGGCAAGAAGGCGCGACTTGCCCGCGCCGGCCTCCCCGATCACGCTGACGAGCTGGGCCTGGCCGCGCTGCATGCGGTCGAATGCGGCCAGCAGGCACGCGATCGCCGCGTCGCGCCCGACCAGCGGCGCCGCCAGTCCGAGTTCGGCCAGGCCGCGCGCGGAGGCCAGATCCGTGCGCGCGCCGGTCAGGCGGTGAACCCGCATCGGCTGCACCTTGCCGCGCAGCGCCAGCTCGACGGCCGGCTCGAAGGCGAAGCGGTGCCGCACCATGGCCTGCGTCGCCTCCGACACCAGCACCGTGCCCGGCTCGGCGGCCGCGAGCAGCCGCGAGGCGGTGTTCACGGTATCGCCGGTGACCGCGTAGGCGCTGCCGGCGCCCTGCCCCAGGCTGCCGGCCACCACCGCGCCGGTGTGGACGCCGATATGCAGCGTCACGGGTCGCCCGAGGCGCGCCGCCCACTGCCGGCTCAGGCGGTCCACGCGTTGCATCATTTCCTGCGCGGCCTCGAGCGCACGCAGCGGGTCGTCCTCGTGCGCACGCGGCGCGCCGAACACCGCCATCACCGCATCGCCGACGAACTTCTCGACGAAGCCGTCGTAGTGCGCGATGGCCTGCGCCATCGTCTCGAACAGCGCGTTCTGGAAGCTGCGCAGCGTTTCGGGATCGAGCCCTTCGGCCAGCGAGGTGAAGCCCGTCAGATCGGCGAACAGCACGGTGACCTGGCGTCGGTCGCCCTCTTGCTCAGAGTTGTTCTGCGCTGGATGGCGCGCCGCGCCGCAGCGCGGACAGAAGGCGAAATCCGAGTCGCTGACGCAACCGCACGCCGGGCAAAGACAGGTCGTGGCCATTGGAGCCCGATGCTGCGCCACTTCGGGCCCTTGCGCCACTGGCAAGCATGCTTGCTGCTAACCTCGACGCATGTTCAATCCCTCCCAAGAGGAAGTGCGTCGTTTCTTCTGCGACGTCTTCGCCAAGAGCCGCCAGGGCCTGCCGATGGAAGCGCTGGAAATCATCGCCAGCCGCTGGATCGACGAACACCCCGAGTACCACGCCGACCTGGTCGATGCCGATGCCGCGGTGGCGCGGGTCTACGACGGCAAGGACGGGCGCGAGAACCCGTTTCTCCATCTCTCGATGCACCTGTCGATCAGCGAGCAGTGCTCGATCGACCAGCCGCGCGGCATCCGCCAGGCGGTCGAACTGCTGGCCGCGCGCCGCGACTCGCTGCTCGATGCGCACCACGAGGCGATGGAATGCCTGGGCCGGATGATGTGGGAGAGCCAGCGCGCCGGCCGGCCGCCCGACGGCGAGGCCTATGTGGCCTGCGTTCAGCGGCGCGCCACGCGCGACTGAGCCATACCGGCCTCGCGCAGCAGCGCGATCAGCGCCTGCCGCGCGGCCAAGGGCTCGGCATCGCTGCGCAACAGCAGACCGACCGGCTCTTCGGTGCCGGGGGTGTCGATCGCCAGCCGCACCAGCTGACCGCTTGCCAGGTCGTCGCGCGCGGCGCCGATGGGCGTGAACCAGACGGCGTCGGAACGGATCAGCAGCGCGCGCGCCACCGAGAGATCCAGCGTCTGCGTCACATGCGCGGGCAAGCGCAGGCCCAATCCGGAAAGAAAGCTCTCGGTGTGGTGGCGCGGGATGGTGCCTTCTCCGTAAATGACGAGCGGATGGCGCAGCACCTCCTGCACCGAGGGCGCGCCGCTCGCCAGCGGATGGCCGGCGCGCGCCACCAGCGCCAGCGGCTCGGTGTAGAGCAGCTCGAAGGTGAGCCCCGCCATCAGCTGCGGGTCGCTCATGCGGCCGGCCACCAGGTCCAGCTCGCCCGCGCGCAGGGCATCGAGCAACGGGCCGTTGGCGCCGGTCTGCACCTGCACCTGCAGCGTGGGCAGCCGCTCGCGCAGCGCCGCCAGCGCAGCAGGCAGCAAGGACGGGGCGACGCTCGGCAGCGCGCCGATGCGCAGGCGCTGCGGGCGCGTGCCCGACGCCGGCATCACGGCCTCGGCGCTGGCATCGAGCGCTTCCAGCACGCGCAGCGCATGCGCCAGCAATTGCTCCCCGGCCACAGTGAAGCCCTGGATGCCGCGCCGGCCGGCGCTGCCGCGTTCGACCAGCCGGGCGCCGGCCAGGGTTTCGAGCTCGGCCAGGGTCTTCGATACCGCCGGCTGGCTCAGCGCCAGGCGCTCGGCCGCCCGCGCCAGATGGCGCTCCTGCGCCACCGCCACCAGGCAGCGCAGGTGCCGCAGCTGGACGCCACGGACGAAGGCTTCGGAACTGGCCGCCATCGAATTACTGTTGGTTATGAAAAATCGCCAAGACGTCAATTTACATCAGCAATGCGCATGAATAGAGTCGGGTTCATCCCCACGATCCCGGAGACAAGCCCATGACCACACTCACGCCGCGCGACTGGCCCAGCCATCCCTCCTACGTTTATTCCGGCTACAAGTCGACCGCGAAGCGCGGGCCGCTGCAGCCGCTGATTCCGCTGAAAGCTTCGCTCGGTGAACTGCGCCAGCCGGTGTACGGCCACAGCAGCATCGGCGAGCTCGACCACGACCTGACGCGCAACGCGCGCAAGAACGGCGAGCCGCTGGGCGAACGCATGATCCTCACCGGCCAGGTGCTCGACGAGCGCCGCCGCCCGGTGCGCAACACGCTGGTCGAGCTGTGGCAGGCCAACGCGGCCGGCCGCTACGTGCACAAGGTCGACCAGCACGACGCGCCGCTGGACCCGAACTTCCTCGGCGCCGGCCGCTGCCTGACCGACAACGAGGGCCGCTACCGCTTCCTCACCATCAAGCCGGGCGCCTACCCCTGGGGCAACCATCCCAATGCATGGCGGCCGCAGCACATCCACCTGTCGCTGTTCGGCGAGCACTTCGCGAGTCGCCTCGTGACGCAGATGTACTTCCCCGGCGATCCGCTGATGCAATACGACCCCATGATCACCGGCACGCCGGAGAAGGCGCGCAACCGACTGGTCTCGGACTTCAGCCTCGACGTCACGGAGGACGGCTATGCGCTCGGCTACGTGTTCGACATCGTGCTGCGCGGCGCCGACGAAACGCCCTTCGAAACCCGTTGAGCCAGGAGACACGCACCATGATGAGCGCACTCGAAACCAATTTCGGCCAGACCCCTTCGCAGACGGTCGGCCCCTACTTCGCCTACGGCCTCACGGCCACCCAGTACGGCTACGACTTCGACCAGCCTTTCGACGCAGTGCTCGCGCTCGATGGCGCGCGCGGCGAACGCATCCGGATCGAGGGCCGCGTGATCGACGGCGACGGCAAGCCCATCAACGACGCGCTGGTCGAGATCAGCCAGGTCGACGGCACCGGCGCCTATCCGAAGTCGGTCGAGGATGCGCAGGCCATCGGCTTCCGTGCCTTCGGCCGCGCCGGCACGGGCACCGATCCTCAGAACCGCTTCGTCTTCCACACCGTCAAGCCCGGCGCCGAGACGGCGGGCGAAGCGCCGCACATCAACGTGATCGTGCTGATGCGCGGCATGCTGCTGCACGCCTTCACACGCATCTATTTCAGCGATGAGGCGAAGGCCAATGCGGAGGACAAGGTGCTTGCGAGCGTACCGGCCGAGCGCAGGAAGACGCTCGTCGCCGAGCGCAGCGAGACGGGCGGGGCCGTGACCTATCGCTTCGACATCCACATGCAAGGCCCGCAAGAGACCGTCTTCTTCGATGTATGAACGACGGCTGACAACAAAAAAGCCCGAGAGGCTGGACAAAAACAAAGCCCGCTTGAAAGCGGGCTTTGTCCTTCTGTGGTGTGCGCTTCCTATTTGGCCCGGTGGATGCGCGATTCCGGCACCGTCTTCAATTCGCCCGGCAGCGAGCTGATGTAGCTGGCCAGTTCCTTGAGTTCGGCATTGCTGAACTTCTTGGCCTGGCCGCTCATCACGCCGTTGGAGCGGCCGATCTGCAGGTTCTTGTCGACCTTGTAGGACCTCAGCGCCACGTAGAGGTAGTCGGCATGCTGACCCGCCAGCTTGGCCACCGTGCCGTCGTTCGGGGTGTTGAAGTTGACGCCGTGGCACTTGGTGCAGGCGTTGTCCTTGTCGCGCGAGATGAGGGCCTGCACGCGTTCGCTCGGCTGCTTGACGGCGGTGGCCGGCGGCGCGTCGCCTTCCTGCACGCCGAGCTGGCTGTAATAGGCGGCGAGGTCGGCGATGTCCTGCTCGCTCAGCGTGTCGGCGATGGCGCGCATGGTCGGGTGCTTGCGGTCGCCGCCCTTGTAGGCTGTGAGCGCCGAGGCGATGTAGGTGGCGCTCTGGCCCGCGATCATCGGGACCTTGTGGATCTCAGGGAAGCTGGCCTGGTAGCCGATGATGCCGTGGCAGCCCACGCACATCGCCACTTTCTTCGAGCCGTTTTCGGCATTGCCCGTGATCTTCTGAGCTTGGGCCGAGACCGTCACGCAAGCGACAGCGAAGGCAAACATCGTGGTCAACAACTGGTTCATTTTGCGCGCACAATCTCGTGGAGATACAGATTTCAGATCAACTTTTGATTATATGCGGGGGCCCTCTGCGGTCCCATGCGTGAAGCACCGGGCGTTGCGCGTCGCAGTTGAATGATGTGTCATTTCATCCACCCTGCTCCACGCCACTCATGAAATTCAAGGGTTCCGACAACTACGTCGCCACACAGGATCTGATGCTCGCGGTCAACGCCGCCATCACGCTCAAGCGCCCGCTGCTCGTCAAGGGCGAACCCGGCACCGGCAAGACGATGCTCGCGGAAGAAGTGGCGCAGGCACTCGACCTGCCGCTGCTCCAGTGGCACATCAAGTCGACCACCAAGGCCCAGCAGGGCCTCTACGAATACGACGCGGTGAGCCGGCTGCGCGATTCGCAGCTCGGCGACGCACGCGTGAAGGACATCCACAACTACATCGTCAAGGGTGTGCTGTGGCAGGCCTTCACCTCCGACGAGCCAGTGGCGCTGCTGATAGACGAGATCGACAAGGCCGACATCGAATTCCCGAACGACCTGCTGCGCGAGATCGACCGCATGGAGTTCTACTGCTACGAGACGCGCGAGCTGATCCGCGCCAAGCACCGGCCGGTGGTCTTCATCACCTCCAACAACGAGAAGGAGCTGCCCGACGCCTTCCTGCGCCGCTGCTTCTTCCACTACATCAAGTTCCCCGATGCCGACACGATGAAGAGCATCGTCGCGGTGCATTTCCCCGGCCTCAAGCAGGAGTTGCTGGCCTCGGCCATGAAGACCTTCTACGACGTGCGCAACCTGCCGGGCCTGAAGAAGAAGCCTTCGACCTCCGAGCTGCTCGACTGGCTCAAGCTGCTGGTGGCCGAAGACATTCCGCTCGAGGCGCTGCAGAGCAAGGACGACAAGGTCGCGGTGCCGCCGTTGGTGGGCGCGCTGCTCAAGAACGAGCAGGACGTGACGCTGTTCGAGAAGCTCGTCTTCATGCAACGCCACAACCGATGAGCGAAGACCGCCAACCCACCCGCCAGTTGCTGCTGCTTGGCGTGGCACAGGCGGTCATGTTCGTCGTTGGCGCGCTCCTGGGCCGCTGGCTCGGCCTCGCGCTCGGCTTCGACGCCCTGGGCAACGGCGGCTACAGCAACAGCGCCATTGCCGGCATCCTGCTGATCGGCCTCGGCGGCGGTGGCGGCGTGCAGATCGCGCGCGCCTGGTACACGCGCAAATACGGCTCTCCGAGGAGTTGACGATGGGGTTTGTCGAGCCAGTCACGCTCAGCTCGCGCGGCATCGCGCTGGTGCCGCTCGCGCTGGCGCACGAAGAAGGCCTGCGCGCCGCAGCGGCCGACGGCGAGCTGTGGAAGATCCGCGTCACCTCGGTGCCCGAGCCGCAGGACACGCGCGGCTACATCGAGAGCGCACTGCAGATGCGCGAGGCCGGCAACCGCTTCGCCTTCGCGGTGACCGACGAAGCGAGCGGCACCGTGCTCGGCTCGACGAGCTATCACGACATCCTGCCCGCGGTGAAGCGCGTCGAGATCGGGTACACGTGGTACGCCAAGCGCTGCCAGCGCACGCACGTCAACACCACCTGCAAGCTGCTGATGATGACGCACGCCTTCGATACCCTCGGCTGCCACGTTGTCGGCTGGCGCACGGACAATTTCAATCACGCGTCGCAGCGCGCCATCGAACGCCTCGGCGCAAGGAAGGACGGCGTGATCCGCGGCCATGCCCTACGCCGCGACGGCACGATCCGCGATACGGTGATGTACAGCCTGCGATCGGGCGAGTGGCCCGAGGTGCGCGCCCAGTTGCTCTATCTGCTGGACAAGCCGCGTCCCGAACCCAAGGAGTGATGCGCCATGCTGATCGACTTCTTCTACACCCTGCGCTCGGCCAAGCTGCCGGTCTCGGTCAAGGAATACCTGACCCTGCTCGAAGCGCTGCAGGCCGACGTGGTCGGCCCGAACTCCGACGATGCCTTCGGCCTCGACGACTTCTACTACCTCTCGCGCACCGCGCTGGTGAAGGACGAGAAGCACTACGACAAGTTCGACCGCGCCTTCGCCGCCTACTTCAAGGGCGTCGACCTGGTGACCGACTTCACCAAGGAAGTGCCGCTCGACTGGCTGCGCAAGACGCTGGAGCGCGAGTTCACGGCCGAGGAGAAAGCCAAGATCGAGAAGATGGGCTGGGACGAGCTCATGGAAACGCTCAAGAAGCGCTTCGAGGAGCAGAAGGAACGCCACGAAGGCGGCAGCAAGTGGATCGGCACCGGCGGCACCTCGCCCTTCGGCCACGGCGGCTACAACCCGCAGGGCGTCCGCATCGGCGGCGCGGGCAAGAACAAGAGCGCGGTCAAGGTGTGGGACCAGCGCGCCTACAAGGACTACGACGACAGCCAGGAACTCGGCACGCGCAACATCAAGATCGCGCTCAGGCGGCTGCGCAAGTTCGCGCGCGAGGGCCACGAGGACGAACTGGACCTCGACGACACGATCCGCTCGACGGCGGCCAACGCCGGCTATCTCGACATCAAGATGCGGCCCGAGCGCCACAACAACGTCAAGGTGCTGCTCTTGATGGACGTGGGCGGCACGATGGACGAGCACATCCAGCGCGTCGAAGAGCTGTTCTCGGCCGTCAAGACCGAGTTCAAGCACCTTGAGTTCTATTACTTCCACAACTGCGTCTACGACTTCATGTGGAAGAACAACCGGCGCCGCTTCTCCGAGAAGTTCGCGACCTGGGACATCATTCGCAAGTACAACAAGGACTACAAGCTGGTCTTCGTCGGCGACGCCACCATGAGCCCCTACGAGATCCTGCAGCCGGGCGGCAGCGTCGAATACAACAACGAGGAAGCCGGCGCCGAGTGGATCCAGCGCCTGACCCACGCCTTCCCGAAGTTCGCATGGATCAACCCGGAGCCGCAGGGCGTGTGGCAATACCGGCAAAGCATTGCCGTGATGCAACAACTCGTGTCGCATCGCATGTATCCGCTTACTCTCAAGGGCCTCGAAGAGGCCATGCGGCTGCTGTCAAAATAGCCCCTCGCACGCAGCAAGCACGCGGCGGGATAGGCCATCCGCAGGGCCGAAAACGCGTAAAAAAGTTGTCACAACGTTGAGACCTCAGGTTACAGTTAACACCTAAGGATTCAAATATGGCGTTTTGTTGACGCTGCGTCCGCAGGAGGTGTGCCATGTCTGCCGTGCTTTCTTTTCCGCTGGACTCCCCGGTACTCGAGCAGCCTTTGGCCGGCGCATTGCTGGAAGCGCGATTCCAGCCACCGGCCGATTTCATCAGCATCCGCGGCGTGCGCCTGCCGCGTGCCGAGCTCGTCGACCGCTCCCTTTTTGCACCCGAGCAGCGCGAACGCCTGCACCAGAAGTTGCTGGCCGCCTCGCCGTTCCCGCACCTGGTTCTCGAGAACATCTTCCACCCGGCCCTGCTGGAGCTCGTGGCCGAAGAGTTCGACATGCTTCCCGGCGGCGGCTGGGCCGACATCAAGACCCAGTACGAATCGACGCGGCGCTCGGTGCTCGGCGTGGCGCTGGGCCCGGCCTCGCAGCTGTACTTCGACATCATCAATTCGGGCTGGTTCATCGACTGGCTCTCGTCGCTCAGCGGCGTCGACTACCTGCTGCCCGATCCCAAGCTGTTCGGCGGCGGGCTGCACGAAAGCAGGACCGGCGCAACCTTCGCCGTGCACCGCGACTTCAACCGCCACCGGCATCTGGGGCTGAAGAACGAGATGGTCTTCATCACCTACCTCAACAAGGGATGGGACCCGGCCTGGGGTTCCGGGCTCGAACTCTGGGACAAGAAGCAGGACCGCTGCGTGACCACCGTGCAGCCCGAGTTCGGCCGCACCATCGTGCTGCCGCACGGCCCCGCGAGCTACCACGGCCACACCAAGCCGCTGCAGGCGCCGGACGGCCGGCCGCGCCGTTCGGTCGCCGCCTACTACTACACCAGCCCGCTCGCCGGCAAGCAGCACGGGGACGAATCGGCCTCGGTCTTCATGAAGACGCACCGCGTCGACCGCGTCAAGGCGCTGGCCCGCATGCTGACGCCCCCTGTGGTCTGGCTGCTGGCGCGAAAGGTCAGCGGGCGCGCCTGAAAAAGGAGCCCCGCGCTCCCCCGCCCGTCGAGGGCGCCCTGCGCATGCTGTCAAAATGGCCGCATGCTCAGGGTGGTTCGCTCTCTCGCGCCGGCGTGGATGCCGGCGTTCTTTTGTGCAGGCACCCTTCTGTTGCAAGGGTGCAGCCTGCTGCCGAAGAGCGAGCCGGCGGAAACGCAAACTGCCGCGAGCCCGGTAACCAGCAGCGACAGGCCGGCATCGCAGCGCGATGCGTTCGCGGTGGAGGTGAAGGCGCCCGACACCGTGCGCGACTACCTCGTGCGCCACCTCGAAATCCAGCGCTACCGCCAGCTCGACGACCTCGGCGCGGCCGAACTCTCGCGCCTGATGGTGGCCGCCGAAGGGAACGCGCGCGAGCTGCTCGGCACCCTCGGCTACTTCACGCCCACGCTCACGCTGGAACTGCGCGAGACGCCTGAAGCCAAGGCGCCGCGCGAGGTGACGATCACGGTCGAGCCCGGCGAACTTACGCGCGTCGCCAACGTGCAGATCGGCTTCGGCGGGCCGATCGAGAGCGACGCCACGGCCGAGACCCAGCGCGACACGATCCGCACCGACTGGCCGCTGCGCGCCGGCCAACCCTTCACCCAGCTGGCCTGGGACAACGCCAAGGCCGCCACGCTGCGCAGTCTGACGGCCAAGCGTTTCCCCACCGGCAGCATCAGCGCGAGCCGCGCCGAAATCGACGCCGACCGCAGCGAGGCCAAGCTCAGCCTCAACTACCAGTCCGGCCCGGCCTACCGCTTCGGCCCGCTGGACGTGCGCGGCAGCGAGCGCTACGACGCCGACGGCACGCGCCGGATCGCGCGCATACCCACCGGCAGCGACTACGACCAGCAGAAGCTGCTCGATGCGCAGCAGCGCCTCGCGAGCAGCGGCTACTACGACTCCGTCTTCCTGACCCTCGACACCGACGGCACCAACCCGCTGTGGGCGCCGGTCATCGCCCAATTGCGCGAAGCGCCGCTGCAGAAAGTGGTGCTGGGCGTCGGCTTCACCACCGACAGCGGGCCGCGGCTGTCGATCGACCACATCCACAACCGCATGCCGCTGCTCGGCTGGCGCGCCGTCTCCAAGCTCTCGGTGGACCGCGAAACCAAGTCGCTGGGCACCGAGTGGAACGCGATCCCCGACGACAAGGGGTGGCGCTTGTTCGGCTCGGGTCTGCTGAAGAACGAAACCTCCGGCAGCTACAAGGTCGACAGCGGCCGGCTGCGCGGCGGACGCAGCAAAGCCGGCGACCACATCGACTTCAACTACTTCCTGCAGTACGACTACACGCAGAACCGCGGCATCGCCGCACCGCCGTCGGCCTCGGCGCTGAGCGTCAACTGGGGCTGGACCGGCCGCTACTTCGACAACGCGGGCGCACCGACGCGCGGCCACGGCCTGGCGCTGGAGCTCGGCCTCGGCTACACGCTGACCGGCGAGCACCTGCCCTTCACGCGCGTCTACGGGCGCTGGCTCGGCATCGTGCCGCTCGGCACCGTGAAGAGCGACGACGGGACTCAGGCCCGCAGCGGCCGCATCCAGCTGCGCGCCGAGGCCGGCGCCGTGGTGGCCCAGGATCGCGCGCAGATCCCCTCCACGCTGATGTACCTGACCGGCGGCGACACCACGGTGCGCGGCTACAGCTACCGCCAGATCGGCACCGTGCGCAGCGACGGCCAGATCGTCGCCGGCCGCTACCTCGGGGTCGCCAGCGTCGAATGGCAGCGCCCCTTCGTCTATCGCGGAAAGATGACCGAATGGGAGAGCACGGTGTTCGTCGATGCCGGTGCCGTGGCCGACAAGCCCGGCGAACTCAAGGCCAAGGTCGGCGTCGGCGTGGGCGCGCGCTGGCGCAGCCCGGTGGGACCGGTGCAGGCCGACCTGGCCTACGGCGTGGACACGAAGAGATTCAGGCTGCACCTGCGGCTGGGCTTCACCTTCTGAAATGCAGGAACAGACGCAGTCCCCCGCCCCGCCGCCGAAGCGCTCGCTCGGCCGCCGTGCGCTGCGCGCACTGGCCTGGAGCCTCCTCGGCCTGGTCGTGCTGGTGGCGGCGCTCACGGCCGGCGCCTGGTGGTGGCTGGGCTCGAACGAATCGCTGGCCTTCGCGCTCGCGCGCGCCGCGCGCTACCTGCCCGCGGGCCAGACACTGGAAAGCCGCGAAGTCACGGGCTCGCTGCGCGCGGGCGGGCGCATCGGCTGGCTGCGCTGGCAGAGCGAAGCGCTGGCGGTGGAAGTGCACGAGGCGAAGATCGGCTGGCAGTTGGCGCCGCTGCTGAAGCGCAAGGTGCAGCTCGGCGAAGTGCATGCGGCGCAGCTGCTCATCGAGCGTCGCGGCCCGGTCGACGACAAGCCGCTCGAGCCCCTGGAGCAGATCGTGCTGCCGGTCGAGGTCGAGCTGCCCTTCCGCATCGACGAACTGCGCTGGGCCGGCCCGCCCGCGCTGCAGGCCACCCAGCTGGCCGGCAGCTACCGCTATGCCGGCGCCGAGCATCAACTCGAGGTGAGCGGCGTGGACATCGCCGACGGCCACTACAGCGCGCGCGTCAAGCTGCAGGGTCCGGCGCCGATGGCAATCGATGCCGCGCTCGACGGCCGGGTGCGCGCCCCGCTGGCCGAGGACCGCGGCATCGACGTGCTGGCCCAGGCGACGGTGAAAGGCACGCTCGCCGGCGCCGATGCGCGGCTCGCGGTGGCGGCGCAACTGAAGCCGGCCGAAGACAGCACGGCGGCGCCGATGCAGGCGCAGCTCGACGCCCACATCGCGCCCTGGCTGCCGCAGCCCGTGATCGACGCCAAGGCCGATCTGCAGAACGTCGACTTGGCCCGCCTGTGGCCCGAGGCGCCGGCCACGCTGCTGAGCGGCAAGGTCGAGGCCGGCCCCGACGCAGGCAGCACAGGCGCCGCCACGGTCTGGCAGGCCAGCGCCGACATCCGCAACGCCGAGCCCGGCCCCTGGGACACCGGCAAGCTGCCCGTCGAGCGGATCGAGGCGCGCGCCAGCTTCGACGGCACGACCTGGACCCTGCCCCAGGCGACCGTGCGCGCCGGCGGCGGCCGCATCGAGGCCGAGGGCCGCTGGAGCCCCGCACCCGCGCCGTGGCAAGCGCGCGCGAAGGTGCGCAGCGTGCGTCCCGGCGCGCTGCATACCGAGCTTGCCGGCGCACCGGTGAGCGGCAGCATCAATGCCGAGCAGCGCGGCGAAGCGCTGATATTCGACGTGGCGCTGCAGGCCGAGGGCGGCGCCGGCAGCAAGGCGATGGAAGGCCTGCGCCTCGACCGCGCGCTGGCGCGCGGCCAGTGGCAGGCGCAGGTGCTGGAGCTGCGCACGCTGCGCATCGAGGCATCGAACGCCAGCGTCGAAGGCAAGCTGCAGGTGCGCGTCGCAGACCAGGCCGCGAGCGGCGACTTGAAGCTCGCGATGCCGGGCGGCGGCGCCCAGGTGCAAGGCCGCATCGCGCCGGCCAGCGGCGGCGGCGAGATCAAGGCCCAGGTCGACGATGCGGCCGCGCTGCAGGCCTGGGTCGAGCGCCTGCCCGGGCTCTCGGCCGTGTTCGCAGGCATGACGGCGCAAGGCAGCGCGCGGCTCGATGCCAGTTGGCAAGGCGGCTGGCAAGCCGTGCAGCGGCGCCTGCAGAACGCCAGCGAACCGGCGCCGCGCGGCTCGGCCGAGCCCACGCTGATAGCCAACCTGTCCGTGCCGCGCCTGGACCTGCGTCTGGCGCAGCCCGCCAACGGGCCCGCGACCACCGTGCTGCTGCGCGAGCTGCGCGCCGAACTCGCCGGCAGCCTGGCGCAGGCCACGCTGGACTTGAAGGGCGAGGCCCGCAGCGGCACGCAGAAGTTCACGCTCGACACCCGCGCCAGCGGCGGCCTGGAGCGGGCGAAGCAGTGGCGCGTCGCGGTCGCCAGCTTGCGCGCGCAGATGCAGGACAGCGCCGCCGCCAGCACCGGCCCCTGGACCGTGGAGCTGAGCCGCGCCGTCAGCGCCACCCTGCGCAGCGGCACGGCGGACCGCCTCGACGTGGAGGCCTCCGCCGCGGCCGCCACGCTGCGCGGACCGGCGCCCGGCACCCTGCGCATCGAGTGGGAACCCCTGCGCTACAGCCACAGCGGCGGCGCCTCCAACCGCGCCTTCCGCCTGCAATCGAAGGGCCGCCTGCAGGGCCTGCCGATGGCCTGGGCCGAGGCGCTGGGCGGTGGCGCCGCGCTGGCCGAGGTCGGCATCAGCGGCGACCTGCTGTTCGACGGCGACTGGGACATCGATGCCGGCGATGCGCTGCGCGCGCGCGCCCGGCTCAGGCGCGAAAGCGGCGACATCCGCGTGCAGGCCGGCGAGGCCGCGCTGGTCACGCGCATCACGAGCCGCGGCACCGGCAGCGCGAGCGAACGCAGCATGAACGCGGCGGGCGATGGCCCGAGCACGCCGGCCGGCCTGCGCCAGGCCGAGCTGCGGCTCGATGCCGAGGGCGATACCGTGCGCGCCGGCCTGGCCTGGGACAGCGAGCGCGCCGGCCAGATCAACGCCGAAGCCAGCACGCGCGTGCAGCAGCGCGCGGGCGGCTGGCAATGGGCGGCCGATGCGCCGCTGGCCGGCCGCGTGACGGCGCGCCTGCCCAATCTCGGCGTCTGGTCAATGCTGGCGCCGCCGGGCTGGCGCGTGGCCGGCACGCTGGAGGCCGACGCCGCACTCTCTGGCAATCGCGCGCTGCCGCGCTGGAACGGCACGCTCGGCGCCGACAAGCTCGCGCTGCGCGCGCTGGTCGAGGGGCTGGACCTGCGCGACGGGCGCCTGCGCGCGAAGCTCACCGGCGAGCGCATCGAGATCACCGAGTTCACGCTCAAGGGCGGCACCGGCAGCAGCGCGCGCATCCCGGGCCAGAGCGGCAACCTCAGCACTGCGGCCAGCGAGGCCGCGAGCGATGGCGGCACGCTCTCGGCACGCGGCGAGCTCAGCTGGGGCGCGGCGCCGGCCGCCGGCACCGGCATCCGCATGGCCATGCAAGCCCAGCTGCGCGCGCTGCGCATGCTGGTGCGCAGCGACCGCCAGGTCACGCTCTCGGGCGACCTGCAAGCGCGGCTCGACGGCGGCCAGTTCAGCGTGCGCGGCAACCTCAAGACCGACCGCGCCGTCGTCATCCTGCCCGACGAGACCGCGCCCGGCCTCGGCAGCGACGTGGTGGTGCGCTCGGCCGCCAAGGACCGCGAGGCCGCCGAAGCCGCCCGGCGCCAGGCGGTGCGCGACGATGCGCAGGTGGCCAAGGCGCAGACCGCGAAGCCGCCCGACATCGCGGTCAACTTCGATCTCGGCGACGATTTCGCGGTGCAGGGGCGCGGCCTCACCACGCGGCTGGAGGGCAAGCTCGACATCCGCAGCACCGCGTTGAACGCGCCGCCGCGCATCACGGGCGAAGTCAGGACCGTCAAGGGCCAGTACCGCGCCTACGGCCAGCGGCTGGACGTGGAAACCGGCGTGGCGCGCTTCAACGGCCCCTTCGACAATCCGGCACTCGACATCCTCGCGATCCGGCCCAACATCTCGCAGCGCGCCGGCGTCCAGATCAGAGGCACCGCACAGACGCCACGCGTGCGGCTGTATTCCGAGCCCACGCTGTCGGACGCGGAGACGCTGTCGTGGGTGGTGCTGGGCCGCGCCTCGGCCACCAGCGGCGGCGAATCGGTGCTGCTGCAGCAGGCCGCGCTGGCCTTGCTGGGCGGGCTCGGCAAGGGCGGCACCGGCGGCGGGCTCGCGAGCCGCTTCGGCCTCGACGAAATCGGCTTCAAGGGCCCGGGCAGCGGCGGCGACCTGCGCGAATCGGCCGTCACGGTGGGCAAGCGCATCTCCCAGGATTTCTACGTCACCTACGAGCGCAGCCTCTCGGGCACCCTCGGCTCGCTGTTCGTCTTCTACGACCTGACCCGTCGCCTGACCCTGCGCGGCCAGGCCGGCCAGCAGAGCGGGATCGACCTGATCTACACGGTGAAGTACGACTGAACTGGTAAAGTCGCCATCGCCTTCGTCCTCGTAGTTCAATGGATAGAACGGGGTCCTCCTAAGACTCAGATACAGGTTCGATTCCTGTCGAGGGCACCACGAGACAGGATCAAGGCGTCTCACCAAACATCAGAAACCCGCACGCTCCCTAGCGTCGCGGGTTTTTCTTTGCCTCAACCCGTCGCACCGCGTAGCATCCCATCTCAGAGAAATACCATCATTTCTGTTGGTAGCTCTGAAAGCCCAAAAACACCATACCAACAAGGGAGCGGGGATGGCACTCACCGACACCGGAATCAAGCAGGTCAAGCACAAAGGCTCGGCGAACGGAGAGAAGTACGCGGACGGTGGCGGCATGTACTTGCACGTCACTGCAACCGGAAAGTACTGGCGGATGAGCTACAGGTTCGCCGGAAAGCAAAAGACCCTGGCCTTGGGCGTCTACCCCGAAGTCACGCTGGCCAAGGCTCGCGACCGGCGCGCCAGTGCCAGGACGCTTCTGGCAGACGGGGTTGATCCAGGCGTCGCCAAGCGCGAGGAAAAGCAGAGCAAGGCTGATGCTGCCGCGAACACTTTCGAGATTGTGGCTCGCGAATGGCTGACCAAGACGGCGAACAAGCGCGCTGCGGTCACTCAGGCCAAGGTCGCCGGTTGGCTCAAAAAGGATGTGTTCCCATATATCGGCAAGCTGCCGATGTCGACGATCAAGGCCAAAGACGTGTTGGACAAGGTGGCTCGCCGGATGGAGGCCCGAGGCATCCACGAAAGCGCGCACCGGATCGTGCAGATTTGCGGCCAGGTGTTCCGCTACGCCGTGGCCACAGGCGTTGTCGAGCGTGACGTGACGGCCGATCTGCGAGGTGCACTGGTCGCGATCGAGAAGACAAACTATGCCGCTATCACCGAGCCGAAGCAGGTTGGCCAGCTCATGCGGTCAATTCACGCCTACGGCGGGCACCCGTCAGCGCTGGCTGCACTCAAGCTATCTCCGTTGGTGTTCGTTCGCCCGGGCGAACTGCGAGCAGCAGAGTGGGCCGAGATGGACTTGGATGCGGCCGAGTGGCGCATCCCCGCCTCCAAGATGAAGATGAGGGTCGAGCACCTTGTCCCGCTGTCACGGCAGGCCGTTGAAACCCTGCGGGCCCTGCACCCCCTTACAGGGCATGGCCGATATGTGTTTCCCAGCATCCGCACCGGGGAGCGCTGCATGTCCGAGAACACCGTGAATGCAGCCCTACGCGGCATGGGCTACGCGAAGGAAGTCATGACCGCCCACGGCTTCCGCGCCATGGCGCGAACGATCATGGATGAAGTCCTTGGCGAGCGACCCGATCTGATCGAGCATCAGCTCTCCCACATCGTCAAAGATCCCAATGGACGGGCCTACAACCGCACGGCCCACCTGCCTGCGCGCCGCGAGATGATGCAGCGCTGGGCGGACTATCTGGACAAGCTGCGGATCGGTGCGGACGTGCTCCCGATCAGCCGGGCTGCGGCATGAGCGAAGGAAGCGCAAAGGGCTTTGACTGGATGCGAGTGGTTGGCGCGCTCGCGGTAATCGCGCTACTGGCGTCGTTGGCGCTGATAGGGGCGCTTGGATGGTCGGACTTCAAGAAATTTCTCGAGGGCCCAGCAGCGGGCTGGGTTCAGGCGTTCGGCTCGATTGGCACCATCCTCGCCGGCTTCGCGTACATCGACCGCACGACACGGCTACAGAATGAACGAGACGAACACACGTCGCGCGAACTTCATCACCGGCAGTATCGGGCTGTGCTCGCTGCATGCCTTCAGGCAGACGAGGCCGTGGCCTGGACCAGCGTCGGCGCCGTCGAAGGTCCTAACGATCACGAAAGCCTTGTGATCGCTACCAGTGAGGCACTCGCAGCCTTCAAAAGCATTTCCTTCGACCAGATCCCGGACAGCGAACTACTTTTGAAGTCTGGCGCACTGCGCAAGGATCTGGTCACGCTACTCATTCATTGCCGCGCGGTCGCATCAAGCCCGGATGTGCGCTCGCACGGCTATCTTGCCAACCTTCTGCCCGCGCTCGTTGCAGATCTAGATGCGGTGAAGCGACGAGCGAGGGACCTAGTTGAGCTGCGGTAGCGCATAAGTCCGGCATGCCCCGCGCCGGATCATGCGGGGCAAGGCGCTGGCCAAGGTGTATCGAGCACCGAGGCCGGCTGACCACCAATGATCGCAAAAGGATCGCTCTTGCTTACCCGCACTTCCTCTTCCCGCATCCCGGCCGAACTGGACAAGTGTTTCTTGCCCACGGACAAGCCCGCCTTCGAGCTGCTGCGCACCGCCGGCGAGGTCCGCTTGTGGCGGTCGACCATGGCGACGCGCAGAACGTCGATGCACCACATCGTCGTTGGAGCGGAGCTAGTCATGGGCGGGATGAACCTACAGAACGCCACGGCCAACTTCGGTATGTACGTTGCCATGGACGCCGAAGGGCTCGAGCCGGCAGCATAACGACCGCCGGCTGACCATTGCTGCGCTTTCGGGCGCCTCACCGTTTTCCCCATGCCTATCTCGAAAAAGGCGGCGTTGCGTTGAAAAATCGTTGATACGTGATGGCTTTGTGCCGCTTCGTGTCACGTTGAAGCGTTGCCGCTCAAGGCGTACCCCCCTTGAGGTTTTGGCTTTCGGGCTTTGTGGCTTCTGATGCCTGCGGCGCGCAGTTTTCAACCGCGCAACGCATGGCACCTGATCCCGGCTACGTGTTGCGCATACCGAGTAACACAGATGACTTTCAAACCCAAAGCAGCACGGACGGAGATTGCCGCAGCAATCCCCAATCACCCAGCGGTTCGCCCTGTTCTGGCGGTCGCAACGCCGAGCCGCTATATCCGCATGTCTGAATTGGCGACCACGCCGAACAAGCCCGGACTCATGCCGGTGAGCCCCGCTACGGCCTGGCGCTGGGTGCGTGAAGGCCGCTTTCCTAAGCCCTTCAAACTGGGTGAATCTGTGACCGTGTGGGACCGTGACGCCGTCGAAGCCTTCATCGCGAAGCGCTCGTCGCGCGGCGCGGACGTTGATCCCGTGCAGTGAGGCATCAACCATGAAGCCCACCAAGAAGAAAGGGCCGCCTGTTCCCGCAGTCGGCCCCCTCAAGAAGCAGCAATCGAGTCTCAAGTCTAGCGACAAGAGCACCGGGACGGAAGCCCAGCACCGCCGGATCATCGCAGCCCTCCGTCTGGGTCCCAAGACGACGGATGATCTGCGCGCCCTGGGGGTGTACCAGGTCAGTGCGCGTATCCACGCGCTTCGTCACCGCCGCGGCCACGACATCGACAAGGTTCAGTTCTCTGGCCAAGCGGCGGACGGCTACTCCCATGCCCGCATGGCCCGCTACACGCTCGTTGCAGAGCCTGGCGCGGCGGCGATCGACAGCGACGCTCACCGCCATCATGAAGGCGATCCTGGCCCTAGAGAAACGGCGGCGCCAACATGAGCGAGCAGCCCGACAACAAGGCCTTCGCCACCCTGGCGGCGCAGTACGCGCTGCTCGGCCATGAACTGCGTCGCGAGACCTGCGCGGATGGCACTGTGCGCTATCACGCTGCGCGCTGGGGCCTGATCCGCCCGCTCGCTGACGGGGATGCTGTCCGCGCCTTCCTGGCAGCGATCGGGGGGGCAACGTGAGCCGCTACCGAAAGATTGATCAGCGCATCTGGAACGACGAGAAGTTCCGCGCTCTGGGCGATGACGCCAAGCTGGTGTTCTTCATGTTGCTCACGCACCCCGCGATGACCATGCTGGGCGCCATGCGCACCACGGTAGCGGGCATGGCTGAAGAACTGGGGTGGTCAACCGAAGGCTTCCGGGAAGCCTTTCAGCAGGTCTTGTCGAGGGGCATGGCAGAGCACGACCCGAAGGCCCACTTGCTGGCTCTGCCGAACTTCCTCCGGTACAACAAGCCCGAGTCGCCCAACGTCGTGAAGGGATGGGCTTCGGCGGTGGACCTTCTTCCTGAGTGCGCCCTGAAAACCCGCGTCGTTGCTCGCTCCCGCGCCTATGCGGAGGGCATGACCGAAGGCTTTCGCGATGCCTTCCGCGAAGCCTTTCCGGAAGCCTTCACGAAGCCTATGCCCAATCAGGAGCAGGAGCAGGAGCAGGAGCAGGAAAAAACTCTCTCGCCGTCGCTGGAACGCAAACCCGTCGCTGCACCACCCGTGGATAGGCCGCCTGCCGCTCGCGACATGCTCTTCGAGGAATTCTGGAAGGCCTACCCGAAGAAGGTGGGCAAGGACGATGCCCGCAAGGCGTTTGACAAGCGCAGCCCGACTCGCGCGTTGGTCGCGGCGATGATGGAGGCGATCGCGACGGCGCGCGGGACGGACCAGTGGCAGCGCGAGAAGGGCCAGTTCATCCCGAACCCTGCGACCTGGCTGAACCAGGGCCGGTGGAAGGACGAAGGCATCCAGATCTCGGCGACGGTGCCCGGTGCGACCGGCCGCGACCCGGCACTCCAGAAGCTCTACGACGACGACAAGATCGCGGCGAAGCCGAGCGTCGAGACACTCGAGCGCCTGGCAGCGCTGCGCAAACCGAGGATCGCTGCCTGACCTACGTTGAATCAGAGCGCCAGAGTCACCACCAGAAAGTCACCACGCTGCAGAGGGTGCTCCGCTTCATCGAGTGGGGCGTCACTTCGCTGACTTGGATCTAGGTCTCTGCTCCGCGGCCGGGTTCGCAGGCGGGTCGCTTCCCGACATGATGAAGGCCTCGCACCGGTGGCCGCGATTTCCGCTGCGGCCTAATTTCGCATCGTGTACGCGGGCGGCGACTGGACGCATCTGGCGATCCGGCTCGCGGCCTGCGCCATATCGAGCGAGGTGCGCAAGGATTCGGGTGTGCTCCGGCTAACCCGCCTATATTGGCGGCGCCGCACGGTGCGGCAGGAGTGCAAAATGGAAATCACAGCCGCCATCCAGGTTTTCAGCCACACCGTAGCTCTGTACGTCATCGCCACTCGGAACTTCTTGGGCAGGCTTACCGGGCTGATCGCCGCGGGCCTTGTCGCCTTGGCCGGAATGGCTGGTTACCTCTCCTACCGTTTTTTTGAGCGGCTTCATGCGCCTTCTGCCGCGACAGTCGACATGTCGTCGTGGGGTCAGTTTGGCGATTTCATGGGTGGATTGTTGAATCCGGCGCTCGGCTTCCTCACGGTGGCCGGCCTATTTGTGACCTTGCTCCACCAACGGAAGGCGATGGAGGAGAACAACCGCCACGCGACGCTGAACGCTCGCCTCACCGTCCTGACCACGATGATCGACGTAGCGAACAGCGAGATCCAGGCTAACCCGGGGCAAGACGGCGCTCAAGCTGCTGCCCGCGCCGCTTGGATCGCCAAGAAGCGTGTCTACATGGGCGAGCTTGAGCACGCCTACCGGAGTGTGAAGCGCTTCGAATTGGCCGACCTCTTCGATGACCACTCGCGACCCGCTGAAGGCCCGACGCTGCCTCAGGCCTGAGGCGGGGTAGGCGTCGGGCCCAGTGTCGCCTGCGGCGGGCGCGGCCCGCGCGCAGGGCCCGGCAGACGCCCTCTACCAAAGCACTTTGGATGTCCCAGCCCGGCCGGACCTGATCGGCGAAGACGATCGTCGCGCACGATGAGGGGGTGCTGCTTGAAGCGGGTCGAAGCTGTTCTTCGCGTTCACCTCAAGATCGTCCACCCGCGGATACTGGATCACCGAAAGATGGAAATGCAACACGCGAACTGGATGGCGCAAGCCCGAGCCCACTGGATGGAGCACCAGCCCCGGAAGTACCGGCGTCTCCTGATGACGGGCAAGCTCGAGCAGGCGCTGACCGAAGCGGCGACCGCGACGGCGGAAGCGATCCGCGCGCTGACGACGCAGGGCGCGACATGGCAGGACGCCTGGGAAGCGACGCGCGAGCTTTACCTGTTCCCAGCGGAGGAACCCGAGCAAACACCCCGGATGCCAAAAAGCCGCGCGTACCTCGCGCACCTCGACCTGATGCAGGGCCTGGCGAACTTGGGCATGCCTGAGGAAGACTGACCTCGTCTGAGGCGGTCAAGCAGCAGATTCGAGCGGTCCACGCCGCGGCCGGCAGCGTCGGGCGGCCAACATCACCGCGTCCTCGACAGTCACGGTCGAAGCGCTGGCGCCCGCCGCGGGCTCCAGCACCGCCAGCACTTTTGACTTCATCTCATTTCCGTGGATACCCGCGTGGATACCACCGCCTTGAATACCAGCGCGCGACGCAGGCAGGCCCGAGCGGCATTGCGTGCGACACGCACAGCACGCGAATACCGGGCGTCGCGCCTGCCGGGCGTCGCCCAGGTCGCTGGGGTTGAGCGGTTGTCGGCTTGGTGACCCTTGGTCGCCGCGCACGATCGAAGCCGGCCAAGCGCGCGGCTCGATTGACATTCAGTGTTTGATCTTCCCCGCCATCTCAGTAGACTTTTGCCGATCCCTTCGAGTTAAAGCACGAAATGACCGGTATCGATCGCGGCGTCCTGCACGCCGATTGCAGCGGCGGCATGTTGGTGTCGGCTGAAGAACTAGCGGCACTATTGAGATGCGAGCAGAAAACTGTGGAGGAGGCCGCCCGGGTGGGGCGCCTACCGGGGATCAAGTACGGACGCTCCTGGATGTTTCCGCGGACCGCGGTGGTGCAGGCGCTCCACGAAGAAGCCATGCGCAACGTGATGCCGCGTCCGCAGCGTGCGAGGCCTTTGGCTTTGGCCGTGCAAGTGAACCATGCGCCCGAAAAATCACGCGGCAGGCCCGGCAGAAGAAGCGTGTTGCCTGTGTTGCCGGAGTTGCCGGAGTTGCCGGAGTTGCCAGAGTCGTAGCTTTGTCGCTTTCGAATCTCGGGGCGCTGGGTTCCAGCACTTGATTCCCAGGGCGACTCCCCACGAAAGAGCCAATGCCGCGAGGTTAGTGCTGGTTGGTTAGTGCGATGGTTAGTGCCGAAGAGACGCTAACCTTGGGCGGCGTCGAGCGCTTGCCCACGCAGATTGACGCCGCGGTGGTTAACGGCGCGGTGAACGCGGAAAAGCGGCTAACCGAAAGTTCGTTCTTGACCCGAGCGCAGGTGCCGCTTAGAGCTTCTTGGCAGCTCCATTTGATGCGTCTTGCGATGCCCAATCCAAAGGTTCGTGCGCCGCGAGTACGGCACTACCGGCCCGCCGCACAGGTACCCAGGGGGCAGATCTACAAAGTACATCCCGCGCCCGTCGTGGGGTTGATGTGGCTCGTGTACCCGGCCGGTGCCGGAGGCCCTGGAACGTAGCCCCCTCTGGCAATGTCATGAGAATGGTCGTTGGCTTTTCCATCCACCCACCGTACTCGGAGCCGGCGCCGCCCCGCCCGGCGCCAGAGAGCGCCGCGGAACGACGGACGGCAAAAGTGTTGCCAAGGTGTTGCCAAACTGTTTCCATCAAAAGAGGGCATAGGCAGAGCGTGTGGAAACAAACGGACCTGGTGGTCAGCGCCCTGAAGTCCACCATCGCAGACCATAGGGCAGGCGCGACGCCTGACGGCTGAGCAGGTCGACAATCGAGGCACTGGCCGCGCAAGCGCGATACGCTGATTCTGGTGTTCGCCGACAACGTTGCGATGCGTTGAGCGACATCTGCGCCGCCAGCTGCAGCACTAGGAATGTCCCCAGAATGTCTCCGCCATTTCGGGGGCTCTGGCAGCACCGTTTGCGATCAGCAAGGCCCACTGCCCCCAATGGGAGCGAGCCGATGGCGGGAAAGAAGGCGCGACGAGGAATGTCACCAGCGCGCACCGAAGTGTCACCACCGCTGCAGGCGCTGTGGCTGAGACAAATACGAACGCAGCCTCAGCAAGGTCCAGCGTGCTGGCGGCTCAGGAGAGGATGCGCCATTTAAGAGGGCAACCCGGCGCGCCCGTAGCCGCTGTTCGCCGGGGGCAGCAGGTCGGACACGGGGCGGGCGCGGCCCCAGGCGTCGAGGTCGTCGACCAGCCACGCTGTGCGGCCAGCGCTGAGTTTGCGCGGCTTCGGGGCCTCGCCCCGCGCCACGAGGGCGTCGAGCAAACTAACCGACAGGGATAAGTACGCGGCCGCGTCCGCCCGGGCCAGGAACAGCGGCCGGATATGGACGATGGGGGTAGCTTCTTTCTTCATTGCCTGTCCTCTTGTGTGCTGCGGATTCGCTGTTCAACGCGCAATTTGCGCATCCTCGACTGTCCGCGTGGCCGACACCCCCTTGAGGTTCGCAAGATTGATGCAGGCCGGATTAAATGCCGTAGGCATTTTTAAACGACCCGCAAAGGCACGCATGGCTACCATCCTCTCCGATGACAAGAAGAAATCCAACTCCTTCGGGGACGCGGCCGCGCAGGCGGTTGGTCCAATGGCGGTGGGTGGCGCTGTGGCCCCGGCTGGCATGGCCCCCGGTGCCACTGCTTCACCCGCACGCATCGGCTCCCCTCAGGCCTCTTACGGCGCTACTCCGAAGCCCACGAGCTTCAACGCCGGAGGCCGGCCGGTCGTTTCGATGGGCGACACCAGCATCCTGAACGTGGGGGGCGCGCGGCCTGCGGCTGCGGCGGCCGCCACCGCAGCGCCTTCGGCGCCCGCCGCGCCGCTTGACGCGCAAGCAGCCTCCGACCGTCAGGCGATTGGTGGCTTCTTGGAAGGTGCCAGCAAGCTCAATGACGTTGCAGGCGCCGCAATCATGGACGCGGGAACGGCCATTCCGCGGGCGGCCCTTGGTGCCTACGACACAGCGGTGGTGCGTCCGGTGCGCGCCGCTGGCGTCAACATGGCCTTCACCAGGCCTCTGCTGACGCCAGCAGGGGCCGACCCGTCCTCCATGACGCCAAGCTTGGATCGCGTCTTGGGGCAAGGCGCGACCACCGCGCCAACGCAGACCCTCACGCCCAGCGCGCCGGCCGCGCCTGCGGGTGCAATCCGCCCGCCAGCCACGCAGGCAGATGTGCGCAGGCTCGACAACGCCGGTGCACAAGTTCCTGCGTTGCTTGCCCCGCCCGCCAAGCCCGAGGCTCAGATCGGGCCCGACGGCGCGCCGGTCATGGCACCAGTGCTTCCGGTGGCCCCGGCGGGAGCCATCCGGCGGGTCGGCAACTCCTATTCGGGTAGCAACGTATCGGGCGATGTGTCGATCAACGGCCGCGCGCCGGGCGGCGGCGTCATATCGATGCCTGGTGCGAGCTTCATTGGCCGGGCTCCCATCGCTGGCGGCGCGGCCGCCGCTGGATCTGTGGTGGCCGCCTCTGGTCCCAGCATGGCCGTCATTCCTGACGCCAGCGTCGACAGCCGCCAGGCCACAGCCAACTTCTTCATCGACGCCGATCAACGATCGGACTTGCGCCGCGCGCAAAGCACCTGGTCTCCGCGTCGCGGTTTCGACGGCCAAGCGATCGCGCAAGCGCAGGGTGCCATCAATACCACCTCCACGAACCGCGCTCGAGCAGCGGAAGGCCTCGTGCGCGATGCCGGCGAGACTGCTCGAGGAGCTGTGCGTGATGCAGGCGACACCGCACGAGCGAACATCCGTGAGCAGGGCGACATGGCACGCGCTGGCATGGTCGATCGCCGCCAGGCCGCGGCCGGCGCGATCGCGAGCGCGGATCTCGGCATTCGGCAAGCCGCCGCCGGCTACGACATCCGCACGAAAGCGCGCATCGAAGGCGCACAGGCCGAGGTGCAGAACGCCAAGACGCCGGCGGCGCGCCGCGCGGCCTCCGAGAAGCTGGCGGCGCTAGCCGGTAAGGCCGCGCAGGACAACTTTGCGGCCCTGGAATCGGGTGGCGGCACCGTGCCGATCGATCCGGCGAATCCGATGCTCGGCATGCGGACCGAGCCAAAGGTACCCATCATCTTCAACAAGGCGACAGGTCAGGTCATACAGGTGCCAGGCGGCGCCGTGCGACGGCCAGCCCCAGTTGGGTACATAGCACCCGCCGCCGCCATCGCTCAGCTGAAGACCAACCCCGATGAAGCCGATCAATTCGACGAGAAGTTCGGCATCGGCGCTGCCGCGCGCGTTCTCGGAAACTAATCACCAAAGGGCGTGGCTGCCGCAAGCTGGAGCGGCTGGACGGCCCCGGCAGCGAAGCAGCCATCATTACTCCTCGCCCGACGGCCCATTTTTGCCGTCTGCCGAGTCGCGCTTTTCAGCCACCAGACCGGCGAAATCGATGATCTCACGGGCGAAGGCGTCAGACTCGGCGCGAACCTCGGGGTTCGACTTGGCGTATTCGATCTGATCGATCTGCTGAACCGCCGTGAAGCTTCCCATCACGCGGGCAAACGCACGCGGGTCTGGATGAGTGTTGATCAGCGCCAGAATCGCGCGCTGCAAGACAAAAAGGCGAGTTTGGGTGGTCTGTTCGAGCGTCATGAAAGGCGACCTTCTGTAGTGTTTAGACGGCCGATTTTCGAAGCAATCCCTTTAAAAGGCACTGCGGTCGGTACTGCGCAGAGCCGGCAGCGACTAGCTGCTGGCTTCATCGTTACTGGACGGCGCAGCGATTGGCCGACAGCTCAGCCCGCAGCCCGCGCATACGTTGCTGGTCCGGGTTGATCACCTCAGGCGGCTGCCATTGCCAGTTCGTGTATCGGCCTTCGATCTTATTGCGCTCGGCTACGAGCTGCGCACATCGGGTCTCTCGCTGTGAATCGCCGGCACTGACTTGAGCCTGCTGTGAGCGTGCCGCCTTGCCTTGCTCGGCTTGCTGCACTTGCTGGTCCCACGGCACATCTGCAACATGCTCGATACGCTCAATCAACGCGTTGTGCTGGTTGCAATGCGCCTGCGCCCAAAACGTCGAGCCGTTGTAAGCCTTGCAGAGATAGATCGTGCCCGCCTGGGCAGAGCCTGCCAGCAGCACCGCAATACAGGTCACCAATGTCTTCATGCTGCTCACTCCTGATGCGCAGTCTAGGTGGCATGCGTTCCCGCTCGAGAACTTCTTTTGACTGAATCGGGCAATAGTTGGCAGGTGGCGGCGTGAACCCTATAGCAAGCAGAACTGCCTGGGTCAAGACTAACGCTCCTACTGGGACAAGGAGAAGCTCATGCAGAAGAACCTTCGATCTCTCGCTGCGTTGCTGTCGCTCGGTGTGTTGTCGCTCGCCGCGCATGCGACATGTATCGGCTCTGGCTCATTCCAGACCTGTACCGACGCCTCGGGCAACACCTACAACGTTCAGCGCTTCGGGAACACAACGCATGTGCAAGGCATGAATCCAAGCACGAGTAGCAACTGGAATCAGACGAGCACCACCATCGGCAATACGACGATGCACAACGGCACTGCGGCCAACGGCAACATGTGGAACGGTACGTCCCAGCACATCGGTGGCACCACGTTTCACAACGGCATCGATAGCCACGGCAACCCCTATAGCAAGACGTGCACCGCCTACGGCTGCTTCTAGCGGCGAACCCATAGTTGGTGATGGCCACTAGGCGCAAGCCAGCTCGGGCTGAGGTCATCAGCCATCGTGGCGTTGTGAATGAATGGGATTTTCAATGCTTCATCCACGCCGCGGACACAAAGCTGCGCCGCCTACGCGAAGGTTCGGTGTACCTCCACATGCGAGGGAGGCTTGATGCTCCCGTGAAGGGTGTAACCGGCTTCGACATCATGCTTTTGGAGAAGGACACGATAAACGGTCCAGCGGATCAACTCATTGGATCAATCGTCGGGTTGAAGTCGGAGCTGTCAGCGGTGATCTACCTCAACAGCCGCGAGTACAGCTTCGTCTCCATGCTGGCATCAGCCAATCGACAGTGCTATTTGGACCTGCGCTTCGACAAGCCGCGGTACCAGTCGGCATTGATCAGAGGTGTATCGATTAGTACCAGGGCGCCCGATGAGTGAGGGCACAGATGGCGTGGCTAGGTGCCCAGGTGCGTATCGTGGCACAGTTCGCGACTGCACTGGCACCACGACATAACGCTCTACGACGAAAGGAAATGAATCAGAAATGGCGCAAGACACAACCCTGTGGGGCATTCATGCCGGCAAGACAGGCGATGCGGACCAGCTTTTCTTGAAGCAAGGTGTGATCGCGCTCGGATGGCACGACATCGGAAATCTCAAGGCTCTGGGTCCAACGCGTGAGGCGTTCAAGGACCGATACGCATCGGTGTTCCCGGTCGCCGCGAAAGCGAAGCCGGGACACGTTCCCACATCTGCCGGCCAGCTTTATCGATTCGTACACGAGATGCGCGTCGGCGACTTCGTGGTCTATCCGTCGAAGCGTTCCAAGCAAGTCCACCTCGGACGTATCACCGGAGAGTATGTCCACGATGAGAGTGGCGAACAGCTTTATCCGCAGCGTCGCTCCGTCGAATGGCTAAAAGAAATACCTCGCACGCACTTTTCGCAGGGCGCGCTTTACGAGATCGGCTCGGCGCTGTCGCTGTTCGTGGTCAAAAACTACGCCGACGAATTCTGGGCGGCGATCGACAGCAAGCTGCCGCCGCCGCTGGTGCCCGTGGCTAAGGACGAATCGGTTGCCGAGATCAGCGAGGACATCGAAGAGACGACGCGCGACTATGTGCTCAAGGTACTGGCGCAGCAGACCAAGGGCCATCCCTTCGCTCACTTCGTCGCGAACCTCTTGCAGACCCTGGGCTATCGCACGCGGATCTCGCCGGAAGGTCCGGATGGCGGCATCGACATCGTCGCGCATCAGGACGAACTCGGCTTCCAGCCGCCCATCATCAAAGTGCAGTGCAAGAGCACGGAGGGCAGCGTGGGTGATCCCTTGATCTCGCAGCTATACGGCAAAGTAGCTCCAGCCGAATTCGGCCTGTTTGTGACGCTGGGCTACTTCACCAACCAAGCCACCCAGTTCGCCCGCAGCAAAAGCAACCTGCGCCTAGTCGATGGCGATGCGCTGGTCGACTTGGTGCTCGAACACTATGAGGCGCTCGACTCCAAGTACAAAGCTCTCCTTCCACTTCGCCGCGTCTACATTCCCGAGCCGGGTCCGGGCACTGAAGCGGACTGATCGGTTGGAGCGACTACTGTGACGGTGAATCGGCAACACACGAGTCCCTGGCTAGTCTCGCCGTTCGTCGGCGTCATCTCTCGACCCACCCTGGCTCGTGTCGGGCGTCACGTAGGGGTTTCACTGCCGAGCGGTCTCGTTGCGCACATGACGCCGGACGGAATTGAGGTCACCAGCTTGTCTGAATTTGCTCAGGGATTGCCCGTCAGACAAGACAAAGCCGCACCGATCGAGCGTCACTCTCAGATCGAATGGTTCGCCAGCCAGTCGGCCGGAGCAAAGCCCCCCTATGACCTGGTCAAGCTCAACTGCGAGCACTATGCGACCTGGCTGACCGGCGAAAAGCCGATGAGTCAGCAGGTTGGCGCCGTCGGCATCATTGCGCTTTTGGTCGCAGCGGCGCTGCTTTCCCAGTAACCCACAGTTCGACTGTCTATGGCCGGCACCCTCATCTTGGTCGACTATGAGAACGTTCAAAAATTCGACATCTCACGACTGGACGACAGCTACCGCGGGGTCATCTTCGTCGGAGCCAACCAGCATCCGCCGAGGGCAGCTAAGGACAAGGCGACGGCGCATCGCTTTTGCCGCGTCGACTTCCACCCGATCGAAGGCTCTGGGAGGAACGCGCTGGACTTCCACATCGCGTTTCATCTCGGCCGTACATTTGAGACTGCGAAGGACACCGTGTGCATCGTTCTGTCCAAGGACAAGGGCTATGACCCTCTGCTGCTCCATCTCAACAAGAATGGGATGGACTGTCGTCGCGTCTCCAGCTTGGACGAGTTGCTGGCGCCATCCGAGCCGGCATCTATTACGGCATCTGAAGCGGCGCGAGAGCCGGATTTGGCTCCGGCTTCGATCCTCACGACCGTTTCGATCTCCATCGACCCCGAGCAGACTGTGTGCCGCCGATGCAAGAAGGCCAGCACCATTGAACATCACGGTGGACGCTGGTGCTCGAACTGCGGCACATTTGCGAGCCCGCCGGATCCGAAGCTGTTGCCGTCGCTGCAGCTTGGCCACCAAGATCGACGGCACAGGCCCGATCCGTTTCGCGAACTACTGGAGCGCGAACGCCACGCCGCCAGCCTGCCTGAATGCGGCTGGTGCCATCAGCATACCGATATGACCGGCGGCATCTACGACGACGGCGAGTGGATGTGCGGCGGCTGCATTGCGCGGTACGCGCGATAGGTTCACAGCGTTGCAGTGGCTGCATTAAGGTAGCGTCAACGACGAGCGGCCTACTCTTGATTGCCTGGGCTGAGCGAGCGACTGTCATTCGCCACGGCGATGCTCTCCAGTCGGTAAGGTCACCTACTCGATCTCACGACGGCACTTCTAAAACGTGTCGCGCTTGTGAGCAAGCGGGTCGGTTGGGACGAGAGAACTGGCCCGATGCGGGGCGTCATCAGGGGAGCAGCGTGGGGTTGCTCGCATCGATCGCAACCCCGATGGCGGGCGTAGCCGCTTTTGGAGCTGCCATCGCAGTTCCTGTCGTGGTCGTGGGTGCAGGGGTGGCGCGATCCTTGCCGATTTTTTGGAAGAGGGCAAGAAGTCGGACTTGCAGAACTAGAGGGCGGGACCGAAGGTGAAGGGTGACTATCATCCTGAACGTTCCTCCGGCGGCTCCGCCACGCAGGTGCAGCCCCTCCGACCCGTGTTGTCTGTTAGCAAATGCCCCTCACCCTCCCCCAACTCGAACGCCACCTTTTCAAAGCCGCCGACATCCTGCGCGGCAAGATGGATGCCTCGGAGTTCAAGGAATACATCTTCGGGATGCTGTTCCTCAAACGCTGCTCCGACGTGTTCGACCAGCGTCGCGAAGAGGTGATGCAGCGCGAGCTAGACGCCTGCAAGACCGAGGCCGAGGCGCGCGAGAGCGCCGAGCTCAAGCGCTGGTACGGCGACTCCTTTTTTGTCCCTCCCAACTCGCGCTGGGAGTACCTCGTCAACGAAGCCCACCACGACGTGGGCGGCTTCCTCAACCGCGCGCTGGGAGGGCTCGAATCGAACAATTCCAGCCTGGCCGAGGTGCTTGAGCACATCGACTTCACCCGGAAGGTCGGCCAGAGCAAGATCCCGGACAACAAGCTGCGCCAGCTCATCAGCCACTTCAGCCAGTACCGCCTGCGTAACGAGGACTTCGAGTTCCCCGACCTGCTGGGCGCGGCCTACGAATACTTGATCAGCGAGTTCGCCGACTCGGCCGGCAAGAAGGGGGGCGAGTTCTACACCCCTCGCTCCGTGGTGCGCATGATGGTGCGGCTCGTGAAACCCGAGCAGGAGCACAGCATCTACGACCCCTGCGTGGGCTCCGGCGGCATGCTGATTCTGGCAAAAGAGTATATCGACGAACATGGCGGGGACGGACGGCGCGCAGACTTGTGCGGCCAGGAGGCCAACGGCACGGTCTGGTCCATCGCGAAGATGAACATGCTGCTGCACGGCATCAGCACCGCCGACCTGCGCAACGACGACACCCTGGCTGAGCCGCAGCACGTTGAAGGTGGCGAGCTCATGCGCTTCGACCGCGTGCTCTCCAATCCCCCGTTTTCCATCAACTGGGGCACTACCGACATCGACCGCGCCGGTCAGGCCGTCTGGGCGCCCAAGTTCCGCGCCGAGCGTTTTCGCTACGGCGAGGTACCGCTTGGAGCCAAGAAGGCCGATCTGATGTTCCTGCAGCACATGGTGGCCGTGCTTAAGGACGGCGGCCAGCTTGCTACCGTGATGCCGCATGGTGTGCTGTTCCGCGGTGGCGAAGAGCGCGCCATCCGCGCCGCCATGATCGAGGCCGATCTGCTCGAAGCCGTGATCGGCTTGCCCGCGAACCTGTTCTACGGCACGGGCATCCCGGCCTGCGTGCTGGTGATGCGCCAGCGCCAGGGCAACCATAGCGGCAAGCCGGCCGAGCGGCAGGGCAAGGTGCTGTTCATCAACGCCGACCGCGAATACTTCGAGGGCCGGGCGCAGAACCACCTGCTGCCCGAGCACGTCGAGAAGATCGTCAACACCTTTGAGAGCTTTGCCGAGGTGCCCGGCTTCTCGGCCATTGTCACGAACGCCAAGCTGCGCGAGAAAGACTTCAACCTCAACATCCGTCGCTACGCCGACAATGCCCCCGCGCCGGAACCGCACGACGTGCGCGCGCACCTGGTCGGCGGTGTGCCCAAGGCCGAGGTGCAGGACAAGGCCGCACTCTTCAAGGGGCACGGCTTGGACCCGCTGGCGCTGTTCGTCGAGCGCGATGCCCGCTACTACGATTTCCGTCCCGAGCTGACGACGCGGCAGGCTGTGAGGAATACGGTCGAGGCCAACCCCGGCCTTGTGGCTCGCGAGCAGGCGGTGCGCGACGCCTTCGACACTTGGTGGCAGGCGCACAGTCCGCGCATCATCGCACTGGCCGATGCGCCCAGTCTTGTCGGTCTGCGCAACGACCTCCTATACAGTTTCAGCGCCGCGCTGGAGCCCACAGGCGTGCTTGGACGCTTTCAGGTGCGCGGGATTGTGGCCGGCTTCTGGGACGACGCCAAGTACGAATTCATGACGTTGATGGCCCGCGGCGCCAAGGGTGTAGTGGATGCTTGGCGCACCAGCATCCTCACCGCGATGGGCGACGACCAGAGCAAGGACAACCCGCTGGATCACAAACTGGTCAAGTTCCTGATGAGTGATTTCGTCGAGGCGCTGGCCGAGCTGGAAGCGCGCAAGGCCGAACTAGACAGCCAGATCAAAGCGGCCACGCCCGACAAGGGCGCGGGCGATGATGGCGAAGAAGCCGAGTCCGGCGACGACGAACCGGCAGCGGACGAGGCGCAGCTCAAGGAGTGGAAGCGCCAACTCGCGGTGCTGAAGAAGGAGTGCAAGGCCAAGGAGCAGGGCTTCGCCCAGCGCCTGAATGCGGCGGTCGATGCTCTCGACGACGCTAACGCAGCGGCGCTGTTGCTAACTATTCTGCGAAATGACATGCGCGCGATTTTGGATCGATACGTTGGTGCGCAGCGGCAGCACGTCGTTGCAATGTTCGATGGCTGGTGGGACAAGTACTGCGTGACGCTTAGGGCAATTGAAGAGGATCGAGACGGTGCCTCGGCGAAGTTTCAGATGTACTTGCGAGATCTCGGCTATGCATGATCTAGATCGTGCTGCCACGCCCAATGACTGGAAGATAAAAAAACTCGGCGAGGTTGCGTCCTGCACACTCGGGGGTACGCCGTCGACCGAGGTGCCGCGGTTTTGGGGTGGTGACATCCCCTGGATGGCGTCGGGCGACGTAAATCTGCGCCGTGTACGCGATGTGCCCGGCCGCATATCCGAGGCAGGGCTGACGGCGTCAAACGCGACGCTCGTAGCCCCCCCAGCAGTTGCTATCGGCCTCGCAGGTCAAGGCAAGACTCGGGGCACGGTTGCGCTCACGCTCTGCGAGTTGAGTTCCAATCAGTCGATCGCTTTGTTTCGAGGCGACGACGCGGAGCTCCAGAGCGAGTACCTGTTTCACAACCTGGACCATCGATACGAGGAACTTCGTGCACGCTCATCCGGCGGTGGGCGCGGTGGTTTGTCAAAGGGAATTCTCGAAGCCGTACCGCTTAGTCTTCCTCCGCTACGCGAGCAATCGAAGATCGTCGAGATCCTCGACACCCTCGACGCCATCATCCGCCAAACCGAATCGATCATTGAGAAGCTCCGACGGGTCAAGCAGGGGCTGCTACATGACCTGCTGACCCGCGGCATGGACGCCAGCGGCGAGCTGCGCCCGTCGCAGAAGGACGCGCCGCATCTCTACAAGGAGTCGGTGTTGGGGTGGATTCCGAAGGGTTGGTCGGTGCAGTCCTTGGCTGCCGCGTGTGATCTGATCCGCGATGGCACGCACCTCCCACCCTCTCGGACGGAGACTGGTCCGTTACTGCTCAGCGTACGAAACATGAAGGACGGTCGGCTCCTTCTGACCGACCAAGACACGCACGTTTCGGAGGCGTTCTTTCAGGGCATGCACAAGCATTGGACGATTGAGGTCGGTGACGTTCTACTCGCAATTGTCGGCGCGACTATTGGCAAGCTGGCAGTCGTTGGTGACCTTCCGAAGTTCACGCTCCAACGGAGCGTTGCGGTTTTGCGGGGAGCGAGTCAAAAGCTGCACAATTCGTTCCTGTACGCCAGCATGTCACACAAGCGCTTCCAGGATGGGCTTTGGGCGCAAGTGAATCAGACGGCCCAGCCCGGCCTCTACCTGGATCAACTCGGTGCAATGCAGATCTGTTTGCCACCGCTTGCTGAGCAGCGGGCTGCGATCGAGTGCATGTCGACCATCGAAGTAAGGCTCGACTGTGAAATCGCCTTCGCGGAGAAGTTGCGTCGGCAGAAGTTCGGCCTCATGGACGACTTGCTCACCGGCCGCGTCCGCGTGACGCCGTTGCTAGCCTGACAGAAGGACCGCGCATGGGCTGGGAACTCGACACCGTAGAAAAGCCCTTTGTGGAGCAGCTGCTCACGATGGGCTGGCGCTACGTCGAAGGTGACCTCGACCATCCCTCTGCCACCGTCCGCACCAGCTTCACCGAAGTCATCCAGGAGGCCGTGCTGCGCCGCCAGCTCCACGCCCTAAACCTGCGCGAGGTCGACGGCCACCGCGTGCCCTGGCTCGATGAGGAGCGCATCTCCCAGGCCGTCGGCGCCGTCACTCGCATCGGCGCCCACCGCCTGATGGAGGCGAACGTCGCCGCCACCGAGCTGCTGCTCGGCGGCATCACCGTCGAGGGGCTGCCCGGCTGGGACGGCGGCCGCGGCCAGACCATCCACTTCATCAACTGGCAGCACCCCGAGCGCAACGAGTTCACGGTCGTCAACCAGTACCGCGTGGACTGCCCGCCCGGCTTCGACCGCGGGAAGGCCTTCATCGTCCCCGATCTGGTTTTGCTGGTGAACGGCATTCCCCTCGTTGTCGTCGAGTGCAAAAGCCCTTCGTGCCCCGAGCCCCTGGCCGAGGCGGTGGACCAGTTGCGCCGCTACACCAACCAGCGCAGAGCGGACTTCGAGGTTGACGACAACGAAGGCAACGAACGGCTGTTCCACACCAACCAGTTGCTGATCGTCACCAGCTTCGACGAGGCCCGGGTGGGCAGCATTGGCGCCGGCTTCCGCCACTACGCGGCCTGGAAGACCGTGGTGCCCAGCACCGACGCCGACGTGGCCACCGCGCTAGGCAAGGGCTCGCTCTCGGAGCAGGAGCGCTTGGTGGCCGGCCTGCTGGCCCCTGCCAACCTGCTGGACGTGCTGCGCCACTTCACGCTCTTCATGCAGGCGGACGGCCAGACGGTCAAGGCCGTGTGCCGCTACCAGCAGTACCGCGCCGTTGCTCACGCCGTCGAGCGCCTGCGGACCGGCAAGACCCGCTCGCAGGACGGCGAGCACGACCGGCGCGGCGGCATCATCTGGCACACCCAGGGCTCGGGCAAGAGCCTGACCATGGTGTTCCTGATCCGCAAATTGCGCACCGACCCCCAGCTTCGCCGCTTCAAGGTGGTCGTGGTGACCGATCGCACCGACCTCGAGGTGCAGCTGTCCGGCACGGCGGCGCTGACCGGCGAGACCGTGGAGCTCGCCACGTCGGCGGAGGCCCTGCGCGGGCTGCTTCGTCGCAAGGGCCCAGGCCTGGTGTTCGGCATGATCCAGAAGCAGCGCGGCGGCGATGCCTTCGGTGAGCCGGCCTTGACCCGTGGGGACCTGCCGAAGCACAGCGCGCGCGAACCGGCCCCGTCGTACCTCACCGAGGTCCTGAACGACGATGACAGCATCCTGGTGCTGGTCGACGAGGCCCACCGCAGCCAGGCTGGGGACCTGCAGGCGGCGTTGCAGGCAGGCCTGCCCAACTGCGCGCGCATCGGCTTCACCGGCACCCCCATCCTGATGGGGGACAAGAAGCGCACCCACGAGATCTTCGGCGACTTCATCGACCGCTACACCATCCGCGAGGCCGAGGACGACGGTGCCATCGTGCCGATCCTCTACGAGGGCCGCACCGCGCACGGCGCCGTCAAGGACGGCGCCAACCTCGACGAGCTGTTCGAGGACCTGTTTCGCGAGCACACGCCCGAGGAGCTGGAGGCGATCCGCCAGAAGTACGCCACCAAGGGGCAGATTTTCGAGGCCCCGGCCCTGATCGCCGACAAGGCGCGCGACATGCTCGGCCACTACGTGACCAACATCCTGCCCAACGGATTCAAGGCCCAGGTGGTGGCCTACAGCCGCTTGGCGGTGGTGCGCTATCTCGACGCCTTCAGCACCGCATGCGACGAGCTGCTGGCCCAGGCCGAGCAGTTGAGCCCCGAGGACAAGACGCTTGATGACGAGGCCCTGTGCCGGCGTCCGCCCAGGGTGCAGGCCCAGGTGCAAGCCTGGCGCTACCGGGACACTCTTCGGCGCCTGGAGTTCGCGCCGGTGATCTCGGGCAGCAACAACGACGACCCGGCATGGAGGCCCTGGACCGATGCCGCAGCCCAGGAGCAGCGCATCAAGCGCTTCAAACAGCCCCTGAACCATGCCGACCCCGCCAAGAGCGACCCCCTTGCCTTCCTCATCGTCAAGTCGATGCTCCTGACCGGCTTCGACGCGCCGATCGAGGGGGTGATGTACCTGGACCGACCGATCCGCGAGGCCGAGCTGCTGCAGACCATCGCGCGGGTGAACCGCACAGGCCACGGCAAGAAGTTCGGCATCGTGGTCGACTACTACGGCCTAGCGCACCATCTGAAGCAGGCGCTCAACGTCTATGCCGACGAGGACATAGAGGGGGCCTTGCAGAGCCTGAAGGACGAGATCCCGGTGCTGCGGGATCGCTACCTGCGGGTGGTGGACCTGTTCCGTCGTCGGGGTGTCGAAAACCTGTCCGACCACGAGGCTTGCGTTGAGGTGCTGAACGACGAGCGGCTGCGCGCCGAGTTCGCGGTCAAGCTCAAGCATTTCCTCGACACCCTGGACGTGGTGCTGCCGCGCCCGGAGGGGCTGCCCTTCGTTCCCGACGCCAAGCTGCTGGCCTTCATCTACGCCCGCGCTCGCAACCGTTACCGCGACACCCCCATCCTCGGCAAGGACGTGGGCGCCAAGGTCCGCAAGCTCATCGACGACCACGTGGTGTCGATGGGGGTGGACCCCAAGATCCCCCCGGTGTCGCTGACCGACGCCGACTTCGGCGAAAAGGTGGCGCGCGAACCGAATGATCGTGCCAAGGCGTCCGAGATGGAGCACGCCATCCGGGCCCACATCCGCGAGAACCTCGACCAGGACCCCGTCGCCTACCGCAAACTGAGCGAGCGGCTGCGCGAGCTGCTGGACAAGCTGGGGGAGCAGTGGGACGAATTGAGCGCCGCCCTGCGGGGGCTCGTCGATGAGATCAAGGCCGGGAAGGTGGCGGACGACGATCGCCTGCCCGACCTCCCCGAGCGCTACGGGCCGTTTCTGCGCCTGATGGTCGACGCCGCCGCCGGCGACCGCGCCATCACTGACGCCGAGCGCAAGAGGTTGGTGGACCTGACCGTCGAGCTCGTCGACATGATTGCGGCCGAGTTGACCCCGACCTTCTGGCGGCCCAACCGCAAGCCGGCGCAGGATGGCCTCGGGGCCAGGGTCTTCGAGGCCCTGATGCGATCGCGCCTGATGCCGACCCCCCAGCTGGAGGCCTTGACCGACAAGCTGATGGAACTGGCGCGCGCCAACCACGACCGGCTGAGCAAGGCATGAGTGCTCTGGTGGTCAACGACCTGCGCTTCGAGCTGCGGCGCAGCAGCGCGCGGCGGTCGATGGAAATCATCGTTGATCGCACGGGCGAGCTGGTGCTGTCGGCACCCCCCGCGGTCGATGAGACGAAGCTGCGGGACTTCGTGCGCCGCAAGCGCATGTGGGTCTACCGGCAGCTCGCCCGCCAGGCGGCCCTGGGACAGCAGGCGCACCGAAAGACCTTCGTGGATGGGGAAGGGTTTCCCTACCTAGGCCGTAGCTATCGGCTGCGGCTGGTGGCTGAGTCGGATGCGGCGGTCAAGCTGGTGGGGGGCCGCTTCGTGATGCCGCAGGCGCTGGCCAAGGACGGTCGGGAGCACCTGGTGCGCTGGTACTGCGGTCGGGCACGACCGTGGCTGGAAGACAAGGTGAGCGAGTACGCGGCTCGGATGGAAGTCGTGCCCGCCGGCGTCAGGGTGCAGGACCTCGGTTATCGCTGGGGCTCTTGCGGCAAGGGGGACTGGCTGTACTTTCACTGGAAGACGATTTTGCTGCCGGCGCGCGTCGCGGAGTACGTGGTGGTGCATGAGATGGCGCATTTGCACGAGCCACACCACACGCCGGAATACTGGCGGCGCGTCGAGCGTGCAATGCCTGACTTTGAGCGGCATAGATCCTGGCTTGCGAATCACGGCATCGAGGTTGAGGGTGTTTAGCAGTGGCGTCCATCGCCTGCCTGCGTCTCGCTCTTCTCCTCGTCGCACAAGCTCAGCTCCGAATCTGCCTGGTGGTCGGCATCAGCGACGGCGACAAGGCCGCCGCCGGCCCCTCGGCCCTGGTCAACTGGGTCGGCAGCGTCTGGTCGAACATGTAATTGCGACGGATTTCGCCACTTCGCGGCTTAGTCGAGTGCGCGGCCTGCGGGAACATCCAGAACCACGGCCATGAAGCGCCGGCACGCGGATACCGCCCGAGGCAGTGGCCGCCCGACTCACGTCTTTGTTCTATCCAGCGACTTCGCCAACATACTGAGGAATGACAGGTACTCAACAGCGTTCTCTGGATGATCCTGCACGAGTCCGTGCGCTCTTGGATTCCTAAGTGCCAGCATCGCACCCGAGAACAGGAACATCATTCCCTGCTGTTCACTGCGTTCACTGTCATTGCTCTGGTCGTTGTATTTGAGAATCGGAGCCTTCGGACTGAAGACCAACTGCATCAACTCTGTCCCACTCGGATCCATCTTCATGCTGCGCATCTTTACCAGCATGTCCAGCACTTTGCACCCGTTCTCGACCGCTTCCGTATAGTGGCCATCCTCGAAGAGCTTGGCGCACGCGCGCGCGATCTCAGGGTGAAGATTGAGATCCCCAAAGGCTCGTCTGGCTCTTGTTGCAGGCGTATCGCCTCCGTCGGCAAGCTTCTCCTGGAACAACTCGATGATGGTGCGCAGATTGGCAATCTCCCTGGCCTTGCTCTCTGCCACACTCTGAATCACTCGGCCTAGGGGAATTTCATACATCATGCTAATGCCCGCCTGGTCTAGCGAACTAGGAGCGAACCTGTGGTACTCGACGGTCCCATGTCCGAACACCTCAGCGATGGTATCGGTAAGCTTGTTCTCCAACGATTCGAGCCGCGGATCGTTGCGCTGCTGAAGCGAGTTCGGATCGAATTCCTCAAGGTCCCTAATCCGTCGCTCAAGCTTGGGCACTGCGGCCCGCATCTGCTCTGACGTTAGGTTCGCCGATTGCGGCTGCGCGGGGGCAGACTTTCGTGTTGCCATCGTTCCTCCTCGAGTTGGCTCAGAGTGCTCGTAGCGGTTTCGTCAACGAGCCACAATCATGCCTTAGCCCAATTGCAAGGCGCAGGTTGCGCGTGTTGCGCCGATGGCTTCTGAACCACGTAGAGGCTCCACTGCGGCTTGCTTGGCAGGCTGCCCTGCTCGGGCGGTTCCTTCGGTTGGGCCCGCACAGGCTTGGGCTTTGGGCGTCATGACCAGACGATCGGCCGGGGTACTGATTTCATGAAGCCCATCGAGCGCTCCGCGGGCGCGTCGAGCCATTCTTCGTACTGGGCCTCGGGCAGGATCGGGCGTGCGCTCGAGCGACATACGTTGCTGGTCCGGGTTGACCACCTCTGGCGGCTGCCATTACCAGTTCGTGTATGGCAGAACGGTCGCCGACGTGAAGTGCCGTGGTGAGGATGTCGGCCGGCACCAGGTGGCCGGCGGAAGGGCTTGGGTCTACAAGAGGTACGCGACCAGAGACGACGGCGCACTATTCAAGATGCAGTATGGCGCTCGCTGGCAGCGGCTGGGCCTGTGGGCCGATGCAGAGCCGGTGGCGCCTTGGGAGTGGCGGAGAGAGCGGAGCGGCGGGTCATAGATGCCAGACGAGCAGGCAACACTAGGGAAATTGAACCCACGACCCCTACGTCCGCACCCGGCCTAGCCCGCTGGCCGCCTCAGACGCATAAGGATACGATTGACCGGGATGCAACATTGAGAGGGCCGGGATGCTCCGTCAACTCCAGCACATCAAGAATATGGGCGTGTTTGGCAACTACACGCGCGATCCACAGATGACTGAGTTCAGGGAGCTGAACATCATCTACGGGTGGAACTACTCAGGAAAGACGACCATATCGAGGCTGTTCGGCCTGCTGGAGAGCAAGAAGCCGAACTCTGACTTTCCAGCCGCCAAGTTTGCGTTTGGCGATGAAGCGGGAACGATCACCGAACAAAGCTTCCAAGCGAATACCGAATTGGTCCGCGTATTCAACAGTGACTTCGTTCAAGAGAACCTGAGTTGGGTCGGTGATCCGTTCAACCCAATCTTGATCGTCGGCAAGGAGGCGATTGAGGCAGAGAAGACGATTGAGGGACGACTGACTCTGCACAAGCGATGCACCGAGGGGGAGGCGAGGAAGCGGAAGGCGTTCGTGGACCTCGACAGGGCGAAGAATAAGTCGCTGACGGATGGGGCCGCAGCGATCAAGACTGCTCTGTCGCTTGTAAAGGCGTTCTACTCGACTCATCTTGAAAACGTACTCACGACCGTTCGCGCGCAGGGCCGAGAGCAGTGTGAGCTGACGCCTGAGGCGTATGAGAGCGATCTGAAACTGGCACAGATGCCAGACGGCGATAGGCTTCCTGAACTACCAGCGCTTTCTTACGATCTGAAGCTTGACCAATTGCATGGGAAGACAGGTGGGTTGCTTTCGCAGCAGCCTGCGTTCTCCAACGTCATCGAGTACTTGAAGAACAACCCAGATGTATCGAATTGGGTAGAGCAGGGCTTGCCTCTGCACGAGCACAAGGCGAACTGCGAGTTCTGCGGGAGTGCTATGCCCCCTGGCCGGCTTGACCAGCTGAGGGCCCACTTTTCTAAGGATATGGCCACGCAAAAAGAAGCCCTGCAGGATCTCCTGGGCACGGTGCAAGCGAGCAGGATTGCACACCAGTCGCTGCGCCCTGTGGACTTCTTCAACCGGTTCCGTAAACAGGTGGCCGATGTCTATGAACGGCTGCCCCCGCAGCTCAAAGCCTATAACGCTGAGCTGGACAAGATCGCCATCGCGCTGCAGAGGAAAATTCAATCGGCGTTCGATACACCCGAAGCGCCGATTCTGGATGCGACCGTAGAGCTGTCGCTGCGCGATTCTGTCGCCGCCCTAGACGACCTCATCAAGCAGCACAACACCGTCAGTATCAACTTCCTCGGCGAAAAAAACGCGGCGATAGAGCGGCTGAAACAGCATCACGCTGTCTTGTTCGAACGAGAGAGCGAACTGCTTGAAAAAGAGGCACGCCTCAAGCTGCTTGAAAAGCACCAGCAGTGGTTTAGGACCAAGGTGGGCGAGCTCGAAACCGAAATCAAGATCTTGCGAGCCAAGATCAATCTGGCCCAGAAGGGGCGTGAGGCGATCAACCAGCTCATCGAGCAACTCTTAGGCAGCGATATTATTCAGATAGAGGTACTGAAGGTCGGGGACGTTGACCGCTTCCAACTGACGCGGAAGGGCGGCGCCAAGGCCATGCACCTGAGCGAAGGTGAAAGGACCGCCGTTGCCTTTGCCTTCTTCATGACCAAGTTAGATGAGATCAAACTCGAAGACGCGATCGTCTATATAGACGACCCCATTTCGAGCCTCGACAGCAACCACATCTACCAGTTCGCCGGGCTGGTTAAGTCAAAATTCCTGACTCAAGATCCGCCCTTTACCGGCGAGTGGAAGATGAAGTGCAAACAGCTCTTCATCTCGACGCACAACTTCGAGTTCTTTTCTCTGCTCCGCGAACTGAAACTCAATGGGAAGAAGCGGAGCCACTTCATGGTCAAGCGATTGACGCCCTCTGCGTCAACCTTCGGCGATCTGCCACGGTCCATCGATAGGTATGCGTCCGAGTACCACTACCTGTTCAGCGTCATCCATGGCTTTTACATCGCACCGAAAAAGGACGATGTTGAAGTTCTCTTGTCGCTGCCGAACGCAGTTAGGCGATTCTTTGAGCTCTACACATACTCAAAATACCCTGGTGAAAAGGAACACAACACCATCGACCAGCGTGCCGAACGCATTTGGGGAGACCGAGCGAGCGGCGTCCTGAAAGTGTTCCACTACTTTAGCCATGGGCAGAACATGGAGCGGATGGCGTCGAACAACGACATGATCTGCAACATCGAAAAGGGCGTGAGCGATCTCATTGAATTGTTGAAGGAAGACGAGCTGCACTTCGCCGCGTTGAAAGCCGCCTTGTAGCGGACGGAGGCGTGCCCGGGCGCGACGAGCAAGAGCGGGATTGGCAAGCGCGCGAGATTGCCGCGGCAATGCACATCCATCACGCGCGCCGCTCGCGGTCGTGAGTCGGGCTATTGCGCGACGTTGAAGCGCAGGCGCGCCTCCTCGACGATCTTGTGCGCGATAGGCCATGCCTGTTCGACGGTGATACCCCGACCCACGCTCAACAGGCCCTCCGACCAATTGCAGCCCTCGTCTGACTGTTGGAGGAGGTACCGTACCTTGAGTGTCGACCCCTCGCAGTCATCAACCTTCTGCAGCGCCTGCGTCATCCAGGCGTCGATGTCTGCGCGCGGCACGTTCTTTCTCTCGGTCATGGTTGGTCCTTTCGTTGCGAGAATCAGCCGCTGTAGCGGACGTAGCCCGGCCCTGGCGATCGTTCGGGCGCAGCGTCGAGCGGCACCGCATTGCGATAGAAGATGTCGAAGTACCCCTCGCCCTCGGGATGGCAGCCCTGACGGATCATCTGGGATGACTAGTATTCGCTCAAGGCATTGGCGACGCGCTACAGGTCACGCGCGGCGGCACAGGGACGATGAGCGTGAACGAATGCCGAATCCGTCTGGAACCGAAATCTAAAACGGGTGCCGAAAGTCATCCCCCCACTTGAAGTGGATTGATGCGACACGAATGTTGATCGACGATCGAAAATCGGAGATAACCGTCGCATATTTCTGCGCGTCAAAGACCTCCACCTCGATGAACGGCTTTCCGCCCGTGTCGGTTGGATACCGGTATCGTTGGTCATGATTCGATTGAACAGGTTGCAGCGTCTCCGGGAAGAGACCGCCGCCCGAGTCAAAGATCTCCTGGCCGAAAGGCGTATCGAAGTGGAAGTGTTCCGCTGGATAGAGCGCCCTGTACGTTTCGTATAGCTTGTCAAGCCGATGCGTATTCGGGGCGGCTTTCCCAGTCTTAGCGGTCAAAGCGCCCTTCAGAAACAACTCCAACGAGTGCCGGCACAGATGAAGAATGACGCGCGTGCTCAGGTAGTCCTGAGAAAAGTCGTCCTCCACAAGCGCCTTGCTCAGCACGTCGGCTGCTTCCGCATACGAGTTGCTCATCCATAACAGCCTGGAGGATGTCGTCTCCTGGCCGGGCCACGGACGAATGGGCTCTTGCGACATGTGCGATCACCTTTGAACGGCCGAACAGCAGTCTAGATCTTCGAGCTTCTTCTCCTTTGGGGTTTCGGACTAGATGATCGACTTCGTCATGGGCGGGGTTGTGCGTGCGCACCCTTTGCGGCCGGTCAAAGATAGTTTTGAAGACGCTTTCCCAGGCGCGCGACCAGCCGCAGGCGGCTCGGACCAGCGCGACGTACACACCACCAGGGAACGACAGGCACCCATCCAGGCGCAGAGGATGCCAGGCCCCGCCGAACGACCCCAGAGCGCGCTAGTGGAACGACCGGCCCGCAGTAGAAGGTTGCCTGATTTCAACGACCACAGGATGGCCGTGAAAGCTTGAAGGCAGATCGGACAACGACCCGCGCAACGAAGGATCGACAAGCACACGAATCACCGGGCCGGAGGGCGTGCGCCCGACCATGGTGTTGACCGCACCGCGTGGAGCACGGATTTCACCGAGCAATTCGCGTGCAGCGACGTGTACGTCAGGTGTCATACGTTGTGGCCGGAAACGAGGCTCACTCCAAGTTGACCCAGTATAGGCATTATGGGGAGGATTAGCGCACTTTTGCCTCCCGGCGATGAACCATCTGTAGTGACCCCGACCACGATGCCGACCGCCCGTCGAACGCCATCGGGGCCCACTGATGTGACCAGCGACCCGGAATCCCCCTCATCGGCAAAGACGGAAGTAGTCCCAGCCACCGAGAACATGTGCTCGAAGAAGACGAAGCCAGAAAACTCATACTGGGGCGCCCGGTACATGATGTTAACGGGGCCGAAAATCTCAGTCACGACCGAGCCGGCCGTGTGGCCTGTGGTCCGCCCTACCTTTTCGACTTGGATGCCGGCAATGAGCGGCACCGCTTCAGTTGGGGTGTCATAGAAGCCGCCCTGAAAGGACGTGAGCGACTCAGTGTTGCGGACCGTGAACATGGCGGCGTCTCGGTTCGCAGATATATCGACTACGTCGGGCCAGCCCAGGACCATCGGGAGCGACCGGGCGTGGCGGCCAAGAGTCAGCACGTCAATTGACCCCGGATGAACGTCGCAGATGCCCGGCGCCACTACGGGCATCCCAACACCTGCGAAGCTGCAGCCCCCAGAAACATGGTTGTTGCTCAGGCCGAACATGACGCCCGCTGAGTCGCGCACCAGACAACCCAAGGTGCCAGCACTGGCGAAGTTGCCGAGAGAAATAGAGCTTCCGCAGGTGTACCGCTGCTGGCCCGTTGACGACGCGCGGATCGTGTAAGGCGGGGCGCCATGAGCGGCAGCCGGCACACTGCCGATTGGATTCGGGACGCCCTGCCGATACTTGATGGCGAATTCGCCAATTGCTTGTGGCAATCGCGCTACCGCCTTGGGCGCCGGTGGCTGCAACCTCATGAACACGACGATCTGCGCCGCCGCCGGGTTGAACCCAACAAACTGCACCTGCTTTGACCGCAACACTTGCTTGGCCGCTTCCGTCGTAACCACGAGCGCCAGTTCCTCGGGACTTGCGCTAAGTGTCAAAGGCGGCGCAGCGGGCGCCAGCAGTCCTTCGACTTGCGCCCAGTCGCGGAAGATCCGCGCTGCATCTTCGCAGTTCATATGTCTCCTCGTGTGATTTTGTAAGACGCTGTGATTATCAGTGCGTCGATCTGCGAGCATGCTGGGGCATCGGAGGCATCAGTCGCGCCCAGTGCTGCAGAGCACGTCGGCGTACTACATACGCGCGGGCGGATCACGGGCAGAATCGAAGGCACCCACTGCTGTATCAAAGACGCAACAAAATAGGGACACTTCGATTTTTGTCGGTACTTTTGTCGGTATCTTTCCGACGTAGAAGACAAAAATCTAGCGTTCATGCGGTCTGCAGCCTGATTTTCGATTCCTGTCGAGGCACCAGTAAGTTGTTGATTTGATTGATATCGTTTGACGGCCGGGACAAGCGCGGGGCGACGCCCCGCGTGCAAGTGAAGCTGAGTCGCTTGGTCTGATGCCCTCGCAGTTCGGGGCCACGCAAGCCTACGAAGCGTGCGCATTCGGGTGGCCGACAGGCGGGCTTTTTTATGCCCGCGCGTTGGAATTCGCGACAGCCGCCGGCATCGAGGAACCGCCCGTAAAGGGCGGGCGCCGAAGCAACCTCTACCAGCGCCGACTGACTGTCAGTTCCAAGCGTAGGGCGGCAAACTTAAGCCGGGCTTAGGAAGCCGCCTAATTCTCCAAGGGCGCGTCGAGCCACTGGGGAGCACGTGAACTTACTTTTTAAGGTCATTCACCTGTGGAAGCCATCGCGGCTGCGACCTAATATTCGATCATGGAACCAAATCGAGACCCCTCCGAGGTTTTCGAAGAGCTGGCTGTGATGGCTGGCCTCCTGAAGGCTGGTGAACCGGTCCCGCCCGCTGTGCGGACCTTTGCTGAATGTGTAGTCACCGAGTGCGCTGCGCTCGGCGATGGCTATGGCACCGAAGATGGGACCGCAGGGGACCAGATACGGGCCAGCTTTCTTGAGTAGCGACCCTCGTCTGTAAGAGGCTGTGGGGCGCCTTCACCAAGCTTCAGGACGGCCTTGAGCGGTCCTGACGGCCGGGGGGAGACTGGCGCGCCGGATCGGCGAGGCGCTCGCCGCTGAGGTCTACTCAGTGCTGCGCCCACAGGGGCTGGGGGAGATATGCCATGTCCCTTTTCTTTGCAGCCGCCGAAGCCTTGATCGCCGACTATCTGAACGGACGCACCTTGCCGGAGGCCGTGCACAAGGCTGTAGTGCTTGCGGCCCGAACACGACTGCTCCACGGGGAGGCGCCCGTCCTTGACGAGGCGCTTTGCAGTGACATTGACCGCGAGGCGAGTGAACCGATTCCGTCATCGGCTAAGCGAATCCGAGCGGGTCTCTAACCGGCCCGAAGCCTGTCGAGGGGCACTTGCCGACTAGGCCGAAGTTCCCCACCTCTGTAGTCACTCCAACGGCGACAAGTGCTTGTCGCTGCTGATGAATCCTCCTTCTGGGAGGATTTTTTTGGATGCTACATGTAGTCACTAAATATACTTGACAACTGATGGTGCTTGGGCTAGATTTCTGCCCATGGCAGCCCGCACAGGTACCGCTCACGTCGTCACTACGACGCGCACCTACAAGGACCAGGTCTATCGCACCCATCTGCTGCGCCGCAGCTACCGCGAGGACGGCAAGGTCAAGAACGAGACCCTGGGCAATCTCTCGCACCTGCCCGATGAGCTCATCGAGATCATCCGGCGCTCGCTGCAGGGCGAGACCTTCGTGCCCGTGGCTTCCGCGTTCCAGATCACGCGCTCGCGTCCCCACGGCCATGTGCAGGCGGCAGGCGCCACGATGGCCAGCCTGGAGATGGCCTCGCTGCTCGCCTCCAGGCCCTGCCGCGAGCGCGACCTGGTGCTGGCGATGGTGGCCGCGCGCATCGTCGCCCCGCACACGAAGCTCGCCACCACGCGCTGGTGGCACACCACGACACTGGCCGAGGACTTCGGCGTCGCCGACGCCGACGAGGACGACCTGTATGCGGCGATGGACTGGCTGCTCGAGCGCCAGGATCGCATCCAGAAGAAGCTCGCCTCGCGCCATCTGAGCCCCGGTGGCCTGGTGCTGTACGACCAGTCCTCCAGCTACTTCGAGGGCAGCTGCTGTCCGCTGGCCAAGCTCGGCTACAGCCGCGACGGCAAGAAGGGCCTGCTGCAGGTCAACTACGGCTTGCTCACCGATGCGCGCGGCTGCCCGCTGGCGGTGTCGGTGCACGAGGGCAACGTCGCCGACAGCCAGACCTTGCTGCCCGAGGTCCAGCGGCTGCGCGAAGACTTCGGCGTCGAACAACTCGTGATGGTGGGCGACCGCGGCATGATCTCCAACAAGGCGATCCAGGAGCTGCGCGAGACCGAAGGCGTGGGCTGGATCAGCGCGCTGAAGAGCGTCTCGATCCGCGCGCTGGTCGAGCAGGGCCATCTGCAACTGGGCTTGTTCGACGAGCGCAACCTGCTCGAACTGAGCTCGCCGGACTATCCGGGCGAGCGCCTGGTGGCGTGCCGCAATCCGGAACTCGCCAAGCTGCGCGCGCACAAGCGCCAGGAACTGCTCGCGGCCACCGAGGCCAACCTCCAGAAGATCAAGGCCCGCGTGGACGCGCTCAAGCTCGCCGGCAAGGATGAGATCGGCTTGCGCGTGGGCAAGGTCATCAACCAGTACAAGATGGCCAAGCACTTCGAGCTGGCCATCGGCGAGAACGCCTTCACCTTCGCGCGCAAGACAGACGCCATCGCCGCCGAGGCGGCGCTGGACGGCCTCTACATCATCCGCACCTCGGTGAGCGCCGCACAGATGGATGCGCCCGACTGCGTGCGCCACTACAAGTCGCTGGCCAACGTCGAGCGCGCGTTCCGCTCGCTCAAGACCATCGACCTGAAGGTGCGTCCGATCCACCATCGCACCGCCGATCGGGTGCGCGCGCACATCTTCCTGTGCATGCTGGCCTACTACGTCGAGTGGCACATGCGCGAGGCCTGGCGCGAGTTGATGTTCGCCGACACCGAGCAGCTCGCCAAGGCCACGCGTGACCCCGTGGCACCGGCTACGCGCTCCAAGGCGGCGCTGGCCAAGGCGGCGCGCCACGCCTTGGACGACGGCACCCCCGTGCACAGCTTCTCCACCCTGATGGCCGAGCTCGCCACCATCGCGCGCAATACCTGCCGAACCCCTCAGGCCGGCCCCGAGGCGCCCACCTTCGAGCTCCTCACCAACGCGCAGCCGCTGCACCTGCGCGCCCTCGCGCTCGTGCAAAACATCAAACCGTAGACAGAAAACTTCCTCGCCAACTCAAGCAAGTGCTTGAGTCACAAGGGAATCTCGTCCGCCGCTTCGGGGAACTTCGGACTAGGCAGAGCGGTGGTGGCGAATGTCCAGCCAATCCAGCAGCGTCGTGATGGTCAGGCCGGCGAATGACGCAACTTCCACGACCAGCGCCACAACGACAGCCAGCAGCTGCGGGTCGGGCAGATCGAACTCGAGGAGATCCAAGAGTGAACGCTCTGGCGGAGGGGCTATGGGCGGAGGTGGAAAGACAATCTCAACCCCGACCAAGCTGGACAGCGAGATCGTCGCCAGCAGGAACATCCAGGCAAACAACCGTTGAAGTCTCTTGCACATCTCTGCTGGTGACCCCATGTCGCTTTGTCCTTTCCAACCCCAGTTCGGCCGTATCGCCTCATCCGACAAGGGCGCGCTGGCTATTGCATCTGAGAGTACGCCTTAAGTATTCATGACTCCATAGGCGCTTTGTCATGACACACATGGCTGCAATGCACCGGGGCACCGCGGAGGCGACAGCAGCGGCTGCCAGAATTCGCTCATGACCGCCCACCCCGCAGCACACGACCTCGCCGTCCTCATCGGCCGCTTCCAGCCCTTCCACAACGCCCACCAGGCCCTGCTGAAGAAGGCGCTCGAAGCGGCGCCGCGCGTGGCGGTGGTGATCGGCTCCGCCTTCCAGGCGCGTTCGCCGAAGAACCCCTTCAGCTGGCAGGAGCGCGCGGAGATGCTCCGCCTTGCACTGCCGGGGGCCGACCGCGAGCGCGTGCTCTTCGTGCCGATGCGTGACCACTTCGACGACGAGCGCTGGTTCGCCGAGGTGCGGCAGGAGATCGATGCGGCGCTCTCCGCGCAAGGTGCATCCCTGCCCTCGTCGACCGTGCTGATCGGCCACGTCAAGGACGCCACGCGCGACTACCTCCACGGCTTCGAAGGCTGGACGCTGCAAGCGGTGGAGCGCGTTCACACCGCGAGTGCGAACGCGGTGCGCGCCGCGATCTTCGGCAACGCGAAGGACGCGCCGCAAACGCTGGCCCGCGCCGTGCCGGCGAGCACTCTCGCCTTCCTGCACGCATGGATGGCCGCGCCGCTGTTCGGCCAGCTTGCGCAGGAGTGGGAGATCCTCCGACAGCACGACGAGTCATGGGCCGCATCGCCTTACCCGGTGGTGCTGGTCACGGTCGATTGCGTCGTGAAATGCCGCGACCACGCGCTGCTGATCCGCCGCGGCCATGCGCCGGGCAAGGGCCTGGCCGCGGTGCCGGGCGGCTTTCTCGAACAGCGCGAGACCACGCTGCAGTCCGCGCTGCGCGAACTCGAGGAAGAAACGCACCTCGATCTTCCGGCCGCCACGCTGCTCGCCTGCCTGGCCAGCACCGAGGTCTTCGACCGCCCCGATCGCAGCCAGCGCGGCCGCACCATCACCCACGGGCATTTCTTCGATCTGGGCGATCGCGAGCTGCCGGCGGTGCGCGCGGACGACGACGCCGAGGCCGTCGAGTGGGTGCCGATCGGCGAACTGTGCGCGCGCGAAGAGCAGTTCCTGGACGACCACTTCCAGATGCTCGATCACTTCCTCGGGCTGCTGCCCCGGCCGGCCGCGCTGGCCTGAGCCTTCTTCGCTTCAGGCGAGCGCTTCGGCCGCGAGCGGCGTGCTCGCGCGCCCGCGCTGCAGGGCTTCGATCTGCTCGGCCAGGTAGAGCACATCGCGCGCCACGCCGGAGAAACGACCCGAGCCCCAGGTGTGCAGCCACGGCAGTCCGAGGAAATAGAGCCCGGCCTGCTGCGTCACGCCGCGCAGGTGCATCGGCTCGCCGCGCCCGTTGAACACCGGCGCATCGACCCAGGCGAAGTCGGGCAGGAAGCCGATGCACCACAGCACGCTCGTGATGCCCGACGCGCGCAGACCCAGCGTGGTCCGTTCCTCGGCGGGCTCCCACACCGGCACGTAAGGAACGCCCGGCGGCGCATCGATGCCGTTGCCGGCGATGAACTTGTCGATCGACGCATTGATGCTGTTGAAGACCTGGTCCGCATGATCCAGGTGCTCGCGCAGGTTGGGCTGGAACTGCAGCAGGTCGCCGTCGAGCCCGGTCAACAGGCCGTAGAGCTCCATGCCCTCCAGCGCGAAGCGGCGCAGGTCGATGTCGCGCCCGCCGTCGCGGCCGGTCACGTAGTGGTTGGTGTTGTCGCGCACGCCTTCGCGCAGCGGATGCTCGGTGACCGGCATGTCGTAGTAGTTCATGTCGGCCAGCCAGTCGACCACGTCCTTGCCGCGGTAGAAGCGCGCGCAGCGCGGCGCATTGCCGGTGGCCAGGAACACCTTGCGGCCGGCGAGGTGCAGGTCTTCGGCGATCTGCGCGCCCGACTGCCCGCAACCCACCACCAGCACCGCGCCCTCGGGCAGCTGCGCCGGATTGCGGTACTGCGCCGAGTGGTACTGCACCACCGACGAGGGCAGGCGCTCGGCCATGCGCGGCACCACCGGCTTGTGGTAGCCGCCGGAGGCCACCACCACCTGGTCGGCGGTGAAGCGGCCGGCGCTGGTCTCGACCGTGAAGCGATCCGCCTCGCCGGCGCGCGAGACCTTGTCGACGCTCACGCCTTCGAGCGCGGGCGCCTGCACCTGCTCGACGAAGCCGGCCAGCCAGGCATTGAGCTCGTCCTTGACCATGAAGCCGTGCGGATCGCTGCCGGTGTAGGACCAGCCGGGCAGATTGCACTGCCAGTTGGGCGTGACCAGGCAGAAGGAATCCCAGCGCTGCGTGCGCCAGGTGTGGACCAGGCTGCGCTTCTCGATCACCAGGTGTTCGATGGCGCGCTGCTGCAGGCAGTGACTCATCGCGAGGCCGGCCTGGCCGCCGCCGACGATGATGACGCTGTAGTGGGTGCTTGAAGTGGTGGGCATGTGGGGCATCTCGAAAAGGAGGCGAAGAGAAGTCAATCGAAGGCGATCACGGTGACCTGCGCATCGGGCTCGTCGCCGAAGCGCAGGGCGATGGCCTCGATCTCGGCGAGCTGGTCCATCGCCTGCGAACAGGCGAAGCCGTACTTGGCGCGCACCCGCTCGGAAGCGATGACCAGCGCCTCGCGCACGCGGGCCACGAAATCGCCGAGCGCGTAGCGCTGGCCGGGGATCAGGTAGTCCTGCACCACGAGCGAAGGCGAATAGCAGCGCGTCTCGCTCTGGTCGGGCCAGCGCACGTTGAAATGCATGACGGGCATGGTGTTTCTCCCTTCAACGGCGTCGGTAGAGCGCGACATGGCGCTCTGCGCTCGTGGCCCAACTGAAACGGCGGGCAAGACGTTCAGAGGACCGGGCAATCCGATCGGGTGATGCACTGTCCAATGCGGCCGCGATCGCGCGGGCGATGGATTCCGGGTCGAGGGGATCGGCCCAGCTGCAGTCCTCCGCGTCCAGATACTCGGTGAAGGGCGCGATGCGCGAGACCACGACCGGCACGCCGCTGGCCAGCGCCTCGAGCACGACCAGGCCGAAGCCTTCGCGCACCGAGGGCATCGCCACCGCGTCGGCCAGCCGATAGAGGCCGGGCATCCCGGCATCGGCCAGCGGGCCGGTGATCAGGAGCGGCTGAAGAGGGCCGGTCGGCAGCTCGGCGGCCCGCACCAGCGCGGCGAAGTCGTGCGCGTACTTCGCGTGGTCCAGCAGGCTCGCGCCGCCGGCCACCACGAGCTGGAGATCGGGCCGCGTGGCGCGCAGCCGGATGAAGGCCTGCAGCAGGCGCAGCGTGTTCTTGCGTTCCTCGACGCCGCCCACGGCGAGCAGCACCGGCGCATCCGTGCGAATGCCGAGCCTGCGCGCCAGCGCCGCATCGCCCGCTTCGGGCACGGGCGTGAAGCGCCGGGTGTCGATGCCGTTCCATACCTCCGATGCGTCGATGCCGTGCTGCTTCGCCAGCACCTCGTGCCACTGGCGGCTCAGGCAGAACACCTGGCTGGCTTCGGTGACCGAGCGCTGCTGCCAGCGCATCAGCTGCGCGTCAGCGAAATCGTCGAGATGGTGCACGGTGCGCACGAAGCCGTCGATCAGTCCGCGTTCGCGCAGGGTGGCCAGCGCGTTGCCGCCGATGCCGTCGTGGCAGTGAAGCACGTCGAAGCGGGTGTGCTGCAGCAAGGCCGAGAGGTGCGAGACATAGGCCTCGATGCGCTGGCCGACCATCTCCACCATGTTGCGCGACGCGCCGGCGACCGGCACCAGTTCGGTGGCGCAGCGCACCGGCCGAAAGAAATCCTGGCCCGCCGCGGCGGGCGCCATCACGGTGACTTCGTGGCCGGCGTCGTGCAGGGCGTGCGCGAGCTCGATCGTGTGCACCACGCCGCCGCGCGGGTTGACCGAATGCGTGAGCAGGCCGATCTTCAGCGGCGCCTGCGTGCGACCTTCGTCACGCATGGAGCACCTGCGCATCGGCAGCCTCGCAGATGAAGGCGTCGCGGTTCAGGTCCCAGAACAGTTCGCGCTCGGCGCCCTGCTTGAGCACCAGCGTGCGCGTGTCGTTGACGTCGCCCACCACGGCACAGGCGAGGTCGCGCGCGGCAAAGCGGGCCAGCACGCCGGCAAGCTTCTCGGGGCGCACGCTGAGGATGAAGCCGTAGCTGGGGAAGGAGCTCAGCCAGCGCAGCAGGGGCACGCCGGCGGGACGCGGCATAGCGTCCAGGTCGATCACTGCGCCGGCCTGCGAGCATTCGAGCAGCATCAGCGCCGTGCCCACGGCACCGGCCATGCTGATGTCCTTGGCGGCATCGCAAAGGCCCGCTTCCGCCAGCTGCGGCAGCAGCTCCAGATCGCCGCGCAGCCGCGCGGCCGGAGCGCGGGTCGATGCGTTCCAGTAGGGGAAGGGCTCCTCGTAGGCGCCGCGCAGATCGACGGCCATCACGAGCTGGTCGCCGGGGCGCGCGGAGAAGCTGGTCAGCAGCTTCCGCGCGCGGCCCAGGATCGCCACCGCCAATTGCGGGCGCGTGCTGCGATTGTTGCTGTGGCCGCCGACGATCGGCGCCGCGTATTTCGCCGAGGCCTCGGCCATGCCCTTGAGCATCTGGTCCGCCGGGTCCATGCCGGCGCTCCAAAGCGCATCGACGACAGCCGTCGGCCGGCCGCCCATCGCGTAGATGTCGCTCACGTTGACCATCACCGCGCAGTAGCCCGCGAACCAGGGCATGCGTTCGATGAAGTCCTCGACCAGGCCTTCGATGGCGAAGAGCAGATAGCCGCCCTGGCCGTCGGGAATGGCCGCGCAGTCGTCGCCCAGCGGCACCACCTGCGACAGGTCGGCAGCGCCGCCCGGCAGCGCCTGGCCGAGCGCCGACACGATATCGGAGATATCGCGCTTGTGCGCGAAGCCGCGGCTCGCGCGCAGCTCGGCAACGATCTCGGCCAGGCTTGTCATGCGGTGCCCTTGCGACGCGACACGAAACCGCTCACGGCATCGTGGCAAGGCGGATAGAAATCCAGCTCCGCCTGCATCTCGGTGTGCGGCCGACCGTGGATGGCCAGTTCGCCGAGCGAGCGCCAGTGCAGCTTGTGGAAGAGCGCCACGTTCTGCGACTGCACATGCGCAAGAAAAGTCTCGCAGCCCTGCGCATGCGCGCGCGACACGGCCAGCCGGATCAGCGTCGCGCCCAGGTGCCCCTGGCTGCGGAACGAGGGATGCACCGCCAGCCGCGAGCCCCACCAGAGGCCCGGCGCCGCTTCGTGGATGCGCACCGTGCCCACCACCTGGTCGGGCATGCCGCCGAGGCAGGACATGGCCACCAGCAGCTGGGCCTGCGCATCGATCGCATCGCGGTCGTCGCCGGCGAAGATGCCTTGCTCGATGCAGAAGACGGCGCGGCGCAAGGCATGCGCCTCGTCGCGCTCCCAGGCCTGCGCGGCCTCGCGCACGAGGAACTCGACCGGCGCGTACTGCAAGGCCGGTTCGACGACGTCATCGAGGATGCAGGGCATGTTCAGCTTTCGTAGACCGACAGCGACGAGCAGGCGCCGCACTTGCCGCAGCCGGCCTTGATGTCGCTGGACCGGAGATTGGCTTCGCCCAAGCTGCGGCCGAGCGATTGCAGGATCGATTTCATGAACTCCGGCGAGGGCGCAGGATGGTCTTCCAGCGGCGTCCCGCTGATCGGCACGAAGGGCACCACGAAGGGATAGACGCCGAGCACCAGCAGGCGGTCGCAGATCTCCAGGATCGCTTCGCGCGTGTCGCCCAGCCCGGCCAGGATGTAGGTGCTGACCTGCCCCCGGCCGAACACGCCGACCGCCGCCTCGAAGGCGCTCATGTAGCGCGCGACCGGCACGCTGGCCTTGCCAGGCATCACGCGCTCGCGCACTTCGGGCGTCACCACTTCGAGGTGCATGCCCAGCGAGTCGATGCCCGCGGCCTTCATGCGATGGAACCACTGGTCGTCGTCGGGCGGCTCGCACTGGCCCTGGATCGGAATGTCCACCGCCGCCTTGATCGCGAAGGCGCTCTCGCAGAGGATCTGCGCGCCGCGGTCGGTGGCGTTCGGCGTTCCGGTGGTCAGCACCATGTGCTTGACGCCATCGAGCAGCACCGCGGCGCGCGCGACCTCGGCCAGCTGTTCGGGCGTCTTGCGCGCGATGGTCCGACCCGCCGCGAGCGACTGGCCGATCGCACAGAACTTGCAGCTCTTCTTGCGGCTCTCGTAGCGGATGCAGGTCTGCAGCACGGTGGTGGCCAGCACGTCCGAGCCGTGCAGCGTCGCGATGTGCGAGTACGGCACGCCGTCGAAGGTCTGCATGGCATAGAAGCGCGGCTGCTTCGGAAAGCTGATGCGCGCGATCGGGATGCTGCCGCGCGTGAGGGTGCTGCGGCCTTCCGCATCCGGCGCCTGCGCCGTGAACGGCGAGTTCCACGCGCTCGAGGTGTGGACCGGCACCATGATCGTGTGGCCGTCGACTGTGACGGCCTTGTGGTCCGACGGCCCCGCGCCGCCGCGGCGGCTGGCCGCGCCGGCGCCCGGATCAGCCAGCCGCAAGCCGAAGGACTGCAGCTCGGTCATCAGTTGCCGGCTCGATGGGGTTTCGCTCGTGGTCATGGCGGGTGCTCCCGGTGTCGTTGAATGAAGTGCCCGATGCGGGCGTGCCGTGCATGGGCTGCGTGGTCGTGGCGGGGCGGTCGTTCAGCGCCAGGCTAAGGAGCTCGGGCCGCGCGTAGTGGCCGACCGAATCCATCATTCGCTTGCGCTTGGCAATCAAGGCCATGTCGAGATCGGCGATCACCATGCCCTCGCCCTCGGTGAGCGGCGGCGCCAGGTGCTTGCCTTCGGGCGAGACAATGGCCGTGTGGCAGCCGCCGCGCAGCGCCTTCTGCAGGCCTTCGTCGGGCGTGACGGCGCGGATCTGTTCGTCGGCCAACCAGCCCGTGGCATTGACCACGAAGCAGCCCGACTCCAGGGCGTGATGGCGGATCGTGACCTCCATCTGCTCCGCGAAGATCGGCCCGACCAGCGAGCCGGGGAACTGCGCGCAGTGGATCTCTTCGTGCTGCGCCATCAGGCTGTAGCGCGCCAGCGGGTTGTAGTGCTCCCAGCAGGCCAGCGCGCCGACGCGGCCGACCCGCGTGTCGACCACCTTGAGCCCGGCGCCGTCGCCCTGGCCCCAGATCATGCGTTCGTGGTATGTCGGCGTGATCTTGCGGCGCTTGAGCGCAAGGCGGCCGTCGGCGTCGAAGACGAGCTGCGTGTTGTAGAGGCTGCCGTGGTCGCGCTCGTTCACGCCCAGCACCACGACCACGCCGCGCGCCCTGGCCCGTTCGGCCACCGCGTCCGTCACCGGGCCCGGCACCACGACCGCCCGCTCCATCAGCCGCAGATGGGCCGGGCCCTGCTGTACCGGCGGCTGCACGAAGGAGAAGTACGGGTAGTAGGGCACGAAGGTCTCGGGGAAGACCGCGAGCTGCGCGCCTTTGGCCGCGGCTTCGTCGATGGCCTCGCAGACCTTGTTGACTGTGCCGTCGGGGTTCTCGAAATCGGGCGCGATCTGAATCGCAGCGGCCCGGACGATGCGTGGTGTCGACATGGCAGCGCCCCGGTTCACAGCGTCCAGGTGTCCAAAATAAAGGCGTTGGCCTTGCGATGCAGCAGGATGATGTCGAGCACGTCGAGCGGATTGATCGGCGTGATGCCCGGGATCAGCGCGCCTTCGCCATGGCCGTACAGCGCCTGCAGCGCGAAGCGGCAGGCGTAGACCTTGCCGCCCTCTTCCATGAACTTGGTGATCTGCTTGTTGAAGTTCTGGTGGCCCGGAAAAGCTTCGTCGCCGAGCGTCGGAAAGCCGCGCTGCACGCCCAGCGTGACGCCGGGGCCGTACAGCAGGATGGAAGTCTCGAAGCCCTTGCGCTTGAGGCGCGTGGCCTGCAGCAGGTTGACGAAGCCGATCGAGCCTTCGAAGGCGACCGTGTGGAAGGTGACGAGCGCTTTCTCGCCCGCTTCGGCCTTCACGTCTTCGAAGACTTTTTCTTCGTAGTCGACGAGGTGTTCGCCGGCGGCGTTCGCGGGTTTGAGGACTTTGGGCATGAGGTACTCCGGTAGAGGAAAAGACGTTGATCGGTGGGTTGCGCGCCCTTCGATTTCGCACGCTCTGTGCCACTGGCCGGCGGCCTGTTTGCGATCAAGTCGCGATCAACGAGAAGCGGTGCGGCCTGGGGCCCGGCAAAAAAATTCCTAGGCCCGCCAAAGGGCCGCCGGACGAGGTTCAGGTGGCCGCTTTTGCACTCGATTGAGGCACCCGCCATGCAATCAATGCACCCGATCAATGGACCTGCATGCACGCGATCAATGCATCCGGGCCAGAGAAGCCCGGCACGCTTCATGCGTCGAATGTGCTGCGCCCATGCAATCAACCCATGCGATCAACCACCCCATGAGCAAGACCACCCAGCAATGGCAAAAGCGCCTGGAGAGCAGCAACAAGCCGGCCTACCTGCTGCTGGCCGACCTGATCGCCGACGACATCCGCACCGGCCGCCTGATCGCGCGCGACAAGCTGCCCACGCTGCGCGACCTGGCGGCCGATCTGCATCTCAACTACACGACCGTTGCACGCGGCTATGCAGAGGCGCGCAAGCGCGGGCTGATCGATTCGCGCTCGGGCACCGGCACCTTCATCCGCGGCGGCAGCCCGAGCCTTCCACTGCGCGGCGGTGGCGGCGCCGAAATGACGATGAACCTGCCGCCCGAGCCGCAGGATGCGGCGCTGCTGGAACGAATGAGCGAGAGCGCCGGCCGCGTCATGGCCGAAGCCGGCATGTACGAACTGCTGCGCTATCAGGACTTCGGCGGCACGGCGCGCGACCGCGAAGCCGGCATGCAGTGGATCCGGCCCCGCGTTCCCGATTGCCGGCTGGACCAGATCCTCGTGTGCCCCGGCATCCACAGCGTGCTCACCGCGCTGTTCTCGCAGCTCGCGCGACCGGGCGAGCTGATCTGCGTGGAAGCGCTGACCTACCCCGGCGTGAAGGCGATCGCGACCCAGCTCGGCATCCAGCTGCATGCCCTGCCGCTCGACGAGGAGGGGCCGATGGGCGAGTCCTTCGAGCATGCCTGCAAGACGCTGCGACCGAAGGCGCTGTACTGCAACCCCACGCTCAACAACCCGACCACGGCCACCATGTCGCGCGCACGCCGCGAGGCGCTGGCCGACATCGCGCTGCGCTACGCCATTCCGATCATCGAGGACGACGCCTACGCGATGCTGCCGCGGCAGGTGCCGCCCGCCATCGCCACCCTGGCGCCGGAACTGACCTACTACATCACCGGCTTCTCGAAGACCCTGGGCGCGGGCCTGCGCAGCGCCTACGTGCGCTCCCCCGGCGCGCGGCAGTCGCAGCGGCTGGCCGGCGCGATGCGCGCGACCACCGTGATGTCATCGCCCATCACGAACGCGCTGACCACGCTGTGGGTGGAAGACGGCACGGCCGACGCCATGCTGCAGGCCATCCGCGCCGAGTCCACCGTCCGGCAGGCCCTGGCCAGCCGGCACCTGGGCGCGCACGGCATCGCCGCGCAGAGCGAGGGCTTCCATCTGTGGCTGCCGCTTTCCTCCGCCTGGAGCCCGGTCGAGTTCGCTTCCTACCTGCGCACGCAGAACGTCGGCGTGGTCGCCAGCGCGGCCTTCTCCACCGACGGCACCCCGCCGGAGGCGGTGCGCATCTGCCTCGGCGGGCCGATGTCGCGGGAGGCGTGCGACCACGCGCTGCGCCTGATCGCCGACACGCTGGCCCATCCGCTGCATCCGCACGCCACGGTGATGTAGCGCCCTGTAGGCCAACGCCCACGTGCGCGCATTGCCTTCTCCGGCAGGGCGGGAGGGAGGCGACGGCTAACCTGCTTGCACATTCAGTTCCTCCTCCCGGCGCTACGGCGCCGTTGCACAGCGCCCAACGGGGCGCTGTTTTTTTGCTGGCTGCTCAGTGCGTCTGGCGGCGCAGCGCCTGCACGTCGGCATGCAGCGAAAGCGCCCAGGCGCGGCGATCGCGGCCCCAGGCAGGCTGGGGCTCGCCGAAGCGCACGATCGCCAGCAGCGGCGGCGCCTTCAGCACCTGCCACAGCGAGCTGGCCAGGTTGTCGTCGTCGATGTAGCGCGGCGCCTGGCTGGTTTCGCCGGTGGCGGCATCGGCAAAACGCAGCGCGATGGGCTGCACCGGCGCGCCCGAGGAGATGGCGGCCTGCAGCAGGTTGGCGTGGAAGGGCAGCACGCTGCTGCCGTCGCTGGTGGTGCCCTCGGGGAACACCGCGATCAGGTCGCCGTTCTTCAGCGCCTCGGTCATGTGGTGCACCACGCGCAGCGCATCGCGGCGGCGTTCGCGCTCGATATACAGAGAGCCGGCACCGTTCGACAGCGTGCCGATCAGCGGCCAGTACTGCACGTTCGCCTTGGAGACGAAACGCACGTGGCGCGCCGCGTGGATGGCGAGGATGTCGAGCCACGAGAGGTGGTTGCTCACCATCAGCACCGGCCCGTGGGTCGGCGGCGTGCCCTGCACCACGAGGCGGATGCCCATCAGGGTCAGCATGCGCTCGGCCCACTGCTGCACGCGCTGCTCGCGCTCCGCGGGCGAGAGCTTGTGGAATTGGCTGCGGATGGTCCACCAGCCGACATGCGCGTGAGCCAGGGCGCGCACCAGCTTCAGGAAGGCGGACAGGGCCTGCATCGCGCGGTGTTCCCCCGGTCAGCCGTGGACCAGCCGTCCGCCCACCAGCGTGAAGCGCGCCTGCCCGCGCAGCGCGTAGCCGCCGAAGGGCGTGTGCTTGCCCTGGCTGCGCAGCGCCTCGGGCCGTACCTGCCATTCGAGCGCGGGATCGACGACGCAGAGGTCGGCGGCCAGGCCCGGCGACAGCCGGCCCGCTTCCTCGACGCCGATCAGCTTTGCCGGCGCCGCGCTCACGACCTCGATCGCGCGCGCCAGTCCGGCGCCGCTCTGCTCGCCCCATTGCAAGGCCAGCGGCAGCAGCAGTTCGAGCCCCGTCGCGCCCGGCTCGCTTTCGGCGAAAGGCAGGGTCTTGGCATCGGCCTCCACCGGCGTGTGGTCGGACACCAGCGCGTCGATGGTGCCGTCGGCCAGCCCGGCGGAAAGCGCATCGCGGTCGCGCTGCTGGCGCAGCGGCGGGTTGAGCCGCGCGCGGCTGTCGAAGTAGCCGATGTCGGTGTCGGCCAGGTGCAGCGAGTTGATGCTGACGTCGCAGCTGAGCGGCAGGCCTTCGGCCTTGGCGGCGCGCACCAGGGCCACGCCGGCCGCGCTCGACAGGCGGCACAGGTGCACACGCGCGCCGGTGCTGCGCATGAGTTCGACGATGGTGAAGATCGCGATCGTTTCGGCCGCGACCGGCACGCCGGCCAAGCCGAGCCGCGTGGCGAGCGGGCCGCTGGCGGCCACGCCCTTGCCCAGGTCGCGGTCCTGCGGGCGCAGCCACACGGTGTAGCCGAAGGTGCTGGCGTAGAGCAACGCGCGCTGCAGCACCTGCGTGTTACCCAGCGGGATGTCGGCCTGGCCGAAGCCGATGCAACCGGCCTCGGTGAGCTCGGCCATTTCGGTGAGCACTTCACCGGCGAGGCCGCGCGTGAGCGCGCCGAGCGGGAACAGGCGCGCGCTCTGCATCTTCTCGGCGCGGAACTTGAGCATCTCGACCAGGCCGGGCTCGTCGAGCACGGGGTCGGTGTCGGGCGGGCAGACCAGGCTGGTGACGCCGCCGGCCACCGCCGCGGCCATCTCGCTTTCGAGCATGCCTTCGTGCTCGTAGCCGGGTTCGCGCAGCCGCGCGGCCAGGTCGACCAGGCCGGGCACGACGAGGCAGCCCTGGGCATCGAGCGTGCGGTCGGCGCGGAAGTCGGCGGGTGTGCTGCCGATGGCGAGCACCTTGCCGTCGGCGATGGCCACGTCGGCCTGGCGGTCGATGCCCGACGCAGGATCGATGACGCGCCCATTGGTGATCAGGATTTTCATGCTTCGTTTCCGGCGACGATGCTCATCACGGCCATGCGCACCGCGATGCCGAATGTGACCTGCGGCAGGATCACGCTCTGCCGGCCGTCGACCACGGCCGAGTCGATCTCGACGCCGCGGTTGATCGGCCCCGGATGCATCACGATCGCATCGGGCTTGGCGAGCTGCAGCTTCTCGGGCGTGAGGCCGTAGGTCTTGAAGAATTCCTGCGACGAAGGCAGCAGCGCGCCGCTCATGCGCTCGTTCTGCAGCCGCAGCATGATGATCACGTCGCAGTCCTTGATGCCTTCCTCGAGCGTGTGGCACACGCGCACGCCCATCTGCGCCATATCGCCCGGCACCAGCGTCTTGGGGCCGACCACGCGCACCTCGGCGCAGCCCAGCGTGGTGAGGCCGTGGATGTCGGAGCGCGCCACGCGCGAGTGCAGCACGTCGCCGACGATCGCCACCGTGAGGTTGGAAAAGTCCTTCTTGTAGTGGCGGATCGTGTACATGTCGAGCAGCCCCTGCGTCGGGTGCGCGTGGCGGCCGTCGCCGGCATTCACCACGTGCACGTGCGGGGCGACATGTTGCGCGATCAGGTAGGGCGCACCCGATTCGCTGTGGCGCACCACGAACAGGTCGGCCGCCATCGCGCTCAGGTTGGCGATGGTGTCGAGCAGCGATTCGCCTTTGGTCGCCGACGAGCGCGCGATGTCGAGGTTGATGACGTCGGCCGACAGCCGCTTGGCCGCGATCTCGAAGGTGGTGCGGGTGCGCGTCGAGTTCTCGAAGAAGAGGTTGAACACGCTCTTGCCGCGCAGTAGCGGCACCTTCTTCACCTCGCGGTCGCTCACGCTGGTGAAGTTGGCGGCGGTGTCGAGGATGTGGGTGACGATGTCCTTCGGCAGACCCTCGATCGAGAGCAGGTGGATCAGCTCGCCGTTCTTGTTGAGTTGGGGGTTGCGTTTATAGAGCATCAGGCTTTTTCCACTTTGAAGCTGAATACGCCTTTGTCGTCATGCGCGAGGGCGAGCGATTGCTCGGCGGGTAGCTCGAGCTTGGCCGCGGCGAAGTCGGCCGCCACCGGCAGCTCGCGCCCGCCGCGGTCGACCAGCACCGCCAGCCGCACGCAGGCTGGCCGGCCGAAGTCGAACAGCTCGTTGAGCACCGCGCGCAGGGTGCGGCCGGTGTAGAGCACGTCGTCGAGCAGCAGCACGTCGGCGCCATTGACGTCGAAGGGCAGATGGGTCTGCGCGCTCGCGGCCAGGCCCCTGCGCGCGAAGTCGTCGCGGTGCATGGCCGAGGAGATGGTGCCGGGCGCGCCCGGCAGCCCCAAGTCCTTCTGCAGCCGCTCGACCAGCCAGGCACCGCCGGAGGTGATGCCGACCGGGCGGGTGTCGGGCCGCATCAGGGATTTCACGCCGCGCAGCAGCTCGAGGTAGAGCGCTTCGGCGTCGGGAATGGAGTTCACGGAAGGCTCCTCAGGAACTGTTCAAGAATGATGCAGGCCGACGCGGCATCGGCATCGCGCGCACCCGAGGCCAGCGCCTCGGTTGTGCTGTAGCGCTCGTCGACCTCGTAGACGGGCAGCCCGAAGCGGCCTCTCAGCTGGCGGGCGAAGCGCTGGGCGGCCCGGGTGTTGTCGTGCGGCGCGCCGTCGGGGTGGTAGGGAACGCCGACCACCAGAGCGTCGGGCTGCCACTCGCGGATGCGGGCTTCGACCTGGGCAAAGCGTGCGTCGCCCTCGGCCTTGATGGTGGCTTGCGGCGTGGCGCTCTTCAACAGCCGGTTGCCGCTCGCGACACCGGTGCGCTTCTGCCCGAAGTCGAAGGCCAGGAAGCTTTGGAAATGGGAGGGAACGGAAGCAGGAGGGGCAGCGCTGTCAGGCATCGCCAAAACCCTCACGCATGCCCCGCGTCGGGCGACAGCGTCCAGGCCTCGAGGCCCAGCAGCGACAGGGCCCGGTCGTAGCGCTGCTCGATCGGCGTGTCGAAGATCACCGCCGGGTCGGCAACCACCGTGAGCCAGCTGTTCTCGGCCAGTTCGGATTCGAGCTGGCCCTCGCCCCAGGCCGCGTAGCCGAGCGAGACCAGCACCTTGCGCGGGCCGGCGCCGGTGGCCAGGGCCTCCAGCACGTCCTTGGAAGTGGTCATCTCCAGCCCGCCGGGAATGGTCATGGTCGAGGCGTAGACGGATTCGTTGGGCCTCTCGGCATCGGAGAACACCGGCTCATGCAGCACGAAGCCGCGCTCGGTCTGCACCGGGCCGCCCTGGAACACGGGCGCGCTGCCGAGCTCGGGGCGCGAGAGGTGAAGCTCGATCTTCTCGAACAGCACCTTGAGATTGATGTCGCTGGGCTTGTTGATCACCAGGCCGAGCGCGCCGCGCTCGCTGTGTTCGCAGAGGTAGACCACGCTGCGGCTGAAGGCCTTGTCTTCCAGCCCCGGCATCGCAATCAGGAAGTGATGCGTGAGGTTCATCGGGGCAGAATCGGAGGCCATGCCGCCGATTTTACTGGCCGTCGACAAAAGCTATCCCAAGGGCCTGATGTGGTTCCGCCGCGACCTCCGGGTGGACGACAACGCGGCGCTCTACCACGCGCTGCGCAATTGCCGGCAAGTGGTCTGCGTGTTTGTCTTCGACCGCGCGATCCTCGATGCGCTGCCGCGCGTGGACCGGCGCGTGGAATTCATCCGCGAATCGCTGGTCGAGCTCGATGCCGAGCTGCGCGCGCTGGGCGGCGGGCTGATCGTGCGCCACGCGGTGGCCGAGGACGAAATCGCGCCGCTGGCGCGCGCGCTGGATGTGCAGGCCGTGTTCGCGAACCGCGACGACGAGCCCAACGCCCTCGCGCGCGACGCCAAGGTTTTCGGCGCGCTCGCCAATGCCGGCATCGCCTTCCACACCCACAAGGACCAGGCCGTCTTCGAACGCGACGAGCTGCTGACCCAGACCGGCCAGCCTTACACGGTATTCACGCCCTACAGGCGCGCCTGGCTGGCCAAGGTCGATGCCTTCTATCTGAAGCCCTACCCCGCGCGCGGCTACGCCGATGCGCTCGCGCCCGCGCCGGAGAAATTCGGCGCGCCGGTGCCGACACTGGCGGAGATCGGCTTCGAGCCCAGCAATCTGGCCGAGCTCGACATCCCGACCGGCAGCCAGGGCGCCGCCGCACTGGTGGGCGACTTCTTCCAGCGCATCGACCGCTACGACACGGCGCGCGACTACCCCGCGGTGCGCGGCCCCAGCTACCTGGGCGTCCACCTGCGCTTCGGCACGGTCTCGATCCGGCAGCTCGCGGGCATGGCGCACCAGCTCTCGCAGCAGGGCGGCGCGGGCGCCGCGACCTGGCTCGGCGAGCTGATCTGGCGCGACTTCTATTTCCAGATCCTGGCCCACCATCCGCATGTGGCCGAGGGCGGCGAGTCGCGCAGCTTCAGGCCGGAGTACGACAAGATCCAGTGGCATCACGGCAAGCACGCCGACCTGCTGTTCGACGCCTGGTGCCAGGGCCAGACCGGCTACCCGCTGGTCGACGCCGCGATGGCGCAGATCAACCAGAGCGGCTACATGCACAACCGGCTGCGCATGGTGGCGGCCAGCTTTCTGTGCAAGGACCTCGGGCTGGACTGGCGGCGCGGCGAGCGCTACTTCGCGCTGCACCTCAACGACTTCGAGCTGTCGTCGAACAACGGCGGCTGGCAGTGGGCGAGCTCCAGCGGCTGCGATGCGCAGCCCTACTTCCGGATCTTCAATCCCGTGACGCAAAGCGAGCGCTTCGACCCCGAAGGCAAGTTCATCCGCCGCTACCTGCCGCAGCTCGCGAAGCTGCCCAACGCGGCGATCCACGCGCCATGGACCGCCAAGCCGCTGGAGCTGGAAGCGGCCGGGGTGAAGCTGGGCGAGAACTATCCGAAGCCGATCGTCGACCACGCCGAAGCGCGGGAGCGGACGCTGCTGCGCTATGGGGTGGTGCGCCAGGCGCTCGACAAGAGAAAGGGCAGCGCCTGAGGGCCCTGCCCCATCCGGCTCAAGCCGCCATCGCCACCGGCACCTCGGCGCTGGTGTAGCTGCGCACCAGCCGCAGCAGCTCTTCTTCGGAGTAGGGCTTGCCGAGGTAGTGGTTGACGCCCAGCGCACGCGCGTGATCGCGGTGCTTCTCGGCGATGCGCGAGGTGATCATGATGATCGGCAGGCCGGCCAGCGACTCGTCGGCGCGGATGTTGCGCGCGAGGTCGAAGCCGTCCATGCGCGGCATCTCGATGTCGGACAGCACCACGGCCGGCCGTTCCTGCTGCAGGCGTTCGAGCGCCTGCAGGCCGTCGGCCGCCAGCGACACGCGGTAGCCTTCGCGCTGCAGCAAGCGCTGCGTGACGCGCCGCACCGTGATCGAGTCGTCGACCACCAGCACCAGCGGAATCTGCGGCGCCGGCTGGGGCAGCGCGGGTTCTGCGCTGCGCACGCCCTGCGACGACGACGCCGCCGCTGCGCCCTTGGCCTGAAGCTGGCGCGCTTTCTCGCCATGCACCGCGGCCAGCGCGACGGGGTTGTAGATCATCGCCACCGCACCGGAAGCCAGCACCGAGATGCCAGCCATGCCCGGCAGCCGCGAGAGCTGCGGCCCGAGGTTCTTGACCACGACTTCCTGGTTGCCCAGCACTTCGTCCACGTGCAGCGCCACGCGCTGCTGCGCGCTGCGCACCATGACGATGGTGTTGGTCTTGCCGATTGCGCGGTCGCTGCGCGCCGAGGACTGCAGCAATGCGCCGGCCCAGAAGAAAGGCACCTGCTCGCCGGCGAAGGCATAGCGCTGGTTGAGGTACGCGGTTTCGAGTTCGGAGCCGCTGGCGCGCTGAACCAGTTCCACCAGGTTGGACGGCACGCCGATCGAGGTGGCGCCGGTGCGCAGCATGACCACGTGGGTCACGGCGGTGGTCAGCGGCAGCACGAGCTTGAAGCTGGTGCCCTCGCCCGGCTTGCTCTGGGTTTCGATGCGGCCGCCGAGCGCCGCGATCTGCGCGCGCACCACGTCCATGCCGATACCACGGCCGGCCAGCTCCGACACCTGCTCGGCTGTCGAGAAGCCGGGCTGGAAGATCAGTTCGGCGGCCTCGTCTTCGCTGAGCTTCTGGCCTTGGGCGATCAGACCCAGGGACTGCGCGCGCTCGACGATGCGCTTGTGGTTGAGGCCCGCGCCGTCGTCGCGGAAGCTCACCGAGACGTCGTTGCCCTCGTGGTGCAGGTCGATGACGATCAGGCCGCTGGCATCCTTGCCGGCCTTCTCGCGCGCCGCCACGTCCTCGATGCCGTGCGCGACGCAGTTGCGCAGCAGATGCTCGAAGGCGGGCGTCATGCGGTCCAGCACGCCCCGGTCCATCTCGATCGAGCCGCCGACGATGTCCAGGCGCACCTGCTTGCCGGTGTCCTTGGAGGCCTGCCGCACCACGCGATAGAGACGCTCGGAAATGCCTTCGAACTCGACCATGCGCGTGCGCAGCAGCCCGCGCTGGAGTTCGCGCGTCTGGCGCGCCTGCGCGCTGAGGTCGTCTTCGGTCGCCTGCACGGTCTTCTGGAGCGTGCGCTGGACGGTCGCCACGTCGTTGACCGACTCGGCCATCATGCGCGTGAGTTCCTGCACGCGCGTGAAGCGGTCGAACTCGAGCGGGTCGAAGCCCTGCTGCGAGTCCTTGGCCTGCGCCAGGCGCGATTGCATCTGGCTTTCGGCCTGGACCTCGATGTCGCGCAGCTGCTGGCGCAGGCGGTCCAGGTTGCCGGTGAGGTCGCCCAGCGAGCTGCGCAACTGGCCCAGTTCGGCCTCGAGCCGCGAGCGCGTGATGATGACCTCGCCGGCCTGTGCCACCAGGCGGTCGAGCAGGTGGGTGCGAATGCGCACTGCCTGGCTCGAGATGGTGCGCAGCGGCGTGAGCGCGGACGGCGAGGGCAGCGCCACCGCGCGGCGCGCTGTATCGGCCTCGGCGACGGGTGCCGGCTCGGGCGTGCCTGCCTTCGGCTCGGCCGTGTCGGCTCGCGCTTCTGCTGCGGCCGATACGGCGGGCGCTGCCGGAGCGGCAGCGACCACCCGCTGCACCAGCTCGGTCTGGATGGCGTCGTCGGCGGCACGCAGCCCGTCGAAGGTGACCTGCAGCGTGTCGAAGCGGGTCAGCAAGTGCTCGATCGCCTGGCGGTCCGCACCCTCGGCGCTGATCGCCTCGATCTCGGATTCCATGCGGTGGGCACGTTCGCCCAGTCGCATGGCGCCGGCCAGCCGGGCACTGCCCTTGAGCGTGTGCAAGGTGCGCAGCGTGGAGGCGCGGGGCGCCGGATCGTCGAGATGCTGCGACCACTCGCGCAATGCCGTGCCGAGCTGAGGCAGCAGTTCGGCCGCCTCTTCCTCGAAGATCGGGAACAGGTCGACGTCGATCACGTCGGTGACGTCGATCGCGTCCTCGGAATCGTCGAGCGCCACATCGGCCACGGCGAAGCGCAACGAGGCTGCGGACCCGATCGCCGCTTCGCCCATGTCGAGCGGCATCGGCGAGGCGGCGACATCGCGCAGCGCGCGCATGGTTTCTTGGGCGGGCTCGTGCAGGAAGCCGGCGGCGAACTGGTGCAGCAGGCGCCGCAACTCTTCGGCCGCCGTCACCAGCACGGCGCCCTGCGCCGGCGTGCCGCGGCCCTGCATGTGCAGATGCTGCAGCGCCGCCTCGATCGAGCGCGCCATGTCCGACAGGCCCTGGAAGCCCACGGTCGCGGAACTGCCGGCGAGCGAATGGGCGAGCCCGATGGTCGAGTCCGACACGCGTTCGTGCGATTCGAGCGCCCACTCGCCGACCTCGATGGCCAGCTGGCGCGACCATTCGTCGGCTTCGTTGAGATAGACGTTGTAGAGCGCGATGCCGATGCGAAGCGGGCCGATCACCTTGACCTGGTCGTCGGCGCTCGGTGCGGCCGGACGCTCGGGCTCGGCTTCGGGCTCCGCGCTTGCCGCAACCGCCTCGGGTTCTGCTTGCAGCGCTTGCGGCAGTTCTTCCAGCGCCTCCTCGGCGACCGCCGGGGCTTCGGGCTCCGGCATGGCTTCAGGCTCGACGTGCAGCGCCTGTGCCGGCTCCGGCGTCGGCTCGGATTCCGCCACTGGGGCCGGGATCGAGGCAGGAGCCTCGAAGACGGGCTCGGCCGGCAGCGCCAGCGCCGGCTCGATCGAGACGTGCGCGGTTTCGAGGAAGTCGATTTCTTCGAGCTCGGCCGGCGGCACGGGCTCTTCCAGCGCAGGGGCCGGCTTGACTTCGAAATCGAGGAAATCGGTCGAGGCGAAGTCGTCGGCGGAGGTGGTGGCGGAAGGAGGCACCGGCTCCGGCACGGCCTCGCTCGGCGCCTCGAAAGCCATCGGCGCCATGTCGAGTTCGAGCTCGGGCAGTTCCGGCAGGGGCAGCGGTTCGGGCTGCGCGTCGGGCGCAGCCTTGGCCTCGGCCATCGTTTCTTCGGCCGCGATGTGGCGCGCCGCTGCCACCAGGGCTTCGGCATCGGCCACGCGCGCCGGCGGCGCGATCGGCTCACCCGTGCGCAAGGCTTCCGCCACGCCGCGGAAGGGTGCGGATTGCCAGCCGTGCGGCTCGTTGGCAGCGATGGCTTCGACCCACTTGGCGAAGTCCGTCAGTGCGCGCTTGGTGCCGGCAAGCAATTCGGGCGTAGCCGGACGCTGGTCGGCCAGCCAGGTGTTGAGCACCTGCTCAAAGGACCAGGCAGCCTCGCCGAAATCCATCAGCCCGACCATGCGCGAGCTGCCCTTGAGGGTGTGGAAGGCGCGCCGCAGCACGGTCAGCTCGCCGTTGTCGTCCGGCTGCGCGCCGAGCGCTGACACGGCAGCCAGGCCGTTATGCAACACCTCGCGGGCCTCGTCGAGGAAGATGTTCTGGAGATCGTCTTCCTCGAGCTCCGTCACTTCGGTGTCGGGCAGGGCCTCCAGCGGTGCGGGGCCGGTGATCTTGGCGGTCCAGCTCGCGGTGGCCTTGCTGAATTCCTCGATCGGCGAAGGCGCCTTGCGGGTCGGGCCGGCCAGCGCGGCGAGCTTGGCAGCGATCTGCGCATCGACTTCCTCGACGCTCAGCACGGTGTCGGTGACCGAGACGGGTCCCGATGCGGAGGCAAAGGAAACCGGCGCCGTCGCTTCGGGCTCGGCGGTGTCGTTGGCCTGGCGGCCCATCAGCGGCTTGAGTTCGCCGGCTTCGCTGTCGAACACGAACAGGCGCTTGGCCAGCGCCGGCTGGTAGCCGAGCATGTCGATCAGGAAGCCCAGCGCGCCGAGGTTGTTGCCGAGCGCATCGAAATCGCTGGCTTCGGTGGCGGCGGCTTCCTCGGCCAGCAGTTGGTCGACGTTCTCGCGCATACGCTGCACGGTCTGCGCGGCCTGGTCGAGGCCGAGCACCGAGAACACGCCGCGCATCTGCAGCAGCTGGGTCGGTACCGCACGCAGCACGCTCTTGTCGGCCGGGCGGCGGAAGAACTGGTCGAGCGACTTCTCGAGTTCGCTCAGGTGGGCGCGCAGTTCGCCGACCACCGTGCCCATGGTCTGGCGGTCGCTCACGCGGCGATAGAGCTCCTCCATCCACGGCTCGAGCGGTTCCGAACGGCCGCCTTCGCGTACGCGTTCGATGCGGCCGGCCAGTTGCACCGTGCGGGCCGTCAATTGCCGGTCGTGCGGATCGAGATCTTCGAAGGCGGCTTCGAGATAGAGGACCGAGGTCGCGACTTCCATCGCCAGCTCGGTGGCCGGCGGCTTGCCCGAACGCAGCGAGGCGTCGACTGCATTGTTCAGGGCCTGCACCATCGGCAGGCTCGGCGGATGCAGCTTCTGCAGCGATTCGCCGAGCTGGGCGAAGGTGTCGGCCACCTGCCGCGTGCGCGAAACGTCGCCGCCCGAGAGCGCCGACCACATTTCCTTGGCGGCCTCGATGCGCTTGCGTGCCTGCGCGAGTACCAGCGGGTCGAAGCGGCCGAATTGTTCGATCGCGTAGTCGACCTTCTGCTCGTTGGCCACGCCCCAGGCGACGCGCACCGCGCGCAGCGTGGCGGCTTCGTCGCGCGGGCCGGGCACGGCTTGCGCGCAGAAGAACAGCAGGTCCTGGCCGAGGCGGTCCGACACCGTGTTGTCGCCGCGCGCCAGGGTGGCGTACTGCAGCAGCACGCGCGAGGCCGCGCGCTTCACATGGGCATCGGTCGGAATCAGCGACAGCGCCAGGGCTTCGAAGAAGCCGGCCGCGAGGGTCCAGAAACTGGCGACGCGCGGCACCGAGGCGCCGCGCCCCAGGCCCAGGCACAAGGCCTGAAGGCGCCGCGCGGCATGGTCGTCGCCGCTCTTGACGATCTTGAGCACTTCACGGTCGAGCTTGGAGCGGACCGCCGGGTCGTACACCAGCGCGGTCTGCGTCGGCGCCGGCTTGATCTCGACCCAGCGCCAGCTCATGCTCCACAGGTCGGCCGGGTGGACGCGTTCGTTGCCGACCAGTTCCAGCACGTCGCGGTACTGGGGGAACAGCGCGACCGAGGACACGGTCTTGCCCGCCAGCAGCGCATTGAGGAAATCGGTGGCGGCGAAGCCCGCGCGGTCGATCTTGTGGACGGCGGCTTCGGTGCAGCGCGCCGGCTCCGTGATGAAGCTCTGGACCGCGAACTCCATCGCGCCCAGCACCAGCGCCGGCGCCGTATGGCCCACCATCTGCAGCGCACCGACGGCTTGGTGCAGCTGCTGCCGCGCCAAGCGCAGCGGCGTGGTGTCGGTCTCCGGGGCGCTGCCGGCCTCGCGGGCAAAGCGCCGCAGCGTCTTACTGACGTTGTCGAGCGACTTCTGGATTTCTCCGAGCACCCAGGCCAGCGGCCCGAGATCTTCGGTGGCTGGCGCGTTGCCAGCTACTGGGGCGGTGGCAGGGCTTTGAATCGACACGTTCTGCGCTCGGCGTTCAGACAATCTTGAAACGTGACACCGACTGGCGCAGTTCCTCGGCCATGTGCGAGAGCTCGCGGACCTGCTGCGCGGTGGTGCGCGTACCTTCGCCGGTCTGCTCCGTCACGGCGAAAATGTGCTGGATGTTGGCTGCCACGACGTTGGCCGAATCGGCCTCGCGGGACGCGGACTGCGAGATCTGCTCGATCAGCTCGGCGAGGCGGCGCGACACGCGGTCGATCTCGGACAGCGCGGTACCGGCGTTGTCGGAGAGCTTGGCCCCTTCCACCACACCCTGCGTGGAGCGCTCCATGGCGCCGACCGCATCCTGCGTGTCGGTCTGAATGGCCTTCACCAGCGCCGAGATCTGACGCGTGGCGTCCGCCGAGCGTTCGGCCAGTCGCTGCACTTCTTCCGCCACCACCGAGAAGCCGCGGCCGGCCTCGCCGGCCGACGCGGCCTGGATGGCGGCGTTGAGCGCCAGCACGTTGGTCTGTTCGGTAATGTCCGAGATCAGCTCGGTGATTTCACCAATCTCCTGCGAGGATTCGCCGAGGCGCTTGATGCGCTTGGAGGTTTCCTGGATCTGGTCGCGGATCGAGTTCATGCCGCCGATCGCGTTCTGCACGGCCTGCAGGCCGGAGGAAGCGGCTTCCAGCGACTGGCGCGCCACCGTGGCCGACTCTTGCGCTTGCGAGGACACGCCGTTGATTCGCTCGGCCATCGTCAGCACCGACTGGCCGGTTTCGCGAATCTCGCGCAGCTGTTCGGTCGAGGCAGCGAGCAGCTCGGTCGAGGTGCTTTCCACCTGCGACGTCGTCTGCGCCACACGCGTGGCCGTGTTCTGCACGTTGCCCACCAGCAGGCGAAGTTCTTCCACCGTGTAGTTCACCGAGTCGGCGATGGCGCCCGTGATGTCTTCGGTCACCGTGGCTTCCTGCGTCAGATCGCCTTCGGCCACCGTTTGCAGTTCGTTCATGAGCCGCAAAATGGCCGCCTGGTTGGCGGCATTGACGCGGCCCGCGTCTTCGCTCGCGCGCTCGGCAGCGAGGCGTTCGCGCTCGGCAGCCAGCGCACGTTCGCGGCCTTCGCGCACCTGCACGAAACCGATCGCACCGGCCAGCGCCAGCGCGGCCAGCGACAGCACGAACAGCATCACCACCGTGCCGGCGCCGAGGCCGGTGCGGGCAGAGAGCTTGTCCTGCAGGTCGCCGAGCGAGGTGCGCAGCGGTTCGCTGTCGGCCAGGATGGCGGCCTGCGCTTCGCGCGCGGCGACCAGGCCCTGGAGGTTGCCCAGAATGGCGCCGGCTTGCGTGCGCGTCTGTTCGTAGGTCTTGAGGATGGCCTCGAGCTGCTGGCGCGTCTGCGGATCGCGCGAGCCGGGCAGGCGCTGCTGGGCATTGCCCTCGAGCAGGCCGCGCGTGACTTCCTGGAAGGTATTCAGGTCCTTGCCGAGCAGGAACACGGCGTCGGGGCTCACGCCTTCGACCGTGAGGAACTCGTTGGCCGACTTGCCGATGCGCTGTGTCAGCATCACCAGCTGGCCGGCGGCCGAGATCTCCGGCAGGCTGGCGTTCTGCTGCATCTTGAGCGAGGCCACGGTCTCGGTCATTTCGAGCAGATCCGAAGACTGGCGATTGATGTCGCGCAGCGCGTTACCGACCTGCGTCAGGATCTGCTGCTGGGCCAGCACGGCCTTGGCGCTCTTGTCCGCGCGCTCGACCAGCGGCGTGATCTTGCCGAGCTCGGCGTCGTACTGGCCGCCCACGCGCTCCAGCTTGAGCGAATCGTCGCCGTTCGCCAGGCCCTGCACGCGCCGCGTGAGGTCATCCGAGCTGTCCTTGACTTCCGCGAAGGCGGGAACGTTGCCCACCAGCGCCTGCGAGACCGACTTGGCGAGACGCTGCGACTGCATCAGCGACTGGCCGGTGGCCGCGACCTGTTGCGCCAGCCGTTCGGCGCGCAGGATGGCGGAGCCGGCGACGAGCAGCAGCAACAGCACCACGGTCGCGAGCACGATCGCGAGCACGCGCTGCTGGCGCGCCGGGTTCGAGCGCAGAGAGCGCACCGCGCCCGCGGGTCCCGGCGGAACCGCACCCTGTGTTTCGGCCTGCACCGGTTCATCGAGGCTGCCGGCCGGCGCCTGGTCGTTGGCGGCGTCCATGGCGAGGACCGCGTCCGGCTTCGGCTCGGGCGCCGAATCGCGTCGGATGCGCACCGTCTTTTCTTCGGGCGGCTGCAGCGTTTCGACGCTGTCGAGCGACAGTGTCGAAGCGCTGTCGACGCGCAGCGTGCCGTTGTCGCCCGCAGGCAGGAATTTCTTGAACTTGTCGGCGATCGAGCTCACGGTCGGTCCTTCAGGTAGTGATCGGTGCCAAGCGTTCCGCTCAGGCGCCGATGCTCAAAAATTGAGGTTGCTGGGATAGCGCCTGCAGGTTGATTTCCTGCCAGCGCCCGCCGGCGGCGTCGGTGTACGAATGTCCCAGCCAGGCCGGGGCGTCGCCATCCGGGGCCTGCGATTCGGTGAAGGCTTCGACGCCGCGCAGACCGACCAGCCGGTCGATCAGCAAGGCGCAATTGACTTCAAGCATCTCGTTGAGTGCAACGAGGCGTGATTGGGCGCGCGCCGCTTCGCTCTGCACGGGTGCAGCGGCCGAGCCCGAGGCGAAAGTGGAAAGCTGCACGATGCCGTACAGCCCGCCGCGCAGGTTGGCAACGCCCAGGAACCAAGGCTCGGTGTACGGCACGGCCTGCGGGGGCGTCCACGGAAAAATCTCGCCGGCGTGGCCGAGAGGAAACAGGTACTTCGACTCGCCCGCCTCCACGGCGAGCCACGAAGCGGAAACGCCCGAGGTGCGCGCCGCCTGCAGGCGGCTGGCAAGCCGGGACTGGAATGCGCGGAGAGCGTCGCGGTTGGCCATGTACGGAGAACTGTCGGATCAGGCGAGCGCGCTGATCTTTGCCATCAGCTCGGCGGCATTGACCGGCTTCACGATGTAGTCGCGGGCACCCTGGCGCATGCCCCAGAGGCGATCGGTTTCCTGGTTCTTGCTCGTGCACATGATGATCGGCACCGATGCGTATTGCGGATTGCGGGCGATCGCGCGCGTGAGCTGGAAGCCGTTCTGGCCCGGCATCACAATGTCCATGAGGATCAGGTCGGGCTGCTCTTCCTCGAGCCGGCGCATCGCGTCCTCGGCATTCTCGGCGGTTTTCACCGAAAAGCCGTTCTTTTGAAGAAGTTCGGTGAGAAAGATCAATTCCGTCTTGGAATCGTCGACCACGAGTACCTTGCGAATAGCCATTACTGCACTTCCTGCGAAACGATGCCGAACTGCTGCACAGCCTGGAGCAGTTGGTCTTTGGTGAAGGGTTTGGTGAGATAGTCCTGCGAGCCGACCATGCGGCCGCGCGCCTTGTCGAACACGCCATCCTTGGAGGAGAGCATCACGACCGGGACATTGGAAAAATGGGCGTTGCGCTTGATGATGGCGCAGGTCTGATAACCGTCGAGGCGCGGCATGAGGATGTCGCAGAAGATGAGGTGCGGCTTGTGATCATTGACTTTCGACAATGCGTCGAACCCGTCTTCGGCCAGCAGGACCTCGTGGCCTCCCTGCTTGAGGAAGATCTCGGCGCTGCGCCGAATGGTGTTGCTGTCGTCGATGACGAGCACCTTGTAACCCGATCCGTTCGCGCTCATTCGCACGCTCCTTTAATACCCCGATGACCGCAACGCCCTCGACGAGGGACGCAAAGAAGCACGCCCTATGCCATGCTTCAGATTTCAACCATTTCGAAGTCTTCCTTGCGCGCCCCGCATTCGGGACAGGTCCAGTTCATCGGAACATCTGCCCATGCCGTGCCGGGCGCAATACCATCTTCTGGCACTCCCACCGCTTCGTCGTAGATCCACCCGCAAATCAGGCACATCCAGGTTTTCGTATTCATCGCAGCTTAAAGTCCCTGTTCATAGAATGCAACGATCGTATCTAAACGTATCACCAAAACCCGTGACAAGCGTCTCAGATATGCCACCATCTGGTGAGCCCTGTGGCGTATGACAACTTTCCTACTACCACCAGAGCACGACCGCAAAGTGAGCGATCTTACCGACCCCCCGAACGATGAAACCGCCGAAAGCGAGTTGAATCCGCCGTGCGTGCTGGTCTTCAACGCGAGCGATCCGAGCGGAGCCGGCGGCCTGGGCTGCGATGCCCTGGCCATGGCATCAGTCGGCGCCCACATGCTGCCGGTCGTGACCGGCGCCTACGCGCGCGACACCGCTGAAATTTTCGATCACTTCACCTTCGATGAGGAGGCCGTCGCCGAACAGGCGCGTGCCATTCTCGAAGACGTGGAGGTCCAGCTCATCAAGGTGGGCTTCGTCGGCTCGCCCGAGAACCTCAGCACCGTGGCCGAGACCGCGACCGACTATCCCGAAGTGCCGGTGGTCGCCTACATGCCCAACCTCTCCTGGTGGGAAGACACGCAGATCGAGGCCTATCTCGATGCGTTTCGCGAGCTCGTGCTGCCGCAGACGACCGTGCTGGTCGGCAACCACAGCACGTTGTGGCGATGGCTGCTGCCGGACTGGGCCGGCGAGCGCCCGCCCACCGCGCGCGACATCGCCAAGGCGGCCGGCGAAGTCGGCGTGCCCTACACGCTGGTGACCGGGCTGGTCCTACCCGATCAGTTCATCGACAACGTGCTGGCATCGCCGCAGTCGGTGCTAGCGAGCGAGAAGTACGAGCGCCTCGATGCCGTGTTCGCCGGCGCGGGCGACACGCTCTCCGCCGCGCTGGCCGCGCTGCTCGCCAGCGGCACCGACCTGGTCGCGGCCACCACCGAAGCGCTGAGCTACATGGACCGCTGTCTCGATGCCGGCTTCCGCCCCGGCATGGGCCACGTGCTGCCCGACCGCCTGTTCTGGGCCCAGCCCGAGGACGACGAAGACAACGACGACGATCCCGCCTCTCCCACTGACTTTGCCCTGCCTCCACACGACACTCGCCACTGATGCCACACGCCACCGACAAGAACGACATCCTCTTCGAGCGCGCCCGCGCCGTGATTCCAGGCGGGGTCAACTCGCCCGTGCGCGCCTTCAGGGCCGTCGGCGGTACGCCGCGCTTTGTCAAGCGCGCGCAGGGCGCCTACTTCTGGGATGCCGCGGACCAGCGCTACATCGACTACATCGGCTCCTGGGGACCGATGATCCTGGGCCACGGCCATCCCGCAGTGGTCGATGCGGTACAGCGCGCCGTGACAGAGGGCTTCTCCTTCGGCGCACCGACCGAGCGCGAGATCGAACTCGCCGAAGCCATCCTGGCACTCGTGCCGTCGATGGAGATGGTGCGCCTCGTGAGCTCCGGCACCGAAGCCGCGATGAGCGCGCTGCGCCTGGCGCGCGGCGCGACCGGGCGCAAGTACATCATCAAGTTCGAAGGCTGCTACCACGGTCACGCCGATGCGCTGCTGGTCAAGGCCGGCTCGGGCCTCGCGACCTTCGGCAACCCGACCTCGGCCGGCGTGCCGCCCGAGGTGGTGCAGCACACGCTGGTCCTCGAATACAACAACCTCGCGCAGCTCGAGGAAGCCTTCACGCTGCATGGCCACGAGATCGCCTGCCTGATGATCGAGGCGATCGCCGGCAACATGAACTTCGTGCGCGCGAGCGCCGCCTTCGCCCAGCGCTGCCGCGAGCTCTGCACGAAGCACGGCGCGCTGCTGGTGTTCGACGAGGTCATGACCGGCTTCCGCGTCGGCCTGCAGGGCGCCCAGGGCGTGCTGGGCATCACGCCCGACCTCACGGTGCTGGGCAAGGTGATCGGCGGCGGCATGCCGCTCGCGGCCTTCGGCGGGCCGCGCGCGATCATGGAGCAGCTCGCGCCGCTCGGGCCCGTGTACCAGGCCGGCACGCTCTCCGGCAACCCGGTGGCCACGGCCTGCGGCCTCGCGACATTGAAGGAAGTGGCCAGGCCCGGCTTCTTCGACGCGCTGTCACACAAGACCCGTACGCTGGTCGACGGGCTGAAGTCGGCCGCCGCGGCGGAAGGCATCGCCTTCAGCGCCGACAGCGAAGGCGGCATGTTCGGCTTCTTCCTGCTTGATGCGCTGCCGCAGAACTACGGCACGGTCATGACCACCGACAACACGAAATTCAATGCCCTGTTCCACGGCCTGCTCGAACGCGGCGTCTACATAGCGCCGGCGCTGTACGAGGCCGGCTTCGTGAGCGCGGCCCACAGCGACGAAGACATTGCCGCAACCGTCGAGGCGGCGCGCCAAATCTTCAAGACGCTGCGCGCATGAGACTCCGCAGCTTGCTGCCCTGGCTGGTCCTCGCGCCCGGCCTGGCCTTCGCGCAGGCCGATATCGGCAAGGCCTGATTCAACGCCGGCTTCTACTCCCATCACTTCGACCGCGACAAGGGGCCGGCGGACGGCAACCCGGCCTCGGCATCGAATGGCCGCTCGACGAGACCTACTCGCTCACCGCCGGCCTGTTCCGCAACAGCGACCGCGAGCGCTCGCGTTACGTCGGGCTATACGTCATGCCCTTCGAGTTCCATGGCGTGAAGTTCGGCGCCGTGGTCGGCGCCTTCGACGGCTACCCGCGGTCCAACAACGGCGGTTGGTTTCCGGCGCTGATCCCGCCCGCGGCCATCGAAGGCAAGAACTGGGGGCTCAACATCGCCATCGTTCCCAACATCAGGAACCGCCTCTACGGCGCGATGAGCTTCCAGCTCAAGTACCGCTTCGGAGCCTAGCAGGCTGCTGAAGTACCAAGCGCGCCCAAGGCATCCTGCGCACTGAAGAAGGCGATTGGGTGATTTCGACGCTCCAGGCTCGCTGCCGTCGCCGTTTTCCCGCTTCGAGGGCCCGTTTTCGGCTCTCGTTGACCCGCTACGAGGCCAACGGACGGACTTGTGCCAAGGTCCGCATGCGCACGAGGTTGTAGGCGGCCATCGTCAGCACGAACAACTGGTCGACCTTCTTGATGCCGCGAACCATCACCTGCCGGATGGGGCCGACGAACTTGGCCCAGCCGAAGCCCTGCTCGATGAGCTTTCGCTTGCGCTGCGAGATCGCATAGCCCTCGCTCTGGGCGATCTCGTCGGCCACCGCCGAGCGACGCCCCGATTTGTTCTGTGCCACATGCGGCGTGACCTTCATGCGATGCAGCGCCTCGATGAACTCGGCCGCGTCATAGCCCTTGTCGGCGCCCAGCGTGACCTCGGTATCCGGACTCGCGGTGGCTTGGCGTGCGTCCCTGATCATGGCCTTGGCCGCTTCACGTTCGGCAAAGCCGTCGGCCTGCGTGACCATGGCGTTGACGACCAGGCCGTGACGGTTGTCGGTGAGTGTGTGCCCCATGTAGCGCAACTCGCTGGCAGTCTTGCCCTTGCGGTACAGCCTCGAATCGGGATCGCTCTTCGACTCGTGCGTTTCGTTGCTGCGTCGCTGCCCCTTGAAGTCCCCGCCACTGCCGCCATCGTCGTCACCGTCCTTGCGAACGAAGCTCTTGTGTCCGGCCCAGGCCTGGATCAGCGTGCCATCGACGCTGAAGTGCTCACCCGACAACCAATCCTTGTTCTCGGCCGTCTCCAGCACTTCGTTGAAGAAGGCGACCACCGCATCGTGCTCGATCAGGCGCTGGCGGTTCTTGCTGAACACCGTCGGCACCCACACCGCGTCGTCCATCGCCAAGCCGATGAACCAACGAAACAGCATGTTGTATTGCGTCTGCTCCATGAGCTGGCGCTCCGAGCGGATGCTGAACAGGATCTGCAACAGCATCGCCCGCAGCAGCTTCTCCGGCGCGATGCTCGGGCGGCCGCCCTTGATGTCGGCCTCGTACATCCGAGAGAACAACTCGTCCATCTTGGACAGCGCCTCATTGACCATCACCCGGATGCGGCGCAGCGGATGGTCGGCGGGAACGAAGTCGTCCAGCCGTCTCATGGTGAACAAACCTTCGGTGAATGTGTCAGGGCCGCGCATCGCAGGGGGTTTCGTGGGTCTGCAAAGACAACGCCCCAGGCTCACTGACGGGGGACTTTCGAATGAGGTATTTCAGCAGCCTGCTAGGGCCTGCTAACAGGCCCTCTAGTGCCTGAAATGGCGCACGCCTGACAGCACCATGACCACGCCGCGTTCGTCCGCGGCATCGATCACCTCCTGATCGCGCATCGAGCCGCCGGGCTGGATCACGCAACTCGCGCCGGCATCGACCACCACGTCGAGCCCGTCTCGGAACGGAAAGAAGGCGTCGCTCGCGACCGCCGTGCCTTGCAGCGACAAGCCCGCGTGCTGCGCCTTGATGCTCGCGATGCGCGCCGAATCGAGCCGGCTCATCTGGCCGGCGCCGACACCCATGGTCATGCCGTCGGCGCAGAACACGATCGCGTTGCTCTTGACGAACTTCGCGACCTTCCATGCGAACAGAAGATCCTGCAGCTGCTGCGGCGTGGGTTGCTTCTTGCTCACCACCTTGAGCTCGTCGATCGAGAGCTCGCGGTTGTCGGCGGTCTGCATCAGGAGGCCAGAACCGATGCGCTTCACGTCCACCGCGTTGCGGCCGTTGTCCCAGTCGCTGGTGCCGCCCGGCGGCAGCGCGATCTCCAGGATGCGCACATTGACCTTGCTCTTGAACACCTCGAGCGCCTCCGGCGCATAGCCCGGCGCCATCAGCACTTCGACGAACTGCTTGCTCACAGCTTCGGCCGCGGCACGGTCCACCGGCCGGTTGAAGGCGATGATGCCGCCGAAGGCCGAGGTCGGATCCGTCTTGAAGGCCTTGGCGTAAGCCTCGTGTGCATCCTTGCCCACGGCAACGCCGCACGGGTTGGCATGCTTGACGATCACGCATGCCGGCGTGTCGAAGCTCTTCACGCACTCCCAGGCGGCATCGGCATCGGCGATGTTGTTGTAGCTGAGCTCCTTGCCCTGCAGCTGCTTGGCCGTGACCAGCGAACCGGGCGCGGGGTACAGGTCGCGGTAGAACGCGGCCTGCTGGTGCGGGTTCTCGCCGTAGCGCAGGTCCTGCAGCTTGATGAAGCGGCCGTTGCTCTGCGCAGGGAAGAGCGCATGGCTGCCGTCGCCCTGAATGCCCGAGAGGTAGTCGCTGATCGCGCCGTCGTACTGACTGATGCGGTTGAAGGCGGCGACGGAGAAGGCGAACCTGGTCTTGTCGCTGAGCTTGCCGTCGGCCTTGAGCTCGGCCAGTGCCTGCGGGTATTGCGCCGCGTCGGTCAGCACGCCGACGTCCTTCCAGTTCTTCGCCGCGCTGCGCACCATGGCCGGGCCGCCGATGTCGATGTTCTCGATCGCGTCCTCCAAGGTGCAGCCGGGCTTGGCCACCGTGGCTTCGAAGGGATAGAGGTTGACCACCAGCAGGTCGATGGTGTCGATGCCGTGCGCCTTCAGCGCCGCCATGTGCGCCGGCACGTCGCGCCGCGCCAGCAGGCCGCCATGCACCTTGGGATGCAGCGTCTTCACGCGGCCGTCGAGCATCTCGGGAAAGCCGGTGAGCTCGGCCACTTCGGTCACCGGCAGGCCGGCATCGGCCAGCAGCTTGGCGGTGCCGCCGGTCGAGAACAGGCGGATGTCCAGCGCGTGGAGCGCCTGCGCGAATTCGAGGATGCCGGTCTTGTCGGAAACGGAAATCAGTGCATTCATCAAGGACTACTTCAGGAGTTTGTGTTCGACCAGCTTTTTTCGAAGCGTATTGCGATTCAGGCCCAACCACTGCGCGGCCTTGGACTGGTTGCCTTCGGCCCGCGTCATCACGACGTCGAGCAAGGGTTTCTCCACCACGCGCACCAGCATCTCGTACATGCCGTCGGGTTCGGTGCCGCGCAGGTCACGGAAATAACTGTCCAGACTGTTGCGCACGCAGTCTTCGATATGTTTCTTGCTCATGGCCCTCTTCTCTTCTTCTGTTCTTCAATTCATGCAGGCACTTCGGCTGCCTGCTCATCCCTTTGCGCTTGCGCGTCATCGGCGACCGGAATGCGATCCATCCGTGCGGCCAGCGTGTCGAAAAAATCGGCCACCGCGGCGAGTTGCGCGTCGCAGTCCTCGATGGTGTTCATCCGGCCCCTGAATTCCTCGCCGCCGGGCAGCGTGCGGACGTACCAGCCGATGTGTTTGCGCGCGGTGCGAACACCGCTGTAGTCGCCATAGAGCGCGTAGTGCTGCTGCAGATGGTCGAGCATGAGGCGGCGCACCTCGGCCACGAGCGGCGGCGCGAGCTGCGTTCCGGTCGCGAGGAAGTGCGCGATCTCGCGAAAGATCCACGGCCGTCCCTGCGCGGCACGGCCCACCATCACGGCGTCGGCGCCAGTGAGTGCGAACACTTCACGCGCTTTCTCGGGCGAGTCGACGTCGCCGTTGGCGACCACCGGCACGCGCACGGCCGCCTTGACGGCCGCAATGGTGTCGTATTCGGCCTGGCCCTTGTAGCCCTGCTCGCGCGTGCGGCCGTGCACCGTGAGCATCTGCACGCCGGCCGCTTCGAAGCGGCGCGCCAGCGCCACCGCGTTGCGATGGTCTTCGCTCCAGCCGGTGCGCATCTTGAGCGTGACCGGGACCTTGTGCGGCATCGCAGCACGGACCACCGCCTCGACGATCTCGAGCGCCAGCGGCTCGTCGCGCATCAGCGCCGACCCGGCCCACTTGTTGCAGACCTTCTTGGCCGGGCAGCCCATATTGATGTCGATGATCTGGGCGCCGCGCTCGATGTTGTATTGCGCCGCCTCGGCCATCATGGCTGCATCGGTGCCGGCGATCTGCACCGCAATGGGGCCCGGTTCGCCATCGTGGTTCGCGCGGCGCGAGGTCTTGAGCGAACCCCACAGCTCCTTGCGCGAAGTGACCATCTCGCTCACCGCGTAGCCCGCACCGAGTTCGCGGCACAGCATGCGGAAGGGCCGGTCGGTGACGCCCGCCATGGGCGCAACGAACAGCCGGTTTTCCAGCGCGATGTTGCCGATCTGCAGGGTCATGGAGGGAAAGTTGGCACGCGCCTGGCTGCTGAAAAATGAGGCACGATTGTAGCGGCGCGAAGCGAGAGGCGCTGAAACGATTTGCGATTTCATCGAGTTTCATCGCGCACGCGGACAGCGTATACGCCGACGCTGCATAACACCGCGCCTTTCTATACTCCGGCGCACATGCAAGCCTGGCTCGACTCACTCTTTGCGCTTCTTGCGCTGCCGCAATTCGGGCTCAGCACCCTCTTCGTTGCTGCCTTCGTGTCGGCGACCCTGTTGCCGGTCGGCTCCGAGCCGGTGCTGTTCGGACTGCTCAAGCTCAATCCCGAAATGTTCTGGTCCGCGGTCGGCGTCGCGACGATCGGCAACACCTTGGGCGGCATCGTGGACTGGTGGATCGGCTACGGCGCACACAAGGTGGCCGACAAGTATTCGCACTCCAAGCACCATCTGCGTGTGCTCGGCTGGCTGGAACACCTGGGGCCCAAGGCTTGTCTGCTGGCCTGGCTGCCGATCGTCGGCGATCCGCTCTGCGCGGTCGCGGGCTGGCTCCGGCTCTCGTTCTGGCCTTGCGTGATCTACATGGCGATCGGCAAGTTCGCGCGCTATGTCACGATGACGATTGCCCTTCTCTACATCTGGCCAAATTGAGGCGGCCACGCCATCAGGTCAAGAGCCCGTACGGCCCGCCACGCTCGAGCGCGCGCATGTAGGCCGGCCGCGTATGGATGCGCTCCAGATAAGCCATGAGCTTGGGCCGCGACGCATCGAGCCCGCCGCGCGCCAACGCGGCTTCCACCGGAAAACTCATCTGGATGTCGGCGCCCGAAAACGCATTGCCGGCAAACCATTTGCTCTTGCCGAGTTCGCCTTCCATGAAATCCAGATGGCTCTTGATGTTCGGCATGATGAAGGCGGCCTTGGCCTTGCCCGCGATCGCCTTCGCGATCGGCTTGGCGAAGAAGGGCATCTTCGCCTTCTCGATCTGGTCGAACATCAGCTTCAGCAGGAGCGGCGGCATCGCCGAGCCTTCGGCGTAGTGCAGCCAGTAGCGGTAGCGCAGCGCTTCGGTCGTGCCCGCCGCCGGCGCGAGGCGGCCATTGCCGTAGCGCTCAATCAGCGTCTCGACGACCGCACCCGACTCCGCGAGCGTGAGGCCTTCGTCGGTCGTCACCACCGGCGACTTGCCCAGCGGATGCACCGCGCGCAAGGTGGGCGGCGCGAGCATGGTCTTGGGATCGCGCTGATAGTGAACGATCTCGTAGGGGAGCTCGAGTTCTTCGAGCAGCCAGAGTACGCGTTGCGAACGGGAGTTGTTGAGGTGGTGGACTGTGATCATGGCGAGCTGAAGTGCGAACGGGTCAGGAGCTGAACAGGAAGTTCATCACATCCCCGTCCTTGACCACGTACTCCTTGCCTTCCGCCCGCATCTTCCCGGCATCCTTCGACCCCTGCTCGCCCTTGAAGGCGATGAAGTCGTTGAAGGCGATGGTCTGGGCGCGGATGTAGCCCTTCTCGAAATCGGTGTGGATCACGCCGGCCGCCTGCGGGCCGGTGTCGCCGACGTGGATGGTCCACGCGCGCACTTCCTTCACGCCGGCGGTGAAGTAGGTCTGCAGGCCCAGCAGCGTGTAAGCCGCGCGGATCAGGCGATTGAGGCCCGGCTCTTCCTGGCCGATCTCGGCAAGGAACATCTTCTTGTCTTCCTCGTCCATGTCGGCCAGCTCGGCTTCGATCTTGGCGCAGATGGCGACCACGGGCGCGTTCTGCGCGGCGGCGTATTCGCGCAGCCGGTCGAGGAAGGGGTTGTTCTCGAAGCCGTCCTCGGCCACGTTGCCGACGAACATCGCGGGCTTGGCGGTGATCAGCGAGAACTGCTTGATCAAGGGCTTGTCTTCCTTGCTGAACTCGATCGCGCGCACCGGCTTGTTCTCGTTCAGCGCGGCCTGGCATTTCTCCAGCAGCGCGACCAGCTTGATCGCCTCCTTGTCGCCCGAGCGCGCGGTCTTGGTGTGGCGGTGCAGCGCCTTCTCGACCGTGGCCAGGTCGGCCAGGCACAGCTCGGTCTGGATCACCTCGATGTCGGAGATGGGGTCGACCTTGCCCGCAACGTGGATCACGTTGTCGTCCTCGAAGCAGCGCACCACATTGACGATGGCGTCGGTTTCGCGGATGTGCGCGAGGAACTGGTTGCCCAGGCCTTCGCCCTTGCTGGCGCCGGCCACCAAGCCCGCGATGTCGACGAACTCGACGATGGCCGGCACGATGCGCTCGGGCTTCACGATCTCGCTCAACTGGGCGAGCCGCGGATCGGGCACTTCGACCACGCCGACGTTCGGCTCGATGGTGCAGAAAGGATAGTTCTCGGCCGCGATGCCTGCCTTGGTCAGCGCGTTGAAAAGGGTGGACTTGCCGACGTTGGGCAGGCCGACGATGCCGCACTGGAGACTCATGGCGGGGCTTTCAGAATGCTTTGGGGAACCGGGGATTTTAGGCGCCCGGCCTCGCTTCAGTCGAAGCGCAGGTTTGCGACTACCGTCTGGCCGCGCTTCAGCATGTGCTCCACGCCCTGCAGCACGATCGCATTCATGCCGAAGGTGATGGCGCCGTCGACGCGGGCGTCGGCGCGGTAGGTCCGCAGCATGTCGCCCACTTCGGGGCTGCTTTCGGCCGTGGCCGGGTCGATGTCGGGGATCGAGCAGCGCGAGCAGGGCTTCACCGGCCGAAGTTGCGCCTCGCCCTCGGCGGTCGCGATGTACAGCGTGTCGACGCGGTCCTCGTCGTGCGCCTCGATGCCGGCGAGCACGACGTTGGGGCGGAAGCGCTCGATCCCGACGGCGCCGTGGCCGGCCGCGGCCAGCCGCGCGTTGAGCTCGGCCAGCGAGCCCTCGCTGACCACCAGCAGCGGATAGCCGTCGGCGAACTGGTTGGGTGCCTCGATATCGCCGGTCCATTGGAGGCTCGACAGCCGCTGGTGCTCGGGATCGAAGCGCACCAAGCGCAGCTTCTGCGGCCGGCCCGGCTGCGAGAGGAAGTCGCTGAACCATTGGGCCGCGATGTCGCCCATGTCGTAGGCCGGCACCTCGTCCTTCCACACGCGCACGCGCACCGGCGCTTCGACGCGGTCGAAGGCGATGTGCAGCGCCAGCATGCCGGGTGCGCGCAGCACCATCTCGGAATGCTTCATCTGCGGCCGGATCAGCGCCATGCGCGGCAGCTGGCGCTGGGTGACGAACTCGCCGTTCTCGTCGACCACCATCCAGGCGCGGTCGAACTCCAGGCCGGTCTCGATCAGCAGCGCCTCGGGGAGCTCGACGCCGGCGCAGGACTTGATCGGGTAGACGAACAGGCGGGCGATGGTGGCTTGGAGGTCGAAGTCGGAGGCAGTCACGTGAAGGTCCTTGGGCTGAAGCCGGTGATTGTCCCGCACGACGCCCGCCGGGAAAGGCAGGCTCCTACAATGCCCCGATGGCTCTTCCACCCGAGGTTTGCATTCGCGGCGCCGGCATCGTCGGCCGCACGCTCGCGCTGCTTTTGGCGCGCGAACGCGTTCGCGTGGCGCTGGTGGCGCCGGCCGCGGCCCCCGCGGGGCAGGATGTGCGCGCCTACGCGCTCAATGCGGCCTCGAAGGCGCTGCTCGAATCGCTGCGTGGCTGGCCCGATGCGGCGCATGCCACGCCGGTGCGCGAGATGCTGGTCTACGGCGACGAAGGCGGCCGCGTGCAGTTCCATGCCGCGCGGCAGAAGGTCGAGGCGCTGGCCTGGATCGTCGATGTCCCCGCGCTCGAGCAGCAGTTGAGCGACGCGGTGCGCTTCCAGCCGCGCATCGAGATCGTCGCCGAGCCCGTGCCGGCGCCGCTGACGGTGGTCTGCGAAGGCCGCATCAGCGCCACGCGCGAAACATTGGGCGTGCGCTACGAAGTGACGCGCTATCCGCAACACGCGATCGCGGCGCGGCTCCAGGCCGAAGAGCCGCACGACGGCGCCGCGCGCCAATGGTTCAACGACAAGGGCGAAGTGTTCGCGCTGCTGCCGCTCGGCGACAGGCAGCTCGCGCTGGTGTGGTCGGTCGACCAGCTGCGCGCGCCGGCCCTGCTGGCACAGACGGCCGACGAGTTCAACACCGCGCTGCACGACGCCAGCCACGGTGCGCTCGGTGCGCTGCGGCTCACCAGCGAGCGCGCGGCCTGGCCGCTGCAGCGCGCCATCGCCGACCGCTGGACCGGCCAGTTCACCGACGGCAGTTCCTGGGCGCTCGCGGGCGATGCCGCGCATACGGTGCATCCGCTTGCAGGCCAGGGCTTGAACCTGGGTCTGGCCGATGCCGCAGCGTTGGCCAACGTGATCAAGGACCGCGACTACTGGCGCAGCGTGGGCGATGCCCGGCTGCTGCGCCGCTACGAGCGGGCCCGCCGCACCGACGTGCTCTCCATGAGCCTGGCCACCGACGGCCTGCAGCAACTCTTCGCGCACAGCGCCGATCCGTTGCCGGCGCTTCGCAACTGGGGCATGCGCGGCTTCGACCGCACGCGGCTCGTCAAGAACTGGATCGCGAAGCAGGCCATGGGCCTGCACTGAATTCCGCCGGAAGAAACAACACCATGAAATTCGCTCCTGCCCTTTTTGCCGCGCTGACTCTGGTCAGCACCCTGAGCGCCAGCGCCGGCGAGGCCGAGATCCGCCAGAACCTCGCTGCGCGCATTCCGCAGTTCGCGAAGATCGACGAGATCACCAAGTCGCCGATGCCCGGCCTCTACGAGGTGCGCATCAACGGCTTCGAGATCTACTACACCGACGAGCAGGGCAACTACCTGTTGCAGGGCAACCTGATCGACGTGAAGGCGCGCCGCAACCTCACCGAAGAGCGGGTCGAGAAACTCAGCGAGGTCGCTTTCGACAAACTGCCCGTGAAGGATGCCTTCAAGATCGTGCGCGGCAACGGCAAGCGCAAGCTGGCGGTGTTCGAGGATCCGAACTGCGGCTACTGCAAGCAGTTCGAGCGCGACCTGACCAAGGTCGACAACGTGACCATCCATCTCTTTCTCTATCCGGTGCTGGGGCCGGACTCGGTCGTGAAGTCGCGCAACATCTGGTGCGCCAAGGACAAGGCCCGTGCCTGGACCGACTGGATGGTGCGCGGCGTCGCGCCCGAGACCGCCGAATGCGACACCAGCGCGCTCAACCGCAACCGCGAGTTCGGCCAGAAATACAACATCACCGGCACGCCCACGCTGATCTTTAGCAACGGCACGCGCGCGCCGGGCGCGATCCCGGCCGAACAGGTCGAAAAACAACTCGCCGCTGCCAACTGATGGCGGCGCCGGCCATCCACTACCGCGTCGAATGCGCGGACCGCAACGCGCACCTGTTCGCCGTCACGCTGACCATCGAGCGGCCTGCCGCGCAGCAGCGCGTCGCATTGCCGGTCTGGATTCCGGGCAGCTACCTGGTGCGCGAATTCGCGAAGAACCTGCAGCAGTTGCAGGCATCGCAGGGTCGGCGCAAGCGGGCCCCGCAGCAACTCGACAAGCACAGCTGGCAGATCGATTGCGCGCCGGGCAAGCCCCTGGTGCTGCGCTACCAGGTCTGCGCCTACGACAACTCGGTGCGCACCGCGTGGCTCGATCGCGACCGCGGCTTCTTCAACGGAACCAGCCTGTGCCTTCGCGTCGAAGGCCAGACCGATGGGCCGCACGCGATCGAGGTGCTGGCGCCGCCGCTCTTGGCGCCGGGCGAGCGCTGGTCGTGCGCGACGGCGCTGAAGCCCGCCAAGGTCGACCGCCGGGGCTTCGGCAGCTACCTCGCCGCCGACTATGACGAGCTGGCCGACAGCCCGGTCGAGATGGGCATGTTCTGGAGCGCCGAGTTCGAGGCCTGCGGCGTGCCGCATCGCTTCGTGATCGCAGGCGCGCCCGCTTCTTTCGACGGCGAACGGCTGATCGCCGACACGCGTGCCATCTGCGAGACGCAGATGCGCTTCTGGCACGGCGACAAGGTCGGCAAGCGCGGCGGGTCCAAGCCGCCGCATGACCGCTACGTCTTCATGCTCAACGCGGTGGATGACGGCTACGGCGGCCTCGAGCACCGGCACTCGACGGCGCTGATCTGCACCCGCCGCGACCTGCCCCAGCTCGCCGTCAAGAAACAGCCCGAGGGCTACACCACGCTGCTCGGGCTGATCAGCCACGAGTACTTCCACACCTGGAACGTGAAGCGCCTGCGACCCGCCGAGTTCGCGCGCTACGACTACGGACAGGAGAACTACACCCACCTGCTGTGGCTGTTCGAGGGCTTCACCAGCTACTACGACGACCTGCTGCTGCGCCGCGCCGGCCGCATCGACGACACCGGCTACCTGCGCCTCGTCAACAAGACCATCAACCAAGTGCTGCAGGCGCCGGGCCGGCTGGTGCAGTCGGTGGCCGACGCGAGCTTCGATGCCTGGATCAAGTACTACCGGCAAGACGAGCAGACGGCCAACACCACGATCAGCTACTACACCAAGGGCGCGCTGGTGGCGCTGTGCTTCGACCTCACGCTGCGCGCCGAAGGCAAGGGCTCGCTCGACGAGGTGATGCGGCTCTTGTGGAAGAAAAGCAGCGGCGGACCGATCGACGAAGCCGCCTTCGCCGCCGCGCTCGAAGCCGTTGGTGGGCGCTCCTTCGTCGAGGAGATCGCGAGCTGGGTCCACTCGACCGAGGAACTGCCCCTGGCCGATCTGCTGCGCAGCCACGGCGTCGTCGCGCTCGAAGACCCTGCGCAGCGGGCGCAGGAACTCGGCCTGCGCGTGGCCGAGGCGAACGGCAGCGTGCAAGTCAAGATGGTGCTGCGCGGCGGCGCGGCCGAGCAGGCCGGCTTCTCGGCCAACGACGAATGGATCGGCATCGAGCTCGGCGCCTCCAAGGGCCACAAGGCGCAGGGCTGGCGGCTCGGCAAGCTCGATGACTTGGCGCTTTATCTCGGGCCGCTGAAGAAGATCACGGCACTCGTCGCGCGCGACCGGCGGCTGCTGCGCCTGCCGCTCACGCTGCCTGGCGACGTGACGACCTGGCGCCTCGCCGCGCAGGACCCGGCCAAATTGACGCGCTGGCTCGATCCGCAGTAAGACCTTCCCCTCTGTTCGTTTCAAGGAGACCCGCATGAGCTACGAGAACATCGAAGTCCGCACCGAGGCCGGCAAGGTCGGCATCGTGACGCTGAACCGCCCCAAGGCGCTGAACGCGCTCAACGATGCGCTGATGACCGAGCTCGGCAATGCGCTCAAGGCCTTCGACGCCGACGAGGCGATCGGCTGCATCATCGTCACCGGCAGCGAGCGTGCCTTCGCCGCGGGCGCCGACATCGGCGCCATGGCCACTTACAGCTTCACCGACGTCTACAAGGGCGACTACATCACGCGCAACTGGGAAACCATCCGCAGCGTGCGCAAGCCGGTGATCGCGGCCGTGAGCGGCTTCGCGCTCGGCGGCGGCTGCGAGCTCGCGATGATGTGCGACTTCATCATCGCGGCCGACAACGCGAAGTTCGGCCAGCCCGAGATCAAGCTCGGCGTGATCCCGGGCGCCGGCGGCACGCAGCGCCTGCCGCGCGCTGTGGGCAAGGCCAAGGCGATGGACATGGCCCTGACCGGCCGCATGATGGACGCCGCCGAGGCCGAGCGCTCCGGGCTGGTGAGCCGCGTCGTGCCCTACGACAAGCTCATGGACGAGGCGCTGGGCGCCGCGCTGGTGATCGCCGACTTCTCGCAGGTCGCGGTGATGGCGGCCAAGGAGTCGGTCAACCGCGCCTTCGAGAGCAGCCTCGCGGACGGCGTGATGTTCGAGCGCCGCCTGTTCCACGCGCTCTTCGCCACTGCCGACCAGAAGGAAGGCATGGACGCCTTCGTGAACAAGCGCAAGGCCGCGTTCAAGCACCAGTAAGGCGGCCTTAGCGCGGCGCTGCCGGCGGCGGCCCGGCCTCGGGTTGCGCTGCGGCCTCCGGCGCCTGCACCGCGTTGCGCAGGGCCTCGTTCAAGGCGGCCAGCGCCGGCGCCGACGGCGCGCCGGTGGCCGGCAGCGCACGGCCTTCGCGCCAGCGCACCTGGCCGCGCGCGACTTCGAACACCGCCAGCACCTCGCCGTTGCGTTCGAGCGAGATGCGCCATTCAGGCGTGGACACCAACGGCTGTCCGCCGACCGCCGTGATGGCGGCCGATCCCAGCAGCGCATTGAGATCGAGCGCTTCGGCGCGCGACAGGCTGCGGCTTGCGCCGCCGCGCTGTGCGATCGTGATGCGATTCCATTGCGAAAGCGCCGCGAAGGTGGGCGGCTCCGTCGCCTCGGTTCGCACAGTCGGAGACGCAGGGCGTGCCGCGCGTGCGGCACCGGCCGCATCGCCCGGTGCGACGAGCCCGGCCGGCGGGCTCGCCGGAGGCGCAAAGGCCTGTTTGGCCGCGGCTTCTTCTTCGCGACGGGCTCGGGCGGCGAGGGAATCCCGCGGCGCGGGACGTGCCGCCGCGTCAGCCGAAGGTTCGGCCGGCACGACGGGCGCGGCCGGGGCAGGCGGTGCGGACTGCGCAGCAGGTGCTTGGGGTGTTTCCTTCTTCTTGGACTCGGCTTCATCGGCCTGAGGGCGCGCCAGTGCCGGCGGCGGCGCGGGTGCTGCCGGTGCCTCCAGCACAGGTGCAGGCGGTGCCGATGACGGAACGGAAGCCGATTCGGTCGGCGGCGCAGGCTCGGTCGAAGCCGGCGGAGCGGGCACAGCAGGCGCGGCAGGTGCCTCGACGCGCGGCGCCTGCGCAGCGACCCTCGCCTCCCCGTCGGGCCGCGCGCCCGGCACCGGCTCGCGCTGCCAGAGCACGGTCACCAGCGTCGCGACCAGCACGGTGGCGAAAGCCGCGTTCCATGGCATGCGCGAGCCGCCGCCCAAGCCCACCAGGCGTTGCCACCACGGCCGCGCCTGCGGCTCCCGCGCGTGCGTGATGGAAGCCGGCGCTACGGCGTCGTGCGCCCGCTCCAGGATCGCCTTGCGCAGCCGCCAATGGGGCACCGAAGTGTGGTCCGGTGCATGCGCCAACGCGCGCCGCAGGGCGTCGTCTTGAAGATCGTTGTCCGTGCTCATGCCCGAAGCTCCAGCACCGACAGATAGCGCTCCATGCACCCGCGCAGCTTCTTCAAGCCATAGCGCAGCCGGCTGCGAACGGTCTCGAAGCCGACGCCGAGCGTGTCGGCCAGCGCTTCCACCGTGAAGCCGTCTTCGTGGTGCAGCAGGAAGGCGGCGCGCTGGTCGTCCGGCAACTCGTCGAGGCAGGCCAGCAGGCGGCGGCCAGCGGCGCGCCAGAACGCGAGCTCTTCGGCCGATGGGTGCGCGGCAGCGGAAGCCGTGCCGCCATCGCTCAGCAGGCCGCGGCTGAACAGCTGCGCGGCCTCGAGCCCGTCGCCGTCTTCGTCGTGGGCATAGAAGGACACCTCGCGGCCGCTCAGGCGCAGCCGGTCCATCGCCAGGTTGTGCGCGATCGTGAAGGCCCAGGTGCGCCAAGTCGCGCCCTGCGGCGAGAAGCTCTCACGCGCCGCGATGATGCGCATCCAGGTGTCCTGGAACACCTCGTCGACTTCGGCCGCGAGCCGCACGCCGAGCAGGCGCCGGACGAAGCGGAACAGCGCGCTTTCGTGGCGGGCATAGAGCGTGTCGAAGGCGCTTGCGTCGCCGCCTGCGTAGGCGAGCATCAGCTGATCGTCCGGCATGGCGTCGTGGAGGGCGGCGTTCGCAACAGAGGGGGCAAGCATCGGCAGATTTTCACCTCACGTTCTACGGACTGCGCCGCCGTTCGGGGTTAGCACCCCCTCAAAAAATATCGTCGGGACTTAACCCGACCGACGCCGCCCCGCCGTATCAGCCTGCATCCACAACCCGGAGCTGCTGATGACCACCCGCCTTTCCCTCCTTCGACGCCCGCTCGTCGCACTGCTGTGCGCCCAGCTTCTCTTGAGCGCCTGCAGCGCCACCGAACTCGCGCCCGGCGCCGCGCGCTGGCCCACGCCGGCGCCGCAGCCCGAACCCGCGAACTTCCCTTCGCCGCAGTGGCCGGGGAACGTGGTCACGCGCACGGTACCGAATTTCGAGGCGCCCTCGGCCACCCATTGCGCGAGGCCGGTGCAGACCTACGAGACGCCGGGCCGCACGGGGCAGGACGCACGGCGCGATGAGGCGCCCGCCGTTTACGGCGAGGCCCGCCCATCTCTGAGTCGCGAAGCCAAGTCGAAGCGTAGCGCGCCGGGCGAGGCGGCATCCGATGCCGCGGTCGCCATGCCGGCGCCTGCGGCTCCCGCTGCCGGCGCAGCCAGGGAGGCACTGGTCGCCGAAGCCGAGGCGCCGCGCTTTGCACCGCCGGCGCCCAGCGCGCAACCCATTCAACGCCCCCGGCCGCAACAGCAGGTGGTCAGCGCCGGCATGGTCGACGACAACGCCGACTTCTCGGCCTACCTTCAGTTCCGCCAGCGCACCCAGGTGGCGCATCGCGAGCGCGATGTGAGCGAGCGCTACCTGCTACAGGTGCGCAACGCACGCGGCATGGCCGTGCCCGATGCCGAGGTCGCGGTGCAGGCCGCGAACGGCGCCGCCATGTGGGCCCGCACCGACGCGGCCGGCCGCGCCTGGCTGCATCCCAACGCCTTCGATCCCTCGGGCAGCCAGGTGTACGAAGTGGCTGTGCGCAAGTACGGCCAGCAGGGCACGACCTTCCTGCGCCGCGGGCAGAAAAGCGCGGTCGATCTGGTGCTGAATACGGCCGCTGTCCCGCAGCGCGCGCCCCTGGACCTGGTCTTCCTGATCGATGCCACCGGTTCGATGGGCGACGAGATCGGCAAGCTCAAGAGCACGCTGCGCACCATCGCCAACGAGGTGGCGCAACTGCCGAGCCGGCCCGACACCTGCTTCGGGCTGGTGGCCTACCGCGACCGCGGCGACGCCTTCCTCGTGCGCCGGCACGACTTCACCAACGACCTGGGCGCTTTCCAGACGGTGCTCGATGCGCTGCAGGCCGCCGCCGGGGGCGACTACCCCGAGGCGATGAACGAGGCGCTGCACGAGACCGTGCACCGGCTGAGCTGGCGCGGCACCGGCGCGACCCGCCTGGTGGTGCTGCTGGCCGACGCGCCGCCGCACCTCGACTACGGCGGTCCGCAATACGACGACGACATGATGGCCGCGCTCGGCAAGGGCATCAAGGTGTTCAGCGTGGGCGCGAGCGGGCTCGACAAGCAGGGGGAGTACGTGCAGCGCCAGATCGCGCAGTACACCGGTGGCCGCTTCGTATTCCTGACCTACAGGGAGGCAAGCAACCCCGCCAGCGGGCCCGGCCGCGAGACGGTGCACGACGTGAGCAACTATTCGGTGCAGACGCTGGACCGGCTGATCGTGCGGCTGGTGACGGAGGAACTGGCGAAACTCCCGAAGGCCGGCTGAAGGCCGTAGAGCCGGCTATAATCTCGGGCTCGGCTCTTTAGCTCAGTCGGTTAGAGCGATGGAATCATAATCCACAGGTCCGCGGTTCGAGTCCGTGAAGAGCCACCAAACCTGCCACGAAAAGCCCGCTATCGCATCGGTAGCGGGCTTTTTTCATTGCCTTGCCAAGCGCCGCGCGCGAGCCTAAAAAGTCAGGCCGCACATCGCCTACGAGGAGTCGCCATGCCCGACGATCTGAGTCATTTCAAGCCGCTGGACCCCGGCCGGGTCAATGCCCTCGACCCCGTCGAGCTGCAGTACTGGTGCCAGCAGCTTCGCTGCAGCGAGACCGAGCTGCAGGACGCGCTGTCCAAGGTGGGCGACCACGTGACCGCGGTGCGCGATCGGCTGGCATCGCGCGAGTAGAGGCGCCCCTAGTTCTTGGGGCGCCAAGCGCTGAGGAATTCGGAGGTCTTGTCGTTCTGCCGCCGCGTCGCGCCAGCATCAGCCGAGGCGGACGAGGACGGCGAGGCGGAAGCATTGCCATTGCTGTCCTGAGGCTGCGCAGCGGGCGCACCGCTGCCCTTGCAGCCCGTCATGCACAGCACCAGCGTCGCCAGGCCGGCGACCGCAACCCACGATGTCTTCACAGTCAATTCCCTCGGTTTCGCCGTCCAGCCTGATGGCTGGCTTCGACGACCGTGAGCCTAACTGTTTTTGAAAACCAAAGCTCTAGTGTTCAGCACAAAAAGTCAGCGACAAGTACTACTTTTCTCACGTACATCGCACTCGCCTGTAGCCATAATGTGCTACATGAAACTCCGTGGCAATGATGCTCCAGACGAGCCAGAGGACGAGTCCGACTACTCCTCCCTTGCGCCGCTCAACCGGGCGCATCTGACGCACGAGCCGGTTCGCCGCGTGCCGACGTGGGCCGGCTTCGCGTGCGCCGTGGCATTGGGTGCGGCGGTGGTCGAGGCGCTCCGGCGCCTGCTCGGTCACTGAGCGCCGAGCGCCAGCCCCGAGATCGATTCTTCACCGCCGGCGGGTGCTTCGGCGCGTGTCAGGATGCCCTGCAGGATTCCCGGCAGCTCGAACACTGCGCGGTTGTGCATCTTGTGGGTCGCGGTGCGGTAGTTCTCCAGATCGGGGACCAGTTCGTCCACCGCGCCGGGCACCTTGGCATAGCTCGCGCATACCAGGCCTACCCCATGCTCGCGCACCCATTGGGCGTTGTAGCGCTCCTGCGGCAAGGTCCAGCTGTTGCACACCACGATCACCGGCAGATGCAGTTGCACCGCCTCGCTGACACTGCCCGGGCCGGGCTTGCCGATGAAGAAGTCGGCCAGTTGCATGTAGCGGGCGACGTCGGGCGTGAAACCCAGCACCAGCCGCGGCGCGCGCGCCGGTTGTGCGCGCAAGGCTTTGGCGAGCGCTTCGTTGTGGCCGCATGCCAGGATGAGCTGGGTATCGGGCAGGCGCTTCGCGATGCCGAGCATGGCCTTGGAGCCTTGCCCGCCGAAGAGCACCAGGCCGGTTGGGCGATCGGGGTCCAGCCCCAGGCGGCGGCGCTCGGCAGCCCGATCGACGGACTCTGTCTCGTAGAAGGCCGAACGGATCATCATTCCCGAGGTCGCATGGATGCGATCATCCGGGTAGCCCGCTTCACGTGCCTGCTGCACGGCGCGTTCCGAGCCGCAGACGAAATGCTGGTCCTGCCCTTTCTCGATCCAGAAGTGCGGCGGGTGATCGGCCAGATCGGTCAGCACCGTCACGTAGGGCACGCCCGGCAGCGCCGAGGCGACCGACTCGTAGAGCGGCCGGTTGAAGTTCGGAATCAACGACACCACCATGTCCGGCTCGGTCGCCAGCCAGTGCTGCTGCAGCGGGCGCACCAGCTTCGGCTTGGCCCAGCGAATCACGGCCTGCAGCACCTTGAGCTCGTGCGCCAGCCCGATCGTCCAGCCGCGCGCGAGCCGCTTGTTGTAGACGTCCTCCGGGTCCATGCCGGTTAGCTTGCGAAAGCTGTCCTTCGGATCCAGCACTTCGCGCAGATTGACCAGGCGCACGGCCCAGGGCAAGCCCTCGCGCTGGATGGCCGCCTCGAGCGCCAACGCGGAGGCACGGTGCCCGCCGCCGGCGTCGAAGTAGACGAGGTCGACGGTTCGCTGGGCCGGGTGGCGCGAGGAAGTCGATGGCGCGCGCGTCATGCGTGCGCCGGCTCGCGCCGGGAAGCGGCCCGCCCGGCCCGGGTCGCGACCGGCATGTGCTCTGCCCAGTGCAGGATTTCGAGCCTGCCGTCGGCATGCTCGGCCAGCGCCGTGAGGCTCTCGACCCAGTCGCCGTCGTTGGCGTAGAGGATGCCATCGATGTCGCGCAGCTCGGCATGGTGGATGTGCCCGCAGACCACGCCCTGCACGCCGCGCTTGCGGGCCTCGCGCGCCACCGCGTTCTCGAAATCGCCGACATAGCTGACCGCGCGCTTGACCTTCTGCTTCAGGTACTTGGACAGCGACCAGTAAGGCAACCCCAGGCGCGCACGCAGCGAGTTGAGATACCGGTTCAGCTTGAGCGTGAACTCGTAGAGCGAGTCTCCCACGTGGGCCAGCCACTTCGCGCACTGGATCACGCCATCGAACAGGTCGCCGTGCATGATCCAGAGCTTGCGGCCGTCAGCCGTCTCGTGGATCCATTCGTCGGCCACGTCGATGCCGCCGAAGTTGTGATGCAGGTACTTGCGCGCGAACTCGTCGTGGTTGCCCGGAATGAAGATCACGCGCGTGCCCTTGCGCGCCTTGCGCAGCAGCTTCTGGATCACATCGTTGTGCGGCTGCGGCCAGTACCAGTGGCGGCGCAGCTGCCAGCCGTCGATGATGTCGCCGACCAGGAACAGGGTCTCGCACTCGGTGTGCTTCAGGAAGTCGAGCAGCGCCTTCGCCTGGCAGCCGGGCGTGCCCAGGTGCAGGTCGGAAATCCAGAGGGTGCGATAGCGTTGGGGAGGACGCGTGACTTCCTCGTCTTCCGCGGAGGAGGACAGGTCGGCCGTGTTGCGCCATGCACTAAGAAAAGCGTCATCGCGTTGCATGGGTCGTCATCGTCGCCAGCGCGGATGACGGCGCCGTGGCGGCGCGGTGAAGCTTCAATGACAGTGCAAATGCGCCACGGCGGCGCTGTCATCCGGCCGCGCAGCGGTGAATCTCGATGGTCGAGTGCCTGATTTCTTCGTGCATCGAAAAGGTCGCACGAACGTCATCGGGCGTCAGTGTTGACGAATGCGTGACAACGCTCAATGCGCACGCATAGGCGCCCTGGCCGACGCGCCACACGTGCAGATCGGCCACGCGCGTTTCCGAATCCGCCAAGCCCTGCTCCACGCCCTCGCGGATCTCATCGACCACCGGATGGTCCATCTCGCGGTCGAGCAGCACCTTGCCGGTTTCGACAAGCAATCCCCGCGCCCAGCTCGCGACCAGCACGGCACCGACGATGCCCATCAGCGGATCGAGCCAGGCCCAGCCGTAGAGCCAGCCGCCGGCGAGCGCGACGATGGCGAGCACCGAGGTCGCGGCGTCGGCCACGACGTGCAGGTAGGCGGAGCGCAGGTTCAGGTCATGGCCGTGATCGTGCGCGTGGTCGTGATGGGCGTGGTCGTGGTGGTGATGCGCACCACCGAGCAGCCGCGCGCAAAGCAGGTTGACCAGCAGCCCCAGCACGGCCACGACGATCGCTTCCTTGTAGTGGATCGCAACGGGCGACCACAGCCGCTCGAGCGAACCCACCACCATCAGCACCGCGACGCCGAGCAGGAACAGCGCGCTCGCAAAGCCACCCAGCACTTCGATCTTCCAGGTACCGAAGGCGAAGCGCCGGTCGCCGGCATAGCGCCGCGCCGCCGCATAGGCGAAGGCGCTGAGCCCGATGGCCACGGCGTGCGAACTCATGTGCCAGCCGTCGGCCAAGAGCGCCATCGAGTTGAACCACCAGCCGGCGCCGATTTCCAGCAGCATGGCGGCGGCCGTGATCCACATCACGAGCCGCGTGCTGCGTTCGGCGGCATGGCTGTCGCCCTGGAATCGGTGTTCGTGCTGCCACCCGCTGAGATCGTGCGTATGCATGAAAAAAGACCCTCAGTTGCCGAACATGTCGCCGTCGCGCTGCGGCGCCGCGACGCCCAGATGCCGGTACGCGGCCAGCGTGGCGATGCGCCCGCGCGGCGTGCGCTGCAGGTAGCCCTGCTGGATCAGGTAGGGCTCGATCACGTCCTCGATGGTGCCGGCCTCCTCGCCGATGCTGGCCGCGATGTTGTCCAGCCCGACCGGGCCGCCGTCGAAGCGGTGGATGACCGCCTCCAGCAGCTTGCGGTCCATCAGGTCGAAGCCCTGCGGGTCGACATCGAGCATGGCCAGCGCCTTGTGGGCCAGGTCTTCGGTGATGCGCCCGTCGCCCTTGACCTGCGCATAATCGCGCACGCGGCGCAGCAGGCGGTTGGCGATGCGCGGCGTGCCGCGCGAGCGGCGTGCGATCTCGAGGCCGCCGGCCTCGTCCATCGGCACGGCCAGCAAACCGGCGCTGCGGCGCACGATGCGCGCCAGTTCCTCGGCCGTGTAGAACTCCAGCCGCGCGACGATGCCGAAGCGATCGCGCAGCGGATTGGTCAGCATGCCGGCGCGCGTGGTGGCGCCGACCAGAGTGAAGGGCTGCAGGTCGAGCTTGATGCTGCGCGCCGCCGGGCCCTCGCCGATCATGATGTCGATCTGGTAGTCCTCCAGCGCCGGGTAGAGGATTTCCTCGACCACCGGCGAGAGGCGGTGAATCTCGTCGATGAAGAGCACGTCGTTGCGCTCGAGGTTGGTGAGGAGCGCCGCCAGATCCTTGGGCTTCTCGAGCACCGGGCCCGAGGTCTGGCGCAGGTTCACGCCGAGCTCGGCCGCGATGATGTGAGAGAGCGTGGTCTTGCCGAGGCCCGGCGGGCCGAAGAGCAGCACGTGGTCGAGCGCCTCGGCGCGGTGGCGGGCGGCGCCGATGAAGATCTCGAGCTGCTCGCGCACCTTGGCCTGGCCGACGTACTCGTCGAGCAACTTGGGCCGCAGGGCGCGCTCGATCGCCTCTTCGTTGGGCGAGGCGGGCGCGGCGGAGACCACGCGTTGCGGGGCCGGAGCGAAATCGTCGGTCTGGATGGTCATGGGCGGTAGGCTGAAGGAACAGTTTAGTCGGCCGAACGGCCATCCGAGTGCAGCACCGGGGCCTCCGAGACGGATGCCTCGTGCAGAATGCGCGACCGAGGAGGGTACGAGAAGCGTGTCGATCTACGAACTGAAGCCGCGATTCCAGGCCCTGCTGCGGCCGCTGGTCGTGCGCCTGCACGCCATGGGCGTCACGGCCAACCAGGTCACCGTGGCGGCCTGCGCGATCTCGGTCGCGCTCGGCCTCTGGCTCTTCTTCGCCGCGCCCTCTCCGGCCTCTTTCGCGCTGATCCCGCTCTGGATGTTCCTGCGCATGGCCTTCAACGCGATCGACGGCATGCTGGCGCGCGAGCACAACCAGCAGAGCGCGCTCGGCGCCTTTCTCAACGAGCTGACCGACGTGCTCTCCGATGCGGCGCTCTACCTGCCCTTCGCGCTGGTCGCACCGTTCAGCCCCTTCTGGGTCGGCGTCGTGATCGTGCTGGCGGGCTTGAGCGAGTTCACCGGCGCGCTGGGCCCGACGGTGGGCGCCTCGCGCCGCTACGACGGTCCGCTCGGCAAGAGCGACCGGGCCTTCGTGTTCGGTGCGCTCGGCCTCTACATCGCGCTCGGCGGCCCGCTGCCGGTATGGAGTGCATGGCTCATGCCGATCGTCGCGGTGCTGGTGGCCTGGACCATCGTCAACCGCATCCGCCGCGCGCTGGCCGAAGCCGGCGCCGCAACCCGCACCTGAGACGAGAAATCCGAATGACCGACGCCCGCGTGCCACACGAACACCACTTCAGCACCCACGACGACGTGTCGCTGTTCTATCGGCACTGGCCGGCGACGGGCAGCGCGCGGCGCGGCGCCATCGTGCTGTTCCACCGCGGCCACGAGCACGGCGCACGCATGGCGCATTTGGTCGACGAGCTCGATCTGCCCGACTTCGATTTCTTCGCCTGGGATGCGCGCGGCCACGGCAAGTCCCCGGGCCAGCGCGGCTACAGCCCGAGCTTCGCGACCTCGGTGCGCGACGTGCAGACCTTCGTCCAGCACATCGCCAGCGCGCATGGCGTGCCGCCCGAGGACATCCACGTGATCGCGCAGAGCGTGGGCGCGGTGCTGGTCGCGACCTGGGCGCACGACTATGCGCCCCGGGTGCGCGGGCTCACGCTGGCTTCGCCGGCCTTCAAGGTCAAGCTTTACGTCCCCCTCGCGCGGGCCGGCCTCGGGCTCATGCACAAGCTGCGCGGGCTGTTCTTCGTCAACAGCTACGTGAAGGCGAAGTTCCTCACGCACGACCCCGAACGCATCGCGAGCTACGAAAGCGATCCGCTGATCTCGCGGCCGATCGCGGTCAACATCCTGCTGGGCCTTTACGAGGCGGCCGATCGCGTGGTGGCGGATGCCAATGCGATCACGCTGCCCGTGCATCTGCTGATCTCCGGCGCCGACTGGGTGGTGCATCACAAGCCGCAGCACCTGTTCTTCGATCGGCTCGGTAGCGCGATCAAGACCAAGTTGGAATTGCCCGGCTTCTTCCACGACACGCTGGGCGAGAAAGACCGCGCGCCCGCGGTGCAGGCGATCCGCGAATTCATCCTGCGCCTGTTTGACGAGGCGCCGCAACCCGTCGACCTGCGCTCGGCCCACCTGAGCGGCGAGACCGCCGATGAATCGCGCGCGCTCGCCGAGCCGCTGCCCGCCCTGTCGCCGCGCGGAGCCTACTGGGCGATCACCCGTGGAAGCCTGCGCTTCGGCGGCCTGCTGTCGCGCGGCGTGAAGCTGGGGCACGAGACGGGTTTCGATTCGGGCAGCACGCTCGACTATGTCTACCTCAACGAGCCCCGAGGCGCCGGGCCGATCGGTCGCTCCATCGACAGAACCTACTTGAATTCCATCGGCTGGCGCGGCATCCGGCAGCGCAAGGTCCATGTCGAAGAGCTGCTCCGCGAAGCGATGGAACGACTGGCCGAGCAGCACCGCGAAGTGCGCCTGATGGACATTGCCGCCGGCCACGGCCGCTACGTGCTCGACGCGGTGCAGGCCAGTCCGGTCAAGGCCGGCTCGATCCTCTTGCGCGACTACAGCGACATCAACGTGCACGACGGCCGCGCGCTGATCGCCGAGAAGGGCCTGGAAGATGTCGCGCAGTTCGTCCAGGCCGATGCCTTCGACCGCCTGAGTCTCGCGAGCGTGGTGCCGCGGCCCACGCTGGCGGTGGTCTCGGGCCTCTACGAACTCTTCCCCGACAACGAGATGGTGAGCCGCTCGCTGGCCGGCGTCGGCGACGCGGTGGAAGACGGCGGCTACCTGGTCTACACAGGCCAGCCATGGCACCCCCAACTGGAGATGATCGCGCGCGCCCTCACCAGCCACCGCCAGGGCGATGCTTGGGTCATGCGACGCCGCACGCAGGCCGAGATGGACCAGCTGGTCGAAGCGGCAGGCTTTCGCAAGATCGACCAGCGCATCGACGAATGGGGCATCTTCACGGTCTCGCTGGCCGTACGCACCGGTCCATGAAACCCTCGCGCGGACCACGGCCCTGGAAGCGCGCCGCCGCCTGGCTGGCGCTGCTCGGTCCGCTGTTCTATGCCACCTACGGCTTCGCCAACTGGTGGGCCGCAACACGCGCGCATGTGCCGGTGCTGGTGTTCGAGTGGGAGCGGGGCGTGCCCTTCTGGCCCTGGACCATCTTTCCGTACTGGACCATCAATGCCTTCTATGCGCTGTCGCTCTTTCTCGCGAGCGACCGCCATACGCTGGATCGACATGCAGCGCGGCTGCTGACAGCGCAGGTTCTTGCGGTCAGCTGCTTCATCCTCTGGCCGCTGCGCTTCAGCTTCGGCCAGCCGGCGGTCGAGGGCGCGCCGGCCTTCCTGTTCGACGCGCTGCGCGGCTTCGACCAGCCCTTCAACCAGGCGCCCTCCTTGCACATCGCGCTGGCGGTGATCCTGTGGGACTGGTACCGGCGCCTGATCCATGCGCGCTGGGCACGCGCGCTGCTGCATGTCTGGGCCTTTGCGATCTGCGCCTCGGTGCTCACCACCTGGCAGCACCACTTCATCGACATTCCGACCGGTGCGCTGCTGGGCCTGGTCTGCGTCTGGCTCTGGCCCCTCGAACGCGTGCTGGCGATGCCGCGCGCCTGGCGGCTCGCGCGCGGCCCGCAACGCTGGAAGCTGGCCGGCTTCTATGCCGCGGGTGCGCTGCTCTTCTTCGCCGCGGCGCTCGGCCTGCGCGGTGCCGCGCTCTGGCTGATGTGGCCGGCCTTGTCGCTCGCGCTGGTGGCGCTGAACTACGCAGGCCTGGACGCGCGCGGCTTCCAGATGGACCACCACGGCCGCATGCACTGGGCCGCGCGCTGGCTGTTCGCGCCCTACCGCCTGGGCGCCGTCGTCAACGCGTGGCTCTGGACACGGCGGCTGCCTGCCTCGGTCGAAGTGGCGCCGGGCCTGCGCCTCGGCCGCCTGCCGACACGCGCCGAGTGGGAGGCCGCGGGACGGCCGCGGCTTCTGAGCCTCTGTGCCGAACTGCAGACGCTGCCGGTGCCCGGCGCGCGCTGCGTGCCGATGCTCGATCTCACGGTACCGACGGCACTGCGGCTGCAACGCGCCGTCGCCGTCATCGAGGGCCAGCGCCGCAGCGGTCAGGCGGTGTGGGTCTGCTGCGCGCTCGGCTTCTCGCGCAGCGCGGCCTCGGTGATCGGCTGGCTCGGCGTTCACGGCGCCGCCGGCACCATGGCGCTCGCGCACGATGCGGTGCGCCGCGCGCGCCCGCAGATCGTGCTGCGCCCGGCCTGGCTCGCCGCGCTCGATCAACTGGCCACCTCGGGAAAGACACGCGATGAATGACGACAACGACCGCGCACTGTGCACGGCCACGGCCGGATTGCTGCGCGCCAGCGACGCGCTCGCCTTTTGGGGCCTTGCCCTTTCCTTCATCTCTGGTCTGGTGCTGGCTCTGACGGGGCGCTCGCTGGGCTCGGCCGCCTGGATCGCCTACGCGGCCGTCGCGTTGATCGGACTGCCGGAGCGCTACCTCGCGCTGCGCCTGCGGTTCGACGCAACCCTGTTCGACGGGCTCGCGACAGCGACGATCGCGTCGCTGCCCTCGATGGACCGCGCGCTCGAACAGCTCGGCCTGCGGCGCGGTGGCGACGGCTCGCGCCCGCTGACCGATCGCGTGCTCGGCACTCGCCAACTGGTGCAGCGCCACGGCATCGCGGTCATCGCGCAGACCATCGTCTTCGCGATGGCGCTCGCGATGCAGGACTGGCGCTGAGGCCACGCATGAATCCCGAGGAGTTGTCATGAGTTCTTCCGAATCGGGCGGGCTGCGCAAGGCGGCGGCCGTCGTCTCGGCCTGGCTGATCGTCGTCTTCGCCAAGCTCCTGACCGGCGTGCGCGCCATCTGGGCCGGCACCAGCCCGAAGGCCGAGCAGACGCTCTACTTCGCCAACCACACCAGCCATGGCGACTTCGTGCTGCTGTGGGCCACGCTGCCGCCGGACCTGCGCGCGCTCACACGGCCGGTGGCCGGGCAGGATTACTGGGACGCCTCGCCGCTGCGCCGCTTCATCGGCCGCGACGTGTTCAACGCACTGATGATCCGCCGCGACGGCAGCGCCGCCGGCAGCGAAGCGGCCAACCCGGTCGACCAGATGACTGAGGCGCTGCGCTCGGGCGACTCGCTGATCATGTTTCCCGAAGGCACGCGCAACATCGGCGAGGAGGTGCTGCTGCCGCTCAAGAGCGGGCTCTACCACCTGGCCCGCGCCTGTCCTCAGGTGCGGCTGGTGCCGGTTTGGATCGAAAACCTCAAGCGCGTGCTGCCCAAGGGCACGCTGGTGCCGATTCCGCTCGCCTGTAGCGTGCGCTACGGCACGCCGATCAGCCTGGCCGAAGACGAAGACAAGAACGCGTTCATCGCGCGGGCGCGCGCGGCAATGCTCGATCTGCGGCCCGAGTACGACCGCGCGGAAGAGATCTCGCCATCATGAACATCTCTGCCTCCACCGGGACCACGCTCACGCTCTTCGGCGGCGTCGCCGGCGTGCTGATCCTCGCCTCGGCCATCGGCGCGCTGCTCAAGTGGCGCGTGGCGCAGGGCCAGCCCCATTCGGTGATCGACAACCTGAACTCGCGCGTCAACGCATGGTGGGTGATGGTCGCGGTGATCGGCATCGCTTTCGCGTTCGGCAAGGGCGGCGTGATCCTGCTGTTCTACCTGATCTCGTTCTACGCGCTGCGCGAATTCATGAGCCTGGCCTATACGCGGCGCGGCGACCACCATGCGATCGCGCTCGCCTTCTTCGTCGCGCTGCCGGTGCAGTACTTCCTGATCTGGATCGAGTGGTACGGGCTCTACTCGATCTTCATCCCGGTCTACGCCTTCCTGGTGCTGCCGATCCTCGCCGCGGTCGGCGGCGACACCAAGCGCTTCCTCGAGCGCACGTCCAAGGTGCAGTGGGGGCTGATGGTCTGCGTGTTCTGCATCAGCCACGTGCCGGCGCTGCTGACCTTGCAGATCCCCGGCTTCGAAGGCCGCAACCTGCTGTTGATCGCCTTCCTCGTGATCGTGGTGCAGGGCAGCGACGTTCTGCAGTACGTCTGGGGCAAGCTTTTCGGCCGGCGCAAGGTGGCGCCTGAGCTCTCGCCCTCGAAAACCTGGGAAGGCCTGATCGGCGGCGTGGCCAGCGCCACCGCGCTCGGCGCCGCGCTCTACTGGGCCACGCCCTTCAATGCCTGGCAGGCGGCGCTGATGGCGCTGACCATCTGCGTGATGGGCTTCTTCGGCGGCCTGGTGATGTCGGCCATCAAGCGCGACCGCGGCGTGAAGGACTGGGGCACGATGATCGAAGGGCACGGCGGCATGCTCGACCGGCTCGACTCGGTGATCTTCGCGGCGCCGATCTACTTCCACGCACTGCGCTACTGGTGGGTTCCATGACGGCATCCGAAGAGGCGTCACTATTTTTCGAGACTGCGGCGCAATGGAAGAAGTGGCTCGCCACCCATCACGCCACATCGGCGGGCGTGTGGCTGCGCCTCGCGAAGAAGGACAGCAGCGAGCGCTCGGTGAGCTATGCCGAAGCGGTCGAGGAAGCGCTTTGCCAGGGTTGGATCGATGGCCGGAAGAAGGCCGATGACGACAGCTTCTGGCTGCAGCGCTTCACGCCGAGGTCGGCCAGGAGCGTCTGGTCGAAGATCAATCGCGACAAGGCCATGACGCTGGTGAAGGAGAAGCGCATGCGGCCGGCCGGCAAGGCGCAGATCGATCGGGCGAAGAAGGACGGTCGCTGGGAAGCGGCCTACGACGGCGCACGCACGTCCGCCATCCCGCCCGATCTGAAGGCCGCGCTCGACGCCGATCGCCACGCGGCCGCCTTCTTCGAGACGCTGGATGCCGCCAACCGCTATGCAATTCTGTGGCGCCTACAGACTGCCAAGAAAGCAGAGACGCGCGAACGCCGACTCGCGCAGTTCGTGGCGATGCTGGCGCGCCACGAGAAGATCCACGCCTGAACGCTACTTCGCCAGCGCCTTCAGCGCCAGCTTGATTCCTTCGCCCACCGCCACATCCTTCGGCAAGGCCTTGAGCGAGGCGGCGGCCTCCTTGTCGCTGTAGCCCAGCGCGACCAGCGCTTGCAGGATGTCGGCCTGCGCATCGGTCCTCGCCGCATGCGCAGGCGCGCCGATGTCGGCGCCCAGCTTGCCCTTGAGTTCGAGCAAGAGCCGCTCGGCGGTCTTCTTGCCGATGCCGGGAATCTTCACCAGCCGCCCCGCGTCCTGCAGGGTGATGGCCTGCGCGAGCTCGGCGACGCTGAGGCCGGACAGCACGCCCAGCGCCATGCGCGGTCCGACACCCGAGATCTTGATGAGCTGGCGAAAAGTGGCGCGCTCGTCGGCGCTGCCGAAGCCGTAGAGCACCTGCGCATCCTCGCGCACCACGAAATGCGTGAGCAGCGAAACGCGTTCGCCGGTGGAAGGCAGGTTGTAGAAGGTGCTCATCGGCACGTCGACCTCGTAGCCGACGCCGTTGCAGTCCACCACCACCTGCGGCGGATTGCGTTCGGCCAGGATGCCGGTGAGTTTGCCTATCATGGGTGCCCTTCTCGCTTTGAAATGAAATCCGCGTGATTCTGCGACACACCTTCGCCCCGCCCAACAACACGCGCCTGGGGCACCTCTGCGGGCCGCTCGACGCGCACCTGCGGCGTATCGAGGAGGCGCTCAATGTCAAGATCGCGCACCGGCACGAGCAGTTCAAGATCGAGGGGCCCAAGCTCAACGCACAGCGCGCGATGGACGTGCTGCAGGCGCTCTACGAGATCGCCCAGCGCCCGATCGATGCGGCGGTGGTGCAGCTCACGGTGGCGGGCGACAGCTCGATGACCGAGGCCGACGACGGCGCGGTGACGCTGGCCACGCGCCGCGCCGACCTGCGTGCGCGCACGCCCAACCAGAGCGTCTACCTCGACAACATCGCCAACCACGACATCACGATCGGCATCGGCCCCGCCGGCACCGGCAAGACCTACCTCGCCGTGGCTTGCGCGGTCGATGCGCTGGAGCGCAGCGCGGTGCAGCGCATCGTGCTCACGCGGCCGGCGGTGGAGGCCGGCGAACGGCTCGGCTTTTTGCCCGGCGACCTCACGCAGAAGGTCGACCCCTACCTGCGGCCCTTGTACGACGCGCTCTACGACCTGATGGGTTTCGATCGCGTGCAGAAGGCCTTCGAGCGCAACACGCTGGAGATCGCGCCGCTTGCCTTCATGCGCGGCCGCACGCTCAACAATGCCTTCGTGATCCTCGACGAGGCGCAGAACACCACGCCCGAGCAGATGAAGATGTTCCTGACGCGCATCGGCTTCGGCGCCAAGGCGGTGGTGACCGGTGACGTGAGCCAGATCGACCTGCCCAAGGAGCAACTGAGTGGCCTGATCGATGCCGAACGCGTGCTCAGGCGCGTCAACGGCATCGCCATCACGCACTTCACCAGCGCCGACGTGGTGCGGCATCCGCTGGTGGCGCGGATCGTCGATGCCTACGACGGTGCGCGCAAGCGCGCTGCGAGCCGCTGAGATGGCGCTCGCCGCCTTGTCGCTGTCGCTGCAGTTCGCGCGCTTTCGCGACGCGGCGCGCCACCGCGCCGCGCTGCCGCGCCACCAGGTCGCGCGCTGGATCCGCCATGCGCTCGATGCCGACGGCGAGATCACCGTGCGCATCGTCGATGCCGAGGAAGGCCAGCAGCTCAACCGCGAATTCCGCGGCAAGGACTACGCGACCAACGTGCTGACCTTCGACTATGCGCAAAGCCCGGTCGTGATGGCGGACCTGGTGCTCTGCGCGCCGGTGGTTGCGCGTGAAGCGAAGGAACAGCGCAAGACACTGGCCGCGCACTATGCGCACCTGCTGGTGCACGGCACGCTGCATGCGCAGGGCTGGGACCACGAGACTGGCGAGGCCGACGCCGAGGCGATGGAGGCGCGAGAGATCGAGATCCTCGCGCGGCTCGGCATCAAGAACCCCTACTGAAGCTCACGGCGATATCTGCAGCGGAATCGTGACCGGCCCGTCGTTCACCAGCCGCACCTGCATGTCGGCGCCGAACTCGCCGGTGGCCACCACCGGATGCGCGTCGCGCGCCCGAGCCACGAAGTACTCGTAGAGCCGGCGCCCCTCGTCGGGCGGCGCCGCCTGCGTGAAGCTCGGGCGGTTGCCGCCGCTCACATCGGCCGCCAGCGTGAACTGGCTCACCACCAGCAGGCCGCCGCCGATGTCCTGCACGCTGCGGTTCATCTTGCCGGCCTCGTCCGAGAAGATGCGCAGCTTCAGGATCTTCGCGAGCAGGCGATCGGCCAAGGCATCGCCGTCGCCGCGCTCCGCGCAGAGCAGCACGAGCAGGCCGGCATCGATGGCGCCGACGGTGCGGCCGCCGATGTCGACGCGCGCTTCGGCCACGCGCTGGAGCAGCGCCTTCATGCGTCGTCCTCGATCTGCGTGGCGCGCGCTTCCATGCCCAGCGGCAGCAGCTGGATGGTCACGCGCAGGCCGGGCACCGCGTCCATCAGCGCCTGCTCGAGCGCATCGCGCAAGGCCGCTGCGCGCTCGAGCGACCAGTCGCCGGGCACGTGCATGTGCAGGTCGGCAAAGCGGCGCTGGCCGGCACGGCGCGTCGCGATGTCGTCGAAGCGAAGCTGCGCGCCCTCGGGCACGCTGGCGGCAAAGCTTTCCAGCGTGGCGTGCAGCAGCGCCTGCGACGCGGGGTCGAGCGCCTCGTCCATCAGCCCCTGCGACGAACGCCACACCAGTTTCACCCCTTCGCGCGCGATGTTCAGCGCCACGCCGATCGCGAGCAGCGGATCGAGCCAGAGCCAGCCCGTGAGGCCGACCGCGGCGATGCCGATCACGACCGCGGCCGAGGTCCAGACATCGGCCAGCAGGTGCCTCCCATCGGCCTCCAGTGCGATGGAGCGGTGCACGCGCGCCGCGCGAAACAGCGCGAAAGCCAATGCGGCATTGAAGCCCGAACTGAGGATCGACAGCGCCAGGCCCCAGCCCAGCTTGTCCAGCGGCTCGGGCGAGAGCAGCCGCAGCACCGCCGCCCAGAGGATGGCGATGGCCGCGCCGATGATCAGGATGCCTTCGAAGCCCGACGAGAAATATTCGGCCTTGTGATGGCCATAGGGATGGTCTTCGTCGGCCGGCCGCGCGGCGATCGTGACCATCGCGAGCGCGAACATCGCGCTGGCCAGGTTCACGAAGGACTCCATGGCGTCCGAGATCAGGCCCATGGAGTTCGTCAGCCAGCCGGCCGCACCCTTGAGCACGATCGTGATCAGCGCGACGGCGATCGAGGCGCGCAGCAGCAACTGCGGGCTCAACGCGGCCGGAGACGAAGAACGGTCGGTGGTGGACAAGGGAAAACGAGACATCGCCGCAGAAAGGTGGCGAATTATCGTGGCACGGCCGCGGTGCTCGCCCTCGCTTACCATGTGCAGGAACAAGAAACCCGGACAGGAGTGCTCATGAAGAAACGCTTGGCCATGAGCTTGTGCGGTCTGCTTCTGCTCGCCAGCGCCGGCGCTCTGGCCCAGGCGCCGGCCGCGGAGCATGCCGGCATCCTGAAGTCGGTGCGCGGCAGCGTTCAGCTTCTCAACACCGACGGCACCGCGCGTCCGGCGCACGCCGGCGACGCTATCGCACCGATCGACCGCATCGTCACCGAGGCCGACTCGGCCGCCAGCCTGGTGCTGCGCGACGGCACGACGATGGTGGTGGGGCCCTCATCGCGGCTCGACCTCAAGCAGTTCCATTTCGATCCGGCCACGCGCGACGGCGGCTTGCTGGTTTCGCTGCTCCGCGGATCGCTGCGCATGGTGACCGGCCTGATCGGCAAGACCCAGCCCGACGCCGTGCGGATCGAGACGCAGACCGCCACCATCGGCATCCGCGGCACGGACTTCATCGTGCAGGCGGACGCGCAGCAGTGAACACGTCTCGCCTTTTCTCCGGGCTTGTCGTTGCCGTCCTGTCGGCTACGCTGCTGGCGGCCTGCTCCAGCACATCACCCTCGTCCTCGTCCACGCGGGTTGTGTTGTTGCCGCAAGCCGACGGCAGCTCGTCGGCCCTGGTCGTGCGCAGCAACAATGACTTCGAAGAGACGCTCTCGAAACCTTATCAGCGCGCCACGACCGCCACGCGTGGCGCGCCGGTGGTCGATCAGGCCGATCCGGCCCGGGTGCAAGCCGAACACAAGTTGCTCTTCGAGCTGCTGCCACCCCCGGTCCCGCACTAAACGGCGTATTTCAGGTCCCCAGTGCGCTGAAGAACAGGCTCCGGCTCAGCTCAAGCTGACGCGCGCGAATTTGCGCTTGCCGACCTGCACGACATAGCTGCCCGCCGCCAGCTTGAGCCCTTTGTCGCTCACCACGCTCGAATCGACCCGCACGCCGCCGCCATCGATGAGCCGGTTGCCTTCGGAGGTCGAGGCCGCCAGCCCCGCCTGCTTGAGCACCTGGGCGATGCCCAGCGGCGCGCCCGAGAGCGCCACCTCCGGAATCTCGTCCGGCACGCCGCCCTTGCTGCGGTTGATGAAATCCTGCTCGGCCGCCTCGGCCGCCGCCTGGCTGTGGAAGCGCGCCGTGATCTCCTTGGCGAGCGCGACCTTGGCATCCTTCGGATTGCGGCCGCCCTCGACCTCGGCCTTGAGCGCCGCGATCTCGGCCAGCGAGCGGAAGCTCAGCAAGGTGTACCAGCGCCACATCAGCGTGTCCGAGATCGACAGCACCTTGGCGAACATGGTGTTGGCGTCCTCGCTGATGCCGATGTAGTTGTTCTTGCTCTTCGACATCTTCTCGACGCCATCGAGCCCCTCCAGCAGCGGCATAGTGAGTATGCACTGCGGCTCTTGGCCGTATTCTTGTTGGAGATGTCTGCCGACCAGTAGATTGAACTTCTGGTCGGTGCCGCCCAGTTCGAGGTCGGACTTGAGCGCCACCGAGTCGTAGCCCTGCATCAGCGGATAGAGGAACTCATGCACCGAGATCGACTGGCCGGCCTTGAAGCGCTTGCTGAAGTCGTCGCGCTCCATCATCCGCGCCACGGTGTACTTGGCCGCCAGCTGGATCATCCCGCGCGCACCCAGCGGGTCGCTCCACTCGGAGTTGTAACGAATTTCGGTCTTCGAGGGGTCCAGCACCAGGCTGGCCTGCCGGTAGTAGGTCTGGGCGTTGGCCTCGATCTGCTCGCGCGTGAGCGGCGGCCGGGTGCTGTTGCGGCCGGAGGGGTCGCCGATGGTGGTGGTGAAGTCGCCGATCAGGAAGATCACGGTGTGGCCGAGGTCCTGCAGCTGGCGCATCTTGTTGAGCACCACCGTGTGGCCAATATGGATGTCGGGCGCCGTCGGGTCCAGGCCCAGCTTGATCCGCAACGGCTTGCCGGTCGCCTCGGCGCGCTGGAGCTTCTTCACCCACTCATCCTGGGGCAGCAATTCGTCGACCCCACGAAGTGAAACTTCAAGGGCGCGTCCTACACCATCGGACAGGCTTGCGGTTGTAACAAAATCGGGGTTCATGGCGCTTTTTGGCTGATTTGACTATGGCCGAAGCTATACTCAGCCCGACTTTTCAAGCGCCGGATTCTAAGCGGCGCTTTTTTTTCCGCACCGTCCTGCCGCCCGTCCGACACGGTCTTTGCAGCGCGGATTTGCTGAACCTGAGCTGGAATTCGAAGTTTGATCAACGGCATTCTTGCCGCCGAGGAGGCGCTTGCTTCCCGCGTGGCCTATACATTCCGGACGTACCCGAGGCAGATCACGGCGGCCATCGCCGCGCTGCTGCTGTCCGCCGGCGGCGGTGCCTTCGCCGTTGCCTCGCTCGGCCCCGATGCGTCCGAGCTACCCGTCAAGCAAGTGTTCGAAGCCGTCACCCCACGCTCCTTCGCCGACCAGGTGGAAGCGCTCGATACCCACGGTTTCACGCTGTTCCGTACCGAAATCACCCGTTCGAGCGACACGGCCGAAGCGCTGCTGCGCCGACTGGGCATCGACGACGCCGCAGCAGCCGCCTTCGTGCGCGGCAATGCCGAGGCTCGCATGGCCCTGTTCAGCCGCGTCGGCCGCACCGTGACCGCCGAGGCCACGCAAGAAAACACCTTGCAAAAACTCAGCGCCCGCTGGATTCCCGACGGCGACGGCGGCTTCAAGCGCCTGGTGGTCGAAAAGATCGGCGCCGGCTACCGCGTGCGCACCGAAACCGACGCCCTGACCCCAGGCAGCCGGCTGGCCAGCGGCATCGTTCGCAGCTCGCTCTTTGCGGCCACCGACGATGCACGCATCCCCGATTCCGTGGCGAGCCAGCTGGCCGACATCTTCTCGGGCGACGTCGATTTCCGCTCGCTGCGCAAGGGCGACCGCTTTGCCGTCGTCTACGAAACCTTCGATGCCGACGGGCAGACGCTGCGCAGCGGCCGTGTGCTGTCGGCCGAGTTCGAGAGCAACGGCAAGCTGCACCAGGCATTGTGGTTCCAGGAGCCCGGGCAAAAGGGCGGTTACTACCGTCCCAACGGCGAGAGCCTGCGTCGCGCGTACCTGAACTCGCCGGTCGAGTTCTCTCGCGTGTCGAGCGGCTTCGCGATGCGCATGCACCCCATCCTCAACAGCTGGCGCCAGCACAACGGCATCGACTATGCCGCGCCCACCGGGACGACCGTGCGCAGCGTGGGCGACGGCACGGTGGAATTCGCAGGCACGCAGAGCGGCTACGGCAACATCGTGATCGTGAATCACCGCAACCACCAGCAGACGGCCTATGCGCATCTGAGCCGCATCGACGTCAAGGTCGGCCAGAGCCTGAGCCAGGGCCAGACCGTTGGCGCGGTCGGCTCCACCGGCTGGGCCACCGGTCCGCACCTGCACTTCGAGTTCCGGGTGAATGGCGAATACCAGGATCCGGCCACCATCGCCCAGCAGGATGGCGGCGTGCCGATCAGCGCGGCGGCGCGGCCGGCCTTCGAGCGCCTTGCCGGCGCTACGCGCACGGAACTGGCTGCCGCCTTCTCGGTCGTCCAGGCCAGCGCAGACTAGGCGTTTTTCGCTCCCGGCGATGGCTGAAGAGCTCTTCATCGGCCTGATGTCCGGCACTTCGCTCGACGGTGTCGACGGCGTCCTGGCCGACTTTTCGGAAGGACGCATCGCAGTGCGGGCACACGCCACCGCCAGCTTTCCCGTTTCTCTGCGCGCCGAGCTGGAGGCGCTCAATGCGCTGGGCGGCGACAACGAATTGCACCGAGCCGCACTGGCCGGCAATGAGCTCGCAAGGATTTACGCGAGCGTGGTGCAGCAGCTGCTGGCCGATACCGGCACCACCGCCGAGGCCGTGACGGCCATCGGTGCGCACGGCCAGACGGTGCGCCACCGGCCGGGCGAGTTCGACGACGTCGGCTACACGTTGCAGATCAACAATCCCTCGCTGATCGCGGAGCTCACGGGCATCCGGGTGGTGGCCGATTTCCGCAGCCGCGACCTCGCAGCCGGTGGCCAGGGCGCGCCGCTGGTGCCCGCTTTTCATCGGGCGCTGTTCGCGCGCGACGACCAGGCCGTCGCCGTGCTGAACATCGGCGGAATCTCCAATCTGAGCCTGCTGCCGGCCGGCAGCGGCACGGTGCTCGGCTTCGATTGCGGGCCGGGCAACGCGCTGCTCGACCACTGGTGCCAGAGCCACAACGGCCAGCCCTTCGATCATGCCGGCCAGTGGGCTGCCAGCGGCCGGGTGCTGCCCGACCTGCTCTCGCGTCTTCGGTCCGACGCCTACTTCGCCAAGGCGCCGCCCAAGAGTACCGGGCGGGACCTGTTCAACCCGACCTGGCTGGCCTCGCATCTGGGCACCTCGGCGGCCGTGCCGGCCGACGTGCAGGCGACCCTGGCCGAGCTGACCGCTACGGTCTGCGCCGCGGATCTGCAGCGCCATGGCGCCGGCAGCGAGCTGCTGATCGTCTGCGGTGGGGGCGCGCTCAATCACCACCTCCTGGCCCGCCTGCAGGCGCTGCTGCCCACCGTGAAGGTGGTCTCCTCGGCCGACCGCGGCCTGCCGCCCCAGCAGGTCGAGGCTGCGGCCTTTGCCTGGCTGGCGCGCAGCACGATGCGCGGCGAATCGGGCAACCTCGCCAGCGTGACCGGCGCCCGCGGCGCACGCGTGCTCGGCGCCATCTACCCGGCCTGAAGGCCTGGAAAACCTCGGGCAGCAAAAAGCCGCCCGAAGGCGGCTCTTTGGCGGAGGGTTACTGCATCAGGCCGAGAAGCTCGATCCGCAGCCGCAGGTGCTGGTGGCGTTCGGGTTCTTGATCACGAACTGGGCGCCCTGCAGATCTTCCTTGTAGTCGATCTCGGCACCGACCAGGTACTGGTAGCTCATGGCGTCGATCAGGAGCGACACGCCGTTCTTGGTCATGGTCGTGTCGTCCTCGTTGGTGATTTCATCGAAGGTGAAACCGTACTGGAAGCCGGAGCAGCCGCCGCCCTGCACGAACACGCGCAGCTTGAGGTCGGGGTTGCCCTCTTCTGCGATCAGGTCAGCCACCTTGGCGGCCGCACTGTCCGTGAAGATGATCGGCTCGGGCATCTGGGTCTGGATGTTTTCGGCAACGGCACTCATGTGGGAGAACTCCTGTGGAGGCCGAACGTGCGGCCAATGAGAGTGATGCTACTGCAATCAGCAAAAAGCCGCCCGAAGGCGGCTCTTTGACAGTGCGAGCGATAAGCCCAAAAGGCGATCAGCGCTTCGAGAACTGCTTGCGGCGGCGTGCGGAATGCAGACCGACCTTCTTGCGCTCGACTTCACGCGCATCGCGCGTCACGAAGCCGGCCTGGCTCAACACCGGCTTGAGCGTCGCGTCGTAGTCGATCAGCGCACGGGTGATGCCGTGGCGCGTCGCGCCGGCCTGGCCCGATTCGCCGCCGCCCGCCACGTTGACCATGATGTCGAAGGTTTCGACGTTGTTGGTCAAGAAGAGCGGTTGCTTGGCGATCATGATCGAGGTTTCGCGGCCAAAGAAATCCTGGATGTCTTTGCCGTTGACCGTGATCTTGCCGGTGCCTTTTTTCAGAAACACGCGGGCGACGCTCGATTTGCGACGGCCGGTGCCATTGTTCCATTCACCAATCATTCTCAAGGCTCCTTACAGTTCCAGCACTTTGGGCTGTTGGGCGGTATGCGGGTGCTCTGCGCCGCCGTACACCTTGAGTTTCTTGATCATTGCGTAGCCGAGCGGGCCCTTGGGCAGCATGCCCTTGACGGCCTTTTCCAGGGCGCGGCCCGGATGCTTGGCTTGCATGTCGCGGAAGTTGGTGGCCGTGATGCCGCCCGGGTAGCCCGAGTGGCGGTAGTACACCTTGTCAAGCGGCTTGGCGCCGGTGACGCGCAGCTGGGCTGCGTTGATGATGACAATGAAGTCACCGGTATCGACGTGAGGCGTGTAAATGGCCTTGTGTTTGCCGCGCAAACGGAGAGCAACTTCGCTGGCTACTCGTCCGAGGACCTTGTCGGTCGCGTCAATCACAAACCACTCGTGCGTCACGTCAGCGGGCTTGGCGCTGAACGTTTTGGTCATGAGTTTTCCTGCAAAGGAAGGTTTGGCGGGCCCTTTTCCACGGTCGGCGTTCCTCTGGCGGGAATCTCTTAGGTGGGGTTTTGAAGCTTCGCCGCGGGGCCACAAAAGCGCTGCGAAGCCTGCAATTATACGAAGAATCGAGCCAGCCGGGCAAATCCGGGGCCCCGGCGCCCTAGCGAATCACGCGAACGAGTTCGATCGATTCGCTCGTGCTGCTCGAATTGCCGCGCCGATGCTGAGCCTCGAAGCGCACGACGCGGCCCAGCTCGCGGGCGTACCAGGCCGTGGCCTCGAACGGCGTCCCGACCAGGGAGGCGCCGGTGCCGTACGAGGCATAGATCCATCCCGTGTACGCGATCTGGACGGCCCGGACTTCCGTTCCGTCCACGCGCATCGATCGTTCGCCGACGACGACGGCATCCAGTTCGTGCCGCCACTTCTCGCCCGTGGTCGCGACATAGTCTAGGTGCCAGCGCATGCCTGGCTTGATGTCCTTGCGACCCCATCCGCCCGGCGGCGAAGACGAATCGAAGTACCCGCCGGCCGGAGAAGCGACTGTCACAACCCGTCCGTCCGCCTTCTCGATCCGGCCGCCCATGTTGAAGAACAGTTCGTCGCCCGTGATGCGATCCAGCCGGTAGACGACCGAAGCACGGTTTCCGGTCAGTCGGTCCGTGCGTACATATTCGAGCGCATTGCCGGGACGAAGGGGATCGGTCAACCCGCGCGGGCCCATCGCGCCGTCGCCGCCCTCGGCGCGGCGCGCCATCGCAGCCTGCGCCCGGGCGGGGATTTCCGCGACGAAGTCGGCCGGCACCGCGAAGTTGAGGCTGCCGGCTTCGCGCACGCCGAAAGTCGTGACGCCGACCAGGCGCCCCTCGCTGTCGAACAACCCACCGCCGCTCGAGCCGGGAGAGACCGGCGCTGTGGTCTGCAGCAAGCGGGCGTCGGCAGCATCGCCGCCGCGCAGGCCCGACAGGATCCCCTCGCCGAGGGTGTTCTCGAAGCCGCGCGGGCTGCCGATGGCATACACCCGCTGTCCCACGCGCGCCGCGCCGGCCGGTGCGATCTGCAGCGGCGCCACGCGGAAGTTGGCCACCTTGATCTGGCACAAGTCCCGCTCGACGTCCGGATATTCGAGCGTCGCGCCGTAGGTGACGTTGTCTTGCCGAATCACGAAGCTGCTCGCCTTGGCCAGTACGTGGCAATTGGTGACCAGGCGGCCGGGCGCGACCACCACAGCGCTGCCGCCGCGCAGCGGGCGCTCCTGGGCATCGAAGGTGCGCACGGTCCAGACGCCGGGCGAGACTTTTTCGAACAGCGCGTCGGGTTCCAGCGCCTGCGCGCCGCCGGTGGCCAAGCCGCCTGCGATGAGCAGCGAGGTCCAGCGCAACGAATTCTTCATTGCCATCGTCATGGCTTGGCCGGCAGCAAGGCGTTGAGGTCGTCCATCGAGACCCGTGCAGCGGATGCGGGAACCGCACCAGCCGGCTCGGGCGCCGCCGGGCGAGCGCCTTGGGCGCTGCTGCCGCCGGGATCCTTCTTTGCCACCACAGTGCCGGTCACGGGGGGCTTGACAGCGGCAAGCGGGGTCGTCGTGCCCACGGTCACCCCCGCCACGGGCTGGTCGCCCTGCTGCGTGCTGCGGTCGAAGGTGCGCTCCTCGCCGAAGACGAGTTGCATCCAGCTCGGATAGTTGAAACCCGAGCCGGTCCCCACATCGATCGCGGCGCCGATTGCACCGCCGATGAGGACGTTGCCCACCATGCCCGCATTCACGCGTGAAACGGCCGATCCGACGGCTGGCGCCTGTCCCGCCTGCGTGCAGTGGATCGAAAGATTGCCGCCCGAGCGCCGCACGGGCACGCTCTGTCCGGACAGCCCGAGGGCCTCCCCCTTGTCGTTGGAAAGCCTGCATTCCGCGCCTTCGACCGTCTGTCCGCCCGGGGTGAGCGTCTCGATCTTCACGGTCTGCGTGGTGCCGTGCGTGACCGAGGCGCAGCCCGTCAAAATAGACAGAACGGCTGCGCCCACGCACAGGCCCCAGAATCGCCAGCTTGCTCCTCGCATCCTCGACCCCTCTTGTAATTCAATGTTACGGCGCGTGAGTCTAGCGTTCCCCCGTTCATCTTCCAGGCACTATTTCTCATGTTCAGCTACCGCCACGCCTTCCATGCCGGCAACCACGCCGACGTGCTCAAGCACACGGTGCTGATTGCCACGCTCGACCACCTGCTCGAAAAAGAGGCGGCCCTGACGGTGGTCGACACGCACGCAGGTGCCGGCCTCTACCGGCTCGACGGCGACTACGCGGGCACCAGCGGCGAGGCCGCCGAGGGCGTGCTGCGCCTCCTTTCGGAGGCGAAAGACGCGGCCGCGGCACCGCTGCCCGATGCGCTCGCGCGCTACCTCGAAGTGGTCCGCGACTTCAACCCCAAGGGCGGCGCGCGCATCTACCCCGGCTCGCCCTTCATCACGCACCACCTGCTGCGCGAGCACGACAAGCTCAAGCTCTTCGAGCTGCACCCGACCGATGCGCGCACCCTCGACGCCAACATCGCGCAGCTCGAGGCCGGGCGCCAGATCGCGGTGCTGCGCGACGACGGTTTCGGCAGCGCGACCAAGTTCCTGCCGCCGCCCTCGCGCCGCGCGCTGGTGCTGTGCGACCCGAGCTACGAGATCAAGAGCGACTATGCGCGCGTGCTCGATTTCGTGACCGCGGCGCTCAAGCGCTTCGCGACCGGCACCTATGCCGTGTGGTATCCGATCATTCCGCGGCCCGAGGCGCACGACCTGCCGCGCCGGCTCAAGACGCTGGCCACCAAGGCCGGCAAGTCCTGGCTGCATGCGACGCTGACGGTCAAGTCGAGCAAGATCGTCACCGACGCGTCGGGTGCCACGCACCGGCCGGGCCTGCCCGCGAGCGGCATGTTCCTGATCAATCCGCCCTACACGCTGAAGGCGCTGCTCGAGCCCGCGCTGCCGCAGATGGCGCAGCGCCTCGGCCAGGATCGCCACGCCGCCTCCTCGCTCGAGAGTGGCGGCTGAGCCGGCCGCCGCGGCGCGCTTCAGCGCCGCTGGCGCGGCGGCACTTCGCGGCTTCGTCTGGCCGCAGGAGGCTTCTTGGCAGGCGCTTCGGCAGCCGGCGCCACGTCCGCTGCCCCATTCGCCTCGACCACCGCGCCGGCACAGCGCGCGCCGTTCTTGTCCATGATCGACAACGCAACCTGCTTGATGCCCATCCCCAGCATGCCGATCGATTCGGCCGCGGCACGGCTCAGGTCGATGATGCGGCCCGAGGCATACGGCCCGCGGTCGTTGATGCGGACCAGCACCTCGCGCCCGTTCACCAGGCTGCGCACGCAGACGCGGGTGTTGAAGGGCAGCGTCTTGTGCGCGGCCGTCAGCTCCGTCATGTCGAAGCGCTCGCCGTTCGCGGTCTTGCGCTGGTGGAACTGGATGCCGTACCAGGAAGCGCCGCCGCGCTCGAAGATTTCGCGCGGGCCCGCGTCGCCCGGTGCGCCGTCGTCCGGCAATTCGTCGGCACCCGGCCCCGCGAGGTCATAGCGCGCCGAAGGCACCTGCGAACGCGGCGGCGCGCCGGGCGGCAGCGCGGGCTGCCGCGCCAGCGGCCGCAATCCCTGCGCGCCCTCGCCGGGCGAGGACGAGCGCGGCGTGGTGCAACCCGCCAGCCAGACGGCGGCGGCGACGAGCGCCAGCCGTCCGGCGAGGCGGCGCGACCTCATTCGTCCCAGCCCAGCCGCTCCAGCAACGCGAGCGTCGCCACCGACTGGTTCATCGTGTAGAAGTGCATCGCCGGCGCGCCGCCGCTGGCGAGGCGCGCGCAGAGCTCGGTCACCACGTCGAGACCGAAGGCCTTGATCGAGGCCATGTCGTCGCCGAAGCCCTGCAGCCGCAGCCGGATCCAGCGCGGGATCTCGGCGCCGCAGGCATCCGAGAAGCGCATCAGCTGGGTCGAGCTCGTGATCGGCATGATGCCTGGCACGATCGGCGCCGCGAGCCCCAGCTTGCGTGCCTCGTCGACGAAGCGGAAGTAGGCCTCGGGGCTGAAGAAGTACTGCGTGATCGCCGAGTCAGCGCCCGCATGCATCTTGGCCGCGAAGGCCTGCAGGTCCGCTTCGGGCGAGCGTGCCTGCGGATGCACTTCGGGATAGCAGGCGACCTCGATATGGAAATCGCGGCCGGTCTCTTCGCGGATGAAGGCGACGAGATCGCTCGCATAGTGGAACTCGCCGCCCATGCCGTAGCCGCTCGGCAGGTCGCCGCGCAGCGCGACCAGGCGCTTGACGCCCATGGCCTTGAGCTCCGCCAGCTGCTCGCGCACCGTGCTGCGGGTGGCGCCGATGCAGGAGAAATGGCAGGCGGCATCGACACCTTCGCCGAGGATCTCGCGCACCGTGCCGAAGGTGCCCTCGTGCGTCGAGCCGCCGGCGCCGTAGGTCACCGAGCAGAACTCGGGCTGCCGCACGTAGAGCTGCTGGCGCACGGTGCGCAGCTTGGCCGCGCCTTCGGGCGTCTTCGGCGGAAAGAATTCAAAGCTCAACGGAAGGCGCACGGCCGGCTCCTGGTTCGCCGTTCGCACGAACGGCATGGATGAAGAATTCGCGGTTGCCGTCGCCGCCAGTGATCGGGCTGTCGAACCACGCTGCAACGCGCAGGCCGAGCTCCGCGCACGCCGTGCGCAGGCGCTGTTCGACCACTGCAAAAAGCGCCGCATCGCGCACGATGCCGCCCTTGCCGACCTGTCCCGGCTGCAACTCGAATTGAGGCTTGACCAGCATCAGAAGTTCACCGGCCGGTGTGAGAAGCGGTATCAGCGCGGGCAGCACCAGCGTGAGCGAGATGAACGAGAGATCGCCGACGATCAGATCGAAATGCGTGTAGTCGGGCGAAGCATCGGCCCAGGCGGACGCGTCGAGCGTGCGCGCATTGACGCCTTCGACGGCGGTCACGCGCGCATCCTCGCGTATCCGTGCATGCAGCTGGCCATGGCCCACGTCCACACCCACCACATGCGCGGCGCCGCGCTGCAGCAGGCAGTCGGTGAAGCCGCCGGTCGACTGGCCGACGTCGAGGCAGCGCTTGCCCTGCACGTCGATGCCGCTCGCAGCGAGCGCGCCCTCGAGCTTGAGCCCGCCGCGCGAGACGTAGCGCGCCTCGGCCGCATCGACGAGCTCGAGTTCGGCCGTCTCCGGCACCTCGTCGCGGTTCTTGCCGACCACGCGCCAGGTCGTGCCGTCGCGCCAGCGCAGGCCGCCCGCGATCAGCCGCACGGCCTGCGAGCGCGAGGCGGCCAGGCCGCGTTCGACGAGCAACTGATCGGCGCGCACGCGCTCCGCTCAATAGCGGTAGGTGTCCGGCTTGTAAGGGCCGTTCTTGTTCACGCCGATGTAGGCGGCCTGTTCGTCGGTCAGCTCGGTCAGCATCGCGCCGACCTTCTTCAGGTGCAGGCGCGCCACCTTCTCGTCGAGGTGCTTGGGCAGCACGTAGACCTTGCCGGCCTGGTAGGCATCGGGCTTGGTGAAGAGCTCGATCTGGGCGATGGTCTGGTTGGCGAAGGACGAGGACATCACGAAGCTCGGATGGCCCGTGCCGCAGCCCAGGTTCACGAGGCGGCCCTTGGCCAGCAGAATGATCTTCTTGCCGTCCGGGAAGGTGATGTGGTCGACCTGCGGCTTGATCTCTTCCCACTCGTACTTCTCGAGCGAGGCGACGGCGATCTCGTTGTCGAAGTGGCCGATGTTGCAGACGATCGCCTGGTCCTTCATCGCGGCCATGTGCTCGTGGCGGATCACGTCGCGGTTGCCGGTGGTGGTCACGAAGATGTCGGCCTTGTCGGCGGCGTACTCCATGGTGACGACCTTGTAGCCTTCCATCGCGGCCTGCAGCGCGTTGATCGGGTCGATCTCGGTCACCCAAACCTGGGCGCTCAGCGCGCGCAGGGCCTGGGCCGAGCCCTTGCCCACGTCGCCGTAGCCGGCCACGCAGGCGACCTTGCCGGCGATCATCACGTCGGTGGCGCGCTTGATGCCGTCCACCAGCGATTCGCGGCAGCCGTAGAGGTTGTCGAACTTGCTCTTGGTCACCGAGTCGTTCACGTTGATGGCGCGGAACAGCAGCGTGCCCTTGGCGCTCATCTCGTTCAGGCGGTGCACGCCGGTGGTGGTCTCTTCGGTTACGCCGATGATCTCGGCCGACTTGCGCGTGTACCAGGTCGCGTCGACGGCCAGCTTGGCCTTGATCGCCGCGTAGAGGATGCGCTCCTCGTCGCTGGTCGGGTTGGCCAGCACGCTCTGGTCCTTCTCGGCCTTCTGGCCCAGGTGCATCAAGAGCGTGGCGTCGCCGCCGTCGTCAAGAATCATGTTCGGGCCTTCGCCGGCCGAGCCCTTGGGACCGAAGTCGAAGATGCGGTGGGTGTAGTCCCAGTAATCTTCGAGCGACTCGCCCTTGATCGCGAACACCGGCGTGTTGGTGGCCGCGATGGCGGCGGCGGCATGGTCTTGCGTCGAGAAGATGTTGCACGAGGCCCAGCGCACGGTGGCGCCCAGCGCCTGCAGGGTTTCGATCAGCACTGCGGTCTGGATCGTCATGTGCAGTGAGCCGGTGATGCGTGCGCCCTTCAGGGGCTGGCTCTTGGCGAATTCTTCGCGGATGGCCATCAGGCCGGGCATTTCGGTTTCCGCGATGCGGATTTCCTTGCGGCCCCAGGCGGCAAGGGAGATATCGGCGATGGCCTGGTCGGCGGTGGACTTGAGAACGGCGCTCATGTGGACTCCAAAACAAGTTTGAATGATGCCGCTGTGTTCGGGGGACGAGACTCACCGCGAGAACAGCGGGTGAGCGTGGTTGCGAAGGGGTCCGAGCCTCACGCCTGGCGGCGCTGCAACGCTCCTCGGAAGCGGCATTTTAGCGCGTGCCGCTTTTCCGTCGCCAGCGGCGATTTGCGGATCGGCCTAGACTGCAACGCCCCCCAACCGCCGCCCTCGCGGCCCCACCATCATGTTCAAAGTCAAGCTCTTTGCTGCATCGTTCGTGATTGCCTTGTCCGCCGCGGCGGCGGCGCAGGAAACCGTGCGCGTGCGCGGCGTCATCGCGCGTGCCGATGCGAATTCGCTGACCGTGAAGGACCGCAGCGGCGAAACCGTCACGATGGTGCGCCCTGCCGACATGAACGTCTCAGAAGTCATTCCGCTCACGCTGGCCGACATCAAGCCGGGCAGCTTCGTCGGCGCCGGCGCCGTGCCGCAACCCGACGGCACGCAGCGCGCCGTGGAAGTGCTTGTGTTTCCGGAGGCCGCGCGCGGGACCGGCGAAGGCTTTCGCCCCTGGGACCTGATGCCCCAGAGCACGATGACCAACGCCACCGTGGCGCAGCTCGAAGCGGCGCCGTCCTCAGCGCCGGGCGGCCACAAGCTGCTGCTCAAGTACAAGGACGGCGAGCAGACCGTCATCGTGCCGCGCGGCACGCCGGTCGTGACCTTCAAGCCGGGCAATGCGGACCAGGCGGCCCTGGTGGTGCCGGGCGCCAAGGTGGTGATCACCGCGCAGGTGAAGGAAGGCAAGCCCACCGCGCTGCGCATGCTGGTCGGGCGCAATGGCTTCACGCCGCCGATGTGACGGCTCGTTAAAATTGCGGGCTTTGCCGCCAGCAGCCCGCGCCCGTGAGCGCGCTCCGCGTTCACCCCCATGACCTTCGCCTCCGAAACCCGCCGCCGCCGCACCTTCGCGATCATTTCCCACCCCGACGCCGGCAAGACCACGCTGACCGAGAAGCTGCTGCTGTTCTCCGGCGCGATCCAGATCGCCGGTTCGGTGAAGGCGCGCAAGGCCTCGCGCCACGCCACCTCCGACTGGATGGAGATCGAGAAGCAGCGCGGCATCTCGGTGGCCAGCTCGGTGATGCAGATGCTCTACCGCGAGCACGTGATCAACCTGCTCGATACGCCGGGCCACAAGGACTTCTCCGAAGACACCTACCGCGTGCTGACCGCGGTCGACTCGGCCCTGATGGTGATCGACGCGGCCAACGGCGTCGAAGCGCAGACGCGCCGCCTGATCGAGGTCTGCCGCCAGCGCGACACGCCCATCATCACCTTCGTCAACAAGATGGACCGCGAGGTGCGCGAGCCGCTGGAGCTGCTCGACGAGATCGAGCGCGAACTCGGCATGCCCTGCGTGCCGATGACCTGGCCGGTGGGCCAGGGCAAGAGCTTCGGCGGCATCGTGAACCTGCGCACGCAGGCGATGACGGTGTTCGAGTCGGGCAGCGAGCGGCTGCCGCAGGACTTCGAAGCCATGCCGCTGGCCGAGCGCGAAGCGCTGCAGAAGCGCTTCGGTCACGAGTTCGACACCGCCATGGAGAGCATGGAGCTCGCCACCGGCGCCTCGCCCACCTGGGACCGCGTGGCCTTCCTCGCCGGCAAGCAGACGCCGGTGTTCTTCGGCTCCGGCGTCAACAACTTCGGCGTGATGGAAGTGCTCGACGCGCTGGTCGACCTCGCGCCGCCGCCGCAGCCGCGCACCAGCACCACGCTGGTCAACCGGCAGCCGGTGGTCAAGGAGATCCAGCCAGAAGATAAGGACTTCGCCGGCGTCGTTTTCAAGGTGCAGGCCAACATGGACGCCAATCACCGCGACCGCATCGCCTTCGTGCGCATGGCCTCGGGCAAGTACACGCCGGGCATGAAGCTCAAGGTGCAGCGCACCGCGAAGGAGCTGCGCCCCACCAGCGTCGTGACCTTCATGAGCCAGCGCCGCGAGGCGGTGGAAGAGGCCTATGCGGGCGACATCGTCGGCTTCACCACCCACGGGGGCGTGCAGTTGGGCGACACCATCACCGACGGCGCCTCGCTGCAGTTCACCGGCCTGCCCTTCTTCGCGCCCGAGCTCTTCATGACCGTGATTCTCAAGAACCCGCTGCGCACCAAGCAGCTGCAGCAGGGCCTGGCCCAGCTCGGCGAGGAAGGCGCGATCCAGGTGTTCCGCCCCGAGGTCGGCGGGCCGATGCTGCTGGGCGCCGTGGGGCAGCTGCAGTTCGAAGTGGTGCAGCATCGCCTGAAGACCGAATACGACGCCGACGTGCGGCTGGAAGGCTGCCAATACACCGGCGCGCGCTGGATCACGGCCGACACGCCGGCCGAGCTGCGAGCCTTCACCGACGCCTACCCGGCGCGCATGGCACTCGACGCAGCGAACACGCTGGCTTACCTCTGCACCTCACCCTACGACGTGCGGCTGGCGCAGGAGCGCTTCCCGAAGATCCATTTCCATCCGCTGCGCGAGCATGCGGGGCTTGCACTTCAAACGGCCGGTTGATGCTCCCACTGAGCGCATGGCCCACTGAAGATCGCCAGCAAATCGCAGGCGTCCTTACCGACATCGACGACACGCTGACCACCGAGGGCGCCATCACGTCCGATGCGCTGCAGGCGCTGCACGACCTGAAGGCGGCTGGCCTGCCGGTGATCGCGATCACCGGCCGTTCCGTGGGCTGGAGCGAGCCCTTCGCGCCGGTCTGGCCGGTCGATGCGATCGTTGCAGAGAACGGCGCGGTGGCGCTCGCGGCTTCACCGTCGGGTGCGCTCGACAAACGCTACCGCCAGGATGCCGCGACGCGCAGCGCCAACTTCGCACGCATGCAGCAGGCCCTGGCGCGCGTCGAGCGCGAAGTGTCGGGCGCCAGGCGCGCCACCGACTCGCCGGGCCGCGAGACCGACATCGCAATCGACCACAGCGAATTCGCGCACCTGGGCGAAGCGCAGATCGCGCAGGCAGTGCAGATCATGCGCGCCGAAGGCATGAACGCGACGGTGAGCTCGATCCACATCAACGGCTGGTTCGGCGACCACAACAAGTGGGTCGGCGCCTGCTGGATCGTGCGCGAGCTCTTCGGCCGCGACCTGGGGGCCGAGCTCGATCGCTGGGTCTACGTGGGCGACTCGACCAACGACGTGCTGATGTTCGAGCGCTTCCCGCACAGCGTGGGCGTGGCCAACATCCGCCGCTTCGAGCCGCAGCTGACGACGCTGCCGCGCTACATCAGCGCCGGCGAGCGCGGCGCCGGTTTCGCGCAAGTGGCGGCCGCGCTGCTCGACAGCCGCTGAAGCGGCCTAGCGACGCTGCGCCTGCGCCCAACGGACGATGTCGGCGCTACCCATCGCGCCCGCCTGCCGCGCAATCTCGCGCCCGCCGCTGAACAGCGCCAAGGTGGGAATGCTGCGGATGCCGAAGCGCGCGCCCAGCGCCGGCACAGCTTCGGTGTCGACCTTGGCCAGGCGGAACTGCGGCTCGAGCCGGGCGGCGGCCTGCTCGAAGGCGGGTGCCATCTGGATGCAGGGGCCGCACCACGGCGCCCAGAAATCGACCAGCACCGGGATCTCGTTGCGGCCGAGATGGCGGTCGAAGGCGGCTTCGTCCAACGCCGTGGAGTGGCCAACGAACAGCGGCCGGTGGCAGTTGCCGCAGTCGGGCGCGCTCCCCAGCTGCGCACTGCGCACGCGGTTGGTCGTGTGGCAATGCGGGCAGACGACGTGCAGCGATTCGGTCACGGGGCGCTCACTGCGGCTTGGCGAGCCCCAGCTTCTCGATCAGCGCCTTCTCGCGCGTGAAGGTGGTCTGGGCGAACTTCGTGTAGTCGGCCGAGCTCATGTAGATGGGCAGCATGTCGTAGCGGCCCAGCGATGCGACGTAGCTGGGCTCTTCCATCGCCTGCTTGAAGGCGTCGTGCAGCTTCTTCACCACCTCGGGCGGCGTACTCTTGGGCGCACCGATGCCGAAGGGCGAGTTCTGCACGATGTCCAGGCCCAGCTCCTTCAGCGTCGGCGCATCGGGGAACTTGGCCAGTCGCTTTTCGCCCCAGGTGTTGAGCACGCGCAGTTTGCCTGCCTCCACCTGCGGCGCGAAGCCGGTGCTGTCGGCCGCAGCCATCAGCTGGCCGCTGAGCACGGCGAGCATCAGGTCGGCGCTGCCCTTGTAGGGCACGTGCTGCAGCTCGATGCCGGCCTTCTGCGCGATCAGCTCGGTCGTGAGGTGGGGGCTGGTCAGGTTGCCGGTCGAGCCATAGGTCAGCCTGCCGGGATTGGCCTTGGCATAGGCGACGAAGTCCTTCCATGTCTTGAACGGACTGTCGGCCGGTACGACGATGCCGAAGGCGTAGCCGGTGACGTTGATGACGTAGCTGATGTCCTTGACCGGGTCCCAGTTGATCTTGGTCGTGTAGGGCAGGCGGAACACGCCGAGCGGGATCTGGGCGATGGTGTAGCCGTCGGCAGGCGAGGTCTGCAGCGCCTGCGCGGGCAGCGTGCCGCCGGCGCCGGGCTTGTTCTCGACCACGACCTGCTGGCCGATGATCTTCGAGGCGTTCTCAGCCAGCTGCCGCATCGTGATGTCGGTCGGGCCGCCCGCGGGGAAGGCAATCACCAGCTTGATGGGCCTGCTCGGGAAGGCCTGCGCATGGGCGGCGGTGGCCGCGAAGCCGAGCAGGGCGAGGCACAAGAGAGAACGACGAAACATGAGGCGGGCTCCGGATTGCAGGGGCAGCCATTTGGCAGCGCGCGCCTCGCGAGGGCAATCGGGTTTCACCCCGGGGCGCGTCGCGCAGGCGTCAGCGCCGCCGTTCAGCCGGCGCGCTGCATGAAGCCGTCGAGCACATTGACCGCGTTGGTACCGACCTCGGCGACCGCATAGCCGCCCTCGAACACGAACACGGTCGGCAGGCCGGCGTGCGCCAAGTCTTCGCCGATGCGCAGGTAGTCGGGCGTGGCGAGCTTGAAGCCGGCGATCGGATCGCCCTCGAAGGTATCGAGCCCGAGCGACACGACCAGCGCGCCCGCCCGGAAGTCCACGATGCCGCGCAGCGCGCTCTGCAGCGCCTCGCGCCAGCGCGCGAAGCCGGTGCCGCGCGCAAGCGGCAGGTTGCGGTTGAAACCCAGCCCCGCGCCCACGCCCTCTTCGTCGGCATAGCCCAGGTAGTAGGGGTACTCGGTGTGCGGGTCGCCGTGGATGCTGGTGAACTGCACGTCGGCGCGCTCGTAGAAGATGGCTTGCGTGCCGTTGCCGTGGTGGTAGTCGATGTCCAGCACCGCGACCCGTTCGACGCCGGCGTCGCGCAGCGCCTGCGCCGCGATCGCCGCGTTGTTGAGGAAGCAGTAGCCGCCGAAGAAGTCGGCGCCCGCGTGATGGCCCGGCGGACGCGTGAGCGCGAAGGCGGCGCGCTCGCCGCGCAGCACATGCGCCGCGGCGGAGAGCGCACAGCCGGCACCGGCCCGCGCCGCCGTCCAGGTGCCTGCAGTGAGCGGCGAGCCCGAGTCGTACGAGAACAAGCCCAGGCGCGCCGGGAAGCTCGCCGGCAGCACGTCGGAGCGAAAGGTACGGATCGGCCAGTACGACGGCAGCGCATCGCGGGCCGCATTGGCAGGATCTAGCGCGACCCATTCGTCCCAGGCGCCTGCAAGGAATTCGAGATAGCGAGGCGCATGGACGCGCGCGATGGCCGCGTCATCGAATTCGGCAGGGCCTTCGATCGGGCCGAGCCCACGCTCCTTCAGTTCCCGCAGCACGTAGTCCGCACGCGCCGGCACCTCGAAGCAAGGCACCAGCTCACCGCGGAACATCTCCACCTTGCCGTGGTGCAGCACGTGCTGGTCGTTGTAGACGGTGAGCATCAGGCTTCCTTGCGCGCCCGGACCGGCACGGCCGGCTGCACCGGCACAGGTGGCACAGGCAGCTTCAGCACTTCATGCCCGCCGGCCCCGCGCGCCAGCACCGGCGCCAGCGCCACGCCGGTGTGCGTACGCAGCTTCACCACCTCCTCGGGCGGCGCCGCGGCGACCACGCGCCCGCCGCCGTTGCCGCCTTCGGGGCCGAGGTCGATCAGCCAGTCGGCCTCGGCGATCACGTCGAGGTCGTGCTCGATCACCACCACGCTGTGGCCACCGTTCACCAGCCGATGCAGCACGTGGATCAGCTTCTCGACATCGGCCATGTGCAGGCCGACGGTCGGCTCGTCGAGCACGTAGAGCGTGTGCGGCGCCTTGTTGCCGCGGCGCGTGACATCGTCGCGCACCTTGCTGAGCTCCGTCACGAGCTTGATGCGCTGGGCCTCGCCGCCGGAAAGCGTCGGCGAAGGCTGGCCCAGCGTGAGGTAGCCGAGCCCCACGTCCTTGAGCAGCTGCAGCGGATGGCTGATGTTGGGCATAGCGGCGAAGAACTCGACCGCCTCGTCGACCTCCATCTGCAGCACATCGCCGATGCTCTTGCCGCGCCAGCTCACGGCCAGTGTCTCGGGATTGAAACGCGCGCCGTGGCAGACCTCGCAAGGCACCTTGACGTCGGGCAGGAAGCTCATCTCGATGGTGCGCACGCCGGCGCCATCGCAGCCAGGGCAGCGGCCTTCTCCGGTGTTGAAGCTGAAGCGCGCCGGCCCGTAGCCGCGCGCCTTGGCCTCCAGCGTGTCGGCGAAGAGCTTGCGGATGGTGTCCCAGAAGCCGATGTAGGTGGCCGGGCAGCTGCGCGGCGTCTTGCCGATCGGCGTCTGGTCGACCTCCAGCACGCGGTCGATGGTCTCGTAGCCCTCGACGCCCTTGCAGCCCGCCCAGGCCGGGCGCTTGCCTGCGGAGTCGGCATCGCGGCCGGCCTTGGTCATGCGCTGGACCACGACCGCGTACACGTTGGCCAGCAGCACGTCGCGCGCCAGCGTCGACTTGCCGGAGCCGCTGACGCCCGTCACCGCGACCAGCCGATGCAGCGGCAGCGAGACCGTGACTTCCTGCAGGTTGTGCAGGTCGGCGCCGCGCACGCTGAGCCAGCCGGGCGCGCCGGGCTCGGGCGCCGGCACCGGACGGCGCGGCTGCAGCGGATGCTTGATCGCATCGCGCAGATAACGCCCGGTCTGCGAATCGCCCGCGCGCTCGAGGTCGGCGACCGAGCCCTCGGCGACCAGCCGGCCGCCGCGCTTGCCGGCGCTGGGGCCGATGTCGATGATGTGGTCGGCGCGGCGGATGGTGTCTTCGTCGTGCTCCACCACCACCAGCGTGTTGCCCTTGTCGCCCAGCTTGTGCAGCGCGTCCAGCAGGATCTGGTTGTCGCGCGCGTGCAGGCCGATGGTGGGCTCGTCGAGCACGTAGCACACGCCCTGCAGATTGCTGCCGAGCTGCGCCGCGAGGCGGATGCGCTGCGCCTCGCCGCCGGAAAGCGTCGGCGCGCCGCGGTCGAGCGTGAGGTAGCCGAGGCCCACCTCTTCGAGGAATTCGAGGCGGCTCTTGATCTCCGGCACCAGGTCGCGCGCGATTTCCGCCTGGCGACCGGTCAATGCCAGTTGCTCGAACCAGATGCGGATGTCGGTGACGCTCATGCGCGCGAGCTGGGTGATGCCGATACCGCCCTCACCCCAGCCCTCTCCCGCAAGCGGGAGAGGGCGCAGTGCGGGCTTCGGCTCCCTCTCCCCGCTGGGGAGAGGGTTGGGGTGAGGGGCCCGCCCGCCGCCAAACAATACCGCCCGCGCCGTCGCATTCAGCCGCGTCCCCTCGCAAGTCGGGCACACCACGTCGCCCACGTCCTCGGCCTCGGGCTCCGCAAAGGTCTGCTCGCGCCCCTTCTGGTCGTCGGCCATCACCGAGTCGTCGTAGACCTTGCGCTGTTCCTTGGTGAGCTTGACGCCGGTGCCCACGCAGTCGGGGCACCAGCCGTGCTTGCTGTTGTAGGAGAAGAGGCGTGGATCGAGCTCCGCATAGCTGGTGCTGCAGACCGGACAGGCGCGCAGCGTGGAGAACACGTGCGTGCGGCCGATGCCGCCGGTCGGCGCGTTGGCCATCATGGCGCCGCGCAGGCCGGTGAGATCGCTCAGCACCTGCACCACGCCCTTGCCGTGTTCGAGCGCCTTGGCCAGCGCCTGGCGCAGTGCGGTCTCTTCCGAAGGCAGCACATCGAGGCTGGCCACCGGCAGCTCGATGCTGTGCTCCTTGAAGCGGTCGATGCGAGGAAAACCGGTGGTGGGCAGGAACTCGCCGTCCACCCGCAGGTGCGTGTAGCCGCGCGGGCGCGCCCAGTCGGCCAGCTCGGTGTAGACGCCCTTGCGGTTGCTCACCAGCGGCGCCAGCAGGCCGATGTGCTGGCCCTTGAAGTTCTTGAGCAGTTGCGCCGCTATGCTGTCGGGCGTCTGCGGCTGGACCGCGGCGCCGTCGTGGATGCAGTGCTGGATGCCGAGCTTGACGTAGAGCAGGCGCAGGAAGTGCCAGACCTCGGTGGTGGTGCCCACGGTGCTCTTGCGGCCGCCGCGCGAGAGGCGCTGCTCGATCGCGACCGTCGGCGGAATGCCGTAGACCGCATCCACCTCCGGCCGGCCGGCCGGCTGCACGATGCTGCGCGCATAGGCGTTGAGCGATTCGAGGTACCGGCGCTGGCCCTCGTTGAAGAGGATGTCGAAAGCCAACGTGGACTTGCCCGAGCCGCTGACGCCGGTGACCACGCTGAACTTGCCGCGCGGGATGTCGACCGACAGGTTCTTGAGGTTGTGCTCGCGCGCGTTGACGATCTGGACCGCGTCGCGGCCGGACGCCGGCTTCGCGCGCGCCGCATAAGAGCGCGCCGCCCGCTCCGCCACCTTGTAGGCGCCGGGACCGACGGCCAGGTCGTAGTCGACCAGCGCGGCGCCGGTGAACGAGGCGCGGTTCTCGCGCACCTGCTCGGGCGTGCCGACTGCCACCACCTGGCCGCCGCCCTCGCCGCCCTCGGGGCCGAGGTCGATCAGCCAGTCGCTGGCGCGGATGACGTCGAGGTTGTGCTCAATCACCACCAGCGAATGGCCGGCGTCGAGCAGCTTGCGCAGCGCGCGCATCAGGCGCGCGATGTCGTCGAAGTGCAGGCCGGTGGTCGGCTCGTCGAACAGGAACAGCGTGCCCTTGCGCGCCAGCGGCTGCTTGCTGGCGCTGCCGTTCTTGGCCGCCTCGGCGAGGAAGCCGGCGAGCTTGAGGCGCTGGGCTTCGCCGCCGCTGAGCGTGGGCACGGGCTGGCCGAGCTTGACGTAGTCCAGGCCCACGTCGGCGATCGGCTGCAGCACGCGCAGCACCTCGCGGTCGTTCGTGAAGATGGCGGCGGCCTCGGCCACCGTGAGCTCGAGCACGTCGGCCACGTTGAAGCTGCGCTCCGCGCGCTCGATCCTCACCTCCAGGATCTCGGGCCGGTAGCGCTTGCCGTCGCAGTCGGGGCAGCGCAGGTAGACGTCGGAGAGGAACTGCATCTCCACGTGCTCGAAGCCCGAGCCGCCGCAGGTCGGGCAGCGCCCGTCGCCGCTGTTGAAGCTGAACTTCGATGCGGTGTAGCCGCGCTGGCGCGAGAGCGCCGCGGTGGCAAAGATCTCGCGGATCGCGTCCCAGGCGCCGACGTAGCTCGCGGGATTGGAGCGCGCCGTCTTGCCGATCGGCGACTGGTCGACGAAGACCACGTCGCTCAAATGATCGGCGCCGAGCATGCGGTCGTGCGCGCCGGGCGATTCGGTCGCCTTGCCGAAGTGGCGCATCAGCGCGGGCGCCAGCACGTCCTGGATCAGGGTCGACTTGCCCGAGCCGCTGACGCCGGTGATGCAGACCAGCCGCGAGAGCGGCAGCTCGACCGTGATGTTCTGCAGGTTGTGCTCGCGCACGCCTTCGAGGATGAGGCGCGGCGTGTTCTCGCTCACCATGCGGCGGAAGCCCATGCCGATCTGCTTGCGCCCGCCGAGGTACTGGCCGGTCAGCGTCTCGGCGTCGCGCAGGGCGTCGGTGCTGCCGTCGAACACGATCTGCCCGCCGCGCACGCCGGGGCCGGGGCCCATGTCGATCACGCGGTCGGCGGCCAGCATCACGGCCGGGTCGTGCTCCACCACCACCAGCGTGTTGCCGGCGTCGCGCAGGCGCAGCATGGCCTCGGTGATGCGGTTCATGTCGCGCGGATGCAGGCCGATGCTGGGCTCGTCGAGCACGAACAGCGTGTTGACCAGCGAGGTGCCGAGCGCGGTCGTGAGGTTGATGCGCTGCACCTCGCCGCCGCTGAGCGTGCGGCTCTGGCGGTCGAGCGTGAGGTAGCCGATGCCGACGTCGTGCAGGTAGCGCAGCCGCGTGGTGATTTCTTCGAAGAGCAGCTTGAGCGCTTGCACGTCGCCGTCGCTGACGGTGCTGCTGTTGCCATGGCTCTCGATGCCGTCGAACAGGCGCCGCAGCCGCTCGATCGGCAGCAGCATCAGGTCATGCAGGCACAACCCCGGCAGCGCCTCCAGCTGCTCGCGCGACCACTTCACGCCGACCGGCATGAAGCGCTTCGAGGGTTCGAGCACCGCGTCGGCATCTTCCTTCGTGCCGATACGCCACAACAGGCTATCGAGCTTGAGACGCGCGCCCGCGCAAGTCGGGCACGGCGTATAGCTGCGGTACTTGGACAAGAGCACGCGGATGTGCATCTTGTAGGCCTTGCTCTCCAGGTAGCCGAAGAAGCGGCGCACGCCATACCACTGCTGGTTCCACTTGCCCTTCCAGTTCGGCGAGCCCTCGATCACCCAGGCCTGCTGCTCGGGCGTGAGCTTGTTCCACGGCGTGTCGCGCGGAATGCCGGCCGCCTCGGCATGGCGCATCAGGTCGTCCTGCGCTTCCTTCCAGGCCGGCGTCTGGATGGTCTTGATGGCGCCGGCGCGCAGCGTGAGCTTGTCGTTCGGAATCACGAGGCCGAGGTCGACGCCGATCACGCGGCCGAAGCCGCGGCACATCTCGCAGGCGCCCACGGCCGAGTTGAAGGAGAACATCGACGGGATCGGGTCGCCGTAGCGGATGTCGCTTTCGGGGCAGTGCAGGCCGGTCGAGAATTTCCAGATCTCCGGCGCCGCACCTTCGTCTGCGGACAGCGCGTAGACCGTGAGCCGCCCGCTGCCGCGCTTGAGCGCGACCTCGATCGCCTCGATCACCCGCGCTCTTTCCGCGCCGGCCATGCGGAAGCGATCGGCCACCACGTCCAGCACCTTGCGCGGCCCGGTCGGCGTGGCGATCTCGCGCTCGCTCTGCACGCGCGTGAAGCCGCTGGCCGACAGCCACTGCGTGACCTCATCGGCCGTGGTGCCGGCCGGCAGTTCGACCGGGAAGGTCAGCACCACGCGCGGATCGCCGGCCGCGGCCGCGCGCGAAGCAAGCTCGGCATAGATGGTGTCAGGCGAGTCGTGGCGCACCGGCAGCGCGGTCTCGCGGTCGAACAGCTGGGCTGCGCGCGCGAACAGCAGCTTGAGGTGATCGTTGAGCTCGGTCATCGTGCCGACGGTCGAGCGCGAAGAACGCACGGGGTTCGTCTGATCGATCGCGATGGCGGGCGGCACGCCCTCCACCTTGTCGACCGCCGGCTTGTCCATGCGGTCGAGAAACTGCCGTGCATAGGCCGAGAAGGTCTCGACATAGCGGCGCTGGCCCTCGGCATAGAGCGTGTCGAACACCAGGCTCGATTTGCCCGAACCGCTCGGGCCGGTGACCACCGTCATCTCGCCGGTGCGAATGTCGAGGTCGAGGTTTTGGAGATTGTGCTGGCGTGCACCGCGAATCCGGATGGAGCCCTGTGTCATGAGTGCCTTGGGGGTGGGGCAGACATTCTAGGAAGCCGGCGCGGGCTTCGTGCAAAGCTGCACATGGCCGGTCGAGAGGCAGGGGTTTTCCCGAATAAGGGCTAAGCGACATTTGGTAACAAATAGTGCCCTTGCCTTTCTCCGCTCCCACTCCTCTCTAAGGATCCTCCATGAACAAGATGCGCGTGCTTTGCACAGCCGTCGTGCTGGCGCTCGGCACCATGAGCGCTTCGGCGCAGATCCTGATCGGCCAGACGGCCGGCATGACGGGCTCGGTCGCCGCCAGCGTCAACGAGACGATCGCCGGCGCGCAGCTGGTGATCGATGCGGCCAATGCTCAGGGCGGCATCGGCGGCGAAAAGATCGAGGTGCTGCGCATGGACGACGGCTTCGACGTCAAGCGGGCGAGCGAGAACGCACGCGTGCTGATCGAGGAAAAGAAGGTGGTGGCGCTGTTCATGAGCCGCGGCACGCCGCATTCGCAGGCCATCATCCCGTGGCTCGACAAGAACGACGTGGCACTGATCGGCCCCTCCACCGGCGCCATGGTGCTGCACAAGCCGGTGCAGAAGCACGTGTTCAACGTGCGCTCGACCTACCAGCGCGAGGCAGAGAAGGCCGTGGCGCACCTGCTCACCATCGGCGTGAGCCGGATTGCGGTGGTGCATGTGACCGACTCCTTCGGCCAGGACGCGCTCGAAGGTGCCATGAACGGCTTCAACAAGGCCAAGGCGACGCCGGCCGCGACGGTGACGGCCGACCGCGACAAGCCCGACTACGCGGCCATCGTGCCGAAGATCACGGCCGCCAATGCGCAGGCCGTGGTGTGGATCGGCTCCGGCACCGCGGTGGTCGAAGGCGTCAAGGCGCTGCGCGCGGCGGGCTCGGCGGCCCAGGTCGTCACGCTGTCCAACAACGCCTCATCGGGCTTCATCAAGCAACTTGGCGAAGCGAGCCGCGGCGTGATCGTGGCGCAGGTGTTCCCCAACGAACGCTCGATCGGCCATCCGATGGTCAAGGAAGCGCTGGCGCTGGCGCGCGCCAAGGGGCAGAACGAGCTTTCGCCGGCCGCCCTGGAAGGCTTCGCCTCGGCCAAGGTGCTGGTCGAGGCGCTGCGCCGCGCCGGCCCGAAGCCGACCCGCGCCAAGGTGCTCGCCGCGCTGGAGAGCATCCGCAACCTCGACCTGGGCGGCGGCCTCGAGGTGAGCTACTCGCCGCAGGACCACTCGGGGATCGATTTCGCCGATCTGTCCATCATCAGCGACGGAAAGTTCAAACGCTGAAGCCGCTTACTTCGGCGCGCTGGCCGCCGGCGCGGCCGGCTCCGGCGCATGCATCGTGTCGCCGCCGTGCTTCTCACCCGACATGTCGACCTTGTCCCCCGCTTGCATGATCACGAACAGGGCAATGGCGGCGAAGATGACGAAGCCGACGGCGAGTTTCCACATGGGTTGAGTCTCCTGAATGTTCAAGAAAAGGGCCTCGTGCCGTTCCGGCGCGAAGCCCCTTTGTTGAACAGAGGGCCGGAGCCCTCCGATTTCAGTCGTTGGCGTAGATGTCGACGTCTTTCGTCTCGCGGATGAAGAGCGTGCCGATGACCAGGGTCATGGCGGCAATCACGATCGGATACCACAAGCCGTTGAACATGTTGCCGGTGCTGGCCACGATCGCGAAGGAGATGGGCGGCAGCAGACCGCCGAACCAGCCGTTGCCGATGTGGTACGGCAGGCTCATCGAGGTGTAGCGAATGCGTGTCGGGAACAGTTCCACCAGCATGGCGGCGATCGGGCCGTAGACCATCGTGACCAGGATCACGAGGTAGGTCAGGATGGCGACGATCACCACCTTGTTCATCTTGGCGGGGTCGGCCTTGGACGGGTAGCCCGCGGCCTTCAGGTCATCGCCGATGCTCTTCTTGAACGCTGCGATGCTCTTGGTGGAGGCCTCGTCGAACTTCGAGCTCACCACGGTGCCGGTCGGTGCTTCGACGGTCTTGTCGCCGATCTTGACGATCGCCTTCGAGCCCGGCGCACCTGCGACGTTCTCGTAGCTCACCGAGTTCTGCGCCAGGTAGCGCTTGGCAATGTCGCACGAGCTTCTGAAGTCGATTTCGCGCGCGACCGGATTGCCCTGGAAGGAGCAGGTCGCGGGATCGGCGGTCACCGTCACGGCAGCGGTCGCCTGCGCCCTGGCCAGGTCCGGGTTGGCCGCTTCGGCCAGCATCTTGAAGACCGGGAAGTAGGTGACGACGGCCAGCAGGCAGCCGGCCATGATGATGGGCTTGCGGCCGATCTTGTCGGACAGCGTGCCGAACACCACGAAGAAGGGCGTGCCGATCAGGAGCGATGCGGCAATCATCAGGTTGGCCGTGATGCCGTCCACCTTGAGCTGCTGCGTCAGGAAGAAGAGCGCATAGAACTGGCCCGAGTACCAGACCACGGCCTGGCCGGCGGTGAGGCCGACGAGTGCCAGGATCACGATCTTGAGGTTCTTCCACTGCCCGAAGGATTCGGTCAGCGGCGCCTTCGAGGTCTTGCCCTCGGCCTTCATCTTCTGGAAGGCCGGCGACTCGGAGAGCGAGAGCCGGATCCACACCGAGATGGCCAGCAGCGCGATCGAGACCAGGAACGGAATGCGCCAGCCCCAGTCGCTGAAGGCCTGTTCGCCGATCCAGGTGCGCACACCGAGGATGACCAGCAAGCTCAGGAACAGGCCCAGCGTGGCCGTGGTCTGGATCCACGAGGTGTAGGCGCCGCGCTTGCCGTGCGGCGAGTGCTCGGCCACGTAGGTGGCAGCACCGCCGTACTCGCCGCCGAGCGCGAGGCCTTGCAGCATGCGCAGCGCAATCAGGATCACCGGCGCCGCGACGCCGATGGTCGCGTAGCTGGGCAGCAGGCCGACGATGAAGGTCGACAAGCCCATGATCAGGATGGTCACCAGGAAGGTGTACTTGCGCCCGATCATGTCGCCGAGACGGCCGAACACGATGGCGCCGAAGGGCCGCACCAGGAAGCCCGCCGCGAAGGCCAAGAGCGCGAAGATGAAGGCCGCGCCCGCATCCAGGCCGCTGAAGAACTGCTTGGCGATGATCGCCGCGAGCGAACCGTAGAGATAGAAGTCGTACCACTCGAACACGGTGCCGAGCGAAGAGGCGAAGATGACTTTCTTCTCCTCCGAGGACATGGGCCGGGGTACGGGCATCGGCCTTCCCCGTGAATCAAGTGTGGCTGCCATTTGGTCGTCTCCTAGGAATTCGGCCCACGGCGTGGGACCTAGGGCGATTCTTGGGGCGGCGACTGACCCAGGGCTTTCGCCAAACTGAATCGATGCTGACGGTTTAAGGTGAAACCCGAAGCGTACGTTTCAGCTTGTAAGAAACTCAGCGATTGCGGCGCAGCAGCGAAGGCCTTTGGTCGGCACCGTCCCACTGCGGGCCTGCGAACCAGGCATCGCCGGCGAGGTAGGCGCGCAGCATCGCGAGGCCGTCGAAGCCCCAGAACAGGCGCCCGTCGACCGCGTAAGCCGGCACGCCGAACACGCCGCTTGCCACGGCTTCGTCGGTGTTGGTCTTGAGCTGGGCCTTGACTTCGTCGCCTGCGCCGTCGCGCACCTGCTTCAAGCGCGCGGCGAGCGCGGCCAAACGCGTGGCATCGCTCGCTTCGCCGCCGCCCTGCCAGACGTCACGGAAGATGGTTTCGGCCACATGGCGGTTGATGTCGCCGTCCGGCGTGGTGGCCAGCGCGAGGCGCAGATGCGGCAGCGGGTTGTAGGGGTGCGAAGCCGGCATCTCGATCGCGATGCCGTTCGCTTGACCCAGCCACAGCACATGGCGGTAGGTCCAGGCCCGCTTGGCGGGGACCTCGGCCGGGCCGAGCTGGCCATGGTGCTTGAGCAGCGCGCCGAGCAGCACCGGCCGGTAGGCCACGCTGTAGCTCAGCCCCTCGAGCGCCCGCGGCAGATGCTCGAAGGCCAGGTAGGCGTAGGGCGAGATGAAGTCGAGATGGAAAGTGATGTGCTTCATGGGCATTCCGCTTCGTCGGGGTGGGCCGCCTTGCGCTCTTCGATGCGCAGCCAGACGGCCTCTTTGGCCGCGTCGTCCATGCGGCTCCAGCCCGCGATCTCGTCGAGCGTACGGAAGCAGCCCTCGCACAGCCCGCTCTGTGCATTCATGCGGCACACCGAGGTGCAAGGCGATGGAACGGCTTGCGCGGACATCGAGCTCACACCACGTCCGCGACCGGTGCGCCGGTCAACCCTTCGAGATCGTGCGGGCGCAGCCGCACCACCGCATGCGGATGGCCGGCCGCGGCCCAGACGTCCTCGAAGCGGAACAGCTCGCGGTCGATCAGCATGACCGGCGGCATGGCATGCGCGAAGGGCGAGACGCCGCCGATCGAGAAGCCTGTTGTGCTCTTGACGAAATCGGCGTCGGCACGGCCCAGCTTGCCGACCAGTGCCTCCACCTTCTTCTCGTCCACGCGCTTGTCGCCCGAGGTCACGACCAGCACCGCCGTGTCGTCGCTCTTGCGGCGGAACACGATGCTCTTGGCGATCTGCCCCACTGCGATGCCCAGCGCATCGGCCGCCTGCTGCGCCGTGCGGCAGGCATCGTCGAGCATCTGCGGCGCGTGGGGATGGCCCCTGTCCTGCAGCAGGCGCGCGACGCGCTGGACGCCGTCTGGAAGCGAAGTCAGTTCAGCGCCGCACATCAATTGGCCCTCTTGATGCGGATGGCCTTCGACACCCGCGAGTTCGGCTCGCGCCCCAGCGCCTCGTTGATGTAGACGCCGGCATCGATCAGCAGATCGAGTTCGATGCCGGTCGCGATATCCATGCCGTGCAGCATGTAGACCACATCCTCGGTCGCGACATTGCCGGTCGCGCCCTTGGCAAAAGGACAGCCGCCGAGCCCGCCCACCGAGGTATCGAACTGCCACACGCCCATCTCCAGGCTCGCGAGCGTGTTGGAGAGCGCCTGGCCGTAGGTGTCGTGGTAGTGGCCGGAGACATCGTCCACGCCGTAGTGCTTCAGCGTCGCCTCGAGCGCGCGCTGCACCTTCACCGGCGTGCCGACGCCGATGGTGTCGGCCACGCCGACGTGCTGCACGCCGATGTTCTTCATGAGCCCGGCCAGCATGTCGACGCGCGAGGGCGCAATCTCGCCCTCGTAGGGGCAGCCCACCGTGCACGACATCGCGCCGCGCACGTAGATGCCCTTCTCGCGCGCCGCCTCGACGACGGGCCGGAAGCGCTCGATGCTCTCGGCGATCGAGCAGTTGATGTTCTTCTGGCTGAAGGCTTCGCTGGCGGCGCCGAAGACCACGATCTCGTCGGGCCATTCCTCGCGCGGCGCCGCGATCGCGGCCTCGAAGCCCTTCATGTTCGGCGTCAGCACCGAGTAGCGCACGCCCGGCTTGCGGCGGAGGCCGTGCATGACTTTGGCGTTGTCGGCCATCTGCGGCACCCACTTGGGACTCACGAAGCTGGTGACCTCGATCTCCTTCAGGCCGGCGTCCTGAAGGCGGTGCACCAGGCCGATCTTGATCTCGGCCGATACCGGCTGCTTTTCGTTCTGCAGGCCGTCGCGCGGACCGACGTCGACGATCTTGACTTTGGATGGAAGTTTCATGCTTGCCTCTCGTGGAGCGAATCAGTATCCGCGCTCACGCCCGACCACGCCCGCAATGGGCTCTCCCATCTCGACCGCCCGGATCTTGTCGGCGATCTGGGCGATCGAGGCCTCGCGCACGGTGCGCGCGGAACCGTGCGGCGTCACCGTGATCTTCGGATGGCGCCAGAAGGGATGCTCGGTGGGAAGCGGCTCGACCTCGAACACGTCGAGCGTGGCGCCGGCCAGCTGGCCGCTGTCGAGCAGCGGTATCAGGTCGGACTCCACCAGGTGCGCGCCGCGCGCCACGTTGATCAAGTAGCCGCCCGGCCCGCCGCCGTTCAGGCGCGACAGGTTCTCGCGGTTCAGGATGCCGCGCGTCGCCTCCGTCAGCGGCAGCAGGTTGACCAGCACGCGGCTCGCGCCCAGGAAGGCGTTGAACTCCGCCTCGCCGGCAAAACAGCGCAGGCCCTCGATGGCCTTGGGCGAACGGCTCCAGCCGTTGACCGGGAACTCGAACTGCGCAACAGCCTTCGCGACGCGCTCGCCCAGTACGCCGAGCCCCATCACGCCGACCGCGAAGTCCTCGCGCTCGCGCGGCTTGCGGAAACTCCAGCGGCCTTCGCGCGCGTCGGCCTCGTAGATGTCGAACTCGCGGAAATGCCGGATCAGCGCATGGCAGACGTACTCGGCCATCTGCACCGACATGCCGGCATCGTCGAGCCGCACCACCTGGGCTTCGGGCGGCAGCTTCAGCTTGAGCAGCGCATCGACGCCGGCGCCGATGTTGAAGATGCCGCGCAGCTTCGGCTGCTCGTCGATGAAGGCTTGCGGCGGTGCCCAGACCACGGCGTGGTCGGCTTGTGGCGTGCCCGGGCGCCAGTTCTCCACAACGGCTTCGGGCAGTGCAGCGCGCAGGCCCTCGATCCATGCATCGGGGCGGTTGTCGGTGAGGCAGACGGTGATTCGCATTTGGAGGATTTTCGCTGTTCCGCATTCCATCCCCGTTCGCACTGAGCTTGGCCTGTCCTGAGCTTGTCGAAGGGTCGAAGTGCCGGCCCCGGCTTCGACAGGCTCAACCCGAACGGAGAGGGATTGGCTCAAGCCGCGATCCGCAGCAGCTCGGCACCTTCCGTGACCTGGTCGCCCGGCGCATAGAGCAGCTCCTCCACGGTGCCGTCCGCCGGCGCCGCGATCGTGTGCTCCATCTTCATCGCCTCCATCACCGCCAGCGGCTGGCCGCGGCTGACCTTGTCGCCGGCCTTGACCGCGAAGGACACGACCTTGCCGGGCATCGGCGCGGTGAGCCGGCCACCCTCGGCCTGCACGTCGCCGGCATGGGCCAGGCGGTCGATGGCGACGATCCGCGTGGCGCCGTGCGCTGCGAAGATGTAGGCCGTGTCCTGGTCTTCGTAGACGTCCAGGGTGTGGCGCTGGCCGTTGAACTGGACCTCGAGCTCGCCCGTGGGGAAGCGGCCGATCACCAGCGGACCCGACACCTCGCCGACGCGCAGCATCAGCGCGCCATCGTGCAGGTAGCTCAGCTCGACTGTCTGCGGTTCGCCGCGGAACTCGAAGGCGAAGGGCCGCAGCGCGATGCCGTGCGATTGCCAGCCGTCGCGGCGGCTGAAAGGGTCGGTCGAGGCGCTCGCGCCCTCTTCGAGCAAGGTGTGCGCGATCGATGCCGCGGCCGCCAGCGGCAGGCCCAGCGCCTCCTGGTCGAACAGTACCGCGCGTTCGCGCTCGATCAGCGCGGTGTCGAGCTTCGCGTGGGCAAAGGAGTCGGTGCAGAGGATGCCGCGCAGGAACTGCACATTGGTCGCCACGCCGACGATGTGCGTTTGCGCCAGCGCCGCGTCCAGCCGGGCCAGCGCCTCCTCGCGCGTGGCGCCATGCACGATCAGCTTGGCGATCATCGAGTCGTAGAAAGGCGAGATCAGGCCGCCTTCGCGCACGCCGTCGTCGATGCGAACCCGGCTGCGCTGGAAGGCCGTGGCCTGCGGCTTGCGGTAGACGTGCAGCGTGCCGGTGGCGGGCAGGAAGTTGTTGTCCGGGTTCTCGGCGCAGATGCGCGCCTCGATCGCATGGCCGTGGATCTGCAATTGATCCTGCGCCAGCGGCAGCGCTTCGCCGGAGGCCACACGCAACTGCCATTCGACCAGGTCGAGCCCGGTGATCGCTTCGGTCACCGGATGCTCCACCTGCAGCCGCGTGTTCATCTCCATGAAGAAAAAGTTCATCTCACCATCGCCGCGCTGCTCGACGATGAACTCGACGGTGCCCGCGCCCACGTACTTCACCGCGCGCGCCGCCGCCACCGCCGCCTCGCCCATCTGCTTGCGCATGGCCTCCGTCATGCCCGGCGCCGGCGCCTCTTCCAGCACCTTCTGGTGCCGCCGCTGCACCGAGCAATCGCGCTCGAACAGGTAGACGTAGTTGCCCTGCGTGTCGCCGAACACCTGGATCTCGATGTGGCGCGGCCGCTGCACGTACTTCTCGATCAGCACCGCGTCGTCGCCGAAGCTGTTGATGGCCTCGCGCTGGCACGAAGCCAGTGCGGGCGCGAAGTCGACTGCCCTCTCGACCACGCGCATGCCCTTGCCGCCACCGCCGGCGCTGGCCTTGATCAGCACCGGGTAGCCGATGCGGTCGGCCTCGCGCTGCAGCAGCGCCGGATCCTGGTCGCTGCCGTGGTAGCCGGGCACCAGCGGCACGCCGGCCTTTTCCATCAGTTGCTTGGACTCGGCCTTCAGGCCCATGGCCTTGATGGCCGAGGGCGGCGGGCCGATGAAGACCAGACCGGCATCGGCGCAGGCCTGCGCGAACTCCTCGTTCTCGCTCAGAAAGCCGTAGCCCGGGTGCACCGCCTGCGCGCCGCTGGCCTTGGCGGCTTCGAGGATCTTTTCCCAGCGCAGGTAGCTGTCCTTCGGCGCGCTGCCGCCGAGATGGATGGCCTCGTCGCAGGCGCGCACGTGATTGGCATGGGCGTCGGCGTCCGAGTACACGGCGACCGTGCGGATCGCCATGCGGCGCGCCGTCGCGGCCACGCGGCAGGCGATTTCCCCGCGGTTGGCAATGAGGATCTTCTTAAACATGCTGCGTCTCCGCGGTGAATTCGCCTCCGCACGCTACGCGTGCCATGCGATTTGGCTTCGCCGCTGCGCCGCTTCGCGGCTGGTCCCCGCGGTTGGCAATGAGAATCTTCTTAAACATGAGGAGTGTCTTCCGGGGAATTTTTCTTGAACTGGAATGCGGATACGACGCCAGGATCCGGCCGTCCGCTGAAGATGCGCGCCACGCGTCCGAACAGCGCCTTGAGGAAGCGCCAGCTCTTTCGGATCAGCCACACGCTGAGCACGAGCACGGCGATGAAGAGCACCGCGAACACCAGCGGATGCGCCACGGCCAGCCAAAGGCCGGCCGGCACCATGCTGTCTTCGACCAGCGAGGCGCCGACATTGCTGAAGGGTTCGGGCGAGGTGTTGATGGCGGCGCGCGTGGTGGCCTTGGCCGCATGCGCCGTCGCCGCGAAGCCGCCGCCCAGCAGCGCGGCCACGATCGCCATCACTGCATGGTCGGTGCCGAAGACGCTGGCCGCGAGCGCCGCGCCGGCCGGAATGCGGATGGCCGTGTGCACCATGTCCCACAGCGAATCGAGGCCCGGGATCTTGTCGGCGAAGAACTCGACGAAGACCATGAAGCCGCTGGCCGCAATGACCACCGGATGCGCGAGCAGCTGCAATCCGCCCGGCAGCGGCACCCAGCCGAGGTAGCCGGCCAGTCCGGTCAACAGCACGACCAGGTAGAGCCTAATGCCGCTGGCCCAGCCGATGGCGGCGGCCAGCGCGAGCAGTTGCGGCAGGTCGAGCGAAGTCATTTTTACCCGTCGAGCCAGGAAGGCTTGCGCTTCTGCAGGAAGGCCTGCACGCCCTCGCGGCCTTCCTCGCTGGCACGGATGTCGGCGATCCCTTGCACGGTCTTCGCGATCAACGCGTCGTCGATCTCGCGGCCTGCCACGTCGGCGATCAACTGCTTGCAGGCGCGCACCGCCGCCGGACTGGCGCCGGTGAAGGCCTTCACCAGCTCGGCCACCTTGGCATCGAGCGCGTCGGCTGCCACCACCTCATGCACGAAGCCGATGCGATGCGCTTCGGCCGCGGTGAAGCGCTCCGCCGTGAGGAAGTAACGCTGCGCCGCGCGCGTGCCCATCGCGCGGAGCACATAGGGACTGATGGTCGCTGGAATCAGGCCGATCTTGACTTCGCTCAGGCAGTACCAGGCCGTGTCGACCGACACCGCGACATCGCAGGCGGCGACCAGCCCCATGCCGCCCGCGTAGACGTCGCCCTGCACGCGCGCGATCACCGGCTTCGGGCTCTCATGGATGGTGCGCAGCATCGCGGCCAGACCGCCCGCATCGGCCATGTTCTGCTCGTGCGTGAAGTCGGCCGCGCGGCGCATCCAGTTGAGGTTCGCGCCGGCGCAGAAGGCCGGGCCGTTGGCGCCGAGCACGATCACGCGCACGTCGGCCGCGGCGCTCGCCTGCGAGAAGGCTTCGCCGAGCTCGCGGATGACGACATCGTCGAAGGCATTGCGCAGCTCCGGCCGGTTGAGCCAGATGCGCGCGACGGCGCCTTCGATCTCGAGTTCGAGCGTGGTGAAGTCGGTCATGTCAGTTCCTCAGGCGCATTTGGCGAGCAGGCCGAAGCCCATTCGGGAAACACCGCGGAACCGGCTTTGCCGGGCCGCTGGTGTTGCCCTGCAAGGGGGTTGGCGTAGCGACACGAAGTGCGCGAAGCCTGGGGGTGGGTTCATCCTTTTGCTTCCTGTTGCAGCAGATAGACCCAGTCGATCTCAGGGCCCGGCTGGACCATGGCCGTAAGCGCGGCCGTCAGCTGGCCGCGGTGATGGGTCGCGTGGTTGAACACGTGGCCGAGCGCCGGCGCAAAAGGAATGTGCACCTCTTCACCGTTGTTGCGCGTGTAGACCAGCTCGCCGTCGTAGCGCTCGGGCGCGAGCGTCGCGAGCCACGGGCTCCAGCGCGTCACCGCTGCACCCAGCGCCTCGCACAGCGCGGCGCGCTCGGCGTGCAGCTCGGTGTCGAGCGGGATGCGCGGCGAACGGCCTTCGGCGAAGCGCGCGTACCAGATGTTGTCGGCCACCAGCAGGTGGTTGACCGTGCGATGGACCGAGCGGAAGAAGAGGCCGCAGTCGCGATGCCAGTCGGCATCGGACAGCCCTTTCAGATTGGCGTCGAGCAGCGTGTGCGTGGCCCACACGTGGTAGCGGCCCAGGCTCGCGAAGTAGTTCGGAAGCGACATGGGGGCCTCTGCCTCACATGCGGAAGATGCCGAACTTCGGCTCGGGAATCGGCGCGTTGCGCGCGGCCGCCAGGCCCAGCGCCAGCACGCGGCGCGTGTCGGCAGGGTCGATGATGCCGTCGTCCCACAGCCGCGCCGTCGCGTAATAGGGATGGCCCTGCGCCTCGTACTGCTGGCGGATCGGCGACTTGAAGGCCTCCTCCTCGTCCGCGCTCCACTGCCCGCCCTTGGCCTCGATGCCGTCGCGCTTGACGGTGGCCAGCACGCTCGCGGCCTGCTCGCCGCCCATCACGCTGATGCGCGCGTTGGGCCACATCCAGAGGAAGCGCGGCGAGTAGGCGCGGCCGCACATGCCGTAGTTGCCGGCGCCGAAGCTGCCGCCGATGATGATGGTGAACTTGGGCACGTTGGCGGTGGCCACCGCCGTCACCATCTTGGCGCCGTGGCGCGCGATGCCTTCGTTCTCGTACTTGCGCCCGACCATGAAGCCGGTGATGTTCTGCAGGAACACCAGCGGGATCTTGCGCTGGCAGCACAGCTCGATGAAGTGCGCGCCCTTCTGCGCCGATTCGGAGAACAGGATGCCGTTGTTGGCGACGATGCCCACCGGCATGCCCTCGATCTCGGCGAAGCCGCAGACCAGCGTTGCGCCGAAGCGCGACTTGAACTCGTGGAACTCGCTGCCGTCGACGATGCGCGCGATGATCTCGCGCACGTCGAAGGGCTTGCGGGTGTCGGTTGGGATCACACCGTAGAGCTCGTCGGGGGGGAAGGCGGGTTCTCTTGAACCCGTTCGAGCTGAGTCCCCACCCGTTCGGGCTGAGCCTGGCCTGTCCTGAGCTTGACGAAGGGTCGAAGCCTGCACCGGCACTTCGACAGGCTCAGTGCGAACGGAGCGATTCAAGTTCGCCACCGCCGAGCGAGCCAGTGCCAGCGCATGCAGGTCGTTCTGCGCCAGATGGTCGGCCACGCCCGACAGCCGCGTGTGCACGTCGCCGCCGCCCAGGTCTTCGGCCGTGACCACCTCGCCGGTGGCCGCCTTCACGAGCGGCGGGCCGCCCAGGAAGATGGTGCCCTGGTTCTTGACGATGATCGACTCATCGCTCATCGCCGGCACGTAGGCGCCGCCGGCCGTGCACGAGCCCATGACCACCGCGATCTGCGCGATGCCTTGCGCGCTCATGTTGGCCTGGTTGTAGAAGATGCGGCCGAAGTGATCGCGGTCGGGGAACACCTCGTCCTGGTTCGGCAGGTTGGCGCCGCCCGAATCGACCAGGTAGATGCAGGGCAGGCGGTTCTGCTCGGCGATCTCCTGCGCGCGCAGGTGCTTCTTGACGGTGACGGGATAGTAGGTGCCGCCCTTCACCGTCGCGTCGTTGCACACGATCATGCAGTCGACGCTGCTCACGCGGCCGATGCCGGCGATCAGCCCCGCGCCGGGCGCCGCGCCGTGGTACATCGCATGGGCCGCGAGCGGCGCGACTTCGAGAAAGGGCGTGCCGGGGTCGAGCAGCTGCGCGACGCGATCGCGCGGCAGCAGCTTGCCGCGCGCCGTGTGCTTGCTGCGCGCGGCCTCGCCGCCGCCGGCCTGGACCTTGGCGAACTGCGCGTGCAGGTCGTCGACCAGTGCGCGCATCGCGGTGGCGTTGGCCTGGAAATCGGCCGAGCGCGAGTTCAATTTCGTTTCGAGTTTGCTCATGCGGTTTTTTCTTCGTCCAGGCCGAGCTGGTGTTTCATCGCTTCGCGGATCTTGAATTTCTGAATCTTGCCCGTCACCGTCATCGGGAACTCGGTGACGAACTGGATGTACTTCGGCACCTTGTAGTGCGCGATCTGGCCCTTGCAGAAGTCGCGCACTTCATCAGCCGTCAGCGCCTGGCCCGGCTTGGGAATGATCCAGGCACAGAGCTCTTCGCCGTACTTCTTGTCGGGCAGGCCGACCACCTGCACGTCCTGCACCTTCGGATGGCGGTAGAGGAATTCCTCGATCTCGCGCGGGTAGATGTTCTCGCCGCCGCGGATCACCAGGTCCTTGATGCGGCCGACGATGTTGACGTAGCCCTCGGCATCCATGGTGGCGAGGTCGCCCGTGTGCATCCAGCCTTCGGCATCGATGGCTTCGTGCGTCTTCTCCTCGTCTTCCCAGTAGCCGTGCATGACGGAATAGCCGCGCGTGCAGAACTCGCCCGAGACGCCGGGCTTGACGATCTCGCCCGTTTCCGGGTCGATGATCTTGATCTCGATGTGCGGCTGCACCGTGCCCACGGTCGAGACGCGCTTCTCGAGCGGTGTGTCGGTCGAACTCTGGCAGCTCACCGGGCTGGTCTCGGTCATGCCGTAGGCAATGGTGATCTCGCGCAGATGCATCTGGTCGACCACGCGCTTCATCACCTCGGTCGGGCACGGCGAGCCGGCCATGATGCCGGTGCGCAGCGTGCTGAGGTCGAACTCCTTGAAGCGCGGATGGTCGAGTTCGGCGATGAACATCGTGGGCACGCCGTGCAGGCCGGTGCAGCGCTCGGCCTGCACCGTCTGCATCACGGTGAGCGGGTCGAAGCCGTCGTTCGGATAGACGATGGTCGAGCCGTGCGTCAGACAGGCGAGGTTGCCGAGCACCATGCCGAAGCAGTGGTAGAGCGGCACCGGGATGCACAGCCGGTCTTCCGGCGTGAGCTTCATGCATTCGCCGATGAAGAAGCCGTTGTTGAGGATGTTGCGGTGGGTCAGCGTCGCGCCCTTGGGGAAGCCGGTGGTGCCGCTGGTGAACTGGATGTTGACCGGATCGCTGGCCTTGAGCGTCCGGCCGATCTGCGCGATGCGCGGATCGTCGGGGTTGCCGCTCGCCAGCAGCGCGGAGAAGCGTTGCGCAGCCGGCACCTCGTCGCCGGCGCCTTCCTTGTCGATCCACGCGATGTGCTTCAGCAGCGGGAGGCGCTGCGGGCCCAGTTCCCGCAGCATGCCGAGGTAGTCGCTGGTCTTGAACTGCGGCATCGTGACCAGCGCACTGCACGCCACCTTGTTGAGCGCGTACTCGAGCTCGGCGGTGCGGTAGGCCGGATTGATGTTGACCAGGATGATGCCGACCTTGGCGGTGGCGATCTGCATCAGCACCCAGGGCGCGTTGTTGTGCGACCAGATGCCGACGCGGTCGCCGGGCGCGAGCCCCAGGCCGAGCAGCGCGCTGGCCAGGCGATTCGACTCACGCTGCAGTTCGAGGTAGCTCAGGCGCTTGTTCTCGTGCACGCTGACCAGCGCGTCGCGCTTGCCCTGCCGCGCCGCCATGTCGTCGAAGAAATCGCCGATGGTCTGCTCGATCAGCGGCACGTCGGTGGCGCCCTTCGCCAGGCTGCGCGTGACGGTCATGAAGAACTCCTTCAAGCGGTTTCGGCAAACAGTTCGCGGCCGATCAGCATGCGGCGGATTTCGCTGGTGCCGGCGCCGATCTCGTAGAGCTTGGCATCGCGCCACAGCCGCCCCACCGGGAACTCGTTGGTGTAGCCCACGCCGCCCAGCGCCTGGATCGCCTCGCCGGCCATCCAGGTGGCCTTTTCGGCCGAGTAGAGGATCGCGCCCGCGGCGTCCTTGCGGAAGGTGCGCGCATGGTCGTTGCGGTCGCAGGCCTTGCCCACCGCATACACGTAGGCCCGCGTGGCCTGCCAGGTCGAGTACATGTCGGCCAGTTTGCCCTGCATGAGCTGGAACTCGCCGATGCTCTGGCCGAACTGCTTGCGCTCGTGCACGAAAGGCAGCACCGCGTCCATGCAGGCGGCCATGATGCCGAGCGGGCCGCCGGAGAGCACCGCGCGCTCGTAGTCGAGGCCGCTCATCAGCACCTTGGCACCGGCGCCCTCGCCGCCCAGCACGTTTTCTTCGGGCACTTCGCAGTTGTCGAAGTAGAGCGGGTAGGTGTTGGAGCCGCGCATGCCGAGCTTGTCGAGCTTGGTGCCGGCCGAGAAGCCCTTGAAACCCTTCTCGACGATGAAGGCGGTCATGCCGCGCGCGCCCATCTCGGGCTCCGTCTTGGCGTAGATCACCAGCGCGTCGGCGTCGCCGCCATTGGTGATCCACATCTTGCCGCCGTTGAGCACGTAGCGGTCGCCCTTCTTCTCGGCGCGCAGCTTCATGCTGACCACGTCGGAGCCGGCGTTGGGCTCGCTCATCGCGAGCGCACCCACGTGCTCGCCGCTCACCAGCTTCGGCAGGTATTTCTTCTTCTGCGCTTCGCTGCCGTTGCGGTGGATCTGGTTCACGCACAGGTTGGAGTGCGCGCCGTAGGAGAGACCGACCGAGGCCGAGGCCCGCGACACCTCTTCCATCGCCACGATGTGGGCAAGGTAGCCGAGCTCGGTGCCGCCGTATTCCTCCTTCACCGTCATGCCGTGCAGGCCGAGCTCGCCGAGCTTCTTCCAGAGGTCGTGGGGGAACAGGTTTTCGCGATCGATGTCGGCCGCGCGCGGCGCGATCTCGTTGGCGGCGAAGTTCTGGATCGCATCGCGCAGCGAATCGATGGTCTCGCCCAGGTCGAAGTTCAGGCCGGGGTCATGCATGGGGTTGTCTCCTCACAAGCGGTGTCGTTGGCGCCGGAAATCCCGCGCGGGAAGCCGCAGCTTACGCCCCCTGCCGTTGCAATTGGCGCCACAATGGTTGCATATTGCGTCATCAAGATCGCATTCTTCCATGTCGTCTTCCCTCTTCAAACCGGCCGTCCGCGCCGCCACGCCAATGGCCTTCGTGCGAGCGATCGTGCTGGGCTACGAGCGCTACGGCATGGACCCGTCCCGGGCCCTGGAAGTGGCACAGATTGCGCCGCGCGATCTGAAGAATGCCCAGGCCCGCGTGACGGCCGCACAGTTCGAGGTTCTGTCGGGTTTCGCGATGCAAGAGCTCGACGACGAGGCGCTCGGCTGGTTCGGCCGCCGCCTGCCCTGGGGCACCTACGGCATGCTGTGCCGCGCCTCGCTGAACTCACCCAACCTCGGGGTTGCCATCAAGCGTTGGTGCCGGCACCACCGGCTCCTGACCGAGGACATCGCGCTCGAACTGAAGGTGGCCGGCGGCGTGGCGACGGTGTCGATCCGGGAGCACGCCGCGCTCGGCGAGCTGCGCGAGTTCTGCCTGGTGTCGAACCTGCGCTTTCTGCACGGCTATGCCTCCTGGGTCATCGATTCGCGGGTCTCGCTGCGCGAGGCCAGCTTTCCCTTCGAGGCGCCGCCGCACCGCGATGCCTATCCGCTGATGTTCGGCGGCGAGCTGCGCTTCGGCGCCGAGGCGGCCAGCTACAGCTTCGACGAGCGCTACCTGGCCCTGCCGCTGCAGCGCGACGAGCAGGCGCTGCGCACCATGCTGCGGCGCGCGCTGCCGCTCACCGTGCTGCAGTACCGCCGCGACCGGCTGCTGGGCCAGCGCGTGCGCGAGCTGTTGCGCACGCGCGGCAGGGAGGCGGCCACGGCCGAGGCGCTGGCTGCGATCCTGAACCTGTCGGCCCGTACGCTGCATCGCCAGCTGCAGGAAGAAGGCGTGTCGCTGCAGGCGCTGAAGGACGAAGTGCGGCACGAGCAGGCGGCCGAGCAGCTGCGCCGCACCGAGCGGCCGATCAAGCAGATTGCGCTGGCGGTGGGATTTCGCAACGAAAAAAGCTTTTCCCGTGCGTTCCGGACCTGGGCAGGTGTAACACCCGGCGCATTTCGTCGCGGCGGCGCATCGGAGGCCGGTCGGAGGCTTGCCTCGCGAGGATGATCCGTGACAAAGTTCATCGCTGCGCTCGCACCTGCGCTCAAGGCGCGAGCCCTCCCGCCCTAGGATCGAGGCATGCACACTCCCGACACCGACACCTCCGAATACGCGGCCCTGGTCGAATTCGCCGCCACCTCGGGCCGCTCGCGCATCCATCCCGCGGTGGTCGAGAACGCCGACAAGCTGATCGCCCGTTTCTGGTCGGCACGCGCCCAGGCCATGACGCAGGCCCTTGCCGCGATGGCCAAGGCCGCCACGCAGCGCGCGAACTGAAGTTTTTCTTTTCCGCTCAGCGCTCGCGGGCGGCCAGCAGCGCCGGCAGCTGCGCCATGTCGCTGAACACCTGCGTCACGCCAACGGCCAGCAGCGCCTCCGGCCCGCTGTGGCCGAGATCGGAAGGGCTGTAGCCGAACACGGTGGCGCCCGCGGCGACGCCGGCCGTCGCGCCGGTCACCGTGTCCTCGACCACCGCGCAGCGCGCCGGATCGACGCCCAGCGCCGCGGCAGCGGCCAGGTACACGTCGGGCGCGGGCTTGGAGCGCGGCATCTCGTGGCCGCTGAAGATCCGGCCGGCGAAGCAGTCGAGGATGCCGATCTTGTCGAGCTGCAACTCCACCTTGTGGCGGTCGGCGCCCGAAGCGCAGGCGATGCGCCCGTCGAACGCCGCGTGCAGCGCGCGCACCGCGCCGGCCGCGTTGGGGATCGCGACCAACTCGCGTTCGAGCGCCTCGTTGCGGCGGCCGCGAAAGCCGTGCAGCCATTCGGGCGTGATGGCGAAGCCGGTGTTGGCCTCGATCAGCGCGGCCTCGTCCTTCACCGCCTTGCCGGTGAAAAGGCGCATCGACTCTTCCACCGTGAGCTGCCAGCCGAGCTCGCCGAGCATCTCGGCGAGCACGCGGTTGGTGATGGGTTCGGAGTCGACGAGGACGCCGTCGCAGTCGAAGAGGACGGCGTCGAAGGGGATGGAAGGCATGGGGCGATGGTATCAACCACCCTCTGCCTTCCCGGCTCAACGCGCCTGGATCGGGATGTAGATCTCGCCCCCGCCGGCCTTGAACTCGGCCGACTTGCCCGCCATGCCCTCGTCCAGGGCCTTCGCCTCGTCGATGCCGCGCTGCGCCGCGTACTCGCGCACCTCCTGCGTGATCTTCATCGAGCAGAACTTCGGGCCGCACATCGAGCAGAAATGCGCCACCTTGCTCGAGTCCTTGGGCAAGGTCTCGTCGTGGAATTCGCGCGCGGTGTCGGGGTCCAGGCCGAGGTTGAACTGGTCCTGCCAGCGGAACTCGAAGCGCGCCTTGCTGAGCGCGTCGTCGCGCGCCCGCGCGCCCGGATGGCCCTTGGCCACGTCGGCTGCGTGGGCCGCGATCTTGTACGCGATGATGCCCTGCTTCACGTCGTCGCGGTCCGGCAGGCCCAGGTGCTCCTTGGGCGTGACGTAGCACAGCATCGCGGTGCCGGCCCAGCCGATCATGGCGGCGCCGATCGCGCTCGCGATGTGGTCGTAGCCCGGCGCGATGTCGATGGTCAGCGGGCCCAGCGTGTAGAAAGGCGCCTCGTGGCAGTGCTTCAGCTGCTCGTCCATGTTGGCCTGGATCATGTGCATGGGCACGTGGCCGGGGCCCTCGATCATGGTCTGCACGTCGTGCTTCCACGCGATCTGCGTGAGCTCGCCCAGCGTGCGCAGCTCGGCGAACTGGGCCTCGTCGTTGGCGTCCGCGGCGCAGCCGGGACGCAGGCCGTCGCCGAGCGAGAAGCTCACGTCGTAGGCCTTCATGATCTCGCATATCTCCTCGAAGCGCGTGTAGAGGAAGCTCTCCTGGTGGTGCGCGATGCACCACTTGGCCATGATCGAGCCGCCGCGCGAGACGATGCCGGTGCGGCGATCGGCCGTGAGATGAATGAAGGGCAGGCGCAGCCCGGCATGGATGGTGAAGTAGTCCACGCCCTGCTCGGCCTGCTCGATCAGCGTGTCGCGGTAGATCTCCCACGTGAGGTCTTCCGCCACGCCGCCGACCTTCTCGAGCGCCTGGTAGATCGGCACCGTGCCGATGGGCACCGGGCTGTTGCGCACGATCCAGTCGCGCGTGGTGTGGATGTTGCGGCCGGTGGACAGGTCCATCACGTTGTCGGCGCCCCAGCGGATCGCCCACACCAGTTTTTCCACCTCTTCCTCGATGCTGGAAGTGACGGCTGAGTTGCCGATGTTGGCGTTGATCTTGACCAGGAAGTTGCGCCCGATCGCCATCGGCTCGACTTCCGGGTGGTTGATGTTGGCCGGGATGATGGCGCGGCCGCGCGCCACCTCGTCGCGCACGAACTCGGGCGTGATGATCTTCGGGATCCGCGCGCCCATCGGGTTGCCGGCCAGGCGCTTCTCGCGCGCCGCGTCGGCCAGGTACTCGGCCATCCATTCGCGCTTGCCGTTCTCGCGCAGCGCCACGTATTCCATCTCGGGCGTGACGATGCCGCGGCGCGCATAGTGCATCTGGCTCACGTTCATGCCGGACTTGGCACGCAGCGGCGTGCGCTGCAGCCCCGAGGCGGCAGCGCGCAGCTCGGCCAGGCGCTGCGCATCGCGGTCGGCATGGGTGGCGCCGTCGTCGAGCATCTGGTGGGTGCGGCCTTGATAGCTTTCGGTGTCGCCGCGCTCGGCGATCCAGGCGCCGCGCACGCCGGGCAGGCCCTGGCGCACGTCGATCTCGGCCGAAGGGTCCGAGTACGGGCCCGAGGTGTCGTAGAGCGAGACCTGCTCGCCGTTGGTGAGCCGCACGTCGCGCACAGGCACGCGCAGGTCGGGCCGGCTGCCGGCGATGGCGCTCTTGGTCGAGGCAGGAAAGGGCTCGCGCGTCAGCGTGAGCAGCGAGGCGAACTTGTCAGGGGCATTCATGCGGGGGCACTCCGGTTCGTTGGACGGGTGCTCCGCGATCGCTCCAGGATCGGCACGGCGGAAAAAAGAATGTCCGGGGCCGGGGAGTTGCAGCTCTTCTTACGCTGGTATGAACCAGATCAAGTTCGCGGGTTCGGCGCTTGGCCATCTCAGCACACATCTGCGTGCACCCCGGAGCGGGACCGATTCTAGGCCTCGTTCGCGGCAGGGATCAAGCGGGATGTGCGGCGATGTCCGGCGCGCCGGCCGGCAGTGCCTCTTCATCGACCTCGATCGCGGCGGCGGCGCTCCAGGCCGAGAGCCCGCCGGCGAGCACGCGCACGCGCGGCAAACCGGCCTTCATCAGCACGCGCGCGGCAGCGATGGCGGACTCGTCGTTGGGGCAGTCGCAGAACACGATGAGTTCGCGCCCGTCGGCAAAGGCAGCCAGCTCGACGGGGAGCTCGCGCAGCGCGATGCCGATGGCGCCCGGAATCGCGCGCGGATCCAGCGCGCGTCCCTCGGCGGAGCGCACGTCGATCAGCGTCGGGCGGGCACCGGCCGCGAAGGCTTCGCGCAGCGCGCCGGCCTCGATATGCTCGATGTCGTCGGCAGCGAGCGCGATGCGGCGCCGGCGATAGCGCCAGGCGACGAAAGCGACGAGCACCAGCGTGCCGACAGCCGCAGCCGTGAGGCCGACGCTGGACAGCACCGCCAGCACGTCCTGGATCGCCGCGTGGAAGATGCGGCCCAGCAGGAGGAAGCCCAGCGTCCAGATCAGCGCGGCCACGGTCTCGTAGGACAGGAAGCGCGTGTTCGACATGCCCAGGGCGCCCGCCATCGGCGGCGCGACCACCGACACGCCGGGCACGAACTTGGCCGCGATCAGCGACAGCCCGCCCCAGCGGCCGAGGATGGCCTCGCTGCGCCGTACGCAGGAGTCGGCCGACAGCGAGATGCGGCACAGGAGGCGCATCACGCGGTAGCCCCAGCGGCGCCCGGCCAGGAACCAGGCGCCGTCGCCGAGGATGTTGCCGACCAGGGCGGCCGCCAGCACGGCGGCGAATGACACCTGCCCGCCGACCGACAATCCGCCGGCGATAACGAGAAAGGGCGCGGCCGGCACCGGCGCGCCGAGGCGGGTCGCCAGCGTGGCGAGGAACACCACGGCGGCACCCTGGGCCGAGAGGAGCGTGACGAGATCGTCCATCCGCTATTCCCCGGGCACGGGACGCCCCGCCGCAAAGCCTCCGGCGCTGCGCGTGGGCGCGATGCTGCGCAGATCGATGTCGGAAAAATAGGCCAGCCCGTGGCCCTGCGTGTTGTCCGCGTCGGCCGAGATCGCGACCGCGACCACGTCGGGCATGGTGTCGCCGGCCTCGTCGCCGAAGACGCGCCGGTAGTCGGCCAACAGGTTGCGGCGCTCGCTCGCCCACGTGCCCGGCGTGGCGGCCGGCCCCGACTCGAGCACCACCATGCGCATGCGCTGGGTGAAGGCGTTCACGAGCGTGCTGCCCTTGGCTTCCTTGTTGTCCCATACGTAGCACAGCGCTTCGCTGGGCACCTGCTCGCCCGTGGTGCGCCGTGCCAGCGCCAGGCGCGTGCGCTCGCCGAAGGACAGCCGGTCGGTGGGGAAGTCGAAGAACACGCAGAGCTTGGCCGCGCCGTCGTCGCCGCTGCGCTTGCGCAGGTCGGCGTCCTTCACGAAGTCGTCGACGCGCCAGCGCCAGGCCAGCGTGGTGGAGGCGTCGAGCGGCACCTGGGTGGCATGCACGAGGTTGCCGTAGGACTGGTCGGCCTCGACCTTCAGGACACGGCGGCCATCCTGCTGCACGACCTCGAAGCGGGTCGGCGTCTTGTTGGGCAGCGTGGTGAAGCGCCACGGCGCAGGGGCTTCGGCACCGCGCGCGCTCGAGAAAGGCGTGATGTCGGCGGCGTCGCCGGCGTGTGCCGCCGGGGCGCAGGCCATCCAGAGCGCAGCGCCCAGGACCGGTGCCGCCAGCATGGCCCAAAGCCACTGCCGGTATGCGGTCGGAATCCTCGTGCTGCGGGTCATGTCGCCCTCTGGTCCAGGTTGTGTTGAAGTCTGGAAGAGAGTGTGCGGGCACAACGGCCGCGGATAAATAGGCCAAACGGAATCGGACTGTCTCTGTTCTGGACACAATGGCGCGCCGCGCGCTATCGAATTGCTAGCGCGCAATGCAGGCCGCGCGGGGCGGCAACAGATTTTTCAGTTGCCCCGCGGCTTCAGCGCAGATCGCCGTCGAGGTAGTACCAGCGGCTGACTGCGCCGTCGTCCTCGCGCACGAAGCGGCTGCGTTCATGCAGCCGGGTCGCCACGCCCGCGCTGCTGCGCTGGCGGGCGACGAACTCGACCTCGGCATGGTCGGCGTCCAGCACCGAACGCGAGCGCACCTCGAGGCCCAGCCATTTGACGCCGGGCTCGAAGCCGAGCGTCGCAGGGCGCGTCGACACGTGCCAGGTAGCGAGCAAATAGTCGGCCCGCTCGAGCACGAAAGCCGTGTAGCGCGAACGCATGAGCGATTCGGCGTCCGTCGCCGGCGTGCGCTCGAAATCGTCGAGGTAGCGCCCGCAGCACTGGGCATAGGGCAGCGGCAGCTCCCGGCGGTCGCGGCGTCCGCAGGGGCAGGGAACGCGCGCGGAGTTGGGAGAGGAAGTGGACATGAGGGAAGGACAGATTCTCGCGCATTGTGCAAACCCTCTCGCAAACCCTGAATCGCCACGGATGGCGCGGCACTTGCTCGCGCACTAAGCTCGGCACAAGGAGGAGGCGGCCATGTACCTGAGAGCTTCGGAACAGCACGCGCTGCGCGGCATCTTCGCGCTGCTCGCAGAAAGCCAGGGCGAACGCGAGATCCGCGAGCGCATCGGCTGGGCACTGCTCGACCTGCTGCATGCCGACCAGTTCGCCTCCTTCGTGTGGGATGCCGAGAGCGGCAGCTTCGGCCGCCGGGTGGCGCTCAACATGGACCCGGCCAATCTCGACCGCTATGCCGAATGGCACCAGCACCATGATCCGATCACCTTCGTCCTGCAATCGCGCCGCCGTGCCACCCGCGTGACCGAAGTGATGCCGCAGCGCGAGCTGATGCGCACACCCTTCTTCAACGATTTCCTCTCGCGCGACGGCCTGCACTGGGGCATGAACCTGCACGCCTTCCATGGCGAGCGCGCGCTGGGCGACCTGCGCATCTGGCGCTGCCGGGGACGCGGCGACTTCGGCGAGCACGAGAAGGCGCTGCTGGACCTGATCGAGCCGGCCTTCGCCGGCGCGCTGCAGCGCGTCGACGCAAAGCCTGCTGCTGCGTGGCCGCAGCTGAGCCCGCGCGAGCAGCAGGTCGCACGGGCGGTGCGCGAGGGTCTGACCGACAAGGACATCGCGCGGCGCATGGAAGTCGGCGTGCCGACGGTGCGCACCTACCTGCGGCGCATCTTCGGCAAGCTCGGCATCGAGCGCCGTTCGGCGCTGGCCGGCTGGACCGCGCCCGGCAGCGATCGCTGACTACTTCGTGGGTGCCGGCAGTCGGCCCAGCACCCCTTCGACCGCCAGCCCCAGCGCCAGCAGCTTGCGGTCGCTTCCCGCCGGGCCATCGAATTCCAGCCCGATCGGCAGGCCGCTCGTGGCGCCCAGGCCCGAGGGCAGTTGCAGGCCGGGGATGCCGGCGTTGCCGGCGGGGTCGGTGTTCTGGATCAGCGCGCCGAAGTTCTTCGGGCTGCTGGCCTCCTGCGTGGCGGCGAGCGCGACGCGCGTCACCGTCGGAAACACGAGCGCATCGAGCCTGTTCGCCTTGAAGGTGTCGCGGTAGAGCTTCTGCAGCGCCGGCCGGGCCTTGGCGATAGCGTTGTCGTAGGCAGGCTTGGCATCGACCACGCCGTTGGGGGCCGGCAGCTTGCGCGGGATCACGAGGCCTTCGAAGGCACCCTTGACATCGGGGCTGGCAGCGGCCGCGGCCAGCTGCCGGATGTCGACGCCGGTGCGGTACTTCGCGAGGTAGGCCACCATGTCGTCGTGCGCCTCGTAGAACGCGATCGGGAAGCCGGCCGCGCCATTGAGCTCCATCAGCTTCGGCATCTCGACGTCCACCAGCGTGACGCCTGCCGCGCGCAGCTTGGCCAGCGCCGCATCGGTGGCGGCCTTGGTGTCGGCATCGAGGTTCGCGAAGAAGGCCGGCACCACGCCGAGCCGCACGCGCTTCAGCTCGGCCGGCACCAACGGTGCGCCGCCGGCGATGGCTGCGTCGAGCAGCGCCAGGTCGGCCACCGACAGCGCCATCGGCCCGGCGGTGTCGCGCGTGTGCGAGACCGGCGCGATGCCCTGCTGCGAATAACGGCCCACGGTCGGACGCAGCGCCGCGCATCCGTTGAAGGCGCAGGGAATGCGCACCGAGCCGCCGGTGTCGGTGCCGAGCGCAGCCGGCGCCATGCGCGCACCGAGCGCCGCGCCGTTGCCCGAGGAGGAGCCGCCCGCGATGCGGGTCGCGTCATAGGCATTGCGCACGCCGACCTCGGGCCCGCTCTGGAACGCGGGGTTGTAGCCCGTCACGCCGAAGGCCAGCTCATGCATGTGGGTCTTGCCCAGCACGATCGCACCCGCCGCGCGCAGCTTGGCGACCACGGGCGCATCCGTCGACGGCACGAAACCCTTCAACGCCGGTGTACCGGCGGTGGCGGGCAGACCCTGGACCTGGATGTTGTCCTTGATGACCACCGGCACGCCGGCCAGCGGCTTGCACGGGCCGCCGCGCTTGCGCGCGGTGTCGGCCGCGCGCGCGGCCTTGAGGGCGCCGGCCTCGTCGAGCGTGATGAAGGCATTGAGCTGCGGCTTGGCCCTGGCCTGCGCGAGGTAGGCCGAGACCAGCTGCTCGCTGGTCAGCGAACCGGCGCAGAGGCGCTGCGCGGCCTCGCTGGCGGTCAGCGTGGCGATGTCCGGGGGCGCGGATTGCGCGTGGGACTGCAGGCCGAGCCCCGCGATGAACGAGAGGGCCGCTGCGCGAAGGGCCAGGGCGGAATTCGAATGAGACATGGCGAGAGCTCCGAGGAGAGAGGCCGCCATGTTGCGCCGCTGGGCGGCGCCTGTCTGTCATCCAGATCGATGACAGCAGAGCTAGGGCCTGCGTTGCACCGGCTTCCGAGCGCGCGCGAGGCGCGCCTTGGCCTGCTGGCCCACATGATCGATCAGCCAGCCGCCCAGCATGACCATTCCAAGCACGCCGAGAGTCATGAGATCCGTTGCCATGATGCGCTCCTCATCGTTTCCACTGGCACCAGTCTGGTCGTTCGCAGCGCGCGCGTGAATCCGCCAATCGGCAGGGAACCTGGCCGCAGGCGCCATACAGCTTTCGACAGTGCGAAGCTGCCATCTTCAAGCCAGGGCGCGCTGGATCAGGAGTTTCTGGATGTCGGAGGTGCCTTCGTAGATCTGGCACACGCGCACGTCGCGGTAGATGCGTTCCAGCGGGAAGTCGTTGACGTAGCCGTAGCCTCCGAGCGTCTGGATCGCCGCGCTACACACCTTCTCTGCCATCTCGCTCGCGAAGAGCTTGGCCATCGCCGCCTCCTTGAGGCAGGGCCGGCCCGCGTCGCGCAGGCTCGCCGCATGCCAGATCAGCTGGCGCGCGGCTTCGAGCTGGGTCGCGCATTCCGCGAGCCGGAAGCCGACGGCCTGCTGCTCGAAGATCGAGCCGCCGAAGGCCTGGCGCTCCTTGGCGTAGGCCAGCGCCACCTCGAAGGCGCTGCGCGCCATGCCCACGCTCTGCGCGGCGATGCCGATGCGGCCGCCCTCGAGCGCGCCGAGCGCGATCTTGTAGCCCTCGCCCTCCTGGCCGATCAGGTTCTCCGCCGGGATGCGGCAGGCGTCGAAGTTGATCTGGGCGGTGTCGCTCGAATGCTGGCCCAGCTTGTCCTCGAGCCGCGCGACCGTGTAGCCCGACGCGTCGGTGGGCACGATGAAGGCGCTCATGCCGCGCTTGCCCGCGCCCTTGTCGGTGACGGCGATCACGATCGCGACCTGGCCGTTCTTGCCGCTGGTGATGAACTGCTTGACGCCGTCGATCACCCAGCCGTCCGCGTCCTTGCGCGCCGTGCTGCGCAGCGACGAGGCATCGCTGCCGGCCTGCGGCTCGGTCAGGCAGAAGGCGCCGAGCATCTGCCCTTGGGCCAGCGGTTGCAGCCACTTCTTCTTTTGCTGCGCATTGCCGTAGCGCATGAGGATCGCGTTGACCGGGCAGTTGGTGACGCTGATCGCGGTGCTGGTGCCGCCGTCGCCGGCCGCGATTTCCTCCAGCACCAGCGCGAGCGTCAGGTAGTCGAGGCCGGCGCCGCCGTCTTCCTCGGGCACGCAGATGCCGTAGGCGCCGAGCGCCGCCAGGCCTGCGTGCGCTTCCTTGGGAAAGCTGTGCTCGCGGTCCCAGCGCGAGGCATGAGGCCAGAGTTCGGCTTGCGCAAAATCGCGCACCGCGTCGCGTATCGCTTCCTGGTCGGCGTTGAGCAGCATGGTGACCCTCCTGCTTGCCTGTCTACTTCGATGCGCCGAGGTCCATGATCAGCTTGCTGGCCATGTAGAGGCGGCGCGGGATGGCGTCGATCATCACGTACTCGGCGGAATCGCTGTGGTAGCCGAAGCCCGGCAGGCCCAGGCTTTCGATCACCGGCTTGCCCGAGAGCGCCGCGTAGGCCGCGTCGGTGCCGCCGCCGGTGCGCTCCTCCACGCCGAGCGTGCCGCCCGCTTCCTTGTAGTAGGCCACCGCCTTGTCGACCAGCTTCTTGCCGCCTTCGCCGGCATTGAAGGCCGGACGGCCGCGCGTGGCCAGCACCTTGATCTCGGAGTTCGGCAGCTTTTTCTTCTGCGCGCGCTCTTCCAGCGTCTTCATCGCGGCTTCCAGGTCTTCGTTGCGCGCGTAGCGCACGTCGGCGTTGAGGCTGGCGCTGTCGGGAATGATGTTCGACACCGCACCGGCCTTCGCGATGGTCCAGTTGAAGCGCAGGTTCTGCGCCTTGTTGTCGATGTCCATGGTGCGCAGCACCAGGTCGGAGGCCTCGATCAGCGCATTGACGCCGAGCTCGGGCGCCGCGCCCGCATGCGAGGCCTTGCCCTTGATGTTGACCTGCACGTAGGCGATGCCCGAGGTGCCGAGCGAAAGCTTCTCGGCTTCGGCGCCGGTGGGCTCGAAGGAGAGCACGTAGTCGCTGGCCCTGGCCTCTTCCTGGATCAGGTCGCGCGAACCGAAGGAGCCCTTCTCTTCGTCGGTGTTGAACAGCACGGTGAGCGTGCCGAAATCCTGGAAGCCGCGCTCCTTGAGCAGCTTCAGCGTGTGCAGCACGACCGCGTTGCCGCCCTTGTCGTCGGCGATGCCGGGGCCGTAGGCCTTGTTGCCTTCGACGCGGAAGGGCGCCTTGGCCAGGATGCCCTTCAGGTAGACCGTGTCCATGTGCGACATCAGGAGGATGTTCTTGCCGCCCTTGCCCTTCAGCTTGCCGACGATGTTGTCGCCGACCACGATGCCGGTCGACTTGCTGCGCGTGACAGTGAAGCCCAGCGCCTTGAGCTCATCCTCGAAGTACTTGCCCGCGGCGGCCATGCCCTCGGCGTCGCCGGTGCCGGTCTCGATGTTGACCAGCCGCTCCAGCGTCTTCACGACGGCCGGCTGCTCGGCGGTGGCGGCGCTGAAAAGCGCCTCGTCACGCGTCTGGCTCCAGGCGGCGGGGGCAAGGAAAGCGGAGGCGAACAGTGCGGCGAGCGCGTGGCGGGGAATGGCCGGAAGCATGAACAGGGTTTCCTAGGAGTGGGCAAGCCCATCATTCTAGGTACCGCTCAATGCGACACGGCTCGCCCCCGCGCCGAACAAGAAATGTCACAGCGCGCGGCGATATGGCAAAAAAATGTCAACCGCGCACCGTGCCTGTCGCTAGGCGGCGATCAGCGCGGCCGAGCGCGCAATGGCTCGCGCACTCAGCTTGGCGGCGGTTCGCAGCACGCCGTCCCAGTAGCGCTCGACTGCTTCGAGGCCGCCGGCTTTTTCCTGCAGCTCGAAGGGAACGCAGAGGGTCCAGTCCTTGATGCCGAGAAAGTGAGTTCGAAAGACCTCACCATGAAACTCGGCGGTCTCTTCCGCGCTGACGTCGCGCGTGATGGAGGGCCCGTTTTCGAACTGGGCCCGCAAGGCGCCCAGATAGCCCTTTGCCATACTGGTTCGGAAGCGCGCGAGCTCGTGGTCCGTCAGCTTCTGGCGGGCCTCCAGGCCCAGGCCGGGCACCGTGCGGCCCCGTGCCTCGGGCGGCAGGCTGTCGTCGACATCGCCGGCGGCCCAGCACGCGTAGTAGTAGCCGCGGTCGGCGAGGTAGTCATAGGCCGTATGGATGCGCCCTTGGTCGACCAGTGCGCGAAGCTTGTCGAACTGAGCCTTCGAAATCGGAGACGGCATGAAAAGAGAACTCCAGCGTGGAAAGGTCGCGCATCGAATGGACGGCGCCTTTTTTCCAACGGCCGCCGCCTTCGTTGCGGTCTGAACTGCAGTTATCGTGCCTGCTCTTGCCTCAGACCAATTCGAGCGCGACCGCCGTGCCCTCGCCGCCGCCGATGCACAGCGTCGCCACGCCGCGCTTCTTGCCTTTCTGCTGCAGCGCATGGATCAGCGTGACCATGATGCGTGCGCCGCTGGCGCCGATCGGGTGGCCCAGCGCGCAGGCGCCGCCGTGCACGTTGACGATGTGGTGCGAGACGTCGAGCTCGTGCATCAGCGCCATCGGCACCACGGCGAAGGCTTCGTTGACTTCCCACAGGTCGACGTCCTTCACGCCCCAGCCGGTCTTCTTGAACAGCTTGGACACGGCACCCACCGGCGCGGTCGAGAACCATTCGGGCTGCTGAGCGTGGGTGGCATGGCCGACGAGGCGCGCGATCGGCCTGGCGCCGAGCTTCTTGGCGGTGCTCTCGGTCATCATCACCAGCGCGGCGGCGCCGTCGTTGATCGACGAGCTCGAGGCCGCGGTGATGGTGCCGCCCTCTTTCTTGAAGGCCGGCTTGAGCTGCGGGATCTTGTCGAGCTTGACCTTGCCGGGGCCTTCGTCGATCTCGATCACGGTGTCGCCGCCGCGACCCTTGACCGTGACCGGCGCTATCTCGGCCTTGAAGGCGCCCGAGGTGGTGGCGGCCTTGGCGCGCTCCACGCTGGCGATCGCGAAGGCGTCCTGCTGCTCGCGCGTGAACTTGTACTTGGCCGCGCAGTCCTCGCCGAAGGTGCCCATCGAGCGGCCGGGCTGGTAGGCGTCTTCGAGGCCATCGAGCATCATGTGGTCGAAGATGCGGTCGTGGCCCATGCGGTAGCCGCCACGGCCCTTGAGCATGAGGTAGGGCGCGTTGGTCATGCTCTCCATGCCGCCCGCGACCATGACTTCGTGCGTGCCCGCGAGCAGCAGGTCGTGCGCGAGCATCGCGGCCTTCATGGCCGAGCCGCACATCTTGCTGAGCGTGACGGCCCCTGCGCTGTCGGGCAGGCCGCCCTTGTAGGCCGCCTGGCGCGCTGGCGCCTGGCCCTGGCCGGCCATCAGGCAATTGCCGAACAGCACCTCGCCGACCGCCTCGGACGCGATGCCCGCGCGCTCGACGGCCGCCTTGATGGCGACGCCGCCCAGGTCGTGCGCCGCGAGGGTAGAAAAGTCGCCCTGGAAGCCGCCCATGGGGGTGCGGGCGGCGCCGACGATGACGATGGATTCGGTCATGGAAGTTGCTCCTTTAGAAAAATGTGCACTAGCAAAAATCTACTCTCGCGCCCACCCTGGCCCCATTCGCGAAACACCGCGGAACCGGCTTTGCCGGCCCGCAGGTGTTGCCTCCGGTAGGGGGTTGGCGGAGCGACACGAAGTGCGCGCAGCCTGGGGGCGAGCTAAAAGTAAGGCGCATGGCCATCGTGAATGAACCGCTGCGCCTCGTCGTAGGGAAAAACGTCCAGCATCTGGCCGGCCTGGATGCGCTCCTTGTGGCTTTGCCAGAAGGCGGCGTCGAGCAGGTCGGCATGGTGGGCCATGAAGGCCTCGCGCACCGCCTCGTTGCCGAGCAGGAAGGGGCCGAAGGTCTCGGGGAACACGTCCTTCGGGCCGACCGAGTACCAGACCTCGCCGCTCATCTCGTCTTCCTCGTGGATCGGCGTCGGCACGCGGCGGAAGTTGCAGTCGGTGAGGTATTCGATCTCGTCGTAGTCGTAGAACACGACCTTGCCGCCGCGCGTGACGCCGAAGTTCTTCCACAGCATGTCGCCCGGAAAGATGTTGGCCGCAACCATGTCCTTGATGGCATTGCCGTACTCGATGACCGCATGCTCCAGTTGCTTGCCCGCGCGCTTGGCATGCTCGGGATGCTCCATCTGGTCGAGGGCTTCGTGCAGGTAGATGTTGAGCGGGATCATGCGGCGCTCGATGTAGACGTGCTTGAGCACCACCTCCATCTCCCCGTTGCCGTCGCGGTCGCCGATCTCGAGCTGGCTGGGCGCGAACTTCTGGATCTCCTCGATCAGCTCGGGCTCGAAGCGGTCGAGCGGGAAGCCGACGTCGCTGTACTCCAGCGTGTCGGCCATGCGGCCCACGCGGTCGTGCTGCTTGACCAGCATGTACTTACCCTTGATCTGCTCGCGCGTGGTGTCCTTCTGCGGCGGGTAGAAGTCCTTGATGACCTTGAACACGTAGGGGAAGGACGGCAGGTCGAACACCAGCATCACCATGCCCTTGATGCCGGGCGCGATGCGGAACCTGTCGCTCGAGTAGTTGAGGTGGTAGAGGAAATCGCGATAGAAGAGCGTCTTGCCCTGCTTGGCCAGCCCGAGTGCGTTGTAGATCTCGGCGCGCGGCTTGCGCGGCATCAGCGAGCGCAGGAACTGCACATAGGCCGAGGGCACTTCCATGTCGACCATGAAGTAGGCGCGCGCGAAACTGAAGAGCATCTGCAGGTCTTCCTCGCCGAAGAGCGCCGCGTCGATGTAGAACTTGTCCGCGCTGTCGTGCAGGATCGGCAGCGCGAAGGGCAGTTCGATGAAACCGTTGATGATCTTGCCGACCACGTAGGCGCCCTTGTTGCGGTAGAACAGGCCCGACAGCACCTGCAGCTGGAAGTTGGCGCGCAGCTTGACCTGGTGGAAGCGCCCGAGGATGGCGGCCGCCACGCGCTCGGCGTCGCGCCTCAGGTTGGCGTAGCCGCCCTGCAGCGCGTAGTCCTCGAGCATGCGCTCGATGGTGTCGGCCAGCGTCTCGCGCTCGGGGTAGTAGGCGCGGTAGGTGGGCGCATCGCGCGGCTCGATGTACTCGGTGCTGATGGCCGGCCGCACGAAGATGAAGTCGTTCTGGAAGTAGGCGCGGTGCAGGATCTTGGTGGTTACCGAGTTGAAGAAGCTCTCGGCCAGCTCGGGCTGGTGGTGGTCGACCAGGAGGCCGATGAAGTGCAGCTTGACCTGGTGCCAGACGTCCATCGGCTGGTCGCCGGCCTTGAACTCCTTCTCGAGCCGCGCCACCGCCTCGCTCACCCGCAGATCGTAGAACTCGATGCGCTCGCGCTGCGCCCGCTGCTGGCCGTGCCAGTCGGCGGTTTCGAAGCGGTGCTTGGCGCGCGCCGACTCGGCGCGGAACAGCTGGTAGTGGCGGTTGAAGCCGTCGCGCATCGCCTTTGCGATGTCGTAGGCCAGCGGCGAGTCGAGGCGCTGGGGGAACATGGTCTCAGTCGGTTTCCTTGAGCACGTCCGGAACGGGTTGGGCGGCTTCGCCCGGCTTGCTCCACTTGTAGCGAATGCGCTGCACCGCTGCGCGGTACAGGTTGTCCAGCGGCTTGGAGCCGTCGACGGTCATGCCCAAGTCCTCGAGCAGCCCGTCGTGCACGCCGAAGGCCCAGCCGTGGATGGTGACCGTCTGGTTGCGGCTCCAGGCGTCGACCATGACGGTGCTGACCGCCACATTGACCACCTGCTCCGCCACGTTGAGTTCGCACAGCGCATCGGCGCGCACGGTTTCCGGCAGGCTTTCGAGCATAACCCGGTGCCGGTCGCGCACGTCCTGGATGTGGCGGATCCAGTTGTCGGCGATGCCGATGCGCGCGCCTTCGAGCGCGGCCTGCACGCCCGAACAGCCATAGTGGCCGACCACCATGATGTGCCGGACCTTGAGGCGCTCGACCGCGAACTGGATCGCCGACAGCGCGTTGAGGTCGGAGTGCACCACGATATTGGCCACGTTGCGGTGCACGAACACTTCGCCCGGCTCGAGGCCGGTGATCTGGTTGGCGGGCACGCGGCTGTCGGAGCAGCCGATCCACATGTACTTGGGGGTCTGCTGCTTCACCAGGCTGGTGAAGAAGCCGGGGCGATCGCGCTCCATCCGCGCAGCCCAGCTGCGGTTGTGGGAGAACAGGTCATCGAGGTTGTCGGGCATGGTGTTGTCCATTGTCGGTGACTGGGGTGAATATCGGGCCCTCAGCGGGCCTTGGGTTTGACGGCACGCGCGAGCGCGGCGCGCGCCTGCTTTTCCTGTGCGCGGACCTCGGCGAGGTTGGTCTCCAGCTCGGCCAACTGGGCCTCGAGCTGGGCGCGGTGGTTGCCGAGCACGCCGAGAAAGCGCTGCAGCTGCGCGGCCGTGTCGCGCGGGCTGTCGTACATGTCGAGGATCTCCTTGGCCTCGGTCAGCTTCAGGCCGAGCCGCTTGGCGCGCAGGGTGAGCGTCAGCCGTGCACGGTCGCGCGCGGTGTAGACGCGCTGCTGCCCGGCGCGCTCCGGGGCGAGCAGCCCCATGTCCTCATAGAAGCGGATCGCCCGCGTGGTGAGGTCGAATTCCCTGGCGAGTTCGCCGATGGTGAAAGTCTGCGAAGGCATGATGCGGGTGCGGGGTTGCGGCGGTGACAGCACATTCGGGCTGCACTGCCTACAATGATGGCTCTTCCCCCTGACGTTTACGTTAACGTCAATCGTACATGAACCTCCTCGAACGCGAACTCCAATACCCCTTCGGCGACACGCTGCCTGCACCGGGCGAGACTTTCGAGGTCGCGCCCGGCGTGCGCTGGATCCGCATGGCGCTGCCCTTCGCGCTCGACCACATCAACCTCTGGCTCTTGCGCGACACGCTCGACGGCGTCGAGGGCTGGACGGTGGTGGACTGCTGCATCGCCCACGATGCCTCGCGGGCGCAGTGGGAGCAAATCTTCACCACCCAGCTCGAAGGCCTGCCGATCCTGCGCGTGCTCGTGACCCACATGCACCCCGACCACATCGGCCTGGCCGACTGGCTGTGCGAGCGCTGGAACGCACCGCTGTGGATCAGCGCCACCGACTACCACGTGGCGCGCGTGCTCACCAGCGCCGGCGACACGCTGGCCGGCGGCGACGCGGCGGCGGACTTCTTCGCCTCGCACGGCCTGGTCGACCCCGAATCGGTGGCCAAGATTCGCGCGCGCAGCAACTACTACGCGAACATGGTGCCCGCGGTGCCGGCCAGCTTCGTGCGCCTGCTCGACGGCGCCACGGTCTCGATCGGCGGGCGCGCCTGGCGCTGCATCAGCGGCTACGGCCACGCGCCCGAGCACATCGCGCTCTATTGCGAGGAGCTTGGCGCGCTGCTCGGCGGCGACATGATGCTGCCGCGCATCTCGACCAACGTGAGCGTGCATGCGGGCGAGCCCGAGGCCAATCCGCTGCGCCTCTTCCTCGACAGCATCGAGCGCTTCAAGACCCTGCCTGCGGGCACGCTGGGCCTGCCCTCGCACGGCAAGCCCTTCACCGGCATCCACCGGCGCGTCGAGCAGTTGCAGGAGCACCATCGCGACCGCCTGGCCGAGCTGCTGGAGGCCTGCACGCAGAAGCCGCACAGCGCGGCCGAGGGCCTGCCGATCCTGTTCAAGCGCCAGCTCGATCTGCACCAGATGACTTTTGCGATGGGCGAGACGGTGGCCCACCTGCACCTCTTGTGGTTCGAAGGGCTGCTGCAGCGCCGCAAGGGCGAGGACGGCGTCTACCGCTTCGGCGTGTTCGCATGAACAACACGCTGGCCCAGCTGCGTGAGGGCCGGCTGGCCGGTGTCCGGCGGCTGGACCTCGCGTGCGGACTCACCGAGTTCCCGCGCGAGATCTTCGAACTGGCGGACACGCTGGAGGTGCTCGATCTCTCGGGCAATGCGCTCAGCGCCCTGCCGGACGACCTGGGCCGGCTGCACCGGCTGCGGGTGCTCTTCTGCTCGAACAACCGCTTCACGCGTCTGCCCGAATCGGTGGGGCAATGCGCGCAACTCGATATGGTGGGCTTCAAGGCCAATCGCATCCGCAGCGTGCCGGCCGCCTCGCTGCCGGCGTCGCTGCGCTGGCTGATCCTGACGGACAACGAGATCGAGGCCCTGCCGCCCACCATCGGCCGCTGCACGCGGCTGCAGAAGCTGATGCTTGCCGGCAACCGCCTGCAGTCGCTGCCGGCCGAGATGGCCGCCTGCCAAGGGCTCGAGCTGCTGCGCATCTCGGCCAACCGCCTCGATGCCCTGCCCGAATGGCTGCTCTCGCTGCCGCGGCTTTCGTGGCTGGCTTTCGCGGGCAATCCCTTCGACGATCGAGCCGAAGCGGCGGCGCTGGCCGCAGAGGCCATTCCGGCCATCGACTGGAACTCTCTCTCGCTGCAACACAAGCTCGGTGAAGGCGCTTCCGGCCTGATTCATCAGGCGGACTGGACCGGGGCTGACGGTGGCATCCAACCGGTGGCAGTCAAGCTGTTCAAGGGTGCCGTCACCAGCGACGGCTGGCCTCACAGCGAGATGGCGGCCTGCATCGCCGCCGGCGCGCACCCCAACCTGATAGCAGTGCGGGGCCAGGTCGGCAACCACCCCGAGGCCACGCCCGGCCTCGTGCTGGCGCTGGTGGATCCGCGCTTCGCCAACCTGGCCGGCCCGCCCAGCCTGGCTTCCTGCACGCGCGACGTCTATGCCGATGCCGCCGGCTGGCCGGTGCCGACCGCGCTGCGCATGGCGCGCGGCATCGCCTCGGCCGCGGCACAGCTGCATGCGCACGGCATCCTGCACGGCGATCTCTACGCCCACAACATCCTGTGGGACGGCCAGGGCGACTGTCTCCTGGGCGACTTCGGCGCCGCCTCCTTCCTGCCGTTGGACGACGGCGCGCAGGCCCAGGCGCTGCAGCGCATCGAGGTGTGCGCCTTCGGCCATCTGCTGGCGGAGCTGCTGGCGCGCTCCCGGCCGGCCGACGGCGAGGACCATGCCGCGCTCGCACTGCTGACTGGTCTTCAGGCACGCTGCGTGCAGCCCGAGCCCGCCGCGCGCCCGGCCTTCGCCGAGATCGCATCGGCCCTCGCAGCCGCCTGAGCGCGAACCCGCCATGCCCGCTCCCCTGCCGCTGCCCACCCGCGACGGCGTCGGCCCGAGCTGCGTCGCGCTGCCGCCCGGCCCCTGGCCCACCATCGCCGAGTTCCTGGTGCAGCGCTTCGCGGCCATCCCGCGCGCCACCTGGGAAGCGCGCATGCGCTCGGGCGAAGTGGTCGACGAGCACGGCGTGCCCGTCACCGAAACGCGGCCCTACCAGCCGCGGCTGCGCATCTACTACTACCGCTCGCTCGAGACGGAGCGCCGCATCCCTTTCGACGAAGTCATCCTGTTCCAGGACGAGCAGCTGCTGGCCGTGGACAAGCCCCATTTCCTGCCGGTCACGCCGGTGGGCAAGTACGTGCAGGAGAGCCTGCTCGTGCGCCTGAAGCGCAAGCTGGGCCTCGACGACCTGGCGCCCCTGCACCGCATCGACCGCGAGACCGCCGGCGTGGTGCTGTTCTCGGTCCAGCCCGCGACCCGCGGCATCTACCACGCGCTGTTCGCCAAGCGCGAGATCGCCAAGCACTACGAGGCCATCGTGCCCTGGCATGGCGATCTGGCGCTGCCCGCCGTGCGCCGCAGCCGCCTTGTGGACGATTCGCATTTCATGCGCATGCGGGAAGTGCCCGGCGAGCCCAACTCCGAGACGCGCCTCGAGCTGCTGGAGGCCGGCGAGGGCTGGGCCCGCCTGCTTCTCGCGCCGCGCACGGGACGCAGGCATCAGCTGCGCGTGCACTGCGCAGCGCTCGGCATGCCGATCTGCAACGACGCGATCTATCCCGAGCTTCTGCCCGAAGGCGACGAAGACTTCGAGCGGCCGCTGCAGCTCTTGGCCAAGGGGCTGGCCTTTCGCGATCCGGTCACCGGCATTCGGCGCGAATTCAAAAGTGCAAGAGCGCTTTCACTGCCGCTTCGACCAAAGTCTTAGCCCGTTCATTCCGGCCTCAATCTGATGAATACTCGGGCCAGAGGTACCGATGAACGTATTGATGATTGATGACCACGTGATGTTCTTGCAGGGCATGAAGAACCTGCTGAGCGTCCTGGTTCCCGAGCTGCGCGTGGAGACCACGGGCGAAATGACGAATGCCGCGAAGCTGGTGGAGCTCGCGGAGTTCGACCTGGTGCTGCTCGACTGGCACCTGGCCGATTGCGATGGCGAAGAGTCCATTCGCCGGCTGCGCGATGCGGGCTGCATGGCGCGCATCGTGGTGCTGTCCGGCGAGACCAACGCCACGCTGATCCGCAACTCGGTCGACCTGGGCGCGGCCGGCTTCATTCCCAAGAAGTACAGCTCGGAAATGATGGTCGCTGCGCTGCGGCACGTGCTGGCCGGACGCATCTTCCTGCCGCTGGAAACCCTCAACGCGGCCCCGCCCGATGTCGAAGCCCAGCCGAACACGGGCAACGACCCTCGGCTCGCAGGCCTCACCGCGCGCCAGATGGACGTCTACCGCGCAGCCGCGCGCGGCCTGCCCAACAAGCTCATCGCACGCCAGCTCAACATCGCCGAGTCCACCGTCAAGGCCCACCTGACCGCGGTCTACACCGCGCTCGGCGTGCGCAACCGCACCGAGGCCGCCTACCAGGCATCGCGCGAGGGCATCCGCATTGACTGACACCGCGTCCGCGCCGATTCCGCTCGCCGGCAGCACGCGCGAGGCACGCATCGGGCGCCGCATTCTCGAGCGCCGGCTGGCGCTGATCCTGCAGTACTCGCGGCGCCTGCCGCTCAACTATCTGGGCTACATTCTGGTGGCCTTCATCGTCTGGCGCCAGGGCGTGCAGGTCTGGCCCTGGATCTGGCTGGCCCTCACCGGCGCCGTGATGGTGTACCGCTGGCGCCTGGGTCTGGCAGTGGAGCGCGCCGAACCCGAGACCCAGCTGCAGTACCTGCCGCGGCTGCTGCGCGGCTTCGACCTCAACGGCATCTCGACCGCGGCCATCGTTCCCTTCGCCTTCTTCGCGCCAGGAGACTTCGCGCCACTGGCGGTGGCCGCGGTGCTGATGGCCGGCTGCACCATCGGCGCCGCCTCGGTCGCGGGCTCGCAGCGCGCCTTCGTGGGCTTCTGCACGCTCACCTTCTTGTGCCTGGCCGGCGGCTGGGCCTGGCGCGGCGGGGCGGTGGGTTACATGTTCGGGGCCGGCATCGTGCTCGTCTATTTCATGCTGCTGGCCACCGTCAGAGACCAGGGACGCATGCTGCACAAGCTCATGAACGTGGTCGACGACAACGCGGTTCTGTCCGAAGCCGTGCGCCAGGAGCGCGACCGCGCCACCGCCGCCAGCGAGGCCAAGACGCGCTTCTTCGCGGCGGCCAGCCACGATCTGCGCCAACCGCTGCATGCGCTGTCGATCAACGCGACCACGCTGGACATCCTGGCCCGGCGCGCCACCGATCCGCTCCTGAAAGAGGTGAGCCGCGGCATCGGCAGCGCGCTGCGCCAGAGCAGCAGCCTCCTGGACGGCCTGCTGGACATCTCGCGCCTCGACGCCCACACCATCGAAGCCAAGTTCGCGCCGCACGACATCGGCGCCGTGCTGCGCGCCTCGCGCGACGAATATGCGGCGCTGGCGGCGCAGCAGGGCCTCTTCATGAAGGTGCTGGCGCCCGACGCGCCGCTCTGGGGCCTCACCGACGGCGACCAGTTGATGCGCATCGTCGGCAACCTCGTGAACAACGCCATCAAGTTCACCACCAGCGGCGGCGTGACGCTGTCGGCACAGCCGGGGCCCGACGGCCGGGTCGTGGTGCGGGTGAGCGACACCGGCCCCGGCATCCCGGAGAACGAGCGCGAGCGGGTGTTCGAGGAGTTCTACCAGATCGGCAATCCCTCGCGGGACCGCGCGCAGGGCCTGGGCCTCGGGCTCGCGATCGTGCGCCGCACGGCCGACCTGTTGAAGATCGAGCTCAAGCTGGACAGCGAGCCGGGCCGCGGCACCACCTTCGAGCTCCATATCGCGCCTGCCGTTCCGTTGGACGACTCCCACCCCGAGGTGGCGAATTCGCTGGCGCGTTCCTTCGACGGCACGCGCCTGGCCGTGCTGCTGGTCGACGACGAGGCCGAGGTGCTGTCCGCGATGTGCACTTATCTGCACCAGCTGGGCTGGTCGGTGAAGGGCGTCGCCAACGGCCTCAAGGCCGAGCAGGCGCTGGCCGAAGGCTTCGAGCCCGACGTGATGGTGGTGGACTACCGCCTGCGCGAAGAGACGGGCCTCGACGTGATCGAAAGACTGCGCCAGAAGAAGCCGGATCTGCCGGCCGTGATCGTGACCGGCGAGACCGCGCCGATGCGCTTCCGCGAGTTCTCGAGCGTGGCGGCGCGCATCCTGCACAAGCCGCTCGACGGCGACCGGCTCGCGCGCACCCTGCAAGAGGTGGTGCTGGCGCTGGACGAAGAGGAACCGCTGGCACCAAGGTGACGGCGGCTGGCGCCCGTGCGCACTAAGCTCCTGCGCATATTCAGGAGACACAGCGCATGGACACCACCCGACTCTTTTCGCTCGAGGGCCGCAGCGCCCTCATCACCGGCGGTTCGCGCGGCATCGGCCGCATGATCGCCGAAGGCTTCCTGGCGCAGGGCGCCCGCGTCTACATCTCGGCGCGCAAGGCCGCGGCCTGCGACCAGACGGCCAAGGAACTCTCGGCCTTCGGCCACTGCGTCTCGCTGCCGGCCGACGTGTCGACGCTGGAGGGCGCGCAAGCCCTGGTCGACGCCTATGCCAAGCACGAGGGCACGCTCGACATCCTGGTCAACAACGCCGGCGCCGCCTGGGGCGCGCCCTACGAGGAATTTCCCGAGAGCGGCTGGGACAAGGTGGTCGACCTCAACCTCAAGACCCCCTTCTTCCTTACCAAGGCGCTGACGCCGATGCTCAAGAAGGCGGCTACCGACCACCTGGCGAAGGTCATCAACATCGCCTCGATCGACGGCATTTCGATCAATCCGCAGGAAACCTACTCGTACGCGGCCAGCAAGGCCGGGCTGATCCAGCTCACGCGCCGCATGGCGCTGCGCCTCGCGCAGGACCGCATCGTCGTCAGCGCGATCGCGCCGGGCGCCTTCGCTTCCGACATGAACAAGGTCGCGCGTGACCATGGCGACGAGATCAAGGGGCACATTCCGGCGGGACGCATCGGCGAGCCGGAAGACATGGCGGCTGCGGCGATCTACCTCGCATCGCGCGCTGGCGATTACGTGATGGGTTCGACGCTGGTCGTCGACGGCGGCGTCACGCACGCACGCTGAACGACACCCGGTTCACCACGGCGGAACCGGGTGCTCCTTGAGCTGCTGCCGCAGCGCGCCGTAGTCCGGCAGCACGCTCTCCACCGTCTCCCAGAAGCGCGGGCTGTGGTCCATCACGCGCAGGTGGCTCAGTTCGTGCGCCACCACGTAGTCGATCACCGACATCTTGAAGTGCACCAGCCGCCAATGCAGGCGGATCGCGCCGTCGGCGCTGGCGCTGCCCCAGCGCGTGGAGGCGTTCGACAGCGCCAGCTTGCGCCAGGCCACGCCGAGGCGGGGCGCAAAGTGGTCGAGCCGCTCGGTGAAGACGCGCCGCGCCTGGCGCATGAGCCAGGCTTGCGCGGCATCGCGGATCTGGGCCTGATTGGCGTTGTTCGCCAGCGCGAGGCGCAGCGTGTGCGGCGCAATGCCCGCCCCCGCATCGAGCATGGCGCCGATGCCGTCGAAGGCATGGTGCGGATCGAGCCGCACCACCACCGGCTCGCCGAGAAAGGGAAAGCTGACGCCGTCCTTCCACTCGATGCGCGCCGCTTCCAGCCGCGCATGGCGCTGCTGCGTCTCGGACAGCTTGCGCAGGATCCAGTCGGCCTTCTCCTTCACCGCGGCATCGACGTCGCGCAGCGCCACCCAGCGCGGCGCGCGCACCGACAGGCCCTCGGCACCGACCACGAAGCCGATGGTGCGGCGCTTGCCGCGCGTGAACTCGTAGGCCACGCGGGCGTCGCCCAGCACGAGCTCGCGCGTGGCGCGCGGATGGACGAAGCTGGCCGGGCTCATCGCATCGGCCAGCGGGATCGCAGGCGGGAAGACGGTGCCCGCCGGCGCTTGTTCGACGGCGGGCGCAGGCGCAGGCGGCGCAGGCTCGTCGAACAGGTCGAGCGTGAACTGCAGCAGGCTGCGCATGGCCGGGCCTCAGGCCGAAACCGTCTCGGTCGAGACGTAGGCCTCGGGATCGAGCCGGCGCATCTCGCCCTCGATCCAGGCCTCGACCTCGCGCATCAGCTCGTCGGGCCGGCGCCCGACGCTCGAAATGGCCGGGCCGATCGAGACATCGACCACGCCCGGGCGCTTGATGAAGGCCTTGCGCGGCCAGACCTTGGCCGAGGTCACGGCGATCGGGATCACCGGCACGCCGGTCTCGCACGCGAGCCGAGTGCCGCCGGTCTTGTAGACGCCCTGCCGGCCGCGCGGAATGCGCGTGCCTTCGGGAAACATGATGATCCAGATGCCCTGCGCCAGCAGCTCGCGGCCCCGCGCGACGACCTTGTTGAAAGCCTGCGTGCGCTGGCTGCGGTCGATGTGGATCATGTCGAGCCGCGCCATGGCCCAGCCGAAGAAGGGCACGTAGATCAGTTCCCTCTTGAACACGAAGGCCAGCGGATGCGGCATCAGCGTGGGCATCAGGAAGGTCTCGAAGGTCGACTGGTGCTTGACCAGCAGCACGCAGCCGGCGAGCTTGTCCTGCGGCAGGTTCTCCATGCCGCTCACGCGCGTCTTGATGCCCAGCAGCAGCCGCGCGCCGCCGATGGCCCAGCCGAGCCAGCGCGCGGCCATCCAGTACAGCGGAATGCCGCGCTTCCAGAGCGAGCTGACCACCATGATGATGCCCCAGGGGATCACCGTGACGAGCATCCACAGCGCGTGGACGAGAGAGCGAAGGAAGGCCATCAGACGGCCACCTGCAGGGTGGCCTGCTGCTCTTCGCGTTCCAGCAGGAAGTCGACGAAAGCCGCCAGATCGTCGTGGACCTGCGTGTTCGGCGGGTACTCGGGCGGCAACGGCGTCACGCCGCGGCAGGCCGCGCCCATGCCGGTCAGCAGCAGGTGCGGCTCGCAGCCGGCGGCCGCGCCGGCCTGCATGTCGCGCAGGCTGTCGCCCGCAACCGGCACGTGGGCCAGGTCGACGCCATAGCGCTCACCGATCTGGTGGAACAGGCCAGGCTTGGGCTTGCGGCACTCGCAGCCCTCGTCGGGGCTGTGCGGGCAATAGAACACCGCATCGACGCGGCCGCCCACCGCGGCCAGCATCTTGTGCATCTTGGCGTGCATGGCGTTGAGCGAAGCCATGTCGAACAGTCCGCGGCCGAGCCCGGACTGATTGGACGCGATCACGACGTGCCAGCCGGCGTGGTTGAGCCGCGCAACCGCCTCCAGCGCGCCGGGCAGCGGCGTCCATTCGATGTCGCTCTTGACGAAGTCCTCGCGGTGCACGTTGAGCGTGCCGTTGCGGTCCAGGATGACGATTTTCATGGCGTGCCGATCAGGTGGCGAGGCGCTCGAGCTGCGCCACGCGGTTCATCGCCGCATGCAGCAGCATCAGGAGGCCGAGTCGGTTGAGGCGCAGGTCGGACTGCTCGGCATTGACCATCACGCCGTCGAAGAAGGCATCGACCGGCTCGCGCAGCGCGGCCAGGGTTTGCAGCGAGGCGGTGTAGTCGCCGGCGTCGAACTGCGCATTGGCCACGGGCACGACCTTCTGCATCGCGGCATGGAGCGCCTTTTCGGCCGGCTCCAGCAGCAGCAGCTCGCTCACGTGCGCATCGGCTTCGGGCGACTTCTTGAGGATGTTGCCGATGCGCTTGTTGGCCGCCGCCAGCGCGGGCGCCTCGGGCAGCGCGGCAAAGGCGCGCACGGCGGCCAGCAGCTTGGGCACCTCGCCGAGGCGCTGCGGCTGGGGCGCCAGCACGGCGTCGACCTCCTGGGCGCTGGCGCCCTGCTCGCGCAGGCTGCCGGCCAGGCGGTCGTAGAGGAAGGCTTCAAGCGCCTCGGTCGGGTCGGCGAGCGCGGCTTCGCCCGCCTTCGGCGCGAAGGCGGCGAAGGCCTGGCCGAGCAAGGCGCGCAGTTCGATCGGCAGCTGGCGCTCGATCAACATGCGGATCACGCCCAGTGCATGACGGCGCAGCGCGAAGGGATCGCGGTCGCCGGTGGGCAGGTTGCCGATGCCGAACATACCCACCAGGGTCTCGAGCTTGTCGGCCAGCGCGACCACGATGCCGACGGGGTTGCGCGGCAGCTCGTCGCCCGCGAAGCGCGGCTTGTAATGGTCTTCGACCGCATCGGCCACCGCGGGCTCGAGCCCGTCGTGCAGCGCGTAGTAGCGGCCCATGGTGCCCTGCAGCTCGGGGAACTCGCCGACCATGTCGGTCACCAGGTCGGCCTTGGCCAACTGGGCGGCCTGCACCGCGTGCGGCGCTAGCGTGCTGTCGTGCGACGCGGCGCCCAGCTGCTCGCCGATGGCGTGCGCGATGCGCATCACGCGCTGCACGCGTTCGCCCTGGGTGCCCAGCTTGTTGTGATAGACCACCTTGGCCAGCGACTCGACGCGCGAGGCCAGCGATTTCTTGCGGTCCTGGTCGAAGAAGAACTTGGCGTCGGCCAGCCGCGGGCGCACCACGCGCTCGTTGCCGCCGATCACCGCGCCGGCATCGTCGGGCCGGATATTGCTGACCACCAGGAACTTGTGGGTGAGCCGGCCCGCGGCGTCGAGCAACGGAAAGTACTTCTGGTTGGCCTTCATCGTGAGGATGAGGCACTCCTGCGGCACATCGAGGAACTCGCGCTCGAACTCGCACACCAGAACGTTGGGGCGTTCGACCAGCGCCGTGACTTCGTCGAGCAGCGCGTCGTCGTCGATCGGCTGCGAGCCGGTGCCGACCGTCAACGCCGCCTCGGCCAGCTGGCGCGCGATCTCGAAGCGGCGCGCCTCGAAGCCGGCGATCACGGCGCCTTCGTCGGCCAGTTGCGCCGCATAGCTGTTGGCGTCGCGCAGCACAATCGGATCGACCTGCGCCTCGAAGCGGTGGCCATGCGTTTCGCGCCCGGCCGAAAGGCCCAGCGCCTCGACCGGAACCACCGTGTCGCCATGCAGCGCCACCAGCCCGTGGGCCGGACGCACGAAGCTCACGCTGCTCCAGCCGGGCAGCTCGCAGCCGGTCTCGAGCTGGTAGCTCATGACCTTGGGGATCGGCAGCTTGGCGATGCTCTCGGCCAGCGCCTTCTGCAGCCCCTCGGCCAGCGTCGCGCCGCGGGCGGTGCTTTCGAAGAACAGGGCTTCGGCCTTGCCGTCCATCGCGCGCTTGAGGCCGGGCACGGCCGAGGCGTCGGCGCCCAGCGCGGCGAGGCGCTTGAGCAGTGCGGGGCTTGCGTTGCCGGAGGCATCGAGCCCCACCGTCGCCGGCATGAGCTTCTGCGAGACCGCGCGGTCGGCGGCCTGCCCCAGGACGTTCGTGAGGTGCGCCGCGAGGCGCCTCGGCGAGGCGTAGGCGGTGAGCACCGAGCCGGCATCGGCCAGGCCCTGGGCCACCAGCTGGTCGCGCAGCACGCCGGCGAAGGCGTCGCCGAGCTTCTTCAGCGCCCTGGGAGGAAGTTCCTCGACGAAGAGTTCGACGAGCAGGTTGTTCTTGGAGGTCATCGCTCAGGCCGCCTTCTTCGAGATCTCAGCGACCCATTCGCGCGGCGCCATCGGGAATCCGAGCCGTTCGCGGCTTTCGTAGTAGCTCTGCGCGACGCTGCGCGCGAGATTGCGGATGCGGCCGATATAGGCCGCGCGTTCGGTCACGCTGATCGCGCCGCGCGCGTCCAGCAGATTGAAGCTGTGGGCCGCCTTGAGCACCTGCTCGTAGGCCGGCAGCGCAAGCTTTTGTTCCATCAGGTATTTCGCCTGCTTCTCGTGCGCGGCGAAGGCGGTGAACAGGAAGTCGGCGTCGCTGTGCTCGAAGTTGTAGGTCGATTGTTCGACCTCGTTCTGGTGGTACACGTCGCCATAGCTGATGCCGGGCGCCCATTCCAGTTCGTAGATGCTTTCCTTGCCCTGCAGGTACATCGCGAGCCGCTCCAGCCCGTAGGTGATCTCGCCGGTGATCGGCCTGCAGTCGATGCCGCCGACCTGCTGGAAGTAGGTGAACTGCGTCACCTCCATGCCGTTGAGCCAGACCTCCCAGCCCAGGCCCCAGGCACCGAGCGTCGGGTTCTCCCAATCGTCCTCGACGAAACGGATGTCGTTCTTCTTGAGATCGAAGCCCAGCGCTTCGAGCGAGCCGAGGTAGAGCTCGAGGATGTTGCTCGGCGCCGGCTTCAGCACGACCTGGTACTGGTAGTAGTGCTGCAGGCGGTTCGGGTTCTCGCCGTAGCGGCCGTCCTTGGGGCGGCGGCTCGGCTGCACGTAGGCAGCTTTCCAGGGCTCGGGGCCCAGCGCTCGCAGGAAGGTGGCGGTGTGCGAGGTGCCGGCGCCCACCTCCATGTCGTAGGGCTGCAGCAGCGCGCAGCCCTGGGCGTCCCAGTAGGACTGAAGCTTGAGGATGATTTGTTGGAAGGTCAGCATGGTGGGCCTGGTGGCCGGTCGGAGGCAGGCGGCTTCCGACGCGACGAACCGGTCATTTTAAGAGCGCCCAGACGCAGGAACGGCCGCAGGGCTTGCGCCACTGCGGCCGGTTGTGCGGAGCCAGGTGTCGCGCCTTCCTCCGCGGAACACCGCGGAACCGGCTTTGCCGGGCCGCTGGTGTTGCCCCCTCGAAGGGGGTTGGCGAAGCGACACGAAGTGCGCGAAGCCTGGGGGTGGGCTAATACTCCCAGAAGATGCGCTGGAGCTGCTTCGGATCGTTGGTCTTGGTGAGGGCCACCATTGCCAGGATGCGCGCCTTCTGCGGCTTCAGGTCGTGCGCGACCACCCAGTCGTACTTGTCGTCGGGCTGCTCGGCGTTGCGGATCACGAAGCCGTCGGACACGCGCGAGCTGCGGATGATCTGCACACCGTCGCCGCGCAGCTTCTGCAGCACCGGCACGATGCGGTCGGCCACCGAGCCGTTGCCGGTGCCGGCGTGGATCAGCGCCTTCACGCCGCTCTTGCCCAGCGCGTCGATCGCGGTGGCAGGTACGCTGCCGTAGCCGTAGACGATGTCGACCGCGGGCAGCGCCGTGATCTCGTCGATGTTGAACTCCGACTGCGTCGTGTGGCGCTTGACCGGCGCGCGGAACCAGTAGTTCTTGCCTTCGACGATCATGCCCAGCGGGCCCCACTGGCTCTTGAAGGCCTCGGTCTTGATGTTGACGACCTTGCTGACGTCGCGGCCGCTCTGGATTTCGTCGTTCATCGTCACCAGCACGCCCTTGCCGCCGGCATCCTTGCTGGCGGCGACGTTGACGGCGTCGAACAGGTTCAGCGCGCCGTCGGCCGAGAGCGCCGTGCCCGGGCGCATCGAGCCGACCACGATGATCGGCTTGGACGTGCGCACCACCAGATTCAGGAAGTAGGCGGTTTCCTCCAGCGTGTCGGTGCCATGGGTGATCACGATGCTGTCGACGTCGGCCTGCTTCGACAGCGCCGAAACGCGCTTGGCCAGCACCATCAGGTTGTCGTTGGTGAAGCTTTCCGAGGCGATCTGGAACACCTGCTCGCCGCGCACGTTGGCGACCTTGGAGATCTCGGGCAGGCCGGCGATCAGCTTGTCGACCGGCACCTTTGCGGCGGCATAGGTGGCGCTGTTGACGGCCGAGGCGCCGGCGCCGGCGATGGTGCCGCCGGTCGCGAGGATCACGACGTTGGGCAGGGATTGCTGGGCGTGCGCGATGGCGCTGGCGGCGACCAGCGCGGCGGCCGCCGCGAAGCTGCGGAAACGGGGGGCGAAGAACATGGAAGCTCCTGTTGGGGTGTGACTAACTTCACGAAGCCGCGAGACGATACAGGAAGCGTGCCACGCCGTCACAGCCCTGAAATGCCTTGTGTGCATGCGACGATGCAGGCCGCCCGGCAGCGCGCCGCGGGCGAGATCGGATCGAAGCGCTACCATCGCCACGGCGGCACAGCCCGCCCAAGCGATGACGAGCCCAACCCTTTCCCCCGCGCCCGTAGCGGCGCAGCAGATGCCGGCGCCGGACGGCCCGCTGTCGCGTGCCCGGCCGGGGCGCGAACGCATCCTGGCCGCGATCCGCAGCGCGGCCATCGCCGAATTCAGCCTGCATGGCCTGAAGGGCACTTCGACCCAGGCGATCGCGGCGCGCGCCGGCCTCACCAAGCCCCAGCTGCACTACTACATCGCCGGCAAGGAAGAGCTCTACGAAGAACTGCTGATGCAGGTGCTGCACGACTGGAAGGTGGTGTTCTCCTTCGAGGAGCATGCCAACGACCCGGGGGCCGTGCTGGGCGACTACATCCGCAAGAAGCTCGACCACGCCTTCGACAACCCCGAGATCTCGCGCATCTTCACGCGCGAAGTGCTCGACGGCGGCCGCAACCTCGAGCGGTACTGGCCCAACGCGCGCGCCTGGACGCAAAAGAAGGTCGACATCATCAACGGCTGGATCGCGCGCGGGCAGATGCGGCCGCTGGATGCGCGCCTGCTCTTGATGCACATCTGGGCGATGACGCAGAGCTACGCCGACTACGCGCTGCAGACGCGCGTGATGCTCGGGCTGCCGCCGGATGCGCCGATCGATCGCGAACCGATCGCGCGCGAGCTGGTGGCTTTCGTGCTGGGCGGCTGCGGGATCAAGGCTTAGTCCTTCTTGTCCTGCGCATGCGCACCGTAGGGCGCCAGCGTGGTCAGCCGGCTGTCCTGCACCGGGCCGCCAACCGTGAAGTGATAGAGCGACTGGAACTCCAGGTCGCTGAAGCCGAACACCTGGTGCACCGGGTCGTCGAAGAAGCAGCCGATGCCCGTGGCTCCGATGCCCGCCGCTTCGGCTTCCAGGTAGAGCACCTGCCCGATCACCCCGGTTTCCCAGAAGAGCGGGCGATAGAACCAGGGGCCGTGCGTGAACAAGGCGTCCCGATACTCGGCGATCATGCCGAGCGAAAAGACCCCGTCGCCCGCGATGTCCTGCGAGCAGCTCACTTGCGTCGCGAGCTGTCTCGCATCGCCGCTTTCCAGCCTGTGAAGGGGAAGGTCCGCCGGGCATCCAGGGGGCCTGGACCAGTCGAAGTGCCGATGCATGGCGCGCTTCAGCTTGTCCAGTTTGGCCGGGTCGCGGACGAGTACGTACAGCCCTGGGTCGAGCCCGTCCACCCGATGAACGAACAAGGCGAGGTGGATGCGCGGCTCCCAGGCCATGGCATCCCAGGGCAACGGCCGCCGGTTCGCCTCCAGTTCCACGCGCGGCATCACGCGCGCGAGCATGGCGTAGAAGCGCTCGGCCGTGATCGAGGTCCGGCCGTCGCAGGCCAGGAGGCTGCGCCGCTGGCGGATGATCCTGCCCGCCGACGGCCCGATCGGGAACGCTGCGCTTCGATGCGCCGGGGCTGGCGCGTCGAACAGGTCCAAGCCATCGCGCTCGCCGGTCGGTTGGCGTGAGGCGAGCGTCACCTCGTCGATGACGGCCCAGTCGACCGGGTCGTCGCGGCTGAGTCGGTTCGCCGTTCCGCACCAGTCTTGCTGCGTGAGCTCGCGCGCCAGCAGCGGATCCAGGCCGAGCGGCAACGCGCGCTGCGCGCCTGCACACCACCGCCCGGCCGCCTCGTTCGGCCAGACGAGCATGACGAGCTCCGGCTGTTCGCGCTCGGCGCCTGCGAAGTCCTCGGCCCGGTTCAGCCCCAGCAAGGCTTCGATGCTTTCATCGGCCAGGCCATGGAGCACGACAGCGCTCCATCCCAGGGTCCCGGCTGCGATGCGAAGCGTGCCGATGGCATGGCCCGCGTCGTGCTGGCAATAGCGGAACGCGCGTTCGCCGTACTTCCACGCTTCGCGCCAGTGGATGGACGAGAGTCCGACCAGAAAGGCCTCTGGGGGAAACTCTCGCATCAGCTGCGCGAACCACTCAGCGGAGGCGTTGGCACGCCGTTCCAGACCGTGCTCTCTCGGCGCGTAGTGGTACAGGCCGGGTGCCGGCGCCAGCCCGGGACACGCGCCGATCAGCAGGTAGCCCTCGGTGGGATGCAGGTTGCCGCTCGAAGGGTTGCTGCGCAGCGCCCAACGCGTGCCGCCCGCCTGCTTCCAGGCCGACAGCGCAAGCGCGTACTCGAACAGCCGCGACAGCGAGCGGACCATGACGGGCGCGCTCGGCACCGCGCCCCGACGATAGATCTCCTGGTAGCGAGGCGACACCGGCTCTTCGTCCGCGCCAAGGATGGGCAACTGCGTGAGCGGCGCCCCCTCGTAACGGCGGAACGGGTTGGGTTGGTTCACCCAATCCAGGGTGCCGGCGGAGCGCGCATAGCGGTGGAACTGGTGCTTGGTGCACTCGTGGTAGCGCAGCACCGCTTCGAGCTTGTCGGCGTCGTGCATCTCGGCGGTCGCCGGCGGCGGACGCTCAATTCAGCTTGATGTCGCCGTCGAACCCGACCTTGAGCCCCAGCGCCGGGATCTCCAGGGTCATGGTGGCAGCAAAGGTCTCGGCGCCGGTGCCGGCGGCGACGGCCTTCGCCACCGCCTGCTCGATTTCGCGCTGCGAGCTGACGCCGACCATCTTGAGGAACTTGCGAATGCTGAGGTTGAGTGTCTCGTCGTCCATCAGGATCTCCCGGTTGGTGTTACCAGAGCGGCTTGCTCAACTGCTGCGTGAACGAAGAGAACATCACGTTGAAGCTGACGCTGATTCGTTCTTCTTCGCTCAGGTTGGCATCGACGGAGTGCTCCAGGAAGGAGGGAAACATCAGAAGCGTTCCTTTGCGCACCTTGACCACCACCTGGTCGGTGTTGTCAGCAGTCAGTTCCACGACCGGGGGCCTGATGACGGCGGTCTGACGCCTCGGGTCATGAAAGTTGATGGCGTCGGCGCCCGGTGGGGTGCACACGTAGTAGACACCGCTCAGGAAATTGTTGGGGTGGCTGTGAATCTTGTGTGCGGCGCCCTTGGCCAGCACGGTGGCCCAGTAGGCCGTGATCTCGAAGGCGGCATCGCCGATTCGCAGAAATCGCAGAAATCGCAGGATGCTCGTGACGCCGCGACGGACACACGAAACCAGCTCGCGAAAGTCCTCGCGTTCATGCAGGGCCTGCCCCGACTGCCAGCCGCGGCCGGCTTCGAGCGGCGGCAGGCCGCGCCGCATGTCGGCCAGCGCTGCGAGGATGCTTCGTGCCAGCGCGTCGCGCAAGCCGGCCTCGAACTGGATTTTCCAGACCAGGCTGGGGAACATCGGAATGACATCCGAGGCTTCCATCCACCGGTTGCTTTCCTTGACCATGGCCGCGCCTCGTCAGCATCACAGGCTGCCGGCGGCGGCGATGATCTGCGCCGCGCTCGGGAAGATGCTGAGGCTGTTGGGCCCGTCGAGCGCCTCGATCTGTGCCCACGCGACGATGCCGGCTCCATCGACCAGGAAGTGGCCGGCGAGCTGAGTGGCGTGGTTCGCGAGGATCGCAGTATCGACTTCGTCGAGCTCGAAGCCGTCCATGGCGTTGAGGATGGCGTTGCTTGCCATCGGCTGCGTCGGTTCCGGCAGCTCGCCGGTCGGGTTGATGCGCGCGGCTTCGAATTCCGCCATGCTCGCACGCGAAGGCCATTCGGACCGCTCGCTGCTGCCTTCGGGCAGGAATTCGATGTGCGGCACGCCGAAGGCCTGGTGCGTGCGGCAATCCGGGTCGCTCAGAAGCATGATCGGCGTCGGGTGGTAGCGGAAGTACAGCCGGGCGCGTTCGAGCGGCGTGTTGATCACGGCCAGGGTCTCGACCCCGATGGCGCGCAGCGCAGGCTGCAGGGCACCGAGCTGCATCACCTGCCGCCGGCAGAACGGGCAGTGCAGCCCGCGGAAGAAGCCGATCAGGAACGGGCGACCACGCAGGTCGGCGAGAGAGACTGCGCCTTCGACATTGATCGCGGGAAGCGCGAACTCGGGCGCGGGTTCTCCAGGTTGCAGCGGGCGCATCGGGTCTCCCACGGCATGTTCCTTTGTTGTGCGTTCAGGCGAACGACGGAAATTCGACCGTATCACTTGTCGAAGGAAGGCACAACGAGCAAGACCACTCCCTCTTTCGGTGCGGGATCGCTGGCATGTCGCTTGCATAAGCTGACCACTTGCTCTGATTAAGCGGTCAAACACCCATGCGCGTGCTCGTCGTCTACTGCCACCCGGTCGAAACCAGCTTCCACGCCGCCCTGCACCAGGAAGTGCTGCGCAACCTGCGCGCGGCCGGGCACGAGGTGGACGATTGCGATCTCTACGCCGAAGGCTTCAATCCCGTGCTCTCGCGCGAGGAGCGCCTGGGCTACCACGAGGTGCCGAGCAACCAGTTGCCGCTCAGGCCCTACATCGAGCGGCTGCAGTGGGCCGAGGGCATCGTGTTCTGCTTTCCGACTTGGTGCTTCGGCCTGCCGGCGATGCTCAAGGGCTACTTCGACCGCCTCTTCATGCCGGGCGTGGCCTTCGACCTCAGCGACCCGGCCAACGTGAAACCGATGCTGACGCACATCAAGCGCATCTCGGCCGTCGTGACCTACGGCCGCCCGCGCTGGGTGGCCTGGTACATGGGCGACCCGCCGCGCAAGATCGTGACGCGCTACATGCCGCGCCTCACCGGCCGGCAGGCGCGCGTCGACTACCACGCGCACTACCACATGAACGTGGCGACCGAGCCCCAGCGGAAACGCTTCATGCAGCGCGTCGGCGACGCGATGGCGCGCTTCGCCTGAGCACACCCCCCTCTTCCCACACAGGACGCCCCATGCTCCACGGCTACATCCCGCCCCACCGCTTCCTGCCCTACCTGAGCTGGACCGAGATCGACGCGCTGCCCGACCGCGAGAACACGGTGATCGTGCTGCCCTGCGGCGCAATTGAGCAGCACGGGCCGCACCTGCCCTGTTCGGTCGACAGCGTGATTTCCTCCGGCGTGATGGGCAAGGCGCTCGAGCGCCTGCCGGCCGAGGTGCGCGCCTTCGCTCTGCCGACCATCACCTACGGCAAATCGGAAGAGCACCTGCACTTTCCCGGCACCATGACGCTGACCGGCACCACCTTGCTCTCGACCGTGACCGAGATCGGCGAGTCGGTCTACCGCGCCGGCTTTCGCAAGCTGCTGTTCGCCAACGGCCACGGCGGCCAGCCGCAGGTGCTGGAGATGGCCGCGCGCGAGCTGCGCCTGCGCCATGGCGACTTCGTGGTCGTGCCGCACGGCGTCTCGCGCCTGCCCAATGCCTCGAGCAGCCAAATCAGCGAACAGGAAAAGAAGCTGTCGATGCATGCCGGCCATTCCGAGACCGCGCTGATGCTCGCGCTCGCGCCCGACACGGTGCACATGGAACGTGCCGCGGCCAACTTTCCGCCGCCCTTCCCGATCAAGCTGCTGTCGGCCGACGGCCGCCCGGCCTGCGCCTGGACCGCGCGCGACTTCGGCCCGAGCGGCGTGATCGGCGACCCCACCAGCGCCACGCGCGAACAGGGCGAAGAGATCCTCGACACGCTCGCCGCGAGCTGGGTGCAGGCGCTGACCGAGCTCTACGCGCTGCGCTGGGTGGTGCGCGAAGAAGCCACCTGGGAGCGCGGGCACCAGCAGGGCTTCATCCAGTCCGCTTTCCAGCCCATTGCCTGAGGCCCGCTACTTGCATAGAGCGCCCGTTTCCATCGTTCTTTTTTTCCCACCGAGAGAGGTCCACACCATGCGCCACCATCCTGCTTTCCGCTTCGGTCAACTGGCTGCCGCAGCCGCCCTCGCCTTCGCTGTCGCCGCCCCGGCGCAAGCCCAGGACAAGTTCACCTACATGACGAACTGGTATGCGCAGGCCGAGCATGGCGGCTTCTACCAGGCAGTCGCGCAGGGCATCTACAAGAAGTACGGGCTGGACGTCACCATCAAGATGGGCGGCCCGCAGGTCAACATCACGCAGATGATGGCCGCCGGCCAGGCCGACTGCATCATGGGCTCGAGCGACATCCAGATGATGCAGGTGCGCGAAGGCGGCGTGCCGGTGGTCAACGTGGCGGCTTTCTTCCAGAAAGACCCGCAGGTGCTGATCGCGCACGACGACGTCAAGAAGTTCGAGGACCTGAAGGGCAAGACCATCCTGATCGGCTCGCAGGCCAACCGCGGCTACTGGCCCTGGCTGAAGGCCAAGTTCGGCCTCACCGACGAGCAGACGCGGCCCTACACCTTCAACATCCAGCCCTTCGTGGCCGACAAGAACACCGCGCAGCAGGGCTACCTGACCTCCGAGCCCTATGCGATCCAGAAGGCGGGCGTGAAGAGCACCGTGCTGATGTTCAGCGACCACGGCTTTCCGGCCTACGCGACCACGGTGTCGTGCATGGACAAGACCGTGAAGGAGCGCAGCAAGCAGGTGGCGGCCTTCGTCAAGGCCTCGGCCGAGGGCTGGAAAAGCTACCTGGCCGACCCGGCGCCGGCCAACGTGCTGATCAAGAAGGACAACCCCAACATGACCGACGACCAGCTGGCCTACAGCGTCGCCAAGCTCAAGGAGATGGGCATGGTCACCGGCGGCGATGCCGCGACGATGGGCATCGGCGTGATCACCGATGCGCGCGCCAAGGCGAGCTACGACTTCCTGGTCGCCGCCAAGCTGCTCGACCCGGCCAAGGTCGAGATCGCGAAGACCTACACGACCGAGTTCGTGAAGGACGCCAAGGTCCTGCCCTGACATCGTCATGAATCGCATCGAGCCCGCCGTCCTCGCGCCGCCCGCGGCACCCGCTGTACCCGCCACGCCCGCGGTCGAGGTGCTCTCGGCGGAGAAGACCTACCCCAACGGCACTCAGGCGCTGCTGCCGGTGGACCTCGCCATCGCAGAAGGCGAGTTCGTCACGCTGCTGGGCCCCTCGGGCTGCGGCAAGAGCACGCTGCTCAAGATGGTGGCCGGCATGCTGGAGCCGAGCGACGGCCGCCTCCTGCTGTGGCGCAAGCCGGTGGCCGAGCTCCACAGCTGCGCCCACAAGATGGCCTTCGTGTTCCAGTCGCCGACGCTGATGCCCTGGGCCAGCGTGCGCAGCAACGTGCGCCTGCCGCTGGATCTGGCCGGCGTGCCGCGCAAGGAGGCCGACGCCCGCGTCGCGGAGGCGCTCGAGCTGGTGGGCCTGGACAAGTTCGCGCAGGCTTTGCCGCGCGCGCTCTCCGGCGGCATGCAGATGCGCGTGTCGATCGCGCGCGGGCTGGTGACCCAGCCCGACCTGCTGCTGATGGACGAGCCCTTCGGCGCGCTGGACGAGATCACGCGCCACAAGCTCGATGCCGAGCTGCTCGACCTCTGGCGCAAGAAAAAGTTGACCGTGATCTTCGTCACCCACTCGATCCACGAGGCGGTGTTCCTGTCGAACCGCGTGATCATGATGGCGGCGCGGCCGGGCCGCGTGGTCGAGCAGGTCCTGATCGAGGAGCCCTATCCGCGCAGCGCCGACTTCATGGTCTCGCCGCAGTTCAGTCGCTATGCGAAGCGGCTGCAGGACAGCCTGCTGCGCGCCAGCAATGGCACGCACGAGGAGTCCGCGGTTTGAGCGCGCGGCTGCCTCTTCTGCAGCAGCCGCGCGCGCAGCGCGTGCTGTATCCGGTGCTGGTGGGCGTGGTGCTGCTCGCACTGTGGCAGGGGTTGGTCACGGCCATGGAGCTGCCGCCCTACCTCGTGCCCTCGCCCTACCTGATGATGAAGACGCTCATCGCCGACTGGGTGCCGCTCGGAAACGCGCTGCTCGTCACGCTGAAGATCACCGTCCTGTCCTTCGTGGCGGCCACGATCGCGGGCGTGCTGATCTCCTTCCTCTTCGTGCAGAGCAAGCGCATCGAGACCGCGCTCTTTCCCTATGCCGTGCTGCTGCAGGTGACGCCGATCGTCGCAGTGGCGCCGCTCATCATCATCTGGGTCAAGAACCCGACCGCGGCGATGGTGGTGTGCGCGGCGCTGGTCGCGCTGTTCCCGATCATCAGCAACACCACGCTCGGCCTGCGCAGCGTCGAGCCCGACCTGCAAAGCTACTTCAAGCTCAACCGTGCGACGCGCTGGCAGCAGCTGGTGCGCCTGCGCATTCCGAGCGCGCTGCCCTACTTCTTCGGCGGGCTGCGCATCTCGAGCGGCCTGGCGCTGATCGGCGCCGTCGTGGCCGAATTCGTGGCGGGCACCGGCGGCTCCGGCGCGGGGCTGGCCTACCAGATCCTGCAGGCCGGCTTCCAGCTCAACATCCCGCGCATGTTCGCGGCCTTGCTCCTGATTTCATTGACCGGCGTCGCGCTGTTCGTGCTGATGGCCTGGCTCACCAAGCTCGCGCTCGGCTCCTGGCACGCGAGCGAACTTTCACAAGACTGATTTCTTCATGAACGCGCCCGCATCCGCCATCGAGCAATTGCATCTGGAACTGCCCGAACTCGACTGGATCACCGACGAGAACCGCATCGCCCGGCTCTCGCAGGACTTCTCGTGGTTCAGCCCGGTGCTGCAGCGCCAGCTGAAAGACAAGCGCGCGGATGCCGTGGTGCGCCCGCGCACCGAAGACGAGATCCGTGCGGTGGTGAGCGCCTGCGCGCGCCGCGGCGTGCCGATCACGATCCGCGGCAGCGGCACCGGCAACTACGGCCAGACCACGCCGCTCGCAGGCGGCGTGGTGCTCGACATGACGGGCTACAACGCCATGCAATGGGTGCGCCCCGGCGTGGCGCGCGCACAGGCGGGCATCCGGCTCGGCGAGCTCGAGAAGCACACGCGGCCTTCGGGCCAGGAACTGCGCTGCGTGCCCTCCACCTACCGCAGCGCGACATTGGGCGGGCTCTTCGGCGGCGGCTTCGGCGGCGTGGGTTCGATCAACTACGGGCCGCTGGGCGCCACCGGCAACGTGCTGGGCCTGCGCGCGATGACGATCGAGGCCGAACCGCAGGTCGTCGAGCTGCGCGGCGCGGAAGCCTTGCGCATGCACCACCTGTGGGGCACCAACGGGCTGGTGCTCGAGCTTGAGGTGGGGCTGGCACCGGCCCATCCGTGGCTGGAGAGCCTGGTCGTCTTCGAGTCCTTCGACCAGGCGCTGGCCTTTGCCGATGCACTCGCCCATGCACCGGGGATCGTCAAACGCGAGGTCGCCTTCTTCGGAAGCCCGGTGCCGGACCACCTGGCGCAGCTGGCCGAGCATCTGCCGAAGGGCTGCCATGCGGTGCTCTCTCTGGTGGCCGAATCCTGCGAGGCGCCGATGCTGGAACTCGTTGAAGCGCACAGCGGCACGGTGAGCTACCGCAAGACGGCCGAGGAGGTGTGGAAGAGCAACCGCACGCTGATGGAGTTCACCTGGAACCACACGACGCTGCATGCCCTCAAGGTCGACAAGAACCTGACCTATCTGCAAAGCGGCTTCACGCCGGGACAGCATGTGCAGCAAGTCGCCGAGATGGAGCAGCTGTTCGCGGGCGAGGTCATGATGCACCTGGAGTTCCTGCGCACTGCCGCAGGCCTGATGACCTGCAGCGGGCTGCAGCTGGTGCGCTTCACGACCGAGGAGCGGCTCGACGAGATCATCCGCCTGCACCGCGAGCGCGGCGTGCACATCAACAACCCTCACGTCAACATCGTCGAGGACGGCAAGGCCGGCGGTCCGCTGCCGCCCGAGGTGATCGAAATGAAAAAGCGCTTCGACCCGCAGGGCCTGCTCAACCCCGGGAAGTTGCGCGACTGGCCTGTCGCCGGCTGAGCAGCAGCTTCGCCGCCACGATCAGCAGCGCCAGCCCCCACAGCGGCCAGAGGCCGAAGCGCGAGACCCACATCGCATAGGGCGTCAGTCCGGTGCGGCCTTCGACCTCTGCCACCAGCACGCCGCGCGTGAGCCGCGGCAGCGCATGCGTGACGCGGCCGCGGTGGTCGATGACGACGGTGGCGCCGGTGTTGGTGGCGCGCACCATCGGCCGCTGGAACTCGAGGGCACGCATGCGCGAGATGGCCAGGTGCTGGTCGATCGCGATGCTGTCGCCGAACCAGGCGATGTTGCTCACGTTGAGCAGCATGGTGGGCGCGCTGGCTTCGTCGCGGAAGTTCGCGCCGATCTCGTCGCCGAACAGATCTTCATAGCAAATGTTGGGCGCGATGCGCTGGCCCTGCCACGCGAAGGGCGGCTGCGCGAGGCCGCCGCTCTTGAAGTCGCCGAGCGGGATGTTCATCATCTCGGTGAACCAGCGGAACATCCCCGGAATGAATTCGCCGAAGGGCACGAGGTGGTGCTTGTCGTAGCGATAGGGTGTGCCCTGGCCCGGGCCGAAGCCCAGCACGGTGTTGGTGTAGAGCCGGCCATCGCCCAAGGGCAGGCCCACGATGGCGGCCTGCTTGCCGTTCGCATAGCGCGCAGCGATCGCATCGAGATAACCGGGCGGCAATTGCGAAGGCAGCAGAGGCAGCGCAGTCTCGGGCGTGATCACGAGCGATGCGGTCGCGCTCTGCAGCTGCTCGCCGTACCAGCTCAGCGCGGTCGCGATGCCGCCGCCTGGAATGAATTTCTCGTCCTGCGGGATGTTGCCTTGCAGCAGCGCGAGGCCGAGGCGGCCGCGCGACTGTGCTGCCTCATCGGCTTCGCCGCGTGCCGCGCCGATGAGAGCGGGCGCGCAAAGCAGCACCAGCGCCACGGCGACCGGCGCCGCCAATGCGCGGCCGCGCGCATGGCGAAGCAACAGGGCTGCCAGCGTCGCGATGCCCGCGGCCAGCATGCCGACGCCGTAGACGCCGAGCCAGGGCACATAGGCGGCAAGCGGCCCGTCGACGTGCGCGTAGCCGCCGGCACCCCACGGAAAGCCGGTGAACAAGCTGTTGCGCAACAGCTCGGCCAGGGTCCACAGGGCCGCGAACAGCGCGGCCGCGTACGCCCGGCTGGCCGGTGCGAACGCGACGAAGAAGGCACAGGCCGCGGCGTAGTACAGCGCCAGCGCCGCAGAGAGCGCAAGCACCGCCAGCGCAGCGAGCGGCGCAGCGAGGCCGCCGTAGGTGTGCATCGAGACGAAGAGCCACCAGAAAGTGCCGCAGAGCCAGGCGGTCGCGAACAGCCAGCCGTAGAAGGCTGCGCTGCGCCACGAAGGGCGCGGGCTGGTGCGAGCCCGCAGCGCATCGAGCTGCCAGGCCAGCGCCGCGAGCGAGATCAGCTGCAGCCACCAGAGCGGCTGCCCGTTCCAGGGGGCCGCAATCGACGCGGCCTGCGCGAGCCCCGCGATGCCGAAGCCCAGCGCGCGCGCGAGCGTTTTCAATCGGTCGCGTCGTCGCCGCGTGCGGGCGAGACCTTGAACCAGCGCACCGCGCCACCCTTGGTGTGCAGCACGACGAAGTCGAAGGCGCCCAGCGCATAGTGCTCGCCGCGCTTGGGCACATGACCCATCTCGTGCGCGATCAGGCCGCCGATGGTGTCGAAGTCTTCGCTCAGCACTTCTTCGTCGAAGACGATGCCGAAGGCCTCCGCCACGCGCTCGATCGGCGTGTCGCCCGAGACGCGGTAGGTGCGGTCGGCCAGGCCGAAGATGTCGCCCTCGTCCTCTGCGATGTCGAACTCGTCCTCGATCTCGCCGACGATCTGCTCCAGCACGTCCTCGATGGTGATGAGGCCTGCCACGCGGCCGAACTCGTCGATCACGATCGCGAGGTGGTTGCGGTTGCCGCGGAACTCGCGCAGCAGATCGTTCAGGCCCTTGCTCTCGGGCACGAAGGTGGCGGGCCGCAGCAGCGCGCGGATGTTCAGGCCCGGCGCGCGCTGCAGCTTGAGCAGGTCTTTCGCGAGCAGGATGCCGATGATGTTTTCTTTTTCCCCCTCGTACACCGGAAAGCGCGAGTGCGCGGTGTCGATCACGAGGTGCAGCAGCGCGTCGTAGGGCGCGTCGATGTTGACCAGGTCCATCCGCGGCGCCGCCACCATCACGTCGCCGGCGGTCATGTCTGCCATGCGGAGCACGCCTTCGAGCATCACGCGCGATTCGGCGCCGATCACATCGTTGTCCTCGGCATCGGCGAGCGTTTCGATCAGCTCGTCGCGCGAGTCGGGGCCCGGATGGATGAATTCGGCGAGCTTCTGCAGAAAACTGCGCTTGTCTTCGCGTTCGACGGGCGCGCGTTCAGGGTGAGGGTCGGCCACTGCGGGAGGGCGGAGTTGGGGGATCACAAGGATACCGGAAGAAGCACGTGCCTCCCCCGGTATGGCCCCGTTCAGGGCGAGGACTGGTCGCGGGCGGCGCGCACGCCGCTGCGGATTTCCTGCACGCTGGCGAGAAAAGCCCAGAACTGCTTGGCACGCGTCTTGAGTTGGAAATCGACTTCGGCGTAATGTTCCAGCGCGATCTCGCTCATGCGGCTGTCAAAGGTCGCATCGGGCAGTTGCAGGTGCGCCTCGGACTCGGAGCCGCTGCGCACCACGGTCGCACCGGCATTGCGCGCGATCTTGAGCATGGCGGCGTTCTCGCTCAGCGCGTGGATGAACAGCATGCCGACGCCTTCGTTGCGCGCGACCACCACCGCGCGTTCGAAGAGCCGCGCACCGTAGCCGCGCCCGCGCGCATGTTCGGCCACCGAAACCCCGAATTCGGCGCAATCCTTGTGCTGGTCTGCCGGGGCGAACGCGAGATGGGCCATCGCGATCAGGTCGAGACGACGGTTGTAGATGCCGAACAGCTCGTCGCGGTCGAAGTCCAGGCCGTCGACATAGCGCTGGACCTGCTCGTCGGAGGCTGCATAGCCGAAACGCAGGTAGCGATCGTGCGGCTTGAGAGCAAGAAGATGCTGCGCAATGCGGTCGCGCTCGCGTGGGCCGATCGAGCGGATCGGCACCATGACGGGTGCGGGCGCGGCGGCGCGTGGCTGGGTCTCAACCATCGGCGCTTTCAGGAAAGAGCCGAGGCCAAGCGAGGCTTTGAGGAGTGCCTTGGCGGTAAGCATGCATTCAATATAAGGGTTTTCCCCTAACCAACAAGACCATAGGGACGAAAAAGTAGGTCATTGGTAAACGAATACCAATCCCGTGGGGTGCACGCAACCAATATGTTGTTACACGGGCACAGCAGTGGTCGCCTTGACGCGGTCGAGCACGAAGCTGGTCTTGCAGTCCTGCACGCTGGGGTGCTTGAGCAAGGTGTCCATGATGAAACGGCTGTAGTGCGCCATGTCGGCGACGACCACGCGCAGGAGGTAGTCCATTTCGCCCGTCAGCGCGGCGCATTCGACCACCTCGGGCCAGGTCTGGACGCTGGCGCGGAACAGGTCCATGGGGTTGCGCTTGTGGCTCTCGGTGTGCTTTTCGAGCCGGACATTGAGATAAGCCGTGAGCCCCAGGCCGACCGCTTCGGGTTTCACGAGCGCCACATAGCGGTCGATCACGCGGCTTTCCTCCAGGCGCTTGACCCGCCGCAGCACGGCGCTGGGCGAGAGGCTCACCTCTTCGGCCAGTTGGTCGTAGGTGGCGTGTCCGTCAATCTGCAGGGTGCGCAGAATAATACGATCTTGCTTGTCGAGTGCGTCCATTTCTGTATTTTCGCAGTTTTCTTGCGTTTAAGCCGCGCAGCAGGCGCAATAACGCTGAAATCATGATGACTGGCGCTTTTACAGTTCAACACGGACGCTGCGCATGCGCGGCGCGACACTGAATCCCGCCCTCCCATCCTCTCGCCTTCCATTGGAGACAAGCCCATGAGCACCGCCGACGCCCCCGCCTTCACCCCTTGGGAGAATCCCATGGGCACCGATGGCTTCGAATTCATCGAATATGCCGCACCCGATCCGGCCGCCATGGGCCAGGTGTTCGAGCGCATGGGCTTCAAGGCCGTGGCCAAGCACCGTCACAAGAACGTGTTGCTGTACCGCCAGGGCACGATCAATTTCATCGTGAACGCCGAGCCGGACTCCTTTGCCCAGCGCTTCGCGCGCCAGCACGGGCCCAGCGTCTGCGCCATCGCCTTCCGCGTGCAGGACGCCAAGGCCGCCTATGAGCGCGCCATCGCGCTCGGCGCCTGGGGCTTTGCCGACAAGGCCGGCCCGGGCGAGCTCAACATTCCGGCGATCAAGGGCATCGGCGACAGCCTGATCTACCTGGTCGACCGGTGGCGCGGCAAGAACGGCGCGCAGTTCGGCGACATCGGCAACATCGGCTTCTACGACGTCGACTTCGAAGCCCTGCCCGGCCTCAGCGCGATCGAAGCGCTGGCGCCCGAGGGCAACGGTCTGACCTACATCGACCACCTGACGCACAACGTGCATCGCGGCCGCATGAACGAGTGGGCGGACTTCTACGAGCGCCTGTTCAACTTCAAGGAGGTCAAGTACTTCGACATCGAAGGCCAGGTCACGGGCGTGAAGAGCAAGGCAATGACCAGCCCGTGCGGAAAGATCCGCATCCCGATCAACGAGGAAGGCAAGGAACAGGCCGGCCAGATCCAGGAGTACCTCGACCTCTACCACGGTGAAGGCATCCAGCACATCGCAATGGGCTCGGACAATCTCTACAAGACCGTCGACGCATTGCGCGCCAACGGCGTCAAGCTGCTCGACACCATCGACACCTACTACGAACTGGTGGACAAGCGCATTCCGGGCCACGGCGAAAACGTCGAGGACCTGCACAAGCGCAAGATCCTGATCGACGGCAAGAAGGACGCGCTGCTGCTGCAGATCTTCAGCGAGAACCAGCTGGGCCCGATCTTCTTCGAGTTCATCCAGCGCAAGGGCGACGACGGCTTCGGCAACGGCAACTTCAAGGCGCTGTTCGAGAGCATCGAGCTCGACCAGATGCGCCGTGGTGTGCTGGCCGCCGCACAATAGCCGCCCCATCACACACAGGAGCGCGGAATGCGTCAGACCTTTTGGATTCGCTCGTCATGGATCGCAGCCGCGGTCCTCGTCCTCGGCGGCTGCGCCATGAATCCGCAGCAGCGTGCGGGCGCGGCCTCGTCGCATCTCGACGCGGTGCAAAAGGCTGGCGTGCTTCGCATCTGCACGCCGGGCGACTACAAGCCCTTCAGCTTCCAGAAGCCGGATGCGAGCTACGAAGGGATCGATGTCGACCTGATGGCCAGCTTCAGCACCAGCCTCAATGCGAAGCCGGAATGGGTCAAGACGACCTGGGCCAATCTGCTGCCCGATCTTGCGGCCGGCAAGTGCGATCTGGCCGTGGGCGGCGTGTCGGTGACGACCGAGCGCCAGAAGCGTGCCTTCTTCAGCGCGCCCTACATGGTCAACGGCAAGACGCCGATCGCACGCTGCGCGGACGTCGCCAAGTACCAGAGCGTCGCCGACATCGACAAGCCGGAAGTGCGCGTGATCTTCAACCCGGGCGGCAGCAACGAGCGTTTCGCGCGCGCCAACTTCAAGCGCGCCAAGCTCACGATGCACGGCGAGAACGTGACGATCTTCGACGAGCTGCTCGCGAACCGCGCCGACGTCTTCGTGACCGAATCTGCCGAGGCCATCACCCAGCAGAAGCTGAAGCCGGGTCTGTGCGCCGTCAATCCCGACAAGCCGCTGCAATACGGCGAGATGGCCTGGATGCTGCCGCGCGACGACATGGCCTTCAAGGCCTATGTCGACCAATGGCTGCACCTGTCGCAAGCGGGCGGTGAGTTCCAGCGCGTGATGGACCGCTGGCTCAAGTAAGAAAACATCGGAGCTTTTCATGGAGACGCCAACAGGTGCGGTCATGCCCGCCGTCTACGGTCAATCGGAGCGCCCGCCGCGCGGCGACTATTCGCGCGGCGGCGCCGTTCTCGCCGACTACACCTGCCCGCAGGACTGGGCCAGCTACACGCCGGCCGACCACGACACCTACCGGCGTCTCTATGAACGCCAAGCCGCACAGTTGCCGGGCCTCGCCTGCGATGCCTTCATCGCGTCGCTGCCTTCGCTCGGCGTGAAGGACCGCATTCCGCGCTTCGAGGAGATCAACGAGCGGCTCTACAAGGCGACGCGCTGGGAAGTCGTCGCAGTGCCCGGACTCATCCCCGAGTTGCCCTTCTTCACGCTGCTCGCGAACCGCAAGTTCCCGGTGACGGACTGGATCCGCAAGCCCGAAGAGTTCGACTACATCGTCGAGCCGGACGTGTTCCACGATCTGTTCGGCCATGTGCCGATGCTCTTCGATCCGTCCTTCGCCGACTATGTGCAGCGCTACGGCCAGGGCGGCATCAAGGCGCACGAGCTGGGCGCCGGCGAGAAGCTTGCGCGGCTCTACTGGTACACGGTCGAGTTCGGGCTCATTCGCCAGCCGGACGGCTTGCGCGCCTACGGCGCGGGCGTCCTGAGCTCGGTCGGCGAGCTGAGGCACGCGGTACGCAGCCCTGAGCCCTACCGGCTGCCGCTCGATCTGCTGCGCACCATGCGCACCCGCTACAAGATCGACAGCTACCAGAGCACCTACTTCGTCATCGACAGCTTTGCCCAGTTGTTCGAACTGACGGCGCCGGACTTCACGCCGCTCTACCAGGAACTCGCGATGCAGCCCGACATCGAGGCTGGCGTGCTGCTGCCGGGCGAATCCACGGCCTAGCTGTTTTCCCGGCGCGCTTCAGCGCGCGAGCAGGGCCAGGGTCTCGCGCCTCAACCTGGAATCGAAGGCCATCTCCACATGCGCACGCCCGTCGGCGAGACGGTTGTCGGCGCCGGGCAGCGTCGCGTTCGACGTCGGAAAGACGATGTTGTCGCAGTTCGAGTACCAGCAGGTGAAGGAAACCTGCCGCGTGCTGGCCCGCTCGCCTTCGATCTTCTGCATCCAATCGCCTCCCACTCGCATCTGGCGCCCATTGACCGTGCGGCCGAAGCGCGCGAGCCAGGTGCCGCGGTGCGGCGTGCCGATGGTGACGATGCGGTGCACGCGCGTTGGATCGGCGTCGCGCAGCCAGGCTCGGGCGGCCAGACCACCCATGCTGTGGCAGATCAGCATCGGCGGCAGGGAGGTCGCTGCAGTCACCCGCAGGATCGCGTCGTCGATGGTCTGTGCATAGTGGTCGATCGAGCCGAAGACAGGCTCGAGATCGACCGCAACGAAGGCACGGTCGTCGGCGCGCAGTTCGCGCAACCAGGGGCTCCAGAAGCCGCGGTTGCATAGAAAGCCGTGGACCAGCACCACGCCCCTTCGACCGTTGGCCGGCAGGTGATCAGGCACGGCACGCGAATGAAAGGGCTGGTACCAGCAGAAAACGCGAGGCGCGAGCCAGCTCTCGGCCAGCCACGCCCCGATGCACTGGGGCACTCGGGCGCGGGGAAGAGGGTCGCGGCCGTTGATGCGGTAGCTCGCCACGAACTCGATCGCAAGGACGGTCGTGTGGGTACAGGTCAACGCGATGAGGCTGAGCACAGCCACGAGCGGCGACCGGCTCCACCAGAAGCTCGCCCAGGCGATCGCGACAAGAAGACCACCGAGCACAAGACACTGCTGGAGACGCGCAACCATGCGGCCGACTATCGCATGCGCGACAGATCGGGCGCCACCCTAGGACAAGCCCGCTGGCGGCAAGGGCGGACCCGCTTCGACAATCCGCGCCAAAGGAGATCGCATGCAGTCATCCATATTGAAGAACTACCCGGCCGGCGTGCCGCACGAAGTCCATCCCGAGCAGTACCGCTCGCTGGGGCAGCTGTTCGACGAATCATTCACGCGCTACGCCGAGCGGCCGTTTTCGGTGTGCATGGAACGATGGATGTCGTATGGCGAACTCGACGCGCTGTCGAAGGCGATGGGCGCATGGCTGCAGTCGCGTGGCTTGGAGCCCGGCGCGCGCGTGGCCATCATGCTGCCCAACGTGCCGCAGTTCGCCGTCACGATGTGCGGCGTGCTGCGCGCGGGCTACACCTGCGTCAACGTCAACCCGCTGTATACGGCGCGCGAGCTCGAACACCAGCTGAAGGATTCGGGTGCGACGGCGATCGTCATCCTCGAGAACTTTGCGGCGACGCTCGAGCAGGTGATCGAGCGGACGCCCTTGAAGCACGTGGTGGTCGCCTCGATGGGCGATCTGCTCGGAGGCCTTTACGGCACCTGGATCACGGTGGCCGTGCGGCATCTCGCCAAGATGGTTCCGCCATACAAGCTACCGCTGGACAACGGGCGCACCGTCACGCCCTTTCCCCAGGTCATGGCCGAGGGCAAGGGGCGTACGCTGGCCCCGGACCCCAGCACGCTCGACTCGATCGCCTTCCTCCAATACACCGGTGGAACCACGGGGCTGTCGAAGGGCGCGGTGCTGACCCATCGCAACATCGTCGCCGCGACGCTGCAGGCCGAAGCCTGGTTCACGCCCGCACTGGAACGGGCGGGCGATCTGTCCAAGGTCAACAGCATTGCGGCGCTGCCGCTGTATCACATCTTCGCGCTGACGCTGTGCCTGCTCGCGATCCGCCAGGGCTCGCACCTGACGCTGATCCCCAACCCGCGCGACTTCGACAAGTTCATCGCCGTGCTCAAGAAGCGACCCTTCCACATGCTGCCGGCGGTGAACACCTTGTTCAATGCCCTGCTGATGCACCCGCAGTTCAAGACCATCGACTTCTCGACGCTCTTTGTCTCGCAGGCCGGTGGCATGGCGGCGTCCGAGGGCACAGCCCGCAAGTGGTTCGAAGCCACGGGCTGCCCGATGATCGAAGGCTGGGGTATGAGCGAGACCTGCGCGATCGGGACCAACAACCCGGTCTCCAACACCGCGTTCACCGGAACCATCGGGTTGCCGCTGCCCAGCATCGAAATCGCCATCAAGGACGACGAAGGCCGCTCGCTGCCCCCGGGAGAGGCGGGAGAGTTGTGCATCAAGGGGCCCAACGTCATGACCGGCTACTACAACCAGCCGGCCGAGACCGCGGCGGCATTCACCGCCGACGGCTTTATGCGGACCGGCGACATCGCGGTGATGCAGGAAGACGGCTACAGCCGAATCGTCGATCGCAAGAAGGACATGATTCTGGTGAGCGGGTTCAACGTGTTCCCGAACGAATTGGAAAATGTCATCTCGCTGTGCCCCGGCGTTGTCGAGTGCGCGGCGATCGGGGTGCCGGACGAGAAGCAGGGCGAGGCGATCAAGGTTTTCGTCGTCCGCAAGGATCACTTGCTGACCGAGGAGACCGTGATGCGCTACTGCAATGATCAGCTGACCGGCTACAAGCGTCCGAAGCACATCGAGTTTCGAGAGAGTCTGCCAAAGACGAATGTCGGGAAGGTCCTCCGGCGCCAGCTGCGACCAGGCGCGACGGCTTGAGCGCGGCCGCTGGTCTGCCGGCGCAGCTCCAGGTTTTTGAGCGCGGATGGCTTTCGTCCAACAACATCCTCTTGGTGGGCCGTGACGAGACGGCCTTGGTCGACACCGGCTACGCGACGCATTGCAGCCAGACACTGGCGCTGGTCGAGGCCGCGCTCGGAGACCGGCCGCTCCACCTTGTGCTGAGCACGCATTTGCACAGCGACCACTGCGGCGGCAACGCGGCGCTGCAGCGGCGTTATCCCATGGCGCGTACCTTCATTCCGCCGGGAGAGGCATCTCTGGTGCAAATCTGGGATGAGGATGCGCTGAGCTATCGGGCGACCGGGCAGCAGTGCCCTCGCTTTCGCTTCGACGGTCTTCTGGCGCCGGGCCGGGATGTGGTGCTGGGTGACCTGGCTTGGCAGGTGCATGCCGCGCCGGGCCACGACCCGCATTCGATCATCCTGTTCGAGCCCGGCTCACGCACCCTGATCTCGGCCGATGCGCTCTGGGAGAACGGCTTCGGCATCGTGTTTCCCGAGTTGGCAGGGGAGCCGTCCTTCGATGAGGTGGCTGCCACCCTCGACTTGATCGAAGCGCTGGATCCGGTATGCGTGATCCCGGGCCATGGGGGCGTCTTCAGCGAGGTGGCGGAAGCGCTTTCATTGGCGCGGCGCAGGCTTGAGGCTCTATCGCGTGATCCCGTCAAGCACGCCCGACATGCGCTCAAGGTGCTCATGAAATTCAAGCTGCTGGAACTGCAGACGACGAGCGTCGACGAATGGAAAAACTGGGCTCGAAGCACACCTTACTTCGACGTCATTCGTGCGCGCTTCTTTGCCTCGTCGTCCCTCGATGAGTTGAGCGCTGAGGTTCTTGCGGAATTGGTCAAGGCCGGAGCCGCCTTTGCCGATGAGACGGAAGTCCGAAACAAGTAACCATTCATTGCTTTTGGAATACTCAAAAGCAAAAAGCCCAACCATTTCTGGTTGGGCTTTTTGGGGCTGTAAGAGCCTGACGATGACCTACTTTCACACGGGAACCCGCACTATCATCGGCGCTGAGGCGTTTCACTGTCCTGTTCGGGATGGGAAGGAGTGGGACCACCTCGCTATGGTCATCAGGCATAAAGGGTTGTTGCATTGACTGGGTCAATACAACGAATTCATAGAGTTTGGAATCAGCTTTGAGTGTTTTGAATGCGTCAACTTGGCATAACACCTTGATCGTAGATCAAAGTTATAGGGTCAAGCCGCACGAGCAATTAGTATCGGTTAGCTTAACGCATTACTGCGCTTCCACACCCGACCTATCAACGTCCTGGTCTTGAACGACTCTTCAGGGGGCTCGAGGCCCCGGCAGATCTCATCTTGAAACGAGTTTCCCGCTTAGATGCTTTCAGCGGTTATCTCTTCCACACTTAGCTACTCGGCAATGCCACTGGCGTGACAACCGATACACCAGAGGTGTGTCCACTCCGGTCCTCTCGTACTAGGAGCAGGCTTCCTCAAATCTGCAGCGCCCACGGAAGATAGGGACCAAACTGTCTCACGACGTTTTAAACCCAGCTCACGTACCTCTTTAAATGGCGAACAGCCATACCCTTGGGACCGGCTACAGCCCCAGGATGAGATGAGCCGACATCGAGGTGCCAAACACCGCCGTCGATATGAACTCTTGGGCGGTATCAGCCTGTTATCCCCAGAGTACCTTTTATCCGTTGAGCGATGGCCCTTCCATACAGAACCACCGGATCACTATGTCCTGCTTTCGCATCTGCTCGACTTGTCAGTCTCGCAGTTAAGCACGCTTATGCCATTGCACTATCGTCACGATGTCCGACCGTAACTAGCGTACCTTCGAACTCCTCCGTTACGCTTTGGGAGGAGACCGCCCCAGTCAAACTGCCTACCATGCACTGTCCCCGATCCAGATAATGGACCTAGGTTAGAACCTCAAACACACCAGGGTGGTATTTCAACGTTGGCTCCACAAGATCTAGCGACCCTGCTTCAAAGCCTCCCACCTATCCTACACAGATCTGTTCAAAGTCCAATACAAAGCTACAGTAAAGGTTCATGGGGTCTTTCCGTCTTTCCGCGGGGAGATTGCATCATCACAAACATTTCAACTTCGCTGAGTCTCAGGAGGAGACAGTGTGGCCATCGTTACGCCATTCGTGCAGGTCGGAACTTACCCGACAAGGAATTTCGCTACCTTAGGACCGTTATAGTTACGGCCGCCGTTTACTGGGACTTCAATCAAGAGCTTGCACCCCATCATTTAATCTTCCAGCACCGGGCAGGCGTCACACCCTATACGTCCACTTTCGTGTTTGCAGAGTGCTGTGTTTTTAATAAACAGTCGCAGCCACCGATTTTTTGCAACCCATTCATGCTCCGTTGTTCACTTCACACTAATAGGGCACACCTTCTTCCGAAGTTACGGTGTCAATTTGCCGAGTTCCTTCTCCTGAGTTCTCTCAAGCGCCTTAGAATACTCATCTCGCGCACCAGTGTCGGTTTGCGGTACGGTCGTGTGTAGCTGAAGCTTAGTGGCTTTTCCTGGAACCTCGTTCAGTCACTTCACCAGCAAGCTGGCTCGATCGTTGGCCTCGGTATATGACGGGCGGATTTGCCTACCCATCGCCTACTTCCAACTAAACCGGGATATCCAACACCCGGATGACCTATTAAGATCCGTCCCCACATCGCACTACACATCGGTACAGGAATATTGACCTGTTTCCCATCAGCTACGCATCTCTGCCTCGCCTTAGGGGCCGACTCACTCTACGCCGATGAACGTTGCGTAGAAAACCTTGCGCTTACGGCGAGGGGGCTTTTCACCCCCTTTAACGCTACTCATGTCAGCATTCGCACTTCTGATACCTCCAGCACGCTTTACAACGCACCTTCACAGGCTTACAGAACGCTCTCCTACCACTTGCAATAAATTGCAAATCCGCAGCTTCGGTAACTGGCTTAGCCCCGTTACATCTTCCGCGCAGGACGACTCGATCAGTGAGCTATTACGCTTTCTTTAAATGATGGCTGCTTCTAAGCCAACATCCTGACTGTTTTAGCCTTCCCACTTCGTTTCCCACTTAGCCAATTTTAGGGACCTTAGCTGGCGGTCTGGGTTGTTTCCCTCTTGAGTCCGGACGTTAGCACCCGGTGCTCTGTCTCCCAAGCTGTACTCGTCGGTATTCGGAGTTTGCCTTGGTTTGGTAAGTCGCCATGACCCCCTAGCCAAAACAGTGCTCTACCCCCGACGGTAATACTTGAGGCACTACCTAAATAGTTTTCGGAGAGAACCAGCTATTTCCAAGTTTGTTTAGCCTTTCACCCCTATCCACAGCTCATCCGCTAGTTTTGCAACACTAGTCGGTTCGGACCTCCAGTACCTGTTACGGCACCTTCATCCTGGCCATGGATAGATCACTTGGTTTCGGGTCTACACCCAGCGACTGGACGCCCTATTCGGACTCGATTTCTCTACGGCTTCCCTATTCGGTTAACCTTGCCACTGAATGTAAGTCGCTGACCCATTATACAAAAGGTACGCCGTCACCCCTTACGAGGCTCCGACTTTTTGTAAGCACGCGGTTTCAGGATCTATTTCACTCCCCTCCCGGGGTTCTTTTCGCCTTTCCCTCACGGTACTAGTTCACTATCGGTCGATGATGAGTATTTAGCCTTGGAGGATGGTCCCCCCATATTCAGACAGGATTTCTCGTGTCCCGCCCTACTTGTCGTTAGCTCAGTACCACACAGGTCTTTTCACGTACGGGGCTATCACCCGCTATGGCCAGCCTTTCCAAGCTGTTCCGTTAAGTCTTGTGCTATCACTAACAGGCTCTTCCGATTTCGCTCGCCACTACTTTCGGAATCTCGGTTGATGTCTTTTCCTCGAGCTACTGAGATGTTTCAGTTCACCCGGTTCGCCTCGCATGACTATGTATTCATCATGCGATACCTTTCGGTGGGTTTCCCCATTCGGAAATCTCCGGATCAAAGCTAATTTGCCAGCTCCCCGAAGCTTATCGCAGGCTATCACGTCCTTCGTCGCCTATCATCGCCAAGGCATCCACCACGTGCTCTTATTCACTTGACCCTATAACTTTGACGTTTCTTCACAGAAACCAAAATCATTTCAAGGAATATGTCAGGTCTTTCACCTGACGCGTTATGCCGTCTTCATACTTTCGATTTGACTCGAAATTGAAGTTCATTTGACGCAATCAAAAATTCATGTCGCTGATGGCACGGTCTGCACTAAACCTTTACGAATGTGCAGTTTCCATCAGCAACGCTGATTCGACTCTATGAATTTTTAAAGAACAGCCGATTGATCAAGAGATCTCGATCAACAACAAAGAAGCCTCATGCTCACGCACAAAGCCTCTTTGGTGTTGAATTTCAAACTACCGGTGTATGGTGGAGGATGACGGGATCGAACCGACGACCCCCTGCTTGCAAAGCAGGTGCTCTCCCAGCTGAGCTAATCCCCCGGGTCCTCACGAGACTATCGGAAGGAATGGTGGGTCTAGTTGGGCTCGAACCAACGACCCCCGCCTTATCAAGACGGTGCTCTAACCAGCTGAGCTACAGACCCATGTCGAAGACTCGACATCTTCCAACAACCGATAAGTGTGGGCGTTCAATTTAAGTGGCTTGTTTCCAGAAAGGAGGTGATCCAGCCGCACCTTCCGATACGGCTACCTTGTTACGACTTCACCCCAGTCACGAACCCTGCCGTGGTAATCGCCCTCCTTGCGGTTAGGCTAACTACTTCTGGCAGAACCCGCTCCCATGGTGTGACGGGCGGTGTGTACAAGACCCGGGAACGTATTCACCGTGACATTCTGATCCACGATTACTAGCGATTCCGACTTCACGCAGTCGAGTTGCAGACTGCGATCCGGACTACGACTGGTTTTATGGGATTAGCTCCCCCTCGCGGGTTGGCAACCCTTTGTACCAGCCATTGTATGACGTGTGTAGCCCCACCTATAAGGGCCATGAGGACTTGACGTCATCCCCACCTTCCTCCGGTTTGTCACCGGCAGTCTCACTAGAGTGCCCAACTAAATGTAGCAAC
>NZ_CAXURM020000001.1:0-872500 GCF_964253755.1 Variovorax sp. LjRoot130 | reverse complement strand
CAACCGCGCGGCCAGGCGCGAAGTGATCGGCAGCGTGAACATGGACGTCGCCTCCGGCCAGTCGAGCGGAAAGATCGTCGCGGAACTCACGGGAGCCTCCAAGGCCTTCGGTGAGAACACCGTCATCCGGAACTTCACCGGCACCATCCTGCGCGGCGACAAGGTCGGCCTGATCGGCCCGAACGGCGCCGGCAAGACCACGTTGCTGAAGCTGATCCTCGGCGAACTCGAGCCCGACAGCGGCAAGATCCGCCGCGGCGCCAACCTGCAGGTGGCGTACTTCGATCAGATGCGCGATGCGCTCGATCTCGACGCCACGCTGGAAGACTTCATCAGCCCCGGCAGCGAGTGGATCGAGATCGGCAACCAGCGCAAGCACGTCAAGAGCTACCTCGCAGACTTCCTGTTCTCGCCCGCGCGCGCGCATTCACCGGTGCGCTCGCTCAGCGGCGGGGAACGCAACCGCCTGCTGCTCGCGCGGTTGTTCGCGCGGCCGGCCAATGTGCTGGTGCTCGACGAGCCGACCAACGACCTCGACATCGACACGCTGGAGCTGCTCGAAGACTTGCTGCAGAACTACGACGGCACGGTCTTCCTCGTGAGCCACGACCGCACCTTCCTCGACAACGTGGTGACCAGCACCATCGCCTTCGAAGGCGGCGGCCACTGGCGCGAGTACGAAGGCAGCGTGCAGGACTGGCTGATCCAGTCGAAGCGCGCACGAGAGTTCGCCGCCCAAAGAGCGGCCGCATCTGCGCCCGCTCCAGCCCCTGCGGCGGCCGCCGCGGCGCCCGCCGCCGAAGCCGCCCCGCGCGCGACGCCCCGCAAGAAGCTCAGCTACAAGGAGCAGCGCGAACTCGAGACACTGCCCACGCAGATCGCAGCCCTGGAAGAAGAACAGAAGCGCATCACCGAGATGCTCGAACTCGACGGCGGCGCCATCTACGCCAACGAGGCATCGCGCGCAGCTGAACTGGGCGAGCGCCATGCGCAGATCGACGACGAACTGCTGGCCGCGCTCGAGCGCTGGGAAGAACTCGGCGCGGCGCGCCAGGGATAGCCGGGCTTTCGTCCGACGCGCGGCGTGGCGCGGCTGCGCTATACATGTAGTTACCCAAACTCATCAATTGCTGCATGTTCGCATTCCGCGCTCTCGGACGATCCGCCCGCCGCTGGTGCGTGGCAGTGGGCATTGCGCTGGTACTGCCGGCTTGCGCCGAACTGCCCAAGGATGTGCAACGGCCGGTTTCGACTTCGCTGGCCTCGCCCGCCGGGACCCCGCTCGCAGCCTTGGTGCAGCAACGCCGAACCGCCGCCGGCGCCCGCTCCGAATCCGGCTTTCTGCTGCTCAACGGTCCGCCGGCCGCCTACGGCAGCCGGCTCGCGCTGGCCGAAGGCGCACAGAAGACCCTCGACCTGCAGTACTACGCCATTCATGCCGACGCCAGCACCGACCGGTTGCTCCAGGCGGTACGCGATGCGGCACAGCGCGGCGTGCGCGTGCGCATCCTTCTCGACGACTTTCACAGCACGGGGCGAAACGCGCTGGTGATGCGCCTGGCCTTCGTTCCGAGCATCGAGATGCGGATGTTCAACCCGCTGGCGGGGGCGAGGGGCTCGAGCCTGGGCCGCCTCTTCAATGCGCTCGACGATGCGTCGCGCATCCAGCAGCGCATGCACAACAAGCTCTTCATCGCCGACAACGTGCTCGGCGTGACCGGGGGGCGCAACCTGGGCGATGCTTATTTCGGCAATGGCGAAGCGGGCAATTTCGTCGACCTCGATGTGCTGGCCGCGGGGCCGGTCGTGCAAGACCTTTCGCGAAGCTTCGACGCCTACTGGAACAACGAACGCGCCTATCCGGTGCAGTCGCTGGTGACGCGTGAAGAACTCGAGGCGATTCGCAACGAGACCCGCGCCGAGCCCAAGACGCAAGAGAACGATAGCGAGCCACGCCCTCCCAATGCTGCGCCTGCGACCGAACGGCGCGCTCGCGCCTGGGACGAGAAGCCGATGGACCTGACGAGCGCGACCTTCGTCTGGGCACCCGCGGCGGTGCTGGTCGACAAGCCAGCCAAGATCCCGGCGGATGTGCCGCGCGGCAGTCCCGGCAATGAGAAGGCACCGGGCCTCGTCGTGACGCAGCAAGGCCGACGGCCTTCTTCGGCCGCAACGCGCGGCGGCAGCTCGCTCGCGGCCGCGGCCGATACGGCTGCCGACGGCGAAACGGTGGTCGAGGGCCTGCTGCAGCTGATCGGCCAGGCGAAGAGCGAGCTGCTCATCATCTCGCCCTACTTCGTGCCTGGGCAGGACATGAAGCAGGCTTTCGCGGCGGCACTCGCGCGCGGCGTCCGGATCCGCGTGCTGACGAACTCGCTGGCTTCCAACGATGCGCCGGTCGCCCATGTGGGCTATGCGCGGCACCGCGAAGAGCTGCTGTCGATGGGCGTCGGCCTGTACGAGATGCGCAGCGAACAGGCTGGGCTCGGCAGTGCTTTCGGCTCCGCGGGCGGCAGCGAGCCCGGCGAATCACGCTCGATGCTGCATTCCAAGGCGCTGGTGATGGACGGCCGGCTGCTGGTGGTCGGTTCGATGAACCTCGATCTGCGCTCGCAACTGCAGAACACCGAGATCGCGCTCCTGATCCGCAGCGACGAACTCTGCCGCGTCGCGAGTGGCCAGATCGAGATTGCCATGCGCGACGGCGCATGGCATGTGGAGCGCGACGACAACGGCCTCGTATGGCGCGCGCCGCAGAACAGCGGACTGAAGGACAGCGCCACCGAGCCCGACGCCAGTGTCGGCTTGCGGCTGTTGTTGAAGCTGTTCGGCCCGTTCGCGCCGGACCGGCTACTCTGAGGCGCCCGGCTTCAGAGCTGCGTCTTCACCCGCGCGAACACCTTCCAAAAAGTCGCGTCCTGCGCCGTCGCGAAGTTGATCCGCATCAGGGTGCTCGGCGGACGACGCGCATGGAACAGCGAGCCCGGCGCCAGCAGATAGCCCTCGTCGAGCATGCGCTGGGTCAGCGCATCGGTGTCGACACCGGTGTCGACCCAGCCGAACAGCCCCGCCGGCTCCGAGGCCAGCGTGCAGCCGGCTGCGAGCGCCAGCTTGACAGTACGTCCACGTGCGCCGTCAAGCCGCAGCCGGATGCGCTCGGCATGCCGGCGCAACTGCCCCTGGTCGATACACCACGCCAGCGCGCGCTCGAACAGCGAGGGCGTGGTCAAGGTCGTGAGCAGCTTGGTTTCGAGCATGCGCCCCACCAAGGCCGGCGAGGCAGCGAGAAAGCCGATACGCCAGTTGGGCGCCAGGATCTTCGCGAAGCCGCTCACGTAGATGGTGCGCTGTAGTCCGTCGAGCGCGCTGAGCCGGGTGGCATGCTCGGGCGCGAGATGGCTGTAGGTGTCGTCCTCGACGATGTGGAAGTTGTGCTTGTTCGCCAGCTGCAGCACGCGGTGCGCGCTGCCCGGGGTGAGGCTGTAGCCGGTCGGGTTGTGCAGCACGCTCACGCTCACGAAGAGCTTGGGCTTGTGGCCGTTCCCAGCATCGCAGTAACGCTCCATCACTTCGAGATCCGGCCCTTCGGCCTTGCGCGGCACGGGCAGGATGCGCATGCCGAGCGCCTCGAGCCGCGCGAATTCCAGCGCCCAGCCGGGCTCCTCGACCATCACCGCGTCGCCGGCGCGCAGCAGCGTGCGGCTCACGATGTCGAGCGCGTGCGTCGCCCCGACGGTGGTCACGATCTGTTCCGGCCCGGCCGGCACGTTGATGTTCGCCAGCTTGGTCGCCAGGCTGCGGCGCAGGCCGCTGTCGCCCGCGGGCTCGCCGTACTGCAGCGAAAAATCCTTGAGCGCCCGGGTGCTCGTCACGCGGCGCACCGCAGCGGCCGTGAAGGGCGAGTCCAGCCATTCGGACGGGAACACGCCCATGCCAGGCTGCGGCTTGTCGCTGGGACGATGGAACATCCCGCGGATGAGGGTGCTCGCATCGGCGGGCACGGGCTTGGCGGCGGGCTGCTCGGAGATCGGGCCCATGGTCGACAAGGCCGGCCCGGCCTGTGCCGCGATCGAGTCGCGCACATAGAAGCCACGCTGGCGCCGGGCTTCGACCAGGCCCTGCGCGAGCAACTGGTCATAGGCCGCGACCACCGTGTGCGGGCTCACGCCCTGCTGCCGCGCGCACTCGCGCACCGAGGGCAGGCGCGCGCCGGGCGCCAGCAGGCGCGTGCGAATGCGCTCGGAAAAACGGTCGGCGAGTTGCTCCGTCAGCGACTGGGTCGAGGTCCGTGTCAGCATGCGCGTCTGTGTTCTGTGTCGATCGTTGGACCGATACAGGCTCGACTCTTGTCCGGCGATCTGTATCGGTACTGTAATGGTCCTCAGTTTAGAGTGTGTCCCATGAACTGGCAAGAATTCACCGCGCTGCTGGTGTTGGCCACGGCGATGAGTTTCTCGCCCGGACCGAACACCACGCTGTCGACCACGCTCGCCGCCAACGGCGGCCTGCCGCGCGCGATGCGTTTCGTCTTTGCAGTACCGGTGGGTTGGACCCTGCTGCTGTTGCTGTGCGCGGCCGGCATCGGCGCGCTGGTGCTCGCCGCGCCGTCGCTGCGCTGGGCCATCAAGGCGCTCGGCGTCGCCTATCTGCTGTGGCTGGCGTGGAAACTCAGCGGCAGCGCGACGATGGGCCAGGCCGACGGCCGGCGCCTCTCGGTCGGCTTCAAGCAGGGCGTGCTGCTGCAGTTCCTCAACATCAAGGCCTGGCTGCTGGCGCTGACGCTGGTGGCGGGCTGGATCGCCGGCCATGCCGATGCGCTGCAGCGTCTTGCGATCGTGGCGCCGGTGATGCTGGTCTATGCCTTCACCAGCAACTTCATCTATGCGCTGGCCGGCGCGCTGCTGCGCAACTGGCTGGCCCAGGGAAAGCGGCTGCTCTGGTTCAACCGCGCCATGGCCGCCGTGCTGGTGCTCACGGCCTGGTGGATGGCGAGCGTATGAAGATCAAGGACGAGACTCTGGGCATGTGGCTCGGCGTGCTGGGCGTCGCCTTCTTCGCGGTCACGCTGCCGATGACGCGGCTCGCCACCGGCACGCAGGACGCGCCGCAACTCTCGCCCTGGTTCGTGACGCTGGGCCGCGCGGCGCTGGCCGGCGTGCTGTCGGCGATCTTCCTGCTCGTCACGCGGCCACCCTTGCCGCAGCGCCATCAGTGGAAGCCGCTTGGCATGGCCGTGCTGGGCAACGCGATCGGCTACCCGCTGCTGCTGGCCTATGCGCTGCGCGTGGTCAGCGCGAGCCATGCGGCGGTGGTCACGGCGTTGCTGCCGCTGGTCACGGCAGCCTGCGCGGCCTGGGTGCTCCACCAGCGCGCGCGGCTCGGCTTCTGGCTCTGCGCGCTGGCAGGCAGCGCGCTGGTGATCGTGTTCTCCGTGCTGCGCGCGGGCGACCAGGGCGCCGCCTTCGGCTTCGCCTGGGGCGACCTGCTGCTGGTCGGCGCGGTGTTCGCCGCCTCGCTGGGCTACATCTACGGCGCGCAGGTCACTACAGCCCTGGGCGCGGAGCGCGTGATCTGCTGGGTCTGCGTGATGGCGCTGCCCGTCACGCTGCCGGGCACGCTGTGGTTGTGGCCCGAGCAGCCGGTGGCCGTCTCGGCCTGGATCGGCTTCGTCTACGTCGGCGTATTCTCGATGTGGATGGGCTTCTTCGCCTGGTACCGCGGCCTCGCGATGGGCGGTGCGCTGCGCGTGAGCCAGACCCAGCTGCTGCAACCCTTTCTCTCGATCCTCGCCGCGGTGCCGCTGCTCGGCGAGCCGATCGACATCGTCACCCTCGGCTTCGCGGGGGCGGTGGTGGCCACCGTGGTGGCCGGCAAGAAGCTCTCGCAACCGCGCACGCCCGCCGTGCTCGCAGCGGCATCACGATAACGACTCGCACATCCAAGGAAACGACATGAACTGGAAACTCGCCGCCCGCGCCGAAAAGATGAACCCTTCGGTGATCCGTGAAATCCTCAAGGTCACCGAGCGCCCCGGCATCATCAGCCTGGCCGGCGGCCTGCCCTCGCCCAAGACCTTCCCGATCAGCGCCTTCGCCGAGGCCTGCGCCGAAGTGCTGCACAAGGACGGCCAGGCCGCGCTGCAGTACGCCGCCAGCGAAGGCTACGCCCCGCTGCGCGAAGCGGTCGCGGCGATGCTGCCCTGGCCGGTCGATCCGGCGCAGGTGCTGATCACCACCGGCTCGCAGCAGGGCCTGGACCTGATCGCCAAGGTGCTGCTCGATCCGGGCAGCCGCGTGCTGGTCGAGACGCCCACCTACCTGGGCGCGCTACAGGCTTTCTCGCCGATGGAGCCCGAGCCCGTGAGCGTGGCCAGCGACGACGAGGGCGTGTCGGTCGACGACCTCGTGGCAAAAGCGAAGGACGCGCGTTTCGTCTACCTGCTGCCCAACTTCCAGAACCCCACCGGCCGCACGATGACCGAGGAGCGCCGAGCCGCAGTATCGGCCGCGGCCGCGAAGGCCGGGCTTCCGATCGTCGAGGACAACCCCTACGGCGACCTCTGGTTCGACGAAGCCCCGCCGTTGCCGCTGACCGCGCGCAACCCCGAAGGCTGCGTCTACCTCGGCTCCTTCTCGAAGGTGCTGGCGCCGGGCCTGCGGCTGGGCTTCATGGTGGCGCCCAAGGCCATCTTCCCGAAGCTGCTGCAGGCCAAGCAGGCGGCCGACCTGCACAGCCCCGGCTTCAACCAGCGCATGGTGGCCGAAGTGATGAAAGAGGGCTTCCTCGATCGCCACGTGCCGACCATCCGCGCGCTCTACAAGCGCCAGCGCGATGCGATGCTGACCGCACTGGCGCGCGAGATGAAGGGCCTGGGCGTGGAGTTCAACAAGCCGGCCGGCGGCATGTTCCTGTGGCTGCGCCTGCCCGAGGGCATGGACGCGGTGGCGCTGCTGCCGAAGGCGGTGGAACGCGGCGTGGCCTTCGTGCCGGGGGCGCCCTTCTATGCGGGAGCCAGCGATCCGCGTACGCTGCGCCTGTCCTTCGTGACCGCGAGCGTCGAGGAGATCGACACCGCGATCACCGCGCTGGGCGAGGCCGTGCGCGAGCAGCTGGCGCACAACGCGGCTGCCGAGGTCGAGCGCCAACTCGCCGCCAGTCCCGTGTAACGGGCATCGAATCAAGGCACGACGATGCACATCGCCATCCTCACCTTCGAAGGGTTCAACGAGCTCGACTCGCTGATCGCGCTCGGCGTCCTCAACCGGATCAAGAAGCCGGGCTGGCGCGTCAGCCTGGCCGGACCGAGCGCCTCAGTCACGTCCATGAACGGCGTGACGGTGAAGCTCAGCGCATCCCTGGCGGATGCCTGCGAGGCCGAGGCCGTGATCGTCGGCAGCGGCATCCGAACGCGCGAGATCGCGGCCGATCCGGCCATCCTCTCGGCGCTCACGCTCGACCCGTCGCGCCAGCTGATCGGCGCGCAGTGTTCGGGCACCTTGCTGCTGGCCAAGCTGGGCCTGCTGGGCGCCGTGCCGGCCTGCACCGACCTGACGACCAAGCCCTGGGTGCAGGAGGCCGGCATCGAGGTGCTGAACCAGCCCTTCTTCGCGGCCGGCAACGTGGCGACCGCGGGCGGCTGCCTCGCGTCGCCCTATCTCGCTGCGTGGATCATCGCGCGCACCGAGGGCCCCGAGGCCGCGGCCGATGCGCTCCACTACGTCGCGCCGGTGGGCGAAAAAGAAGCCTATGTCGCGCGCGCCATGAAGAACATCACGCCCTACCTCGAGACGCGCACGCCATGATCGACCTCGCGACCCTCTCGCTCTTCCTGGTGGCGGTGCTGGCGCTGTTCCTCTCGCCCGGGCCCAACATGGCTTTCGTGCTCTCGCACGGCGTCGCACTGGGGCCGCGCGCCGGCTTCGCGGCCGGGCTCGGCATCGCGGCGGCGGACCTGGTCCACACCCTGTGCGCCGCGACCGGCGTCACCGCGCTGGTGGCGGCATGGCCGCCCTCCTTCGACCTGCTGCGCTATGCGGGCGCGCTCTACCTGCTGTGGCTCGCCTGGCAGGCGCTCCGCTCGGGCGATGCACGCCTGCAGGCGCACGCCGATCGCGCCGGCTTCGCGCGCGTGCTGCGCATGGCCTGGCTCAACAACCTGGTGAATCCGAAGGCGCTGCTGTTCTTCATGGTCTTCCTGCCGCAGTTCGTCGACCCGGCGCGCGGCAGCGTGCCGATGCAGCTGGTGTTGCTGGGTGTCGCGCTCTCGCTGGCCGGGCTCGTCTTCAACACCGTGCTGAGTGCCTGCAGCGGACAGATCGGCCGCTGGCTGCAGCGCCGGCGCGGCTCCGCCGGCTTCCAGCGCGGCCTGCTCGCCACGGTGATGCTCGCGCTGGCCGTTCGTCTTCTCTTGATCGACCGCCCCTCGAAGGGATTCTGACCATGCTCAATATCTGGGGGCGCATCAGCTCCATCAACGTCCGCAAGGTGGTGTGGTGCGCGCAGGAGATCGGGCTCGATTTCCAGCGCACCGAGGCCGGCGGCAAGTTCGGCATCGTCCAGACGCCCGAATACCTGAGGCTCAATCCGAACGCGCTGGTGCCGGCCATCGACGACGGCGAGGGCGAGGGCCGCGTCACGCTCTGGGAATCGAACGTGATCGTGCGCTACCTCTGCGCCAAGCACTCGCCCGGCAAGCTCTATCCCGAGCCGCTGGCCGCACGCTTCGACGCCGAGCGCTGGATGGACTGGCAGCAGACCACGCTGAATCCGGTGAGCGCCGGTGCCTTCAGGCAGTGGGTCCGCGTGCCTTCGGGCCAGCGCGACCCGGCCGTGATCGCGCATTCGGTGCATGCCACCGAGCCGCTGTTCGCGCTACTCGACGCGCACCTCGCCACGCGCGCCTTCATGCTCGGCGATGCATTCACGATGGCCGACATCCCGGTGGGCTGTGAAGCGCACCGCTGGTTCGGCCTGCCGCAGACCGAATACACGCGGCCCGCCTGGCCGCATGTCGAGCGCTGGTTCGCCGATCTGCGCAGCCGCGCCGGCGCACGCGGCGTGCTCGACCTCGCACTGGAATGAAGCTCATGAAAACCCGCCCCTTCAAGCAAGTCGACGTCTTCACGGCGAAGCCCTATCTCGGCAATCCCCTCGCGGTGGTGCTCGACGCCACCGGCCTCGACGATGCCGCGATGCAGAGCTTCGCGAAGTGGACCAACCTTTCAGAGACCACCTTCCTGCTGCCGCCCAGCGAACCGTCGGCCGACTACCGCGTGCGCATCTTCACGCCGGGCGGCGAGCTGCCCTTTGCCGGCCACCCGACGCTGGGAAGCTGCCATGCCTGGCTGCAGGCCGGCGGCCGGCCCAAGGCGGCAGGCCGCATCGTCCAGCAGTGCGCCGCAGGCCTGGTGCCGATCCGGCACGAGGGCGAACGCCTCGTTTTCGCCGCGCCGCCGCTCAGGCGCAGCGCGCCGAGCCCCTCGCTGCTGGCCAAGGTGGCCGCCGCGCTGGGCCTCAAATCGCAGCAGATCGTGGCTGCGCAGCAGCTCGACAACGGTCCGGTGTGGCTGGGCCTGCTGCTCGACGACGCGGACACCGTGCTCGCGCTCAAGCCCGACCACCGCATGCTCAAGGAGCTCGGCCAGAAGGTCGGCGTGGCGGGCGTCCCTGCGGCGGAAGACGATGCAGCCTCGCCCCTGATCTCGCGTTCCAACCGCGAGGCGCGCGCCTTCGCGCGCTCGAACGACGAAGGCATCGGCCTCGAGGTGCGCGCCTTCGCGGCGCCGATCGGCGTCGAGGAAGATCCGGTCACGGGCAGCCTCAACGCCAGCCTCGCGCAATGGCTGATCGCCGATGGGCACCTGCCCGAACGCTACCTCGCGGCGCAAGGCCAGTGCCTGGGCCGCGCAGGACGCGTCCATGTGTCGCGCGACGCGGAAAGCCAGGTCTGGATCGGCGGCGACTCGGTCACCTGCATCGACGGCAAGGTCACGCTCTAGGAGGCCTCGTGCAAGCGCGCATCGACCACCTTGTGATCGCCGCCGGCGACCTCGACGAAGGCGTCCAGTGGTGCGAAGCCACTTTCGGCATCGCGCCCGGCCCAGGCGGCGCGCATCCGCTGATGGGCACACACAACCGCCTGATGAAGATCGCAACCGTCGAATTCCCGCGCGCCTATCTCGAGATCATCGCGATCGACCCCAAGGCCAGGCCGACGCGGGCCGCCGGCACCCATCGCTGGTTCGACCTCGACGATGCCGAGCTGCAGGCCGGCCTGGCACGCGGCGGGCCGCGGCTGGTGCACTTCGTGGCCGAGGTGCCCGATGCCGGCGCGGCCGTGCAGGCCCTGGCGCGGCAGCGCATCGACCGCGGCCGCGTGCTCGAAGCCTCGCGCGAGACGCCGGCCGGCCGGCTCGCATGGCAGATCACGGTGCGCGACGACGGCCAACGCCTGATGTACGGCACGCTGCCCACGCTGATCGAATGGGGCCCGGTGCATCCGAGCGACGGCATGGCCGATTCCGGCGTCAGGCTGCGTTCGCTGACCGTCGCGCATCCGCGCGCCGGCGACCTGGACGCGGCGATGGAAGCCATCGGGCTTTCGAACGTGCCGGTGAGCACCGGCGCGCCCAAGCTCCGCGCGGTGTTCGATACGCCGCGCGGCACCGTCACGCTCGACTCCGAGGGGATCTGACATGCCGATGAGCTTCACCGAACTCGCTTTGTTCGCGCTCGCCGCGCTGGTGCTGGTGCTGACGCCCGGCCCGAACATGATCTATTGCGTCTCGCGCGCGCTGTGCCAGGGCCGCGCGGCCGGACTGATGTCGCTGGCCGGCGTGCTGCTGGGCTTCGTGGTGCACCTGATGGCCGCGGCGCTGGGGCTGACGGCGCTGCTGATCGCCGTGCCCTTCGCCTTCGACGCCATCCGTTTGGCCGGCGGGGCCTACCTGATGTGGCTTGCCTGGCAGGCGGTCAAGCCGGGCGGCAGCGCGCCTTTCGAGGCCCGGCTGCTGCCCGACGATCCGCCGGCCAAGCTCTTCAGCATGGGCTTCGTCACCAACCTGCTGAATCCCAAGGTGGCGATGTTCTACCTCTCCTTCTTCCCGCAGTTCCTGCATCCCGAGCGCGGCTCGGTGCTGCTGCAGAGCCTGATGCTGGGCGCGGTGCAGATCGGCGTCAGCGGTGCCGTCAACGTGCTGCTGGTGCTGAGTGCCGCGCGCCTGACGGCCTTCCTGTCGCGAAGCGAAGGCTGGCTGCGCGCCCAGCGCTATGTGATGGGCAGCGTGCTGGCCGCGCTCGCGGTGCGCATCGCGCTGCCGGAACGCAAGTAGCCGATGCGATTCACACGCGAAGAGATCGCCGCCGCGCGCCGCACCGTCTACGCGGCGATGCCGCCGACGCCGCAGTATGCCTGGCCGCTGCTGGCCGGGCGCCTGGGCTGCACGGTGTGGACCAAGCATGAAAACCACACGCCGGCCGGCGCCTTCAAGCTGCGCGGCGGGCTCACCTACTTCGAGACGCTGGCGCGCGACGAGCCCGGGGTGCGCCATGTGATCAGCGCCACGCGCGGCAACCACGGCCAGTCGGTCGGCTTCGCCGCGCGGCGCCACGGCCTGGCGGCGACCATCGTGGTGCCGCACGGCAACTCGGTCGAGAAGAACGCAGCCATGCGCGCGCTCGGCGTCACGCTGGTCGAGCACGGCGACGAGTTCCAGACCGCGAGCGAGCATGCCGCGCACCTGGCCGAGCGCGACGGGCTGCATCGCGTGCCCTCCTTCCACCGCGAGCTGGTGCGCGGCGTCGCGACCGCCTATGTGGAATTCTTCGAAGCGCTGGCCGATGCGCCGCCCGAGGTGCTGTTCGTGCCGATCGGACTGGGCTCCGGCTTCGCGGCCGCGGCGGCGGCGCGTGCGCATTGCGGCGTCAAGACGCGGCTCGTCGGCGTGGTGTCGGCGCATGCGACCGCGTATCTCGATTCGTTCCGTGCCGGCCGGGCGATCGAAGCGCCCGTCAGCACGCGGCTGGCCGACGGCATGGCCTGCCGCACACCGGTGCCGGAGGCGCTGGCAGTGATCCGGCGCGAAGCCGACGAGGTGGTCGCGGTGAGCGACGAGGAAGTGGCCGCGGCGATGCGCGCGCTGTTCACCGACACCCACAACGTGGCCGAAGGCGCGGGCGCGGCGGCCTTGGCGGGCGCGATGCAGCAGCGCTCGCGCTGGCAGGGCAAGACGGTCGGCATTGCGCTGACCGGTGGCAACGTCGATGCCGCGATGTTCGCCGAGGTGCTGTCGCAGCGTTGAGAGCGGCCCGCCTCAGGCCGCGATGACGATCGGAAAACGCGCCCGCACGCCATCCGCCGCCGGCTCGAAAGGCACGGTGATCGCGGCACGCGAGGCCTCCGGCAGGTTGCGCCAGAGGAAGTCGCGCGCGTTCCCGGGGTCGCCCTCCACATAGAGCTGCGTCGTCAGCAACTCGCGTGCGCCCAACTTCACCTTCACATGGATGTGGGGCGTGCGGCCGCTGTAGGCCACGGGCCGGATGGTGCGAAAGCGATAGCGGCCGTCGGCATCGACCGCCACTCGGCCGAAGCCCTGGAACGCGGCATCGGCGCGGTCGCCGTCGCCGGGGTGGTGATAGTGGCCGTCCTGGTCGCACTGCCAGATCTCGACCTGGGCGCCGCGCAGCGGCCGGCCGGCCAGGTCGGTCACGCTGCCCTCGACCCAGGCCGGCTGGCCGCTGCGGTAGTTCAGCGTGCCGTTGCGCAGCAGGTCGTTGTCCACGTCCTGCGGCAGGCGCACGGGGTAGAACGGCCCTTCGGTCTGCGACGGCGTGGCGAGGCGCGCCGCCTGCGCGCGCGCGCCGAGCCAGAGGGCGGGCGCTGCGACCAGCGCGGCGGCGACCGTGCGCCGGGGAAGAGAACCGGGGGAGGTGGTCAGGACACGCATGGCGGTACGAGCCGCCCGGCGCACGCGAGTTCCACCCGCCGCGTTTTCTTTGCTACCAGCGCACGCGCACGCCGATCGCGCCCTGGATCGACGATTTCACCTTGGTGTCGCCGCCGGCGCTGAAGACCTTGCCGACTTCGCCGTACAGGCTCACGGTCTTGCTCAGCGACAGCGTGGCGCCGCCCGCCAGTTCCACCGAGGTGTAGTTGCCCGTGCTACCGATGGGCGTGACGAAAGGGCCGTTGACGAAGCGCGCGACATCGCTGCCGCCGCTGCCGCGAACCACGCCGACGCGTGCATAGGGCTGCAGCCGCCCGGCCGCGGTGGAAATGTCCCCCTTCACGCGCACGCCGAGGCCGGCGGTCCAGTTGCCGGAATCGTCCTGCTGCACCAGGGCGCCTGCGATCGCCAGGTCGTCGACACGCGCCTTGCGGTAGCTCAGCTGCGCCTGCGGCTCGATCGTCCAGCCGCCGCCGAGCGCAAAGGCCTGGCCGACTTCGACCGAGGCCGTCAGGCTGTTGCCCTTGCCCGAGGCCGCGAGGCCGCCGAGCGGACGGATGGTGTAGCGATGCGAGCCGTACTGCAGCACGGTGTCGACGTAGAAGCCGGTCGCGTTGGCATACGAGGCGTAGGCGCCGAGGTAGCGGGCGCGCAGATCGGTACTGCCGACCGGGCGATAGACGCCGCTGGCGAAGCCGCTCAGGTCGGCATCGCCGTCGAGGGTGCCGACATACACGCCGGCGTGCCAATCCCCGAGCTGTGAGACGTAGAGATCGGTGCCCGCCTGGACGCCGGCGACGTGGCCCTGCGTCGATGGGCTGACGACACCCGACTGGCGGATGTCGACATCGCTATAGACGGCACGTGCCCAGGCGCGGCGCTCGGCCGAGAGCGCACCGCCCACCGGCGTCAGGCTGGCGATCGCGCGCGCGCTCGCATCGTCGTCGCCGAGGCGGCTGCGCAGGCTGCCGATCATCGCGAGGTCGGTGCGGCGCAGCTGCGACGGCAGGGCCGCGAGCATCGGGGCCTCGGCGCGGTAGGCCGTGACCGGTACCGGCGCGGGCGCCGGAGCGGGTGGCGCCGGGGGAGCCGGCGGAGCCGGAGGCGCAGGTGGAGCCGGAGGCGCCGGCGGGCCGGGAGGCGGCGGGGGCGGTGGCGGGGGCGGAGGGGGCGGCGGAATCACTTCCGAGCGCAGATACCAGTTCTCCCCGGCGCCGCTCGCATCGGCGGCGTACAGGCGGTACTCGAAGGCGCCGGCATCGACGTGGCCCGCTCCGCCGAGCGCAAAGGCGCTCTTGGTCGTCTGCGCCGTGGTGGCGGCGCCGTTCAGCGCGGTGATCACCTCGATGCCGCTGCCCACGGTCTGGCCGCCGAGGCCGCCGAGGTTGGTGATCTGCAAGGTGGTGCTGCCGCTGGCGACGGCGGTGGCGCCGTCGAGCACCAGCCGGTCGGACGGGCCGCTGGCGCCGAGCATGGTGCCCAGGCGCAAGGTGCCGTTGTTGCCGACGTAGGGGCCGTTCACCGTCAGCGTGGTTCCGGGCGTGGCGCCGACCAGCGAGACGGTGCCATCGTTGTTGAGCGAGGCCATGCTCTGGCTGAAGCCCGCCAGGTCGAGCGTGGCGCCGGCTGCCACGCTGTGCGCCGACACGGCGCTCAGGGTGTTGGTCGCGCCGGCACGCAAGGTGCCGCCGCTGACGGCGGTGCTGCCGGTGTAGGTGTTGGCGCCTGAGAGCGTCAGGGTACCGGTGCCGGCCTTGACCAGCGAACCAGCGCCGGGGGGCGGCCCTGGCATGAAGACGCCGTTCGACATCGCGCCGCTGAAATTGCCGGCGCCGACCGTCAGCTCGCTGCCGTTCAGCCCGACCGTGCCGCTGCCGTTCAGCAGGGCGATGGTCTGGGTCGCGTTGAGCAATTCGACGCCGGACACGGGCTGCCCCGCGACGACATTGCCGGTGGAATTGACCGTGAGGTTCGCGGTCGGCGCCAGGCGGCCGTTGCCGTTCACGAGCACGCTGCCGTTGCCGTTGACGACGAGGTCGCCCGGCACGGTGCCCGCGGCTGCCAGCAGCAGGTTAGCGTTGCCCTGCACCGTGGTCGTGCCGCTGTAGGTATTGACGGCGTTGTACGCGTAGCCGCTCCAGCCGCCGCCGACCCCATCGAGCGTGATGCCGTGCGCACCGCCGATGCTGCCCGCGAACACGATCGAGCCCAGCGGCGCGACGTGGGTCAGCGTGGCGTCTGCATTCAGCGTCACCGGGCCGGTCCAGGTGGAGGAGGCGACCGGCGCGACATTGAAGCTGTTGTTCACGACGACGGCGTTGTCCAGCTGGACCTGCGTGCCGAAAGTGCCGCCGTTGATCGTCACGGCGCCAGTGCCCAGCGCGCCAACGGCCGTGATGGTGAGCCCGCCGGCATTGAGCGTGGTGCCGCCGCTGTAGGTGTTGGCCGTGCCGATGGTCGTGGTGCCGGGGCCGCTCTGCGCCAGCGAGCCACTGCCGCTGAGCGCGTTGGTCAGTGTGATGTTGTCCGAGCGATTGACGATCAGCGAAGCGCCGCTGCCGATGGCGATGTTGCCTTGCACGCTGCCGCTGGCGGTGCCCGCCCCCAGCTGCAGGGCACCGCCGCTGATGGTGGTGCCGCCGGTGTAGGTGTTGTCGCCCGTCAGGGTCAGGGTGCCGGCGCCGACCTTGACCACGGCGCCGTTGCCGAGCATCACGGGATTGATGTAGAGCGACCCGTTCTTGTCCTGCGAGCCCGGGCCCGTGTTCGAGATCACCCCGCTGATGGTGTCGTTCTTGTTCAGCGCCCCCACTTGCAGCGTGGCGGTGCCGAGTACGACACTGCCCGAGCCCGACAGGGAACCTATCGCCGCCGCCGGCGCGCTGATGTCGTTGACGTAGACCTGGCCGGTATTGACGACGGTGGCACCGCTCAGGTCCGCCGTGTTCGCCATCTGGAGCGTGCCGCCGTTGTTGAGGGTGGCGGTGCCGCCGTTGCTGTTCTCCTGGAAGATCAGCCGGCCGCCGTTGTTGTTGAGGGTCGCCTGCTGCGCGCTGGCTCCTCCGCCGCCGAACAGCACATAGGTGCCTGCACCGTTGTTGGTGATCGTCGCCGTGCCGGCGTTCGCGCCGTTCTGGAACTGGAGGCCGCTGTTGCTGCCGTTGACGTTGGTGTTGACGCCGACCGGCACCGTGATGGCGAGGTTGCCGGCGCTCGCGGTGGCGTCCTGGAAGCGCAACTCGGCGTTCTCAAGGATGGTGATCGGGCCGCTGCCGAAGGAGCCCGTCGTGTGCGTCCAGACATTGAGGCGGCCGGCCGTCCCGTTGCCCTGCAGGACGGTTCCGCCCGTGTAGTTGTTCGCGGCGTTGTCGATGCTCAGGCGCTGGGTCTCGCTGCCTAGCGCATTGGTGCCGGTGTTGCGCAGCGTGAGCACGCCGCTGCCCGTGATCTGGCCGCTCAGCGTATTGGTTTGGGTGCCGGCCACATCGACGGTGCCGCCGGCGGCGCCGAGCACGATCGCGCGGCCGCTCGAGAAGTTGTCGGCGCCCAGGCGCAGCGTGCCGCCACCGAAAGCGATGGCTCCGCCGGTGCCGAGGTTGGCATCGGAATTCACCTGCAAGGCGCCCGCATTGATCGTCGTGGTGCCCTGGTACGTGTTGGAAGCGCCCAGGACGATGATGCCGGCGCCGGTCTTGACGATGCCGTTGGTACCGCTGACGACGCCGCTCTGCGTGGCCGTGCCCGCACCGAGGCTGTTGAGGGTCACGTCCGACGGCGTCGTGTCGATCGCAGCCGCCAGGTTGTCGCCGTCGTTGTAGTCGACGGTCTGCGCGGCGCCGGATGCCGCCAGGACGCTCAGGCCCGCCGCGACCAGCAGGCTGCCCAGGCCGCCGGAGCGCTTGCCGCGCGCGGCCGTGATCTCCGACACCGCGACCCATGCCCCGAGTGCGGGATTCCAGACGCTCCGATATGACTTGTTCATGCTCTGCTGTCCTCTTGTTATGAAAGCGGCGTCCCTGGACCGGCAGCTCTCGATCGGTGTTAACGAAAGTTTGCATTCTTACAGAATGAGAACTTTGTGATTCAACTCATTACATGATTTGTATGAAAAAGTTCACACTTCAGCGCCCATCACCCCACCCGTCCAGCGCAGAAAGGTCGCAGCAGTGACCCGCTTTTCCGGCGCGCGCCGGCAGAATTCCGCGCATGGGAACCCTCTATCTCGTACGCCACGGACAAGCCAGCTTCGGCGCGGCCGACTACGACCAGCTGAGCGAACTGGGCCATCGGCAGTCGCGGCGCCTGGGCGAGTACTGGCGCGAGCGCGGCATGCAGTTCGATGCCGTCATCACCGGCACCCTGAAACGCCATCGCCAGACCTGGGAAGGCATCGCCGAAGGATTGGGCCTCGCGCGCGACGACGTGCTGCCCTGGCCGGGACTCGACGAGTACGACGCCGAAGCGGTCATTGCGACCATCCATCCCGAGAAGCTCGAGAAGCCCGATTCACCCGAGAAGTACCGCCACCACTTCCGGCTGCTGCGCGACGGGCTGGGTGCCTGGATGCAGGGCCGGACGGCACCGGCCGGGATGCCGAGCTACGTCGACTTCCTGGCCGGGGTGACGAGCGCGCTGGACCACGTGCGCGGCAAGCACCACGGCGCCCGGGTCCTCGTGGTGTCGAGCGGCGGCCCGATCAGCACCGCGGTCGGCCACGTGCTGGGCACCAGCCCCGAGACCACCATCGAGCTGAACCTGCGCATCCGCAACACCGCCGTCACCGAATTCGCCTTCACGCCCAAGCGCCACATGCTGGTGACCTACAACACGCTGCCGCACCTCGACGGCCCGGCCTGGGCGGACTGGGTGACCTACGCCTGAGCGACGCCCGCGCTGCCGTCAGCGAGCCAGCGCAGGTAGTCCGCGGACCCGGCCGTGATCGGCAGCTGCACGATCTCCGGCATTTCGTAGCTGTGGCGTTCCCGGATGAAGGCTTCCAGCACCACATAGCGCGCGGCGAGGGTCTTGATGAAAAGCAGCCATTCGGGCTCGCGGTGCAGCGTGCCCTGCCAGACATAGAAGCTGCGCACGCGCTGCACCTGCACGCAGGCCGCGAGGCCCGCCTCGACGATCGCGGCGGCGAGCGCTTCCGCCTCGTCCTCGGTGCTGGCGGTGGTCATCACGATGCAGGCCGTACCGTCCATAGCGCCTCCTGTCGTTGCACGTCAAAGCGTTCCCGAGCTCCCTTCCAGGAACACCGCGGAACCGGCTTTGCCGGCCCGCTGGTGTTGCCCCCGGTGAGGGGGTTGGCGTAGCGACACAAAGTGCGCGAAGCCTGGGGGAGAGCTTATTTCAAGCTTGCCAGACGCCATAGCCGGCTTCGCGTAACGCGATGCCGAGTTCGACCTCCATCTCGCGCGCGGCCTCGTAGGGCATCGGGTTGTAGACCGCATAAAGGGCCGGCAACAGCCTGAGCCCATAGTCACGCACGAAGGCGTTGGCCTGGATGCCAGCCTTGTGCTTGTCGAAGCGTACGTCGGGATCCAGCCCCGTCATGCCGACGTAGACGAAGGGCTGGCCGAGCCGATAGTCGGGGTTGGCGCGCCGGAAGCGGGCGATGTTCCAGACCCGGTCGTCGAGTTCGACGACGTAGACATGGTGGTGCGCCCTGGATTTGCGGGCCATCGCTGCCCGGCACGCTCACTTGCGTTTGACGAGGCCCCAGATGAAGAGCAGCACGATCGCGCCGACCACCGAGGCGATGAAGCCGGCCCCCTGGCCCGCGGTGTACCAGCCCATCGCCTGCCCCAGGTAGGTCGCGATCAGCGAACCGGCGATGCCGATCAAGGTGGTCACGATGAAGCCGGCCGAGTCGTCGCCGGGCTTGATGGCGCGCGCCACGAGGCCCGCGACGAAACCGATCAGGATGGTCCAGACGATGCTCATACGCTTCCTTGGTATTGGAATGGGAGGGAAGAGGCGACCGCGGGAGCGCAGCGCCGTTTCATGATAGCGGAGCCTGCCTACACGCCTGCTGCCGCCCGCGAGCTATACAGGCGGGATGCTCGAAAAGCTTCCCGAAGCCATCGGCCACGCCCTGCACGGCGTGCGCGCCGGCCTCGACGAGATCGCCTTCAACACCCTGGGGCTGCGCCAGGGCATGGCCTCGATCTCGGTCGCCAGCCTGGCCTTCGTCGACCATGCGCCGCTGCCGCCGCGCTACACGGCCGACGGCGAGGGCCTGTCGCCGCCCCTGCAATGGACCGGCGTGCCGGCCGGCGCCGCTTCGCTGGTGCTGCTGGTCGAGGATGCCGATTCGCCGACGCCCCATCCGCTGGTGCATGCGATCGTGGTCGACCTTCCGGGGGAGGACGGCAACCTGCCCGAGGCCGCGATCGCCAGTGCCGGCAACGAGGGAACCGGCGTTCACACCGGCCGCAATTCCTACCTCCAGGCCGCCTGGCTGCCGCCCGATCCGCCGCCGGGACACGGCGTGCACCGCTACGCCTTCCAGCTCTTCGCGCTGGCCAGCGCGCCCGCGTTCTCGGCCAGCCCGGGGCGCGATGAGGTGGTAGATGCGCTGCGCGCGCATGCGGTCGCCAGCGGCTTGCTCATCGGCACCTGCGAGCGGCCCGACGGCACGATCAAGATCAAGGAAGCCGCGCCGGGCGGGCCGGCGGTGGCCGGCTGAGGCTGTTCAGCCCAACGGCCCGGTGTGCGCGGTCGACAGCGGCAGGCGCGATGCTTCTGCCAGCAGCGCCGCGAGCTGGCGCGCCGCGGCGTCGATCACCGCGCGGCCTTTCTCTGCGGTCGCCGCGGCGGCGTTGCCGGCGGCACCTGCGGGGTTGTAGTCCTCCATGGCCCAGCCCAGCCTGGCGCTCCTGCCGTTGCCGAGCACCGGGTAATCGGCCGCGCGCTGGCGCGAGCTGGAGCCGAAATCGCGCGCCGCCTGCATCGCCACCTGGCCCGGCGCCAGGGCCAGCATCATCGAGGTCTCGATCTCGCCGGCGTGCACGCCGAAACGGTGTTCGTCGGCGCTGAACTGCGCGCCCGCATCGCCCAGCGGCAGGTTGAACCAGCTCGCGCTGTAGACGATGAGACCGTGCGCCGCACGCAGCTCGCGCGCGACGATGTCCATCGCGCCGGTGTGTCCGCCGTGCGCATTGAAAAGCACCAGCTTCCTGACGCCCGCACGCGCGACGCCGGCGCCGATCTCGTTCCAGACCCGGATCAGCGTCTCAGCCGACAGGGTGAGCGTGCCCGCAAAGCGCGCGTGCTCGGGGCTCAGGCCGATCTGCTGGGTCGGCAGGAACAGCACCGGCAGCTCGGCCGGCAGCAGCGGCAGCGCGGCGGCGACGATGCCGTCGACCAGGGTCGAGTCCACGCCCAGCGGCAGATGCGGGCCGTGCTGCTCGGTCGCGCCCAGGGGCAGCACCGCGACGGTCGCGGCCGGATCGAGCGCGGCGAAATCGCGTGTCGTGAGTTGGGACCAGAAGCGGCTGGCAAGGGCAGTCATGAGGCAATCTTAGTGGTGCGAGCTTAGTGGTGCGAGGGCAGCGCCGCGAACTTGGCCGCCAGGAAATCGATGAGCGAACGCACCCGCGCCGGCACGAAGCGGCCGCTGGGCAGCAGGGCGTGCAGCGGATAGGGCTCGGTGTCCCAGTCGGGCAGAAGCCGCACCAGCGCACCCGAGGCCTCGTCCTGCTGCACGTCGAGCGCCGACTTGAGCGTGATGCCGCGGCCCGCGAGCGCCCACTGGCGCGCGAGCGAGGCGTCGTCGACGATGCGGTCGCCGTCGACGCGCACCTCGGTCCACTGGCCGTTGCGCGCAAAGCGCCAGACGCGCTGGCGCCGGCCGCTGCGATGGAAGGTCAGGCAGTTGTGCTGCAGCAGGTCCTGCGGCACCTGCGGCGCTGGGTGCCGGCGAAGGTAGGCGGGCGAAGCGCACGGCACTGGACGCGAATCGGCCAGCTTGCGCGCCACCAGCCGCGAATCGGCCAGCGCGCCGTAGCGCAGCGCCACGTCGACCTCGTCGCGCGTGACGTCGAGCGGCCGGTCGCCGACCGAGAGCGCGAGCTGCAGGCCCGGATGCGCATCGAGGAAGTCGTCGAACCACGGCAGGAGCGCACTGCGCGTGAGGTCCGAAGGCGCGGCGACGCGCACCGTGCCGACCAGCGCGCCGCGATCGGCCGCCACCAGCGACTCGCCTTCGGCCAGCAGCTCGAAGGCGCGGCTTGCGTAGTCGAGCAGCGTCTGGCCCTGCGGCGTGAGCCGCATCGCGCGGGTCGAGCGCTCGAACAGGCGTGCGCCGAGCTGTGCCTCGAGCCGCTTCAAGGTCGCACTGGCCGCCGCGGGCGTGATGCCCAGCGCGCGCGCCGCCGCCGTGAGGGTGCCGCCGCGCGCCGTGTGCACCAGCACGTGGAGGTCCGCGATATTTTCAATTTTCATTTGAAACTGATGCGCTTTGCGGGCAGCTTATCAAAGCCGGCCGCGATGCCTACATTCGACCGCATCGATTCCATTCCTCCAAGGACACACCATGAAAGCCGTCGGCTACCGCCAATCCCTTCCCATCGACGATCCCGCCTCGCTCGAAGACCTCAGCCTGCCCGAGCCCACGCCCGGCGCGCGCGACCTGCTGGTGCGGGTGAAGGCGATTTCCGTGAACCCGGTCGACACCAAGGTGCGCAAGGGCGCGCGGCCGGGGGCGGCCGAGACGAAGGTGCTGGGCTGGGACGCGGCCGGCACGGTCGAGGCCGTCGGTGCGGCGGTCCAAGGCTTCAAGCCGGGCGACCGCGTGTACTACGCAGGCTCGATCACCCGGCCCGGCACCAACAGCGAACTGCATGTGGTAGACGAACGCATCGCAGCGCTCGCGCCGAAGCGCCTGGACGACGCGCAGGCCGCAGCCCTGCCGCTGACCACGATCACCGCCTACGAGCTGCTGTTCGACCGGCTCCGGGTGCCGAAGAACGGCGGCGCCGGGCAGACGCTCCTGATCGTCGGCGGCGCCGGCGGCGTCGGCTCGATCCTCATCCAGCTGGCGCGCCAGCTCACGCAGCTGCGCATCATCGCGACCGCCTCGCGCGCCGAAACGCGCGCCTGGTGCCTGGCGCTGGGCGCACACGCGGTGATCGACCACTCGAAGCCGCTCGCCGGCGAACTCAAGGCTGCCGGCATCGGCGAAGTCGACATGGTCGCCAGCCTGACGCAGACCGGGCAGCACTACGCGCAGATCGTCGAAAGCCTGAAGCCCCAGGGCCAGCTCGCGGTGATCGACGACATGGCGGTGTTCGATGCCATGCCGCTCAAGGGCAAGGCGATCTCGCTGCACTGGGAGTCGATGTTCACGCGCTCGAAGTTCGAGACCCCCGACGTCGCGCGCCAGGGCGAGCTGCTGGCCGAAGTCGCCGCGCTGGTCGATGCGGGCCGCATCCGCACCACGGCCAACGAAAGCTTCGGCACGATCAATGCGGCGAACCTGCGCCGCGCCCATGCGCTGATCGAGAGCGGCAAGGCGCAGGGCAAGGTGGTGCTGCAAGGCTTCTAGAGGCAGCTACTTCGCTCGCGCGACGCGCCAGACGGCGTTGCCCACATCGTCGGCCACCAGCAGCGCGCCGCTCTTGTCGAGCGCCACGCCGACCGGACGGCCCTGCGCCTTCTCGTCGGCGCTCAGGAAGCCGGTGACGAAATCGACCGGCGGCCCGCTGGGCCGGCCGCCGCTGAAGGGCACGAACACCACCCTGTAGCCCGACAGCGGCCTGCGGTTCCACGAGCCGTGCTCGCCGATGAACACGCCGTTGGCGAACTCGGGCGGCATGCCACGCGGGTTGGAGAAGGCCAAGCCCAGCGCTGCGACGTGCGAGCCCAGCGCATAGTCGGGCACCACAGCCTTGGCCACCATCTCGGGCCGGGGCGGCGTCACCCGCACATCGACATGGCGGCCGTAATAACTCCAGGGCCAGCCGTAGAAGGCGCCATCCTTCACCGAGGTCAGGTAGTCGGGCACCAGGTCGCTGCCGATCTCGTCGCGCTCGTTCACCACCGTCCACAGCACGTTGGTCTCCGGTTCCCAGGCCATGCCGTTGGGATTGCGCAGACCCGTGGCGAACAACCGCTTCTCGCCGCTCTTCACGTCGACCTCCCAGATCGCGGCCCGGCCCTCTTCGGCCGCCAAGCTGTTCTCGCCGATGTTGCTGTTGGAGCCGACCGTTACGTAGAGCTTGGTGCCCTCGCGGTTGGCGATCACGTTCTTGGTCCAGTGGTGGTTGATGCCGGCCGGCAGATCGGTCACCTTGGTCGGGGCGGCCGTGATCGAGGTCTGACCCTCGGCGTAGGGCACCTTGACCAGCGCGTCGGCGTTGGCGATTAAGAGCTCGTTGCCGACCAGCGCGACCCCGAAAGGAGACACCAGGTTCTGCATGAACACCTGGCGCACCTCCGCCGCGCCGTCGCCGTCGGCATCGCGCAGCAGAGTGATGCGGTTGGCGCTCGGCACTTGGGCACCGGCGCGCTTCATGATCTGACCCATCACCGCGCCCCTGATCATGTCCATCAGGCCGCCGCCGTTCGCGCCTTCCGGCTTCGGCGGCTTGTTGCTCTCGACCACCAGCACGTCGCCGTTGGGCAGCGGGTAGACCCAGCGCGGATGGTCCAGCCCGCGGGCCAGCGCCGTCACGGTGAAGCCGCTGGGCACGCTCGGGCCGGCGGTGTCGGTCCAGCCGGTGGCCGGGGCGATGTTGACGGTCGGGATCAGCGTCTTGTTGGGCGCGGGCAGTTGCGGCGTGGGGCCGATGCCGGCTTCGGGCGGCAGCTTGGCCGTTTCCCCGCAAGCCGCGAGCAGCATGACGGCGACCAGCAGCGCAGCGGCCGAAGAAAGCTTGGAATGCTTCATGGGTCGGATGTCCTTCAGGCGACTACAGGCCATGCAGCCACGAATCATCCGGATCGCGCAAGCTCCCGCTGTCGGTTGTGGGCGCTTTCTGGCGTGGGTGCACCCCGGCGCGGTGGCGCCGCTACCATCGGGCGATGACCGACGACCTGTTCCGCTCCGACGCCTACCTGCGCGAATGCCGGGCCCACGTCGTGCGCGCCGACGAAGCCGGCATCGTGCTCGACCGCACGGTGTTCTATCCGCAGGGCGGCGGCCAGGCCGGCGACAGCGGCCACCTGCTGGTGGCCGACGGGCGCGAACTGGCGATCGCCGACACGCGCAAGGGCAAAGACGCCGAGGGCCGGGCGACCAACGAGATCGTCCATCTGCCGGCGCCCGGCCAGTCCGAACTGCTGGGCACGCTGAAGCCGGACGATGCCGTGACGGCCCGAATCGACTGGGAGCGCCGCCACAAGCTCATGCGCTTCCACACCGCGACCCACCTGCTGTGCCACCTGGTGCCGCAGCCGGTCAACGGCTGCTCGATCACCCCCGAGTACGCGCGGCTGGACTTCCACATGACCGATCCGCTGGACAAGGAAGCGCTCACGACCGGCCTGGCGCGCCTGGTCGCGGCCGGCCATCCGCTGGCCGTGAGCGCCATCACCGATGCCGAGCTCGACGCCAATCCCGCGCTGGTCAAGAGCATGAGCGTGCAGCCGCCGCGCGGCACGGGCACGGTCCGCACCATCCGGATCGGGGATGCCGAACAGATCGATTTCCAACCCTGCGGCGGCACCCACGTGGCGAACACACGCGAGATCGGCCAGGTCATCGTGACCAAGATCGAAAAGAAGAGCGCCACCACCCGCAGGGTGGTGCTGGGGTGGGCCGCATGAGGGCCACCCGGAACTTCGCCCCGCGCGGGCGCTCCGACTGACCGGCATGGCATTTCTCCCCTCCCTTCGTCTTGCGGCCTTCCTGGCCGCCACTCTCGCGGCCTGCCTGCCGGCTGCGGGCCAGCTGGCTTCCAAGGTCGGACCCGTCGTCACCACGCCCCATGTGCGGGCGGAACTGATCGCCCATGCGCCGCAGGGCGTCGTCGCCGGCGCGCCGGTCTGGGTCGGCCTGCAGATCACGCACCAGCCCGAGTGGCACACCTACTGGAAGAACGCCGGCGACTCCGGCCTGCCGACCGCGCTCGCCTGGTCGCTGCCGGCCGGCATCTCCAACGGCGACATCGCGTGGCCGGTGCCGAAGAAGATCCCGATCGGCACCCTGGCCAACTACGGCTACGAAGGCACGGTGCTGCTGCCGGTGCCACTGACCGTGGCGTCCGACTTCAAGCCCACCGCAAGCCTCGCCGGCGCCAACGGGCTCGACATCAAACTCAAGGCCTCCTGGCTGGTTTGCCGCAAGGAATGCATTCCAGAAGACGGCGAGTTCCTGCTCAAGCTGCCGCTGCAGGGCTCGACCGCACTGCACAAGAGCGCCTTCGACGCCGCTCTGGCCGCCCAGCCGGCCGCGCTCGCGAAGCCGGGCACGATCGCCATCGAGGGCGACAAGCTGCAGGTCCGCCTCGAAGGCCTGCCGGCGGCGGCGCGCGGCAAGACCCTGGAGTTCTTCCCCGAGACCGGCGAGGTGATCCACACGGCGGCCGTGCAGGGCAAGGACTGGACGCAGGCTTGGCAGGGCGACGCCTGGACCGCCACCGTGCCGCTCTCCGATCAGCGCAGCGCCAGCCCGACGACGATGCCGGTGGTGGTCGCCCTGGCCGAGGCCGATCGGCAAGCCGGCCAGCCCATTGCCTGGCGCGCCGAAGCGCCGGTTGCCGGCACCTGGCCGGCCACGGCCCCGCGGGCGGAGGTCTCGCCGGCTTTGCAGGCCGCGCTCGAAGCCAACACCGCGGCGCCCCTGCCGCAACCGGCAGGCAGCTTTGTCGCCGCGCTGCTGGGCGCGCTGCTCGGCGGCCTGCTGCTCAACCTGATGCCTTGCGTGTTCCCGGTGCTCGCGATCAAGGTGCTGGGCTTCACGCGCCAGGCCGAAGACCACAGCGGCCACCGGATGGCCGCCGTCGCCTACACGGCCGGCGTGATGCTGTCCTTCCTGGCGCTGGGCGGCGCGATGCTCGCGCTGCGCGCGGCCGGCGCCGAACTGGGCTGGGGCTTCCAACTCCAGTCGCCGGCGGTGGTGGCCGTGCTGGCCGCGCTTTTCACGCTGATCGGGCTCAACCTCGCGGGCGTCTACGAGTTCCGCATGCTGGCGCCGGCTTCGCTGTGCGGCGCCCAGGCCCGGCACCCGGTGGTCAACGACTTCCTGTCGGGCGTGCTCGCGGTGGTGATCGCCTCGCCTTGCTCGGCGCCTTTCATGGGCGCCTCGCTGGGCTTCGCGATCGGGCTGCCGGCCACGCAGGCCCTGCTGATGTTCGCGGTGCTCGGCTTCGGCCTCGCCCTGCCCTACCTGGCGGCGGGCTTCGTGCCGGCGGTGGCGCGCTTGCTGCCGCGACCCGGACCGTGGATGAACACGCTGCGCCGGCTGCTCGCTTTTCCGATGTTCGCCACGGTCGCCTGGCTGGTCTGGGTGCTGGGCCAGCAAAGCGGTATCGACGGCGCGGGCGCGCTGCTCGGCCTCCTGGTGTGCCTGGCGGCGATCGTCTGGGCGTTCACGCTGCGCGGGCGCACGCGCATCGTGGTGGCCAGCCTGCTGATCGCGGCCACCGCGGTGCTGGCGGGCGCCATCGGCGGCAACGTGATGCGCAGCGCGGCGCCGGCCGTGGCCGCGACCGGCGACCGCTGGCAGCCCTGGTCTGCGACGCGCGTGAGCGAACTCGCGGCCGCCGGTCGGCCGGTGTTCATCGACTTCACGGCCGCCTGGTGCGTGACCTGCCAGTACAACAAGCGCAGCACGTTGGCCGATGCGGCGCTCCTGGCCGAGTTCGATGCCAGGCAGGTCGCCATGCTGCGCGCCGACTGGACGCGCCGCGATCCGGCGATCACCGCCGCGCTGACCGCGCTGGGGCGCAGCGGCGTGCCGGTCTACGTGCTGCAGGCGCCGGGCAAGGCGCCCGTGGTGCTGACCGAAATCCTTAGCAAAGAAGAGGTACGCTCGGCCTTGGCGACGCTTTGACCCCGAGTCTCTACGGGTTGTCACAAGCAGGTGAGAAAACCGCTCTAAGCTGTGGCGGTTGTTGAATATATTGATTGGGAGTTCAAGCTGACCATGCCTTCATCGTCATCCTCCGACTCGCGTTCCTACCGTGCCGCGCGCAATGCCCGCGCGGCCCTGAGCCGGGCCTCGCGCCGCGCCGTGGTGGCCGCCGCGGTGGCGCTCGGCGCCACTTTCCTCATGGGCACCCACGCCATGGCCGCGCCGGCCGTGGGCCAGAAGGCGCCCGATTTCGTCGCCGTCGACACCAGCGGCAAGCAGCACCGGCTGTCGGATTTCGCCGGCAAGTTCGTGGTGCTCGAATGGACCAATCCGGGCTGCCCGTTCGTGCGCAAGCACTACGGCAGCGGCAACATGCCTGCCACCCAGAAGGCGGCCACCGACAAGGGCGTGGTCTGGCTATCGGTCAACTCGACCGAGCGCGCCGCCAGCGACTACCTGAAACCGGCCGCACTCGATGCCTGGATGAAGGAGCAGTCGGCCGCGCCCACGGCCGTGCTGATGGACGAAGACGGCGTGATCGGCCGCGCCTACGCCGCGCGCACCACGCCGCATCTCTTCATCATCGATCCCAAGGGCGTGCTGGTGTACGCGGGCGGCATCGACAGCATTGCGTCGGCGCGCGCCGAGGACATCAAGAGCGCCACCAACTACGTGAACCAGGCGCTCGGCGAAGCCGTCGGCGGCAAGCCGATCAGCGCGGCGGCCACCAAGCCCTACGGCTGCTCGATCAAGTACAAGGCCTGAGCACGGTACGGTTGCGCGCCGCGCCGCAAAATGGCGCGATGAAAGACGCAACCCCACCCACCGACATCGGAGCGCTGCTCGCGCGCACGCGCACCATCGCCGTCGTCGGCCTCTCGCCGAGCCCGCATCGCACCAGCTACGGCGTCTCGCAATACATGAAGGCGCGCGGCTTCCGGATCGTGCCGGTCAACCCGAACACCCGCGAGGTCTTCGGCGAGAAGGCCTATCCGACGCTGAGAGAGGCCGCGAAGCACGAGAAGATCGACCTGGTGAACGTGTTTCGCCAGGCCGAAGACGTGCCGCCGGTGATGGGCGAAGCCATCGCCATCGGCGCACCGGCGCTCTGGATGCAGCTCGGCATCATCAATCAGGCAGCAGCGGCCAAGGGTCGCTCGGCCGGGCTGGAAGTGGTGCAGGACCGCTGCATCATGGTCGAGCATTCGCGGCTCACCAGGGGCGCAACGCCCTGGCGCTAAGGGCCTGCTCAGGCCCTAATCGATCGCGACCTTTCCTTCTTTCACCAGCTTCGCGAACTTCGCCGTCTCCTCGCGGATCCGGCCTGCCATTTCCTGCGAGCTGCCGCCCAGCGGCTCCGCGCCGATGGCCTGCATGCGCTCGGCGAAGTCCGGCGACTGGATGATCTTCACCATCTCCGCGTTGAGGCGCGCCACCACCTCCTTCGGCGTGGCCGCCGGCGCCAGCACGCCGAACCAGGTGCCGATGTCGAAGCCCTTGAGTCCGGCCTCCTCGAGGGTGGGCACCTCCGGCAGCACCGACGAGCGCTTCGCCGTGGTCACGGCCAGCGCGCGCAGCTTGCCGCTCTTGATGTGCTGCAGCACCGGCGTGATGGTGTCGAAGGACATCGCCACCTGGCCGCCGAGCAGGTCGGTGGTGAGCGGGCCGCTGCCCTTGTAGGGCACGTGCAGCAGTTCGGCGCCGGTGCTGGCCTGGAACTGCGTGCCGATCAGGTGCTGCGCGGTGCCGTTGCCGTTGGAGCCGTAGGCCAGCTTGTCCTTCGCGGACTTGGCGAGCGCCACCAGTTCGGCGACGTTTTTGGCCGGCGTGTTGGCGGCGTTGACCACCAGCACGTTGGGCACCATGGCCACGACGGTGATGGGCGCCAGGTCTTTCTGGAAATCGTAGGGCAGCTTCTTGTAGACGCTGGTCGCGATGGTGTGGTGCACCGCGCCCATCAGCAGCGTGTAGCCGTCGGGCTTGGCCTTGGCCACGAAGTCGGCGCCCAGCGTCGCACCGGCGCCGGGCTTGCTCTCGACCACCACGGGCTGGCCGAGGCTTTGCGAGAGTCGGTCGGCCAGCGCGCGGGCCAGCACGTCGGTGGTGCCGCCCGAGGGGAAGGGCACGATCAGACTGATGGGCTTGGCGGGCCAGGGCTGCTGCGCAAAAGCCTGCGTGGACCCCAGCGTGGAGGCCAGGCCGAATGCGAGGGCGCCGGCTTGCACGAAGCGACGGCGGCGGGGCTCGAAGAGGAAGTTCATGCTGTCTCCATGTCGTTGTGTTCGGCGGCGCTCTCTCAGGCCGCGCGGCGCTGCGCCTGCGCGGCGGCGATGTGGCCGCAGACGGCGCGGGTCACGTCGTCGGTCGTCGCGCTGCCGCCGAGATCGCGGGTATGGAGCGCAGGGTTGGCGGTCACATGCTCCACCGCCTCCATCAGGCGCGCGGCGGTCGCGGCCTCGCCCAGGTGTTCGAGCAGCATCACGACCGACCAGAAGGTGCCGACCGGATTGGCCAGGCCCTTGCCCATGATGTCGAAGGCGGAGCCGTGGATCGGCTCGAACATCGAGGGGTAGCGGCGCTCGGGATCGATGTTGCCGGTGGGCGCGATGCCCAGGCTGCCGGCCAGCGCGGCCGCCAGGTCGCTCAGGATGTCGGCATGCAGGTTGGTAGCGACGATGGTGTCGAGCGTGGCGGGGCGGTTGACCATGCGCGCGGTGGCGGCGTCGACCAGTTCCTTGTCCCAGGTGACATCGGGAAACTCCTTCGCGATCTGCACCGCGATCTCGTCCCACATCACCATCGCATGGCGCTGCGCGTTCGACTTGGTGACCACGGTCAGCAGCTTGCGCGGGCGCGATTGGGCGAGCCGGAAGGCGAAACGCATGATGCGCTCGACGCCGGCGCGGGTCATCATGCTGACGTCGGTCGCGGCCTCGATCGGATGGCCCTGGTGCACGCGGCCGCCGACGCCGGCGTACTCGCCCTCGGAGTTCTCGCGCACGATCACCCAGTTCAACTGCTCGGGCGTGCAGCGCTTGAGCGGCCCGTCGATGCCCGGCAGGATGCGCGTCGGCCGCACGTTGGCGTACTGGTCGAAGCCCTGGCAGATCTTCAGGCGCAGGCCCCACAGCGTGACGTGGTCGGGGATGTGCGGGTCGCCGGCAGAGCCGAACAGGATGGCGTCCTTGTCGCGCAGTGCGGCCAAGCCGTCGTCCGGCATCATCACGCCGTGCTGGCGGAACCAGTCGCCGCCCCAGCCGAAATCCTCGAACTCGAAGTTCAGCTGGCCGCCCGAGGCGGCGGCCAGCGCTTCCATCACCTGACGGCCGGCCGGGATCACTTCCTTGCCGATGCCGTCGCCGGGAATGGTGGCGATGCGGTATGTCTTCATGAGTCAGCCCCTGTTGAAAAGATGGGCTGACTGTAGGAGCCGGACAGCTCTACGATGCGGGCCTGGATTCAAGCCATCGTTAACCTGCGTTCAACAATCGATACCCATGACCAGCGGCATCCAACCGGCCGAGCTCGGCTTCTTCTCGGCGCTGGCGAGCGCCCCCAGCCTGAGCGCTGCCGGCCGCGACCTGGGGATCAGCACGGCCGCCGTCAGCAAGCGGCTGGCGCAGATGGAAGGCCGCCTGGGCGTGACGCTGGTCAACCGCACCACGCGCCGCATGAGCCTCACGCCCGAGGGCGAGGTGCTGCTCGAACGCGCACGCAGCATCCTCGACGAGATCGCCGACCTGGACGAACTGCTGAGCCAGTCGAAAGGCAGCCCCAAGGGCCTGCTGCGCGTGAACGCGACCCTGGGCTTCGGGCGCACGCATGTGGCGCCGGTGATCTCGCGCTTCGTGCGCAGCCATCCGGAGGTCGACGTGCAGCTGCAGCTGTCGGTGAATCCGCCGCCCTTCAGCGACGATGCCTTCGACGTCTGCATCCGCTTCGGCGAGCCGCCGGACGCACGCGTCATCGCGCGGCGCATCGCGGCCAACCAGCGCCTGCTCTGCGCCTCGCCCGCCTACCTGGCGCGCTGCGGCCAGCCGAAAGTGCCGCGCGACCTGATGCGTCACAACTGCATCGGCATCCGGCAGGGCGACGAGGCCTACGGCCTGTGGCGCCTGAGCACCGGCCGCGGCGCGCGCCAGCGCACCGAGGCCATCAAGACGCGCGGCAGCCTCACGACCAACGACGGCGAGATCGCGGTCAGGTGGGCGCTCGACGGGCATGGCATCGTGATGCGCGCGGAATGGGACATCAACCGCTACCTGCGCAGCGGCCGCCTGGTGCAGGTGCTGCCCCAGTACCGCACGCCCGGGGCCGATATCTACGCGGTCTATCCACAGCGCTACCAGCTGTCGACGCGCGTGCGCGCCTTCGTCGACTTCCTCGCACAGGCATTGGGGCAGGCCGGGCGCGCCGCCGAATGAGCCTGCCCTGCGACAATCGCAGGATGCCTTTCGCGCCACTTCAGAACGACACTTTCCTGCGCGCCTGCTGGCGCCAGGCCACCGATCACACCCCCGTCTGGCTGATGCGCCAGGCCGGGCGCTACCTGCCCGAATACGTGGCGACGCGGGCCCGCGCCGGCAGCTTCATGGGCTTGGCCACCAACGTGGACTACGCCACCGAGGTCACGCTGCAGCCGCTCGAGCGCTATCCGCTCGATGCCGCGATCCTGTTCTCCGACATCCTCACGGTGCCCGATGCGATGGGCCTGGGCCTCTCCTTCGAGGCCGGCGAAGGGCCGCGTTTCGCACGGCCGGTGCGCGACGAAGCCGCGATCGGCGCGCTCGCAGTGCCCGACATGGCCAAGCTGCGCTACGTGTTCGACGCGGTCGCATCGATCCGCCGCGCACTCGATGGCCGGGTGCCGCTGATCGGCTTCTCGGGCAGCCCCTGGACGCTGGCCTGCTACATGGTCGAGGGGGCAGGATCGAGCGACTATCGGCAGGTCAAGACCCTGCTCTACAGCCGCCCCGATCTCATGCACCGCCTGCTCGCGGTGAATGCCGATGCCGTGGCCGCGTATCTCAACGCGCAGATCGACGCCGGCGCGCAGGCCGTGATGGTGTTCGACAGCTGGGGCGGCGTGCTGGCCGACGGCGCCTTCCAGGATTTCAGCCTGGCCTACACCGCGCGCGTGCTCGCGCAGCTGAAGCGCGAAGGTGCCGACGGCCTGCCGGTGCCGCGCATCGTCTTCACCAAGGGCGGCGGACTCTGGCTCGAAGACATGCGCGCGCTCGACTGCGAGGTGCTGGGCCTGGACTGGACCGTCAACCTCGGCCACGCACGCGCACTCGTGGGCGAAGGTGCAGGGGCCAAGGCGCTGCAGGGCAACATCGATCCCAACGTGCTGTTCGCCGCGCCCGCGCAGATCGAGGCCGAGGTGGCGAAGGTGCTGCAGAGCTTCGGACGGCCGCACACCGATCGCGCTTCGACCGGGCCGACCCACATCTTCAACCTGGGCCACGGCATCAGCCAGTTCACGCCACCCGATCACGTTGCGGCGCTGGTCGCTGCGGTGCATGCGCAATCGCGCGCGCTGCGTGTCTGAAGCGACTGTTATAGGTTGTAAGTACCTAAGAACGACCGATTCGCATTTGTCAAGTCGAAAGGGTGAGGACCGACTGACTTATGCACAAAACACTTGCTGCGCTGCGCAAAAATATCTTTGGACCGCAAATCCCTGCTCCTAAAGCGATAGCGTCGCTAAGTCATTGATTTATATGGACTTTGAACTTTGCTTTTTTTGCGGGCATTCCAGCCGGAGCCTTGATTTTCAAGGGCTGGCGGCGAGTCGGGCCCGGATATCAACAAAGTTATCCACACAAACTCTGGATGGCTTCCAAAGCGCAGGCAAATCAACGACTTAAGCCGCATTGCTACAACTTGCTTTAACCAACGGCCGTAACAGGACCACGCCTTGAACTGGCGCATCGACGTCGCGGTCCAGACTCCTGCGCACAGCGCATTAGGGGATGTACTGAGCTACGCCAGCGCCGAAACGCCGGCCATCGGGTCCTTGCTGCGGGTGCCGCTGGGTCGTCGCGAGGTGCTGGGCGTGGCATGGGCGGTCCATGCGCTCGAGGACGGCGCGGCGCCCGCCATGGAACTCAAGCCCGTCGCCGCCGTGCTCGATGGGTTGCCGCCGCTGAACGATGCCTGGCGCGACCTGGTGGCCTTTGCCGCCCGCTACTACCAGCGCTCGCTCGGCGAGATTGCGCTGGCCGCGCTGCCGCCCCAGCTGCGCGACCTGAGCGCGGTGCAGCTGGCGCGGCGGCTCAAGCGCCAAGCCGTGCCGGCGCACTCCCCTGCCGCCGGCACGGCGCCCGACGGCCTGGCACTGTCTGCCGAGCAAGCCGACGCACTGGCCCGCTTCGATGCCGAGACCGGCCCCTTCCTGCTGTTCGGCAGCACCGGCAGCGGCAAGACCGAGATCTACCTGCAGGCCGTGGCGGCGCTGCTGGCGCGCGAGCCCTCCGCGCAAGCGCTGGTGATGGTGCCCGAGATCAACCTCACGCCGCAGCTCGAAGCACGCTTCAAGGAGCGCTTCGGCGACGGCACCGTGGTCTCGTTGCACAGCGGCATGACGAATCCGCAGCGCCTGGCCAGCTGGCTCGCGGCGCACAACGGCGCAGCGCGCATCGTGCTCGGCACGCGCATGGCAGTGTTCGCGTCGATGCCGGCGCTGAAGTTGATCGTGGTCGACGAGGAGCACGACCCCAGCTACAAGCAGCAGGAAGGCGCGCGCTACTCGGCGCGCGACCTGGCGGTGTGGCGCGGCCAGCGCGAAGGCGCGAAGGTGATGCTCGGCTCGGCCACGCCCTCGCTCGAAAGCTGGCACCAGAGCCGGCCGGCCGCGGGCGAGGATGCCGGCGGGCGCTATCTGCGGCTGGCGATGCCCTCGCGCATCGGCGCCGTGGCGCTGCCCGCCGTTCGGCTGGTCGACATGAACCTGCAGCCGCCCAGGACCGTGCTTTCGGCCGCGCTGCTCGATGCCATCGGCCAGCGCATCGCGCGCGGCGAGCAAAGCATGGTGTTCCTCAATCGGCGCGGCTATGCGCCGGTGCTGGCCTGCGGCGACTGCGGCTGGAAGAGCGAATGCCCGCACTGCAGCGCCTACCGCGTGTTCCACAAGATCGACCGCACGCTGCGCTGCCACCACTGCGGCTTCACCGAGCGCGTGCCGCGCGCCTGCCCGGCCTGCGGCAACCCCGACATCGCGCCGGTGGGCCGCGGCACGGAACGTCTCGAGGAGCACCTGGGCGAGCTGTTCGCGAGCGTGAAGCGGCCCGATGGCAGCGCGGTGCGCATCGCGCGCATCGACGCCGACAGTACGCGCCGCCAAGGCGCGCTCGAATCGCAGCTCGCCGCCGTGCATGCGGGCGAGGTCGACGTGCTGGTGGGCACGCAAATGATCGCCAAGGGCCACGACTTCCGGCGCATCACGCTGGTGGCCGCGGTCAATCCCGACGGCGCGCTCTTCTCGAGTGATTTCCGCGCGCCGGAACGGCTGTTCAGCCTGCTGATGCAGTCGGCGGGACGCGCGGGACGCGACGCCGCCTATCTTTCAGCGCAGGGCGCGACCGCCGAGATGTGGATCCAGACCCACCATCCGCAGCATGCGCTGTTCGCGGCGCTGCGCCGGCATGACTACCCGGCTTTCGCCCAGCGCGAACTCGAAGAGCGCGCCGCTGCCGGCATGCCGCCCTACGCCTTCCAGGCGTTGCTGCGGGCCGACGCCCGTACGCAGGAGGCGGCACAGGCTTTTCTGAATGCCGCCAGCGAGGCGGCCGATGCGCTGGAAGGGGCCGAGCGCGTGACCCGCTACCCGGCCGTGCCGCTGGCGATCCAGCGCGTGGCGAATGTGGAGCGGGCGCAGATGCTGGTCGAAAGCGCGTCGCGCGCGGCGCTTCAGCGCCTGCTGGCGGCCTGGCAGCCGCTGTTGCACGAACTGCGACGGCAGCCCGAGGGCAAGGGCGTGATCCGCTGGCTGGTCGACGTGGACCCGCACAGCATCTGAGTGCGGCTCAGGGCAGGCCCACGGGCTGCTTGCCCATCTCGATATAGCGCAGTTCCGACCGGCGCCGCCGGTGCGAATGACCCGGCCATGCGAACAGCAAAAGGCTCGCTGCGCCCGTCGCGAGCGCACTACCGATGCCCAGCGCACCCACGAGCCAAAGCCAACTGACGGTAGCGAGCCACGCTACCCAAAGCACCCAGCGCGTCAAAGTCGTCATGCCGTTCCCCCGGTATCTGGCGCCACTTTAGCAGCGCGAATGCAAACCTAAGCATTAGTCAAAAGCAATAGTTCACACTATCCACCGAGGAGTGACGGCGTCTTGTAGGAAATATTCTGAAACAGAGATTGCCGACGGCAATGGGCTTCCGAAGTTAGCCCCGACTAGCCATCCATCTCACCGCCAGGGGAAAGCTGAAGAAGGCTGCCACGGTGGTCCACAGAATGACGCGCGCAATGCGCCCGTTGTCGGCGCCGAAGCGCTCGGCCAGCATCGACACGTTGCTTGCGCTCGGCAGCGCGGCCACCAGAACGATCGCCATCAGCGCCGGTTGGCCGAGCGGCAGGCCCAGCGCGATCGCGCCTCGCGCGAGGCCATAGACCAGCAAGGGATGCAGCAGCAGCTTGATCGCCGCGACGCAGAGCACGTCGGCAAGCGGCGCCTTTCGCAGCGGCTGCGAGGCGCTGCCCATCGCGGCGGCGACGAGCGCGCTCGCCCGGTGCTTGCGCGCCAGCAGCGACGAGCGCGCCAGCACCGCGCCGATGGTGAACAGCGCCACCGGCGAGGCGGCATCGGCCAGCATCGCGATCGTGCGTTCGACCGGCGCCGGGAGCCCAAGGCGCGTGGCCGATGCCAGCCCGCCGAGCACGATGGCCCATGGCATCGGGTTCTGCACGATGCCGCGCAAGGCCTGTCGGGCTGCCTTGGCCGCACCGTGCTCGTCGGCGCCGGCCAGGCGCGACAGCGCGATGCACAGCGAAGAGGTCACGACCAGATCGAAAGCGATCGTGATGATCATCGGAGACGCCGCCTGCGTGCCGAGGATCGCGACCAGCAGTGGCACGCCCATGAAGCCCGTGTTCGGAAACGCAGCCACCAGCGCACCGAAGGCCGCATCGTTCCAACCGATGCGCTGCCTGCGCGCCAGGGCCACCGTGGCTGCAACCACGATCAACGCGCTCGCCCCCCACACCAGCGCCACGCCGGCATCGAGCAGCTGCGCGATCGGCGCTGCAGCGCCGAAGCGAAACAGCATGCACGGCAGCGCGAAATAGAGCACGAAGGCATTGAGCCCCGGAATTGCCGCGAGCGGCAGCGCACCGGTGCGAGCCGCTGCGTAGCCGGCCGCGATCAAGGCGAAGAAGGGGATGGTGACGAAGAGGATCTGCAGCACGCGGGCGATTGTCGTTGCCGCGGTACTCAGAGCTGCGGCCCCAGCAGCGCGGCCAGGTGCTCCATCAACTTCTCGCGCCATGGCCGGTCCTGCCACTGGGCGAAGCTCACCGCCTTGCTCTTCGCGAGATCGTCCTCGAACACCGCCACCTGCGCCCGGGCGAAGGCCTCGTCGTAGATATTGAGGTTGGCCTCGTCGTTGAGGCGCAAGGAACGGTTGTCGAAGTTGGTCGAGCCGACAGACACCAACAGGTCGTCGACCACCATCACCTTGCAGTGGTACATGGTCGGCTGGTATTCGCTCATCTGCACGCCGGCTTCGAGCAGCGGACCCCATCCGGCGCGCGACGCGCGGCGCACGGTCTGCGCGTCCCACCTTGTAGCGCGAGTCGCGCCAATGGTCGGGGTCCTGCGCGTTGCCGGTCCACTCGGGCGCGATGCCCACGCCGCCGGTGAAGCCCACCACGCCGTCGACCACCAGCAGCTTGCGGTGCGTGCGGTTGTTGAAACGCGCGATGTCGTACCAGCTCGGCTTGTGGAACCCGCGGATCTCCACGCCTGCTTTTTCCATCGATTGCAGAAGCTTCTCCTCGATCTTCTGGCTGCCTACCCAGTCGAGCAGCACATGCACCTTGATGCCGGCGCGGGCGCGTTCCGACAGCGCATCGGCAAAGGCGCGGCCGATGTCGCCGGACCAGTAGATCTAGGTCTCGAAGGTGACGCTCTTCTTCGCGCCGCGGATGGCCGCGAGCATCGGCGGCAAGATCCGGTCGCCGTTGATCAGCGCCTCGAACCGGTTGCCCTCCGTGACCGGCGGCCCGAGCAGGACGCCCATCGCACGGCGGAATTGCGCATCGTGCAGGCTGTACTCGCGCTCGATGTGCTGCTCGATCTTCTTTTCGCCGGGCAGGAAGTTCAGCACGACCAGCGTTGCCGCCACCGTGGCGAGCGCGGACCAGAAGGCGATGGTGAGCGGATGTCTTGTTTTCTACATGCGGCGGCGCCGATCACAAATGCGAACGGGTTTAACACCGCCATACATCTGAGGTCGTCCGACGGCGCCCCGTATCATTGCCCGCTTTGCGCCCCCTTCCCCTCGCCTCATGTCCTCCGGTCTCAACCTCGCGCAACAAGAAGCCGTCAACTACATGCACGGTCCCTGCCTCGTGCTCGCGGGTGCGGGTTCGGGCAAGACGCGCGTCATCACGCACAAGATCGCGCGCCTGATCCAGGCGGGGCTGGAGCCCAAGCGCATCGCGGCCATCACCTTCACCAACAAGGCAGCAGCCGAGATGCGCGAGCGCGCCAAGGGGCTGATCGGACGCGACGCGAAGCATGTGGTGGTGTGCACCTTCCACGCGCTGGGCGTGCGCATGATGCGCGAAGACGGCGCCGTGCTGGGCCTGAAGCCGGCCTTCAGCATCCTCGACAGCGACGACGTGACGAAGATCCTGAAGGACGCCGGCGGCACCACCGACGCCGCGACCGCGCGCATCTGGCAGTGGACCATCAGCAAGTGGAAGAACATGGGGCTCAATGCCGCCCAGGCCGAGGCCCAGGCTGCCGACGACAACGAGCGCATCACGGCGCGCATCATGGGGCGCTACGAAGAGCGGCTCGCTGCCTACCAGAGCGTGGATTTCGATGACCTCATCGGCATGCCGCTCAAGCTTCTGCAGCAGCATGACGAGGTGCGCGCCAAGTGGCAGGCCGCGCTCGGCCACGTGCTGGTCGACGAATACCAGGACACCAACGCCACGCAGTACGAGGTGCTGAAGGCGCTTGTAGGAGAGCGCGGGCGCTTCACAGCGGTGGGCGACGACGACCAGTCGATCTACGGCTGGCGCGGCGCGACGCTCGACAACCTGAAGAAGCTGCCGATCGACTACCCGAATCTCAAGGTCATCAAGCTCGAGCAGAACTACCGCAGCACCAGCGCGATCCTGCGCGCGGCCAACAACGTGATCGGACCGAACCCCAAGCTCTTTCCGAAGACGCTGTTCAGCGAACTCGGCGAGGGCGAGCCGGTGCGCGTGGTCGATGCCGACAGCGAGGCGCACGAGGCCGAACGCACGGTGGCGCGCATCCAGAGCCTGCGCGGCGGCGACGCCACCACGCAAGGCCAGCAGTACAAGGAGTTCCGCGATTTCGCGATCCTCTACCGCGCCAACCACCAGGCCCGGGTGTTCGAGCAGGCCTTGCGCAAAGCGCAGATCCCCTACAAGGTTTCGGGCGGCCAGAGCTTCTTCGACCGCGCCGAGATCAAGGACCTGTGCGGCTGGTTCCGGCTCTGGGTCAACAACGACGACGACCCGGCCTTCCTGCGCGCCGTGACCACGCCCAAGCGCGGCATCGGCCACACCACGCTGGCCAGCCTGGGCACCTTCGCGAGCCAGTACAAGCTGAGCCTGTTCGAGGCCCTGTTCTCGCCCTCGCTGCCGAGCGTGATGCCGAAGCGCGCGCAGGAAGGCCTGCACGAGTTCGGCCGCTACATCAACGACCTCGAATACCGCGCGCGCCGCACCATGGGCGCCGAGGACGCGCGCAGCTTCCTGGCCGACTGGCTGAAAGAGATCGACTACGAGAAGCACCTCTACGACGGCGAGGACAGCGAACAGGCCGCGGCCAGCCGCTGGACCAATGTGCTCGAGTTCTGCGACTGGATGTCGCAGCGCTGCGGCGGGCAGATCGACGATGCCTCCGGAGCGACGGTCGAGAGCGAACGCAAGAGCCTGCTCGAAGTCGCGCAGACCATCTCGCTGCTCTCCACCATCAGCGAACGGGAGAAGGACCAGAACGTGGTCACGCTCTCCACGCTGCATGCGGCCAAGGGCCTCGAATGGCCGCACGTGATGCTGATCGGCGTGACCGAGGGGCTCTTGCCCTTCAAGCTCGACGACGACGGCGGCCGGCAGGAGAAGGTCAGCGAGGACACGCTGCAGCGCCTGCAGGAAGAGCGCCGCCTGATGTACGTGGGCATCACGCGCGCGCAGCGCAGCCTGGCGGTGAGCTGGACCAAGCGACGCAAGCAGGGCCGCGAGATGGTGCCGGCGCAGCCGAGCCGCTTCATCGCCGAGATGGCGCTCGACAAGAAGACCATCAAGGAAGACCCGCGCGAGAAACTCAAGGCACTGCGCGCCGAATTCGCGCGCAAGGTCCAGGACAACGCTGCCGCAGCGGCGGCCGCCGCGGCAGCCCCATGAAGTGCCACGCGCTGCTCACTGCTTTGTGCATTGCCGCCGGCAGCGCCGGAGCCCAGCCGGCATGCCCCGCCAGCGGCCGCGACCTGCCGGTCGAGGCGCTCTATGGCCAATGGGAGGCACGCTTCGAAGGCGTGCCGGGCATCGCGCGGCTGCAACTCGCCAAGCATCCTGAATACGCCGGCGTGCGCGGCACCATCACGCGTGACGGCGGCGCGGCAAGCCGCTCGGTCGCGCAGCTCGCGGGCGACATCGACGACGAGGGCCAACTCAACATCGACGAATCGATGGACGGCCGCGCGATCAGCGGCGTCTGGCTCGGCGAGCTGCAGGCCGGATCCTGCGGCAAGGAGTTCAAAGGAACCTGGCGAAACGCCGCCGACGACAGCACACGTCCTTTTGTACTAACCAAGACGGGCAGTTGGCAATGATGAACACACGCACCACCACTTTCGCGGCGCTCTTTGCCGGCCTCGGCATCGCAGGCGCGCACGCGCAACCTGCAGAGAGACCGCAGAGCCCGCTGGCCGAAGCGCAGCTGACCTGGCAGCAGTGCCAGCGCCTCGCCGACAGTAAGGAGGCGCGGCTGGCCTGCTTCGACCGCTGGGCCCAGCAGCAGACCTTGCCCGCGGCCTCGGTACCGGCGGCGCCGCCCGTGCTCGCCAACACGCAGCCGCCCGCGCCGGTGGACGCCGCCGTGCCCGCCACGCGCGTGGTCTCCGTCGCCACCGAAGAAGGCTGCCGCGACCGCCAGTACTCCGCGCTCTCGCGTTTCTGGGAACTCGAGAATGGCACCGACTGCGGCACCTTCAGCTTCCGCGCCTACCGGCCGCTCAACGTGTCCGCCTCGGCGGCCAAGGACAAGCCGCAGACGCCGACCTCGCCCTCTGCCGGCCACAACGGCAGCGACATCGCCTACCAGGCCAACGAGATGCGCATCGGGCTTTCGGTGCGCACCAAGCTGATCCAGGGCATGCTGACGCTGAACGATCCGGTCAAGAAGGATTCGCTGTGGTTCGGCTACAGCCAGCAGTCCACCTGGCAGCTCTTCAACGGCGCGATCTCGCGGCCCTTCCGCACCACCGACCACGAGCCGGAACTGATGTATGTCTATCCCACCGACGTGCAGCTGGCGGGCGGCTGGCGCTGGCGCTATGCGGGCCTCGGCCTGGTGCACCAGTCGAACGGCCAGAGCCTGCCTTATTCGCGCAGCTGGAACCGCGTCTACCTGATGGGCGGCATGGAGCTGGACGACCGCTTCACCCTCACCGGCCGCGTGTGGCAGCGCCTGCATGAGGATGCTGCGAAGGACGACAACCCCGACATCTCCAACTACATCGGCCGCGCCGAGCTCACGGGCCGCTGGAATCTGAACCCCTACAACACGCTCGGGCTGACGGTGCGCAACAACCTGCGCGAGAGCGGGCGCGGTTCGATGCGGCTCGAATGGCTCAAGGACCTCGGCAACTCGAGCAGGAGCAACCTGCGCTTCCACACGCAGCTGTTTCACGGCTATGGCGACACGCTGGTCGACTACAACCGCAAGCGCACCGTGCTGAGCATCGGCCTGAGCCTGGTCGATTTCTAGGGACATCGCGGCGTCTGGCCGATGCCGGGTGGCCGGCGGCCTTAGCATGAGGGTTCTCCCGTACAACACACCAAGACACGGAGGCTCGCATGAGCGCAGTCACGCCCGTTTCGGGCATCGCCGCGGACGCCACGGTGCCGCAGCACTACACCGCCGAAGAAAAGCGCCACCGCATCTTCGCCATCGTCGGGGCCTCTTCAGGCAATCTGGTCGAGTGGTTCGACTTCTACGTCTACGCGTTCTCGTCGATCTACTTCGCGGCATCGTTCTTCCCGAAATCCGACCCCACCGCGCAACTGCTCAACACCGCGGGCGTTTTCGCGGCCGGCTTCCTGATGCGGCCGATCGGCGGCTGGCTGTTCGGCCGCATCGCGGACCGCAAGGGTCGCAAGACCTCGATGGTGATCTCCGTCACGATGATGTGCGCGGGCTCGCTGGCGATCGCCTGTCTGCCGACCTATGACAGCATCGGCGCCTGGGCGCCAGCGCTGCTGCTGGTCGCGCGTCTGTTTCAGGGACTTTCGGTCGGCGGCGAGTACGGCACCACCGCCACCTACATGAGCGAGGTGGCGCTGCGCGGCCAGCGCGGCTTCTTCTCGTCCTTCCAGTACGTCACGCTGATCGGCGGCCAGCTGCTCGCGGTGCTGGTGATCGTGGTTCTCGAACAGCTGCTGAGCGAGGCCGAACTCAAGGCCTGGGGCTGGCGTATTCCCTTCGTGATCGGCGCCATCACCGCCGTGGTCGCGATGCAGCTGCGCCGGCAGTTGCACGAGACTTCGAGCACCGAGAGCCGCAGCAACAAGGAGGCCGGCACGCTCGCGGGCCTGTTCCGCCACCACAAGGCGGCCTTCTTCACGGTGCTGGGCTTCACCGCGGGCGGCTCGCTGATCTTCTACACCTTCACCACCTACATGCAGAAGTACCTGGTCAACACGGTCGGCCTGCCGATCAAGACCACCAGCTACGTGATGACCTGCGCCCTCTTCGTCTACATGTGCATGCAGCCGGTCTTCGGCGCGCTGTCGGACCGCATCGGCCGGCGCAACAACATGCTGCTGTTCGGTGGACTCGGCGCGCTGGCCACCGTGCCGATCCTCACTGCGCTGCAAAGCGTGACGAGCCCGGGGCTCGCCTTTGTGCTGATCATCGTGGCGCTGGCGATCGTGAGCTTCTACACATCGATCAGCGGCATCGTGAAGGCCGAGATGTTCCCGCCCGAAGTGCGCGCCCTCGGAGTCGGCCTGGCCTACGCGGTGGCCAACGCGATCTTCGGCGGCTCGGCCGAATACGTGGCCCTGGGCCTCAAGTCGCTGGGCCACGAATCGAGCTTCTTCTGGTACGTGACAGCGATGATGGCGATCGCCTTCTTCGTGAGCTGGCGGCTGCCGCGGCAGGCGGCCTACCTGCACCACGATCACTGATCGCGGTTGATTCGGATCAGTCCGCCGTCGCGCCGGACTTCTTCACCAGTTCGGCCCAGCGCGGGATCTCGCGGGCCATGTGCTCGCGCAGTTCTTCGGGCGTGCTGCCCACGATTTCCATCGCCAGTTGGTCCGAGAGCTTGGCCTGCACGTCGGGCTGCTTGAGCGCCTTGACGATCTCGGCGTTGAGGCGCTGCACGATCGGTTTGGGTGTGCCCTTGGGCGCGTACACCGCCTGCCACGACGACATCTCGAAGCCGGGAATGCCCGATTCGATCATGGTCGGCAGCTCGGGCGCGAGCGCGATGCGCTTGCCGGTGGTCACGGCCAGCAGCTTGAGCTTGCCGCTCTTGACCAGCGGCAGCGCCGCCGTCACCTGATCGAACATGAAGGGCACCAGCCCCGCGGCCACGTCGGTCATGGCCGGCGGCGTGCCCTTATACGGCACATGGGTGAGCTTCACGCCGATCAGGTCGGCGAACATCTCGCCGGCCAGGTGGGTGGAGGTGCCGGCGCCGGATGACGCGAAGCTGCGCTTGCTCTCGTCCTTTTTCAAGAGCGCCACCAGTTCGGCCACCGAGTTCACGCCGAGCTGGCTGTTGACGATCAGCACGTTGGGCAGGCGCGCGACCAGCGAGACCGGCTCGAAGTCCTTCATCGGGTCGTAGGGCAGCTTCTTGTAGAGGCTGGCGTTGATGGCATGCGTGCTGATGGTGCCGCCGAAGAGGGTGTAGCCGTCGGGCGCGGCCTTGGCCACGTAGGCAGCACCGATGCCGCCGGCCTGGCCGGGCTTGTTCTCGACCACCACCGATTGCTTGAGGCTTTCGCTCAGCTTCTGGGCCAGCGTGCGGCCGACGATGTCGGTGGAGCCGCCGGCCGTGAAGGGCACGACGTAGACGATGGGCTTGGCGCCCGGCCATTCGGGTGCCTGGGCCCAGGCGGCCACAGGGGCGAGCGCGGCCAGAAGCAGCGCGGCGGCGCGGCGGGTGAAGCGCATGGTTTGTCTCCTCGGGGGTGAAAAAAGGAAAAGACCTCAGCGGCCTTTGGCCTGGCGCCAGGCTGCGAAGTCGGCGCGGCTCTGTTCGTCGGTGGGCGGGTACAGGCCGAGGATGGAGCGGCCTTCGAGCACCTTTTCCTGCACGAAGTCTTCGAAGGCCGTCATCTCGATCGCTTCGGCGGCGATCTCGTCGGCCAGGTGGGCCGGGATGACGATCACGCCTTCGGCATCGCCCACGATCACGTCACCGGGAAACACCGGCGCGTCGCCGCAGCCGATGGGCACGTTGATGTCGATGGCCTGGTGCACCGTGAGGTTGGTCGGCGCGCTGGGGCGGCAGTGGTAGGCCGGGAAGCCGAGCTTCGCAATGTCGGGGCTGTCGCGGAAGCCGCCGTCGGTCACCACGCCGGCGGTGCCGCGCTTCATCAGCCGCGTGACCAGGATGCCGCCGGCCGAGGCGGCGCGCGCGTCCTTGCGGCTGTCGATCACCAGCACGGCGCCTTCGGGACATTGCTCCACCGCCTGGCGCTGCGGATGGTTGCGGTCGAGGAAGACGCTGATCGGGTTCAGGTCTTCGCGCGCCGGCATGTAGCGCAGCGTGAAGGCCTCGCCCACCATGTTGGGCAAGGCCGGGTTGAGCGGTCGCACGTCCTGGATGAATTGGTTGCGCAGGCCGCGTTTGAACAGGGCCGTGCACAGGGTGGCGGTGCTCACCTTCATGAGCTGCTCGCGGGTGGCGGGATTCACGTAGGGTCTCCGTTCTCGAAAGAAGGTGGGGTTTAAAGGCTGATCAGAAGATGTCGGGCTCGGGCACCGGCTTGCCGAAGCCGGTTTCCAGGAAGTCGAAGTCGCAGCCTTCATTGGCCTGCTTGATGTGGCGGCCGAACATCCAGCCGTAGCCGCGCTCGTAGCGCGGCGGCGGCGGCGTCCATCCGGCCTTGCGGAGCGCGAGTTCCTCGTCGCTGACCTCAAGGTGGATGCGCCGCGCCGGCACGTCCACGCTGATGCGGTCGCCGGTCTTCACCAGCGCCAGCGGGCCGCCGATGGCCGCCTCGGGCGAGCAGTGCAGCAGGCAGCCGCCGTAGCTGGTGCCGCTCATGCGCGCATCGGACAAGCGCAGCATGTCCTTGACGCCCTGCTTGAGCAGCTTGGTCGGGATCGGCAGCATGCCCCACTCCGGCATGCCGGCACCGCGCGGGCCGGCGTTGCGCAGCACCAGGATGTCGTCGCCCGTCACGTCGAGTTCGGGGTCCTCCACCGCCTTCTTGAGCGCCGGGTAGTCGTCGAACACCAGCGCGCGGCCGCTGTGCTGCAGGAGGTGCGGCGCGCAGGCGCTGGGCTTGATCACCACACCGTCGGGCGCCAGGTTGCCGCGCAGCACGGCGAGTGCGCCTTCCGCATAGATGGGGTTGGCGAGCGGACGGATGACATCGTCGTCATAGACCTCGGCGCCTTCGATGTTCTCGCCGAGGGTGCGGCCGTTGACGGTGAGCGCCTCGGTGTGCAGGTGGCCGCGGATGCGCTCCAGCATCGCGGGCAGGCCGCCGGCGTAGAAGAAGTCCTCCATCAGGTAGGCGTCGCCGCTGGGCCGGATGTTGGCGATGACGGGCACGCGGCGGCTGAAGGCATCGAAGTCATCCAGGCTCACCGCATGGCCGGCGCGGCGCGACATCGCGATCAGGTGCACGATGGCGTTGGTGCTGCAGCCCATGGCCATCGCGCAGGCGATGCCGTTCTCGAAGCTGGCGCGCGTGAGCATCTTCGCGGGCGTGAGGTCTTCCCACACCATCTCGACGATGCGGCGGCCGCAGTCGGCGCTCATGCGGATGTGGTTGGCGTCGGCCGCGGGAATGCTGGAGGCGCCCGGCAGGCTCAGGCCCACCGCCTCGGCGATGCCCATCATGGTGGCGGCCGTGCCCATGGTCATGCAGGTGCCATGGCTGCGGGCGATGCCGGCTTCCATCTCGGCCCAGGCCTGCTCGCCGAGCCGGCCGGCGCGGCGCTCGTCCCAGTACTTGAAGGCGTCGGAGCCCGAGCCCAACACCTTGCCCTTCCAGTTGCCGCGCAGCATGGGCCCGGCCGGCAGGTAGATGAAGGGGATGCCCATGCTGAGGGCCCCCATCGTGAGGCCGGGCGTGGTCTTGTCGCAGCCGCCCATCAGCACCGCGCCGTCGACCGGGTGGCTGCGCAGCAGCTCTTCGGTTTCCATCGCCAGGAAGTTGCGGTAGAGCATGGTGGTGGGCTTGACCATGCTTTCCGACAGCGAGATGGCCGGCAGTTCCAGCGGGAAGCCGCCCGCCTGCAGAATGCCGCGCTTGACGTCCTCCACCCGCTGCTTGAAATGCGCGTGGCACTGGTTGGCATCGCTCCAGGTGTTGACGATGGCGATCACCGGCTTGCCCATCCAGTCGGCATAGCTGTAGCCCATCTGCAGCACGCGCGAGCGGTGGCCGAAGGAGCGGAAGTCGTCGGGCGCGAACCAGCGGGCGCTGCGCAGCGATTCGTAGGGGCGTTTCATTGGGGGTTGTCTCTTGGACCGCAGGTCGCGTCGACGGGATTAAAACATTAATATATTAGTACGTCAATGCCACAATCCGACCCCGATGAGTGCCCTCCCCAAGATCCGACTCGACCGCACCCGCCTGGCCGCGCCCCAGGTGCTGGAGCAACTGCGCGACGCCATCCTCTCTCTGGAACTGGCACCCGGCACCGTGCTGGCGCGGCAGGAACTGGCCGACCACTTCGGCGTGAGCCAGACGCCGGTGCGCGAGGCGCTGCTGCGCCTCAGCGAAGAAGGACTGGTGGACGTGTTCCCGCAGCACGCCACGCTGGTCAGCCGCATCGACATCGCGGCGGCGCGCCAGGCGCATTTCCTGCGCCGCTCCATCGAGCTGGAGTTGGTACACCAGCTCGCGCTGGACGCGCCCGCGGGGCTGGTCGAGCAGATGAAGGCCACCATCGCCCGGCAGGCAGCGCTGTCGGCGGCACAGCGCTACGGCGACTTCGTCGGCGCCGACCGCGCCTTCCATCGCCTGATGTACGAAGCCGGCGGCGTGCCCGACCTGTGGGAGCTGGTGGGCCGCGTCTCGGGCCACGTGGACCGGCTGCGCCTCCTGCACTTGCCCACTGCCGGCAAGACCGAGGCGATCCTGCGCGACCACCGCGCCATCGTGCGCGGCATCGAAGCGAAGGACCCGACCGCCGCCCAGGCCGCGTTACGCAAGCACCTGTCGGGCACGCTCAGCGCGGTGGACGAGATCTGCCGTCAGTACCCGGACTATGTCGCGGCCGAGTAGACCTCGCAGCCTTGGCCAGCTCCTGCGCCGCGCGGTAGATCTGCAACAGCAGCCCGCTGAAATTTCCCGGTTCGGTCTTAGGAGGCGAGAATTCGCACGTCGCATCGCGGCACTTCGATGCCGGTTGCCGCATCGCGGCCAGTTCGGGACGGAGAAGTCCTCTTCATTCGCTAGGAATCTGCATGTCCCTCCAAACATGGTTGCTGTATGTCGCAGCTGTCTTTGTTCTGACCGTAACGCCCGGCCCCAGCGTCCTGATGTGCGTCACCAACGCAGTCAACCATGGTGCGCGACGCACATTCTTTTCGGCCATCGGCAGCGTCACAGCGGTGGTCGGCATCATGACGTGCTCTGCCGTCGGCGTAGGCGCGGCGCTTGCCGCGTCCGAGACGCTGTTCCACGCGATCAAGTGGTTTGGCGTCGGCTACCTCCTCTACATCGGCATCGGCACGCTGCGGTCCACGACATCGAGTTTTGACCTTCCGTCCCAGGTCGCTAGCCGAGCAAGCCGCCTGGCGCTCTACGTCAAGGGTTTGCTGGTCGGCGCGAGCAATCCGAAGGCATTGCTGTTCTTCACGGCGTTCTTCCCTCAGTTCATCGATCCGGCCGCGCCTCAGCTTCCGCAGTTCCTGCTTCTCGGGGGCACATTCGTGTGCTTCGAGCTGTTCTGGCTCATGTTCTACGCCACGTTTGCCTCGCGTGTTGCGCCATGGTTGCGGGTCAAAGGGCGAGCCAAGCTCTTCAACCGACTATCAGGTCTCACCTTCATGGGTGCCGGGGCTCTTCTGGCTACTGTCAAACGCGCGGCCAAAGACGCCTGACTGAAAACGCTGGCCGCAGCGCCGAGTCGTCCAACGATTGGGGATCGTCAAACGGGTTGCGGGCCACCGACACCGCGACGCTTTCGTACTTCTTCGGCTGCGCGGGGCCTTGCGCTACACCTGTGGGGCGAGGAGACGCATCCGCGGCTTAACGCCGCCAATGCAATCCGTGTCGCATCCTTCCCAGGTAGCCGGCCCGTTGCAATGACGCTTTGAGCCAGCCAATTTCGATGGCTGACCGACGGCAGTGGGCCCAGGAATCGCGACGGCCCTCTACGGTCCGAACCCTAGCTGCTGCGCTCAGCCAGCCGCAGCGACGTCAACTGCTCTCCAATGCGCGTTCACGTCGGCGCTTCGCAAGACAACATTGATGCTTTAGGCTCTCGCTGCGCAAGAAACGGGACGCTGTGGGATTTGACGATACCGCCTGAGCCGCCTTTTCAGGCTAAGTCCTCGATTTACAAGGACTCTTGAGCTGTCTTGGGATCGTACGAGAAGAGGGGGTGGTGGCCTGGGGCGGAATCGAACCACCGACACGCGGATTTTCAATCCGCTGCTCTACCAACTGAGCTACCGGGCCATGTACGCCTCGACTTGCGGCTGATCAGCTGGTCTTGTGTGACTCAACTGAGTACCGGGCCTTGGTGTGCAGCCCGCAATTATACAGTGCCTCGGCGGCCTCTCGACAGGTCGACGCCAAGTTGCTTGAGCTTGCGGTAGAGGTGGGTGCGTTCGAGGCCCGTCTTCTCGGCCACGCGCGTCATCGAGCCGTTCTCCATCGCGAGATGGAATTCGAAGTACGCTTTCTCGAATCCGTCGCGCGCGTCGCGCAGCGGACGGTCGAGGTCGAAGCTCTGCGTGGATTGCGGGCCGGTGTCGACCGCAGGTATTTGCGGCGCCGATGGAACCAGCGCGTTCTCGCCGATCGTGGTGACCACCGCGGAGAGATTGTTGGCGGCGGCCGGCACCACGCTCGCCGCGGCGCGGCGTGCGCTTTCGCGCGCAAGTCCCTGCTCGACCGCTTTCAGCAGCTTCTGCAAGGTGATGGGTTTTTCGAGGAAGGCAAAGGCGCCGATGCGCGTGGCGTCGACCGCGGTGTCGATGGTGGCGTGCCCGCTCATCATGACGACCGGCATGCTCAGCAGACCGGCGGTGGACCATTCCTTGAGCAGCGTGACGCCGTCGGTGTCGGGCATCCAGATGTCGAGCAGGACCAGGTCCGGGCGCGCGCGCTGCCGTGCTGCGCGCGCTTCGGCCGCGTTCTCGGCGAGTTCCACGTTGTGGCCTTCGTCATTGAGAATTTCGAAGAGCAGGTCCCGAATGCCCAGCTCGTCGTCGACCACGAGGATGTTTGCCATGAATGCTTGTGTTGTGCGCCTGTGTAGATAGAGAGGGCTCGCTTGCCGGCCCGCGCGCACTGCAGGAGCGCTCAGGCGGACGGCGACCTCGAATCTTCGGTGTGTGCGAGCGCTCCCTGCGCCTCGCCTGCCAGCGCGAATGATAACGAGACTTGTGCGCCAGCCACAGCCCCATCAACGATGCGATTCGAAAGTTCGATGCGGGCGCCGTGCTCGTCGGCGATTTTCTTGACCACCGCGAGGCCGAGCCCGGTGCCCTTGGTCTTGGTCGTGACGTAGGGCTCGAAGGCCCGCTTGAGGATGTTCTCGGCGAAACCCGGCCCGTTGTCCTGCACCGTGAGGCGCACGCGCTGGCCCGAGTCGCCGAGCCGCGTGCGGATGACGACCTCGCCGGCCCGCTCGCTGCCGCTGGCGGCAGCCTCGGCCGCGTCCTGCGCGTTTTGCAACAGGTTGTGAACGACCTGCCGGATCTGCTGCGCATCGCCGCGGATCGGCGGGCAGCGCTCGTCCAGTTCGGAGCGCAGCGCGATGGGCGCGTTCTCCCCGCCATAGAGCTGCAACACGTCGGCCACCAGCGCATTGAGGTCCACCGGCTTCAGGTCGGCCGCGGGCAGGCGCGCATAGTCGCGGAATTCGTTGACCAGGCGCTTCATCGCGTCCACCTGGTCGACGATGGTCTTGACCGACTTGGCGAGCACCGCTTCCTCGGCCGGCGGGACCTTGCCGGTGAGCTTCATTTCGAGGCGCTCGGCCGAGAGCTGGATCGGCGTCAGCGGGTTCTTGATCTCGTGCGCCAGGCGCCGCGCCACCTCGCCCCAGGCCTGGGCACGCTGGGCCGACACGATCTCGGAGATGTCGTCGAACACCAAGAGCCTGGCATCGCCCGGCAGCTCCGCGCCGCGCGCGACGATGTTGATGGCGTCCTGCGACATGCCCTCCCCGCTCGCATGCAGCTCGAAGGCATGCTGCCAGTGGTCGAGGCCGTGCTGCAGGCGCTCGACCTGGAACTCGTCGAACTGCTGCTGCACGCTCTGCCCGAACTCGGCGAGGCCGGGCACGTCGGCCAGCAACTGGCCTTCGTAGGCCGCGAGCGGCGCGCGCAGCACGCGCGTGGCGCCCGGGTTGGTCGACAGGATGGTGCCCTGGGGATCGAGCACGATCACGCCCGAGGTCAGGTTGTCCAGGATGGTCTGCAGGTTGGCGCGCGCCGCATCGAGTTCGCCCATGGTCTTTTCGACCGCACCGCGCGCATCGGCCAGCTGCTGCGTCATGACGGCGAAGGAGCGCGTGAGGCCGCCCAGCTCGTCCTTGCCCTGCAGTACCGCGGTGGGGCGCAGATCGCCACCGGCCACCTGCCGCACGCCCTCGGCCAGCACCAGGAGCGGGCGGGCGAGCTGGTTGCCGAACAGCACCGCGAGCAGCACCGCGCCGAACACGGCGAGGAACAGCGTCAGCGTGAGCGTGCCGATGTACATGCGGCGCAGCCCTTCGCGCGCCAGCGCTCTTTCCTGGTACTCGCGGTTGGCTTCCTGCACGGCCAGCGCGTTGGCCACCACCGCCGGCGGCAGCGGCTGCGTGACCTGCAGGAAGCGCGGCTCGGTGTTGAATTCGAAGCCCGGCCTTTGCACCAGCGCGAGCGCCCGCACGCTGGCGGGCGGCGGCGGCGCGGCGCCGGGTGCGGGCGTCTCGTCGAGGCCTTCGATGTGCGCGATCGCGCGGTCGGCGCGCACCTGACGGAACTGCTGCGGCGTGGGCCGTTCGGGATTGAGCTGGAAGCGGGAAGCGCCCGCGCCGGCCACCAGTTGGCCGTTGCCGGTCCAGAGCACCACGTCGGTGGCGCCGAGCTGGTCGCGGATGCGTTCGAGCACCAGGCCCGCTCTCGCGTCGGGCACTTCGGCCAGCTGGTTGCTCGCGCTGCGCACCTTGCTCACCAGGTCGTCGGACAGCGAGTCCAGCGTGGCGCGACCCAGGTTCAGGCCGGCGTCGAGCGCGCCTTCGACCTTGACGTCGAACCAGCTCTCGATCGAGCGCGCAACGAACTGGTAGGAGACGAGGTACACCAGCGCGCCGGGCACCACGCCCACGAGCGCGAAGATGGCGGCCAGCTTGATCAGGAGGCGGCTGCCGAACTTGCCCTGGCGCAGGCGCCGCAGCAGCCGGAACGCGACCCATCCGAGGACCAGCAGCAGCACCACCGCGACCACCACGTTGATGCCGAACAGACGCGCGTAGTTCTCCTCGTAGAAGGCACGGTTGTTGGTGGACTGCGCGAGCAGGAACATCAGCACCAGGCCGATGGCAGTGACCAGGAAGGCGCCGACCCCGATCGCCCAGCGCATGGCGCGGGAACGGCGGCGCGGTGGCGGCGCCCCTGCTGCGCCGCCGCGTGGATCGGTACTCACTTGGCCTTCTCCAGCGGCAGGCGTGCGCTGCGCTCGGCCGAGATGTTCCAGTCGGCCTGGCCGACCACGCCGATCTGGAAGGGCCGCGGCAGCTGCGAGGTGTCGAGCCGGAAGCGGAAGCTCACGGGATGCACGTGATCGTCACCGATCTCGGCGATGTCGCCCAGCCGCAGCCGGCCCACACGCCGCACGCCTTCGAGCGCGTCCTCGAGGGTGTCGAAATTCTGGTTCAGCGAAACGCCGAAGCCCGCGTTCGTGATCGGCACCGGAGAGACGTTGAGCCGCCAGCGGCGCGTGAGCGGCTGGTAGGCGAGCCGCATGTGGCGCGTGGCCTGCGCCACCTTGAGGTCGGTCCAGTACCAGCGCTCCCGGTAGAGCTCGGCGTCGGCCACGAAATAGATCGCGATCCCCTTGTCGAGCACCTCCTCGACCAGTCCCGGCAGTTCGAACTGCACCTGAGCGCTGAGGTAGACACCGTCGTCGGCCTGCTCGAGCCGGAGCTGGCTGACCGTGGCGCTGCGCGACTGCGCCAGGGCCGGCATCCACGCCAGAAGGAGGGCGAGGACCGCCAGCGCGGCGAGCCAGACCGAACCCCGCCGTTCAGCGCGGCTGCTTTTCGAGCAAGGCGTAGAAAAATCCGTCGTGGTCACCCAAGGCATTGTCCGGGACGCCACGGGCAATCCCCCCGCTTTGCGGCAGCAAATGCCCCGGCGAGGGCAGCAAACGGGCGTCGGTGTTGTGTGCAAGGAACGCATCGATCTGGTGCGTCCCCTCTTCGCGGAAGACCGAACAGGTGCAGTACAACAAACGTCCGCCCGACCGGACCAGGGGCCACAGGGCGGCCAGCAGCATCGCCTGCTGGAGCGCCAGCTGCTCGGTATCGCTCTCGCGCCGCAGCCAGCGCACGTCGGGATGGCGCCGCACGATGCCCGAGGCGGTACAAGGCGCGTCGAGCAGGATGGCGTCGAAGGCTTGGCCGTCCCACCACTGCTTCGGCCGCGCGGCATCGGCGACGAGGACCTTGGCAGCCAGGCCGAGCCTGGCCAGCGTCTCGTCGATGCGCCGGCTGCGCCCGGCATCGATTTCGAGTGCCGTGAGCTCGATCGCATCCGGTCCCGCCACTTCGAGCAGGTGGGCGGTCTTGCCGCCCGGCGCCGCACAGGCGTCGAGCACCCGCAGCGGCGCGGCGCCTTGCAGTCCTTCGAGCAGAAGGGGCGCGGCCAGCTGGGCCGCCGCATCCTGCACCGAGCATTCGCCCTCGGCAAAGCCCGGCAGCGCCTGGACCGGCCGCGCGCCCAGCAACTGCAGGCCGCTGGCCGCCACGGGAACGGCCTGCAGGTTCACGGCTTCCAGGGCGCGCCGGTAGGCGGCCACATCGGTCTTGCGCGTGTTGACGCGCAGCGTCATCGGCCCCTGGGTGTTGTCAGCCGCCAGCACGCGTTGCCAGTCGCGCGGATGGTCGCGCCGCAGGCGCTCGATCCACCAGCGCGGATGGTTCCATTGCGCGACCGGCTCGCGCTCGGTGGCCGCAACCAGCTCATCGCGTTCGCGCAGAAAGCGGCGCAGGCAGGCATTGATGAAGCTGGCCTGGGCACGCGTGCCGGGGTTGCGCTTGGCGGCCTCGACCGCCTGATCGACAAGCGTGAACGGCTCGTAGGGCGACAGCGCGGCATCCCAGGCCAGCGCGAGCGCGGTGCAGAGCAAGGCATCGGCCGCCGGCGGCGGCGTGCGCTTGGCCAGCTGGCGTCGCAGGGCCTCGGCCCGGCCGAGCCAGCGCAGCACCTGGAAGCCCAGCGCCTGGACGCCCGGCCGCAAGGCCGGATCGACGGCCTCGAAGGCCACCGAGCCCGAGACGCCGCTGCGGATCGAGGCGAGCGCGACGGCGGTGAGCTGCAACTGGCGCCACAACGGCGGCGAAACGGGCGACGGAGCGCGGATGGGGTCTGGAAGGTCTGCCAACTTGGTGTCGATGAGGAAAGAACGCAGGATCAGCGCAAGGGCGCTGCCGGTCGCAGCTGCATGATCCACGCCACCAGCAGCGCCGGGAACTGGGCGATGGCCGCGTTGTACTGCGTCACGGCCAGGTTGAACTGGTTGCGGGCGATTTCGGCCGCAGCCGAGGGCTCGGGCCAGGCGATCGGCGCCGAGCCGGCGGCCGCGTCTTCCCTGGCCGCGAGCGGCGCGGGTCGCGACAGGGTACCGTCGGCCTCGAAACTGACCACCGCATCGGGATGCAGCCGCTGCCAGGCGCCGAGCATGACATGCAAGGCGGTGGCCAGCGCGCCGATGCCGGCCGGATCGAGCGGCTTGAGGCGCGTGGCGGCAAGCAGGGTCACCAGCTGGCTGGCGGCCGCCTGCAGCGAGGCGTCGGCCGTCGCGCCCTTGGGCACTGCCGGCGCAGGCGCAGGCACCGCTTCGGCCACGCGCGCCTGCACGAAATCGAGCTGCCGCACCAGCGCCGCGTCGAGCGCCGCATAGGCCTGCAGCGCCGCCGAACGCAGGCGCACGATGCGGTTGTAGGCGCCGACGAACCAGAACAGCGCCACCGCGCCGACGATCCAATACGGCAGCGAATCGGGCATGTCGCTCATGAAAAAGCCCCCCATCCGCGGGCGGAAGGGGGGCGATGGGTACCGGTCATGCCGGTGATGCTAACCAGTTATTTATTCGGTCGCGGCGCCTTCGCTGGCGTCGGCCGTGGTCGCATCGTCGGTCGAAGGGCTGGCGGCCAGGTCGGCGGCTTCCGCCTCGGCGATCGCGCGGCGCTCGGCCTCGTCCATCGCGTCCTTGACCTTGCGTGCCTGGTGATACGCCATGCCGGTGCCCGCGGGAATCAGGCGGCCGACGATGACGTTTTCCTTCAAGCCGCGCAGCTCGTCGCGCTTGCCCATGATCGCGGCTTCGGTCAGCACGCGCGTCGTTTCCTGGAACGATGCGGCGCTGATGAAGCTGTCGGTCGAGAGCGATGCCTTCGTGATACCGAGCAACAGGTTGGTGAACGTGGCGGGCAGCTTGTCAGCGGCGCGCAGGGCGTCGTTGGTGTTGAGCATTTCGCTGCGTTCGACCTGTTCGCCGGCGATGTAGTTGGTGTCGCCCGGGTTCTCGACCACGACGCGGCGCAGCATCTGGCGAACGATCACCTCAATGTGCTTGTCGTTGATCTTCACGCCCTGCAAGCGGTACACGTCCTGCACTTCGTCCACGATGTAGCGCGCGAGTTCTTCGGAACCCAGCAGGCGCAGGATGTCCTGCGGATCCGCCGGGCCGTCGACCACGCTTTCGCCCTTGTTCACCACCTGGCCTTCGTGCACCAGGATGTTCTTCTCCTTCGGCACCAGGTCTTCCCAGACCTTGCCTTCGGGGTCGGTGATCTGCAGGCGGATCTTGCCCTTGGTCTCCTTGCCGAACGACACGGTACCGGTCATCTCGGCCAGCATGCCCTTGTCCTTCGGCGAACGCGCCTCGAACAGCTCGGCCACGCGCGGCAGACCGCCGGTGATGTCGCGGGTCTTCTGGCCTTCGACCGGAATGCGCGCCAGCACCTCGCCGGGGCCCACGTCCTGGCCGTCGCGGATCTGCACCAGCGAACCGATCGGGAAGCCGATGGTCACCGAGTGGTCGGTGCCGGGGATCTTGACCTCGTTGCCCGTGGCGTCGACCAGCTTCACCTGCGGACGCACGACCTTGGCTGCGCCGCGGCGCTTCGGATCGATCACCACCAGCGTCGACAGGCCCGTGACCTCGTCGACCTGCTTCGCGACCGTGAGGCCTTCCTCGACGTTCTCGAACTTGGTCTTGCCGGCGAACTCCGTGATGATCGGGCGCGTCAGCGGATCCCAGTTGGCCAGCACCTGGCCGGCCTTGACCTGCTGGTCGGCCTTGACCGCCAGCGTGGCGCCGTACGGCACCTTGTGGCGTTCGCGCTCGCGGCCGTGCTCGTCATGGATGACGATCTCGCCCGAACGCGCGATCACGACCAGCTCGTTCTTGCTGTTGGTCACGTAGCGCATCGTGGCGTTGAAGCCGATCACGCCGTTGGACTTGGCCTCGACGCTCGAAGCCACCGCCGCACGCGAAGCCGCACCACCGATGTGGAAGGTGCGCATCGTGAGCTGCGTGCCGGGTTCGCCGATCGACTGGGCCGCGATCACGCCGACCGCCTCGCCGTTGTTGACCAGGCCGCCGCGGCCGAGGTCGCGGCCGTAGCACTTGGCGCAGATGCCGAAGCGGGTCGCGCAGGTGAGTGCCGTGCGCACCTTGACTTCGTCGACGCCTTCGGCTTCGAGCACCTCGATCACGTCCTCGTCGAGCATGTCGCCGGCCTTGGCCAGCACGGCACGCGTTTCGGGATGCAGCACATCTTCGGCCGCAGTACGGCCGAGGATGCGCTCGCGCAGCGACTCGATGACTTCACCGCCTTCGACGATCGCGCGCATCGCTGCGCCTTCGTGCGTGCCGCAATCCTGCTCGATCACGACCAGGTCCTGGGTCACGTCGACCAGTCGGCGCGTCAGGTAGCCGGAGTTCGCGGTCTTCAGCGCGGTGTCGGCCAGACCCTTTCGGGCACCGTGGGTGGAGATGAAGTACTCCAGCACGTTCAGGCCTTCGCGGAAGTTCGCGGTGATCGGCGTCTCGATGATGGAGCCGTCGGGCTTGGCCATCAGGCCCCGCATGCCGGCGACCTGGCGGATCTGCGCGGCGGAACCGCGGGCGCCCGAGTCGGCCATCATGTAGATGGAGTTGAAGGACTCCTGCTCCACTTCCTTGCCGTGGCGGTCGGTGACCTTCTCTTTCGAGAGCTTGGCCATCATGACCTTCGACACCTCGTCGCCGGCCTTGCCCCAGATGTCCACCACCTTGTTGTAGCGTTCGCCGGAAGTCACCAGGCCCGAGACGTACTGCTGCTCGATCTCCTTCACTTCCTTGGCCGAGCGCTCGATGATGCCGTGCTTCTCGGCCGGCACCAGCATGTCGTCGATGGCGATCGAGATGCCGGCCTTGGTCGCCAGGCGGAAGCCGTTCTGCAGCAGCTTGTCGGCGAAGACCACGGTCTCCTTCAGGCCGCACTTGCGGAACGAGACGTTGATGAGCTTGGAGATTTCCTTCTTCTTCAGCGCCTTGTTGATGTTCGAGAACGGCAGGCCCTTGGGCAGGATCTCGGACAGCAGCGCGCGGCCCACGGTCGTATCGACGAGTTCGGTCTTGGGCGTGAACTCGCCCGATTCCTTGTCCTTCGTGTACTCGGTGATGCGCACGCTGACCTTGGCGGTGAGCTCGACCACGTTGGCGTCGAGCGCGCGCTGCACTTCACCGATGTCGGAGAAGATCAGGCCCTCGCCCTTGCCGTTGATGCGCTCGCGGGTCGTGTAGTAGAGGCCCAGCACCACGTCCTGCGACGGCACGATCGAGGGCTCGCCGCTGGCCGGGAACAGCACGTTGTTGGAGGCCAGCATCAGCGTGCGGGCTTCCATCTGCGCTTCCACCGACAGCGGCACGTGGACGGCCATCTGGTCGCCGTCGAAGTCGGCGTTGAAGGCCGCACAAACCAGCGGGTGCAGCTGGATCGCCTTGCCTTCGATCAGGATCGGCTCGAAGGCCTGGATGCCGAGGCGGTGCAGGGTCGGTGCGCGGTTGAGCATCACCGGGTGCTCCTTGATCACCTCTTCCAGGATGTCCCACACCACCGGCGTGCCGGATTCGACTTCCTTCTTCGCCGCCTTGATGGTGGTGGCGATGCCCATGGCTTCGAGGCGCGAGAAGATGAAGGGCTTGAAGAGCTCGAGCGCCATCAGCTTCGGCAGGCCGCACTGGTGCAGCTTGAGCGTCGGGCCGACCACGATGACCGAACGGCCCGAGTAGTCGACGCGCTTGCCCAGCAGGTTCTGGCGGAAGCGACCGCTCTTGCCCTTGATCATGTCGGCCAGCGACTTGAGCGCGCGCTTGTTGGCGCCCGTCATGGCCTTGCCGCGGCGGCCGTTGTCCAGCAGGCTGTCGACGGCTTCCTGCAGCATCCGCTTTTCGTTGCGCGCGATGATCTCCGGCGCCTTCAGCTCGAGCAGGCGGCGCAGGCGGGAATTGCGGTTGATGACGCGGCGGTACAGGTCGTTCAGGTCGGAGGTCGCGAAGCGGCCGCCGTCCAGCGGCACCAGCGGACGCAGGTCCGGCGGCAGCACGGGCAGCACGTCGAGCACCATCCACTCGGGCTTGATGCCCGACTTGCGGAAGGCTTCCAGCACCTTGAGGCGCTTGGAGTTCTTCTTGACCTTGACTTCGGAGCCGGTCAGGTCGCCGCGCAGCTTCTCGATCTCGCTGTCGAGCTCGATGCCCATCAGCAGGTCCTTGATGCCTTCGGCGCCCATCTTGGCGATGAACTCGTCGCCGTATTCCTTGCGCTTCGCGTCGTAGTCGTCCTCGGACATGATGCCGAACTTCTTCAGCGGGGTCATGCCGGGGTCGGTGATCACGTAGGCTTCGAAGTACAGCACGCGCTCGATGTCGCGCAGCGTCATGTCGAGCACGAGGCCCAGGCGCGAGGGCAGCGACTTCAGGAACCAGATGTGGGCGCAGGGCGCGGCCAGGTCGATGTGACCCATGCGCTCGCGGCGCACCTTGGTCTGAGTGACTTCAACGCCGCACTTCTCGCAGATCACGCCGCGGTGCTTCAGGCGCTTGTACTTGCCGCACAGGCACTCGTAGTCCTTGATCGGCCCGAAGATCTTGGCGCAGAACAGGCCGTCGCGCTCGGGCTTGAAGGTCCGGTAGTTGATGGTCTCTGGCTTCTTCACCTCGCCGAAGGACCACGAACGGATCTTCTCGGGCGAAGCCATGCCGATGCGGATGGCATCGAAATGCTCATCGGGCGTGAATTGCTTGAACAGGTCGAGTAGCGATTTCATTTGACTCTTTCCCTCTCAATTAAGAACGTTCCAGTTCAATGTCGAGGCCCAAGGAACGAATTTCCTTGACCAGCACATTGAACGATTCCGGCATGCCGGCTTCGATCGAGTGTTCGCCCTTGACGATGCTCTCGTAGACCTTGGTACGACCCTGCACGTCGTCGGACTTCACCGTCAGCATTTCCTGCAGCACGTAGGCGGCGCCGTAGGCTTCGAGCGCCCACACTTCCATTTCGCCGAAACGCTGGCCGCCGAACTGTGCCTTGCCGCCCAGCGGCTGCTGGGTGACCAGGCTGTACGGGCCGGTCGAGCGGGCGTGCATCTTGTCGTCCACCAGGTGGTGCAGCTTGAGCACGTGCATGTAGCCGACCGTGACCGGACGCTCGAACTGGTCGCCGGTGCGGCCGTCGAACAGGTAGGCCTGCGTGCGGGTGTCGGTGAGGCCCTTGGCCTTGGCGATCTCTTCCGGATAAGCCAGCTTGAGCATGCCGCGGATCTCTTCTTCCGAAGCGCCATCGAACACGGGGGTCGCGAAGGGCACGCCGGTCGACAGGTTTCCGGCCATTTCGAGCACGTCGGCATCGCTCAGCTTGCTGAGGTCTTCCTTGCGGCCCGAGCCGTTGTAGAGCTGGTCCATGAACTTGCGCAGCTCGGCCACCTTGGCCTCGGCCTGCAGCATGTCGCCGATGCGCTGGCCGATGCCCTTGCCGGCCCAGCCCAGATGCACTTCGAGCACCTGGCCCACGTTCATCCGCGAAGGCACGCCCAGCGGGTTCAGGCAGATGTCGCACGGCGTGCCGTCGGCCATGTGAGGCATGTCTTCGACCGGAACGATCTTCGACACCACACCCTTGTTGCCGTGGCGGCCGGCCATCTTGTCGCCGGGCTGCAGGCGGCGCTTGACGGCCAGGTAGACCTTGACCATCTTGAGCACGCCCGCGGGCAGCTCGTCGCCCTGCGTGAGCTTCTTGCGCTTTTCTTCGAAGGCGAGGTCGAAGCTGTGGCGCGTCTGCTCGAGCGAGTTCTTGATCGACTCGAGCTGCGACGCCACGTCGTCGTCCGCCGGGCGGATGTCGAACCAGTGGAACTTCTCGATCGACGAGAGGTAGGCCTTGTCCAGCTTGGTGCCCTTGGCCAGCTTGTTCGGGCCGCCGTTGGCGGCCTTGCCGACCAGCAGCTTCTCGATCCGGTCGAAGGCGTCGGCTTCGACGATGCGAAGCTGGTCGTTCAGGTCGAGGCGGAAGCGCTTGAGCTCGTCGTCGATGATCTGCTGGGCGCGCTTGTCGCGCGTGATGCCTTCGCGGGTGAACACCTGGACGTCGATCACGGTGCCTTGCGAGCCCTGGTCGACGCGCAGCGAAGTGTCCTTCACGTCGGAAGCCTTCTCGCCGAAGATCGCGCGCAGCAGCTTCTCTTCAGGCGTCAGCGTGGTTTCGCCCTTGGGCGTGACCTTGCCGACCAGCGTGTCGCCCGGCTGCACTTCGGCGCCGACGTAGATGATCCCCGACTCGTCCAGGCGGTTGAGCTGCTGCTCGGCCAGGTTCGGAATGTCGCGCGTGATTTCCTCGGCACCGAGCTTGGTGTCGCGGGCCATCACCACCAGTTCCTCGATGTGGATCGAGGTGTAGCGGTCTTCGGCCACCACGCGTTCGCTGATCAGGATCGAGTCTTCGAAGTTGTAGCCGTTCCAGGGCATGAACGCGACCAGCATGTTCTGGCCGAGGGCCAGCTCGCCGAGGTCGGTGGATGCGCCGTCGGCCACCACGTCGCCCTTGGCGATCTTGTCGCCGCGCTTGACGATCGGACGCTGGTGGATGTTGGTGTTCTGGTTCGAACGCTGATACTTGATCAGGTTGTAGATGTCGACACCGACTTCACCGGCCGCCGCTTCGGCATCGTTCACGCGCACCACGATGCGGGTGGCGTCGACATAGTCGACGATGCCGCCGCGGGTGGCCGTGACCACGGTGCCCGAGTCGACCGCGGAGACGCGCTCGATGCCGGTACCGACGAAGGCCTTTTCGGGACGCAGCACCGGCACGGCCTGGCGCTGCATGTTGGCGCCCATGAGCGCGCGGTTCGCATCGTCGTGCTCGAGGAAGGGCACCAGCGACGCGGCCACCGACACGATCTGCGCCGGCGACACGTCCATGTACTGCACGCGCTCGGCGCTGACCAGGATCGATTCGCCGGTTTCGCGCGCCGACACCAGGTCGCCCGTGAGGCGGCCGTCCTTGTCGAGCGCGGCGTTGGCCTGCGCGATCACATACTTGCCTTCTTCGATGGCCGACAGGTAGTCGATCTCGTTCGTGACCTTGCCGTCGATCACGCGGCGGTACGGCGTCTCGATGAAGCCGTATTCGTTCAAGCGCGCGTAGAGCGCCAGCGAATTGATCAGGCCGATGTTCGGACCTTCAGGCGTTTCGATCGGGCACACGCGGCCGTAATGCGTGACGTGCACGTCGCGCACTTCGAAGCCGGCGCGTTCGCGCGTCAGGCCGCCCGGGCCGAGGGCCGAGACGCGGCGCTTGTGCGTGATCTCGGACAGCGGGTTGGTCTGGTCCATGAACTGCGACAGCTGCGAGGCGCCGAAGAATTCCTTCAGCGCGGCGGAGATCGGCTTGCTGTTGATCAGGTCGTGCGGCATGAGCGGCTCTTGCTCGGCCTGGCCCAGGCGTTCCTTCACGGCCTTCTCGATGCGGGCGAGGCCGGTGCGGTACTGGTTCTCGGCCAGTTCGCCGACGCAGCGCACGCGGCGGTTGCCGAGGTGGTCGATGTCGTCCACTTCGCCGCGGCCGTTGCGCAGGTCCACCAGGATCTTGACCACGGCGAGGATGTCCTCGTTGGTCAGCACCATCGGGCCGGTCGACTCGTCGCGGCCGACCTTGGCGTTGAACTTCATGCGGCCGACGCGCGACAGGTCGTAGGTGTCGGGGTTGTAGAACAGACGCTGGAACAGGGCCTGCACCGCGTCTTCCGTCGGCGGCTCGCCGGGGCGCATCATGCGGTAGATCGCCACGCGGGCGGCGAACTCGTCCACCGTCTCGTCGATGCGCAGGGTCTGCGAGATGTACGCGCCCTGGTCGAGTTCGTTGGTGTAGATGGCCTGCACGTCCTGCACGCCGGCGGCGCGCAGCTTCTTCAGGAGCGCTTCGGTCAGCTCGTCGTTGGCTTTGGCCAGGATCTCGCCGGAGTCGGCGTCGACGATGTTGCGCGCGATCACGCGGCCGACCAGGAAGTCTTCCGGCACACTGATGTGCGTGGTGCCCGTCTGCTCGAGTTCGCGCGTGTGGCGCGCGGTGACGCGCTTGTCCTTGGCGACCACGACCTTGCCGGACTTGTCGGTGATGTCGAAACGCGCGACTTCACCGCGCAGGCGCTCGGAGACGAACTCCATCTGCGCGCCGCTGTCCATCAGACGGAAGTTGTCGTTCACGAAGAAGTTCGCGAGGATCGATTCCGGGTTCAGGCCGATGGCCTTCAGCAGGATCGTGACCGGCATCTTGCGGCGGCGGTCGACGCGGAAGTACAGCATGTCCTTCGGGTCGAACTCGAAGTCCAGCCACGAACCGCGATAGGGAATCACGCGGGCCGAGAACAGGAGCTTGCCGGAGCTGTGCGTCTTGCCCTTGTCGTGCTCGAAGAACACGCCGGGCGAACGGTGCAGCTGCGACACGATGACGCGCTCGGTGCCGTTGATGATGAAGGAGCCCTTGTCGGTCATGAGCGGCACTTCGCCCATGTAGACCTCTTGCTCCTTCACTTCCTTGACCACCTTCGACTGCGAGGTCGACGATTCGCGGTCATAGATGATCAGTTGCACCTTGGCGCGCACGGCCGAGGCGAAAGTCAGCCCGCGGGTCTGGCACTCGCGCACGTCGAAGGCAGGCTTCGCGAGGTTGTACTCGAGGAACTTCATCTCGACGAAACCGTTGTGCGAGACGATCGGGAAGGCAGCGTCGAATGCAGCCTGCAGGCCTTCCACGGTGCGCTTCTGGGGTGCAATGCCGGCCTGCAGGAACGCGGTGTACGCGTCTTTCTGCATCTGCAGCAGGTAGGGGATTTCGACGACGCTGTCGCGATTGCCGAAATTCTTTCGGATGCGCTTGCGTTCGGTGTAACTGTACGTGGACGTTTGGGCCATGAGAGCTCCGGAGCTTGAGATCTTCAGCGACTTGGTCGGGTGCTTGAGCACCACTCTCCTTGGTGGCTGGCCACTACCAGCCCTGGCGGACGGTGATGCGTTGCACATCACCCGAACCAAGGGGTCTTCTGCAGTCGGGGTCAGAAGACACTCAAAAATCGTCTCGGTTTGGCTTTTCCGTCGACCTGAAGGTCTCCGGGAAAGCCGGCGCCAAGCCGGCTTTTGGGTGCGCTCTGAAAGCGGCAAAGGCTGGAGGGCCTTTCGGCACACTCCAGCCCTCCGGGAGAACCGAATTACTTCAGTTCCACCTTGGCGCCGGCGTCTTCCAGCTTCTTCTTGGCCGCTTCGGCGTCTGCCTTCGGCAGGCCTTCCTTGACGGCCTTGGGAGCGGCTTCCACCAGGTCCTTGGCTTCCTTGAGGCCCAGGCCGGTGATTTCGCGCACGGCCTTGATCGCCGACACCTTGTTCGCGCCTGCGTCGAGCAGAACGACGTTGAACTCGGTCTTCTCTTCGACGACGGCTGCAGCAGCGCCACCGCCGGCGCCGGCGGGAGCGGCCATTGCTGCGGCGCTCACGCCGAACTTCTCTTCGATGGCTTTCACCAGGTCGTTGAGTTCCAGGACCGTCATGCTGTCGAGCGCGGTCAGAAATGCGTCTTTATCGAATGCCATTTTTGATTCCTAAATAAGTTGGGTGAAAAGTCGCGCGCTTAGGCAGCGACTCCTTCTGCGGCGGGAGCTTCCGCCTGTGCTTCGCCACCACCACGCTTCTCGGCGAGCGCGGCCAGGACACGGGCCGTGCGCGAGATCGGGGATTGCATCAAGCCCAGCAGCTGCGACAACAGCACTTCCTTCGAAGGGATGTTGGCCAGTTGCTTCACGCCCTCGACGTCCAGGGCCTTGCCACCGAAAGCACCGCCGCGAATCACCAGCTTGTCGTTGGTCTTCGCGAAATCGGCCACCACTTTCGCGGCAGCCACGGCGTCTTCGGAGAAGCCATAGATCAACGGACCGGTCATCTGGTCGGACACGATCTCAAACGAGCTACCTGCGACAGCGCGGCGTGCCAGCGTGTTCTTGAGAACACTCAGGGTCACAGCCTTGCTGCGCGCATCGTTGCGCAGTTTGGTCATGTCGGCGACCGTGATGCCACGGTACTCCGCCATCACGAGCGTTTGAGCTTTTGCGGCGAGGCTGGTCACATCACTGATGACCGCTTCTTTCTCACTGCGATTCAGACTCAAGGTCTACTCCTTTTCAATGCGCCCCTCGGCCAGAGCCTCGAGACGCGCTTCATGCAGCGACCAACTGTTTTCGGAACCAGGTTCCTCTGCAGCGGGATCGCCATCTGCGCTGGCGATTAAGTGCGGGTTGCCCTGCACACCAGCGGTCTTGGATGGCCCGGGGAAGCGCTTGAACGCCGGCCCCGACCCACCACATCGCCTCGCCGCCGTTTGACCGGCGATGAGGCAAATCCTTCACGACAAACTCAACCTTGCGCGGCGATGGTTTGCGTGTCCACGCGGACACCCACACCCATCGTCGACGACACAGCCACCTTGCGCAGGTACACACCCTTGCTGGTGGCCGGCTTCGCCTTGACAAGCGCCTCGATCAGCGCCGCCAGGTTGCCCTGCAGCTTGTCGGTGTCGAACGAACGACGGCCGATGGTGCCGTGCACGATGCCGGCCTTGTCGACGCGGAACTGCACCTGGCCGGCCTTGGCGTTCTTGACGGCGGTCGCGACGTCGGGCGTCACGGTGCCGACCTTCGGGTTCGGCATCAGGCCGCGCGGGCCGAGGATCTGACCCAGCGTACCGACCACGCGCATCGCGTCCGGTGCAGCGATCACGACGTCGAATGGCATGTCGCCAGCCTTCACCATCGCAGCCAGGTCGTCCATGCCGACGATGTCGGCGCCGGCGGCCTTGGCTTCCTCAGCCTTTGCGCCCTGGGCGAACACCGCCACGCGCTTGGTCTTGCCGGTGCCGTTGGGCAGCACGACGGCGCCGCGCACGACCTGGTCAGACTTCTTGGCATCGATGCCGAGCTGCACGGCCACGTCGATCGACTCATCGAACTTCGCGGTGGCGGCTTCCTTGATGATGCCGATCGCGTCGACGAGCGGGTACAGCTTGTTGCTGTCGACCTTGCCCACGAGCGCTTTTTGCTTCTTGGTGATCTTGGCCATTACACGCCCTCCACATTCACGCCCATCGAACGGGCGGAGCCGGCGATGGTGCGAACCGCGGCGTCCAGATCGGCTGCCGTCAGGTCCTTCATCTTGGTCTTGGCGATCTCTTCGAGCTGGGCGCGCGTGATCTTGCCGACCTTGTCGGTATGCGGACGGGCGGAACCCTTCTCGAGCTTGATGGCCTTCTTGATCAAGGTGATCGCCGGCGGCGTCTTGATGATGAAGGTGAAGCTCTTGTCGGCGAACGCGGTGATGACCACCGGCAGCGGCAGGCCCGGCTCGACGCCTTGGGTCTGCGCGTTGAACGCCTTGCAGAATTCCATGATGTTCAAACCGCGCTGGCCCAGTGCGGGACCGATCGGCGGCGACGGATTGGCTTTACCAGCTGGCACTTGCAGCTTGATGAAGCCGACGATTTTTTTCGCCATGCTTTTCTCCTTGCGGGTGATGACGCCTTGGCTTGTTCAGCCGCAGCTCCCCGGGGTTGACGACTCTTCGAATAAAACCCAGCGCCGAGTCGGGAAGCGCCAGGCCGAAACTGTCTTCAGGTCTTTTCCACCTGGCTGAACTCGAGTTCGACAGGCGTCGCGCGGCCGAAAATCATGACCGACACGCGCACCTTGCTCTTCTCGTAGTTGACTTCCTCGACCGTGCCGTTGAAGTCGGTGAACGGGCCTTCCTTGACGCGCACGAATTCGCCCACGACGAACTCGACCTTGTGGCGCGGCTTCTCGGTGCCCTGTTGCATCTGGCTGACGATGTCCTCGACCTCTTTCTGCGAGATCGGGGCCGGCCGGTTCTTCGCGCCGCCGACGAAGCCCGTCACCTTGTTGGTGTGCTTCACCAGGTGCCAGCTTTCGTCGTCCATGATCATCTCGACCAGCACGTAGCCCGGGAAGAAGCGGCGCTCGGTGGTGCGCTTCTGGCCGTTCTTGATCTCGACCACTTCTTCGGTCGGCACCAGGATGCGGCCGAACTTGCTCTGCATGCCGGCGCGGTTGATGCGCTCGAGGATGTTGCGCTCCACGGCCTTTTCCATGCCCGAGTACGCGTGCACCACGTACCAGCGCAGATCGGGGTTGGCGGGAGGTGCCAGCAGGGAAGTGCTTTCCGGCGTGGTTTCGACAGCGTCGTCAGTCATTATTTTCTCCAGCCCAGAATGAGGTCGAAGAACACCCATTCGAGCGTCTTGTCGGTGAGCCAAAGGAAGACGGACATGATCGCGACGAAGCCAAACACGTAGGCCGTCATCTGGATCGTTTCCTTGCGCGAAGGCCACACGACCTTCTTGACCTCGCGCCACGAATCGCGGCCGAAAGCCCACAGCTGACGACCGCTCTCCGAGCTCGCGAACGCGCCGACAGCGGCGGCAAGGCCCACCAGCAGGGCGGCCCACTGCACGATCGCACCTTGGCGCGAGAGCAGATAGAACGCCACGATGGCGCCCACCGCGAGCACGACAGCCACGGCCAGCTTGGCCTTGTCTGCGCCCGTACTCACGGTTTCGATTTGAGAAGTGGCCATCTTGCGGCTTTATTCCTGCGGCCTTTCGGCCTTCAATTCAATACGTCTTCTTGAGACGCCGAAGCCCGTCAGGCTATGACGGGCTTTTTCTGCCTTTCCGTCAGGCTATGACGGGCTTATTTGTTCGAGAGCACCACCCTCAGGTGGCAGGGGCAGTAGGAATCGAACCTACAACCTTCGGTTTTGGAGACCGACGCTCTGCCAATTGAGCTATACCCCTGTGCAATCCTTTATACGTCGAGGATCTTCGCCACCACGCCCGAGCCCACGGTGCGGCCGCCTTCGCGGATCGCGAAGCGCAGGCCTTCTTCCATGGCGATCGGGTTGATCAGCTTCACGGTGATGCTGACGTTGTCGCCGGGCATGACCATTTCCTTGTCCTTGGGCAGCTCGATCGCGCCGGTCACGTCCGTCGTGCGGAAGTAGAACTGCGGGCGATAGTTGTTGAAGAACGGCGTGTGACGGCCGCCTTCGTCCTTGCTCAGCACATACACCTCGGCGGTGAAGTGCGTGTGCGGCTTGATCGAGCCGGGCTTGCACAGCACCTGGCCGCGCTCGACTTCTTCGCGCTTGGTGCCGCGCAGCAGCACGCCGACGTTGTCGCCGGCCTGGCCCTGGTCCAGCAGCTTGCGGAACATTTCCACGCCGGTACAGGTGGTCTTCACCGTCGGGCGGATGCCCACGATCTCGATTTCCTCGCCGACCTTGATGACGCCGCGCTCCACAGCGCCGGTCACCACCGTGCCGCGGCCGGAGATGGAGAACACGTCTTCCACGGGCATCAGGAAGGTGCCATCGACCGCGCGCTCGGGCGTGGGGATGTAGGTGTCCAGCGCGTCAGCCAGCTTCATGATGGCTTCCTCGCCCAGCTTGCCCTTGTCGCCTTCCAGGGCGAGCTTGGCCGAGCCATGGATGATGGGGGTGTCGTCGCCGGGGAATTCGTACTTGTCCAGCAGCTCGCGCACTTCCATTTCGACGAGCTCCAGCAGCTCGGCGTCGTCCACCATGTCGCACTTGTTCAGGAAGACGATGATGTAGCCCACACCGACCTGACGGGCCAGCAGGATGTGCTCGCGGGTCTGGGGCATGGGGCCGTCGGCGGCCGAGCACACGAGGATGGCGCCGTCCATCTGGGCGGCACCGGTGATCATGTTCTTGACGTAGTCGGCGTGGCCGGGGCAGTCGACGTGGGCGTAGTGGCGGTTGGCCGTTTCGTATTCGACGTGGGCGGTGTTGATGGTGATGCCGCGCGCTTTTTCTTCAGGCGCCGCGTCGATCTGGTCGTAGGCCTTGGCTTCGCCGCCGAACTTCGTCGACAGCACCGTCGCAATCGCCGCCGTCAGCGTGGTCTTGCCATGGTCCACGTGACCGATCGTGCCCACGTTCACGTGCGGCTTCGTGCGGGTGAATTTTCCTTTTGCCATTTTCTCGACTCCGAAAAATAACTAGATCAACACACTGATATGGGGTTGCAACCCGAAGACTGCAACCCCAAAAACCTGGTGCCCATTGCGGGAATCGGACCCGCGACCTCTCCCTTACCAAGGGAGTGCTCTACCACTGAGCCAAATGGGCGAAATTCAAAAAAACTGTGCCTTGCGTCGAACTGGACTTCTGGAGCGGGAGACGGGAATCGAACCCGCGTCATTAGCTTGGAAGGCTAGGGTTCTACCATTGAACTACTCCCGCATTCGCGGCGCGCCAACGCTTCGAGTTTTCGCTCTGCTTTGTCCTTTTCTTCGCTGGTGGAGAGGGCTGGATTCGAACCAGCGTACTCGTAAGAGGGCAGATTTACAGTCTGCTGCCATTAACCACTCGGCCACCTCTCCGGCGAACCTCGGAATATAGCACGGTTGGGAGGGCAGGTCGATGACAGCCCCCGCCAAAAGTTGCTGCGTCGCAGGTTGCGTCGCGCATTTTACCCGGGCTAATCAAAGGCCCTGCGATTCACGCCAGGCGCGTGCCTGGCCGAAGTGGCCGCAACCGATGAAGGGCACGGGCGGGCGCAGCGCCGAGAGCGGCGAGGGATGGTTCGCGGTCAGCACCTTGTGCCGACGGGTGTCGATCAGCGCCCGCTTGCTCTGCGCGTGCGAGCCCCAGAGCATGAACACGACCGAGCGCTCGCCCTCTGCCACGTGGCGAATCACCGCGTCGGTCAGCACTTCCCAGCCGCGGCCCGCATGGCTGGCCGGCTGGGCCTCCTCCACGGTGAGGCAGGTGTTGAGTAGCAGCACGCCGTGCGTCGCCCACTTGACCAAGCTGCCGCCCGGATCCGGGAACCTGGGCGGAGAGGTGCCCAGATCGCGTTCGAGCTCCTTGAAGATGTTGCGCAGCGAAGGCGGCAGCGCAACGCCCGGCGCCACCGAGAAGGCCAGCCCCTCGGCTTGGCCGCGGCCGTGGTACGGGTCCTGGCCCAGGATCACCACGCGCACCGTCTCGGGCGGCGTGAGCTCCAGCGCGCGCAGCGGCTGCGGCGGGAAGATCACCGCACCGGCGTCCAGCCTCTCGCGCAGGAAGCCGAGCAGCTTCTGCCCGACCGGCCCACCGAAAAAGCCGTCGACCAGCGGCTGCCAGCCTGGCGCGACGGGCCAATCGGCCGGATCGCAGCTCGCCAGCTGATTGGCCAACGCGCTCATTGGAAGAGTTCGGCGAGCGCCTCGCCCGGTTCGTCGGCGCGCATGAAAGCCTCGCCGACCAGGAAGGCATGCACCCCCGCCGCGCGCAGCTTCGCGACCTCGTCGCGCGTCGAAATGCCCGATTCGGTGACCAGCAGGCGCCCGGCCGGCACCTTGGGCATGAGGTCGATGGTGGTTTGCACCGACACCTCGAAAGTGCGCAGGTTGCGGTTGTTGACGCCGATCAACGGCGTCTTGAGCGTCAGCGCACGATCGAGCTCGGCGCCATCGTGCACCTCGACCAGTACCGCCATGCCGAGCCCCATGGCGATCGCTTCAAAGTCGCGCATCTGCGTATCGTCGAGGCAGGCGGCGATCAGCAGGATCGCGTCGGCACCCATCGCGCGCGATTCGTAGACCTGGTAGGCATCGACGATGAAATCCTTGCGCAGCACCGGCAGATCGCAGGAGGCGCGCGCCTGCTTGAGGTAGTCGACGCCGCCCTGGAAGAACTGGCGGTCGGTCAGCACCGAGAGGCAGGCCGCGCTGACCTTGCCGTCGCCTTCGGCATAGCTCTGCGCGATATCGGCCGGGATGAACTCTTCGCGCAGCACGCCCTTGCTCGGGCTGGCTTTCTTGATCTCGGCGATCACCGCCGCCTGGCCGGCCGCGATCTTGGCCCGCAAGGCGCCGACGAAGTCGCGCGTGAGCACCCGGCTTTCGGCATCGAAGCGCACGGCTTCGAGCGAGCTTCTCTTCTGCGCTGCTGCGACCTCTTCGCGCTTGACGGCAACGATCTTCTCGAGGATGTCGGACATGGTTCTCTGCTCTCCCTCAACTGGCGGCGGTCGCCTTGATCAGCTCGGCCAGCTTGGCCTTGGCCGCGCCGGAGTCGATGGCGGCGCGCGCGCGCGCCACGCCCGCGCCGATCGAATCCACCAGATTGGCCGCATAGAGCGCCGCGCCGGCATTGAGCACGACGATGTCGCGCGCCGCGCCGGGCTGGTTGTCGAGCACGCCGAGCAGCATCGCTTTCGACTGCTCCGGCGTCTCGACGCGCAGCGCGCGGTTGCTCGACATCTGGAAGCCGAAGTCCTCGGGATGCAGCTCGTACTCAAGGATCTCGCCGTGCTTGAGCTCGCCGACCATGGTGGCGGCCCCGAGCGAGATCTCGTCCATGCCGTCGCGCCCATAGACCACCAGCGCATGCTCCGCGCCCAGCCGCTGCAGCGCGCGCACCTGGATGCCGACCAGGTCGGGATGGAACACGCCCATCAGGATGTTGGGCGCGCCGGCCGGATTGGTGAGCGGCCCCAGGATGTTGAAGATGGTCTTGATGCCGAGTTCCTTGCGCACCGGCGCCACGTTCTTCATGGCCGGATGATGGTTCGGCGCGAACATGAAGCCGATGCCGACATCGGCGATGCATTGCGCGATCTGCTCGGGCTTAAGGTTGATGTTGATGCCCAACGACTCCAGCACGTCGGCGCTGCCCGACTTGCTGCTCACGCTGCGCCCGCCGTGCTTGCTGACCTTGGCACCCGCAGCGGCGGCGACGAACATCGAGCAGGTCGAGATGTTGAAGGTGTGCGAGCCGTCGCCGCCGGTGCCGACGATGTCCACCAAATTCGTGGTGTCGGCCACCTGCACCTTGGTCGACACCTCGCGCATCACCTGCGCGGCGGCGGTGATCTCGCCGATGGTTTCCTTCTTGACGCGCAGGCCGGTGATGAGCGCCGCCATCATCACCGGCGAGCATTCGCCGCTCATGATGAGGCGCACGATGTGCAGCATCTCGTCGTGGAACACCTCGCGGTGTTCGATGGTGCGCTGCAGGGCTTCCTGGGGGGTGATGGGCATGATGAAGTCTCCCTCGGTTGTTTCAGTGAGCGTGAGCTGCCGCGAGCGGATTCTCGGACAGTGCGAGCTTGATGCCAAAGCCGACAAACAGGGCGCCCGCGCCGCGCTCCAGCCAGTGCATGCCGCGCTGCACCGCGCCGACGCGGCGCGCCGTCCAGCCGGCCAGCAATGCCCAGGCGAAGTTCACGAAGATCGCGTTGAAGTTGAACAGTGCGCCCAGCAGGAAGAACACCAGCGGCTTGTTCGCGGCATCGGGCGCGATGAACTGCGGCACGAAGGCCAGGAAGAACAGCGCCACCTTGGGGTTGAGCACATTGGTCCAGAAGCCGCCGAGGAACACGCTCTTCATGCTGGCGGGGCCCGCCGCATCTGCATCGGCGCGCACCAGCGCCGACGGGTCTTTGTCCGGCCGCGACAGCAGCATGCGCACGCCGACCCACAGCAGGTAGGCCGCGCCCAGCCACTTGAGGGCGGTGAACAGGGTGGTCGATGCCGCCATCAGCGCGCTCACGCCCACCGCGGCGGCGGTGATGTGCACGAAGCAGCCGGCCGTGATGCCGATGCCCGCCACGATGCCGGCGCGCGTGCCCGAGCGCAGCGCGCGGCTCACGATGTAGAGCACATCGGGGCCCGGCGTGAGATTCAGCAGCAGGCCGGCGGCGATGAACAGCAGCAGGGAATGGAGTTCAGGCATGGAAGAAGCTCCGGATCGCGCCGATGGCGCGGTCGATGCCGGCTGCGTCGACATCGAGATGGGTCGCGAAGCGCAGCCGATACAAGCCGGTGGCAAGCACGCCGTTTTGCTTCAGGTGCGCCAGCAGCTCGGCCGAGCGCGCCTGCGCCTCGCCCCTCAGGTCGACGAACAGCAGGTTGGTCTGCGGCGTCTCGACCTGCAGCCCGGGAATCCCGGCCAGGCCGTCGGCGAGCCGGCGCGCGAGCGCGTGGTCCTGCTCGAGGCGGTCGATGTGGTGTTGCAGTGCATGAGAAGCAGCGGCCGCCAGCATGCCGGACTGCCGCATGCCGCCGCCGGCCATTTTGCGGATGCGGTGGGCGCGCGCGATCAGCTCGCGCGAGCCGCACAGTGCCGAACCCACCGGGGCGCCGAGGCCCTTGCTGAAGCAGACCGAGACGCTGTCGAAGCACTGTGCGATGCGGCGCGCTTCGGCGCGCGCCTCGGTGCCGCGCTGGGCGGCCTGTGCAACGGCGGCATTGAAGAGCCGTGCGCCGTCCAGATGGCGGCCCAGGCCCTTGCGCTGCGCCAGTTGCGTCGCCTCTTCGACATAGCTGAAGGGCAGCAGCTTGCCGCCGATCGTGTTTTCCAGCGCCAGCAACCGGGTGCGCGCGAAATGCGCGTCGTCGGGCTTGATGGCAGCCTCGATGTCTTTCAGCGCCAGCGAGCCGTCCGGCTGATGCTCGAGCGGCTGCGGCTGCACGCTGCCGAACACTGCGGCGCCGCCGCCTTCCCAGCGGTAGCAATGCGCCAGCTGGCCGACGATGTATTCGTCGCCGCGCTGGCAATGGGCCAGGATCGCGCAGAAGTTGCTCTGGGTGCCGGTCGGCACGAACAGCGCCGCTTCGAAGCCCAGCATCTCGGCGATCTGCGACTGCAGCGCGTTGACGCTCGGGTCGTCGCCGAACACGTCGTCGCCCAGCGGCGCTTCGAGCATGGCCTGGCGCATCGCGGCGGTCGGCCGGGTGACGGTGTCGCTGCGCAGGTCCACCAGGGTCGTCGTGCTCATGCGGGTCACTCCAGAAAGTTCTTGAGCATGGCATGGCCGTGCTCGGTCAGGATCGATTCGGGGTGGAACTGAACGCCCTCGATGCGCACCGCGGGCGCAAAGCCCGTGTGGCGCACGCCCATGATCTCGCCATCGTCGGTCCAGGCGGTGATCTTGAGCTCGCGCGGGCAGGAGTCGCGCTCGATAGACAGCGAGTGGTAGCGATTGACGCTGAATTTCTCGGGCAGCCCGGCGAACACGCCCTCGCGCGTGGTCGTGATCTCGCTGGTCTTGCCGTGCATCAGTTGCTGCGCGCGAACGATCCTGCCGCCGAAGGCCGCGCCGATCGCCTGGTGCCCGAGGCAGACGCCGAGGATCGGCAGCTGGCCTGCGAACTCCTTGATGGCCGCCACCGACACCCCCGCTTCGGCCGGCGAGCACGGCCCCGGCGAAACCACCAACCGCGCGACGCCGGCGGCAACGCGCTCGCGCAGACCTTCGATCGTGATCTCGTCGTTGCGAAACACCTCGACCTCGGCGCCGAGTTCGCCGAAATACTGCACCAGGTTGTAGGTGAAGCTGTCGTAGTTGTCGATCATCAGGAGTTTCATGGCTTGGCTCCGATCCGATGCACGCCCTTGACCACCGGGAACACGTTGAAATTGATGAGCAGGCCCAGCGGCAGCCCCGACAGCCGCACCGCCGCCTGCGCCTGCGCGCGATGCAGGTCGGTCAATGCATCGACCGCTTTCACCTCGACGATGAGCGATTGCTCGACCACGAAGCCCGCACGGCAGACCTCACCGAGCGAGCGGCCCTTGTAGCTGGCCGACACCGGCACGTCCCGCACGAAGCCGATCTCGCGTTCGGCGAGTTCGATCTCCAGCGCGGCGGCGTAGACCTCTGCGGGCAGGCCGATGCCGAGCACCCGCTGCACCTCGACCGCGGCGCCGATGATCTCGTGCGAGAAGTCGTTGTTCTGAAATTCGTCGGCCATCACTCGAGCCCTTCCTCGACCAGTTCGGCGGCGCGCAGCAGCGCCCGCGCCTTGGCCTCGGTTTCCTTCCACTCCAATTCGGGCACCGAGTCGGCCACCACGCCGGCCGCTGCCTGCACATGCAGCATCTGGTCCTTCACGATCCCGGTGCGGATCGCGATCGCGACGTCCATGTCGCCCGCATAGCTGATGTAGCCGCAGGCGCCGCCGTAGAGGCCGCGCTTGGTCGGCTCCAGCTGGTCGATGAGCTCCATCGCGTGCACCTTGGGCGCACCGGTCAGCGTGCCGGCCGGGAAGGTGGCCTTGAGCACGTCGATCGCGGTCATGCCGTCTTTCAGCGTGCCTTCGACGTTGCTCACGATATGCATCACATGGCTGTAGCGCTCGACGGCGAAGGCCTCCGTCACCTTGACGCTGCCGGTCTTGGCGATGCGGCCGATGTCGTTGCGCGCCAGGTCGATCAGCATCACGTGCTCGGCGCGCTCCTTGGGGTCGTTGATCAGCTCGGCCTCGGCCGCGCGGTCGAGCTCGGGCGAGGCGCCGCGCGGGCGCGTGCCGGCCAGCGGGCGAATGGTGATCTTCTGCTCGCCCTCGCCGGTGTGCTCCTGCCGCACCAGGATCTCGGGCGAGGCGCCGACCACGTGGAAATCGCCCAGGTGGTAGTAGTACATATAGGGCGACGGGTTGAGCGAGCGCAGCGCGCGGTACAGCGACAGCGGCGACTCGGTATAGCGCTTGCTGATGCGCTGGCCCACCTGCACCTGCATGAAGTCGCCGGCCGCGATCAGCTCCTTGGCGCGCTCGACCGCCGCCAGGTAGTCGGCCTTGGCGAAGCTGCGTTCGGGCGGGTGTGCCTGCGTCGGCCTCACCTGCGGCGCGCTCACCGAGTACTTGAGCTGCTCGCGCAGTTCGCGCAGCCGCCGCTTGGCATTGGCGTACGCCTCGGGCTGGGCAGGGTCGGCATAGACGATCAGGTAGAGCTTGCCGGAGAGGTTGTCGATGACCGCCAGTTCCTCGCATTGCAAGAGGAGGATGTCGGGGCAGCCCAGCGTGTCCGGCGGGCAGCTCTGCTCGAGCTTCTTCTCGATATGGCGCACCGTGTCGTAGCCGAAGTAGCCGGCCAGGCCGCCGCAGAAGCGCGGCAACCCGGGCCTGAGCGCCACCTTGAAGCGCTTCTGGTAGGCCGCGACGAAATCGAGCGGATTCCCCTTGGCCGTCTCGACGACCTTGCCGCCGGTTACAACCTCGGTCAGCGCGTCGTCGCCGAAGCCGCTCGCGCGCAGCAGGGTGCGCGCCGGCAGCCCGATGAAGCTGTAGCGGCCGAAGCGCTCGCCGCCCACCACCGATTCGAGCAGGAAGCTGTGCTTGCCGCCCTCCTTGGTATGGGCGAGCTTCAGGTAGAGGGAAAGCGGGGTTTCGAGGTCGGCAAAGGCCTCGACCATCAGCGGGATGCGGTTGTAGCCCTGCGCGCTGAGGCTCTTGAATTCGAGTTCGGTGATCACGGTGGGGTCTCCGTCGGCCAGTGACGCTTCGAGGTCGCTGGCGGGGTCATTCAGGTGAGTGGCCGGGTCGGGATGACCGCGGGCCGCGGGCGCACGGCGTGCGCCATGCAATCAAACAGGCAACGACGATGGCGTGCGCCAAGGCCAGGCTCCCCGGCTGCCTTGACCTGTCTGAATGACGTGATGAATGAACATGGAAGCGTGAGTTTAGCCCAGCGACAAGGCCTGTACAAAAAGATACATTGAGGCACTTTAAATTTTTCGCTGACGGAGACAACCCCGATGACCCAGCCTGCCCTGCGGCGCGCGCTCGCGCTGACCACCCTCGCCCTCGCCTCGCTCGCTGCCTCGGCCGCCCCGGTCGAGATGGCCGGCGTCAAGCTCGACGACGCGCTCGATCTCAAGGGCAGCAAGCTGCAGCTCAACGGGGCCGGCGTGCGCTACAAGGCCGTGTTCAAGGTCTACACCGCCGGCCTCTACCTGGGCAAGAAGGCCTCGACCACCGAGGAAGTGCTGGCCGTGCCCGGCGCCAAGCGCATGGCGATCACCATGCTGCGCGACATCGATGCCAACGAACTGGGCAAGCTGTTCACGCGCGGCGTGGAAGACAACTCGCCCAAGACCGAGATGCTGCAGCTGATTCCCGGCCTGGTGCGCATGGGCCAGATGTTCGCCGACCAGAAGCAGTTGAAGGCCGGGGACGCCTTCACCGTCGACTGGGTGCCCGGCACCGGGACCGTGATTTCGGTCAAGGGCGTGGCCCAGGGCGAGCCGATCAAGGAGCAGGCCTTCTTCAATGCGCTGATGCGCATCTGGCTCGGCCCGAACCCGGCCGATTGGAAGCTGAAGGACGCGCTGCTCGGCAAGGGCTAGGGGGCGGCTTCGACAGGCTCAGCCCGAACGGGGTGGGGGTCCGTGGTCCTCGTTACCTCCCATTCGCCCTGAGCTTGTCGAAGGGCTCGCCTCGCCGGCTAGCGCACAAGGTGCACGCGCAGCGCCCCCAGCTGCGCGTACAGCTGCTGCACCGCTTTCGCGTCCAGGCCCGAGAACATCTCGAGCAGCCATTCCTCGTGCTCCTTGGCCATGGCCTCGAAGCTGCGGCGGCCCTTCGGCGTCAGGCTCACGATCCAGGCCCTGCGGTCTTCCGGGCTGGCCGAGCGCTGCACCACGCCTTCGCGCTCCAGCTCGTCGGTCAGGCCGGTGACGTTGCCGCCGGTCACCATCAGGTAGCGCGAGAGCACGCGCATCTTGAGACCGTCGCGGTAGCGGTAGAGCTGCGCCATGTAGTCGAAGCGGGCCAGCGAGATGTCGAAGCGCTCACGCAGCCGCTTGCGGATCTCGGCCTCGATCTGGGTGGTGCTGGCCAGCATTCGCAGCCAGAGCTTGAGCACCGCATGGTCGCCGGTGCCGGCCCGCGCTTCGTGGCCCAGCTCCTGAGCGTCGCTGAGCAGCGCGTGCGAGGCGTCGTTCTGCTTCATGTGACTTCGCCTCCAGACACCGAGATGGACTGGCCGTTGACCGAAGCCGCGCCATCGCCGCAGAGCCAGCGCACCGCATCGGCCACCTCCGCAGGCTGCACGATGCGCCGCTGCGGATTGACGACCGCGAACTCGGCCAGCGCATCGTCGGCGCTGCGGCCGGTCTTCTGGACCACGTTGGCCACGCTGTCGCGCAGGATGTCGGTGTCGGTGTAGCCGGGGCATACCGCATTGACGGTGACGCCCTTCCTCGCCATCTCCAGCGCCAGCGAACGCGTCAAGCCGATCACGCCGTGCTTGGCGGCCGTGTAGGCCGAGACGTAGGCATAGCCCTTCTGCCCGGCCGTGCTCGCGATGTTGACGATGCGGCCCCAGCCGGCCCCGAGCATGTCGGGCAGCGCGGCCTGGGCGCACAGGAAGCTGCCGGTCAGGTTGACGGACAGCATGCGCTGCCAGAGCTCGACCGAAGTTTTCAGGAACGGCGCGCTCTCCGCCGCACCGGCGTTGTTGACGAGGATGGCGATCGGGCCCCGCGCCGCGCGCGCCTGGGCGAACGCGCCTTGCACGGCCTGTACATCGGCCACGTCGGCCGCGACCACGCCGTGGCCGCTGCCCGCGAGCGAATCGACGACGCGCTGGAGCGCGTCACGGTCGCGTCCGAGCAAAGTCAGCACCGCGCCCTCGGCGGCCAGCGTGCGCGCGATCTCCGCGCCGATGCCGCGCGCGGCGCCGGTCACGAGGGCATGGCGCCCGGTCAGTGAATTTGTTTGCATGCCTGAATGGTTTAGTTCTGAATCATTCTAGTGGCGCGCCGTGTCATGCCTCAGCGCATGAGCCGCCCGCCGTTGAGGTCCAGCGTCGCGCCCGTCATGAAGGCCGCGGCCGGCGATGCGAGGTAGACCACGGCCGCGGCCACCTCCTCCGGCTCGCCGAAGCGGCCGAGCGGAATGCCGGCCGACACCGTGCGCTGCTGCATCCGGCTCATCGCATCGAGCACCGGACTGCGCACCGCAGCCGGCGCCAGCGCGTTCACCGTGACGCCGTGCGGCGCCAGTTCCTGCGCGAATGAACGGGTCAGCGCCACGATGCCCGCCTTGGACGCGGCGTAGTGAACGCCGGTCGCCGCGCTGGCCTGCTGCCCGGCGATCGACGACAGGTTGATGATCCGGCCCGCGCCCCGCTCGCGCATGTGGCGCCCGGCGATGCGGCAGCCGAAGAAACTGCCGCGCAGGTTCACGGCCAGCACCTCGTCCCACTCCTCGGTTGTGATCTCCCAGATCGAGGAGTACAGCGTGCGGGCGGCGTTGTTCACCATCACATCGATGCCGCCGAAGTGCTGCACGCCCGCATCGAAGCACAGCCAGAAGGCAGCCTCGTCGCGCACATCGAGCTGCATGGCGATGCAGTCATGGCCGTCTGCGCGCAGCGCCGCCGCGGCCGCATCGACCGCGCCGTCGACATCGACGAGCACGACGCGCGCGCCCGCCTCGGCCAGGCCGCGCGCGATCGCGGCACCCAGGCCTTGCGCTGCACCGGTCACGAAGGCGCCCTGCCCGGCCAGCGAGAACAGCGGTGCGTCCGGGTGCGCAGCCATGCGATTCAGCCCTTGGCCGGCGGGCGCGCCGCGGGTCCGCGGTCCCAGGTGATCGCGCTCACGCCGCGCTCGCGCAGCTTGTACTTCTGCACCTTGCCGTTCTCGGTGCGCGGCAGGTCGGGCAGCAGGTCGACATAGCGCGGCAGCGCGAAGTAAGGCAGGCGCGATTCGCAGTACGCCAGCAGCTCGACCGGATCGATGCGCTGCCCGTCACGCGCCACCAGTGCGGCCATCACCTCGTCCTCGGCCAGTTCGGAACGCACGGGGTAGACCGCGCAGCCCGCCACGGCCGGGTGGCTCAGCAGCACCTGCTCGACCTCGAAGGAGGAGATGTTCTCGCCGCGCCGGCGGATCGCGTCCTTGATGCGGTCGACGAAGCGGAAGGCGCCGTCGGCATCGCGCACCACGCGGTCGCCGGTATGGAACCAGAGGTTGCGCCAGGCCTCGACGGTTTTCTCGGGCATGTTGAGGTAGCCGCTCGCGAAGGCGTAGGGTTCATGAGCGCGCAACAGCAGCTCGCCTGCCTCGCCGTTCGGGAGTTCGACATCGTCCTCGTCCGCCACGCGCGCCTGGAAGCCGGGTCGCAGCCACCCCATCACGCCGCCGCGCGGCGAATCGGGCGCGGTGGCGATTGCGAAATTTGTTTCGGTGGAGCCGTAGCCTTCCAGCAGCCGGACGCCGGTGCGCTCGAAGAAGGCCTGGCCCGCCGCGGCCGGCACGCCGGGGCCGAGCCCGGTGCGCACGCGGTGCTCACGCTCGCCGGACCCCTCGGGCTGCGCGAGCAGTATCGGCACCATCGCGCCGAGCAGGTAGACCACCGTCGCACCCGAGGCGCGCATCGTGGGCCAGAAGCCCGAGGCCGAGAAGCGCGCCTCGAACACCACCTCGCAACCCGTGATCGCGGCCTGCGCGAAGGTGTTGAGTGCGTTGATGTGAGAGAGCGGCAGCGTGGTGCACAGCACGTCCTCCGCCTCGACGCCCAGCACGTCGGCACTGTTGACGCCCCACCAGTGGTACTGCGCATGCGGGCAGACCACGCCCTTGGCCGGCCCGGTGGTGCCGGAGGTGTAGAGGATGGCGAGCGGATCGCCGGGTTGCACCTTCGCCGGCGCGAGCGAGGCGGTTGCGGCGGGATACGGCAGCACGCGAATGCCCGGCCACGCAGCGCGATCGGCGTCCTCGCCCAGCACCCAGATCTCGCGCAGCGAAGTGCGCGCGAGGTCGGCCGCCTGCAAGCGCTCTACGAAAGCCTCTTCGATCACCAGCAGCTTCGCCTCGCTGTTGGAAAGGAAGTACTCGATCTGCGGCCCCATCGACGCGGTGTTGATCGGCACCGTCGAGGCGCCGAGCCAGCCGCAGCCGAGGAACACTTCGAGAAACTCGATGCGGTTGCCGCTCATCACGGCCACCCGGTCGCCGCGCTGCACGCCCGCCTCGGCCAATGCCGCAGCGCGAAGGCCCGCGGCCTGCGCCGCATCGCGGTGCGACCACGACCGCCCCGCGATGCGCAGCAATGGACGTTCGCCGAACAGCACCGCCTGCCGCTGCAGCATCGCGGGCAGCGTACGCTGGCCCGGAGGCAGCGGACTCGCCGCTCGCTCATCCGTCGCCATTGGTACCTCCGCCAAGGTAGGTGGCCTGCACGCGCGGATCGCTGGCAAGCTCCTGCGAGGCGCCCGAGAGCGCGATCTCGCCGGTCTCCAGCACGTAGCCGTGGTCCGAGCTCTCCAGCGCGGCGCGCGCGTTCTGCTCCACCAGCAGGATCGACACGCCGTCTTCGCGCAGCTTGCGCACGATGGCCAGGATGTCGCGCACGATCAGCGGCGCCAGCCCGAGGCTGGGCTCGTCCAGCATCAAGAGGCGCGGCGCCGACATCAGCGCGCGGCCCACGGCCAGCATCTGCCGCTCGCCGCCCGAGAGCGTGTCGGCGCGCTGCGCGCGGCGCTCGGCCAGGCGCGGGAAGCGGTCGTACACCGACTGCAGCCGGCGCTTCAGGGCATCGCTGCGGAGCCGGCTGCCGAAGGCGCCGAGCTGCAGGTTGTCAAGCACGGTCAGCTCGCCGAAGAGCTCGCGCTTCTCGGGCACCAGGCACAGGCCGCGCTCCACGCGCGCCTCGACGTCGAGCCCGTGCAGGTCTTCGCCCTCGAAGCGCAGCAGGCCCTTGCAGGGCAGCAAGCCCATCGCAGCAGCCAGCAGCGTGGTCTTGCCGGCGCCGTTGGGGCCGATCACCGAGATGATCTGGCCGTGCTCCAGGTTGAGCGACACGCCGCGCACGGCATCGACCTGGCCGTACGAAACGTGAAGGTCCCCGATCTCGAGCATCGCAGTCATACGACGCTCCCGAGATACGCTGCCTGCACGCGCTCGTCCGCGCGCACCGCCGAGGGCACGCCCTCGACCAGCTTGGAGCCGAAGTTCATCACCACCAGGCGATCCACCAGTTTCATGACGAAGTCCATGTCGTGCTCGACGATGAGGATGGTCACGCCCTCCTCGCGCAGCTTGCGCAGCAGGTCGCCGAGCGCCATCTTCTCCTTGCGGCGCAAGCCGGCGGCCGGCTCGTCGAGCACCAGCAGCACCGGGTCGGCCGCGAGCGCGCGCGCGATCTCCAGGATGCGCTGCGTGCCCAGCGGCAGGCTGCCCGCGAGTTCGTGCGCGCGGTCGCCCAGGCCGATGCGGTCGAGCTGCCGCTGCGCCTCCTGCAGGATCTGGCGTTCCTCGGTGCGGTCGAGCCGCAGCCCCGCCTTCAGCACGCCCGAACGCGTGCGCGAATGGGCGCCGAGCGCGACGTTGTCCAGCAGGCTCATGTGCGGCCTGAGCTTCACGTGCTGGAAGGTGCGCGCCAAGCCGAGTCGCGCGACCTTGCGCTGCGGCATGCCCGCGATGTCCTGGCCCAGAAAGCGCACCTGCCCGGCCGTCATCGGCAGCGTGCAGGTCAGCAGGTTGAACATGGTCGACTTGCCGGCGCCATTGGGGCCGATCAGGCCCATGATCTCGCCGGCCTTCACGTCGAAGCTGACATCGTTGACGGCCACCAGCCCGCCGAAGCGCTTGACCGCGCCGGTGACCGACAGGATCGGCGCGCCGCGATCGGGCAGCGTGCGATGCGTCAGCGGCGAAACGGGCGGCGTGGGCTCGCGAGGCGCCTGCGATCCCGAAAACCGGTGCGTCCAGCGCCGCACGAAGCCCATCAGCCCGCCGCGCGCGAAGTGCAGCAGCAGGATGAAGAGCGTCGCGAAGGCCACCGCCTCGAGCTGCCCGGCGCGCTGGGTCAGCAGGGGCAGCACGTCCTGCAGCCCGTTCTTGAGGATGAGCACCAGCGCCGCTCCGACCAGCGCGCCCGTCAGTTGCCCAAGCCCGCCGGCCACGGCCATCAGCAGGTACTCGATGCTGGCGCGCACGTCGAAGGGCGAGGGGCTCACGAAGCGGTTCATGTGCGCATAGAGCCAGCCCGCGAGGCCGGCGAAGAGGGCAGCCGTCACGAAGAGCGTGAGCCGCACGCGATAGGCATCCGCGCCGACGCTGGCCAGCAGGATCGCACCGCCGCGCAGGCTGCGGATCGCGCGGCCCGGCCGCGACTGCAGCAGGTTGCGACTGAACAGGAAGGCCAACCCGACCAGGCCCCAGATCAGGTAGTAGATCGCGCGCGGATCGGCCAGCGACCAGGTGCCGATGGTCAGCGCCGGAATGTTCGACAGACCGGTGTGGCGCCCCAGCGCATCGACGTTGCCGAAGAGCATCGCGATCGACAAGCCCCACGCGATAGTGGACAGCGGCAGGAAGTGCCCGCCCAGCCGCAAGGTGAGCAGGCCGATGGCCAGCGCCGAGAGACCGGTCAGCAGCAGCGAGAACGCCAGCCCCAGCCAGGGCGACATCCCCTGCGTGGTGCTGAGCCAGGCCGTGGCATAGGCGGCGATGCCGACGAAGGCCGCCTGCCCGAAGGAGGTCGCGCCGCCGATGCCGGTGAGCAGCACCAGGCCCAGCGCGACCAGCGCGCCGATGCCGATGTCGTTCAACAGCGAAACCGTGAAGTTGCCGGCGAGCAGCGGCACCACGGCCAGCGCGACGACGACGAGGCCGATCCAGAGCAGGCGCTTGGAAGCAGCGTTCATCGACCTTCTCTCTGCGGGCTTGCGCGCGGCACCCGCGGCTTCATCGAACACGGGACGCACGACTTCGGGTGTGGGCGCGGCGCTCATTGGTCCACCTCCTCTTCTTCCTCTTCCGCATGCACGCTCAGGAAAGACCGCAGCATCAGCACCGGGATCAGCAGGCTGAAGACGATCACGTCCTTCAGCGCGCCGCTCCAGAAGGAGGCGAAGCTCTCGACCACCCCTACCGCCAGCGCGCCGATGGCGGTCATCGGATAGCTCACCAGCCCGCCGATGATCGCCGCCACGAAGGCCTTCAAGCCGATGATGAAGCCCGAGTCGTAGTACATGGTGGTGACCGGCGCGATCAGCACGCCGATCAGCCCGGCCAGCAGCGAGGCGCAGCCATAGGCCAGCAGCGCCGTGCGCGCCGGCCGGATGCCGACCAGCCGTGCGCCCACGCGGTTGACGGCGGTGGCGCGCAGCGCCTTGCCGGCCACCGTGCGCTCGAACACCAGGAAGAACATGCCGCTGAGCACGATCGCCGCGCCGACCATCAGGATCACCTGTCCGCTCACCGCGAAGCCGTCGCCCAGGGGCACAGAGCCGCCGGCCAGCGGCTGGGTGCGCGAGCCTTCGGGGCCGAAGAACAACAGGCCCAGGCCCGAGAGCAGGAAGTGCAGCGCGAGCGACACGATCAGGAGCACCAGCACCGACGCATCGGCGATCGGCTGGAACACCACGCGCGAGAGCAGCGGCGCGATCGGCACCACCAGCAGCACCGCGACCGCGATGTGCACCGGCGCCGGCACGCCGGGCCGGCTTGCCAGCCAGGCCAGCAGGCAGGGAATGAGCGGCAGCACGCCCCAGCCCAGCAGGGCCTTGGGGATGCGCGCCGTTTCGCCGCGGCGCACCAGGCTGCCGACCTCGGTCGCCAGCGCGAGCGCGGTGAGCACCACCACCATGCCGATGGTGGGCGGCACGCGCCCGGTTTCGAATGCGGCCAGCGACAGCGCGGCAAAGGCCGCGACGTCGCCGAAGGGCACGAAGACCACGCGGGTGACCGAGAAGATCAGCACCAGCCCCAGCCCGGCCAGAAGATAAACAGCGCCATTCGCCAGGCCATCGATGCCCAGGATCAGTGCCACGTCCGGTGTCATTGAACAGTCCTCCGCTTTGTCTCGCTCTTGCTAGTGCCGGCTCAGTTGGCGAGCTTCCACTGGCCGTTCTCCAGCTTGACGATCACGCGCGCGCGCTCGTCCACGCCGTAGAGGTTGCCGGGCTTGAAGTTGTAGACGCCGTGCGTGCCCACCACTTCCTTGGTGCTGGCGATCGCGTCGCGCAGGGACAGCCTGAACTCGGGCGTGCCCGGCTCGCCCTTGGCGCGCGCCGCGGCATCGGCGAACACCAGCCAGCCGTCGAAGGAATAGGCCGAGTAGGCGTCGCTGGTCGGCGCGTTGTTGACCTTCTGGAAGGCGGCACGGAAGTCCATGGCGATCTTCTTGGTCGGGTAGTTGGCCGGCAGCTGCTCGGCCACGATCACCGGGCCGGTCGGCATCAGCGCACCCTGCCCCGAGGCGCCGACGACGCGCACGAAGTCGGGGTTGATGAGCCCGTGCTGGCCGTACACCGGCCCCTTGAAGCCGCGCTCGGCCAGCGCCAGGAAAGGCAGCGCGCCCGGCGTGCCGGCGCCGCCCGTCATCACGGCATCCGGACGCATGGCGACCAGCTTCAGCACCTGGCCGGTGACCGAGGCGTCGGCGCGCGCATAGCGCTCGTTGCCCAACACCTTGATGCCGGCCGCGGGCGCAGCCTTCATCAGGGCGTTGTAGACCAGGTCGCCCCAGGCATCGGAGAAGCCGATGTAGCCCACGGTCTTGATGCCGTCCTTCTTCATGCGCTCGACCACGGCGTCGATCATCAGCTGCGTGGGCTGCGCGACCGTGAAGACCCAGCCGTTCTCGGCCGGGTCGAGCTGGATCGGCGTGAGCCCGATCATCGGCACCTTGGCATCGCGCCCCACCTGCGCCATCGCGATCGCGGCGGGCACGCCGGAGGTGCCCATCAGCACGTCGACCTTCTCCTCCTCGACCAGCTTGCGCGCATTGCGGCCCGCGGTGGTCGGGTCGGAGCCGTCGTCGAGCACGATCAGCTGGATCTTGCGGCCGTTGACCTCCGGCTTGTAGGCCAGCGCGGCCTGCATGCCCTTGGCGTAGGGCACGCCGAGCGAGGAGTTGGGGCCCGAGAGCGACACGCTCAGGCCGACCTTGAGGTCGGCCGCGAGCGCGGTCATCGCGAATCCGGCGGCAAGGGCCGTGGCCAGCGCGCTGTGCGCCAAGGTCTTCATCAAGCTCTTCATGTCGTGGCTCCTGGTGGGTGGAAGGGTGAGCAACTCGCTCAAATGAACAACTGGATGGCCGGCAGCGCGCGGCCGGCGTTGAGAAGGTCGATGCGCTTCTGCCGGATCGCGAAGCCCTCGGGCGTGCGCGCGAGCAGGTGGCGGCAGGTGCCGGCGAGCATCAACTGCTCCTCGCCGCGCGACTCGACGTAGATGAAGGGCGTGGCGAGCGCGACTTCGCCGGTGGCCTCGTCCTCGCGCTCCACGATCGAGCGCTGCAGCACGTGCTGGCAATGGCTCTTCGGATGCTGCGAGTGGGCGCGCGGGTTCTTCAGGCGGTCCACGCGCAGCTGCAGCAGCAGCCGGTCTTCGTAGGCCAGCGAGTTGTGCAGATGCGGATCGGCCTGCGCGGCCCCCTGCAGCGGCACCCAGTAATGGCCGTCCTCGGCGAACAGCGCGAGCCAGTCGTCGAAGCGGCCGGCGTCGAGCAGCGCGGCCTCGGCGGCGATGAAGTCTGCGGGGTCGGTCATGATGCGGGCTCCGCCATGTACTTCGCCCACGCGCGGAACTGGTTGCGCATCAGCAGCTCGTTGGTGCCGTTCGTGGTGATCGTGTCCTGCCCGAGCTCTGCGGAATCGAAGTTGCGATGCAGGCTCACCCATTCGTTGCCCTCGGCCTTCAGGCCCTGCTGAATGCTTTCGAACAGGTGCACGTCGTCGTGCGCCACCACCGACATGGGCGAGAAGACCAGCCGGTTGTAGGTCATCGCGCGCTCGAGCAGCAGGTCCGGCGCACCGGCGGCGCGGAAGCTCCAGGCCTCGATCAGCGTGCGGTTCGCGGCCAGCGGGCGGATCACGCGGATCGCCTGCGGCGAGCCCTTGACCGACAGGCTGGGGAAGAGCACCGAGTTCTGCGGCGAGCGCTGCAGGATCTCCATCGCCCGCTCGGCGCCGTGCGCCTCGCGCATCGCCGCCTCGTAGTCGGGCAGCTGCGCGTAATTCGAGTGGATGCTGAAGTTCACGCCCAGCACGCTGTGGCCGTTGGCGAACACGCGCCCGCCCATCTTGTCGAAGAAGTCGTAGCCCGAGCCGAAGGGCAGGATCTGCTCCATCGCCATCGGCTTGGACTCGTCGGGCGCACGCCCTTGCCACAGCGCACCGGCCGCCTGCGTGGCCGACTCGTGGGTCGACATCGGATGCACCGTGTCGTTGATGTTCTCGAGGTACATCTTCCAGTTGCAATGGACGATGTTGCGCATCACGCCGCCGCCCGCCGTGAGCCGGCCCTCGGGCGAGCGATCGACCATGTTGTCGATGGCCTGCAGCACCTCGCCGAAGTAGGCCTCGAAGTCCGGTCCGCGATCGGCGATGCGCGTGAAGACGAAGTCGCGGTAGACGACCGTGTGCTTCAGTTCGGCCAGGCCCTGCCCTGATTCGCATTCCTTCAGTCGCGTGCCTTCGTAGCCGGTCTTGAGCGGGATCGCGAGCGGCGCGCCGTCGAGCTTGTAGGTCCAGGCGTGGTAGGGGCAGCGGAAGAACTTGCCGGTGTTGCCGCTCTCGTCGGTCACGAGTCGAGTGCCCTTGTGCGCGCAGCGGTTGTAGAACACACGCACCGCGCCGTCGGGCTGGCGCACCATCATCACCGGGCGGCCGGCAAGTTCGAGCGACCAGAAGTCGCCGGTGTTCGGCACCTGGCTCGCGTGGCCGACGTAGAGCCAGGTGTTGGCGAAGAAGCGCTCCTGCTCGAGCGCGAACAGCTCCTCGCTCAGGTAGAGATCGCGGTGCACGCGGTCGTCCTGGACGAGCGCGCGGATCGCTTCGGGCCGGTCGCGGTAGCTGGTCATCGTCGTACTAGGGAACCAGCTTCCACTGGCCCTTTTCCATCCGCACCACGACAACTGCCCGCTGGTCGGAGCCATAGCGGTTGTCGGGCTTGAAGTTGTAGACGCCGTGCGTGCCCACCAGCTCCTTCGTGCCGACAATCGCGTCGCGCAGCGCCGTGCGGTAGGCTGCAGTGCCGGGCTCGCCCTTGGTGCGCGAGGCGGCGTCGGCCAGCAGCAGGTAGGCGTCGTAGGTGTAGGAGGAGAAGGCATCGGTGGGCATCACGCCGTGCGCCTTCTGGTAGGCGCTGCGGAAGTTCATCGACACCTTCTTGATCGGGTTGTCCGCAGCGAGCTGGTCGGCCACCAGCACCGGGCCGCTGGGCACCTGCAGGCCTTCGATCGATGCGCCGCCGACGCGCACGAAGTCGGCATTGATCAGGCCGTGCGTGCCGTAGATCTGGCCCTTGTAGCCACGCTCGGCGAGTGCGAGGTAGGGCAGCGCGCCCGGCGTGCCGGAGTTGCCGGCGAACACCGCATCGGGGCGGCTCGAGACGATCTTCAGCACCTGGCCCGCCACCGACGAATCGCTGCGTGCGTAGCGTTCGTTGGCCACCACCTTGATGCCGGCGGCGTCTGCGCTCTTCACGAGCGAGTCGTAGGCCAGGTCGCCCAGCGCGTCGGAGAAGCCGATGAAGGCCACCGTCTTCACGCCCGACTTCTTCATGCGCTCGACCACGCCCGCCACCATCAGCGGGAAGGGCTGCGACACGGTCACGGTCCACGCGCCTTCGGCACCGGGAATGGTGACCGGCGTGGGCGAGATCAGCGGCGTGTTGAGTTCGCGCGCCACGGCCGCGATGGCCATCGCGCTGGGCACGCCCGAGGTGCCGATCAGCACGTCAACCTTGTCCTCCACCACCAGCTTGCGCGCATTGCGCCCGGCGGTGGTGGGGTCCGACGCATCGTCGAGCACGATCAGCTCGACCTTGCGGCCGGCCAGCATCGGATGCTCGGCGATGGCGGCGCGGATGCCCTTCTCGTAGGGGATGCCGAGCGCCGAGACCGGGCCCGAGAGCGAGCTGATGAAGCCGATCTTGAGATCGGCGGCCGCGGCATGCGCGGCAGCCAGGGCGATGGCCGTGAGGCCGGCAAGACGTGCGATGTTCTTCATCTCAGGGGACCAGCTTCCATTGACCCTTTTCGAGCTTGACGACCACGCGCGAGCGCTCGTCCGAGCCGTAGCGGTTGTCGGGCTTGAAGTTGTAGACGCTGTGCGTGCCCACCAGCTCCTTGGTGCTGACGATGGCATCGCGCAGCGCCACGCGATAGGCCGGCGTGCCGGGCTCGCCCTTGGCGCGCTGCGCCGCATCGAGGAAGAGCAGCCAGGCGTCGAAGGTGTAGGCCGAGAAGGCATCGGTCGGCGCCGCGCCGTTGGCCTTCTGGTAGGCCGCACGGAAGTCCATCGAGACCTTGCGGATCGGGTTGGAGTCGGGCAGCTGCTCGGCCACGATCACTGGGCCGGTGGGCGCCAGGAGCCCTTCGACCGAGGTGCCGCCCACGCGCACGAAGTCGGGGTTGATCAACGCATGCATGCCGTAGATCTGGCCCTTGTAGCCGCGCTCCGAGAGCGCGAGGTAGGGCAGCGCGCCCGGCGTGCCCGAGGTGCCGGTGATCACCGCATCGGGACGCAGCGCGACGATCTTCAGCACCTGGCCGGTGACCGAGGCGTCTGCGCGCGCATAGCGCTCGTTCGACACGACCTTGATGCCGGCCGGCTCCGCGCTCTTCGTCAGCGCGTCGTAGACCAGGTCGCCCCACGCGTCGGAGAAGCCGATGTAGCCGACCGTCTTCACGCCCGACTTCTTCATGCGCTCGACCACCGCGCTCACCATCAACGGCGCGGGCTGCGGCAGCGTGACCATCCAGGCGCCCTCCTCGCCGGGCAGGTTGGCGTTGGCGATCGAGATCAGCGGCGTCTTGGTTTCGCGCGCCACGGCCGCGATGGCCAGCGCGCCGGGCGAACCGGCCGTGCCGATGATGACGTCGACCTTGTCCTCGTCGATCATCTTGCGCGCATTGCGCGCCGCGGTGGACGGATCCGACGCATCGTCGAGCTGCACCAGCTGGATCTTGCGACCGCCCACTTCGGACTTGTAGGCCAGCGCGGCCTTCATCCCCTTCTCGTAGGGAATGCCCAGCGAAGACACCGGCCCCGAGAGCGAGGTGATGAAGCCGACCTTGTAGTCGGCAGCCCAGGCACTCGCGGCGCTCAATGCACCGATGCCGAGGACGATGCCCGCCAGGGCGCGGATGGGGCTTGGAACTTTCATGACGATCCTCCAGGGGTTGAGCTGAGCCTTAACATGATTTATGAAATGTTTAGACCTAAACAATACTAGCGAGACGATGGTGCAATGACAAGGGAGACAACGAGAGGTTTTGCGTTTGGCGCGCGATGCACCGCTACAGCGCGAGACTGCCCACACTGGTGCCGCCGCACACATAAAGAACCTGGCCGGTGACGAAGCTGTTGGCCGGGTCGACGAAGAAACGCACGGCCCGTGCCACGTCGGAGGATTCGCCGAGGCGCTGCACCGGCACCGAGGCCGCGAGCGCGCGTTCCTTCTCGCTGCCGGCCTCCACCACGTCGTAGAACATGTCGGTGCGGATCGGCCCCGGCGCCACCACGTTCACCGTGATGCCGTCGGCCGCAAGCTCCAGCGCCCAGGTGCGCGCCATGCCCAGCATGCCGGCCTTGGTGGCCGAATAGTTCGTTCGCGTGGCCAGGCCGACCGCCGCGCGCGAGGACAGCAGCACCACGCGGCCGAAGCGTTCCGCGCGCATCGCGGGCAAGGCCGCCTGCACCAGCTGGATCGCGCAGCCCAGATGCAACTCGGCCAGCGCGTCCAGGTCATCGAGCTTCACGTCCGCGAGCAGCGCGGGCCGGATCACGCCGGCGTTGTGGACCACGGTCGTCACCTCGAAGCGACGCGCCATCTCGCGCGCGGCTTCGGCGGTGGCGGCACGGTCCATCAGGTCGACCTCGATGCTGTGCAGCTTGGGATGGTCGATCTCGCAGCGGCGCCGCGCCAGCGACACCACCTCGTAGCCCTGCGCGAGCAGGTCCGCACAGATGGCCTTGCCGATGCCGGCACTGCCGCCGGTCACGGCGGCGACGGGATGCGTGAGATTCATGGTGCCGCCCCCACCAGCGCCAGCACGCGCAAGGGGCTGCCGCTGCCCTTCTCGATCTTGAGCGGCGGGCAGATCAGCACCGCGCCGGCCGGCGGCAGCAGGTCGAGATTGCTGAGGCACTGCAGCCCGTAGCGCCCGGCGCCGTGCATGTAGTAGTGGCAGGGATAGGGCGGGCGCAGGTGGTAGCCCTGGCCGGCATCGGTGCCGATGGCTTCGGAGCCGAAGCCCAGCACATCGCGCTGCTCGACCAGGAAGCGCACGGCCTCGGTGCTCGGACCCGGCGTGTGCTGCCCGGTCTCGTCGAAGTTCTGGTACGCCTCGGGGTCCTGGCGCTTCGACCAGTCGGTGCGCATCAGCGCCCAGGCGCCTTTCGGGATGCGGCCGTGCTTGGCCTCGTAGCGCTCGATGTCTTCCACCGTCAGCAGGTAATCGGGATCGGTAGCCGATTGGGCGGAACAGTCGATCACGCAGGCCGGCGCCACGAAGTGCTGCACCGGAATCGTGTCGACCGAGTTGTTCGGCAGGTCGCGGCCCGAGATCCAGTGGATCGGCGCATCGAAGTGCGTGCCCGTGTGCTCGCCGCAGGAGAAGTTGTTCCAGTACCAGCCGGGTCCGCGCTCGTCGTACTTCGACACCTCCTCGATGCGGAAGGGCCAGCACTGGCCCATCTCGGGCGGCAGCGCGATCTGCGGGAACTCGGGCGAAAGCGTCTGCGTGAGGTCGATCACGCGGATGCGGCCTGTGGCCATCGCGCTCACGAGGCCGCCGAGGATCTCGGCGGTGGACATCAGTTCGGTGGTGGTCGTCATCTCATCCTCCAGCTGCGAGTTCGCGTTCGAGCACCTTGGGGTTGTCGCGCCAGCGCTCCAGCCACTCCTGCGCCACGTCGCCCGGGTAGACGTCCTCGACGCCGTCGCGCAGCGCCTTGACGATCGCATTGGCCAGCGCACTCGGCGCTAGCTTCGGCGGCGGCATGTGCTGGTTCCACTCGTCGTCGATCGGCCCGGGGAACAGGTTGATCACGCGGATGCCGGCCGGCCGCATCTCGGCGCGCAGGCATTGGGCGAGCGAGTAGGCCGCGGCCTTGGATGCGCTGAAGGTGCCGTGCGGCGGGAAGTTGGACAGCGCATAGATCGACAGCAGGTTGACCCAGGCCGTCGCACCGCTCACGCCGTCCGCCGAGCGCCCCTTGAGCGCCGGGCCGAACTCCTGCGCCAGCCGCAGCAGGCCGAAGTAGTTGATGTCCATCTCGGCCTTGGCGACGTCGGTGCCACGGCGCGCGCCGATGCCGAAGTTGCGATGCACCTCGGCGTTGTTGATCACGATGTCGACCTTGCCGCCGATCTCGCCGGCCAGCTCGCTCACCGAGCGGCCGTTGGTCAGGTCCAGCGGCACCAGCGTGACCTGCGGCAGCGCCGTGATGTCTTCCAGGCCGCCCATCTTCTTCCACGGTTCGGCATGGCCGACCCACACGATGTCGGCACCGGCCTTGACCAGCGCACGCACGATGGCCTGCCCCACTTCGGTCTTGCCGTCGGTGACCAGCGCCTTGCGGAACTTCGGGTCGCTGGTCATCTCGCGCAGCATCTTGTCGTCGGCCATATGGGCACTCCCTTCGTTCGGAAAACCAATGAGGACGGCCTGTCCCGCGCGGTCGAGCCGGGCGCCGACGCGCACGCGCGCCGGCGCCTCGCCGACCTCGCCGTGCAGGTGGACCATCAGCGTCGGGCCGGCATCGAGATGCACCAGGCCCAGCCGCCAGGGCAGGCGCTCGCGGAAGAACAGGTCGTTGCTGTGATGCAGCGTGGTGCTGCTGATGAGCTCGCCCTCTCCGCCCTGCTCGCGCCAGTGCAGGCGCGGCGAGAGGCACTTGTGGCAGGCCTCGCGCGGCGGGTACTGCACCGTGCCGCAGTCCTCGCAGGTCTGCAGCTCGAAGCGGCCCTCGGCCGCCGCGGCCGTGATGCCCAGCGCGACGCGGCCGCGCGCCCAGGGCGGCAGGTTCATCTGCCGCGTGCGCAGGACCGGGTTCTTGCGCTTGGGGCGCATCAGGGGCATGGTCATTCCGATCTCCCCAGGATCACGGCGCCGGTGCAAAGGCAGCGGTCGTAGGTCACCATGCCGAAGCCCGCGACCAGGCCGAGCTGCGCATCGGGCACCGTGCGCGGCCCGGCCGTGTCGGTCAGCTGGCGGATCGCTTCCACCATGCCGAGGAAGCCTCCCGCCGCGCCTGCCTGGCCGGCCGACAGCTGCCCGCCGCTGGTGTTGTTGGGAAAGCTGCCGTCGAAGGTCATCGTGTTTGCGCGCACGAAGGCGGGGCCCTCGCCCTTCTCGCAAAAACCCAGGTCCTCGAACTGCATCATCACGATGACGGGATAGTCGTCGTAGGTCTGGACGAAATCGAGCGCGGCGGGCCGCACGCCGGCCTGCGCATAGAGATCGTCGCGGTCCTTCAGCCAGCCGCCGCGCACCATCACCGGATCGTCGGCAAAGGCGTTGTGCCGCTCGATCGCGCCGCGGATCACGGCGTGCGCCAGCCCGAGGTCGCGCGCGCGCTCTTCGCTCATCACGAGGAAGGCCTCGGCGCCCGCGCAGGGCATCACGCAGTCGAACAGGTGGATCGGGTCGGAGATCGGCCGTGCGCCTATGTACTCGTCGAGCGTGAGCGGCTTCTTGAACATCGCATCCGGGTTGCCCAGTGCGTTGGTGCGCTGGTCCACCGCGATGCGGCCGAAGTCCTCGCGCTTCGCGCCGAAGGTGCGCATGTAGTTGGCGGTGATCATCGCGAAGATGGAATTCGGCCCGCCCGAGCCGTAGGGGTAGCTCGCGTCGCGCGCGAAGTTGCTGAAGCTGCCCAGCGTCTGGCGGAAAGAGTCGACGTGGTTGGTGTCGGCGCCGACGCAGGCCACGATGTCGGCATCGCCGGCCTGCACCGCACGCGCCGCGCGGCGCAGGCACATCACCCCGGATGCGCCGCCGGTCGGCATGTGGTCGAGCCAGCGCGGCGAGAGGCCCAGGTGCTGCGTCACACCCACCGCCGTGTCCGGCACAAGCGAGAAACTGCTGAGGCACAAGCCGTCGATCTGCTCCTTCGGCACGCCGCTGGCTTGCACCAGCGCCTCGAGCGCCTGCCCGATGAACCAGTGCGCGGTGCGCGTCGAGTAGCGCACATAGGGCACGGTGATGGGCACGGCCACCGCGACGCCTTCGTAGGACTGCCGGCGCGTCATGCCTGCCTCTTTTTCATGGCGCGGGTGTCGATGCAATGGCCCTGCCCCGGCAGCGCCTGCGCCAGTTCACGCAACTGCCCGCGCTGGATCTTCTGCGAAGCCGTGAGCGGCAGCGCGTCGACGAAAGCCACGTAGCCCGGTGCCTTGTAGTAGGCCAGCTGCGCCAGCGCATGCTCGACGATGCTGGCCGCGATCTGCGCGCGCTCCGATGCGTCGACCTGCTCGCGCACCACGATGCAGGCCAGCACCTCGTCGCCGCGCACCGCATCGGGCGTCGCGGCGACGGCCGAGGTCTTCACGGCCGGATGCTGGTTCAGCACGCTCTCGACCTCGACCGCCGAGATGTTCTCGCCGCTGCGGCGGATCACGTTCTTCTTGCGATCGACGAAGAAGAAGTTGCCGTCCGCATCGCGCCGCACGAGATCGCCGGTATGGAACCAGCCGCCGGCCCAGGCCTCGCGTGTGGCTTCCTCGTCCTTCAGGTAGCCGGAGAAGAAATAGCGCCTCGGGTCTTCGCCGGCGGAGCGCACCAGCAGTTCGCCCGGCGCGTCGGCAGACACGTCCTGGCCTTCGTCGTCGACCAGACGGATCTCAACGTAGTCCTGCTGGCGCCCGAAGCAACTCGTGCCCACCAGCCGCGGCTCGCGATTCGCCATCACGCAGGCGGCGGCGCCGGTTTCGGTCATGGCCCAGGCCTCGACCAGCGGGAAACCGAAGCGGGCCTCGAAGGGCGCGTGGTTCTTGCGGTCGACGCCGGCGCCGAAGCCCCAGCGAATCGCGTGGTCCTTGTCGGCTGCCGACTCGGGTGCCGACAGCAGCATGGCCGGCATCACGCCCAGGTAGTGCGCGATGGTGGCGCCGCTTTCGCGCACGCTCGCCAGCCAGGTCTTCGGATGGAAGCGATCGAGCTGCACCAGGCAGCCACCGGCGACCAGCACCACCATGGTCGAGAAGGCCATCGCGTTCATGTGATTGAGCGGCAGCGGCGTGATGACGCGCTCCGCATCGCGCCGGATGCCGCACACGCCGTCGAGCGCGGCATACCACTCGCCGGCGCGCAGGAAGTAGGCGTTGCTCAGGATGCAGCCCTTGGGCCGGCCAGTGGTGCCCGAGGTGTAGAGCAGGCCGCATTCGGTAGCGGGGCCGATCGCTTCGGCGACACGCGGCGCAGCCGTCCGCGCGGGCGGCACTTCGTCATCGGGCCCCATGGTTGCGAAAGCGACGCCGGTCTGCGCCGCCGCGGCGCGCAGATCGGCCGCACGTTCAGGCAGGGTCACGGCCAGGCCGATCTCGCTGTGGCCGATCAGGTAGACCAGCTCGGCGGAGCGCATCTCGGCGTTGATCGGCACCACGCTCACACCCAGTGCGTTGAGCGCGAACCAGTGGAACAGGAAGGCCGGCCGGTTCTCCAGCAGCAGGCCGACGCGGTGGCCATGGCCATAGCCCGCCTCTGCATAGGCCACGCGCAGGCGTTCGACCGCTGCCGCGGCCTCGCCCCAGCGGATGGCACCGGCGGCGATGCCGTAGGCCTTGGCGGTCACCGATTCGGTGAACAGGAACTCGGCCTCCGGCGTGCGCGCCGCGGTGGCAGAGAAGACGTTGTGGACGGTGGCGTGCATCGCGTCCCTAGATGAAGAGCTGCACGGCCGGCAGGGCCGCGTCGCAGTTGAGCAGGTTGACGCGCTTCTGCGTCATGCGCAAGGCGCCGTCTACCACGCTGAGGTGATGGAAGAAGGTGCCGACGTAGAACTGCAGTTCGTCGCCCTGAGATTCGGTGTAGTGGAACTCGGTGCGCAGCACATAGCGATTGCCGGCCTCGTCGAACTCCTCGACCGTGGGCGTCTGCAGCAGGTGATGGCAGCGGCTCGGCGGCTGCTGAGAGAACGCACGCGGGCTCTTGAGACGCTCGACGCGCAGGTCGCGTAGAAGCTTGTCTTCGTAGAGATGCGATGTGTGGTTGATGCCGTCTTCCTGGTCTGGCACCAGCGGCACCCAGTAGTAGGCATCGTCGGTGAAGAGCGCATTCCACTCGTCGAAGCGCTTGGCGTCGAGCATGCGCGACTCGTGGACGACGAAGTCGATCAGGTCCTGGTGGGTGACGGCCATCACATGGTCTCCGTCATGTAGCGCGCCCAGCTTCTGTACTGGTTGCGCATCGGCAGTTCGTTGGTTCCGCCTGTCGTGATCTCGCCACCGGCCAGCTCGGCAGGGTCGTAGTTGCGGTGCAAGCTGACCCACTCGTTGCCGCTCGCATGCAGCCCGGCCTGGATGCCGCGGTAGGCCTGCAGGTCGTCGTGGCCGACGACCGAGAAGGGCGAGTTGATGAGCCGGTTGTACATGGTGGTGCGCGCGAGCAGCTCGGGCGGCGCGCCCTTCAGGCGGAAGGTCCAGCTCTCGATCAGCGTCTTGTCGACCGCGATCGGCTTCACCACGCGGATCGCCTGGATCGCGCCCTTGATCGTGAGGTTCGGGTAGTACACGGTGTTGTGCCGCGCCATGCCGAGGATCTGCGCGGTGCGCTCCTCGCCGTACTTCGCCTTCATCGCATCGTCGTAGGCGGGAATCGCCTTGTACTTGCTGTGAATGCTGAAGTGCACGCCCGTGAAACTGTGACCGTTGTCGTAGATGCGGATGCCCATGTCCTCGAAGAACTTGTAGTCCGACATGAAGGGCACGAACTGCTCGACGGCCATCGGCTTCGGCTCGTCGGCCGGCTTGTCGGCCCACATGCGCTTGGCGGTGCCGGCCGATGACTCGTGCGCCACCATCGGGTGCATGGTGTCGTTGAGGTTCTCGACGAACATCTTCCAGTTGCACTGGTGCATGAAGCGCAGGCAGCCGCCGGCGATCTCGAGCTCTCCCTCGGGCGAACGGTCGGCCATGTTGTCGATGGAGCTCAGCGAGTCGCCGAAGTAGTCCTCGAAATCCGGCCCCACGTCGTTGATCTTGACGAAGATGAAGCCGCGGTAGCTGCGCACATTGCGGATCGTGGTCAGGCCCTTGGCCGATTCGCACTCGTGCAGCTGCGTGCCTTCATAGCCGTTCTTGAGCGGGATTGCGAGCAGCGAGCCGTCGGTCTTGAAGGTCCAGGCGTGGTAGGGGCAGCGAAAGAACTTGCCGGTGTTGCCGCAGGGTGCCGTCACCAGCCGCGAGCCCTTGTGCGCGCAGCGGTTCATCATGGCGCGCACCGAGCCGTCGGTGTGGCGCACGATGATCAGCGGCCGGCCGGCGATCTCGTTGCTGATCCAGTCGCCCGGCTTGGGAAGCTGGCTTTCGTGCCCGGCGTAGTTCCAGGTGTTGGCGAAAAAGTGCTCCTGCTCCAGCTCGAACAGCTCCTGGCTGGTGTACAGGTCGCGGTGCACGCGGTCGGCCTGGACCAGCGCGCGCACGGCATCGGGGTTGCCTCGGTACGAAGTCATGTTCCTGCTGCTCCTTCAGATGTCCAGCACCAGCCGCGGCCCCTTGGCGCGCGAGATGCAGATCTGCATGACGTTGCCTTCCGCCTTTTCGCGCGCGCTCAGCACGTAGTCACGATGGTCGATCTCGCCCGCGAGCACGGCCGTCGTGCACACGCCGCATTCGCCGCGCTTGCAATCGAACATGGGATCGCAGCCGTGCTCGATCAGGCAGTCGAGGATGCTCTGATCGGCCGGAACCGTAAAGCGCTGGCCCGATTGCGCCAGTTCCACCTCGAAAGCCTGGTCGCCCTCCTCGGCCACCGAGGTGGTGAAGAGTTCGAAGTGCACGCGGTCGTGTTCCCAGCCGCGGGCCTGGGTGCGGGCCAGCACGGCATCGAGCATCACCTTGGGGCCGCAGACATAGAGGCGGTCGCCTGCCGGGCAGTCGTCGAGCAAGGCGTCGATGTCGAGCGGTCCGCCGGCTTCGGCGTCGGCGTGGACGCGAAGATCTTCGCCCAGCAACGCCCGCAGCTCCGGCAGGAAGGCCATCAGCTCCTGGCTTCGGCCCGCGTAGTGCATGCGCACTGGCGCGCCTTCGGCCCGGCGGCGTGCGGCCATGCTCGCAAGCGGCGTGACGCCGATGCCACCCGCGACCAGCACCGTGCCGCCAGGGCCGGTGTGCAGCGGGAAGTCGTTCTTCGGCGCCTCGATGGTGAGCAGCTCACCTTCCTTCACGCGCTCGTGCATGAAGCGCGAGCCGCCGCGGCCATCGGCCTCCTTGCGCACAGCGATCCGGTACTCGGCGGGCGCGTTGGTGGCGTTGCGCGCGGTCGCGAAGTTGATGAGCGAGTAGTGGCGCCAGTCCTGCGTGCCGTCGGGCAATGCCACCTGGACGCGGATGTGGGCGCCGGCGGCATAGCCCGGCAAGGCGCTGCCATCGTCGGCCTTCAGGCGCAGCATCCGGATCAGCGGATTCAGTTCGCGCGCCTCGACGACGCGCAGTTGGAGGGTGGCGGTCATGGTGTTCGCATCCCTTGTTCAGGCCAGCGCATGCTGCGCCAGCGCGGCTTGCAGTTTGTGCCCGTGTTCATCGGCGAGCGCGGCGTCGCGCAGTTCGCGCAAGGTGGCCGGCGCGAGCCCCGCGCCGGCGCGCTGGAAGGCGGCCATCACCGTGTCGTAGTTGCGCAGGCCGCGTTCGTGGGTGTCGCTGTAGCCCTTGACCAGGCGCTGGCACTGCGCGACTTCGACCGCGAGTTCGGGATGCCGCACTGCGGTCGCGGCGATGCGCTGCAGCCATTCCTCGATGCGGCGGTTCTCCTCGGCATAGCGCAGCGTGGACCGGCGCCAGCGCTTCATCGCGGCGACGGTGCGCAGCATCAGGTAGCCGTGCAGCGAGCTGGTCTGGATCACACGGCCCTTCCGCGTGAGCCGCTCCACCAGCTTGCGGGGCAGGCTCGAATTCATCAGCCAGCGCCCGATGCCGGCCGGCAGCGTCTCGCAGATCTCCTGCAGGCGGGGGTGCATGTACTCGTTGATCGCGAGCACCTGCCCGCCCTTCACGCCGGCCTCGCCGCGCACGCGCTCGAAGCGCGAGGAGCGGGTCTTGAGCGCCGCGACGCGGGCCGTGTCCTCGTAGGACATCCACAGCGCCAGGTGGCGCGCGGTCTCGCGCAGCAGGCGGTGATCGTCGTTGCTCGGCAGCGCGGCGATCGCGGCCGCGCGATCGAGGTAGAGGGCTGCGTAGGCCAGGTCCTGGTAGTCGATGAGCCGGCGCACGCCTTCCAGCAGCACTGGGTGCACAGAGGCGGGAAAGTCGCGCTGCACGCGCTCGACCAGTGCGCGCACGGCGGGATGTTTCGGCTGCGGCGCGGCGGCGGGCAGGTCCATCGGCGCCTCTTCCACCGCTGCACTTTGCGCACGCACGAAGGCAGCGCCGAAGGCCTTGAGGCTCGGCTTGACGCCGACGCCGCCGCGCTCGATGGTGGCCTCGAACTTCGCGCGGCTGAAGGGCAGCACGCCGGCGCCGGCGAGCGCGCCGAACAGCACCGCACTGATCACGCTGCCCGCGTCTTCGGCGGCCTGCGCCATGTCGAAACGGATGAAGCGCTTGGCGGCCTTGTCCGCATGCGCGAGCAGCTGCGCGCTGTCGACGCGCCCGTCGCCCATCGCGCTCTTCTCGGCGATCGAATAGACGCGGTGCGTCGACGCGACCAGCGTGGTGCGCTCGCGCGTGACCAGCCCGCGCTGCACCGCGCGGCCGGCTTCCATCAGCTCCGAGGCCAGCACCACGTCGACGTCGCCGGGCAACGGCATCAGCGCCAGCACCGGCCGGCCGCCGTCGGCCTGGGCCTGCGCCTCGGGGTAGAGCTCGACGTAGTAGATGGTCGCGCCGGTGCGCTGGGCCACGCCCGGCACCGAGGTGGTCTGCGCGACGTAGCCGTTGCCCTCGCCCATGTCGACGATCCAGTCGGCCAGCACGCCGCCGCCCTCGCCGCCCATGGCGAGGATCGCTATCTTGATAGGTTGTTGTTGCGTCATCGCGTGGCCATCAGAAGGCGTACTCGGCACGGCGTTTCGCCTCGCCACGTTGGAGCCAGCCGATCACCGCGCCGCGCACGCGTTCGCGCAAGCGGTCCCAGCCGTTCGGGTTGCTGACGATCTGCGCCTTGTAGAACGACGGGCACAGCACCGCGGCATGCGAGACATCGCCGCAGTTGCCGCAACCGACGCAGCTGTCGAGCACGGTCGCGACCGGATCGGTGCGCAGCGGATCGGGATTGGCCTTGATCGACAGCGACGGGCAGCCCGAAAGCCGGATGCACGAGTGGTCGCCGGTGCAGGTGTCGGAATCGACGCCGAACTTGTCGCGCACCACGCGCTTGCCCTCGGCGATGGCCTTGCGCACCAGCGGCTTCTCGCGGCGCTGCTTGTTGAGCATGCATTCGGACTGCGCGATCAGCACCTTGGGGCCCTTCTCCTTGGTGGTCAGCGCCTCCTTGAGCGCGTCGCGCATGCCTGCGACGTCGTAGGTGCGGCGGATCGTCCGCACCCACTTCACGCCCACGCCGCGCACCGCGCGCTCGATCTCGTGGCCGGTGCTGCGCGTCGCGTTGTGCGCGGTGGACGACAGGATGTCCTGGCCGCCGGTGGCCGAGGTGTAGTTGTTGTCGACCACGACGGTCAGGTTGTCGCTCTTGTTGAAGACCGCGTTGGCGACGCCGCTGGTCAGCCCGTTGTGCCAGAAGCCGCCGTCGCCCATCATCGAGATCGCGCGCTTGCCCGCCGGCGCGTTGAGCGCGGCGGCGCCGGCGCCGCCCAGGCCGTAGCCCATGGTGGTGTTGCCGATGTTGAAGGGCGGCAGGATCGAGAACAGGTGGCAGCCGATGTCGGCGCTCACGTGGTGGGGCCCGAGCTCGCGCTCCACCAGCTTCATTGCGCTGAAGATCGGGCGCTCGGGGCACCCCGTGCAGAAGCCCGGCGGGCGTGCATGCACGTTCTCGTCCAGCGGCAGGGCCGGTTCGGGCGCGCCATCGACACCGACGTCGGCGACCTCGATGAGCGGGATCACCCTGCGCACCGGCGCGGACACCGGCAGCGGCTGCAACCGGCCGTAGCGCTCGCCGAAGCTGCGCGCGCCCTTGAGCAGTTCGGCCGCGGTGTATTCGCCGGCCACCGGCAGCATGTCCTTGCCGTGCAGCGCCGTGGTCGAGCCGGCCTGGCGCAGGATGGTCGCGAGGTTCTGCTCGACGAAGTTGGGTTGACCCTCTTCGACGATCAAGACCGCGCGCTTGCCTTCGCAGAAGCGCAGCACCTCGCTCTCGATGACCGGGTAGGCCACGTTCATCACGTAGAGCGGCACCCGGCTGTTGCCGTAGACGTCGGCCAGGCCCAGGCGTTCGAGTGCACGCACGAGGGTGTTGTAGCTGCCGCCCTGCACGATGATGCCGATGTCGTCGGCGTCTTCCGAGAAGAACTCGTTGAGCCTGTTGTCTTCGATGAAGCGCACCGCGGCGGGCCAGCGGTCCTTCACCTTCTCTTGCTCGTGCAAGAAGCTGGCCGGCGGCAGCACGATGCGGCTGACGTCGCGCTGCGGGTTCTCGAGCGCATCCTTGATCGTGAAGGCGGGCCGCCGGTTGGCGCCGGCCACGAACTGCCCGTGCACATGGCAGGCGCGGATGCGCAGCTGCAGCATCACCGGCGTGTGGCTGGCCTCCGAAAGCTCGAAGCCCTTCTTCACGGCGTCGACGATGCAGGGCAGGTTGGGCCGCGGATCGAGCAGCCAGATCTGCGACTTCATCGCGAAGGCGTGGCTGCGCTCCTGCATGATCGAGGAGCCCTCGCCGTAGTCCTCGCCCACGATGACCAGCGCGCCGCCGGTCACGCCGCCCGAAGCCAGGTTGGCCAGCGCGTCGGAGGCCACATTGGTGCCCACCGTCGCCTTGAAGGTCACGGCGCCGCGCAGCGGGTAGTTGACCGAGGCGGCCAGCGTGGCGGCGGCCGTGGCCTCGCTCGCGCTGTTCTCGAAGCGGATGCCCTGCTCGGCCAGGATGTCCTGGGCGTCGGCCAGCACGTCCATCAAGTGCGAAATGGGCGCCCCCTGGTAGCCCGCGACATAGGAAACACCCGATTCGAGCAGCGCCTTGGTGACGGCCAGAATGCCTTCGCCCCGGAACAGCTCCCCCTCCGAAAGTCGGAGTTTCTTGACCTCCTCGACGAACGATCGTTCAGCCATGATGTGCCTTGTTCCTCATGACGGCATTGGCCGCCTCATCGTGCAGTCCATATAATGTTGACAACTGAATGTATCCACAATCATGAATTACCCTAGACATGCAAGCTGCGTGCCTGCCGCAGACCCGGGGGCCCTTCATGGCGACGAAGCCCGCTAAGCCGCTGCGCTTCGTCGACGACTACCTGCCGGCGCTGCTGGCGCAGGCCAGCCAGCTGATCTCTACGGAGTTCCACGTGGTCGCGCGCCAGCACGGTTTCTCGGTCTCCGAGTGGCGGGTGATGGCCTCGCTGGCGGGCGGCGAGCCGATCAGCATCGGGCAGCTGGCCCAGGTCACGGTGACCAAGCAGCCGACGGTGACGCGCCTTCTGGACCGCATGGAATCCAAGGGCCAGGTCGAGCGCCTGCCCCATGACAGTGATCGGCGCATTACGCTGGTGCGCATCACACGCAAGGGCGCCAAGACGGTGGAGCACCTGATGGAGCTCGCCAGGGAGCATGAGCTGCGGGTGCTGGAGCCCTTCGGCCTGCTGCGCGCCGAGGAGCTGAAGACCACCTTGCGGCGGATGATCGAGCTGCATGCGCGCGTGCCGCTGGAGACGGATACGGACGACGAGTAGCCCCATCTCCCCTGACCGTTCGGGCTGAGCTTGTCGAAGCCTTGTGCGCGGCTTCGACAAGCTCAGCCCGAACGGGTGGTGATGGTGAACTTCACGGCACCAGGACCGCTCTGCCACGATGCCCGCGCTTCGTGATCCATTCGAGCGCCGTGGCCGCCTCGTCGAGCCGGAAGCGCTTCACATCGAGCTTCAGCCGCCCATCGCCCAGGCGCGCCAGCAGTTCGGGCGCAGCGGCCCGTCCCGCAGCCTCGCGCCTGAACATGTTGAGCGGCAGCAGCGCCACGTCGCGCTGCAGGAAATGCGCGATGTCCAGCGCCAGCGTGTTGCCGGCCGTGTAGCCGACCAGCACCGCGCGGCCGCCGGGCGCCACGCCGGGCAAAGCCGCTTCGAGCACCGGCCCGCCGACGGTATCGACCAGGAGCGTCACCGGCGCGCCGGCCTCGGTGATCACTTCGGCGCCCGCATCGCGCGCCAGCTGCAACACCATCGACCCGACCGCGCCGGAGGCACCGGTCACCAGCACCCGCTCGCCGGCCTGGAGCTTCGCGATCTCATGCAGCGCGACCCAGGCCGAGGTGCAGGGCGAGAAGAAGGCCGAGCCGAGGGCCATGTCGACCTCGTCGGGAAGAAGGCCCAGCGCCTCATCGGGCGCATCGATCAGCTCGCACCAGGTGCCGTCGGCGGTGGTGCCGAGGCCTGCGCCGCGCAGCCAGACGCGCTGGCCCGCCGTGTAGCGTTCGCTCGCCACCACGATCCCCGCGGCCTCGACGCCCGGGACGTAAGGCAGCGGCGGATGCCGGAGAAAGCCGCCGCTCCAGACCATGCGATCGATATGCCCCACAGTGGCCGCGGCCATACGGACGATCGTGCGGCCGGCGCGGGGCTGCGGGTCTTCCATCTCTTCGAGCACCGGCGCCGCACCGAAGCCGTGGATGCGCACGGCCTTCATGGCAGCGTCTCCAGGAAATCGAGCACCGCCGCGGCGAAGGCTTCGGGCATCTGGTCGGGCAGGGGCACCATGCCGCCGGCGATGTCGACGATGCGCGCATGCGGCAGATGCGCCTGCAGTTCGGCTGCGTGCGGCGCAGCGAAAGGATCCTCGGTGGCGCGCAGGATCAGCGTCGGCTGCGCGATCTTCGCGATGCGATCCTCCATCCGATAGGACGCGACGGCCCGGTGCCCCTCCTCCAGCCGCTCGCCGACCCTGAGCGCATCGCGCACGAAGGCTTCCAGCAGCTCGGGCCGGTTCGGCGGGTAGAAGGACTGCCGCTTCTGCCACAGCGCCGCGAGATGGCTGCCGTCGGTGCTCGGCGCCACCTCGTCGATCGGCGGCCGCTCGGCGCGGGCGCGGCGGAAGGCCGCATCGGTGTAGGGCGTGGAAGACAACACCAGCCCATGCACCCGGTCCGCGAAGGAGGCAGCCAGCTCGACTGCGATGACGCCGCCCGTGTGGTGGCCCACCACGTGCGCGCGTGCAATGCCCAGGGCATCGAGCAGCTCGACCGCGACGCGCGCCCACTGCTCGATGCTCGCGGGCGCCGGTCCGGCGTCGGAGTCGCCGAAGCCCGCGGTGTCCATCGCCACTGCCCGGAAGCGCTCTCCGACCAAGGGCAGCACGTGCCGGTACTCGGCCCAGCTGCGCGGGGACTGGTGCAGCAGCAGCACCGTCTCGGCGCGCGGATCGCCGCAGCTCGCGTAGTGCACCTGCCCGACCGACAGATCTGCGAACGCGCGGCGGACCTTCATCATGGCTGTGTCTTGTCGGCCGGTGGCTGCCAGAGCCCCGTATGCCGGAGCATGCCCAGCGTGCGCGCAAGCACGTCGCGCCGGTAGGCCGCGACATCGCGGCCGTCGTAATCGTAAAAGCCGCTGCCGGTCTTCAGGCCCAGCCGGCCTTCGGCCACCATGCGATCGACGATGGCCGGCGCAGCGTAGCGCCCCTTGTCGATCGATGCCGACATCTCGCGGCTCGCATGGTGCAGGATGTCGCAGCCGCCGAAGTCGATGAACTCCACCACGCCGAGCGCCGCGAAGCGCAGGCCCAGGCCGTAGCGCGTGGCCTTGTCGATCTCCTCGGCGGTGGCCGCGCCCTCCTCGATCATCCGCGCCGCCTCGTTCATCACCAGCGCCTGCAGCCGCGGCACGATGTAGCCGGGCGAAGCGCCGCAGACCACCGGCAGCTTGCCGATCTGCTCCATCAGTTGCTTGGTGCGCGCCAGCACCGCGGCATCGGTGCCCGGGTGACAGCTCAGCTCCACCACAGGGATCACGTAGGCCGGATTGAGCCAGTGCATGTTCAGGAAGCGCTCCGGCCTCTTCACCAGCGCCGCGAGCTGCGTGACCAGGATGCTGCTGGTGGTGGAGGTCAGGATCGCGTCGCCGCGGCAATGCCGGTTGAGCTGCTCGAAGGCCTCGCGCTTGGCCTCCAGCGTCTCGGGCACGCCTTCGAAGACCAGCTCGGCCTGGCCCAACGCGCGCGGCGCGTCGGCGGCCTTCACGAGCTCGACGCGGTCGGCAATCGCACTCACCTGCGCAGCCTCGACGACGCCAAGTTGTGCGAGCCCCGAGAGGCTGGCTTCGATCTCGGCCCGCGCTTCGGCGCGCAGCTTCTGCCAGGCCTCGTCGCTGCGCGGGCGCAGGTCGACCAATGCGATGCGATGGCCCGCATAGGCGAAGGCGATCGCGATGCCGCGGCCCATGCGGCCCGCGCCGACGGCGGCAAAGCGCGGCGCCGGCGTCTCATTCGCCATCATGCAGCCTCTTCTTCAGCTCGGCCTTGTCGAGGACGGCAAGGCCTAGTCGCTCGAAGGTGCGCGGGCCCCGGCGCAGATCGCGGCCGAGGAAGCCGCCGACGATGGCCAGCAGGCCGTGCGCAATCGGCGCATCGACGCCTGCATAGCGCGCCGCCGAGGCGAGGAAGGCCAGGCCCAGCTCGGTGTCTTCGGTGATGTAGCGGTGGGCGTAGAGGTCGATGTTCTCGCGCCAGTCGCCCGACTTGATAAGCTGCTTGTGCGCATCGCCGTACATCCACTGGTCGTTGTTGTAGTGGTCGGCCAGCGGATAGTGCGGCGCGCCCTGCCCGAAGGCCTCGCGCACGGCGATGCGCTCCTGGTCGAGCCGATCGGTCACGTCGCGCACCGCGCGCTGCGTGCCCTCGTTGTGGATGTCCCAGCGCTCGAAGTGCTGCAGCGGCGCGGCGTTCATCACCATCAGGGGCGGATGAATGACCGGCCCGGCGTTCATCAGCGCGCCCGACAGCGCATCGCCGCAGCCATGCACGCTCGGATAGGCCTGGCGGATCACTTCCAGCGCCTGCTGCGCGTTGCGCGCCGGGTACACGCCGGTCGGCAGGCGAATGGCGCGAATCGTGACGTTGACCTCGCGCTCGCCGTGCTTGCGCGCCAGGTAAGGCAGCGTGCCGGTCTCAGCCCAGGCGACATCGGCGCGGCTGCCGGCTTCCTTGGCGATGCGCGCCATCACGAAGCTGCCGAAGGTGCCGGGCGGCAGGAACACCACCTGGCCATCGACCAGATGCGGCGCCATGGCGCGGGCGATGTCTTCCTGCGCCACGGCCGGCGTCGGGATCACGATCAGAATCGCTCCACGCAAAGCCTCGCCGATGTCGGCGGTCGCCAGCGCGATCGGTACTTCGCGCGCGCCGCGCGCGTCCTTCAGCGTGATCGAACCGGCCAGCCGCACGGCGGCGAGCGCATCGGCGTCGCGGCGCCAGAGCCGCACTTCGTGGCCGGCTTCGGACAGGTCGGCAGCGGCGGCGTAACAGCCGTGGCCGCCGCCCAGGATGGCGATTTTCATGGTCGAGAAGAAGTTGTAGGCCACGGGCCGCCGATCCGCAAATCAACGGGTTCGCAGATACATTACTTTTCAACCATTCAATTGTCAACTATCAAGAACCCGACCCAGCTCTGCCAGCGAATCGACGAAGCCGTCGGCATCCACGCCGCGCACCGGCTCGCCGTGGTTGTAGCCATAGCTCACCAGCACCACCGGGCAGCCCGCCGTCCGGGCCGCGCGCGCGTCGTTGCTCGAATCGCCCACCATCAGAGTGCGCTCCGGTGCGCTGGCGAGCGCCTCGCAGGTCTTGACGAGCGGCAGCGGATCGGGCTTCTTGCGCTCGAAGGCGTCGCCGCCGAACATCACGTCGAAGTAGCCGTCAAGTCCCTTGGCGGCGAGCAGCGGGCGTGCGAAGGCGGTGGGCTTGTTGGTCAGGCAGGCCAGGCGCAGGCCATGAGCACGCAGCACCGTCAACCCCTCGACGACGCCGGGATAGACATCCGAATGCCGGCCGTTGATGGCGAGATAGTGATGCTGGTAGCTGCGCCAAGCCTCGTCGAAGAGCGCGTTGTCGGCGGCGCGGCCGTCGCGCACGTGGCGCAGCACCGAATGGATCAGGTGCTCCGAGCCCTTGCCGACCATGTTCGCGACGGCTTCGGCCGCGACTTGGCGCAATTCGAGCCCGTCGAGCATGCAGTTCAAGGCAACGACGAAGTCGCCGAGGGTGTCGACCATGGTGCCGTCGAGGTCGATGATCGCGGCGTCGAAGTTTGAAAGGTGCAAACGAGTGGTGGTCAAAGCGCGCGGTGGGAAGCCCGGAATCGCCTTGATTCTGCCGCGTCGCAATCAGGGCTCGCGGCGGCGACGGCAGGCCTCAGGCCTCGGCCAGCTGCGGGCTCGGTTCGAGCCAGCGGTTCGAAGGCACAGAGACCGGGGTGAAAACCTTCCAGCGCGCGGCATGCGCGAGCGTGCTGTACTGCACTCGAAGCAACACCTCGCGGCTGCGCGCTATCTTGCGCCAGTCAACCAGATCGAAGCTATCGATCGGGCTGCGCACGCCCAGGGCGATCAACCCCGACAGCGAGAAGTCCTCCCAGGACGTGTAGTGCGCGCGGGCTATCTCCTGCAGCCGCTTGAGCGCAGCTTGCGCGTTCAGTCTGGATACATATCCGGCCGAAAAACCCAGGCGCACCAGGTCGGACGCCTGCTGGATCTTCCAGGCCACCGGATTCAGGTGAACATCCTGGATCTGCTTGGCCTCGACCACGCGCGCATCCTGCACCAGGAATCTGCAGACCTCCTGCAAGGCCGCATACGCGGCGGAGTCGACGACGTGACCGCTGCGCCAGGCCGCATAGGCAGCTCTCTCCGCGGGAAAACCTGTTCCCAGGATCGACGCCGAGGCCGCCGCTCTCTCCCTCGAGCCAGGCCGCGACCCTGAGCTTCTCCTGCATGCTCTCGGCAATTGCCGTCAAGCTCAGGTCCGAACCTGCAGCCTTCCCGATATCTGTCGCGTCCTTCCGCAGAATATGCACCATGCCGACGAAGCTGGACCCATAGGTCGCGCCCGTGAGCAGGTTGAGTACCTTGCTCTTCCCATCTTCCTCGGAGATTGCCGCCGCCACCATGCTGGCCGGTTCGGCGAGCTTCAGCTTGTCTGATGGAAATGCCTGATTCCAGATCCTGGCCGCCTTGTCGGCTCGATGACGGTCGGCGCCAGAACGTTGGCCTTCTTGTGCGTGCAGGCAGCCGTAATCACCAGCGTCCCGGCAATGTTGTGCTCCTTGCGCTGCTTGGCGACCTGGCTGACGCCGGCGGTCGCCATCTCCGTCGCAGCGTCGACGCCGAGATGGCTGGACGAACCGGCTATGAGACCCTTGATGGCGGACAAGCTTGCTGCCATTCCTTCGTCGTTCTGCTCGAACGAGAAGTACTGCGACTCCATCTTGAGAGAATCCGTTGAAATTTCCATCATCTTGAGCGTCGTTTTCTCGAAGTCGATGGGGCCTTCGAGGCCTTGATGCACGCTGTGCACCTACGCCTTCAAAGGCCGGATCTTGGCCTCGTTCTCCAGCCGGATGGCGGCGTAGTCCGCCGCCGCCTTGGAGATTTCCTTCTTGATCTGCTCGCTCTTTGCCTTGACGTCGTGCGGATCGACTTCCATGGCGATCAGCTCGTGAACCGTCATGTCGATGCTGCGCTTCATCGAGATGAACAAGTTCAGGGTGTCCTGCGCAGCGTCGATCTCGGCGTCGAGTTCGGCGATCTCGCTCAGCGTAGCGAAGGCGGCGGGGTCGACGATAGCGCCCAGCGTCAGCGACGGATCGTAGGGAATGGTGGAGGGCATGGTCTCTCGATGGTTGGTTTGCCGTGAGGGCAGCTGCCGCGCGAACGCGCTCTGGAAACAGTCTGCGTGACGCGCGCCCTTGCCGTGCTGACCAAACAGCGACCAGGAAATGACCAGCGAATGACTCCGGCGCGACCGCCGGACGAAGGCTCAGGCTTCGGTGAGCGACTGGGCCGCCACCACCGCCTCGGTGCGGTTGCGCACGTTGAGCGCGCGGAAGATCGCCGCCAGGTGGATCTTGACCGTGCCCTCGCTGATGCCGAGCGCGCGCCCGATCAGCTTGTTGGGCTTGCCCTGCGACAGCAGCTGCAGCACCTCGACCTGGCGCTCGGTCAGCACGCTGCGCAGGTGTTCGAGGGTCTGCGCCGCCGCGGCGGCCGATCCGCGTTGCATGGCGTCCGCGGTCGGCACGCCGGCCACGATGCCGGGCGGCACAGCCGACAGCATCATCGGCGGCACGTAGACGCCGCCGGCCAGCACCAGCCGCACGGCCGACAGCATGACCTCGGGCGAGTAGGCCTTCGGGATGAAACCCAGCACGCCGCGCTCGAGCGCAGTGCGCATGATGTTGGGGTCTTCGTAGCCCGAGAGCACGATGACGGGCACGGCCGGGTGGCGGCGCCGGATCTCGTCCACGTGGGCCTGGCCGTCGGCGCCGGGCATGTTCAGGTCGATCACGGCCAAGTCTATGTCGTCGGAGGCGCCCGCGAGCAGCTCGTCGACGCTCATCGCCAGAACGAACTCGATGTCGGGCTCGATTTCCGACAGTTTGGCTTTGACCGCCTCGATGACGAGCCGGTGGTCGTCGGCGATCAGGATTTTCATGGCGGCCCCAACGTAGTGAATGAACTCAACGAATACCAAAGATAACGGCGATCGCGGCGCGCGGCAAGACTCGCCCGCTCCACGAACGACATAGTCCCCAAGCGATATGGCGGGCCCTGGGGGGCGTTGAAAGAATGAATTCCACATCCAACGAAGAACAGGGAGATCGGCATGTGCCATCGATGCAGGCGCAAACCCAAGGCTCCCACCGCCACCGAAGAATAGCGCGAGCGTTTCATGGCTCGCCTGTTCGACTGCTTCTGTCCCCTGTTCTCATTCGGCCTCGAACTCGACGCGGCAATCGCCGCCGGGCGCATGGGCCGGACGCCCGACGGGGTGCAGCGCCGCGCCCTGGACCTGCTCGAGGAGGCCCGGGTCACGGCCCGGGCCGCGGGCATCCCGGCCCAGCGCATCGAATCGGCGTCCTTCGCCATGGTCGCCTGGCTCGACGAGATCGTCGCGCGCAATCCCGGCTGGAGCACCGGCGTGACGCCGCTGCAGGTGCAGCTCTTCAATTCCAACAACGCGCACAGCGAGTTCTTCCATCACCTGTCGGCGCTGCAGGCCGACGACGGCGCGGTGCGCGAGATCTACTGGCACGCGCTGGTCCACGGCTTCAAGGGCCAGTACTACTTCGAGAACGGCGACAGCGGCGAGCTCGGCAAGCTCAAGGAGCTGCATGGTCAGCAACTGCCGGTGCAGCCTCTTGCACCGGGCACCCTGGCCGTAGAGCGCATCACGCCCCAGCCCTACAGTGTGCCCGACCCGCCGGGTCCGCGCATCCCGGAGCGGCGCGAGCGGGCACTGCTGCGCGCCGCCGGCGCACTCGCGCTGCTGATTCCGCTGGTGTACCTGCTGGGCTCGATGCTGAACGGCCCGCGCGAAGCGCCGCCCACGCTGGCCCAGCGGGTCGAGCAGCAGCTCCAGACCTACGCCTGCGCCGACCTCGCCGCCACGGTGGGCGCGGACGGCGCGACGCGCGTGAGCGGCTTCGTCTCGCTGCCGGAAGACATGGCGCGCGTGGAGCGCGAAGTGCGTGCCATGCCGGGCGTGAGCGCGGCGAGCTTCCAGCTCCAGCTGCGCGTTTGGCCGCATTGCGAAGTCGTCGCCATCCTCAAGCCCTACCAGGCGCGCAATCGCGACAAGCGGTACGGCCTGAAGGTCGCCGCACTCAGCGCGCAGAACGGCCGGCTGCGCGAGGGCGACCTGGTGCTGGTGCAGGCCACGAACGCCGACTACGACGGCTATCTCTGGGTCGACTACTTCACCGCCGACGGCGCCGTGATGCATCTCAACGCGGGCCGCGGCCAGGCCCGCCTGCGCGCCGGCGAAAGCGTCGAGCTGGGCCGCGACATCCCATCGAGCTGGCTTGTGAGTCCGCCTTTCGGCACCGTGCTGGTCACGGCCCTTTCCTCGCCCGTGCCCTTCAACGAAACCGCGGACAGACCTCCTTTCGAACTGGCCTCACCCTATCTTCAACGGCTGCGCGAATCGCTGGCCGCCAACGAAGCGGGCGGGCGGCCGATCGCCGATTTCGTGTTCCTCGAAACCGTCTCGCGCTGAACAGCGCCGCGACCAGCTTCTTCCATGAACGCCCTGCACCCGTTGCCCACTTACTACTGGCCCCTGCTCGCGCTGTGCCTGCTGGGGCTTCTCGCTCTCTGGTGGTTCATGCTGGGCTCGCGCTACTTCGCGCGGCGGCGGATGCTGCGGCGGCGCATCGCAGTCCTCGGCCCGCCGTCGAACCCTTCGGAGCAGGCGGCGCTCGCCGCCCTGCGGCAGGCCATCGCGCAGGCGCGCGAGCTGCTTCTTCGTTCGCCGGCGCAGCGCGCGGTGCGCAATCCGCTCTACGACCAGCCCTGGTTCCTGTTCATCGGCGACGAATCGGCCGGACTGCCCGGGCTGCTGGCCGCGGCCCGCCGCGCCTCGCCACCGCCGCTGCAGACGGGGCCTGATACCGCCGGCGATGTCTTCTGGCGCTGGCACTTCCTGCGCTCGATGATCGCGATCGAAACCAGCCCGGCCGCGGTGCGCGAGCCGGCCTCGCGGCATGAGCGAGGCCTTTGGTATCAAGCCTTGCTGGCGCTCGCCCATCAACGCGAGCGCCAGCCACTCAACGGCATCGTGGTCTGCGTGAGTGCCGCAGGTCTGCTCGGCGACACAAAGACGCTGGCATCCGATGCGACGCGGCTGCGGCAGCGCGTCGACGAAGCGGCCGAGCATCTGCGGCTGCACCTGCCGGTCTACCTGGTCGTGACCGGCCTGGAGCGGCTCGCCGGCTACGGCGTGCTGCGCTCCGCCTTGCCGCCGGAGGCGCTGGTCCAGGCGCTCGGCTACCGCCTGCCCGACAACGCGACAGCCGGCGCGCGGCCGGACGATCCCTTTGGTCCGATGGCCGACCGCCTGCATGCCTTGCGCATGGGCTTGCTGCGCAGTCAGCCGGAGCCGGCGCGCCGGCTGGCGATTCACAGCTTCGTGGAGCAGCTGCGCGCATTGCAGCCGGGGTTGCGCACGCTGGCGGAGCGCATGTTCGACAACGGCCTCGGCCGCACGCTCGCGCCGGCGCACTGGCGCGGCCTCTATGTCGTGGCCGCTCCCGCGGACGGCGAGGACGACGCCTTCGTCGCGGACCTGTTCCAGCGCTTCCTGCCGGCCGACCAGCCGCTGGCGCGCGGATAGAAAAGGCTACTTCGCCGGCGGCGGTGGCGGTGGTGCCGGTTCGATGCGGATCTGGATCTGGCGCGCGCCGAAGTTGACGCCGACCAAGAGCGGCTTGCCCGGCTCGATCGCGCGCACCTCGCGCCAGCGCGCGCGGTCGAGGTCACGGTAGGCCGCCATCACGCCGATCGCCTTGATGTCGGCGGCCAGCGTCATCTCGAGCTTCTTGCTGTCGCCGGGCCGCAGCAGCAGTTCTTCGCGCTGGGCCATCTCGGCACCGAGCGTGGCCTGGTCTTTCTCGAACAGCGAGAAGAAATCCGCCGCCTCGAAGGCGCCGCTGGTCTTGAGCGCATAGACGCGCACCGTGAGCGGCGAGGCCCGTCCGCGCGCATCGGGGTTGGCATCGGCACCTGCCGCCAGCGTCATCGCTATCGGCGTGACCACGGGCTTCGGCGGCGGCGGAGGGCTCGAACAACCGGCAACGAACGCGATCGCCAGCAGCATGCCCAGGCCCGCCCGTACGCGCCGAAGCCCCGCATCCTGAAGACGTCCATAGGGCGAACGGCGTGTACCAGGGTCTCTCATGCTATTTCCTTCGTTGCATTGACCGGTCAGGGAGCATCTTTGATTATCCCTAGTGAACTCGAACAGGCAACATGCTGACTCCCGAACTTGTCGAAGCCCTGCAGGCTCCCATCAGCGAAGCCTCGCCATGCGGTGACGACCTCGAGTACGACCCTGCATTCACCGCATTGGCCGCGGCCGCACAAGGCAAGCCCGAGCAACAGTTCGGGGACACCGTGATCCCCGCGGTGGAGCCCGAGTGGCGCTCCGTGGCCGAACAGGCGCAGGCCCTGCTGGGCCGGACCAAGGATGCCCGGGTCGCCGTGCTGCTGCTGCGCGCCAGCACCCGGATGCAAGGCATCGCCGGCTTCGTCATGAGCCTGCGGCTGCTGACCGGCTTGCTCGACCGCCACTGGGAAGGCATACATCCAAAGCTGGATGCCGACGACGACAACGATCCCACGATGCGCCTCAATGCGCTCGCGCCGCTGACCGACGAAGACATGGTGCTGCGCGACCTGTACGAAGCCAACGTCGGCGTGGCGCGCGGGGTCGGTCCGATCCGCGTGCGCGACGTCGCGATCGCGCACAACGCGCTGGCGCCGGCCGGCGCCGAAGCCGGCTACTCCGCCGCGCAGATCCACGGCGGGCTCGAGGCCATCCACGGCGAAACGCCCGAGGTGCTGCAGACGCTGATGGAAATGCCCACGCTCGTCACGCACTTGCAGACGCTGATCGTCGAGCGCACCGGCCGCACGGACCTGATCGATCTCGGGCCGCTGCGCGCGATTGCCACCGTATTGAGCAAGGCCAGCGCCGCCGTGGCCGGCACCACGGCGCAGGCCGAGGCAGAGGCCGAAGCTGCCGCAGATGCCGGCACCGGCAGCGCCTCCGCCGCGCGCGCCGCGGCACCCGGCGAAATCCGGACCCGGCAGGACGCGCTCCAGACCCTCGACCGCGTGATCCGCTATCTCGAACAGGCCGAGCCGGGCAACCCGGCACCGCTTCTGATCGCACGCGCCAAGAAGCTCATCGGCGTCAGCTTCTTCGAAATCATGGCCGATCTCGCTCCGAACGCGCTCGACACCATCGAGACCGTGACCGGCAAGCAGTCGGTCGAGTAAGTCCCATCGCAACATCCACCCTCCCCAAGGAGCATGTCCATGTCCAAGAGCAGCCAGAAATTCATCGCCCGGAACCGGGCGCCGCGGGTCCAGATCGAGTACGACGTGGAGCTCTACGGCGCGGAGAAAAAGGTCCAGCTGCCCTTCGTGATGGGCGTACTGGCCGACCTCTCAGGCAAGCCAGCCGATCCGCTGGCGCCGGTGGGCGACCGCAAGTTCCTCGAGTTCGACACCGACAACTTCGACGTGCGCATGAAGGCCATGAAGCCGCGCGCCGCCTTCTCGGTGTCGAACACGCTGACCGGCGAAGGAGATCTCAAGGTCGACATCACCTTCGAGAACATGGAGGACTTCTCGCCCGCCGCCGTGGCCAAGAAGGTCGATGCGCTCAACAAGCTGCTCGAGGCCCGCACCCAGTTGTCGAACCTGGTTACCTACATGGACGGCAAGGGCGGCGCCGAAGACCTGCTGGCCAAGGTGCTGGAAGACCCGGCGCTGCTGCAGACGCTGGCCGCCAGCAAGAAGCCCGAAGAAGGCGCCGCGCCGGCCGCCTGACGCCCCATTTTTTGCACACGAGGAGAACCCGACATGGCTGAAGCACTCGAGCAGCAGAGCCCTCTGAAAGACGTTGCCTACGAAGGAAGCGATTTCTCGTCGCTCCTGCAGAAGGAGTTCAAACCGCGCAGCGACGAGGCCAAGAGCGCCGTCGAGGCGGCCGTGCTCACGCTGGCGCAGCAGGCGCTGGCCAACACGCAGGTCATCGGCAAGGATGTGACCAAGTCGATCCAGGCCATGATCGCCGCGATCGATGCGAAGCTCACCGAGCAGATCAACAAGATCCTGCACAACGAGGAGTTCCAGAAGCTCGAGAGCGCCTGGCGCGGCCTGCACTACATGGTGAACAACACCGAATCGGACGAGAACCTCAAGATCCGGGTGATGGACATCTCCAAGAAGGAGCTGCACAAGACCTTGAAGAAGTTCAAGGGCGCCGCCTGGGACCAGAGCCCGCTGTTCAAGAAGGTCTACGAGCAGGAATACGGCCAGTTCGGCGGCGAGCCCTTCGGCGCCATCGTCGGCGACTACCACTTCGACCAGAGCCCGCCCGACGTCGAACTGCTGGGCGAGATGGCCAAGCTCGCGGCCTCGGCGCATGCGCCCTTCATCACCGGCGCGAGCCCCAACCTGATGCAGATGGAGTCGTGGCAGGAGCTCGCCAACCCGCGCGACCTGACCAAGATCTTCGGCACGCCCGAGTACGCCGGCTGGCGCAGCCTGCGCGAGTCCGACGATTCCAAGTACATCGGCCTGTGCATGCCGCGCTTCCTGGCCCGCACGCCCTACGGCGCGAAGACGAATCCGGTCGAGGAGTTCGACTTCGAGGAAGAGGTGTCGGGCTCCGACCACGGCAAGTACAGCTGGGCCAACGCGGCCTACGCCATGGCCACCAACATCAACCGTTCGTACAAGCTCTACGGCTGGGGCTCGCGCATCCGCGGCATCGAGTCGGGCGGCGCGGTCGAGAACCTACCGCTGCACACCTTCCCGAGCGACGACGGCGGCGTCGACCAGAAGTGCCCGACCGAGATCGCGATCAGCGATCGGCGCGAGGCCGAGCTCTCCAAGGCCGGCCTGCTCTCGCTGATCCACCGCAAGAACTCCGACTTCGCCGCCTTCATCGGCGCCCAGTCGCTCAACAAGCCGGCCGAGTACGACGACCCTGACGCGACGGCCAATGCCAACCTCGCGGCGCGCCTGCCCTACCTCTTTGCCTGCAACCGCTTCGCGCACTACCTCAAGTGCATCGTGCGCGACAAGGTCGGCAGCTTCAAGGAAAGAGCCGACATGGAGCGCTGGCTCAACAACTGGATCATGAACTACGTGGACGGCGACCCCGCCAACTCCTCCGAGGAGACCAAGGCCCGCAAGCCGCTGGCCGCGGCGCAGGTGGTGGTCGAGGAAGTCGAAGGAAATCCCGGCTACTACAGCTCCAAGTTCTTCCTGCGCCCGCACTATCAGCTCGAAGGCCTGACGGTGTCGCTGCGCCTGGTCTCGAAGCTGCCGTCGGCGAAGGGCGGCAAATAAATTTCCGCGAAATCGTTGCAAACGCAGCGACCCGTTCGTTCTCTCTACAGCTGCCGAGCTGGCCCGCGGGGCGCACTGCGAGGAAGCTGATTTTTCTTGGTTCACACAAACTGAAAGGTGGGCATCATGGCCGTAGACATGTTTATCAAGATCGCCGACGTCAAGGGCGAGTCGAAAGACAGCAAGCACAAGGAGGAGATCGACTTGCTGGCCTGGAGCTGGGGTGCCAGCCAGTCGGGCAGCATGCACCTGGGGAGCGGAGGTGGCGCGGGCAAGGTCAGCGTCCAGGACCTGTCCTTCACCAAGTACGTCGACTCCTCTTCCAATGCGTTGCTGCTTGCCTGCTGCAACGGCAAGCACTTTGCCGATGCGACGCTCGTGGTGCGCAAGGCGGGCGAGGACGCACAGGAGTACCTCACGATCACGCTGAACGAAGTGCTCGTGTCGGCCGTCTCCACCGGCGGCAGCGGCGGCGAAGACCGCCTCACCGAGAACATCACGCTCAACTTCGCGAAGTTCAAGTACGAGTACAAGCCGCAGAAGCCCGACGGTACGCTCGATGCGGCCAAGACGGCGGCCTGGGATATCCGCGCCAACGTCAAAGCTTGAGCGGCCGGATCGAGGCGGGGCGCTCGGAGAGCGTCCCGCATGCGGTTAGGGCGGCAGCGGCTGCGTGACCTCGTCATCCATGCCGTCGGCGTGGGCCCACAGCGTCAACGCGGTGTAGTTGTCGTAGCCCGGCTTGGCGTTGGCCCTGACCTGCTGGTCGATCTCCTCCACCCATCGGCTCGCGTCCTTCGCCGCGCGCAGCATCTCGAGCAGGCGCTCGTCTCCGAGCGGCTCCCAGACCCCGTCGGTACAAAGCAGCAGCACGTCGCCCGCCATCAAGGGCATGGGCGCGGAGACCGCGATCTCCGGCTGCTCTTCGACCGAGCCCAGCGCCGACAACAGCATGTTGCGCTGAGGATGAAGGCGAGCGCCCTCCTCGTCGAGCATGCCGCCAGCCACCATCTGCTGGACCAGGCTGTGGTCGACGGTGCGCGCCACCGGCGCGCCGGCGCGAAACAGGTAGGCGCGGCTGTCGCCGCTGTGGGCCCAGGCAATCTGGTTCTCGTGCAGGTCGACCGCGGCCAGCACCACGGTCGAGCGCATCGCCGCCAGCGTGCCGCCCTCGGCCTGGCGCGCCACGATGTCGAGGTTGGCGCGCGCGATGAGCCGGCGCAGCATCTCGGCATCGAGCCCCGGATTTGCCGCGAAGCCCTCCAGCACGCTGCTGCGCGCGATGGCCGCCGCGACGTCGCCTCCGCCGTGGCCGCCCGCGCCGTCGGCCACCAGGCAGGCGACGAAGCGGCCGTCGTTCCAGTGGCCGAACACGTCTTCGTTGTAGCTGCGGCCGCCTTGCCTCGACAAGGTGACGATTTCTATGTCCACGGCCCCTCCTCTTTCGTTCTCTTCAACCGCCGCCGGATTTGAGGCGCGCCATCTGCTCTTCGTAGGCCTCGAGGAAGGCCTTGCCGAACAGGGTGTGGAAGTCGTCCTCTGCCTCGCTCGCGATGCCGGCATAGAGCGCGATGAACTGGTCCCACAGCTTGGCCTTGCGGTTGGCGGCGAACAGGCTGTCGAGTGCCGACTTGGCTGCGATCTTCTTTTCGAGCTCTTCCGGTCCGAAGCGCTCGATCACGTGGGCCAGCGCGGCCCGCATGCCGACCATCACGCCGAACTGGTGCGCGCGCAGATCGTCGAAGGCGTCGCGCATCGCGGCCTCGGCCGGCATGAAGCCGCGCACGCCGGGCCCCAGCAGATGCGCGAGCGCGACCTCGACGGTGGGCGAGAACTTCAGCGGGTTGTTGGCCTCCGCCGCGATCATCGTGACCTCGGCGCGCACCTCGCGCTTGAACTCCTGGCGCGTGAGCAGCAGTTGCAGCGTGCCTTCGGTCGCCGAACGCAGCAGGACGCCGACGCGTTCCATCAGTCCGGGCGTGAGCGCCTCGGGCATCGGGTGCATGCTGCCCAGGCCGCGCAGGAAGGCGGCCAGCAGCGCATCGGCCGGCACCGCCGCGGCCGGCGGCGATGGCGCGAAGCCCGGCGCTTTCGCGGCCAGCGGCGGGGGTACGGGTGCTTCGATCCGCGCGCCCGTCATGTCGTCGAAGCTCGGCGAGCCGAGCGGCGCATCCAGATCGTCCAGCAGCGACGAGGCTGCCGGCGGCGCGATCGCCACCGGCGGCACATAGCCGAACTGCCCGATCGGCACGTGATCGCTGCGCGGTGCCGGCGTCGCGGGCGCGCGGCCCTTCAATGCGGCGAGCGGATCGAGTCCGCCCGCCGTGTTCGGCTGCAGCAACGGATCCGCAAGCGGCGAGAGCGCCAGCGGATCGCCGCCCAGGCCGCTGGGGCCTGCGCTGCCGCCGAACAGCGCGTCGATGCCGGCGGCCTTGCCCGCCGGCGGCGCGGCCAGGTCCGAAAAGTCGTCGAGCGCGCCCAGGCCCGCCGCGGCCTTGGCTGGTGCGCCGGAGGGTGCGGGCGCCAGCAGGTCGGCAAAAGGATCCGTGTCCGCGGCCCGGCCGCCGGCAGCGCCGGGGCCGAAGGGGTCGGGAAGCGGCACCGGCGCACTCGCCGCCGGCGCCGCGCGGCCCGCGGGCGCGGCAGGCGTTGCAGGCGCCAGCCCCGCGAGCAGGTCGGCAAAGGGGTCGTCGTCGCTGGCCGCCGGCACGTGCAGCGGCGCCGGCCGCGAGGCAGCGCCAGGCGCGTCGGCCGCCGCGTGCTGCACCGAGAGTTCGAAACTGCCGATCACCAGCCGATCGCCGTCCGCCAGCTTCACCTCGCTGCCCGAGCCCAGCGGCTGGCCGTTGCGCTGCATGGGATTGCTGCCGTGATCGGCGATGTAGAAGTCGCCGTTGCGAAACGAGATCTGCGCATGCATGCGAGATACCGTCCGGTCTGGATCCTGCAGCACCAGCGTGTTGGTGTCGGCACGGCCGATGGTGCCGCCGGCCGGACCGAAGCTGGCGGCGAGCGGCTGCCCGGGCGGCGCGCCCCGGACGTTGAGAACAGCGATCCGTATCACCTGGTGGCCTCTTTACTCTCTGTCTAGGGCGCGAGCAGCAGCACCTTGACCTGGCTCGGCGCGATCGACACACCAGGACAGTTCGTGCTGTTCTGCAAGGCCACGCTGCTGAGCCGCGTGGCCGGCTTGCCGCCGATCAGCACCGTGAACGCGCCGGTCAGGTTGCGCGCCGGGCCCATGACGGTGCCGGAGGCCACGCCGGTGGCGACGCCGGCGTTGTCGCCGTTGGTCATGGGGATGGTGGTTCCCAGGTTGTGTGCCGGCGCGTTGCTGAGCAGCACCGTGTAGACCGCATTGACCGCCATCGGCCGCGTGGCGATGTTCGGATAGGGCGTGGGCACCGGCCCGCCGGGCGTCGGCGTCAGGCAGACATCCGGGAAGCCGGTGTCCTGGCCGCCCATCTGGGTGTTCGCGAACATGGCGATCCTTTCATCCAACGTGAATCTGGGCGCCGTCGACCTTGGTCAACTCGCGCGAGGAAAGCAGCATCGTCCCGGCCCGGATGTTCGCCACGTGCTCGGCCTTCACGTCGAGGATGCCGGTGCGCACATGCTCCGCCTGCGCAATATGACGATAGCTGCGATCGGCCGACACCTGCAAGCGCGACAACACTGCCTCCGCGGCCTCTGCGAAGAGCCGCGCCGCCGCGGAACGCAGCACGAACTCGACGCCGGTCACGCGCATCAGGCGCGCGGCCCAGTGCGCGCTGTCGAACCGCCCGGTGAAAGTCGCGCCCTGCAGATGCACGGCCTGCTGCGCTTCGATCCGGATGTCCTTGTCCGACTTCAGCGCGAAGCCTTCCGGGGCATGGAGCGTCAAGGGGGCATCGCAGGCCCGGCTGAGCACCGCGGTCATGAAGAGACGACCGTCCGGCGCGCGAAACAGGCCGACCTCGTCGCCCGGCTCCGGAACCACCATGCAGCTGAATGCGCGCGTTGCTTCATGCACGCGCCGGTCGAAGCTGACGTACACCACGTCGGCAGCGGTCTCCACGACGCTGCCGACCACGTAGGCCGCGGCGGCGGACGGCGCCGCGAGCTTGGGCTCGCGTTGATCGATGACTTCCATGGCGTTCACCTTTTTTGCGATGGCGGATCGAGGGGGCTCCATGCTTCGGCCGCGGCGAGCTCGGGATCCTCGTACAGGATGCTGGCGCCGGCAGGCAGGCGCACGCCGATGCGCCGCGCCTGATGGAATTTCGTGCGTTCCCAGCTGGCGCCGTCGAAGTCGGCGCCGGACACGTCGGCATGGGAAAAGTCGGCGTAGACCAGGTTGGCGCGTGCGAAGCTGGCGCGCAGGCACCTGGCGCGATGGAGCATCGCCTGCTCGAGCCGCGTGCCGGCAAAGCGGGCGTCTTCGAGCAGCGCATCGCTCCAGATGCTCTGGAAGAAATCCGCACCGCTGCCGTCCATGCGCTCGCAGCGCGATTCGATGAACAGCGTGTTGGCGGCCTTGGCCTTGACCAGGTTCGCGTCCGTCAACTTGGCGCCCTTGAAGTTGCATTGCTGCAGCTGCGCGCCCGACAGGTCGACGCCGTCCAGATCGGCCTCCATGAACTGGCTGCGCTGCCAGTCGGCGCCCGCCAGCCGCTGGCCCGCGAGGCGCACCTTGCTCATGACCGATTGATCGATGCGGCAGCCCCTCAGGTCGGCGGCCGAGAGATCGGCCTCCACCACCACGGACTTGAAGAACAGCAGGTCCGAGAGGTCGATCGCCTCGGTGCGCGTTTCGACCAGCGACAGTTGCACCGCCCTTGCGCCCGCGAGCCGGGCGCCAGCCAGCGACGACTTGATGAAGTTCGCTTCCGTCAGGTCGGCCTTGCTGAAGCTGCTGCCGTCGAAGCGGCTCTGGACCGCATTGAATCCCACGCAGGCGGATTCCGACAGATCCACATCGCACACGCTCGACTCATGGAAGGTTGCGCCCGTCATCACCGCGCCCTGGAGGCTGGCGCCGTCGAAGCGGCACTTGCTCAGGATGCTGTCGGCAAAGCTGGCACCGGCCATCGCGCAGCCGCGGAAATCGACGTTCTCGAACACGGCGCCGCTCAGCCTGGCGCCGGACAGATCGACGCCTTGCAGCGAAGCGCCTTGCACCGGGTCGGCATTCTCGATCTTTGCCATGAGTTCGCTCTTCTGCATCGGCGTCATGGCGATGAAGGCACAGGTGGGCGCCAGCGCGGATAGATGCGGGCTCGCTTCGTGAGCGAGCCCTCGAAGGAGGTGTGCTCATCGGCGCGGATGCGCGCCAGGTCTGCCGCGTACAGGTTGCAGTCGCACAGCTGTGCCGAGAAGGCTTCGGCGTTGCTCAGGATGGCGTCCATCAGGTTCGCACCGCTCAGGTCGGCGCGCCCCAGCAGCGCCTTGCGGAAGCTGGCCTCGCGCAGGTCCGCGTGCCTGAAGGTGGCACCGGCAAGGTTGCAGGCGGTGAAGTCCGCCTGGCGCGCCTGCACGCGGTCGAGGCAGCTGCCGCTCAGGTCGCTGCCCTGGCCGAAATAGGCGCCGGCCAGCGTGGCGCCGGCGAAGACGGCACCGGCGAGATCGATCGCCTCGACGAAACGAGCGCCTGGCAGGCTGGCATTCGAGAAATCGGCGCCGCGGCAGGCGAACTTGTAGAACACGGCAGTGCCGCCGGTGCACTGCAGCCACCGCGCGCCCTCGGCCTTGCAACTGATGAACTGGGCGCCGCCGAAGTTGGCGTGGCTGAAGTCGGCCGACGACAGGTCGCACTCGAGGAACTGGGCCTCGGCGAGCTCCGCATGCGAGAGGTCGATGCCGATCAACGATGCGCGATAGAACTGGGCAGCCCCCACGATCGCGCGTGCCAGCCCGGCTTGCTCGAGGCGCGCCTCCCACAGGTTCGCTCCGGCGAACACCGCGCCGGCGGCGTCCACGCTGTGCAGGTTCGCCTTCCCCAGATTGGCATTGCTGAAGTCGCAGCCGGCCGCGAGGGCTTCGCCCAGATCGGCGCGCACCAGCACGGCCCCGTCGAAGCTGGCGCCGGCGAGCTGCATGCCATGGAGATTCGCCGCTTCGAGCATGGCGCCGGTGCAGTCGACGCCGCGCAGATCGAAGCGGCGCAGATCGGCGCCCGTGAGATCGAGGTCGCGCAGGCCGTGGCCGGCCGCGAGCCGCTCTTCCACCCAGCGATGCTGCCGCTCGGCGAACCTGCCGGTCGCGGCGGGCGCGGGATGCATGTGCTGGGCATGGCGGACATAGATGTCGCGCAACTCGCGATCCTGCCGGTCCCAGCGTGCGTGCAGCTTCTCGTCGGCCAGCATCTCGTCCACTTCGTCCAGCGGCGTGTTGCTGCGCTTCGCCACGCCCTGGAGCTCGTTCAGCGTGGCCATCGTCTGTGGCTTCAGCGGCTTGGGCGGCCCGCCCTGCCCGACGCCCGCCAGCTCGTCGCGAACGACGTCGAACGAAAGGCCCTGTTGCGTGTACGCCGTCTCCGAGGCCTGCAGCATCGCGGCGGCCGCCTTCTTGCCCTGCTCGATCCGCTTCTGCCCGTCCACCGCGAGCTGGCGCATGAACTCGCCGAGCTGGGGCAGCGGCGGCATGGGCGGAAGCGCCCCGAGCGTGGCCGCGGGCGCATGCGCGTCGGGATCGAGTCCCAGGGCGATCACCTCGTCGCGGCCCGCCTTCAGCTGCACTTCCGCACGCCGGCGCAGGCGCTCGCCGTAGCTGTCGGCGGCCGGCTTGCGGTTGAGATCGAAATCGGCCGGCAGCAGGCCTTCGAAGGGCAAGTCCTCGGGCAGCAGCTGCTCGTCCATCAAGGACAGCAATGCTGCGTCCTCGGACTCGACGCGGTCCAGCAGCACCTGCTTGTAGTGCCCGCGCGCGCGCGGGCGGCCGATGTGTTCGGCGGCCACCATCACGGTCTGGATGTCGCCGGCATCGTCCTCCGCCACCTTGCACAGGCCTTGCCAGACCAGCACGACCCGGTCCGCCTCCGGCAGGAAGACCACCGTGCGCAACGCGGTGCTCAGCTCTTCCATTTCGTGCGCCGCGCTCTTGCGCTGGATGAAGGCGCGCACCGCGACGCCCGGCAAGGCACCGCGCAGCAAGGGCTCCGAGGCCGAGAGATGAGCCAGTTCGTAGCCTTCGTTGCCTGCGAAAGGCGAGGCGCTGCGCTGGTCGGCGGGCGCGATGTTGTGGATGCACAGGTCCGCATCGAGCGCCAAGCCGGGAAACTCGGTCTTCAGCCAAGCCTCGTCATAGGTGCCGGCGCAGGCGAGGCGTTCCGGATGCGCGAGGTCGAGCACGCCGAAGGCCATCGGCCGGTTGCGCGCCGGATCCCGATGCCAGGGCTTGTCCGCCGCCTCGATGCACGGCAAGGGCAGATAGCCATCGGGCCGCACGGACGAGGGATGCCCGCAGCCGCGCACGTTGAGCGGGAACTCCTTGCCGCCATAGGCATTCGCCCAATCGAGAGCGACGCGGGTGAGCGGCTCCTGATGGACGATCGCCTGGCCGTCGGTGAACCGCCGCCCGTGCGCCAGCGCGATCTTCTCGATGCCGGCGAAACGGATGCCAAAGGAGATGCTCGCCGCCTGCGAGCCTGGCGGCGCATGCACCGCGCCCGCCAGCAGGAACTCGCCGCCCTTCTTCGGCGCGCCCGCCTCGACGAATTCCGGAAAGGCCTGCGGCAGCACAGTCCACAGCTTCTGCTCGGAGCACAGCATGGCTGCCTCGCGCAGCGGAACCATCGCGAAGGTCGACACGCAAAGGAACAGCTCCCGCCTGTGCTCGATGCATCGTGGGAGCACGCTGAGGCAGTTGGGCTTGACGATTCTCATGACGCTCGGGCGGCCCGCTCACCCGATCAGGTGCAGGCCGGCCTTGTCCACCACCACGGCGGCCTTCTTCAGCACCGGGCCGGCGTTCTCGAGAAAGCTGCCCAGGTGCAGCAGCGCCACCCCGGCCTTCTTGTTGAAGAGGCCGCCCTCGTCGATCTTGATGCCGCAGGCCTCGGCCTTGAAACCCGTCCCCTCGATGCTCATCGGCGTCAGCTTGACGATGTTGTTGTAGTTCTCGAGCAGGTTGCCGCCCAGGCGGCTGAAGAAGCTGTCGATGTATTTCACGCCGCCCGGCGCGCAGACCGTCAAACCACCGGTCGCGGTGATGGTGTAGGCGCCGGCCGTGGTCGTGGTGATGCCGCCGGCCACGGTCTGCGAGAGCGAGCCGCCGATCGTCTGGGTCATCGACCCGCCGACCGTGTCGGTGCGCGAGGCGCCGATGGTGACGCTCTCGCTGGCGCCCACCGTCTTCGTGTCGTCGGCGCCGATGGTGTGATCCCGCGCCGCGCCGATCGAGACGGTCTCGCTGGCGCCGACCGATTCGGTCCGGTTCGACGCGATGGTGATGTCTTCGTTCGCGCCGACGGTCTCGGTGCGGTTGGCGCCGATGTCGATCTTCTCGTCCACACCGACCGTCTCGGTCCGGTTGTTCTTGATATGGTTGGTCTCGTCGTTGTCCACCGTCTTCTTGCGGTCGTGGCCCACCCAGTGCGTCTCGTCGCTCTCGACCTCGATGTCCTGGTTCTTCTCGGCGTGCAGGAAGACCTGCTCCGAGCCCTTCTTGTCCTCGAAGCGCAGCTCGTTGCAGTTCGAGGCGCTGCCCTTGGGCGTGGAGCGCGTGCGAAAGCCGCTTTGCGTGTGCGAATCGAAGGGCTTCGGCTGGTCGTCGTTGTAGACGCGCCCGACGATGATCGGCCGGTCCGGGTCGCCGTTCAGGAAATCGACGATCACCTCCTGCCCGATGCGCGGAATGAAATAGCCACCCCACCCCTTGCCGGCCCAGGGCTGCGACACGCGCACCCAGCAAGTGGACTTCTCGTCGCTCTCGTCGTAGCGGTCCCAGTGGAAATGCACCTTCACGCGGCCGAAGTCGTCGGCATGGATCTCCTCGCCCTTCGGGCCGACCACGATCGCGCTCTGCGGGCCGGGCATGGTCACGCGCGGCGTCAGCCGCGGCGGCCGGAACACGGTTTCTGCCGGCAGCACGGTGAGCAGGAAGACACCATTGCCGCGCACCGGCTGGTGCAGCTCCGGCGTCCCGCGCACGATGTCCTGCAACGCTTCGATCCAGTTGGCGTTGATCGGGTCCTCGCGCAGCAGCTCGAGCAGCAGCTGGCCCTGCCGGTCGACCTGGCTTTCGCTCTCGCTCATGCTCTCGTAGCCCGGATGCGTCACGACGAAGGCACAGCTCGCGATCAGGTAGTCGCCGTCGGCGCCGCCGGCCGGATGGCCCTTGAAGCTGAAGTTCATGCCGGCGGCCACGTCGGGCCAGCGCGTGATGGCCCAGTTCAGGCGACGGCGCGCGACCAGCTCTTCGGTGCGCACCTTGGCGGCGTCTTCGGTATCGGCTTCGCGAAAGTAGCCGCCGGGAAACTCGAAGGCCTCGAAATCGGCCAGCTCGTGCACGTCGGGATCCCCCTTGTCGGCGCTGAGCTTCTTGCGGATGGCCTTGAAGTCGCTGTCGCGCGAGGCGAAGCTGCCGGTGTCGAGGCGGCGCGAATCCACCCACAGGCTGATCTCGTTGAAGCGCGCTTCGCTCGCGCCCGGGGCCACGTAGTTCAGCGTGTCGGTCACCGGCAGCTTCTTGTGCGCCACGTCGCTCGCGTCGGCGAGGTGCATCGTGCCCGGCGCGTCGTGCGCGTCGAACCAGTAGTAGACGCCTTCGTCCTCGAGCAGCCGCGAGAGGTACTGGTAGTCGCTCTCCTGGTGCTGCACGCTGTAGCGCCGCGCATCGTGCGTGCCGATGACCTTGTCGGTCTTGATCTTCTTGAAGCGCTTGATCGGGCTGTCCTCGAACACGGCATCGAGCAGGTCCAGCACCGGCTTGTCCTGCAGGATGCGCGAGTTGCTGCGCTTGGTGAGCAGCCAGAACCACGAGCGCAGCGTGAAGCGGTATTCGAAATAGCGCCCCACGCTGCCCTTGCGCATGAAGCGCACCGCATGCCCCTGGCAATGGCGCTCGTGCTTGGCGCCGTCGGCATCGAGGAACTCGAACACCACGTCGAAGGCGCGGCCGAGAATGTCCTTGGCGTCGATCTTCTCGTTGGCCGACAGCACGGTCAGCTCGTAGGCCGCCGGACGCGACAGGCTTTCCTGGCCCACCACGCTCCAGAACATCAGGTCGTCGTTGACGGGCGAGTCGCTCTTGATGATGAATTGCGTGTCGGCCATGCGTATTCTTTCTGTGTTTTCTAGGACGAATGGGAGGCCGCCGCTTCGCAGGCCTGCGCCGACACGATCCAGCCGTCGACCGGCTTGCCGCCTTCGATGCGCAGGTGCGCGGCCGTCACTGCACCGACGGCCAGCCCCGCTTCCGCGAGCACCTCGCGCAGGTAGCTGTCGCGATGGCTGTAGCGGCCGTGGTGGTGCAGATGGAAGCCCGCCTCCTTCACATCCTCCGGCGCATCGAGCGCTTCGACGGTGAACACCAGCCAGCCGCCCGGCCGCAGCGCCCTGGCCGTGGCCTGGGCCACCCCACGCAGATCGCCGAAATAGCACAGGGTGTCCGCCGAGATGACGAGGTCGTAGGAGGCCGGCGCCGCGCCTTCGATAAAGGCCGTGAGTTCGGCCTTGGCCAGCGCGTCATAGACCTGGCGCACCCGGGCCCGCGCCAGCATCCGCTCGGACAGATCGACGCCTTCCAGGCGCCGCGCGTAGGATGCGAGCAGCGGGCCGCACAAGCCGGTGCCGCAGCCGGCGTCGAGCACGGCGAGCTCGCGCCGGGGTGCGCCCAGCAGCCCGGCCACGGTCTGCGCAATCAGCTCCGGCGCGCGGTAGTGCAGGTGCGCCAGCTTGGCATCGAAGCTGTCGGCGAAGCCGTCGAACACCTTCTCCACATAGTCGTCGGCGGCGCGCGCCGGCACGCCTTCGCCCGAGCAGGCCGCGAGATGATGGCGCGCCGCCGGGTTGCCGGGCTCGTCCTTCAGCCAGTCGCGGTACACCTGCGCCGCCTCCTCGAAGCGCCCGAGCGTGTAGTAGGCCAGGCCGAGCGCCTCGCGCGCCGGCGCATGGCCGGGCTTCAGCAGCAATGCTTCGCAGAAGCAGCGCATCGATTCCTCTTCGCGTCCCAGGCTGTTGAGCAGGCGGCCGAGATTGGTGTGGGCCTCGACGTTCTTCGGATCCAGTTCGATGGCGCGCCGGTAGGCGCTCTCCGCTTCTTCGGGCCGCCCCTGCTCGCGCCGCAGCACGCCGAGGTTGTTGTGGATGTCGGCGCGCGCAGGCGCCAGGCGCGCGGCCTCTTCGTAGGCATCCGCGGCGGCGTCGACCTGGCCGGTTTCGAGCAGCACGTTGCCCAGGTTGTTGTGCCAGTCGGGCACCGCGGCATTCAGCGCGATCGAGCCGCGGATCAGCGCGAGCGCCTCTTCGCTGCGGCCGCGCTGGTGCGCCAGCACGCCCTTGAAGTGCATCGCGTCGGCATTGGCCGGCGCCGCTTCGAGGAGGCGTTCATAGAGCTGTGCCGCATCGTCGAGGCGATTGGCTCGGTGCATGGCCATCGCCAATGCCAGCGCTTCGTCGAAGCGCAGATGGGTGGCAGGTTCGTAACCCGGTGGAAGCTTCATCGTTCAGGGCACCGCGACTGCCTGGTGGTGCGTGTCGTGGGAGTCCACGCCTTCGATGAGTGCCCCTTGGTCCAGCGAGAACGCGGCCCAGGCAAAACTGTCCGCGTTGTCGACAGCCTGCTCGCAATTGAGCCCACGGTAGGTCGCCAGGTTCCATGCATAGCAATGGTCCAATGCCGCCCAGTACTTGTGGAACGCTTCGTGAATGATCACTCTGGCGACGGCGTCGGCCGTGTATCCATCGGCCTGCATTTTTGCGAACGAGATATGGATCTCCCCGTTCCTGAACCCCGATAGAAGGCCCGTGTGAGGCTGGGTAGGACCGCCCCGCACATAGCCCTCGTCGGTGTTGTCGAAAAAGGTTGCCGCAACGGGAGAACCGGCAGCGATGGTTCTCACGCCGGCGTCGATATCGATCAGATAGACGCCAGTGTTCAGGTGAAACGAAACACTCAGCATGCCCATTCGGGCCTTGTTCAATATGCTTCGCCGGTCCTTCTGGGCGATGGCCTTCAGGCTGATCGACTTGTCCACCACGTTGCTCTTGAGCATCGGGTTGAGGCGATTGGCGGCCAGGCCGAAGTGGTAATTCATGATGCTGGTGAAGGGCTGGCCCTCCGGCCTTCGCAGGTACACGACGCGGTCCATCTCGGTGACGGCACTGCGCATGATCCGCCTGGCCGCTGCTGCGCCGTTCAGCAGCAGGTTCTTTTGCGCCGTCGTCGGATAGTTCGCGCGCGTGCCGTTGAGGTCGGAGTACGCAATGGCCAGCAGCGGGCTCAGCACTTTCACCTTGTTGGTATGGTGTGGCATGACGGTTCACCTCACGGTTGTTAGAACTGATAGCTGAACGCACCGTTGTCGACGCCCACCTGCACCCGCTCGATCGGCTTGCCTTCCATCATCCGGTTCAGGAACTCGCGGCTGATGTCGGGCAGCATGGTGTTGGTGAGGATGGCATCGATCATCCGGCCGCCCGATTCGCTCTCGGTGCAGCGGCTGACCACCAGCTTGACCACCTCGTCCGAATAGTCGAAGGGGATCTGGTAGCGCGCCTCGACCCGCTTCTTGATGCGCTTCAACTGCAGCTCGACGATCTTGCCGAGCATCTCGTCGGAGAGCGGGTAGTACGGGATGGTCACCAGCCGGCCCAGCAGCGCGGGCGGGAAGATCTTCAAGAGCGGCTCGCGCAGCGCCTTGGCCATGCCCTCGGGCTCGGGCATCAGCTCCGGGTCCTTGCACATGCTGGCGATCATGTCGGTGCCGGCGTTGGTGGTGAGCAGGATCAGCGTGTTCTTGAAGTCGATGCTGCGGCCTTCGCCGTCTTCCATGAAACCCTTGTCGAAAACCTGGAAGAACAGTTCGTGCACGTCGGAGTGGGCCTTCTCCACCTCGTCGAGCAGCACCACGCTGTAGGGCCTGCGGCGCACGGCCTCGGTCAGCACGCCGCCCTCGCCGTAGCCCACGTAGCCGGGCGGCGCACCCTTGAGCGAGCTCACGGTGTGCGCCTCCTGGTACTCGCTCATGTTGATGACGATCATGTTCTGCTCGCCGCCGTACAGCGCCTCGGCCAGCGCGATCGCGGTCTCGGTCTTGCCGACGCCGGAGGTGCCCGCCAGCATGAAGACGCCGATCGGCTTGCTCGGGTTGTCCAGCCCGGCGCGCGAGGTCTGGATGCGCTTGGCGATCATCTCCATCGCGTGGTCCTGGCCGATCACGCGCTGCCCCAGCAGCTTGGGCAGGTTGAGCACGGTCTCGATCTCGTTGCGCTGCATGCGCCCGACCGGGATGCCGGTCCAGTCGGCGACCACCGAGGACACGGCCTGCGAATCGACCGAGGGCAGGATCAGAGGGGACTCGCCTTGCACGCTGCTGATCTGGGTTTGCAGCTCGTGCAACTCCGCGAGCAGGGCGGCGCGGTCTCCATCCCCTGGCGTCGACGCATCCACCGGCTTGTTCCCCGCCCGCAGCTTGCCGCGCAGTTCGAGCAGCCGGTCGACCAGCCCCTTCTCCTCCTTCCAGCGCGCATTGAGCTTTTCGAGCTCGGCATTGGATTCGGCAAGCAGCGCCTGCACCTGCGGCGCGCGCTTGCTCACGTCGATGCCGATCGCCTCTTCGCGGCCGATGATCTCGCTCTCGACCGTGAGCGCCTCGATGCGGCGCTGGCAGTCTTCCACCTCGGGCGGCATCGCATGCTGCGACACCGCGACGCGCGCGCAGGCGGTGTCGAGCAGGCTCACGGCCTTGTCGGGCAGCTGGCGCGCGGGAATGTAGCGGTGCGACAGCTTCACCGCCGCCTCGATCGCCTCGTCGAGCAGTTGCACGCGGTGGTGCTTCTCGAGCACGCTGGCGACGCCGCGCAGCATCAGGATGGCCTTGGTCTCGTCGGGCTCCGGCACCTGCACGACCTGGAAGCGCCGCGTCAGCGCCGGGTCCTTCTCGATGTACTTCTTGTACTCGGCCCAGGTGGTGGCGCCGATGGTGCGCAGGTTGCCGCGCGCCAAGGCGGGCTTCAGCAGGTTGGCCGCATCGCCGGTGCCAGCCGCGCCGCCCGCACCCACCAGCGTGTGGATCTCGTCGATGAACAGGATGATCGGCGTGGGCGAAGCCTGCACCTCGTCGATCACCTGCCGCAGGCGTTGCTCGAACTCGCCCTTCATGCTGGCGCCGGCCTGCAGGAGGCCGATGTCGAGCGTGAGCAGCTTCACGTCCTTGAGCTGCGGCGGCACGTCGCCGCGCGCCAGGCGCTGGGCGAAGCCTTCCACCACCGCCGTCTTGCCGACGCCCGCCTCACCCGTGAGCAGCGGGTTGTTCTGGCGGCGCCGCATCAGGATGTCGACGATCTGGCGGATTTCCTCGTCCCGCCCGGTCACCGGATCCATCTCTCCCTTCTTCGCCTTCTCCGTGAGGTCGACAGCAAACTTCTTCAGCGCATCGCCCTTGCCCATGGCGGCCGGCGCCATCGCGCCGCTTTCTTCGCCGGGGGCGCCGCTGCCCATGCCGGTGCCGTCCTGCGCGCGCATCTTCGATTCGGGCGAGGCATCGCAGATCTTGGCGAAGTTGTCGGCCAGGTCTTCGACCTTGACCTTGTCGAACTGCTTCGAGAGGCCGAGCAAGGGATTGCGCAGGCTCGGCGTTTTCAGCATGCCGACCAGCAGGTAGCCGGTGCGCACCTGCGCCTCGCCGAACTGCAGGGTGGCGTAGGTCCAGGCGCGCTCGATCGCGTTCTCGATGTGCGGCGAGAAATCGCTGATCGCGGTGGCGCCGCGCGGCAGGCGGTCGAGCGCGGCCGTCATGTCCTTGGCGATGACGGAGATGTCCAGCTGGTAGTGCTGGATCACGCGGTGCAGGTCGGAGTCCTGCGACTGCAGCAGCTGGGCGAACCAGTGCTCCAGCTCCACATACGGGTTTCCACGCATCTTGCAGAACACCGTGGCGCCCTCGATCGCCTTGTAGGCCAGCGAATTGAGCTTGCCGAACAAGGCAGTGCGGCTGATTTCACTCATGAGCTTCTCCGTATGTAGTCAAGACGAACGGCCCTGGGTTTTTTTATTGAAGTGCTGCGCGCGAAAGAGCGGCATCGCCATCGATGCGGACATCGGGCGCATCGCGCTTGCGCTTGCACTCGCCGAGCCACGAGGACCAGCCCAGCCGGGGCGCGTTGCCCCGCTGCCGGCCCAGGCGCGTGGGCGGCACTTCATGTTTTTCGAGAATCAGCTCTGCATCCCAGTACAGCTCGTCGCCCAAGAGCTGCCGCATCCAGCGCTGCAACGCGGGCCGTGCCGAGCCGATCGGGAGGAACATGCGGTAGCGCTCGAGGCTGAGCGGACCGAGGTGCAGCCGCACGCGGTGCTGGCGATCCCAGGCGCGCCGGCCGAGCATCGCGCCCATGCCCAGCGAGCGCGAAGCTTCGCCGCGGCCCAGGCGCGTGAGTTCCTCCACGGGCAGCGTCATCCAGTGCCCAACCCAGGGCTCGAGCCGCACCGGCACGCCGAAGTAGCTCTGCAGCACCGCCTCCACGCCCTCGGCGTTGTGCACGCGACGTGCGAGCCAGCCCGAGAAGTGCAGCCGCGCGTCGTCGTGGATCTCGTCGCGCTCCTGCCGCGCGGCGGTGCCGATGCCGACCAGCGCGCCCACCTGGCGGCGGAAGGCGTCCTCCTTCGGCCGGTCCAGCCCCACCGCCGGCCTGGCCTGGGCCCAGGCGCGGTAGAAGAACAGGCTGAAGCGGTGCGCGAAGCTGTCGAGAAAAGCGAGCCAGGTCGGATCGCCATGGTTGATCGTGCGCTCGCGGATGAAATCGCTCAGGTGCACCGGCAGCGGGCCGTTGGGCCCGAGGTAGCCGAAGAAATGCTGGCGCAGCCGCGGCGGCGAATGCGCGCCGGCCGGCTCGAAGCGGCTGAAGCTCGCGGGCGCGAAGGACAGCGATGGCTCCTGCCCCACGCGCACCGGCTCGGCGCCGGGCAGCAACGCGCGGCCCCAGCGCGGCGACGGCGCCGCGAGCGCCTCCAGCCGCCGCATGAGGGCGAAGTAGTCGTAGGCCCAGGGCTGGTCCGCGCAGGCCTGCAGGCGCTCGGCCACGCTCTCGGGCCGCGCCGCCGGCACGGCTACAGGATCGGGCGTGCCCCGCACAGCGGCCTCCATCGCATGATCTCGCCCTTGCCCGAGGCCGTGAGCACGGTCTCGACGAAGTGGTTGACCTCCACGTGGCGCGCCAGGTAACGCGCCATGACGGCCCCGAACAGGAAGGCACTGTGGCCGTGGAAGGCATTGCGGTCGACCTCGAGCGTGACCTCGAGCCCGCGGCCGAAGGCGATCGGCCCGGCCAGCGGCAGCCGGCGCGCCACCGGCCTGGCGCGCACCGACAGCAGCCCACGCACCTGGCTCTGACGCACCTCGTCGGCATGCGTGGCATAGAGCATCAGCATCTCGCGCAGCGCGGCGGCGCCTTCTTCGCGCGAACTGTCGGCGAGCGACAGGTAGTTGAGAGCCAGGTGGTCGACCACCCGCCAGCCCAGGCCCTGGCCCACCACCGGCGAGACCGGCCGCGAGGGGCCGCGAACCATGCGCACGCGCTGCACCGGGGACGAGTCGATGCAGTCGAAGTCGCTCTCGCGGCCCAGCGGCATCAGGAGCGGCAGGTCGCGGTTGGTCACCAGCGCGGTGACGGCCAGCTGCCGCAGCGCACCGGAGTAAGGCGCCTGTTGCGGATCGACGATCTGCATGTAGAGCTCGGAGCCGATGTGGCTGCTGCGATGCCCTTCGGTGCGCTGCTTGACCGACAGCATGCGCGGCTCGCGCGTGGTGGTGAAGTAGGCCGGGTGGCTGTGGCGCGCGCCGTGGAAGGCCGCATAGAAGGGCAGGAAGGGCTGTTCCAGCGCCGCACCGGCTGTGCCCGAGTTGCCGTGGCCGACCACCTCGGTCACGGTGTGCACCTCGAAGTCCTGCGGGCGCGTGCGGTCGGGCACCAGGTGGAACTGGCTCACGCCCTCATTCACGGCCACGCGGTCGAGCCGCTTGCTGAAGAGATTGACGACCGGCACGCAATGCAGTTGCACGTTCTCGGCGCTGACCAGTTTTTCGAGCGCCGCATCGCCGCGCGAGAACAGCACCACGATCTCCACCTCGGTCACGGCCATCGACGCGAGCACGCGCTGCAAGCCGGTGATGCGCGCGAACTGGAAGCGCTGCGGAAAGGCGAAGTACTCCTGCACCAGCCGATGGCCGGAGAAGCCGGTGGCGGTGACGGGCAGCAAGGCCTCGTCGTCCTCGAATCCCGCGGGCTGCACCGCGCTCGCGGGCAGGTGGCGCACCGCGCTGCCGGCCGCACCCGTGGCCGCGCCGCCGGCGGCCAGCGGCTGCACCATCACGCCGATGGCTTTGCCGAGCATGCACTCGTGCAGCTGCCAGGCCACATCCTCGGCGCCGCCGAAGTGAATCAGCAGTTCGTCGAGCAGGATCTGGTCGAACTTGAGGCCGGCGGTGGCGCGCAGCGCGATGCGCAGGCCGCCGCGGATCTCGCGCGACTGCGCATGCTGGGCGAGCGGCAGGTCGGGCGCGTAGCTGAAGTACTGCGCCCGCAGCACTTCGACCGGCCAGAGGCGCAGCGCCCGCGCGGTGCGGAACTCGCAGTGCGTGTTCTGCCCCACGGCCTGGCGCGCGCGCAGGCCGCTGCCGCGCGGCAGCGCGGGCCCGGTCGCGAGATTGGCATCGTCGGGGTCGACCGCCATGGACACCACGGCCATCGATGGCGTGGGCGCCATGAAGTGCGGATAGACGATGTCGAGCAGATGCCCGGTGAAGCGCGGGTATTCGGCATCGAGCTTCAGGGCAACGCGCGCCGACAGGAAGGCGGTGGCTTCGATCAGCCGTTCGACGTAGGGGTCGGCGACCTCCTGGCCCTCGATGCCCAGCCGGTTCGCGATCTTCGGGAAGGCGCGCGCGAACTCCGCCGAGCTCTCGCGGAAGTAGCGCAGTTCCTGTTCGTACAGGGTCAGCAGGCGCGGGTCCATGGCTGGGCTACCGCTGAGGGCTTGTCATGTCCTCGATCTCGATACGACCTTCTTCGAGGTCGATCCGGCTGCGCATCAAGAACTCCAGCGGCACGGGCTGGGCCCAGAGCATGCCGCGGATCCGAAGGCCGATGCGGTTGTGGGAATCAAGTGCCGAGCCTTCCATGACAAGTTCAACTTCGAGTGTGCGAGGCAGGATGCGGGGCTCGAACTGCAGGATGGCGTTCTTCAGAGCCTGTTCCATGCTGACACGCTGAACGGAGGACGTGAACTGGCCGGACAGCATAGGCAATCCGTAGTTGAGCACCGAGCGCGCCGCATTCGGAAAGCGCTTGTCGTCGAAGGCCAGGCCATGGCCGGTGGCATTGAAGAGCCAGCTCAGGTCGCGCAGCACGGCCTGGCGCAGCGCCTGCCGGGTCAGCGTGCGCTTGTCGTCGCTCTCGCGCTGCTCGCCGGGCGCATGGTCGACCAGGCGATCGAGCAGCGAGGGCTGCAAGCGTTCCTGTGCGGTGAGTTCAGGCATCGCCGGTCGAGAACAGGATCTCGCGCACGTCCATCAGCGCATGCTCGGCGCCATCGCTGCTGCTCAGCATGCGCTGGCCGAGCCCGGCCCAGACCTCGGGCTGCAGCTCGCGCCACTCGGTCTTGCGCGCGAGCTGCAATGCGCCGTCGCCGCTCTTCTCGGTGCCTTCGTAGCGCACGGGCACCAGCGCCAGCGTCTCGCCGCCGTTCTCGAACTGCAGATGCGCCGGCAGCCACACGCAGTCGCGCAGGTCTTCGGGCGGATCGAGCTTCACGTGTGCCAGCCGGGCATAGGGAATCCAGTAGTAGCGGCCGTTCACGAAGGCCTCGAGCACCGGGCCCAGGCGCATGTCGGCGTCGGCCAGCCATTCGAAGGGCTTGCCGTCGAGCGTTCCCGGCGTGGCGGGCGCGGCGTCGAAGGCGCGCTCGCGCAGGTCTTCGGCGAGCTGCGCGTCGCCCGCACCCTGGCGCAGCAGCGATTCGATCAGGAGCGCCAGCCATTCGTCGGGCTGGCCGAAGACCATCGGCGTGCGCGTGCCGGCGAACACGTCGGCGCGCAGGCCCTCGCAGCGCACGGCCTCGCCGTAGACCTGCTTCATCGGAATGGCCATCGCATCGAGCTCGGCCGCGACGTTGAGCTGGTTGAGCGCACGCTCCCACTGGCCGAGCACGCACAGCAGCTGGGCCAGGAAGACGCGCAACTTGCTGTCGGCGGGCTTAGCGCGCACTTCATCCGTCAGTGCCTTGAGCGCGGCCGCGGGGTCGGCGGCCTGGAGGAATTCGGCAGAGTTCGTCATGTCCGGCCTCACTTTTTGATGGTGCAAGTGCGTACGGCGCCGCGCAGGCCCGTCTCGCTCTGCGGCGCGGAGCGGATCTCGAGCCCCTGGTATTCGATCTGGATGATTTCGCGCGGCCGCGCCGACTTGGCGGCGGTCAGCATCGTGTGGTTCAGCAGGCGCGCCTGGGTCAGCTCCAGCTCCAGGTGCGGCTGCAGGTCTTTGGAGGTATCGCCGCCGGCCTTGTACACCGAGATCACCACCTTCAGGTCGTTCACCTGGTCGCGCAGCAGGCTCGCGATCGAAGCGCTCGCGGCATCGCAATCGCGAACGACGAAGACCGCCGCTGCGCGCAGCTGCCCCTTGGTGGAACCCGGCGGCGAGAACACGTCCAGCTGGTAGCGGAAGCCGCCGACCTCCAGGCGCGACTTGCCGTCCGCGAAGGGGCGCGTCGAATCGCCTTCGATCGCCTTGCCCTTGGATTCGAGCAGCATCCAGTAGTCGTCGCCCGCCTCTTCGGAGACCAGGTCGAGCAGGCGCAGGCCCTCGTCCGGGTCCACCGAGCCATCAGAAGTCCAGCCCATGTCGATCTCCTAGAAAAAAATCATCGCGGCAAAGACCTGCCGCTCTTTCGGTGCACCGAGTTGCCCGCGCACGCGCAGATCGGCCAGGGCCGGATCGACGCCCGCGCCGAACAGGCGCGGCGCGCTGTGCGGCGCGGCCGGCGTCGCCAGCACGAAGAGGCGCGCACCCGGGCCCGCCAGCCAGGGCAGTTCGAAATGCTTGGCCGCCGGCAGCTCGCGCGTGCCGCGTTCGAAACGGTTGCTCGCGCCGGAGGCATCGGGGTACACCGGTCGCAGGCCGCCTTCCGGGTCGATGCCGACGATCACCATGTCGAGCGAAGTCCCGCCGGTATTGCGCACGCGCAGCACGCGTCGCTCGCCCGCGAGCAGCGGGCCCGGCGTGGCGCTGCGGGCGAGGGGCTCGCTGCGCAGCATGCGGTCGGCACGCCAGGTTTCCAGCGCGGCCTCGAAGCCGTCGAGGCGCGCGCCGCCGGCCAGCCGGTTCAGCTCGCCGAGCCACTTGAGACGCGCGAAGCCCTGCAGCCGCTCGCGCAAGGCTGCGGGGTCGGCCGCGACCTGGCCCGTGCCGGTTCCGAGCGCGGGCGAGAGCAGCTCCAGCCGATGGCCGGCGGGGCCGAGATCGGTCCAGCGCAGATCGGCTTCGCTCCCGTCCTCGCCCGCGCGCGCCAGGCGAATGGAGGCGGGGTAGTCGAAGCTCAGTCCCGCGGGCAAGGGCTTGTCGGCGCGCACGCGCAACGCGAAGGCGGCCGGCTCGGCCAGCGGCGTCACGCTCCACAGCGCGCTGCCCGGCACATCGCGCAGCGCGGCCGGCACCGGCAGCTGCGCGCCGGCCGGATCGAGTTGCGCCAGCACAGCGGCCGCGCTGCGCCGGGTGCCGTCTTCCAGGCTCGCGAGCACGCGCAGCTCCTGCCGCGGCACCAGCCCGTCGAGCTGGCCGGCCTGGATCGCGAGGCTCGCGCCGCTGCGCTGCGCACGCCACACCGGACGCGTGCCGAGCGGCTGAGGGCCGTTGGCGAACAGCGGCGCATCGAGATTGCCCTCGGCCACGGGCGATGGCAGCTCGCGTTGCGGAAAGCGCGCTTCGAGTTCGGAGATCACCGGCGGGTAGAGCGCAAGCACGCCGTCGAAGAGCTCGCGCCAGGTCGCGGGCCGGCGCTGCAGCGCCTCGGCCACGGCCCAGGTCAGCAGGCCCTGCGGCTGCGCGTCGCGGCCCTTGCGCGGCAGCCGCAGCTCGGGCGTGACCTGGTGGCTTTCGGATGCGAAGAAGGCCACGTAGCGGGCTCGAGGCACGGCCGGGGCCGCGGGTGCCGTCGGTGCGGCGGCGGAGGCGCCGGCCGCGCCTTGCGCGAGCAGGTCGGCGCGGATGCCGCGAAAGCGCACCTCGTCGTCCGGCGGACCCACAACAACCTCGGCGCTCGCGGGCGCGCGGCCGCGCGTCATCGAGGCGGCCGAGCAGGTGTCGAACACCGACCACACGAACACGTTGCGCGCCAGGAAAGCCTGCACCCAGCCGTCGAAATCGACGTCGCGCAGGCCGCCCGGCAAGGCGCCGCTGCCGCCCACCGCGCCGCGCACATCGCGCGCGAGGAAGTTCTCGGCCAAGCCGTCCGGCTCCTGGTAGCGCTTGCTCGCATCGCGCCAACGCGTGCCGTGGCCCGAGAAATAGAGCAGCACGAAGTCGCCGCTTTGCGACTGCTCCAGCAGCCGCCCCAGCGCCTCGTGGATGCGCTGCGCCTCGGGCAGCGCGGCGCCGCTCACGCCGTCGGCCACGACCGTGATGTCGGTGGCCGCGAAGCCCTGCTTCAGCAGGGCCTCGCGCATCAGCATCACGTCGTTGCGCGGCGCCTGCAGCCACAGCGACGCAGGCTGGTTGACCAGTTCCGACACGCCCACCAGCAAGGCGCGCTGCGCCGCACCCGCGCAGGTGGCTGCGGCCAGCATGGCCAGCAGCAGCACGGTGCGCAGGCGGCGCCTCGTCACGGCGGCCCCACCGATTCGACCAGCGGCGAACCCGCCAACATGGCGCGGCCCTGCGCCGCATCGGCCAGGAAGCGCAGGCGCCAGCGGCCCTCGGCATCCGGTCCGCCCACCAGTTCGGCGCCGGCCGAGCGCAGCAGCGCGTTCGCATCGTCCATGCCGACGCCGGCCTTCCAGCGCAGGCTCAGCTCGGCCGGCGCGGCGGAAGTGACGGGGCCCTGCACCGAACGGAACCGGACTGAGTCGTCTCCGGCGCCGGGCCGCATCAGGGTCGCGTTCTGCACCACGACCACCAGTGCCAGCAGCGCCAGCGCGGGCCGCACCACCCGGTCGGCGCCGAACCAGGCCTTCACACGCGACCACCAGCCCTCCCCGGCCGGCGCCGCGACGGACAGGCTGCCCGGCTTCGACGTGGCCTGCAGCGGCGTGGCGAGCCGGGCGGCGGCTTCGAGGTAGAGGCTCTGATAGTCGGCACGCGGATCGGCCACGCCCAGCGGCGTGCCCGAGAGCACGGAGAACACGCCGCCGGCCGTGCGCAGCGCGATGCGGCCGGGCTCGGGCTCGATGGCCAGCGGCTGCTGCACGGCCCATTCGTCGTGCACCGCACGGATGGCGGCCAGCCGCGTGGCCGACACCTCGCCGAGCACGCGGGCGCAGAGCTGCGGCGTCTGTTCGATCGTGAGCACGTTCCAGGTCTGGATCAGACCGAACATCGGCTCGAAGGGTTCGTCGCCGGGCTCGAGCAGCACGTCGTAGGCGCTGGCCCAGTCGGCTTCGCTGGCGGCCATCCAGCCGCGCCACAGCGTGCCGTGCAGGCACTTGTCGAGCAGCACGCCGAGCAGCCGGCCTTCGTGCAGCACGCTCACCAGGCGGCCCGGCGCCCAGCGGGCCGGAAAGGCGCGCTGGGCCACGGCCTCGCGGCGGCGGGCGAGCTCGGTCAAGGGCAGCAGAAGGGTCTCGTCGAATTGGCGGGCCGGCATCGCGGCGGGCTCGGCCAGCGTTGCCGCGCCTTCGCCCGCAGGGGCGAGATCGCCGCCGCGTCCCAGGGTGCCGCGGATGAGGCTGAGCGGGGGCCAGAGATCGATGGGCATGGTGCGTGTTCCTGAAAGTCTTATGTCTTCAGGCATAAGACGCTTCAGCGCCCAGGATTTTGAAAACCTGCAGGATCGCGCCCATGTTGCCGGCCTCGATCGCGATGCCCAGGGTCTGCGTGATCCACTGGCCCAGCGTGGTGCGCGCATAGTCGGCCGGCAGGCCTTCGCGCTTGTGCACGAGGCCGAGCCGGCCGGCGCGGTAGTGGTAGGAGGCGATGGCGTGGCGCGAGGCCACGCCCGACAGCCCGCCCGCCGCCTCGCGGCCGAAGCCTTCGCACAAAAGGATGCGCTCGGGCTCGGGCAGACCCGCGATGAAGGCGCGCGCCGCGGCATGCACCGAGGGCGCGTTGAGGCCGTGCTCGGCCAGTTCGTCTTGCGCGTTGTCGGCCGCGCCAACCTGCGCCTCGAGCTGGCTCTCGGTGATCTGGTCGCCGATCGAGAGCTTGCGGCGGAAGGCGCTCGCGCGCGTGCAGTCGATCAGGTAGCGCCGGAAGTAGGCACACAGCGCGAAGGCGCTCGACGGCGCGCTGTGGCTTGCGGCCTCGCCGCGCGCGGCATCGTCCGCTTCGTCCGGATCGGCGTCGAGCCGCAGCACCTTGACGTAGATGAACTGCGCCACCAGTTCCTGACGGCCCTCGCTGAGCACGCGCAGCTCGGGCGGGTTGCAACTGCGCAGCGCGTCGCCGACGATGCGGTACATCTCGCCCATCTCGTCGGGGGACAGCGTCTGCCTGCGCCGCCAGAGGCGGACGAGTTCGACGCTTTGTTCCGAGGACAGGGTTTCCTGCATGGTGTGTTTCGCGACTACGGTGTCTTTGCCCGTTGGGCTGTCCGCCCGGTATGCGGCGGCTGCGTGCGCTTCGAAGGCCCGGCGCCCTCACCCCCGCCCTCTCCCGGAGGGAGAGGGAGAGGGAGTAAGACCTGCGCGTGAAGCGTTCTGCCTTGTTCCCTCTCCCTCCGGGAGAGGGCTAGGGTGAGGGGTCGGCCGGCGGCACAGGGCATACCGCCCGCCGACACGCCCATCAGCCTTGCGGCGTTCCTAGTCATCGACGCACGCGCCTTCTTCAGGCACAAGGCATTGCGGCAAGTCAGCACCGACCGCCGCGCCACGCGTGCGAATGGTCGAGGTCGCGGCCGCCGCCACCGCGAGGCCGCGCGGCAGCAGGATCCACAGCTGGCCGCGCTCCTTCATGCGCCGGGCCTGGGTCGCGGCCTGCTGGCCGTTGCCGAAGAAATAGTCGGCCCGCACCGCGCCGCGGATCGCGCCGCCGGTGTCCTGGGCGATGGTGAGGCGCTGCATCGGCGTGCCGGTGCCGGGCGCGCGCGTGGAGACGAAAACCGGATAGCCCAACGGCGTGCTGCGCGGATCGACGGCGATCGAGCGGCCGGCCGACAGCGGCACGCCGAAGGCACCGACCGGCCCGCCGCCGCTGCCCGGCGATTCCTTGAAGAACACATAGCTCGGGTCCTTGATGCCGGTGCCGATCACCGGCCCGGCCACGCGCCGCCCCGGCACCATGACCGCGCCGCTGTTGACGGGACGCGCGAGCGTGAAGCCGCGGGTGCGGATCACCGAGGTGTCGTTGCTGTCCTCGTCGTCATCGCCGTCGTCGAGTTCGAGCTCGATCGCGCCGCCGCGCACCTTGACGGGACTGCGCGTCTTGCCCGAGGAGGACTGCGCCAGCGTCGGCCGGAAGGGCTGGCCGTTCTGCTCGGCGTAGGCGACGCGGATCACGTCGCCGTTGGGCAGCCGGATTCGGCCCGAGCCCTGGATCTGCATCTCGTAGAGCGCTGTGGCGCTGTTCACGAAGGCCAGCACGCGCGCGTTGGGCGCGCCCTTGGTCTCGATCTCTTCGCGCGTGTAATAGGGCAGCAGGCGCCTGCCCTCGATGCGAAGGCGTACCTTGCGGTCCAGCGTGTCGCGCGTGATGGCCGAGAGGTCGAGCGCATAGAGGCCCGGCGCGCCCATGTCGCGCGTGCTGAGGCCGCTCTGCACCACCACGTTGCGGCCTTCGACGCGCGCCGCCACCGTGCCGCTGCCGGCCGGCAGCTTGCGCGCATCGGCGAACAGCATGTCCTCGGGCTGGCCGTACACCGGATAGATGAAGGGCGGCGCGTACTGCCGGCTGCCGGTGATCTCGGGCTCGAAATAGCCGGTGACCACGCCGTCGGGCCGACGGTCGTCGTCGCGGATCTGGTAGGCCGAGAACTCGCGCTCGAAGAAGCCGCGGATGGCCGGATTGCTCTTGTCGTCGACGGCGCGCGCGCGATCGCAGACCTGCCGCCATTCGGTGCCGCGGCCGGTCAGCACCTTGCAGCTGCCGAGGAAGGCAGGCCAGCTTTCGGCGAAATCGTCGCGGCCCCAGCCCGGCACGGCGTCGAAGCCCACCGAGGTGTAGGTGGCAAGCTGGGTCGAGAAGGTGCGCGACTGGCCGGCCACGCTGGCGCCGGCGCTGGTCGAAGCCGGGCGCGAGGCGGAGGGCGCGGGCGTGACCTGCGCAGCCGCGGCTGCCGCGGGCGCGGCGGCGGGGGCACTGGCCGTGGCCGTGGCCGGTGTGGAGCTTGTGGAGCTGACCCCCGGCATCGTGCCGCAGGCCGCCAGCGCGGCCATCGCGACGGCGGCGGCACCCCAGCGGGCGGGTGAAGCGAAGGGCAGTGAGGAAGGCTTGTTCATAAAGAACTCCTGGTCTGGGGGGCGGGGCCTGACGGGCCGCTGCCCCACAGACGATTACTTCTCGGTGATTTTGAAAAACGCGCTGCCATAGACGTCGTTGCACGGTGTGTTGGGCGCGCACACCGGCTTGCCCGCGAGCGGCGGCGGCCCGCTGCCGCGCGCGGCCTCGAGCGCTGCCAGCACGGGCAGCGGGAACTGTGGGAACACGCCGTCGTTCTGGATGCCCGAGGCGCTGAAGTCGCGCTCGTGCTCACTGACCAGCACCGCGAACTGGTTGATGCCGGCCGGCCCGCCCGCGTCCATCGGCCACGAAGCGCGCGGCAGCGACAACGCAGCACCGGCGCCGATCTTGTTGTACTTGTCGAGCAGGTTCGGGAACAGCAGGAACAGCTCGCCGCCGCTGGACAGCAGGTAGACGTAGACGAAGCCTTCGCGCTTGCTGCGCACTTCGAAGCCCAGCCTGTCCTTGCCGATCGCGACCTCGGCCTTGCGCGGGTTCGCCGTCACCTCGAAGCCCGGCGCGGCGCCTTCGGCCAGCGACTGCAATGACTCGCCCGGCGTGCGCACCTTGGGTGGTGGCGGGGGCGGTGGAGGTGGAGGCGCCGGCGTCTGCGCGACTTCGGTGGACGGCGGCGGCGCTGCGCCGGCCGGCGTCGTGTCGGCCGGCTTGCCCTGGAACCACCACCATCCGCCCGCGGCGGCAATGACGGCCACGGAGGCCACGGCGGCGATGGCCGCGCCCTTGCCCTTGGGAGCCGACGCGGGCGCGGGTGCCGCAGGACTCGCGCTGCCGGTACGTCCACCCGGTGCCGCCGCGGGTGCCGGCGCCGGCGCACGGATCACCGTCCGGTCGCCATCCAGACCCAGCGCCGCACGCAGCGCTTCCATCGACTGCGGCCTCGATTCGGGCCGCACGCCCAGGCCGGCATCGATGGCCGCGAGCAGCCCGGGGCTGTAGCGCTGCAGCAGCGCCTCGTTGCCTGCCAGCGGCACATAGCTGTCGGCCAGGAGGCGCGCGACCGAGGGCGGCGGCGCGCGGCCGCAGACGGCCACGTGCATCACGGCCGCGAGCGCATAGACATCGGTCCACGCGCCCTGCGACATGTCGGGCATCTCGGCGTACTGCTCGATCGGCGCGTAGCCGGGCTTGAGGATGACCGTGATCGCCTGCGTCTTGTCGGTGATCACGCGCCGCGCGGCGCCGAAGTCCAGCACCACGGGACGGCCCGAGCCTTCGAGCAGGATGATGTTATCGGGCGCGATGTCGCGGTGGTAGCAGTGGGCGTGGTGCATCACCGCGAGCGCCTGCGTCACGCCGTCCATGATGCGCATCAGCCAGGCTTCGTCGACGCCTCCCGTCATGGCAGCCAGCGCCTGGCGCAGCGTGTCGCCGCGGTAGAAGGGCATCACCATGTAGGTGGTGCCGCGCTCCTGCCAGAAGCGATAGACCTTGAGCAGCGAGGGATGGTCGAACTGGGCCAGGAGGCGCGCCTCGTTGATGAAGCTGCGCATGCCGAGCTCGAAGGTCTCGCGGTGCCGTTCGGACAAGGGCGCGACCGTGCCGTCGAGCTGCCGCGTCGAGAGCGAGGTCGGCAGGTATTCCTTGATCGCGACCACGCGTTCGAGCGTCGGGTCCCAGGCCTCGTAGACGACGCCGAAGCCGCCCTGCCCGACGATGCGCGTGACCTCGAATTCGGCGAGCCGGCTGCCCACCGGCAGCAACCCGGCCTCGGCGTTGCTCGGCGCCTTCTCGGCGCGCGTGATGCCGGCCACGGTGGGCATCTCGCTCGCCGGCAGCGCGGCGCCGCCGGAGATGACGGTCGCGCCCTCGTCCGGCGTGGGCGCAGCAGGCCGGCCGGTGACGACCTGCGTGCGGTCGTCGCCTTCTTGCGGCGGTGTGCCTGGCGGCCGGTCGTCGTCGGGGCTCATAAGGCAACCTCCGCGCTACGCGCTACGGTATTCACCTTGGGAGCGGCCCGGCGGCTCATGCTGCCCCCCCTTCCTGCGCCGCGGCATCGGGTCCGAAGCCGAACAGCGCATCGAACTGGTCATCCTGCGGCAGGCCCTGGCTGGTCATGCCCGGGCCTCGTTCGGCCACCGGATCGGTGAACCACAGCGAGTGGCGCGCCACCGGCAGCGCCAGCGACGGCCCGTCGCCCTCGCCCGCCTCGGCCGTAAAGCCCGCAAACAATTCCTGCAGGCGCGCATCGAAGCGCTGCGCATCGAGATCGTGCTCCAGCCCTTCGAGCGCGGCCTGCGCGGCCAGCGTCCACCAGTGCTGCGTGCGCGCCAGCACAGCGCCATGCAGCTCGGGGCGCGAGGACACCAGCTCGGCTGCGATTGTGAAGGGAAAGTAGCGCCCCACGCCGTCGACCGAGGGCATCATCACGCCGAGCCAGCCGCCGGCGCCGATCACGCCCTCGCCAAGCACGAAGCACCAGAGCGGCGCCTGGAGATAGCGCTCGGTCCAGTCTTCGCGCCGCGCGCGCAGCCGCGTGAGCCCATGCTGCAGCCAGCGGTCCCAGGCGTTGCGGAAGGGCTCGGGCAGACGGCGGCTCGCAAAGTCGCCCATGCCGGGCAGCTTGCCGAACCAGCCCGGCGCCATGTTCGAAGCGGCATCCTGTTGCGAATTCACAAGCCCTCCGGACACGCGAACTCCCGCAGCTCGCGCAAGCGGATCGGATGCTGCACGCTGTTGGTCGTCACCTCGAAGCGCGTTTTGCGGGCACCGATCTGGAAGGTGATGAAGAATTTCTCGGGCGCGTCGCCGGCTTCGAGCTGGCCGTCGTCGAGCACGCGGAACAGGGCCCACGGCCCGTCGACCGCCATGCCCGAGCTGCCGCTGGTCGATGGCGGGCTGACCTGCACGCGCACCTGGTTGCTGCCCTTGGGGCCGGGCCATTGCACCGCCATCGGCACCACCGGGCCGTGCGCGTATTTCACGAGCTGGCCGTCGACGTCGAGGATGAACTGCGTGATGCCGGCATCCATCTCGACCGGCTTGAAGTCCAGCCGCATGGCGGGCGTGCGGCCGGCGGCGCGGAAGAAGATGTCCTTGATGCGCGCCGCGCGCTCGAACTGCGCGATCGCCTGCGCCGTGATCGCGCCCTGCTCCGCCACCGGCTTGTAGCGCCAGGGCCGCGTGCTGGTGTCGACCAGCGCAGCCAGCCGCTTCTGGAAGAAGTCGTCCATCAGGCCGCCGGGACCGAACATCTGGCCGAAGTCCTCGGGCAGCACGTCGCGCTTGCTGCTGGTGACGAAGGGATAGCGCCCGGCGATCGCGCGGGTGCAGAACTCGGTCACCGGACGCAGGTCCTGGCTCAGGCTGCCGCGCTCGGCCACGCGCGCCTGCGTGGCGCCGGCCTGGCTCAGGTTCTCGACCATGGTGCGCACCGGTTCCGGCAAGCGCCCGGCATCGGACTTGAGCTTGCCGGCCACGTCGCCGGGCGGCGGCGAGCTGCGGCTCTTGACCGCGGTGTCGACTGCGTTGAGGTAGACGTAGACCTCATTGAAGAGCTTGAGCGCATCGTCGATCGGCGCCGGCCCGTTCGGCGTGGGCGAGGTGACGAGGCGGCGCAGCGGCTCGAAGCGGTCGTCGACGATGCTCTCGATGCGCCTGGGCGCGGCCGCCGGCTTGCTGGGATCGCCGCCGAACAGGTCTTCCAGGCCCTTGCGCGTGTTGCGCACGGTCTCGGTGGCCTTGCTCACCACGTCCTTGCTGGTCTCGGCCGGCGTCAGCGTGGTCTCCTTGACCACCGCGCGCAGGAAGCTGGCGAGCGGCGAGCCGGTGCCCGAGAGGATGCGCGCGGTCTCGATGTTCTTCTCCAGGCCGGTGGCGCGCACCAGGCGCACATCGGACAGGAGCGCCTCCCACACCTTGACGTACTCCTCGAGGTAGAGCCTGCGCACGCGGTCGGTCAGTGCGCCGAGCGCGGCGGCGTCACGCAGGCGGTCGGCCGTGCCGCGCTCCTGGCCGAGCACCCACGGGTCCTCGTTGGCGAGCAGGCCGGTGAGCACCGTGACCTCGTTCTGGAAGCGCTTGTGGTAGCCGTCGTAGGTGAACATGCCCGGCACGCCGTCGGCGAGCGGCTTGCCGCTGATGCGCTCGAACACCAACGGGCCCGCGGGGCCGGCGGCGGTCGCGACGCTGAAGGGCGGGATGTCCTTGCCGAGGCGCTGGCGCTTCAAGCGGCTGAACACGCGCTGCTCCAGCGGATAGCTCGCGAGCACCGCGCGCACGTTGCGCACCAGGTTCTCGTCCATCTTGAGCGGCGAGCGCGGCGGGCCCTGGGCGATCAGCACGTCCAGCTGGTCCTCGAGCAGCTTGCGCTGTTCTTCGGGAATGCCGCGGTCGAGGCTGCGCGCCCAGTCGAGCGTGATCCAGGCCTTGAGCGCATCGGCATCGAAGCGCTCGGGCTGGTGCAGCATCAGGTAGGTCTTGAGCGCCTCGTAGCTGAACTCGAGGTTGTCCTTCTGCGCGGTGCGCAGCTGGTCCTCGATGCGCTTGGCGAGCTGCGGCAGGAAGGCCTCGTTGAGCGCGCGCTGGTGCGCCAGCATCGCGGCGGCATCGAGCTTGTCGCCCTGGTAGAGGCCGAGCGTCATCGACAGCGGCTCCTCGCCTTCGCGGTTCTCGGGCGCCTTCCAGATGTTGCGCAGCGCCTGCAGCACCGGCGCGACCTCGACCAGGTTCGACACGCGCGAAGGCAGCGCTGCCAGCGTCTGCCGCGCCGGCTCGACGCGCGCCTCGACGGCCTTCAGGTAATTCATGTTCTGCCAGGTGCTGTAGCCCCAGCCCGCGAGCAGGGCGACGGTGATCAGCGTCATCGCGGCCACGCCGGCCAGACGCAGCGTGTTGCGGCGGCGTTCGAGCTTGACGTCGGCGCCGGCGAGGCGCTGCTCGGGAAACACCACGTCGCGCAGCAGCGAGGTGAGGAAGTAGCTGCGCCCGCTGCTCTTCTGCGGCGGGAGCATGGCGCGTTCGAGCCCGAAGCTGCGCGCGAGGCTGCCCATCACACGGTCGATCGGGCTGCCTTCCTGCGTGCCGCTGGTGAAGTAGACGCCGCGCACCCACGGCGGCTGCGCGAAGCGCGAGCCGGTGAAGACCTGCTCGAGCAGGTCGGACAACAACGGCCCGATGGAGCCGAACTGCGCCGGAAAACCGAAGATCGCGGCGCGCCGCGTGCCGTCGGTCTCGCGCTGCATGCGCTGGATCAAGGCGTCGTTGACGCGATCGTGCAGCAAGCCGAACTCGCGCTGGAAGGCGGTGGCGAGCCCCTTCTCGTCGACCTGCGCGCCCTCCTCGGCCGGCAGCGTGAAACCGAAGACCTGCGCGCGCTGCTCCTTGCCCAGATCGGCGAAGTATTCGCTGAAGCCGTAGAGCAGGTCGCTCTTGGTCACGAACACGTAGACGGGCAGGCGCGTCGTGAGCTTGGCGTCGAGCTCCAGCAGCCGCGCGCGGATCGAGGCCGCGAGCGTGCTGCGCGCCTCGGTGCCCTGGCTCAGCAGGTCGGCCACGCTGACGGTGAGGAACACGCCGTTGAGCGGGCGCCGCGGCCGCACTTTCTTGAGCAGGCCGAGGAAGCCTTCCCATGCGCTCTTGTCTTCCGTCTGGTGACTGTCTTGCGTGGTGTAGCGGCCGGCGGTGTCGATCAGCACCGCGTCGTCGGTGAACCACCAGTCGCAGTTGCGCGTGCCGCCGACGCCGCGGATGGCGCCGGGGCCGAACTTGTCGGCCAGAGGGAACGAGAGGCCGGAGTTGATCAGCGCCGTGGTCTTGCCGGCGCCGGGCGCGCCGATGAACAGGTACCACGGCAGGTCGTAGAGGTAGCTGCCGCCCGAGAGCGAGAGCCAGTCGCGCCAGCCGGGCTTCTTGCCGGCCGCGTGCAGGCGCATCTGCTTCAAGGTGGCCACGGCCTCGGTGAAGCGCGTGTTGAGCACCTTCTGCTCGCCGTTGTCGGCGGCCGCCGCGGGCTGCGCGGTGGGCGCCTTCATGAGGCCGTCGGTCAGATGCTGGCTGGCCTTGCGCGTGCGCCAGCGGCGGTAGACGGCGCGCAGCACCACCAGCAGCACGATGATGCCGATCAACACCGCGCGCGCGAGCTCGCTTTCGAGCGGGGCCAGCGCGCCGATCTTGATCAGCGGGCCGATCCACCAGATCAGCAGTGCGACGACGACGAGGGCCAGCGCGGTCAACAGGAGGGGATGGAAGAGCCATCCGAAGAGCTTTTTCATCGCTTCGCTCCCGCGAGTTCGGCGGCCACCTGGTCCGGCGGGCTCAGGAGCACGATGTCGACGCGACGGTTGCGCGCGCGGTTGGCCGGCGTGTCGTTGGCCGCGACCGGCTCCGCATCGGCCTTGCCGTCGGAGCGCATGCGGGCCGGCTCGATGAAGCTGGAGAGCGCGCCCTTCACCGCATCGGCGCGCGCGGCCGAGAGATGCCAGTTGGACGGATAGCGCATCGAGCGGATCGGCTGGTTGTCGGAATGGCCGGTGATCAGCACCTCGCCCTTGACCTCGGCCAGCGCTTCGCCGATGCGCTTCAGCACCGGCAGCGACTGCGCCATCGGGTCGGCGCTGCCGGAGCCGAAGAAGCTGTCGCCGCGCAGCCGCACGGTGCTGCGGTCGGCCTCGTCGGTGACGGTGACCAGGCCCTGCTTGATCTCGGGCTCGAGGAACTTCGCGAGCCGCGGCGACTTGGCCAGAATGGCGGGCGGCGCGATCTGCAAGTTGGGCACGCGCAGGCTGGAGACCGCCGCGTAGGTGGTGTCGGAGCGGTGGTTGAGCGTGAGCCGCAGGCCGAACCATGCGAGCGCCAGCAAGAGCGCGAAGCCGGCCGCGAACACCCACATCGGCAGCGACTCGCGCAAGCGCGCCGAGCCCGTGCCCTGCCCGCGCCAGTGCGGCGAGAGCTCGGCTTCGACCGGCGGGCGGTCCTTGGCGATCAGGTCGGCCAGGCGCTGGCGCACGGTGTCGAGCTGCGCGCGGCCGTTGTCGATCACGCGGTAGCGGCCTTCGAAGCCGAGCGCGAGCACGCTGTAGATCAACTCGAGCAGTTGCCGATGCGTGGGCACGTCCTGCGCGAGCTTGGCCAGGAGCTGGAAGATCTTTTCGCCGCCCCAGGTCTCGTTGTGGAACTGCACCAGGAGGCTCTGCTTGTTCCAGCCGCCCTGCACGCCCCAGGGCGTGTTGGCCACCGCCTCGTCGAGTGCGGTGCACAGGATGTAGCGCGCGGCCAGCACCGTTTCGTTGGAGATGCCGGCGCGGCGCGCGGCGGTGTCGAACTGGTTCACCGCATCGGCCGTCGATGCCCGCAGCGACTGCACGTTGGGCGCTTGCGCCAGATTGCGCAGCTTGCCTATCAGCACCAGCAGCTTCGCCGCGGACGACACCAGCGGATTGAGCAAGCCCAGCTCGCCCACTTCGGCCGGCAGCGGATCGGCGCCACCGCCCATCGACGTGGGCGGCGCGGCCGGCGTGTTGCCCCCGGGCGCGCGCGGCTTGGGCTTGATGACCGTGCGCTCCGACTCGAAGGCGGCGAAGGGGTCCGGGGTGGTCATGGTGGTGCTCCGGCAGGGGCGCGGGCGAGACGATTACGAGCGAATGGCCCAGAACGCGAGGTCGAGGCCGGGGAAGTCGCCCGCGATATGCATCGCGACGCCGCCCGACTGTTCGAGCTGGCGCCAGAGATCGCTGTTGCGCGTGTCGAGTTCGAAGTAGTTGGCGCCCGAATGAAAGGGGATCTGCCGCGGCGCCACCGGCAGCGGCATCAGCGTGACGCCCGGCAGCGCGAGGTTGACCAGGTCGCGGATGCGCTCCACCGGCGCGATCTTCACCTGTGTGGGGAAGCGCGCACGCAGCGCCTCGCTCGGCATCTGGGCGTTGACCGCGAGCACGAAGGTGGCGTTGCGCTGCAGCTCGACATCGGGAATCACAGCCACGCGCACGCCGTGCTTGCGGTCGTGCAGCTCGATGCGGATGGCCGATTGCTCCAGCACCATCGACAGGCTGCGCCGCAGGTCGTCCATCACCGGCTTGAAACTCATCGCCAGGTCGTCGTGGATGTAGGGGCCGAAGCGCGCGACGCGGCGCGAATCGCGAAAGCTCGCCAGGTCGCCGGCCAGCGCCAGCGCGTGTTCGTAGAAACGCTGCGGGTGCAGCATGGCGCTCTTGGCCAGGTGCGCGAACACGGCCTCGTTGCGATTGACCGTCTGCAGCAACATGAAGTCCGCGATCTCGGCCACGCCGCCGGTGCCGCCCTGGCTCATGCGCCCGGCCAGCGCCTCGCCGCGCTGGCGCAACAGGCCCAGCAGCTCGTCGAGCCACGCGCGGATGACGGCATGACCCGCCACGTCGAGCAGCGGCGGCAGCAGCACGCGATCGAGCTGCACCTGGTTGTCGACGCGCCGCTCGACCACACGCGAGACATTGAGCGTGGTCCAGGCATCGGTCGCGTCGCCGGCGCGCATCAGGCGGGTGTGCAGCTGGCCCAGTTGCAACATCGCGGTGCGTTCGCCGGCGGTGTTGGAATCGGGCACGTCGGACTCCAGCACGCGATGGCGCACCAGGTCGTCGTACGCCTCGGCATCGGCCTCGCGCGCGCCCGCGCGGCGCAGCGGCAGGGCCAGCACGACGGCCTCGTCGCGCATCGTGCTCGAGATGTCGATGGGTTCGGGCAGCGGATCGACCGACGGCATGTCGAACACGGTGCCGTCGCCGAACACGCCTACTGCGCGCACCAGCGCCAGCTTGCCCAGCGAGAGCGCGGCCTGGTCGATCTCGAGCTCGGCAAAACCCCAGGCATATGGCGTGGTGCTTCGCAACAGAAGATGCCGCGCATGATCGGCATGGCGCTCGCTTTGCTGCAGGTGCTGAGGCTGCAGCAGCATCCCCTCGCTCCAAACCACTTTAGTTCGCCAACTCATCCGCGCTCCGTCGACGGCGGGGGCTCCCGCCTGGGTGGAAACATCTAGTTTCCGGCGCACCGGAGGCCAGGCAAATCTGGCTAATGGCCTAGGCGCAGCGACCGGGATAGTGCTAAGGGGCTAGGCGCAATGAAGCACGAGCCCCTGCAGAAATACGAATTGCCATGGCGATGGCGCGGGCGGATATTCGTTGGCATGTCCGCCCCACGTGCCGCCGACGATCCAGCCGACATGGGCGCGGTCGTGTGCCGGCTGCTCGGGATGCTGGTGGTGGGGTTTGTCCTATTTGCACTGACGGCGGCCGCCCCTGCGCAGGCCCAGCCGGCCGACAAGCGCATCGCGCTGGTGATCGGCAATGCGCGCTATCCGAAGGTGCCGCTGGACAACCCGGAGAACGACGCGCGGCTGATCGCGAACAACCTGCGCAAGCTGGGCTTCGATGTCAACGAGCAGCTCAATGTCAACGTGCTGCAGTTCAGGCGCGCGCTGCGCGAGTTCGCGCGCCGGGTGCAGGAGGACGATGCCATCGCGGTGCTGTACTACGCCGGCCACGGGGTGCAGATCGACGGCCGCAACTACCTGCTGCCGGTCGACATCAACCTGCGCGACCAGGAGGAGGTCAAGGACGAGTCGGTCGACATCGAGGAGCTGTTCCTGAGTCGCATCGAGAAGGCACGCTCGCACCCGCGCATCGTGATCCTCGATGCTTGCCGGGACAATCCTTTCGCCGGCAAGACGCGCAACATCCGCTCCGCCGGCGGGCTGGCGGAGATGGGTGCGCGCGGCACCTTGATCGCGTTCGCCTCGGCGCCCGGCGCACCGGCCGAAGACGGCCCGAGCGGCCGCAACAGCGTCTACACCAAGCACCTGGCCGTGGAGATGATGGTCCCCGGCCTCGAGGTCGAGCAGATGTTCAAGAACGTGCGCGTCAAGGTGCTGCGCGACACCCGTGAGCGCCAGCTGCCCTGGGTCAACACCTCGCTGACTTCGAACTTCAGCTTCAACCCGCAACGCAACCCGCCGCCGGCCCAAGAGCAGCCGGGCCGCGAGGCGGCGCGGCAGCCTCAGGTTCGCGAGCCCGCGGGTCGGCGCTTCGAGCCGAACGAACTCGAGAAGCAGCTCGAGCGCGCGCAACGTGAACTCGACGCCGGGCGCGCAACGGCGCCGCCATCCATCCCGCCACCGGCGCCGCCGCCACAGCCGGCCGCAAAGCCGGCCGCACAGCCGCCAGCACTTCCGGCCCCACAGGTGGCCGCGCTATCGCCCCCCGCGAGCAGCACCACGCCCGCCTCGGCAGCGCGCAAGTTCCTGGACCGCGCCGAGGTGGAGCAGCTCCTCGTCGGCAAGACGCACACCCTCAAGGACAGCACAGCGGGCTACCTGATGCGCTGGGACATGCGAAGCGGCGGCCTTATTTATTACAACAGCCAGAGCATCGGCAACGCGAGCAGCAACGGCTCGGGCCGCTGGGAGCTGAAGAACGACGGGAGCCTCTGCGCCAGGTTCAACCCCGTGCCGCCGAGCCGGCTGACCGACGCGCGCAGGCCCGACGACGGCTGCTGGTATTTCTTCCGCGAAGGCGAGAAGCTCATGCGCGCCGGCGCGGCGGCGCCCGAGGCGCAGCCGCAGGCGGAGATCGTGAAGATCCAGTAAGCCCGGCGCCTCACTCGGCGCGAATGTCGTTGGCCTTGACCACCTCGCCCAGCAGCTTGTAGTAGTCGCGCGTCAGCGCCCCCAGCTGCTCGGGCGTGCCGCCGCCGGCTTCGTCGCCGCGGTCGGCAACGGTCTTCTGCACGCCCGGGTCCTTGAGGGCGCTGTTCATCGCCGTGTTGACCTTCTTCACGATGTCGGCATTCAGGCCGGCCGGGCCGTACAGGCCGATGAAGGAGATGACCTGGAAGTCCTTGATGCCTCGCTCCGCGGCCGTGGGCACGTCCGGGAAGGCCGGCACGCGCTTGGGGCCGGTCGCCATCAGTGCCTTGAGCTGGCCGGACTTGAGGAAGGGCGCGACCACGGACGAGGCATCGAACATGCAGGGGACGCGCCCCGCGATCAGGTCGGTCATTGCCGGGCTGCTGCCCTTGTACGGCACATGGCTCATCTTTGGCTTGCCGATGCGCTCGCGGAACAGCTCCATCGCCGTCTGCACCAGGCTGCCGGGCCCGCCGGACGCGTAATCGACGGTCTTGCCCTCCTTGTCCTGCGCCTTGACCCAGGCGATGAATTCCTCGAGGTTCTTGACCGGCAGGCTGGCCGGCACCACCAGCATCAGCGACGAGGTCAGCGTGAGGCCGATGGGCGTGAGCTTGAGCGGATCCGCCACCGGCGTGTTGCGGTAGGTGTGCGGGTTGAGCACCATGTTGCTGCCGTTGCCCACCAGCAGCCTGTAGCCGTCGGGCGCTGCCTTCGAGATGAAGTCGGTGGCAATGTTGCCGTTGACGCCGGGCTTGTTGTCGATCACCACGCTCTGGCCCAGGCTGCTCTGCATGCCGGCGATGAGGATGCGCCCCGCGAAATCCGTCTGCCCGCCGGGCGGATAACCCACCACCAGCGTGACCGGCTTGGCGGGCCAGGCGCCCTGGGCGGCGGCGAATCCGGGCAGCATGCTCGCGCCGAGGCCACCCAGCCCGAGCTGCAACGCGGTGCGCCGCGAAAGAGAGACGTTCGACTCGATCGGCATCATGGTCTTCTCCAGACGTTGGCAAATTCGACCCGGCCCATCTTAGGATCGTGCCGGGTGCCTCACAAGCCTCACCGGGCCGCGCCGGCGCCGGTCGAAAAGTTGAAGCTCCTGGCGAAGGACACGCCGTCGTTGGTGCCGGCGATCCTCACCGCGTAGGCAGTGTTCGGCATCAAGGAGGCGTCGGGAATGATCAGCGCCTTGTTGGCAGCCAACACGCCGTTCGGATCGTTGTCACTGGTCATGGCCGGCCGGAGCACCACGGGCACGTTCCCCGACAGCGTCTGCATCGATGCCGAGGAGATCGCGAGCGTCTGTCCGGTTCGCACGGCCACCAGCAGGCCGTGGCCAAGCGGGCTGGCCCGCAGGTCGCGGCCCGGCACCGGATTGGGGGTCTCGTTGGTGATCTCGAAAAAGACGCCGCTGGTCCCTTCGCAGGGATAGGTGAGCACCTGGTCGCTGGCAGGCTCCTGGCGGCCGGCGGCCGGCGTGAAGCCCAGGTTGAACTGCTGCACGGTGCGCGGGCCGAAGATGGCAGTGGTGCCGAGTTCATCGCTGCCGCGCAGCGCGATCCCGATGTCGCGAAAGCCGCCCAGCATGCCGACCTGGTGGTACGGCAGCGCGAGCAGCGCCCGCACGCCGAAGACGCCCGTGCCCGCGATCGAGCCGGAGTAGTACAGGCTGGAGATTTCGTCGCCCACGCCGCCGGCCGAATAGCCCGCGGCCGAGACCCTGTCCGCCGGGTTCACGCCCGTGAAGCCGGACGTGCCCGGCGTCTCCTGGTGGGTCAACTGGTTGTTCACGATCTGCCAGTCCGCGTGCGCTTTGGCAGCGGCATCGAGCTGGGCGTTCTGCGCGAGAAGGCCGAATCCGCAGCGCTCGCGCTCCGCGTTCAGCAGTGCAAAGGCCTGGTGGCCCTCCGAAGAAGCGCCGTAGGTGTCGGGGGGGACGGAAGTCACCAGCGTCGAGGGCAGCGCTCCGTCGGCCGGCGCGCTCGGCGGGGTCTGGGTCGACGCTGTAGAGCCCGGCGGCAGCACCGCCACGCCCCCGCCCCCGCCGCCACCCCCGCCGCAGGCTGCGATCAACGCACAGAAGATGGTTGCGAGCGCATGGCGCCAGCCGTAAGCGGATATGGAAAAGGAAAGCGAATGCGTCATGGCGCCATGACGTCACGAAATCGCGAACCTTCCTGTCAGAGCGCGGCCATCGTTGACGTAGGTAGGCCGAACTCGGAGCGATGCCAACGCTAGGCAAGTCCCGGGCAGACGCGAAAGGCATGGCCGGCTAAGCTGAGACCGACGGCGCATTCCTGCCGTAGCCACTCAACCAAGGAGCAGACATGCCTCGCTATCTGGTCGAACGCACCTTTCCCGAAGGCCTCGAGATCCCGGTGACCGATGTCGGCGCGCGGGCCTGCGGCATGGTGATCGCCAACAACGCCAAGAGAGGCGTGACCTGGGTCCACTCCTATGTGAGCAAGGACCATCGCAAGTCCTTCTGCGTCTACGACAGCCCGAACCCGGAGGCGATCCGCGAGACGGCGGGCGACAACAGCCTGCCGGTGGACACCATCACGGAAGTCACCGTGCTCGACCCCTACTTCTATCGGGCCTAGGCGCGCACTCTCTTGATTCAAACCTCCCGCGCGGCAGACAGGAGCTTGGCGCCGAGCAGCGCCATGATGCCGCCGGCCGCGCGGTCGATCCAGGTCTTGTAGCGCAGGTAGGCCGAGCGCGGCGCGGCCGATGACAGCGCCAAGGCCACGATGGCATACCAGCCGGTCTCGATGCAGAAGATGACGACGGGCAGCGCGAGCGCCAGCGACAGGGGCACGTCGCGCGGCAGGAAGGCCGCGAAGATGCTGGCGTAGACCACGGCCGTCTTCGGGTTGCTGATCTGCGTGGCCAGGCCCAGCAGCAGCGCACGCCGGCCGGGCTGCCGGTTGCCGCCCGGCGCCTGCGCCTCGGCGACGTCCAAAGGTTGCTTCGCGCCGCGCCAGATGCGGATGCCGAGATACACCAGGTAGAGCCCGCCGAGCAGCTTGATCGCGAGGTACAACGCCGGCACCGCCAGAAAGGCCGCCTGCAACCCGACCAGCGCGGCGACCGCGAAGGCGATGCCGCCGAGCCCCATGCCCAGCGCCGCGGCCAGCCCATCGCTGCGCGACGCAACGGCCGTGCGCGCGACCATGACGAAGCTCGGGCCGGGGCTCATGGCGCCGACGATCATGGCGCCGGCGATGCCGAGCAGCGGGAGGGTGATGTCCATGGTTGTGCTTTCGCTCCAAAAGCGCGATGGTAGGTGCTTGTCTTCAGGCCCGCGGATCACAGGAGAAAACCATGCTTCAGAAGTCACCGATGTACGCGTACATCCCGGCGCAAGACGTCGCCCGTGCGAGGCAGTTCTACGAGCAGAAGCTCGGCTTCAAGCCCACGGCGGAAGTGGACGACGGTGTCGTCTACGAGTGCGCAGGTGGCACCAGCTGCTTCCTGTACCCGACGCCCAACGCCGGCACCTCCAAGGCCAGCCAGGCTTTCTGGCAGGTCGAGGACATCGAGAGCGAAGTGGCCGAACTGAAGACGCGCGGCGTCGTGTTCGAGGACTACGACATGCCGGGGAAGGACGAGAACGGCATCGTGAACCAGGGCGGGGCGAAGGCTGCTTGGTTCACGGATACGGAGGGGAACATCATGGCGGTGATACAGGGCGTTTGAGGGGCGCCGATTGGCTTCGCTCCTGCCCCGCCATTGCACAAACTGAGTTGCACATGGCGCCCCGGTGATGCAATCCCGTGGGCGCAGAACGACCTACTTTGCGGTCTTGATGACGGTCCCGACAGGCAGGTTCTTCACGTGGTACTTGCCTGGCAGCTCATCGAGCTTGACCAGGCTGTTGCGCGCCATGATGACGCCCATGGACGGCTCCTGCTCGATGAACACCACTTCGCCCGCCTTGACCGAAACAGGTGTTTCTGCCCAGTTCTCGGCCTTCGAGTAGATCTTGTGCTGCCCCGGCGGCAGCGTGAAGTAGATGTACTGGTTGCCTCGCGTGAAGCCCATTTCGGAAGCGGGCTCCTGATCGTCGACGAAGACATTGAAGCGGATCATGCTGCCCACCGACGAGGGGCGCACGACATAGACCATTGCCTCGCCCGCGACGGGCAGCTTCGGAAGCTGGTAGTTGGCGGTCGCAGCCTTCATGGCCTCCGGCGAGGGCAAGCTCGCGCAGCCGGTGAGGACAACTGCCGCACATGCCAGCGCGGCGATGGTGATTGACTTCTTGATATTCATTCGATGCACTTTCTGGTTGTTGAAATCGATAGGCCAGGCTGTACGAAGCCCGGCAGAGGTGGGGTTGTCGTCAGCGAAAAGCACTGACGCAAAGGTCGCAGGGACCGTTCAGCTTGAGTTCCACCGAGCTAGCGGAAGGCGATTCAGAACTCACCAAGCGCCGCTCCGTCGATGGGCTTTTGCAGCCATTTCGCGATATCGCCGCCGAGCGCGTAAGTCACCACGCCGCCGCTGCCCTGCGCTGCCGCGCCGGTCTGGCCCAGGGTCAAAGCGCCGGTCCCGGCGCCGCTGCCGGCGATGGCCACATGGCCTTCCTGGCGTGCCGCCGCGAGGGTCGCGGTGCTGTTCGTCGTGAGGTTGTAGGGCGCGACCTGATAGAGCCGCTCGTCGCTGCCGAAGGTGTGTTCCTTGACGTAGCTGTGAACGGCCGTTCCGGTCTGAACCGTGGGCGCATCGACCGTCAGGCCGACGTTGGCGATCGTGCCGCCGGTCACGCTGAGCGCGCCGCCGGCCAGGATCTGGCTCATGTCGTTGGTGCCGCCGGCGACCTGGATGCTCATCGCGCCGCCTGAGAGGATCCTGGCCGGCGCGGAGCTCTGCAGCACCGGCGTGGACGTGGTGACGGTGTAGTCGAAGGCGTCGTAGATCGAATAGAGGCGCGATGGCTTGTCGCCGTCGGGTCCCCGGACCACGCCCGTCATGGTGTGGATGAAGGTCAGCGTGGCCTCGTCCAACTGCGTGTGGGCCTGGCGGTAGGCCTGCCACCGGTCGTACTCGGCCTGGGTGACCGGGTGGTCAAAGGGCACCAGCACGTTCTCCGCGACCTCGGCGCCGTTCGAGACCCAGACGCCCTCCTGGCCCACGGTGATGTCGGGATGCACCCTGCCGATGAAATCAGCCGGAAGGTCTTCGGCGGGCGGCGTGACGCCGAAGGTGGCCCAGATGGGGTCGGTGCGCGAATACCAGGCGCCGGGCATGGCCGTCGTCTCGCAAGTACTGGCTTCGCCGCCCGTGCAGGTCTGGTAGCTGCGATCGGCGCTGTTGGCCGGGCTCTGGAGGTAGTAGGGGCGGAAGCGCTCGAGCGGGTAATCGGGCGAAGGCACCAGCAGACGGACGTTGGGGCTGCTGCCGGGCAAGAGAGGGTTGGACGCGGCTGCCGCGGTCCAGCCGTTCCAGCCGGTGTCAGGGAACTGGATGTAGCCGCCGAAGCCGAAGAGGACCTCGCTGTCCTTCCAGCGCTGGCTGCTGCCGGGAGTCATGTATTCGACGAAGTGCTCGCTGGGGCCCGGCTGCAAGGTCCAGGTGACACCGCCATTGGTGTTGTTCAGTACCGCTGTCTTGATGTCGGCGTTGCCGGTCGCCTCGATGGTCGACGCATGGTTGTTCAGGGTGGCTGCCGCGCCGGTGGCATGGCCTGCGGCATCCAGGCTGCCGCCGATGAAGAGATTGCCGTCGCTGAAGATCAATGATCCGTCGCGGTTGTGGATCGTTTGCGCGCCGATGTCCAGACGCCAGCGCGCGGCGATGGTGGCAGCGCTGGTCACGCCGTTGACGGTCTCGGCCAGGTTGTTGAGCGTGCCGACACCGATCGAGACCTGATCGCCATAGATGCGGCCGGTGCCGATGTTGGTGAGCGTGTTCGCGTTGATGCGTGTAACGACGCCGTCGATGACGCCGCGGTTGGTCACGGTGCCGCTCGCGTTCAGGGTGGTGATGTAACCCTGGATGTCGCCCGTGGCGGTGTTGTCGATGTTGCGGCCCGCGAGCAGCAGCTCGTTGCCGGCCGCGAGCCGACCGCTGTTGGTGATGTTGCCGCTGGTGCTGAGACTCAGATTGCGATTGGCGATGGTCTCGCTGCCCGCGGCGATCACGACGTCCTGGTTCAGCGCGAGACGCATGTCGCCCTTGGACAGCAGCTTGCCGTCGAAGCTGAGCGCGCCGGCATCGACGGCGAGCGCCTTGCCGGCCAGGAGCGTGCTGCCGGTGTTCTTGACGGCGAGGGTCTTGGCGCCGGGGTTCGCTGCGTTCGGGTCGACGACGGACAGCGTATCGCCGGCGGAGATCAGGCCGCCGGCGCTGTTGTCGACGCTGCCGGCGCTCGTGAGGGTGGCGTTCAGGTCGGCGCGGATGGCGCCCGATGCATTGGTCAGACTGGCCGTGGTGATTGCGACGTTCTTGCCCTCGATGCCCTCCTCGGCGCCGGAGGTGGCGGTATTGCCGATGCTGCCGGCGTTGAGTGTGGTCGTGCCGCTCGAACGGATCAGGGCGCCGGTGTTGTCGATGGCGCCTGCACCCGCGTTGATGCTCAGGTCGCCCACGCCCAAGGTCTGGCCGCCACGGTTGTCGTAGGTAGCGCCGCGCGTGTTGATGGCTACCGTCGATTGGCCCAGCACGATGCCGCCTGCAGCGTTGGTCACCGCCTGGGTATTGGCGACCAGCGCATCTTTCGCGCCGATGAAGCCGGCGTTGTTGTTCAGGGCCCCACTGTCCAGCGTCAGCGTGCCGGCGCTGGTGATGCCGCCCTGCCCCGTCGCGTAGCCCGCCGCGTTGGTGTTCGTGAGCGCCTGCCCGTGGGTGTCGACGGTCATCGCGCCGCCCGACTGGATCAGGCCGGCATTGTTGTCGAGCGCGCCCGACTGGACATCGACCGTGGTCGTGGCTGCCATGGTGCCCTGGACGTTGGTCAACGCCTGGCCGTGCGTGGCGACGCTCAGGCTGTTGCCGAACACCTTGCCGGCGCTGTTGTCCAGGCCGGTGTTGCTCAGCACGGTGGCACCGCCGGCTTGCAGGCTGCCGGTGCTGTTGTCGGTGATGCCTGCGGTGGTGACGCGCAGGTCGCCGTTGACCGCTGCGGTGGTGCCGCGCGTGTTGTCGAGGCTCGCGGCTTCGACGGTGGTGTTGCCGTTGGCGACCAGGGTACCGTCGACGTTGGTCAGGGTACCGGCGACGGTCGCGCCGAGATCGCCGACCGCGGTGATACGCCCTTCGGCGCTGTTGTTCAGGCTGCCGGCATTCAGCGTGGTGTTGCCGCCGGCGCCGATCTCGCCCTTGTTGCTGTTGTCGAGCATGGCGCCGACCGTCAGGCCGAGGTTCGAAGTCTCGGCCGCACGGAGGGTGCCGCCCTGGTTGCTCAGGCTGCCCGCGGCGACGGCGGTGTTGCCGTTGCTGGCGATGGTGCCGGCGTTGTTGTTCAACGCGCCCACCACGGTGATGCGCGTGGCGCCCGCTTCGCCCTGGACGATCTTGCCGCCCTGGTTGCTCAAGGCGCCGGCATCGATGGTGATCTGCTTGGCGTAAGTGCTGCCGCCGTCCTGGTTGAAGACGCCCGCAAGGTTGACGACCAGCGCCCCGTTGCCGGTGATCTGGCCGCTGGCGCCGCTGTAGCTGCCGCCGCCAATGCTCAGGCTGCCGCTGCCCGCGTGCTCGATCTTGCCGCCGGTGTTGGCGAAGCTCTCGGCCGAGAGGCTCAGGTCCTGGCCGTTGGTGGCGATGCGGCCCTGGGTGTTGTCGATGGCGCCCGAGGTGGCAATGGTGGTGGCGCCGGTGCCAGTCTGGACGATCTCGCCGTTATTGGTGTTGGCGATGTTCGAGGCGCGGAGGTCGAGCTGACCCGCATTGAGCTGGCCGGCGTTATTGATCAGCGTTTGATCAGGCTGCGCATTGGCGGTCACGCTCAGCGTGCCCGGCGCAAAAAAACGGCGCGCGTTTTCTCGTGGGCCTTTGGCCCTCGACCTCCCCTGAACACCATCACTGACCCCGACCCTTCTTCTTGCTGAGGCGCGCATTCTGGCGACCAGGGTCGAGGCATCAAGCTGCGCGGCAAGAATCTCCGCGCTTTCGTGACCGAATGCGCAGCGGCGGGATCCCGCGTGAAAGCTCGCTTAAGTCGTTCGTGTTATGAGGCCGAGGCCGCGCTCAGGGCCTGCCGTCGCGCAACACCGCCACCTGCTCCGCATGGCTGCGCTCGATGCGTTCCAGCCGGGCCGCGCGCGCTTCTGCATTGACCCACTTCGCGGCGAGCGCGCGCCGCTTCGCAAGCTGGTAGTCCAGCTCGGCCGCCGCCAGCAGCGCCGTGTTGTCCGCCGCAACGTAGCCGAAGGGCGCATGCAGCGACTTCAGCACCTCGCGCTCGCCGTCGCCGCGCGGCCCCTTGGTGCGGCCGTAGTCGACCAGAAAGTCCTGCAGCTTCTTCTGCAACGCGAGGGGATGGGCGCGCCGCATCACGAACACGGCCGGAGGAATGGGCTCGGACTGCCAGATCACGTGGAGCCGATCGGCCTCGGCCGGAAACTGCTGCCTGAAGCGCTCGAAGTCGATCGTGTTGTTGGTGGCCACGTCGGCATCGCCATTCGCCACCGCGAGCGCGGTGGCCTGGTGCGTGTCGACGATCTCGCTCTGGAAGCGCGTCTCCATCGCGATGCCGTTCGGCAGGAAGAGCTGGAGCTGCGGCACGATGAAGCCCGACACCGAGCGGCTGTCGCCGCGCGCCAGGCGCCAGCGTTCGGGGCGGGCCAGCAGCTCCTTCAGCGAATTGTGGGCGCCTGTCTTGCGCGCGAGCAGCACGGCGCGACTGTCGGGCAGGCCGTCGACCCGCGCCACCTGGGCCACCACGTTCATGCGCCGTTCTGCGACGTCATCGAGCGCCAGTTTGGCCGACAGCAGCGCGAAATCGACGTCGTCGCGCCGGAGGGCCTGGGCCAGCGATTCGTAGGAGGTCACGGAGAGCACGCTCACCGGCCGGCCGAGCGCGCGGCTCAGGTCGTTAAGGAGCGGCGTCCAGTTGCCGCGCGACTCGACCGCACCGCCGACCGGCAGCACGCCGAAGCGGATGGCCGGCGGCGGCTCGGCGCGAAGGCTTTGTGCGAGCGCAGCAGCGGCTTGCCAGCCCAGCGCGGCAGCCAGGGTGCAACGCCACGCCGCGCGCAGCACGCACCGCCTCATGCGAGGCTCAGGGTGCGCCGTTGCGCAAGGCCGCCACCTGCTCGGCATACCCGCTCTCGATGCGCTGCAGCCGGGCCTGGCGCGCCGCCTCGTTGACCCACTGCGAGGTCATGGCGCTCTGCCTGGCGAGCTGGTAGGCGAGCTTGGCGGCCGGCAACAGCGAACTGTTGTCGGCCGCGACGAAACCGGCGAGGTCGTGCAGCGACTTCAGAACGGCGCGCTCGGCGTCGCCGCGCGGCCCCTTGGCGCGCGCGTAGTCGACCAGGAAGGCCTGCACCTTCTTCTGGAACTCGGGGCTGTACTCGCGCCGCACCACCAGTTGCGCGTGCGGGATCAGCTCCGACTCCCAGATCACCTGCAACCGATCGGCCTCGGCCGGGAACTGGAGCTTGAAGCGCTCGAAATCGGCCGTGTTGTTGGTGGCCACGTCGGCCTCGCCGTTGGCCACCGCCAGCGCCGTCGCCTGGTGCGTGCCCACCACTTCGCTGGCGAAGCGCGTCTCCATCGCAATGTGGTTCGGCAGGAAGAGCTGGAGCTGCGGCACGATGAAGCCCGACACCGAGCGGCTCTCGCCGCGCGCCAGGCGCCAGCGCTCGGGCTGGGCCAGCAGGTCTTTCAGCGTGGTGAACTTCCCGGTCTTGCGCGTGAGCAGCAGCGCGCGGTAGCCGGGCAGGCCGTCGTGGCGCGTGACCTGCGCCACGACGTTCATCCGGCGCTGCGTGACGGCATCGAGCGCCATCTTGCCGGACAGGAAGGCCATGTCGACCTGGTCGCGCTGGATCGCCTGCTCGAGCGCCTCGTAGGAAGTGACCGAGAGCACGCTGACCGGCCGGCCGATGGCGCGGCTCAGGTCTGCGAGGAGCGGCTCCCAGTCGTTGCGCGATTCGAAGGCGCCGCCCAGCGGCAGGATGCCGAAGCGCAGCGACGCCGTGTTGGCGGCTGCGGCCGTGCCCGCAGTCTGGGCCGCGGCCGCGAGCGGCGCGCCCAGCAGCAACGCCAGCGCGCAGCGCCCCAGCAGGGCGGCGGCGCGCCGTGCCATCATCCGCAAACGCCCGGAATGCGGGGCGGGAGAAGCAAGGGGAGCACCGGCGGCGCAATGGACAGGAAATTGCATCTTCTTCTGGAACGCGTCGGCTGGGGGCCTTGGGGCTGGTCAAAGCGGTTCTGTCGAGAACACAATTAGAAACCAACTTCGATCAGATTCGTGACGTTTTTCTCTAGACATGTACTTAAGTCGGTGGTTGACACACAAGTCGCCAGGCGTCTGATGCGCCCATGAACTGGCCCTTTCGCGCCCTCCGCCTGCTGATGCGCCTGACGCTGGCGCAGCAGCTCGTGCTGCTGGCGCTCTTGCCCGCCATGGTGGCGACGCTGGGTGCGATCGCGGTGCTGACGCGCCAGCACCTCGCGAGCGTGACCGAGCTGATGCGCGCCAATGCGCAGACCGTGGCGCTGCAGGTGGCGACCGTGGCCCAGATCCAGCTCCACAGCATGGACCGCCGCGCGCTGCAGCGCACCGCGCAGTCCGGCAGCTACCAGCCGCACGTGCAGCAGGTGCAGATCTGGTCCGAAGACGGCGAGATCCTCGCCAATTCGGAAACCACCGACCGCGAGCGCAGCGAGGGCCTGCAGGTGGTGGCGCCGATCATCGGCGACGACGGCAAGCACACCGGCAAGGTGATGGTGGAGATCAGCCTCGACGCGGTGCAGCGCGCCAAGCGCTCGGTGTGGATCAACGTGGTGCTGGTGCTGGCGGCCAGCCTGGTGGGCGTGGGGCTGGCCGGCTGGTGGGCGGCACGCCGCATCAGCGCGCCGATCCGCGCCCTCGGCGAGGCGGTCGACCGGCTGGGCGCCGGCGAGGACGCGCAGGTGGCGGTCCAAGGCACGGCCGAGGTGCGGCACCTGCAACACGGCTTCAACGAGGCGGCGCGCGCGCTGTCGGAAAGCCGCGGCGAGCTGGAAAGCCGCATCGCCAACGCCACGGCCGAACTGGCCAGCAAGAACCAGCAGCTCGAGGTGGCGAGCCAAGCCAAGACGCGCTTGCTGGCCGCCGCCAGCCACGACCTGCGCCAGCCGCTGCACGCGCTGACGCTGTTCTCCGACGGCCTGGCCAACGGCGAGACCGACCCGGTGCGCCTGCAGCGCATCGGCCATATCCGCGAATGCGTCGAATCGCTGGACCGGCTGTTCTCGGAGCTTCTCAACCTCTCGCAGCTCGATGCCGGCGTGCTGCAGCCGCAGTGGGCGGACTTTGCGCTCGATCATCTGTTCGACGAGATCAGCCGCAACTTCCGGCCGGTGGCCGAGCAGCAGAACCTGCGGCTGGTGGTGCGCAAGACCGAGCTCTGGGTGCGCAGCGACTACGTGATGCTCTCGCGCATCCTGAACAACCTGGTGTCGAACTCGCTGCGCCACACCACCGAGGGCGGCGTGCTGATCGGCGCGCGCCGGCGCGGCCGCGGCATCCGCATCGACGTGGTGGACACCGGCGTCGGCATCGCGGCGCATCACCAGTCGCGGGTCTTCGAGGAGTTCTACCAGGTCGAGCCGCACGGCCGGCAGGGCCGCGACGCGCGCGGCATGGGCCTGGGCCTCGCCACCGTGCAGCGGCTGGCGGCGCTGCTCAACGCGCGCGTCGAGCTGAGCTCGCAGCCGCACAAGGGCACTTGCGTGCGCGTGATGGTGCGTGCCGCCGAGCCCGCGGCAGAGGCGCCGGTGGGCCCGGCAGCCCTGCCCCATGGCGCCGGCGGCGAGGACGAAGCGAGCCTGCGCGGCGTGCGGGTGCTGGTGATCGACGACGAGCGCACCATCCTCGAGGGCCTGCAGGTGGTGCTCTCGAACTGGGGTGCCGAGGTGATGGCCGCGCAGACCCGCAACGAGGCCCTGGCGCTGGCCGACGAGTGGGACCGGCCGCCCGACCTGGTGGTGAGCGACCTGCTGCTGCAAGGCGGCGACAACGGCCTCGATGTGCTGGCCGCGCTGGAGCGCCATCCGCGCGGCATCGGCGAGGCGACGGCACGCCTGCTGGTGACCGGCGAGACCAAGCCCGACCGGCTGCGCGAAGTGGCGAACTCGGGTGTCGCCGTGCTCTACAAGCCGGTGTCGCCGAAGCTGCTGCGGCAGGCGATCAATGCCCAGTTGGCGGCGGTGCGTCAGGCGGTGTTGTAGGAAGGTCCCGCCAGGGATACGACGTCGGAGATAGGCCGACAGGCCGCGAAGCCGTGCAGTCTTCCACGGCAATCCGGTGCCGTGCAGGCCGACATAAGCCCTCTGCCTTATCGCGCGAAGCAGGCCGCGTCCGTACATTGGGTCCATCACCCACTGCAGGTGCAGTTCATGTTTGCGAATCGATCTCCAGCGCTCTTTCAAGGGCTGCGCACCATCGCGGGCATGGCCATCGCCGTCCTGCTCGCCGGCGGCGCGAACGCGGCCGGGCTCACGGTGCTGGTGGCCGACGAGCTGGCGGCCCACACGGAGTTCGTTCGCCTGCTGCGCGAATCCCAGGAGGCCGGCAGCCGTTTCGATCTGGTCCGCCTGCCCGCCGGCGGCCCCGTCCCGGAGCTTGCGGGCGCCGGCGAAGACCGCGTGATGGCCGGCGTGCGCACCCGCGGCATGCGCCCGAGTGCTCCGGCGGAGGTTCCGGTCACGATGGCCGTCGGGCCGGTGGCGGCGCGCGCCGCCATCGAGCGGCCGGGCCAGGACCCGCTGGTGCTCGTGATGCTGAGCCGGCTCGACTACGAAAGCCTCAAGACAAGCCCCGCGCTGCGGCGCACCGACCGCCATGTCGGCGTGCTGCTGCGCGAGCCGGCAATGGCCGACCAGCTGACGCTCATCGACGCGGTGCTGCCGCAGAAGCGCCGGCTCGGCGTGGTGGCGACGGCCGAGTCGGAGCCGATCGTGCGCGAGCTGCAGCGCGCGGCCCAGGGCTGGGATCTGCAGGTCGAATACGCACCCGACGCGACCTCGCTGGCCTCGGTACTGCGCGTGCTGGTGCCGCGCAGCGATGCGCTCATGGTGCTGCCCGACCTGATCGGCGACAGCCAGGCCGCCACGCTCTCGGTGCTGCGCGCGGGCGCCGGCGCCGGCCTGCCGGTGTTCGGCACCAGCGACGGCCTGGTCCGCTCGGGCGGGCTTGCGGCCGCCGTCTCGACGCCGGGGCAGCTCGCGCTGCAGGCGCGCGCGCTCGGGCAGAAGGTGGCCGCCGCGCCGGCGGGCGCGGGCGTGCTGGTCGAGGCGGCGACGCCGGCCACGGTGCGCATCAACGCCACCGTCGCGCGCGGTCTGGGCCTGCGCATTCCGGAAGAGCGGGAACTGACCGAGCGGGTGACCGCCACCCGATGACCGCCCCGAGCCACGGTCTGGCCGTGCCCGCCTCCGCCGCACGACCGACGGACCCGCCCGCAACGGACGGCCGCACCGTCGTGGTCGGCGGCAGCCTCCAGCGCGACCTGTTCCGGCTCGGCGTGGTGCCCTGCGCGGCGGTGGCCATCGCGCTCACCGCCTGGTTCACCCACAGCCGCCTCGAGACGCTCGAAGCTGCCTTCAATGCCGAAGGCCAGGCCGTGGCGCGCCAGGTGGCCGCGATGTCCGACCTGAGCCTCTACGCCGGCGACCTGCCCGCGCTGCAGAACGTCGCCAACGCGGCGCTGCGCGGCGGCCAAGTGACGCGGGTGGAGATCAGCAACAGCGCCGGCGTCTACGTGACGGCCGGCCCCAAGACCGCGCCTCTGGCGCAGCTGCGCATGTTCACCGCGCCGGTCACGCTGCGCGAGGCCTCGCGCGCCAGCGCCTTCGCGCCCGAAGGCTCGACCGCCGCCGGCGAAACGCCCATCGGCCTGGTGCAGGCCTTCCGCGACACCACGGCCTATGCGCGCGAACGCACACGCTCGCTGATGGCGGGCATCGGCATCGCGATGATCGCGCTCCTGGCGGCGTGGGCCTGGGTGCGCCACACGGCGCGTGCGGTCGCACAGCCGCTGCGGCGCATCTCGCGCACCGTGGCGGCGCTGGAGGCGGGCCGGTTCGATGCGCGCTGCAACGTCGTCGCGCGCAACGCAGGCGAACAAAAGGGCGAAGCCGGCAAGCCGCGCGCGCGCCATGAGCTCGCCAACCTCGCCCACGACATCAACCGCCTGGCCGAGCGCCTGCAGCGCAACCGGCAGCAGAGCGAGGAGCAGGTGCGCGAAGCCACCGCCGTCGCGCTGCAGCGCATGGCCGAGGCCGAGCAGGCGGCCTTGTCGCGCGCCCGCTTCCTCGCCGCGGCCAGCCACGACCTGCGCCAGCCGCTGCATGCGATGGGCCTGTTCATCGACGGCCTGCTGCCCACGGCCACCGAAACGCAGCGGCCTGCCGTGCTGCGCCTGCAGGAGGGCGCCGAGTTCATGGGCGTGCTGCTCGACGATCTGCTCGAGATCTCGCGCCTCGATGCGCAGGTGCTGACGCCGGCGATCACCGACGTGTCGCTCGCCACGCTGTTCGACCAGCTCGATGCCCAGCATGCGGCGCGCGCCGCCGCCGCGCGCGTGCGGCTGGTGTGGATGGACCGCGGGCTCGCGGTGCGCACCGATTCGGCCCTCCTGCTGCGCATCGTCGGCAACCTGGTCAGCAATGCGATCCACCACACCTCGCCCGACGGCACGGTGCTGGTGCTGGCGCGACAGCGCGGCGGCAAGGTGCGCATCGAAGTGCGCGACAACGGCGTGGGCATCGCGCCGATCCACCAGGCGCGGATCTTCGAGGAGTTCTACCAGGTCGCGAACACCGAACGCGACCGCCGCCAGGGCTTCGGCCTCGGCCTCGCGATCTGCGCCCGCATCGCCGCGCTGCTCGGCACGCGCATCGCGCTGCGCTCGGCGCTGCAGGCCGGCAGCAGCTTCGCGCTGGAGCTGCCGCGCGCGAACCCGCGCGACGTGCTGCCGCTGGCTCCCGAGCCGCTGGCCGCGTCGCCGCTGGCCGGGCTGCGCTGCCTCGTGGTGGACGACGACCCGGCCATCCTCGATGCCAGCCGCGCGCTGCTCGGGCAATGGGGCTGTCTGGTGGAATGCGTGGCCACCGGCAGCGAGGCGCTGGAGCGGCTTGCCGACGCCGGCACGCGCTTCGACGTGCTGCTGTGCGACCTTCAGCTGGCCGGCGACGAGGACGGCATGGAAGTGATCGACGCCGCGCGCCGGCTGCAGCCCGATGCGCTGGCGGTGCTGGTCTCGGGCGCCACCGGGCCCGAGGTGCTGCAGCGGCTGCGCCAGGGCGGCGTGATGCTGCTCACCAAGCCGGTGGCGCCGGCGAAGCTGCGGGCGCTTCTGTCGACCCGCCGCAGCAACGCATGAGTTCAATAATGCAGCAATGCTCGACATCTCCGCCCTGAAAGACATCCGCCCCTTCATCGCGACGCCGAGCTACAACGGCGCGATGAGCTCGACCTACGTGCGCAGCCTGCTCGGCCTGGTGAACCTGGCCTGGAGCCACGGCTTCGCGATGCAGACCCGCTTTCTCGACGGCGACAGCCTGATCCCGCGCGCGCGCAACCGCCTCGTGGCGGAGTTCATGGCCGATGCACGCTGGACGCACCTGTTCTGGATCGACGCCGACATCGGCTTCGAGCCCGAGGCCGCGCTGCGGCTTCTGCTCGCCGGCCGCGAGGTGGTGGCCGGCGTCTACCCGCTCAAGAGCGACGGCTGGCCCGCCGAGGGCCTGCGCGCGCCGCTGCCCGCGGGCAGCACGCGCGAGGAGTTCGAGGTCCGCCATGCACGCTTTCCGGCCAACGCGCTGGAGGGCGATCGCACGGTGGACGCGGACGGCTTCGTCGAAGTGCTCGACGCGCCCACGGGCTTCATGCTGATCGCGCGCACGGTGTTCGAGCGGCTGGCCGCGGCCTGCCCCGAACTGCGCTACACGCCCGATGCCGCCACCGGCGACCTCGCCTCGCGCGCCTGGCCGCACTACCGCTTCTTCGACGTGATGGCCGAGCCGGACAACGGCCGCTACTTGAGCGAGGACTATGCGTTCTGCCGCCGCTGGCAATCGGTGGGCGGCAAGGTCTTCATCGATGCGCGCTCCCGCCTCACGCATCAGGGCCTGCGCACCTACACCGGCGACTTCGGCCGCGCGCTGGCGGCGCGATGAGGCGCGCGTGCGGAGGTGTAGGTGGGCCGCTCGTGCTCCTGCGCAAACTGCGGCCGCGTTCAACAGAATCGCCTCAAGCGTATTGCGCGAGGCCGTGGCCGAGGGACCAATTCTCTTTCGCGACCTCAACAAGGCTCACGAACACGTCCTCCGGCCGGATGCCGGGGCTTTCGCCGAGCAGCTCCGCGATCCGCCCGAACAGCGCCTTCTTCTGTTCCACGGTGCGGGTGTTGTTCACGGTCATCTGGATCAGCACGAGATCGTCGCTCCGGGCGATGCCAAGATAAGACGCGCCGTAGCGGAAGTTCGCAGCGTCATGCTCCCTGATGGTCATGAACTGGTTGTCTAAGGGCACGTTGAACGTTTCGTGCATCGCGCGGTAAAGGCTGTCGAAGATCGCCTGCCGGTAGGGTTCCGGCTTTCCGGCACGCAGTGAGATGTGAGTGAGCGGCATGCAAGTCCTTTCCATGTTGTCCTGGTTTTATGTTATCTATTTTGATATGCTATTTATATTTATATCAGCGATAACAAATAGAAATGATGGAACGCCCCCTCGACTTGGATGCCGTCGAGGCTTTCATCCGCATCGTCGAGCTTGGCAGCTTCACGCGCGCGGCTGAAGCCATGCAGACGACGCAGGCCGCGGTCAGCTTGAAGCTGAAGCGGCTCGAAGAGAGGCTCGGCTGCCGGCTCGTCGAGCGGACGCCCCGGTCGGTGCAGCTTTCGGCGCGGGGCGCAGCCTTCCTCGAACACGCCCGCGAACTCCTGGAGGTACACGACCGCGCGCTCGCCGAATTTGCCGGAGCCCGGCAGCGCCTCACCATCGGCATCAGCGACCATGTTGCGGGGCCGGAGCTCCCCGCGCTGATCGCGCGCATGAACGCGCAAGACCCGCAGCTGTTGATCGAAATCCGGATCGGATCGTCGGGCGACCTGCTTCAAAGCTTCGACCGGCGGGAACTCGACACCGTGATCGTCCGCCTGCATGTCGGGCGGAGCGACGGGGAAATTCTTACCGAAGAAAAATTCGGCTGGTTCGCAGCGCCAAGCTGGCAGCATCGCGCGGGCGAGCCCCTGCCGCTTGCCACGCTTGCCGAGCCCTGCGGCGTGCGTGTGATGGCCGGGCAGCTTCTCGATGCGGCAGCCGTGCCCTGGACAGAAATTTTCGTCGGCGGCGGCGTTGCGGCGGTCGCTGCGGCCGTCATGGCCGGGCTGGGCGTTGCTGCATTGGCTCCGCGCATGCTGCCATTTGGCGCAGTTGACGTGGGCGCCAAGCTCGGGCTTCCCGATTTACCGCGCTTGCCAGTTCTGCTTCACTCAAGGGTCAAGGACGGCCGGCCGCGCGATGCGCTTGCCGCGCTTTCGGCTGCCTTCAGGAGCGCGGTGCGAGGCTAACGAAAGCTCACGAACTGTGAGCAGGCCAGGTCAGCAACTTGTCCAAGGCTCACCCACTATGACTCCGGACAGGAGGCTTCGACAAGCTCAGCCCGACCGGATACGCAAGGTGCCTCAGAAGTCGGCGCAGCCGTTGCGGCGCTCCGTGTCGATGCAATTGGTGAGATTGGGCCGCGAGCGCACGCGCGACCATTCGCGCGCCAGCACGTCGCCGCCCTGCGCGGCGCGGTCGCCGCCCAGCGGCCCGGTCGCGAGGCAGATCGGCGCCGGCCCGATGTTGCGGTCGTAGAGCCAGGTGCTCTGGTTCTCGCGCACCACGTCGGGCTTGATCAGTTCCACGAGTCCACCCACCGTCAACACGCCCGGCACCACGCTGACCGCATAACCCTCGGCCGAGCTGAAGCTGCCGTTGATCGGGTAGCTGCCCGGCAGGCTGAATTGCGTGGCGGGGCTCGACACGGCGCCGGCAAAACCGGCGCCGGTGTCGCCGAGGATCAGGCCGGTGATGCTGTAGGTGAACAGCGGATTCGGCACGCCGCCGGGCCGCGCGGCGTTGTGGACGAGAACGACGGCGCTCGGCTGCTGCGCGTAGATGAAGTGGTTGGCACCGGCGGGAATCGTCACCGTGCAGAGGCCCTGGTAGGCGCAGTGGTAGAGATTGGGCAGCAGGCCCGAGCCTGCGAGCCCGCCGCGCGTCTCGCCGACCCAGGTGTCGGCCCACACGCGCCAGGGCGCCCCGGCGATGGTGAAGGCCCCGAGATTCTGGAAACGCGCTGCCGCCACCAGGTCGGTGCCGCTGCCGCTCGTGACGTTGGTGCCGAGCGAGAGGTCGCCGGCGAGCGTGCGCACGAACACGGTGTCGGCCGCCATCGAGGTGGTGGAGACCGGCTGCGGCAGGTTGCTCGCGGCATCGAAGCCGGTCACCGTCACCGGCCCGACGGTGACCGCGTCTGCATCCACGTAGGCGAAGCTTCCCGCCGCGCCGCCGCCGACCGTGCCCACGTTGTTCTGCGGATTGCGCAACTCCACGCTGCCGCCGGTCGAGCGTGCGAGCAGGGTGCCGGCCGCGATCGCAGCAGCAGCCGCCTGCGTGATGTTGCCGGCGCTCAAAAGGCCGAGCTGCGGCGTCGACACCGCTGCGCCGAGGGTGATGTTGCCGCCCGCGCCGTTCTGCAGCGTGAGCGCCGAAGCCAGCGCGAGCGGGCCCACCACATCGATGTTGGCCGCATGCGCGTTGCTGCCGGCCACGATGGTCGGCGTGGTGAGGCGCGTGAACTCGGCGGCCGAGACCGCGAAGCCGGTGGCCGCCGTGCCGCCGAGCGTGATCGGCACGTCCGGGCGGTCCAGCGCGTTGCCCGCGAGGTCCACGCCGCCGGGCCGCAGGTCGAGTGCATTGCCCGCGCGCACCGTGCCGCCGATCGCGAGCGCATCGGTGCTGCCGTCGTTGACCGCGCGCAGCACCACGTTGCGGTTGCCGTCGATGCGGCCGGCCGGCGGTGCGGTCGCCGATGCCGCGGGCGCGATGTTCACGCCCGCGGCACCGCCGTCGGACTGGCCCGTGACGATGATGTCGCCGCTGCCGGTGGTCTGCAGCAGCGCGCCATCGCGCAGCAGCACGCCGTTGCCGGCCGTGCCGCCGGCCAGCCGGCGCCCCGTGACCGTGATGTTGCCGTCGACGGTGGTGATCGTTTCGCCGTTGATCACGACACCGTGGCCCGGCGGCTCGGAGCTGTTGCTCGAGAAGCTGCCGATGCCCGTCACCGAGACGTTGCCGCTGGTGGTGATGATGGTGGTGCTGGCGTCGAAGCTTTCGAGCTGGACGCCGCTGCCCTCGCTGCGGCTGCCGAACATCGTCACGTTGCCTGTGGCGGTGATGATGGTGCTGTTCTGCATGAACACCGCGCCGTCGACGAAGCCGCCGCCCGTGCCGGTGTCCACGCCGGTGAGCTGCACCGATCCGCCGATGCCCGCATTGTTGCCGCCGGTGTACACCCCGGCGGCAAGAGGATCCACCCGCTTGTTGCCGGTGCGGGTGTCGATCAGCGCCGTGGGTAGGCAGATGGTGCAGCCGGCATCCACGCTGGCGCCCGACATGGCGACATTGCCGCCGTTGCTGTAGATGGCGCCGCTGAGGGTGACCGTGCCGCCGCCGAAGGGCGCGGAGGTGCCGTTGGCGTCGGCGTTGAAGATCACGTTCAGCGGATCGCCGACGGAGGCGATGACCGATGCGCCGTTGACGAAGATGTTCCGATGGGCGTCGAGCTGGAAGGTCAGCGCCCCTTTGTTGCCGCTGTATTCGATCTGCACATCGTCCAATGTGATGTTGCCGTCCGTCGCCGCTCCGGCCGCAGGATTGCCGGTGGTGATGCGCACGCTGGTGCCGCCGTTGAGGGCGTTGTTGATGTCGCCGTCCTGGATGGTGGAGTCGGCGATCGGGGCGAAAGGATTGCTCGTGAGGCCGCCGTCGGCCGCGCCGTTGACGATGGTGACGTTGAAGGGATCGATCAGCCAGGTGCCCGCGGTGCCGCGCGGTGCCGAGGCATCGGTGCGCAGGCCCGCAAGATCGATGCCGCCGTTGCTCTCGCCCGCCGGCATGGCGTAGCCGCCCGAGGTCTCGATGTAGCCGCCGTCGCCGCCGTTCGGCCCGCCGCGGGCCGTAAGCGTCCCGTGGGCGCGCAGCGTGCGCTCGCCCATCAGGCGGATGTCGCCGCCATTGCCGGCCACGGTGGCATCGGCGCTGATGCGGCTGCCCGCGGCGACGGCGATCGCGCCGGTCTGCGGATCGCCGCCGACCGCCGCGGCCTGCAGCCGGATGCGGCCGCCGCCGGCGCCGCCGCTGGCGTCGATGACTCCGCCATCGTCCGGCGCACCGGGCTGCAGCAGGATCGTCCGCCCCTTGACGTCGACCGAGCCGCCCGTCAGACCTGCGCCGTTGCCGGCGGCGGACAGCAGACCGCCGCTGATGGTGACGCCCGCTGCCGAGCCGCCGCTGTCGAGCACGATCTCGCCGTTGCGCGAAGCCAGCGAATCGGCGCGCAGCACGCCGCGCGTGTTGACCACGCCTTGCGCGAGTTCGCTGCCCGCGGTCGCCATCATCACGACGCGCCCGCCATCGGCCTGCACCACGCCGCTGTTGGCGACGCCGCTGTAGAGGCCGGAGGAGACCTTGAAAGTGGTGAGCCCGTCGCCCGCGAAATCGACCGTCACCGTGTCGCCCGACACCAGCCCGGCGGTGCCACCCTGCGCGACGATGCTGCCGCTGTTGCTGACCTGCGCGCCGATGAGCGCGATGGTGCCGCCGCCCTGCGCCGTGATGCCGCCGCGGTTCTCGACCGTGCCGAAGGCAGTGCCGTCCTGCTTGAACTCGAAGCGCTCGGTGCCGCTCATGAAAGCGCTGTCGCTGGTGCTCATCTTGAGCGTCGACGCGACCAGCCCGCCGACATTCACGCTCGCGCCGTTGCCGAACAGCACGCCGTTGGGATTGACCAGGAACACGCGCCCATTGGCATTCAACGCGCCCGCGATGGTGGAAAGCTCGTTGCCCGTGACGCGGTTGAGCAGCACGCTGCTGGCGCCCGGTTGCGCGATGTTGACCGCATGGCCCGGGCCGATGGAGAAGCCCTGCCAGTCGACGATGGCGCGCTGCGTGCCCTGCACGATGCCCAGCTGCGTGCCGCCGGCCGTCGGCGTGCCGACCGCGACGGCGCCGCCGCGCACCTGGAAGTTGTTCCAGCTCGGCAGTTGCGCGAAGGCCGGTGCGGCGCCCATGCACGCCATGGCCAGCGCCACGGGACGCATGCTGAAGCGCGCGGAGTTGCGGGGGTGTTTCATGTCAGAAGGCCTTTTGCGCCTGCACGTAGAGGCGCGGATTGCGGCCGCCGCCGTCGGTCTGCGCCGGGCGGGTGCCGTCGCGCCAGGCGAGCGTCGCGTTGATGGCGAAGTTGCCGGGCCGCGCCCACGAAACGCCGATGCCGTAGCCGCGCAGGCTCAGGCGGTTCTCGCCGTCGAAGGGCGTCGGGTCGCGCGCCAGCTTGCCGCGCGCCGCGTCATAGAACACGAAGGGCGTGAGCTCCTCGTTGTAGGACCAGCGCCATTCGACGATGCCGATCACGCCCTCGTCCGCCAGCACCTCGCCGGAGGGGTAGGCGCGCACCGCGCGCGCGCCGCCGAGCGCGAGCTTTTCCGAGGCATCGAGGTTCTTGCTGGCCCACTGGCCGCCGAGCGACAGGTAGAGCGAATGGCGCGGCACGATGGCCTGCAGCCGCGAGACCAGGAAGCTCAGCTTGGTGAAGCCGCCTTCGGTGCGGTGGCCGCCGATGCTCTGGTCGAACGCGAGGGTCTGCGGATCGCGGATGTCCAGCTTGCCGCGGTAGAGCGTGCCGGAACTGGCCCAGTAGCCGCCGCCCAGCACCTCGTCGCGCCGCTCCCAGGTCCAGCCGAGGCCGAGGCCCTGCACCCGCTTCTTCGTGGTGAAGCCCACCGCACCGAACTCGTCCTCGAGGTCCTTGACGTCGGCGCCCAGGCGCAGAAAAAGGTTCTGCTGGCGCTGGCGGATCAGCGGGTAGTTGAGCGAGAAGTCGAGCACGTTGGCCGTGCCCTGCGCATCGAGGTCGGCGAACTGGCCGCCGAGCTCGTAGTTGACGCGCGCCAGACCCACGCCGGCGCGCCACCCGTTGCTGCCGATTGGCGCCTCGTAGGCCACGCGGCCGAACACCAGCCCGTTGTCGTTGGACACCATCGCGCGCATGTCGAGGTTGTCGCCGATGCCGAAGGGACTGAGCCAGCGCGCGCTGCCACCGACGCGGTAGCGGCCGGACTCCTTGGTGCCGTGGTTGTCGGCCTCGGCGGTGAAGACCCAGCGCCGCGCCGCCGTCACCTCGACCGAAAGATCGGTGGTGCCGGGCTGCGTGCCTTCCTGCAAGCCGGAGGCGACACGGATGCCGGGCTGGTCCGACAGCAGCAGCATCGCGCGTTCGTAGCTTTGCGCACTGACCGCGTCCCCCGGCTGCACCGGCGCGAGGAAGGCGCGCACGCGGGCCTCGGCGATCGGCGCATCGGGCGCCACGATCACGTCGATCTTGCCGAGCCGGCCTTCGATCACGCTGATCTCCACCACGCCGCCCTGCACGGTCTGCACCGGCACCACCGCCTGCGCGAGGAAATAGCCGCGCTCGCGGTACCTGGCGGTGATGGCCTGCGCCAGCGCCTCCAGATCGCCGAGTGTCACGTCGCGGCCGATGTAGGGCTGCGTGATGCTTTGCAGCTCTTCGTTGCTGAGCGCCTTGACGCCGTTGAGGCGCAGGTCGTTGAGGCGGAACGCGGCCGCCGGCACGGGCGGCGCGGGCAGGCTTTGCGGCGCGGGCGAGGCCTGCGCGACCTGGCGGTCGCAGCTGCCGCACGGATCCTGGGTGGGCAGCAGCGTCGTGGCCTCTTCGTCCGCGGCCTGCGCGACCTGCGCGGCCAGCGCCAGCGCGACAGCTACCACCGAGCCGACGCCCCTCATGCCGGGCTCCCCACCTTCAACCGCCAGTTGCCGATCAGGTTGAACGGGGCCCAGAAGAACGGATGCGACATGCGGGGTTCCTTCAATACGGCCAGCTGCCCGGCCTGCATGGCCTGCTGGATGTCCCTGCCCTTGGCCAGTTCGGCATAGAGCGTGCTCATGAGAATGGCGGTGGCGTCGTCCGACACCGGCCACAGCGAGGAGATCAGGCTCGACGTGCCTGCGGAGAGGAAGGAGCGCGTGAAGCCCAGCACCTCGTCGCCCTGCGCGATGCGGCCCAGCCCCGACTCGCAGGCCGACAGCGTGACCAGCGCAGTGCCCTGCATCGGCAGGCCAAGGATCTCGTGCGCTTCCAGGAAGTTCTGCTTGCCGCCTTCGTTGGCCAGGAGGATGCGCGAGTAGAGTGGATCGACCTGGTCGGCTTCGGCATGGGCCGCCACGTGCATCAGCGGTGCGCGCGAGGCCACGTCGCGAAACTGCGTCTTGGTGGCGGCGGCGCCCATGTAGACGTTGTTGCGCGGGAAGAGCTGCGCGAGCTGCTTGACCTCGACCTCGGCGCCGGGCAGGTCGTACTTGTCTTCGATGCGCGGATTGCCGAAGGCGATGAGCGCGGCGTCGACGCGCGGCGAGCGCTGCGCGAGCTGCACCGCGATGCTCATCGAGGGCGCGACCGAGACCGGATGCGTCTCGATTACGTAGCGCCCGTTCAGCCGCAGCGCCTGGAAAGGCAGGTAATGCAAGGGCCCGTGCGGCACGATGATGAGGCGCTCGCCCGGTTTCAACGCGAGCGGACCGAGCAGCGCGGCGCCCAGCTTGTCGGCATTGGCGATGGCGGCGCGCCGGCCGCGCACCACCGAGTTGCGGAAGGTCTCGACCAGTTCGGTCAGGTCGTCGCGCTTGATCGCGATGCTCTTCGCCTCGATGCCGGAGGGGCTGACCACCCAGGCCTGCAGGCGGTCGGGCAGCGCATGGAACTGCAGCACGCGTTCGTCGGGCGCCAGCGTGCGCTGCAGGGTCGCGAGGTCGACGGTTGCGGCCGCCTCGCTGCTCACGCGGGCCCGGCCGCGCACCGCGTCGAGCAGCGCACGCGAGCGGCTGCGCTCGCTGAGTTCGAAGGCCTGGCGCGCATCGCCCACCTCGCTGTAGAGGCCGACCCCGCGCTCGAACACGGCCTGCAGATCGGAGAACAAACCCATCTTGAATTCTTCGCTGCGGAACTTCGCGCGCACTGCATCGACGCCGCCGAGCGCGCGGCCCACCGCCTCGGCCGCGGCCTGCTTCTGCCCCAGCGCGAGTTCGCTGCGCGCCACGCCGTCCCAGGCCCAGAGCTGGTAGTAGCCGCTGTCGGTGCCGACCGAACGTGTGGTCAGCTGCAGGTACAGGTCGCGCGCCTCGGCCGGCTTGTTCTCGGCCAGCAGCAGCCGCGCGCGCGTGCGCTCGAGCTGCGCGGCCAGCGGCGCCTCGCGCGGCGGCGGCAGCGTGCCGAGCAGCTGGCGCGCGCGTGCCGGCTCGCCCGACTCGATCAGCGCATTGACGAGCGAGGACTGCACCAGCGGCGCATAACGCTGCGAGCTGTTGGCGAGCGCGGTGTCGTAGCTCTGCACCGCGCCGGCATAGTCGCCGCGCCGGGTCTGCACGTCGCCGATGACCTTGTGCACCGGCCCGACGACCAGCTTGGGATCGCGCGCCGGATGCTTGAGCGCCTCGCGCGCAAACTCCTCGGCTTTCTCGAGCTGGCCCGAGTAGCTGTAGACGATGGCGAGATCGCGGTTCGCCATCGCGAGCAGGTTGGGGTCGCGCGTGGCGTTGGCCAGGTGCAGCGCCTTGCTCGCGGCGCGCACGCTCTGGCGGAACTCGCCCGCCTCGGCCAGCGCCACCGCCTGGCTGCAGTATTGATAGCCCGAGAGCTTGGGGCTGTCCTGCGCATAGAGCACCGCGCCGTCGTTGGTGAGCGCGAATAGCGTGTCGGTGTCGGCGAGCCGCGCCTGCTCCTGCTTGCTGGCCGCCGCCTCGGCATCGGGTGCCTGCGCCATGGCCCACTGGCAGCCCACGAGCGCCCCGAGTCCGAGAGCGCCTGCGATCCACTTGCGCGCAGAGTGCGCCCACACGAACCTCGAAGAACCTTGCATTCGACCCCCGCGCGCAGTCTGTAGGCCCGCTTGGCGCAAGCCGCGACGCAGCGGAAGTGCGCGCCTCTCAGACCTCGTCGCGGGAGTCTAGGAGTGGCCTCTGGGGTCGCCTATTCGCAATACGGTCTAGCGCGAAGGGCGTAGGCCTTGGGCCTTGCTCCTGGCGCGGGAGGCTCAACCGGACGGGGCGCTGACGATGACCGCCTTGAAGGCCTCGATGAAATCAGCGGCCTGTTTCGGCGATCGTTCTCCTTGCGGCAACAGCGCCTGAACGCTGACCGGTACTTCCGGCAGCAGCGTGCGCACCTGCAAGGCATCGCTGGTGGTGGCGGCTGCCGTGAACGAGTCGACGATGGCCGGCCCGAGCCCCTGTTCGGCAAACACCATGGCAATGTGATGCGTCTGCGCGGTCAGGCCGCCTTCGGGCTCCCCGCCATGGTGGGCACACTGCTCGGCCAGCATGGCGCCGATCGGATCGCGCTCGTCGATGCGGATGAAGCCGCTGCGCATGAGCTCGGTCAATTCCACCGTGGTACGCCGGTCGCTCGCGCGCCCGGACTTCAGGGACACGCAGACCAGACGGCCCGCGGCGATGGGGACCTGCTGGACGCCGGGATGCTGGATGGCGCCATAGACGATGCCCACATCGCCTTCGCGCAGCGCAATCGCCTGGGTCACCTCGTGCGAGTGCAGCATTCGTATCGCCACGGCCAGGTCGGGGTAGCGCTTGCGAAACAGCTTCAAGGCATCCGGCAGCGCGCGAACGGCCAGGGAGGGAACGATCAGCAGGCGCAACTCGGTGCGGCCGCCCCGGCGCAGGCTGGTGGAAAGCCGCCGCACGGATTCGAGCCGCGACACGAGCAACTGCACTTCCGGATAGAGCGCCTGGGCCTCGCTGGTGGGCACCAGCCTGTTGCGCTGGCGAGTGAACAGCGCATAGCCCAGCTGCAGCTCGGCGTGCTGCAGCGTCAAGGTGACGGCGGGCTGGGTGACGTGAAGCAGGCGAGCCGCGCCGCTCACCGTTCCGGTCAGCATGATCGCGTTGAAGACCTCGATGTGCTTGAGCCGCATGATCAATCTTGTGCAGTCAGGGTATTAGATCACTTAATGGTTTGCAGCCATCTTTCAATGCGACAAAGGGCGTCTCGCCAACCAGAATCTCCATCCATGACACCGAGGCTCCGATCACTTCTCGTCGTCGGTCGGCCCGAGCATCTCGGGGCGGCCGATATCGCCGCGAAGATGGAAGCGATCTGCGCTGCCCAGGCGCCCCGGAAGTACCGGGTCGTGCTCGATCCGGACTCGGCATTCGAGGATGCACCTGCGACCTGCGAAGCCGAGATCGAGCGCGGCAAGATCGCCCTCTTCGACTCGATCTGGCGGATGGACGATACCGATCTCGCGGGCGTGTTGCTGCCGACGATCGAATCCCATCGATTCGCGTCCGAGCTGGCACCGGTCTCCGAAACGCCGATCGTGAGCATGCTTGACGCCTTGGCGAAGCATGTGTCGAGCCGATACCCGCGCGTGCGAAGAATCGGCGTGCTCGCATCGGCTTCGGTCAAGTCGCTGGGCCTGTTCGAAAGCCGTTTCGACGGCGGCGCCCTGGAATTGATCTACCCGCGCGCCACGGCGTTGCGGGAGCTCACCGCAACGATCGAAACACTGAGTGCCTCATCCCTCGGGGAATATGCAGTGTCGGCGGCGGATCTTCAGGCTGTCGAGCGCGCGTACGACGACCTTGCGGATCAGGGCGCTGAACTGGTTCTGGTCGGAAGTACCGTGCTGTGCGTCGCAATGGACAGCTTGCACAGCAAGGCCGCGGCGGCCGGCCTTGCGGTCGTCGACTCGAACCAGGTCTACGCCGAGTTCGCAGCAGAAGCCAACCATGCCTCCGGAACGCGGCCGTTCAAGATCGGTGTGCTGGGCGGCGTCGGGCCGGCCGCCACGGTCAGCTTTCTTGACAAGCTGGTTCGGGCCACACCCGCGGCACGGGATCAGGACCACCTCAAGTTCGTGGTGGAGCAGAACCCTCAGATTCCAGACCGCACCGAATACCTGATTCGGGATGGTCTCGATCCGACGCTGGCGTTGTATGCCACGTGCAGGAAGCTGCAGGATGCCGACGCCGACATCATCGCGATTCCCTGCAATACAGCCCATGCGTTCGTGAAATACATCCAGCCGATGCTGGACATCCCGATCGTCCACATGCTGCGGGAGACGGTCGAATTCATCACGAGGGAGTACGCGGGCCTCAGGAACATCGGCCTGCTCGCGACCACCGGGACCGTTGCGAGCCGCGTCTATCACGACGAGATCGAACGCGCGATGCGGCAAGTGACAACGCCTGAGCCTGTCGTCCAGCAGCAGATCATGGAGGTCATCTACGGACCCGGAGGCGTCAAGGCAGGCTTCCTGGACGATCACTGCCGGGCCGCGGCAGAGGACGCGATCGGGCACCTGGTGCGTAGCGGTGCGGAGGTGGTGATTCTGGGATGCACCGAGCTTCCGCTGCTGATTCAGCAGAACCTCGACTACGAGGTCCAGGGCAAGCGGGTCCCCGTCATTGACCCGGCCCAAGTGCTGGCCCGGCGATGCATCGAATTCAGTCAATCCGCACGTTAAAACTCTCATGCGCCCGCGCGCGCGGGTCGACCTGTTCTAGTAGCCTCGCGCCCAGTCGACCTGATTCAGCAAGCCTTGGCCTCGCATCGCACGGCGTATGTTCTCCGCGATCTGCGGCGCGGCCGATTCCGGCGAGGTGATGCCGGCGATGTGCGGCGTGATCAGGATGCCGGGGTGGGCCCAGAACGGATGCCCCTCGGGCAAGGGTTCGACCTGGACGACATCGAGCGTGGCCGCGGCGATGCGGCCCTCGTCGAGGGCCCTCAGAAGATCCTGTTCGACAAGGTGCCCGCCTCGCCCCATGTTGATGAGGAAGGCGCCCTGCCTGAAGCTCGCGAACAAGCGCCCCGAGAGGATGCCCTCGGTGGCATCGGTCAGCGGCAGGACATTGATGACGATGTCCACGCCGGCTGCCATCGCGTGCAGGCCGGCGTCGCCGGCGTGGGTCCGGATGCCCGGCAGATCTCTCGCCCTGCGGCTCCAGCCCTGAACGCCGAAACCATCGGCGGCCAGCGCGCTGGCGACGGCGCTGCCGAGTTCGCCCAGGCCCAGGACGCCCACGGTGGTCTCGGCATTCGACTTCGGCAGCTCGAAGCGCCATGCGCTTTCCCGCGAATTGCGCTCGAACACGTGGAACCTGCGGTGATAGCGGTACACGGCGGCCTTCGCATACGCGATCATGTGCTGCGTGAGCGTCGAATCGATCGACCGCGACAAGGGCACGCCCGCAGGCAGCATCGCGGGGGAGAACTGGTTGATGCCGGCCGACAGCGAAACCACGGCACGCAGGTTCCTGAACGCCAGCAGGCCCTCCTTCGGCGGCTTGTAGACCAATGCGACATCGATCGCGGCCGGATCCGCGCAATGCGGCCCGACCGTGAAGCTGAAGTCGCCGAGGTGCCGCGCCAAGGCTTCGCGCCAGGCTTGCGGTGAATCGAGGTTGCTGCTGAAGAAGATATGGGGTGCGGTGGCGGTCATCCGGTAGGGAGCGTCGGGCGAATCCACCAATGCTAGGCAGCAGGGAACCAAGCCGGCGCAATAAATCTAAGCCGAGATGCTGAGATTTTTGAAGTCCGCTGCGCGCGCGTCTTCCTATGATCGTTCGATCCCATCGCCCGGTTCGCTCATGCCATCCTCGCACCTCCATCCTGAACGCACAGGCTTCAACCAGCCGCTCAGCGGCGACGCCGTGCCGCGTTTCGCGGGCATCGCGACGATGATGCGACTGCCCTTCCAGGAAACGACCGAAGGCCTCGACGCCTGCTTCGTCGGCGTGCCCTTCGACCTCGGCACCTCCAACCGTTCGGGCGCCCGCTTCGGCCCGCGCCAGGTACGCAGCGAGTCCGTATTGCTGCGGCCCTACAACATGGCAACGCGCGCCGCGCCCTTCGACTCGCTGCAGGTCGCCGACATCGGCGACGTGGCCACCAACGCCTACAACATCTTCGACTCGATCGACCGCATCGCCACGGCCTACGACGCCATCATCGCCAACGGCTGCCGTCCCATCAGCATCGGCGGCGACCACACCATCGCGCTGCCGATCCTGCGTGCGATGCACAAGCGCCACGGCCCGATCGGCGTGGTCCACGTCGACGCGCATGCCGACGTGAACGACACCATGGGCGGGGAGAAGATCGCCCACGGCACGCCCTTCCGCCGCGCGGTGGAAGAGGGCCTGCTCGACTGCCGGCGCGTGGTGCAGATCGGCCTGCGCGGCACCGGCTACCACGCCGACGATTTCGACTGGTGCCGCGAGCAGGGCTTTCGCGTGGTGCAGGCCGAGGAGTGCTGGCACAAGAGCCTGGTCCCGCTGATGAAGGAAGTGGTGGAGCGTGTGGGCAAGGGGCCGGTCTACCTCAGCTTCGACATCGACGGCCTCGACCCCGCCTTCGCGCCGGGCACGGGGACGCCGGAGATCGGCGGACTGACGGTGCACCAGGGCCTGGAGATCATCCGCGGCCTGCGTGGCCTCGACCTGGTGGGCGCCGACCTGGTCGAGATCTCGCCGCCCTACGATCCGCACGGAACGACGGCGCTGGTCGGCGCCAACCTCGCGTTCGAGATGCTGTGCGTGCTGCCCGGCGTGGTGTACCGCGACTGAAGCCGAGGCGTGGCGCGCCTATTCGCCGGTTCGCACCTTGCCGAGGATCCAATCGGTGAAGCCCGCGACCAGCGGGTTCTCGCACACTTCATGGCGGCACACGAGGTAGTACGCGTGCTTGGCCGGAATGCGGTTCTCGAACAGCCGCACGAGCCGGCCTTCGGCCAGGTCGTCGCCCACCAGAAGGCTGTCGCCCAGGGCCGCGCCCTGGCCATGAAGTGCCGCCTCGATCGCGATGTGCGCGTTGCCCATCTCGGTCATGCGAAAGCCGCTGGCCGGCATGCCGGCCGCGAGCAGCCAGCGCGTCCACTCGGTGCCGCCGTCCTCGCACAACAGCATGTGATGCTTCAGGTCGTCGAGCGCCCGCACTCCCACCGGCCCGTTGATCATCGCGGGGCTGCAGACGGGGAACAACTCGACATGGCTCAGCAGCCGCACCTGCCGCTCGGGCCAGATGCCCGTGCCGTAGCGGATGCACAGGTCGACCGAGGGCAGGTAGACCTCCTTGTCCTCGTTGGAGGCGATCAGCTTGAGCCGCACGTCCGGATGCGCCACCATGAATTCGCCGATGTGACGCGTCAGCAGGCGCGAGGCGAGCCCGACCGGCACCGACACCACCAGGTCGCCCATCATCACGCTGTCGCCCAGCCTGGCGGCCGCGGAAGCAATCATCTGGAAGGCCGCACGGATCGAGGGCAGCAACGCCTCGCCGTGGGGAGTGAGTTTCAGGCGCGTCTTGTTGCGCGTGAACAGCTGCACGCCGAGTGCGTCTTCCAAAGTGCGCAGCTGATGGCTGACAGCGCTCGGCGTCACGCTCAATTCGTCGGCAGCCTTGACCACGGTCAGGTGGCGGGCAGTGGCATCGAAGGCTCGCAAGGCATTGAGCGGAGGCAGCCGGCTGCGCACCGCCAGGCGCTTCGCGATGTCGTGCACGGAGTGTTCTTCTGTGGGTTTGTCCATGGGGGGATGGGATGCCAGCAAGGTTCAGGCCACAACCCTCGTTTCCCCGCAGTTTCGGCAGGGCCGTGTCCTCCGGATGCTGAGATTTTTTACAGGCAACCCGGTTCTTAATCTCGTTTTCCAGCGCTGGTCATTCTTACTACGATGCAGCCCATTGTCACTTTGTGGTAACGATATGGAAGCGCAAGAAGCGAGTGCCACGCAGCGTCTTTGGGGAGCCCGTTTCAGGTCGGAACCGTCGGCGGCACTGAAGGCGCTGTCGCGATCGGAGCCGAGTTTCTTCAGGCTCGTGCCCTACGACCTGGCCGGCTCCCGCGCCCATGCTCGCGAGCTGCAGCGCGCGGGCGTGCTGAAGGCCGACGAACTGGCCCAGCTCCTCGCGGCCATCGATGCCGTCGAGCGCGAGTACGCCGCCGGCGACCTGCATCCCTCCGAAGCCGACGAAGACGTGCACACCTTCCTCGAGCGCGTGCTGACCCTGCGGCTCGGCGCCATCGGCGGCAAGCTGCGCGCCGGCCGCTCGCGCAACGACCAGGCCGCCAACGACCTGAAGCTGTACCTGCGCGACCGGGCGCGCACCCTCGCCAGCGCCGTGCTCGAGCTGCAGCACGCGCTCGTGGCGCAGGCCGAGCTGCACATCGGCACGCTGTCGACCGGCTTCACCCATCTGCAGCCCGCGCAGCCCATCGTGTTCGCGCATCACCTGATGGCGCATGCCCAGGCCGTCGGCCGCAACATCGACCGGCTGGTCGACTGGGACCGCCGCAGCGCACGTTCGCCGCTCGGTGCCGCCGCGCTGGCCGGCTCGGCGATCTGCCGCTCGCCGGAGCTGTCGGCGATGGAGCTCGGCTACGACGCACCGTGCGAGAACTCGATCGACGCGGTCGCGGCGCGCGACCACGTGTGCGAGTTCCTGTTCGTCGCCAGCATGCTCACGGTCGAGCTGTCGCGCCTGTCCGAAGAGGTGGTCCTGTGGTCATCGCGGCAGTTCCGGTGGGTGGAGCTGGACGACGGCTACTGCACCGGAAGTTCGATCATGCCGCAGAAGAAGAACCCCGACATCGCCGAACTGAGCCGCGGCAAGGCCGGCCGCCTGATCGGCAACCTGACGGGAATGCTCTCTGCCCTGAAGTCGCTGCCGCTGGCCTACAACCGCGACCTGGCCGAAGACAAGAGCGCGGCCTTCGACAGCATCGACACCCTGTCGCTGGTGCTGCCGGCCATGGCCGGAATGATCCGGACGATGCGCGTCGATGTCGAGCAGCTGAAGCGCCAGGCGCCGCTGGGCTTCGCGCTCGCCACCGAGGTGGCGGATTGGCTGGCGGTGAACGGCGTGCCTTTCAGCGAAGCGCACGAGATCACCGGCGCGCTGGTCAAGGCCTGCGAAGCGAAGCAGATCGAACTGAGCGATGTCTCCGCCCTGCTGCTGGCCGAGGTCGACCCGCGGCTAAAGCCCGCAGTGCTCGAGCACCTGACGCTCGAAGCCGCCGTGTCGGCGCGCCACGGCCAGGGCGGCACCGCGCCGGAGCGCGTGCGCGAGCAGATCGCACGCCTGAAGACCCGGCTCGCGGAACATGGCGCGTGGATCGCCGACTACACGGGGCCGCGATGCTGACGGCCGCAGCCACCGCACCGCCGGATGCGTCCACGCCGGCCGGCATTTCCCATCTGAAACATGTGCCGCGCCGCTACTGGGGGCGCTACATCGCCACCACGCTCATCGTGGTGGCGCTGCTGTTCGTGCTCAACGCCTTTGCGCGCGGCAAGATCGAATGGCAGTACGTCGGCAAGTTCCTCACGGCGCAATCGATACTCACCGGCCTGGTCAACACCATCGTGATGAGCGTGCTGGCGATGGGGCTGGGCATCGTGCTGGGCGTGATCACCGCGGTGATGCGCGTGTCGGCCAATCCGGTGCTGAGCTGGGTGGCACGCGGCTACACATGGCTGTTTCGCGGCACGCCCGTGATCCTGCAGCTGCTCCTGTGGTTCAACCTGGCGCTGGTGTTCCCGACCATCGGGATCCCGGGCCTGTGGGAGATGCGCACGGTCGAGCTGATGACGCCTTTCCTCGCCGCGCTGCTGGGTCTCGGCATCAACCAGGGCGCCTACACCTCCGAGGTGGTGCGCGCGGGCCTGCTGTCGGTCGACGTCGGCCAGTACGAGGCCGCCAAGTCGATCGGCATGCCGCGCCTGCTCGCGCTGCGCCGCGTGATCCTGCCCCAGGCGATGCGCGTGATCATCCCGCCGATCGGCAACGAGTTCGTCGGCATGATCAAGCTGACCTCGCTGGCCAGCGTGATCCAGTACGCCGAGATGCTGCACAACGCGCAGAACATCTACTACGCCAACGCCCGCGTGATCGAGCTGCTGATCGTGGCCGGCATCTGGTACATCGTGGTGGTCACGGTGCTCTCGCTGCTGCAGTCGCGCGTCGAGTCCTACTACGCACGCGGCGCAGGGCGCGCTGCGGCAAGGCAGTGAGCATGCGCCATACCGATCCCATCGTGCGCGCGGTCGACGTGCGCAAGAGCTTCGGCGACTTTCAGGCGCTGCAGGGCATCACGCTCGACATCGCCGCCGGCGAGGTGCTCTGCGTCATCGGCCCGTCCGGCTCCGGCAAGAGCACCTTCCTGCGCTGCATCAACCAGCTCGAAACCGTGACCGACGGCGCGCTCTGGGTGAACGGCGAACTGGTCGGCTTTCGCCAGGTGGGCAACAAGCTCTACGCGCTGTCCGAAACCGAGATCGCCCGCCAGCGCCTGAAGACCGGCATGGTGTTCCAGCGCTTCAACCTATTCCCGCACATGACGGCGCTGGAGAACGTGATCGAGGGCCCGCTGCGCGTGCAGCGCCGCCCGCGCGAGGAGGTGCTCGCCGAAGCGCGCGCGCTGCTCGATCGCGTCGGCCTCGCCCACAAGAGCGAGGCCTTCCCGATCGATCTCTCGGGCGGCCAGCAACAGCGCGTGGCGATCGCCCGCTCGCTGGCGATGCGGCCGCAGCTGATGCTGTTCGACGAGCCCACCTCGGCGCTCGACCCCGAGCTGGTCGGCGAGGTGCTGTCGGTCATGCGCGACCTGGCGACCAGCGGCATGACCATGGTCGTCGTCACCCACGAACTGGGCTTTGCCCGCGACGTGGCGACGCGCGTGATGTTCATGGACCAGGGGCAGATCGTCGAGACCGGCACGCCCGCACAGGTCCTGTCCGCCCCGCAGCATCCGCGCACCCGCGAGTTCATTTCCGCCGTTCGCGGCTGACTTTTTTTCTTTGACCACCTCCGGAGCTCCCGCATGACTTGCCGCCCACTCACACGTCTCAGCCTCCTCGCCGCAGCCTTCGCGCTGGTCCTGCCGCTGGCGCAGGCACAAACCGCGCGCGCCAAGGGCGCGCCGATCTCCGCCGCGGTGGTCTCCAACTACCCGCCGCTCGAGTTCAAGGACCCGGCCAGCGGCAAGCTGAGCGGCTTCGACATCGACCTGGGCGAGGCACTCGCGGCCAAGCTCGGCACCACGATCAAATGGGAAGAAACCAGCTTCGACCAGATGATGAGCTCGCTCGCCACCGGCCGCGTCGACATCATTCTTTCCGGCATGACCGACTTGCCGGAGCGTCGCGACGCGGTCAAATTCATCGACTACCTGAAGACCGGCCCGCAGTTCTACGTGACGAATGCGCGGGCGGCCGAGTTCTCCAGCATGACCGCGCTGTGCGGCAAGAAAGTGGGCGCGAGCCGCCGCACCTCGTTCCCGGTCGAGATCGGCAAGTGGAGCGACGCCCAGTGCGTGAAGGCCGGCAAGCCGGCGATCATCGTGACGGGCACCGACGGCTCGGCCGACGCGCGCACCCAGCTGCGCCAGGGCCGCCTCGACGCGGCGGTGCAAGGCGGCGAAACGCTGCCTTACATCATGGGACAGGAGCCGAACACGTACGCGACGGTCGGCAAGCCCTTCGCCTTCCAGTACGTCGGCCTGGCGATCGGCCGCAAGAACGAGGCGCTCGCGGCCGAGCTGAGCGAGGCCATGACCAAGCTCATCGCCGACGGCAGCTACGCGAAGATCGCCGCCAAGTGGCGCCTCGCCGACTACGCAGTGCCCAAGCTGATCATCGACAGCGCCAACTGAAGCGCATGCCCGTGCAAGCGATCGGCGACGCCGCACCGCCCCGTCTCTGGCCCGAAGGCGTGCAATCGAGCGTTGCGCTCGCCTTCGATGTCGACGGCCCCACCGGCAACGCGATGCTCGACGGCTCGATCTGGCGCAATCCTTCCTTCTTCACGCTCGGCGCCTACGGCCCGTGGCGCGCCGTCGGTTATCTGCTGGACATGCTCGACGAGTACCGCATGCCGGCGACCTTCTTCGTGCCGACCTGGGTGCTCGAGAACTGGCCGGCGCAGATCCGCGCCATCGTCGAACGCGGCCACGAGATCGGCTACCACGGCCATCGGCACGAGGCCTTCTGGCAGCTGACGCGCGAGCGCCAGCAGGAAGTGATGGCGCTGTCGCTCGCGCTGTTCCGCAAGCACCTGGACCTCACGCCCGCCGGCTTTCGCACACCCTCGGGCGACTGGGGCGCGGACACGATCGAGATCCTGCTCGACGCCGGCGTGCGCTATTCGAGTTCCATGCGCGGCGATGACCGGCCCTACTTCATCGAGCATGCGGCCAGCGGCCGCAGCCTGGTGGAGATCCCGGGCCGCTGGGAGCTGGACGACTACGCATCGCTGGCCTACCAGCGCAACCCCGACTATCCCGCCGGCCTCGACCGCATCGCGAGCTACGACGCCACCTTCGACAACTGGCGCCGCGAGTTCGACGGCTCGCACCGCGACGGCCTGTGCATGACGACGCTGTTCCATCCGAAGGTCTCGGGCAAGCCCGGACGCATCCTGCTGCTGGAACGCCTGTGCCAGCACATGCGCAGTCGCGAAGGCGTGTGGTTCGCCCGTTGCGGCGAGGTCGCGCAGTGGTGGCGCGAGCAGCATGCCGGCGCGAGGGTGCTCGCATGAAGCCGCCGGCACGCAGCCACTGGCCCGAGGGCAAGCGGATGGCCTTCGTCGTCACGGTCGACTTCTTCGACGCTGCCGGCATCCTTGCGCAGGAGCCGCGGATGGCGGGGCGCGAGAAGAGCCTGTCGGTGTGGCAGTACGGCGCCAGGCGCGGCGTGGATCGGCTGCTCGGCGTGCTGGAGGAGTTCAAGCTCGGCGCGAGCTGGTTCGTGCCCGGCACCGTCGCGCTCGAACATCGCGCGACGGTGCGACGCATTCACGAGGCCGGTCACGAGATCGGCAACGCATCCTTCGGCTGCGAGAACTTCGACGCGCTGAGCCTGGCGCAGCAACGCGACAGCCTGCTGTCCGCGCAGGCCGTGCTGGCCGAGGTCATCGGCGAGGCGCCGGTGGGCTTTCGCTCGCCCTTCGGCAACTGGGCGCCAGGCTTCACGCAGCAGCTGCGCGCGGCGGGCATCCGGTGGTCTTCGTCCTGGCGCGGCGACGACCTGCCCTATCTGCATCCACCCTCGGGCGATGCCGCGCAGGCGCTGGTTGAGATTCCGCTCCACTACGAACTGGAAGACGAGCCCTACTTCGCCTTCAACCTCTATCCGCCGGTGCCGGTGGGCCAGCCGCGCATCGCGTCGTACTGCGAGGTGCTGGGCAACTGGCAGCAGGACTTCGCGGGCTTCCGCCGCTTCGGCCTGTGCCTTCCCTTGCGCCTGCATCCCGAGATCATCGGCACGGCGGGCCGCATCGACCTGCTGCGCGAATTCCTCGCCGGCGTGCTGGCGCACGACGACGTGTGGGTCGCGACGGGACGGGATGTCGCCGCGTGGTGGAGCAGCCGTCACACCGGGAACGAGGCCGGCCATCCGGTCGACGTCTTCTCACCGCTTCACGAAGCTTCCGTCGCACCATGAGCGACAGCATTTCCCTGCAGCTGGCGCACTTCTGCGCCGGTACGCGCTACGACGACCTGCCTGCCGAGGTGGTGGCGCGCGCCAAACGCCACATCCTCGATACCTTCGGCGCGACGCTGGCCGGCGCTGCCGCGTTCGAGCCGCGCCAGGTGCTGCAGATGCTCGGCGCTGAACCCAGTGCCGGAACATCGCCGGTGTGGGGCACGACGCGTTCGCTAGGTGCACGCGACGCGGCCTTCGCCAATGGCGTGGCGGCGCATGCGCTGGAGCTCGACGACACCGGCGGTTGCGACCATTCGGGCGCCGTCGTGCTGCCCGCGGCCATCGCGGCCTTGACCGTGCCGGCCGGGCGCGCGCGGCCCCGGCCTGTCTCCGGCCGCGATCTCATCACCGCCGTCGTGCTGGGATACGACATCGGACGGCGCGTGCTCGAGGCCTGCGGCGGCTATTCGGCGCACAACGGCAAGGGCTGGCATTCGACCGCCACCTGCGGCACCTTCGGCGCTGCTGCAGCAGCAAGTCATCTGCTGGGACTCGACGCGGCAGAGACCGCGGCCGCATTCGGCCATGCCGCCAGCTTCAGCAGCGGGCTGTGGGCTTTCATTCACGACGCATCGCAAACCAAGCGCCTTCATGCCGGGCGGGCGGCGGAAGGCGGGCTCACGGCAGCCTTGCTCGCGGCACAGGGCGTCAGCGGTCCGACGCAGGTGTTCGACGATGTGTGGGGCGGCTTCTTCAACGCCTTCGCGTCCGCGTCGAAGCAACCCGAGGCCTTGCTGGCCGAGGCGGGCAGCGTCTGGAAGCTGATGCGCTGCTCGATCAAACCGCATGCTTCGTGCCGCAGCAATCATTCGACCATCGACGCCGTGCTGCATCTGATGGCGGCGAATCCGGGGCTGGCGCAGCAGGTGGGCCGCATCGACGTGCGCCTCAGCGCGTTCGTGCACGACATGTGCGGCGGGCGCGACCTGGCCTCGCTCTCCAGTGCGCAGATGAGCATGCCGTACGCGATCGCCATCGCCTGGGTGTTCGGCGACGCCGGCCTCGCGCGCTATCTCGCGCCGGCACGCAAGGATGCGCGCCTGAGTGCCGCGATGTCACTGGTCCGCCTGCACGTCGACCCGGAGATGGCCGCGCTGGACGAGCCGGTGGTCAGCGTCACGCCCCAGCGTGGCGCGAGCGTTTCGCATCACGTGCCGATTGCGCTCGGCTCACCCGCCAACCCATTGAGCGATGCCGCGCTGCGCGCGAAGTTCAGTGAACTGGCCGCCATTGCGCTGCCGGCCGAGCAAGCCGATGCGCTGGCCGATCGCGTCCTTCACCTCGACGAGCTCGACGATGCCCGCGCGCTGCTGCCTCTCCTGGCCGGCCAGTCCGAACGACACGAGTTGATTCGCTGAGAGGAACACCCCATGAATAACCCTCCCGAAGGAATCGGCCACGAGGAATGGGCGACGCGCTGCGAACTCGCGGCGCTGTACCGGCTGGTCGCGCACTTTCGCATGACCGACCTGATCGACACGCACATCTCTGCGCGCGTGCCGGGCCCGGAGGCGCACTTTCTCATCAACCGCTACGGCCTGCTGTTCGAGGAGATGCGTGCCTCCGATCTCGTGAAGATCGATCTCGACGGCAACGTGGTCGACGGGCGCGCGCACGGTGCGCCCGATGCGCGCTTCCGCATCAACAGGGCCGGCTTCACGATCCACTCGGCCGTGCACGCGGCGCGCGCGGACCTGCACTGGGTGATCCACACCCATACCGCTGCGGGCGCGGCGGTGTCGGCACAGGAAGCGGGCCTGCTGCCCATCAGTCAGCACGCGCTGAAGTTCCACGGGCGGCTGGCCCACCACGACTACGAGGGCATCGCGCTCGAGCTCGGAGAACGCGAGCGCCTGGTCGCAGACCTGGGGCGCTGCAACGCAATGATCCTGCGCAACCACGGCTTGCTGGTCGGCGGCGCCACCGTGGCCGACGCCTTCCATGAACTCTGGTTCCTGGAGCGGGCGTGCCAGATCCAGGTGAACGCGCTCGCGGGTGGCATGCCGATTCGCACACCGCCCGTCGAAGTGCAGGCCTTGACGGCCGAGCAGTTCGAAAGCGGGGAGTCCGCCGAGATCGTGCAGTTGACCTGGCAGGCGGCGCGCCGGCTCATCGAGGCCCAGGCGGGCCAGTACCAGGCCTGAAGAAGCGAACCCATCGAACCCATCCACAGAAAGGAAATCGCAGCAATGAAGCACTCCTCCCTTGTCCACGCGCTTCGGGCATGCACGCTGTGCGCAGGCATCGGCCTGGCGCTGTCGGGACCGCCGGCCGCCCTGGCGCAGATCGCAGCAACGCCTCTGTCGGAAAAGATCAAGGCCACGCGCACCCTCGTCGTCGGCATCGAGTCGACCTATCCGCCGATGGCTTACAAGGATCCCCAGTCCAACAAGCGCATCGGCGTGAATGTCGAGCTGGTGGAAATCATCGCCAAGGAACTGGGCGTCTCGGTGCAATGGGAGGAGATGAGTTTCGAACAGCTCTCGCCCTCGCTGGCGACCGGCCGCATCCACATGATCGGCACGGCGTTCACGGACCTGCCTTCGCGGCGCGAGAAACTCACATTCGTCGACTACCTCGCCACCGGCGCGCAGCCTTTCACGACCAGCGGCAAGAAGGATTCGCTCAAGGCCGCCGGCGATCTTTGCGGCAAGACCGTGGGCGTGCCGCGGACCACCAGCTACTACCCGGTGACCATCGCCTGGAGCGACAAGAACTGCGTCGGCGCGGGCAAGGCCGCCTCCACGGTCAACGGAACCGCCGGCGCCACGGCGACGCGTCTCGACCTCAAGCAGGGCCGGCTGGACGCGGCGGTTCTCGGCCCGGAGTACGTCTCCTATCTGATGAATGAGGAGCCCGGCGTCTACGCCCTGGTCGGCGAGCCCCTGAACAAGACGCTGTTCGGCTTTGCCTTCGACAAGAACGAGCCCGCCCTGCGGGACGCGGTCGCGACAGCCGTGACTGCTGCCATCAAGAACGGGAGCTACAAGCAGGTGCTGCAGAAGTACGGCATCGGGCGGCAGGCGCTCGCGGAAGTCACGATCGACGCGGGCAATTGATGGTATTGCAGCAGGAGCGAAGATGCGTGCGGTAGTTCTTGATCGCACCGGCGAGCCGGAAGTCCTGTCGCTTGCCGGGCTTGCGGATCCTCGTCCGGGCGCAGGGGAGGTCGTCATCGATGTCCATGCGACGGCGTTGAACTTCGCCGACCTGCTGCAGCGGCGCGGAAGCTACGGCACGCCGACGACCTTGCCGGCAGTTCTGGGCATCGAGTGCTCCGGAACGATTCTCGAGATCGGCCCGGACGTGGCGGACTGGGCGGTCGGAGACCGCGTGTGCGCGCTGGTTGCAGGCGGGGCCTACGCAGAGCGTGTCTGCGCGCCGGCAACCCAGCTGCTGACCGTCCCGCCGATCGTGGATCTGGTGGATGCGGCGGCATTGCCCGAAGCGGCCTGCACGGTGTGGTCCAACCTGCTCGACATTTCCGGGCTCTGCGCCGCAGAGGTTCTTCTGGTTCATGGCGGGGCGGGAGGCATCGGCACCTTCGCCATTCAAACGGCGCGGGCCTTGAATGCACGCGTGTTCGCCACAGCGGGGAGCGCCGACAAGCTCGAGCGCTGCGTGGCGCTCGGCGCCGAGCGCGCCATCTCGTACCGAACGGAGGACTTCGTCGCCGTGGTGAAGAAGGAAACCGGCGGCCGGGGCGCGGATGTGATCCTCGACAACATGGGCGCCTCGTACCTGCCGAGGAACATAGACGCCCTCGCGCCCGATGGCCGCATCGCCATGATCGGCTTGCAAAGCGGCCGGGATGGACAGATACCGCTCGGCAAGATGATGGGCAAGCGCGGCTCTCTTTTCACCACCTCCTTGCGCGACCGGCCGCTGGCGGCCAAGGCACGGATCGTCTCAGGCGTCCGGCGCGCGCTGTGGCCTCATGTCGCGGCAGGCCGGATCTCTCCCGTCATCGACCGCATGTTTCCCCTGGACCGCATGAGCGATGCCCATCGATACATGGAAGAAGGCCGGCATGTCGGGAAGATCGTCGTGCGCATGAAGGATTGAGCTACTTGTCCAGCCCCGCCAGGCACACGTACTTGATCTCGAGGAACTCGTCGAGCCCGTACTTCGAGCCTTCGCGTCCGAGCCCCGACTGCTTGACGCCGCCGAAGGGCGCCTCGGCGGTGGAGATCAGGCCGGTGTTCACGCCCACGATGCCGGCCTCCAGCTGCTCGGCCACGCGCATGATGCGGCCGACGTCGCGGCTGTAGAAGTACGAGGCCAGGCCGAACTCGGTGTCGTTGGCCGCGGCGATCGCATCGGCCTCGGTGTCGAAGGCGAAGATCGGCGCCAGCGGGCCGAAGCTTTCTTCGTGCGCCACCAGCATCCCGGGCGTCGCGCCGCCGATCACGGTGGGCTGGTAGAAGTTGCCGCCGAGTGCGTGGCGTTTTCCGCCGGCCAGGACCTTGCCGCCCTTCTTCACCGCATCGGCCACATGCTCCTCGATCTTGGCCACCGCCTTGTCGTCGATCAGCGGGCCCTGCGTCACGCCGGGCTCGGTGCCGGCGCCGACCTTCAGCGCATGGACCTTGACCACCAGCTTCTCGGTGAAGGCCTCGAGCACGCCGCGCTGCACGTAGATGCGGTTGGCGCAGACGCAGGTCTGGCCGGTGTTGCGGTACTTGGAGACCATCGCGCCTTCGACCGCCGCATCGATGTCGGCATCGTCGAAGACGATGAAGGGCGCGTTGCCGCCGAGCTCGAGCGAGAGCTTCTTGATGGTGTCGGCCGACTGCTTCATCAGCGTGCGGCCGACTTCGGTGGAGCCGGTGAAAGTGAGCTTGCGCACGATAGGGCTTCTCGTCATCTCGCCGCCGATCTGGGAGGCGGAGCCGGTGAGCACCGACAGCAGCCCCTTGGGCAAGCCGGCGCGGTCGGCGAGCTCGGCGAAGGCCAGGGCCGAGAACGGCGTCTGCGTCGCGGGCTTGACCACCATCGAGCAGCCCGCGGCCAGCGCCGGGCCGGCCTTGCGCGTGAGCATGGCGGCCGGGAAGTTCCAGGGCGTGATGGCGGCCGTCACGCCGACCGGCTGCTTCAACGCGAGGATGCGGCGATCGGCCTGCGGGGCGGGGATCGTGTCGCCGTAGACGCGGCGCGCTTCTTCGGCGAACCATTCGATGAAGGAGGCCGCGTAGGCGATCTCGCCCTTGCTCTCGGCCAGCGGCTTGCCCTGCTCGGTGGTCATGATGAGCGCCAGGTCGTCGACGTTGGCCAGCATCAGGTCGTTGAGCTTGCGCAGGATGGCCGAGCGTTCCTTGGCCGGGCGCCGGGCCCAGTTGCGCTGGGCCGTTTCCGCGGCGGCGATCGCGCGCACGGTTTCGGCGGTGCCGCACTTCGGCACGGTGCCGATCTGCTCGCCGTTGGCGGGGTTGGTGACGGGGATGGTTTCGCGGCTGTCCGCGTCCGCCCATTCGCCGGCGACGAAAACCTGCTGGCGCAGCAGGGTCGGATCCTTCAGTTTCAGCATGCCTGTGCTCCTTGTCTCGGGTTCCAGGGACCACGATAACCACGGCGGCTGCCTGTAAACAGGTGGACGGCGGTATCCCTTAAGGGCAATCCGGTATTCGTCCGGCCATCCGCACCCGATAAGATCGCGGCCCTTGAACTCGGATTGAACATGGAATGACCATGAAAAAACTGCTAGCCTTCACGGCCATTGCCGCCGCGGTCGTCGGCGTCCACGCCCAGGATTTCCCGGGCAGCAAGCCCATCAGCATCGTGGTGCCCTTCTCCGCCGGCGGCCCGACCGACCGCGTCGCGCGCGACCTGGCCGAGGCGCTGCGCAAGCCCCTGGGCGGCGTCAGCATCGTGGTCGACAACGTGCCCGGCGCCGGCAGCTCGATCGGTGCCGCCAAGGTGGCGCGCGCCAATCCGGACGGCTACACGCTGCTTTTGAACCACATCGGCATGGCGACCGTCCCGACCCTGGTGCGCAACGTGCCCTTCAAGGTGGAGAGCGACTTCGAATACCTGGGCATCGTCAACGACGTGCCGATGACGCTGATCGCCAAGCCCAGCATGAAGGCGAACAACTACAAGGAGCTCACCGCCTGGATTGCGGAGAACAAGGGCAAGATCAACCTCGGCAACGCGGGCGTGGGCTCGGCGTCGCACCTGTGCGGCCTGCTCTTCCAGAGCGCGACCAAGACCGAAATGACGCCGGTGCCCTACAAGGGCACGGCGCCCGCGATCACCGACCTGATCGGCGGCCAGATCGACCTCTTGTGCGACCAGACCACCAACACCTCGCCGCAGATCGAAGCCAAGAAGGTCAAGGCCTACGCCGTGACCACCTCGAAGCGCCTGACGACGCCGCTGCTCAAGGACCTGCCGACGCTGCAGGAATCGGGGCTGAAGGACTTCCAGATCACGATCTGGCACGGCCTCTACGCGCCCAAGGGCACGCCGGCCGCGGTGACCAAGAAGCTCAACGATGCGCTCAAGGTCGCGCTGAAGGATCCGGACTTCATCAAGAAGCAGGAAGGCCTGGGCGCCGTGGTGACCGCCGACAGCCGCGTCGAGCCGGGCGAGCACAAGAAGTTCGTCGCCGCCGAAATCGCCAAGTGGAGCCCGATCATCAAGGCTGCCGGCGTCTACGCCGACTGAAATTGATTCCCTCGCACGGCGCGCTCGCGCCGTGCCTTCGAATCCGGATGGAGCGGCCGCAGGTACTCGTGCAAGGCGAGTGCTGCCGCTCCAACCGCCGGCGCCCATTCCCCATGGCGCGCGCCGCGCACCACCGGTGGCGGCATGCCGGCACTCTCGGCATAGCGCCGCACCACCTCGATCGCCCCGTCCAGCAGTTGCGGATTCGCCTGGCATGACTGGCCGCCAACCACGATCGCGCGCGGCTCGAAGGTGACCCAGAGGTTCTGGAGCAGCACGCCCAGGAAGGCCGCGCCGCGCCGCGCGGCGTCGGCGCCCCTGCCCAGCACGCGCGAGCCGAGGAAGGCCTCGGCGCAGCCGCGCCGGCCGCAGGAGCACAGCGGCCCTTCCACCTGCAGGATGGTGTGGCCGATCTCGCCCGCCATGCCGTGCGCGCCGGTGAAGAGGCGGTCGTTGAGCACCACGCCGGCGCCCACACCCACATCGCAGCTCACGAAGACCAGCGGGTCCTCGCCCTCGCCGCCCGCGAACTCGTACTCGCCCAGCGCCGCCGCGTCGGCATCGTTCTGCAGCTGGACCGGCACATCCGCGATGCCCTCCTGCGCCAGCGCCTCGACCAGGCCCGGCAGCAAGCTGACCTCCCGCCACCCGAGGTTGGGGGCGAAGCGCACCTGGCCGGTCGCGTCGTCCACCGCGCCGGGCACGCCGACGCCGATGCCCGAGGGCTGAAGCCCCGCGGCGCTCAGGTGCCGGTGTGCGGCGGCCACCATGCGCGCGACCTGCCGACATACCGCGCGCGGCGCATGCTCGTGCAAGGGCCAGGCTTCCGAATGGAGCAGTTCGCCCAACAGCGAGACGCACACCACACGCAAGGTCTCGACCGCGATCTCGACACCGACCAAAGCCCGCACGCCGGCGTGGATCTGCAGGGGGATCGAGGGCCGCCCCAGTCCGTCGGCGACGGCCGCGCCAGCCTCGCGCAGCCAGCCATCCTCGAGCAGCTCGCGCACGAGCAGGCTCACAGTGGACTTGGTGAGCCCGCTCTCGGCCGCCAGCCGCGCACGCGACAGCCCTGGCTTGGCGCGCAGGAGGCGCAGCAGCACGCTGCGGTTGATGCGCCTGACCAGCTGCTGGTCGCCTATCGTGGTCATCAAGTAACCTTCGTGCTTCGCACTGCGGTGCGAGCTTGCTTGGGGCGGCCCGGCGCGGCGCTCATCCGGCGTGTTCGGCCTGCACCTTGCCTTCTGGCCGCTTGCCCGCAATGATCATTCCCAGCACCTCGTCCTCGGTCACGTCGGCCGTGCGGTAGGTGCCGACCAGGCGGCCGTTCTTCATCACGGCCAGCCTGTCGCTCAAGCCGAACACATCGGGCATGTCGTGGGTGATCAGGAAGATGCCCACGCCGTCGGCCTTGAGCTGCTTCACCAGCCTGCCGACCATCGCGGTTTCTTCCGGGCCCAGCGCGGCGCAGGGTTCGTCCATGATCAGGATGCGGGCGTTGAAGTACAGGGCCCGCGAGATCGCGACCACCTGCCGCTGGCCGCCCGACAGGCGCCGCACCGGCACGCGGATGTTGGTGAAGTTCTTGTTCAGGCGCTGGAACACCTTGCGCGCCTGGTTCTCCATGAAGTGGTCGTCCAGCGTGCGCCAGGGCGTGAGCTTCTCGCGGCCAAGGAAGAGGTTGGAGATCGAGTCGAGGTTGTCGGCCAGCGCGAGCGTCTGGTAGATGGTCTCGATGCCCTGCGCCTGGGCCTCCGAAGGCGTGCGGATGTGGACCTGCTCGCCTGCGATCAGCGTTTCGCCCGAGTCGACCGGGTAGGCGCCGGCGAGCATCTTCATCAGCGTGGACTTGCCGGCACCGTTGTGGCCCAGGAGCGCAACCACCTCGCCGGCATAGAGGTTGACGCTAACGCCGTCCACCGCTTTAACGCCGCCGAAGGCCTTGTGGATGTCGCGCAGCTCGACCAGGGGTTGTGTCGCGGCGCTCATCAACGCTCTCCAAAGTATTTGCGGTAGAGCACGTCGAAGACGACCGCGACGATCAGCACCTGCCCGATGATCACCATGCGCTTGCCGATCTGCACGTCCAGCAGCAGCATGCCGCTGTCGAGCGACTGCATGATCAGCGCGCCCAGCACCGAGCCGAAGATCGAGCCGCTGCCGCCGGCCAGCGCAGCGCCACCGATGACCGCCGCCGCGATCACGTAGAGCTCCATGCCGCTGCCGAGCGAATTGGTGCCGGCGTTGAGGCGCGCGATGGAGACGATCGCGGCCACCGTCACCAGCACCGCGAGCAGGGCGAACAGCAGCATCGTCACGCGCTTGACCGGGATGCCGACCAGCGCGGCCGCGTCCGGGTTGCCGCCCATCGCGAACACGTAGCGCCCGAAGCGCGTGCGATGCACGATGAAGGACAGCACGACCGCGACCACGGCCCAGATCAGCACCGGGATCGGGATGCCCTGCGGCTCGGTCTTCGACGAGATCTGGTAGCTGTTCATCGTTGCGGCGAAGGCGAACACGACGGCCACCGGCACGGCCGTGAGCAGCAGGTCCAGCCACAGCGGCTCGACCGGCATCTCGTGGCGCTGGCGCGCGCGCCGCTGCTGCAGCTTGCGCGCGAACAGCACCACGCCCACGACCGCAGCCAGCACCCAGGTGGCCGTGGTGCCGATGCCGCCGTCGTAGCCGCCGCCCAGGCGCTGGAAGAACTCGTCGTTGACCGGCTGCGTCTTGCCGTCGGCCACCAGGAAGGCGGCGCCGCGGAAGGACATGAGGCCGCCCAAGGTGACCACGAAGGAAGGCACGCCCAGCATCGCGGTGAGCCCGCCCTGGTAGAGCGAGACCAGGAGCGCGACCACCAGGCCCGCGAGGCAGGCCGCCGGCCAGGACCAGCCCGACGTGTACTGCAGGTAGGCGACCAGCACGCCGACGAAGCCCATCACCGAGCCGACCGAGAGATCGATGTGGCGCGCGACGATGACCAGCACCATCACGGTCGCGACGATGCCCACCACGGCGGTCTGCTGCGCGATGTTGTAGAGGTTCTCGGGCGACAGGAAGACGCCGCCCGAGAGCACGTGGAAGACGATGGCCATCACCACCAGCAGCACGCTCATCAGGAGCAGGCGCAGGTCGATGCCGCTCCTGCGCCACAGCCCCGGGGACTGACTCATAGCCCTATTTGCAGGCGGCCGGGGCTTTGTCGCCAGACACGCCCTTGCAGAGCTCGGCCTTCTTGATCCAGCCTTCCTTGACCACCACGTCGAGGTTGTCGCGCGTGATCGGCACCGGCGTGAGGAGGCGCGACGAGATCGCGACCTTCTTCTCGCCGCCGCTCCAGTTGGCGGCCTTCTCCGGCGTCTTGCCCTGGGTCAGGGCGATCGCGGCGGAGGCGGCCTCGCGGCCGAGCTCGCGCGAGTCCTTCCACACCGTCACGGTCTGGGTGCCGAGCGCGACGCGGTTGAGCGCCGCGAAGTCGGCGTCCTGGCCCGATACCGGAATGCCGCGAATGCCCTTGGCCGTGAGCGCCGCCACCGCGCCGCCGGCGGTGCCGTCGTTGGCCGCCACCACCGCATCGACCTTGTTGCCGACCTTGGTGAGGATCTGCTCCATGTTCTTCTGCGCGACTTCGGGCTTCCAGCCATCGGTGTATTCGTCGCCGACGATCTTGATGTCGCCCTTCTTCACGGCCTCGGCGACGATCTCCTGCTGGCCGGCGCGCAGGAAGTTGGCGTTGGGATCGGTGGGCGAGCCCTTGATGAACACGTAGTTGCCCTTGGGCTGCACCTTGTAGACGGCGCGCGCCTGCATGCGGCCGACCTCGACGTTGTCGAAGGTGATGTAGAAGACGCCGGGCGCTTCGATCAGCCGGTCGTAGGCCACCACCGGCACCTTCTGCCGGGTGGCCTTGTTGACTGCCGGCAGGATGGCGTCCTTGTCCATCGCGAGCACGATCAGCGCCTTGGCGCCCTTGGACATCAGGCCTTCGATGTCGCCGAGCTGCTTCTCGGGCGAACCGCCGGCGTCGGCGCTGATGTACTTGGCGCCCAGCTTCTCCAACTGCGCCTTGATCGCGGCCTCGTCGGTCTTCCAGCGCTCCTCCTGGAAATTGGACCAGCTCACGCCGACCACCGTTTGCGCAGAGGCGCCGAAAGCGGACAGGGCGAGAGCCAGGGCGGTCAGGGTGCGGTCGAGCTTCATGTGCAGGGTCTCCGAATTAGTTCGAGGGACGAACTATGTCCACCGCGCCGGACGGCGGCCATCCGGGGAATCCCTGCGGGCAAATGGACTAGCGGCCTTGTCCTACTTGGGCCGGATCGCGTCCGCCGTGCCCTGGATGAAGGCCTTGATCTTCTCCACGTCTTCGGCGCTCAGCTTGCCGCTGAAGTCGGGCATGCCCCGCTCGACGGCCGGGCCCTTGTAGACGAACTTGTCGAGGTTCTCGATGTAGCTCGGGTTCATGTAGCCCAGGTTGGGGATGTTGCCGCCGCGGTCCACGCCCGGCACGCCGTGGCAGAAGACGCAGTTGCTCACGTAGAGCAGCGTGCCGTCGGGCACCTTGGCTGGGTCGTACTTCACGCCCTGCAGCAGCTTGTCCATGCGGTACTGCACGAACTCCGGCTTGGGCGCATTGCCGCCGACCACGAAGGTGTAGACCGTGCCCGGCCCCTGGCGCTCGGTGGCGCGCGCGGCCAGGCCGTAGACGCCGCCCCAGCCGACCGCGATCGAGACGTACTGCTTGCCGTCGACCATGTAGGTGGCGGGCGCCGCGACCACGCCGGTGCCGGTGGCGGTCTCCCACAGCTTCTCGCCGGTCTTGGCGTTGTAGGCCGCGAAGCGCCCGTCGGCCGTGCCCTGGAACACCAGGTTGCCGGCCGTGGTCAGCGTGCCGCCGTTCCAGGGCGAGACATGCTCGACGCCCCAGGCTTCCTTCTGCGCCACCGGGTCCCACGCGACGAGGCGGCCCATGGGCTTGCTCTTGGGCGGCTCGGCATTGATGAACATGGCGGTGTTCCAGCCGAGCGCTGCATGCGGCCGGGCCGGCATGTTCTCGTTGAACTTCCAGGCCTTGTCGTCCATCAGGCTCAGCGGGATGTTCTGCGCCGGCAGGTAGACCAGGCCGGTCTGCGGGTTGAAGGACATCGAATGCCAGTTGTGCGCGCCGAAGGGGCCGGGGATGCTGTCGCCGGGCTTCTCGTTCTGGCGCGCGGCGGCCACCTCGATCGGCCGGCCTTTCTTGTCGTAGCCGGTGGCCCAGTTCACCTCGACGAAATTCTTGGCCGAGATGAACTTGCCGTTGCTGCGGTCAATGACGAAGAAGAAGCCGTTCTTCGGCGCATGCAGGATCACCTTGCGCAGCTTGCCGTCGATCTTCAGGTCGGCCAGGATCATCGGTTGGGTCGAGGTGTAGTCCCAGTTGTCGCCTGGCGTCTGCTGGTAGTGCCAGACGTATTTGCCGGTGTCGGGGTTGAGCGCGACGATCGAGGCCAGGTAGAGGTTGTCGCCGCCCTTGGGGCTGCGCTTGCTGCGCGCCCATGGCGAGCCGTTGCCGGTGCCCACGTACATGAGGTTGAGCTCGGGGTCGAAGGCGAGCGTGTCCCAGGCGGTGCCGCCGCCACCCGCCTCCCAGTATTTGGCCGAAGGGTCCCAGGTCTTGGCGGCCTTGGCCATCGAGGCGTCCTCGAAGGGCTTGGACGGGTCGCCCGGCACGGTGAACCAGCGCCACTTCTGCTCGCCGGTGGCCGCGTCGTAGGCCGTGATGTAGCCGCGCACGCCGTACTCGGCGCCGCCGTTGCCGATGACCACCTTGCCCTTGAAGACGCGCGGCGCGCCGGTGATGGTGTAGGACTTCGAACGGTCGACGATGGTGTCCTTCTCCCAGACCGGCTGGCCGGTGGCGGCATCGAGCGCGATCAGGCGCCCGTCGTAGGCCCCCACGAACACCTTGCCCTGGTAGAGCGCGACGCCGCGGTTGACCACGTCGCAGCAGCCCTTGAAGCCCTTGGACTTGTCCACCTTCGGATCGAAGCTCCAGATCTTCTTGCCGGTGCGCACGTCGATGGCGTGCACCACGCTCCAGGAGGCGCTGACGTACATGATGCCGTCGACCACCAGCGGCGTGGCCTCCACGCCGCGCGTGGATTCGAGGTTGTAGGACCAGGCGAGGCCGAGCTCCTTCACGTTGCCGGCGTTGATCTGGTCGAGCTTGCTGAAGCGCGTTTCCGCGTAGTCGAGGCCATGGCTGGGCCAGTCGGCCGTCTTCGCGGCGTTGCTGCGGATGAAGTTGCCGTCCACGCGCTGCGTGACGGCCTTGATGTGCTCGGCGGAGCCCTTGGTCTGGGCCGAGGCGGGTGCTGCGGCCAAGCACAGCAGCGCGCCGAGCGCGAGCGCGGCGTGGGTCTTGTTCATCGTGCGTCTCCGGTCGTTGTGTATCGAAGAATGGTGCGCGCGCACGCTTTGTTCACCCTCGGGATTTCCCTAGACCTCGACTGTTCCATTGCGGAACAAATTCAGCCTCCTCGATCACAGGAGACGGCCATGCCCCTGTCCCCCTTCGCCAATACGCGCGCCGAGCGCGTGGCGCTGGCCCGGCAGCAGTTCTTCGAGGAAGGCGTGCGCCCTTCCGGCCTGGTCGGCGAGGCGGTGCTCCAGTCGTGGATGCGCTGCACGCGCGCCCATGCGAACACGCGCCGCGTCATCGCCTTCGACGCCGTCACGCCGAGCCGCCTGCACGGCACGCTGGGCCGCAACCGCGAGCTGCTCAAGGCCGCGCGCCACGAGCTGGCGAGCATGGAGAGCTCGCTCGCCGGCACCGACTGCCGCGTGCTGCTGACCGATGCGCAGGGCGTGATCATGCACGTCACGCACCATCCGGCCGCGGCGCAGCAGCCGATCCTGCAGAAGACCGCTCGCCTGGGCGTCAACATCGCCGAGAGCGTGGTCGGCACCACGGCGCCGGGCATCGTGGCGACCACCGGCCAGGCCTGCACGGTGCAGGGCGCCGAGCACTACTTCGAGTACCTGCGCGAGATGCAGTGCGCAGCGGCACCGATCCGCGACGTGCACGGCCGCCTGGCCGCGGTGCTCGACATCTCGGTCGAGATGCGGCGCTTCGGCTTCGATGCCGCGTCGATGGTCGCGCTCTACGCGACGACGATCGAGAACCGCCTGCTGCAGGCGCAGTCGCAGGACCGGCTGGTGCTGCGCTTCCAGGCCAGCCCGGCGCTGCTGGGCACGCCGCTCGAGGCCCTGGCCGGCATCGCGCCCGATGGCACCGTGGCCTGGCTCAACACGGCCGGCATGCGGCTGATCGGCCGGCTGCCCGAGTCCGGGGCCTGCGATGCCGAGCAGCTGTTCGGCCTCGACCTCGAGGGCCTGCTGCGCATGACCCGCCACGAGGCCGCGCAGCCGGTGCGGCTCGCAAGCGGGCTCGGCGTCTGGCTGCAGGCCCGGCTGCAGGCGCACGACGGGGTCGATTTCCGGCATGCGGTGAACGTGCCGGCCGAAGCGCCCATCGACTCGACGCCGCTCGACGAGGTGCCGCCGGTCGCGCCGACCCAGCCGCCCGCCAGCGACGGCACGCTGCGCGGCCACAGCCGCAAGCTGATCGAGGAGACCCTGGCTACGCACTACGGCAACATCTCGCATGCCGCGCGCCAACTGCGGGTGTCGCGCGGCACGCTCTATCGCCGTCTCAAGAGCTGGCAGCAGAACGCGCCTGAATGAAGGTCGGCCTCGCGGCCGGGTTAGCCCGCTCACGCGCATTGGTCACGCCCGATACGATTTTCGGCAAAGCGCAGATGTGTACTGCGCTGGAGCCGATATGGATTTGCCGATTCCCGAGCCCGCGCGGCGCGCGCTCTACCGCACGATGCTGCGCATCCGCGCCTTCGAGAATGCCGCCGAAGCGGCCAGCCAGGGTGGCGTGAGCGCCTACGGCCAGGAAGCCGCCGGCGTCGCCAAGGTGCGCGGCCCGCTGCATCTGTCGACCGGCCAGGAGGCGGTGCCAGCCGGCGTCGGCGCCCATCTGCACCCCGCCGACTACCTGACCTCGACTCACCGCGGCCACGGCCACACGCTGGCCAAGGGCGCCGACCTCGTGCGCATGATGTGCGAGCTGTTCGGCAAGGCCAGCGGCTTCAACGGCGGCAAGGGCGGCTCGATGCACATCGCCGACTTCTCGGTCGGCATGCTGGGCGCCAACGGCGTGGTCGCGGCCGGGCTGCCGATCGCGGTCGGCGCGGCGCATGCCCAGAAGCTGCAGAAGAAGGACGCGATCACGGTCTGCTTCTTCGGCGATGGCGCGATCAACCGCGGCCCCTTTCTCGAGTCGCTGAACTGGGCGCGCGTGTACCGGCTACCGGTGCTCTTCGTCTGCGAGGACAACCGCTGGAGCGCAACCACCGCCAGCGGCCCGATGACCGCCGGCGAAGGCGCCTCCGCGCGCGCCGAGGCGATGGACATCGCCGCCACCCGGGTCGACGGCAACGACGTGTTCGCGGTGCATGCGGCCGCGGGCAGGCTGGTCGCCGAGGTGCGCGCCGGCGGCGGGCCGCGGCTGCTGCACGCGCTCACCTACCGCGTGAAGGGCCATGTGTCGGTCGACCTCGCCGCCTACCGCGACCCGGCCGAGCTGGCTGCGGCGCTGGAGACCGACCCGGTCGCGCGGGCGCGCGGCCGCCTGATCGCCGACGGCATGGACGCCGCTCTGCTCGATGCGATCGAGGACGAGGCGGAGGCAGAAGTCGCCGCCGCACTCGCCGCCGCCGATGCCGCGCCCTGGCCCGAGCCCGGCGCCGCCTTCACCGATGTGCAGACCACCGGAGCGGGCCAATGGACATGACGAGCGACATCGCGGGCGGCCGCGCCGCCGGCAGCACTGTGCGCGAACTCAGCTATGCCGAAGCGGCCGCGCTCGCGGTACAGCGCGAAATGGAAGCCGATTCGCGCGTGGTCGTGCTCGGCGAGGACGTCGGCCGCGGCGGCATCTTCGGCCAGTACAAGGGGCTGCAGCAGCGCTTCGGCGCCGAGCGCGTGATCGACACGCCGATCTCCGAGGCCGCGATCATGGGCGCCGGCGTCGGCATGGCGCTGGCAGGGCTCAGGCCGGTGGTCGAGATGCGCGTGGTCGACTTCGCGCTGTGCGGCATGGACGAGCTGGTGAACCAGGCCGCCAAGAACCGCTTCATGTTCGGCGGCCAGGGCCGTGTGCCGATGGTCGCGCGCATGCCGGGCGGCATCTGGGATGCCTCGGCGGCGCAGCATTCGCAGTCGCTCGAAGCCTGGTTCGCGCACCTGCCGGGCGTGGTGGTGGTGTGCCCTTCGACGCCCCAGGACAACCATTCGCTGCTGCGCGCCGCGATGCAGTGCGGCGACCCGGTGGTCTACATCGAGCACAAGAACCTGTGGGCCTCGCGCGGCGAGGTCGACGAAACGCGGGTGGTGCCGCTCGGCAAGGCGGCGCAGCTGCGCCGCGGCAACGCGCTCACGCTGGTGAGCTGGAGCCGGCAGATGCAGGCGTGTAGCGCCGCCTGCGACACGCTGGCGGCCGAAGGCATCGAGGTCGATCTGCTCGACCTGCGCACGCTGTGGCCCTGGGACCGCGAGTCGGTGCTCTCCTCCTGCGAACGCACGGGCCGCCTGCTGGTCGTGCACGAGGCGGTGCAGGCCGCCGGCTTCGGCGCCGAGATCGCGGCCAGTGCGGCGGAGGCCACCGGCTGCAGGGTCGCACGCCTGGGCGCGCCGCGCATCCCGGTCGGCTATTCGCCGGTGCTCGAAGCGCAATCGCGCGTCGGCGCCGAGCGGATCGTTCAAACTGCCAGGGCCTTGTGCGGATGAACACCGAGGCTGGCTTCGAGGACTCGGTCTTCTTCAAGCTGGTCCGGGTCGTCAACCTGACGGCGCGGCCTTTCCAGCAGCGGGTCGGGCGCCAGCACGCGCTCACGCTCAACGAGTGGCGCACGATGGCGGCGCTGGGCACGCAGCCCGGCCTGACGGCCACGCAGCTTTGCGAGCTCACCGGCCTCGACAAGATGGCGGTGAGCCGCGCGCTGGCGGGGCTGAAGCGCCACAAGCGCCTGCACCGCCACGAAGACCCGACCGACCTGCGCCGCAGCCGCCTCCACCTGAGCAGCGCCGGCAAGGCGCTGTTCGAGACGGTCCGCGTGCAGGCGTGGGAACGCGAGGCCGAGCTGTTCGCGGGCGTCGGCGCCGAAGATCTGAAGCACCTGAGTGCCACCCTCGACCGGCTGATCGCGTCGGTGGCCGGCCCGGACGCTCAGGCTGCAAACCCACCGTCGATGTTGAGGCCCGCGCCGGTCACGAAGGCCGCTTCCGGGCTCGAGAGGTAGGCCACCATGCCCGCGATCTCTTCGCCGCGGCCGTGCCGCGGGATGGCCATGAAACCATGCATGGCCGAGGCCATCGGGCCGTCCTTGGGGTTCATGTCGGTATCGACCGGGCCGGGCTGCACGTTGTTGATCGTGATGCCGCGCGGGCCGAGGTCGCGCGCGAAGCCTTGCACGAGCCCGGTGAGTGCGGACTTGCTCATCGCATAGACGCCGCCGCCGGGGAAGGGCATGCGCTCGGCGTTGGTGCTGCCGATGTTGATGATGCGGCCGCCCTCGCCCATGTGGCGCAGCGCCGCCTGGATGGCGACGAAGACGGCGCGCACGTTGACGTTCAGCGTGAGGTCGAAGTCTTCCAGCGAGATCTGGTCGGCGGCGCCCAGCTTGAGAACGCCGGCGTTGTTGACCAGGATGTCGAGCCGGCCGAAGGTGCGCGCGCTTTCGTCGATCGCCGTGCGCAGCGCATCGGCATCGGCGCTGTCGACGCGCAGCGCGATCGCGCGCCCGCCCGCGGCTTCGATGCTGCCGGCAAGCTCCTTGGCCGCAGCCTCGTTGCTGGCATAGCTGAAGGCGACGGCGGCGCCGTCCTTGGCGAGACGCCGCACGATGGCGGCGCCGATGCCTCGCGAGCCGCCGGTGACGAAGGCCGTCTTGCCGGCCAGAACGGGCTTGGAAGAAGTGCTTGGGGACATGGTGCGCTTTCGAAGTGGTTGTGGAATGCCTGTAGTTTGGGGATTGCATTGCATTGCCGGTAGCCATAAAACTGCCCTATCAATCTCAACCCGTGGTTGAAAATGCACCCATGCAGCCGCTGAGCCATCTCGAATCCTTCGTCCGCAGCGCCGAGGCCGGCAGCTTCTCCGCCGGCGCCCGACAACTCGGCCTGACGCCTGCCGCGGTGAGCAAGAACGTCGCGCGCCTCGAAGCGGGTCTGGGCGTGCGCCTGTTCCAGCGCAGCACGCGCAAGCTGACCCTGACCGAGAGCGGCGAACGGCTGCTGCTGCAGATCGGCGGCGCGCTCGGCACGCTGGCCGATGCGATGGCGGGCGCCGCCGAAGCCGGGGGCCAGCCGGCCGGCACGCTCAAGGTCAGCATGGGCCAGGCCTTCGGGCGCACGTACGTGGTGCCGCTGGTCGGCGAGTTCCTGGCGCGCTACCCGGCGGTCGTGCCCGACTGGCATTTCGACAACCGGCAGGTCGCCCTGGTCGGCGAGGGCTTCGACGCCGCGATCGGCGGCGGCATCGAGCTGACGCCCGGCGTGGTGGCGCGCGAGCTCGCGCGCATCCACATCGTGGCGGTCGCGGCGCCCGCGTACATGGCCGGCAAGCCGGTGCCGGAGCACCCGTCCGACCTGGCCGCTTTCGACGCCATCATGCGGCGCTCCTCACCCACCGGGCGGGTGCGGGCCTGGACGCTGCGCAACGCGGCCGGCGACGAAGGCGCGGCGGATGCAAAGCCGCGCCTGATCTTCAGCGACCCCGAGGCGATCGCCCACGCCGCGATGATGGGCCTGGGCATCGCGTTGCTGCCGATGGCTTTCGCGCTGCCCGGCTTGCAAAGCGGCGAGCTGGTGCGCGTGCTGCCGGGCTGGTATGCCGACTCGGGGCCGATCTCGCTCTACTACCCGAGCAAGAAGCTGCTGCCGGCGAAGACGCGCGTGTTCGTCGACTTCGTGGTCGAGAAGTTTCGCGAGCAGCGCTTCGCGGCCCGCATGCAGGGGATCTGAGCACACGGGGTTTCACCCGCGACGAACGAGGCGCTTCGCCTGTCAAACTCGATGCCATGCATCAACAGGAAACACGCATGACCCTCTCGTTCCAATCCCGCCGCCGCTCTGCACTGGCCCTGGGCGCGATCGCCGCCCTGGTGCTGGCTGCCGGGCCCGCGGCGGCCCAAGGCAGCTGGCCGACCAAGCCGGTGCGCATCGTGGTGCCCTTCGCGCCCGGCGGCACCACCGACCTCCTTGCGCGCGCCGTGGCGCCGGAGCTCTCCAAGGCCTTCGGCCAGCAGTTCATCGTCGACAACCGCGCGGGCGCCGGCGGCAACGTGGGCGCCGAGATCGTGGCCAAGGCGCCGAACGACGGCTACACGCTGCTGATGGGCACGGTGGGCACGCACGGCATCAACCGCGCGCTGTACCCCAAGCTGCCCTACGACCCGATCAAGGACTTCGCGCCGATCACGCTGGTGGCCGCGGTGCCCAACGTGATGGAGATGAATGCCGACAAGGCGCGCGCGCTCAACATCAACAGCGTGGCCGACTTCGTGAAGTACGCGAAGGCGAATCCCGGCAAGCTCAACATGGCTTCGAGCGGCAGCGGCACCTCGATCCACCTGGCGGGCGAGCTCTTCAAGACCATGACCGGCAGCTTCATGACGCACATCCCCTATCGCGGATCGGGCCCGGCGCTGCTGGACCTGGTGGGCGGCAACGCCGACGTGATGTTCGACAACCTGCCCTCGTCGATGCAGCAGATCAGGGGCGGCAAGCTCAAGGCGCTGGCCGTGACCAGCTCGAAGCGCTCGCCGGCCTTGCCCGACGTGCCGACGGTCGAAGAGGCCGGCGGCCCCATGCTCAAGGGCTACGAAGCCAGCTCATGGTTCGGCCTGCTGGCCCCGGCCGGCACCCCGCCCGAGATCGTGAACCGCATTCAGCAGGAAGTGGCCAAGTCGCTCGGCACCGCGGCGATCAAGGAAAAGATGCTGGCCCAGGGCGCGATCCCGAGCGGCAACTCGCCGGCCGAGTTCGCCAAGATGATCGACAGCGAACACGCCAAGTGGGCGAAGGTGGTCAAGGCCTCCGGGGCCAAGGTGGACTAAGCCCCTGGCGTTCCTGATCCATTGGTGCGCGCAGCGCACCGGACCGTGGGCCGCCGCGGAACCGGCTTCGCCGGGCCGCAGGCGGCGCCCCCGGAGAGGGGGTTGGCCCTTCGACAGGCTCCCTTCGACAGGCTCCCTTCGACAGGCTCAGGACAGGCTCTACGCGAAGCGAGCAAGCCTGGGGGTGATCACACCTCCCACATCACGTCCTTGCGGTCGGCCAGCGACGCCTTGAGCATGTGCAGCAAGGGCACGGCGCGCTGGTGCAGCGTGATGTGCTGCTTCTCGGCCGCCTCGTCATGGCCTTCGACGGCGAAATCGTCGTTGTTGTGGGCGTTGTGGGCTTCACGCGCCATGGCCGCCTCCAGCGCCGCGATGGCGGCCGGCATCTGCTCCACCGTCACGATGCCCTTGCGCTCCGGCGCCTTGCCGATGATGTCGAACAACTGACGCGCGTGGGTTTCGAGCATCACGAAGGGGGGGCTGGCCCGCGATTTGAATCGATACAGCATGGTGCCTCGCTCGGTTATTTGTAGATGTAGTCGCGGACAAAAGGGTACACCGATTGCGCGCCGCGCAGCGCGCCGCCCTCGACCTTTCCGTCGGGCCGGGTGGCGAGCATCTGGTGCAGCGAAATCCAGCCCTGTTCGAAGCACATCGCCGAACCGGCCAGATACAGGCGGTAGGCACGCAGGATGCGCTCGGCATTGCCGCCCTGGTGGCCGCCGGCGCGCTGCAGGACCTCGCGCGCCTCGTCGAGCCGGGACTCGAGCGCATCCGACCAGGCCCAGAGCGTGCGCGCATAGTGCGGCCGCAGGTTTTCGGTGTCGACCATCTCCAGGCCCGCGGCCACCGTCTCGCGCAGCACATGCGTGACGTGCAGCAGTTCGCCGCCCGGGAAGATGTATTTCTCGATGAAATCGCCCATGCCGGCTCCGAGCTGCTTGTAGTCGAGCTGGCCCGAAGTGATGCCATGGTTCATGACCAGGCCGCCCGGCTTGAGCAATGAATGGATCTTGCGAAAGTAAGTCGGCATGTTGACGCTGCCGACGTGTTCGAACATGCCGATCGACGAGATCTTGTCGAAGGGCTTGTCGCTGTCGAGTTTTCGGTAGTCGAGCAGTTCGACGCGTACGCGGCCCTGCAGGCCCTTCTCCTCGATCATGCGCGTCACGTGCGCATGCTGGTTCTTCGACAGCGTGATGCCGGTCGCATCGACGCCGTAGTGCTCGGCCGCCCACAGCAGGAGCGCACCCCAGCCCGAGCCGATGTCGAGGAAGCGCTCACCCGGCTGCAGCATGAGCTTGCGGCAGATGTGGTCGAGCTTGGCCTCCTGGGCCTGCGCCAGCGTCATCCCGGCGTCACGGAAATAGGCGCACGAATAGACGCGCCGCGGGTCGAGCCACAGCGCATAGAAGTCGTCCGACACGTCGTAGTGGAACTCGATCTGCGCCGCATCCTTGCCCAGCGAGTGCGAGCCGCGCGACTTGGTGCGCCGCTGCAGCCGGCTCCACCAGTTGGTGTTGGTTTCCGCCGGATTGCCGGGCAGCAGGCTGACCGCGACATCGATCAGGTCGCGCATCTTCCCTTCGATCTGGACCCGTCCCTCGACGTAGGCCTCGCCGATGGCACCGATCTGCCGAGCGGTGAGCTTGGCGAGCGCCGACCACTCGGAGAAGGCGAGCGTGACGCGTGAGCCTGGCTTTGCGACCTTCCGCCCATCGGGCAATTGCAGCGTGATGGGAACCGGCAGCGTGGAAAGCTGGGACTCGATCTTCGGCAACAGGCTTGACATGGCTGATTTTTGCCAGCAGCGGCGAACTTCGTCAACCGACCTCGGCGAAAACCCTTGCCGGGTTGACAACAGATTGTTTAGGCCTAAACTATTGATCCATGAATAGCTTCGCAACAGATCTGCAGCGCGTGCTGTGCATCGGCGGCGGTCCCGCCGGCCTCTACTTCGCGCTCCTGATGAAGGCCCGGCGACCGGCGCTCGAGGTCACGGTGATCGAACGCAACCGCCCCTTCGACACCTTCGGGTGGGGCGTGGTGCTGAGCGACCAGACGCTCGACAACCTCGCGGCCGCCGATCCCGAAACGGCCGCGCTGATCGGCCGTGAGTTCCATCACTGGGACGACATTCAGGTGTTCTTCAAGGGACGCCAGGTGCGCTCGGGCGGCCACGGCTTCTGCGGCATCGGCCGCAAGCGCCTCTTGAACATCCTGCAGGAGCGCTGCCTGGCGCTCGGCGTCAAGCTGGTGTTCGAGACCGACGCCACGGATGACCAGGCCCTGGCGGCGCAGTACGGCGCCGACCTGGTGATCGCCAGCGACGGCCTCAACAGCCGCATTCGCCAGCGCTATGCGGACGTCTTCGAGCCCGACATCGATCTGCGCCAGTGCCGCTTCGTCTGGCTCGGCACGCACCAGACCTTCGATGCCTTCACCTTCGCCTTCGAGAAGACCGAGCACGGCTGGTTCCAGGCCCACGCCTACCAGTTCGACGACAAGACCTCGACCTTCATCGTCGAAACGCCCGAAGCGGTGTGGCAGGCCCATGGCCTCGACAAGATGGAGCAGCCCGAAGCGATCGCCTTCTGCGAAAAGCTCTTCGCCAAATACCTCGGCGGTCACGAGCTGATCAGCAACGCCACGCATCTGCGCGGCTCGGCCAACTGGATCCGCTTTCCGCGCGTGGTCTGCAAGCACTGGACGCACCGCGTCGAGGTGAATGGCAAGAGCGTGCCGGTGGTGCTGATGGGCGACGCGGCGCACACGGCGCACTTCTCGATCGGCTCGGGTACCAAGCTCGCGCTCGAGGATGCGATCGACCTCAGCGATGAGTTCGCGCGCGGCGGCAGCGTCGACCATGTGCTCGAAGCCTATGAGGCGCGGCGCAGCGTCGAGGTGCTCAAGATCCAGAACGCGGCGCGCAATTCGACCGAATGGTTCGAGAACGTGCACCGCTACACCGGCATGGAGATCGAGCAGTTCGCCTACTCGCTCATGACGCGCTCGCAGCGCATCAGCCACGAGAACCTGCGCCTGCGCGACACGCAATGGCTGGGCGGCTACGAGGCGTGGCTCGCGGGCGGCAAGCCGCTGCCTCCGATGCTGATGCCGCTCACGGTGCGCGGCCTCACGCTCAAGAACCGCATTCTGGTTTCGCCCATGGCGACCTACAGCGCGGTCGACGGCGTGCCGCAGGACTTCCTGCTCGTGCACCTTGGCGCGCGCGCGCTCGGCGGCGCCGCGATGGTGTTCGTCGAGATGACCAGCCCGACGCCCGAGGGCCGCATCACGCCCGGCTGCACGGGTCTCTACAACGATGCGCAGTCGGCCGCCTTCAAGCGCATCGTCGACTTCGTGCACACGCAGACCACGGCGAAGATCGGCATGCAGCTGGGCCACAGCGGGCCGAAGGGCTCGACCCAGCTGGGCTGGGAAGAGATCGACGAACCGCTGCCGCAAGACAACTGGCCGCTGATCGCCGCCAGCGAGCTGGCCTACGGCGAACAGAACCAATTGCCCGCCGCCATGACGCGAGCAGAGATGAACACTTTGCGCGACCAGTTCGTCGCCTCGACGCGTCGCGCGGCCGAAGCCGGCTTCGACTGGCTCGAGCTGCACTGCGCGCACGGCTACCTGCTGGCTTCCTTCATCAGCCCGCTGACCAACCTGCGCACCGACGAGTACGGCGGCAGCCTCGAGAACCGCTGCCGCTATCCGCTGGAAGTGTTCCGCGCGATGCGCGCGGCCTGGCCCACCGAACGGCCAATGAGCGTGCGCATCTCGGCCCATGACTGGGCGCTCGGCGGCAATACCGATGCCGACGCGGTGGTGGTGGCGCGGCTCTTCAAGGAAGCGGGCTGCGACTTCATCGACGTCTCTTCGGGCCAGACCACGCGCACGGCGAAACCGGTGTACGGACGCATGTACCAGACGCCTTTTGCGGACCGCATCCGCAACGAGGTCGGCATCTCGACCATTGCGGTCGGCGCCATCACCGAAGCCGACCAGGCCAACAGCATCATCGCCGCGGGCCGCGCCGACCTGTGCGCGATCGCACGGCCGCACCTGGCCGACCCGGCGTGGACCCTGCACGAAACGGCCAAGCTGCAAAGCCGCGACGTCGACTGGCCCAAGCAATACCTGAGCGGGCGCGACCAGATGTACCGTGAGATCGCCAAGCAGCAACAGCTGGCCGCCGCGGCGGCTGCGACGGCCGTGCCGCGCAACAGCGAGGAGGATCAATAGCATGGACCTCGAAGCAAGAGCCCACAGCGAGCACCCCGACGAGCTGCGCCTCTGGCTGCGGTTGCTGACATGCACCCAGCTTATCGAGAAGCAGGTGCGCAACGAGCTGCGCGAGCAGTTCGCCACCACCCTGCCCCGCTTCGACCTGATGTCGCAACTCGAACGCTCGCCGGACGGGCTGAAGATGAACGAGCTGTCGCGCCGCATGATGGTGACCGGCGGCAACGTCACCGGCATCACCGACCAGCTGGTGGCCGAGGGGCTGGTCGAGCGCGTCGACGTCGAGGGCGATCGCCGCGCCTGGCGCGTGCGCCTCACCACGCGTGGCCGCAAGCTCTTCAACGAGATGGCGCAACAGCACGAGGCATGGATCGTCGATGCCTTCGCGGGCCTGAACGCGAAGGAGGTCACGCAGCTCCACAAGCTGCTCGGCAAGGTCAAGCAGCATTCACATCAACAATTGGCGGAGGCCCTATGAAGCACTACATCGGCGCAAGCAGTCCCATGCGCGCGCAATTCGAGCCGAAGGCCGACTACGAGGCCGAGCATTTCAGCTGGTCCTTCGAGGACGGCATCGGCACGGTCACGCTGAACCGGCCGGAGCGCAAGAATCCGCTGACTTTCGACTCCTACGCCGAGCTGCGCGACCTGTTTCGCGCGCTGAATTTCGCGACCGACGTCAAGGCGATCGTCGTGACGGGCGCGGGCGGCAACTTCTGTTCAGGCGGTGACGTGCACGAGATCATCGGGCCGCTCACGCAGATGCACATGCCCGAACTGCTCGAGTTCACGCGCATGACGGGTGACCTGGTGAAGGCGATCCGCCATTGCCCGCAACCCATCGTCGGCGCGATCGACGGCGTCTGTGCCGGCGCCGGCGCGATGATCGCGCTGGCCTGCGACCTGCGATACGGCACGCCCGCAGCGCGCACCGCATTCCTCTTCACGCGCGTCGGACTGGCCGGCGCCGACATGGGTGCCTGCGCGCTGCTGCCGCGCGTGATCGGACAGGGCCGCGCCTCGGAGCTGCTCTTCACCGGCCGCGCGATGACGGCGCAGGAAGGCCACGCCTGGGGCTTCTTCAACGCGCTGCACGAGAGCAGCGCGCTGCTCGGCGCCGCCACTGCCGTGGCGCGCGAGCTCGCCGAAGGCCCGAGCTTCGCGCACGGCATGACCAAGACCATGCTGTCGCAGGAATGGGCGATGACCATCGACCAGGCGATCGAGGCCGAGGCGCAGGCGCAGGCGATCTGCATGCAGACCGAGGACTTCAGGCGCGCCTTCGAAGCCTTTGCGGCCAAGCGCAAGCCGGTGTTCGGCGGAGACTGACGCAATGGCTGCTTCGCCCGTACCTCCTTCCACGGCGCACCTGGCGCTGCCCTTCTTCGACGATGCGCATCGGGCGCTGGCGCGCGATCTGCTGCCCTGGGCAGCCGCCCAGTCGGTGGACGAGCGCGACGATCGCGCCGCTTGCCGCGACTGGGTGAAGCGGCTCGGCCAGGGCGGCTGGCTGCGCTATTGCGTGCCGGCTTCTTCGGGCGGCGCGCTGGAACGCCTCGATTCGCGCGCGCTGGTGCTGCTGCGCGAAACGCTGGCCTTCCATTCGCCGCTGGCCGATTTCGCCTTTGCGATGCAGGGCCTCGGCAGCGGCGCCATCACGCTGGCCGGCAGCGCCTCACAGCAGCGCGACTACCTCGGCGCCGTGGCGCGCGGCGACAAGATCGCGGCCTTTGCGCTCAGCGAACCCGAGGCGGGCTCGGACGTCGGCGCGATGGCGATGCAGGCTGTCGCCATCTCGGACGGCTGGCGGCTCACGGGCGAGAAGACCTGGATCAGCAATGGCGGCATCGCCGACTTCTACTGCGTGTTCGCGAAAACCGATCCGGCCGCCGGCTCGCGCGGCATCACGGCCTTCGTCGTCGATGCGAAGACGGCCGGACTCGACACCTCGGCACACATCGAAGTGATGGCGCCGCACCCGCTTGCCACGCTGCGCTTCGACGGCTGCGTCGTGCCGCGCGAGGCCCAGCTCGGCGAGCTGCATGGCGGCTTCAAGCTCGCGATGCGCACGCTCGACATCTTTCGCGCCTCGGTCGCCGGCGCTGCGCTCGGCATGGCGCGGCGCGCGCTGGCCGAAGCGGTCCACCATGCGAGCCGCCGGCGCATGTTCGGCCAGACGCTGGCCGACTTCCAGCTCACGCAGGCCAAGCTCGGCGAGATGGCGGCGCTGATCGACAGCGCGGCGCTGCTCACCTACCGCGCCGCCTGGATGCGAGACGACAGCGAAGCCCGTGGCGGGCCCGCCGTCGGCGACCTCACGGCCGCGGCGGCGATGGCCAAGATGTGCGCGACCGAGAACGCGAGCCGCGTGATCGACATGGCGCTGCAGATGCACGGCGGCCTCGGCGTGAAGGTGGGCACCAAGGTCGAGAGCCTCTACCGCGACATCCGTTCGCTGCGCATCTACGAGGGTGCGACCGAGGTGCAGCAACTGATCATCGGCAAGTCCGTCTTGCGGAGCCAGGCATGAGTGCGCAGACCGATCGCTTCGTTCACGACCGTCTGCCGCCGGCAGAGCAACTGCCCATGTTCCGGTACGACCGGCCCGAATTGCAGTTGCCCGACCAACTCAACCTGGTCGAGGTCCTGTTCGACAAGGCCAGCGCCAATGGCCTGGCGGACAAGCCGATGCTGCGCTCGCCGGCCCGCACGCTGAGCTACGCCGAGGCCGCGACCGAGGTCGACCGCATCGCGCAGGTGCTGGTGGAAGACCTGGGCCTGGTGCCCGGCAACCGCGTGCTGTTGCGCGGAGGCAATTCGATCGCGATGGCGCTGGCCTGGCTGGCCGTGGTCAAGGCCGGCCTGATCGCGGTCGCCACCATGCCGCTGCTGCGCGCGAAAGAGCTGGGCGACATCATCGAGAAATCGCGGCCGGTGGTCGCGCTGTGCGATGGCAAGTTGCTCGACGAGCTGCGGATCGCCCAGCAGGCGCATCCGGTGCTGCAGACCCTCGTGGCCTTCAACCAGCCGGATGCAGCCGATTCGCTGAGCGCGCGCGCTGCCGCCAAGAGCGGCGTGTTCAAGGCCTGCCCTACAGCCGCCGACGACATTGCGCTGCTGGCCTTCACCTCCGGCACCACCGGCAAGCCGAAGGCGCCCGTGACCACCCACCGCGACGTGCTCGCGATGTGCGAGACCTGGCCGCGTCACGTGCTGCAGGCGCGCAGCGACGACATCGTGCTGGGCTCGCCGCCGCTGGCCTTCACCTTCGGCCTGGGCGGCTTGCTGGTCTTCCCGATGTGGGCCGGCGCATCCGTGTATTTCCACGATGGCCCCTACACGCCGGAGACGATGGTCAAGGCGATCCGCGAGTTCGGCGCCACCATCTGCTACACGGCCCCCACCTTCTACAGGCAGATGGCGCCTTTCGCCAAGGCTTCCGGCGTGCCGAGCCTGCGCATCAGCGTGAGCGCGGGCGAGGCCCTGCCCGACGCGACCCGCCAGCTGTGGAAGGACGCCACGGGCATCGAGATGCTGGACGGCATCGGCGGCACCGAGGTGTTCCACATCTACATTTCGGCCGCCGGCGACCAGGTTCGGCGCGGCGCGGTCGGCAAGGTCGTGCCGGGATTCACCGCCAAGGTGGTGGACGACGAGGGCAATGAAGTGCCGCGCGGCACCGTCGGCAAGCTGGCGCTCATCGGGCCGGTCGGATGCCGCTACCTCGACGATCCGCGGCAGGCCGACTATGTGAAGAAGGGCTGGAACTATCCCGGCGACGCCTTCGTGCAGGACGAGGACGGCTACTTCTTCTACCAGTCGCGCGCCGACGACATGATCATCACCGCCGGCTACAACGTCGGCGGGCCGGAGGTCGAAGACGCGCTGCTGAAGCATCCGGCGGTCGCCGAATGCGGCGTGGTCGGCAAGCCCGACGAGGAACGCGGAATGATCGTCAAGGCCTTCTGCGTGCTCAAGCCCGGCCAGACCGGCGATGCTGCCCTGGTCAAGGCGCTGCAGGACCACGTCAAGGCCACCATCGCGCCCTTCAAATACCCACGGGAGATCGAGTTCGTCGCTGCGCTGCCGCGCACCGAGACCGGCAAGCTCCAACGATTCAAACTGAGGCAAATCACACCATGATCAAACTTTTGCAACCGCCCGGCTGGGCACCCCCGAAGGGCTATGCGAACGGCGTTGCCGCGCGCGGCACGATGGTGTTCGTCGGCGGCCAGGTCGGCTGGAATGCGCAGCAGCAGTTCGTGTCGGACGATTTCATCGAGCAGACAGGACAGGCCCTGCGCAACATCGCCGACATCCTGCGCGAAGCCGGCGCCGGCCCCGAGCACATGGTGCGCATGACCTGGTACGTGACCGACCGCGACGAATACAACCGGCGCCTGGGCGAGCTCGGGCCGGTTTATCGCGAAACGATGGGCCGGAACTTCCCGGCGATGACTTGCGTGCAGGTCGCAGCGCTGGTGGAGTCGCGCGCCAAGGTGGAGATCGAGGTCACGGCGGTGCTGCCCGACTGAGCCCAGCGGCTACCGCGCCCGCAGCCTCAGAGTACTTCCTCGTGGGTCGCTGCCTCGGCGCCCGGATCCGAGAGGATGAGCGCCGCGCGATAGGCAGCGCGCCCCGCAATCTTGGTTTCCGCGGCCAGCTTTTTCCACAGCTGTTCCCGCTCGACCGGCGACAGGGCTGCGGGCTGATCGATCAATGAATGCGCAATCGCCAGCAGCGAAATAGCCGAAGTCAGGCAAAAACTGAGCGCCGATGTCGTGGGACGGCTGCGGTAATTCGCCTGTTCGCCGCGACGAATCTGGTCTTCCTCGCTCGGACTGAGAGAAAGGAGATCGGTCGTCGGGTGAAATGGAACGGCAGGCTCGTCATTGAAAATATAGTCGACCGCCTGCTCGACAGCGCCCATTGCGTTTTCAATCAGATTTCGCGAAATCGAAGGGTCGATCATGAAAGTCCCTTATTTGCGCAATTCACAGACTTCTCGTCCTTCAACTGTTCTCGAATCGGCCAGATGTTACACATGTCACGCGCACGCATCCGTGATCTTTGTCACACGGCGTGGGCGTTTTAGACTCGTTTCACGGTGGAAAGAGTAATTTGGTACTAACAGAAAACTGGGAGCGAAACGCCCTTGGGACAGATCCCAAAATCGATGGCGCGCAGTCTTTTCTTTAGCAGCCGGAAAGCAAAACGCCCACTCGAGGTGGGCGTTTTGCTTTTTCAGCAACAACCTTTTGGGTTGCCGGAAATTTGGTTGCGCGAGCAAGATTTGAACTTGCGACCTTTGGGTTATGAGCCCAACGAGCTACCAGGCTGCTCCATCGCGCGGCAAGATGGAATTATAGCTTATTCTTCGCCGGCCTGCTCGTCGGCAGGGGCTTCCGTCACTTCGGGACGATCGACCAGTTCGACCAGCGCCATCGGCGCGTTGTCGCCCACGCGGAAACCCATTTTCAGGATGCGCGTGTAGCCGCCCGGACGTGCCTGGTAGCGCGGGCCGAGTTCGCCGAACAGCTTGACCACGCTGTCGCGGTCGCGCAGGCGATCGAAAGCCAGGCGCTTGTTGGCGACCGTCGGCTTCTTGGCCAGGGTGATCATCGGCTCGATGACGCGGCGCAGTTCCTTGGCCTTGGGGACCGTGGTCTTGATGACCTCATGCTCGATGAGCGAGTTCATCATGTTCTGCAGCATCGCGAGGCGGTGCGAGCTGGTGCGGTTGAGTTTGCGGAGTCCGTGTCCGTGACGCATGGTGCTTTTCCTTTACTTTATAAAAACAGGCAGCCGTGTCAGGTACTGCCCGGTGCAACACACAGGTGTGGTGATTCTTAACGCTTATCGAGGCCGGCCGGTGGCCAGCTTTCAAGCTTCATGCCCAAGGTCAGGCCGCGCGAGGCGAGCACTTCCTTGATTTCGTTGAGCGACTTGCGACCCAGGTTCGGGGTCTTGAGCAGCTCGTTCTCGGTGCGCTGGATCAGGTCACCGATGTAGTAGATGTTTTCGGCCTTCAGGCAGTTGGCCGAACGCACCGTGAGTTCGAGCTCGTCGACCGGGCGCAGCAGGATCGGATCGAACTGCTGGGCGCTGCGCGGCGCGGGTGCATCGAACGCAGCGAGTTCGCCGCCTTCGAGCTGCGCGAACACGGCCAGTTGCTCGACCAGGATCTTGGCCGAGGCGCGAACCGCGTCTTCGGCGGTGATCGCGCCGTTGGTCTCGATCTCGACCAGGAGCTTGTCGAGGTCGGTACGCTGCTCGACGCGGGCGCTTTCGACCGTGTAGCTCACGCGCTTGACCGGCGAGAACGAGGCGTCGAGCACGATACGGCCGATCGACTTGGTCGGCTCGTCCGCGTAGCGGCGCATCGTGCCGGGCACATAGCCGCGGCCCTTCTCGACCTTGATCTGCATGTCGAGCTTGCCGCCCTGCGACAGGTGGGCGATCACGTGGTCGGGGTTGATGATCTCGACGTCGTGCGGCGTCTGGATATCCGACGCGGTCACCGCGCCTTCGCCGTCCTTGCGCAGGCTCAGCGTGACTTCATCGCGGTTGTGGAGCTTGAACACCACGCCCTTGAGGTTCAGCAGGATGTTGACGACGTCTTCCTGCACGCCGTCGATCGACGAGTACTCATGCAGCACGCCGGCGATCGTCACTTCGGTGGCGGAGTAACCGACCATCGACGACAGCAGCACGCGGCGCAGCGCGTTGCCGAGCGTGTGGCCGTAGCCGCGCTCGAAGGGCTCGAGCGTGACCTTGGCCTTGTTGGCGGCAAGTTGCTCGACCTGGATGGTCTTGGGTTTCAGCAGGGTGGTTTGCATGCAGAACTTCCTCTCAATACCCCCGGCTCGTTACACCGGTAAGGCTGGTGAAGTGCCCGGCCGCGGTGCCCGCGGCAGGGAACAAAAAATCAAAGTCCGGGCCGCCGGATGGCGGCACGTTTTCGCCTGTTACCTCGAATACAGTTCGACGATCAGCGATTCGTTGATGTCGGCCGCGAATTCGTCGCGATCGGGCACCTTCTTGAAGGTGCCTTCGCCCTTGTCGGCATTCACTTCGACCCAGGCCGGAATGCCGACCTGCTGGGCGAGTTGCAGCGCTTCGGCGATGCGGGTCTGCTTCTTCGACTTATCGCGCACGGCAATCACGTCGCCGGTCTTGACCAGGTACGACGGGATGTTGACCGACTGGCCGTTCACCGTGATCGCCTTGTGCGAGACCAGCTGGCGCGCTTCGGCGCGCGTGGAGCCGAAGCCCATGCGGTAGACCACGTTGTCCAGGCGCGATTCGAGGATGAACAGCAGGTTGGCGCCGGTGTTGCCACGGCGGCGATCGGCTTCCTCGAAGTAGCGGCGGAACTGCTTCTCGAGCACGCCGTACATGCGCTTGACCTTCTGCTTCTCGCGCAGCTGCAGACCGAAGTCGGAGGTGCGCTGACCAGAAGTGCGGCCATGCTGGCCGGGCTTGGAGTCGAACTTGGCCTTGTCCTGGATCGAACGGCGGGCGCTCTTCAGGAACAGGTCGGTGCCTTCGCGGCGGGAAAGTTTGGCCTTGGGGCCGAGGTAGCGTGCCACTTGATCTTCCTTTGTGTCATCTGCCGCAGAGGCTGTCTGCGGGAGCCATCAGCGGCGTGCCGATGGCGGTGGGCTTGTTGAAAAAACAAAACGCGCAGCCGGCTCGAAAGCTGACTGCGCCGGGCGTCCTCGCCTTAGATGCGACGGCGCTTTTGCGGGCGGCAGCCGTTGTGCGGAACCGGCGTCACATCGGCGATCGAGTTGATGCGGATGCCGAGCGCGGCGAGCGCGCGCACCGACGATTCGCGTCCCGGGCCCGGGCCCTTGATCTCGACGTCGAGGTTCTTGATGCCTTGTTCCACCGCAGCGCGACCGGCGACTTCCGAAGCGACCTGCGCAGCGAACGGCGTCGACTTGCGCGAGCCCTTGAAGCCCTGGCCACCCGACGACGCCCACGACAGAGCGTTGCCCTGGCGATCGGTGATCGTGATGATCGTGTTGTTGAACGAGGCGTGCACGTGCGCGACGCCGTCCGCCACGTTCTTGCGGACCTTCTTGCGAACGCGTTGCGCTGCGTTGTTGGCAGGAGCTTTAGCCATGCTGATCTATCCTTATTTCTTCAGGGACTGCGCGGCCTTGCGCGGACCCTTGCGGGTGCGGGCGTTGGTGCGCGTGCGCTGGCCGCGCATCGGCAGGCCGCGACGGTGACGGAAGCCGCGGTAGCAGCCGATGTCCATCAAGCGCTTGATGTTCATCGTCGTTTCGCGACGCAGGTCACCTTCGATGGTGAAGAGCGCGATCTGGTCGCGGATCTTCTCGAGATCGGCGTCGGTCAGATCCTTGATCTTCTTCGAATATTCGATGCCGCTCGCTTCGCAGATCTTGCGGGCGCGGGTGCGACCGATGCCGAAGATGGCGGTCAGGCCGATCTCAGCGTGCTTGTGCGGCGGAATGTTGATGCCAGCAATACGTGCCATGTGCGTCCTCTAATACTCTTTCAATCAACCCTGGCGCTGCTTGTGGCGCGGGTCGGTACAGATCACGCGCACCACACCCTTGCGGCGGATGATCTTGCAATTACGGCAAATGGTTTTGACCGAAGCCGAAACTCTCATTTCATTCTCCTAAAACTCTGTCCAACCCGGCGACTCATTTCGCCCGAAACACAATGCGCGCCCGGCTCAAGTCATAGGGCGTCAACTCGACGGTGACCTTGTCACCTGGAAGGATGCGGATGTAGTGCATCCGCATCTTTCCGGAAATATGCCCCAGCACGATGTGTCCATTTTCCAGCTTCACCCGGAAGGTCGCATTCGGCAGGTTCTCCTGAACCTCGCCTTGCATCTGGATGACATCGTCCTTCGACATCTCAATCGCCTAGGAAGTCTTGAAATTGGCTTTCTTTAGCAGCGATTCGTACTGCTGCGACATCATGTAGTTCTGCACTTGGGCCATGAAGTCCATCGTGACAACCACGATGATCAGCAGAGAGGTGCCGCCAAAATAGAACGGCACGTTGTATTTCAGGATCAGGAACTCGGGCAGCAGGCAGACGAAGGTGATGTACACCGCGCCGGCCAGCGTCAGACGAACCAGGATCTTGTCGATATAGCGCGCGGTCTGGTCACCTGGGCGAATGCCTGGAATGAACGCACCGCTCTTCTTCAGGTTGTCGGCCGTCTCGCGGCTGTTGAACACGAGCGCCGTGTAGAAGAAGCAGAAGAACACGATCGCGGTGGCATAGAGCAGCACGTAGATCGGCTGCCCCGGCGTCAGCGCGCTCGCGATGTCCTTGATCCAGCGCATGCTCTCGCCGGTGCTGAACCAGCCCACGACCGTGGTCGGCAGCAGGATGATCGACGACGCGAAGATCGGCGGGATCACGCCAGCCATGTTCAGCTTCAGCGGCAGGTGCGAGGACTGGCCGCCGTAGACCTTGTTGCCGACCTGGCGCCGCGCGTAGTTCACGAGGATCTTGCGCTGACCGCGTTCGACGAACACGACGAAGTAGGTCACCAGGATGACCACCGCGACGATGAACAGCGCGACGATCACGTTCATGGCGCCGGTGCGCACCAGTTCGAGCAATCCGCCGATCGCGCTCGGCAGGCCGGCCGCGATGCCCGCGAAGATCAGGATCGAAATCCCGTTGCCGAGGCCGCGCTCGGTGATCTGCTCGCCGAGCCACATCAGGAACATCGAGCCGGCCGTGAGGCTGACCATCGCCGTGATGCGGAAGCCGAAGCCGGGCGAAATCACGAGGCCTGCCGACGATTCCAGCGCGACCGCGATGCTGAAGGACTGGAACAGCGCCAGGCCCAGCGTGCCGTAGCGCGTGTACTGGGTGATCTTGCGCCGGCCGGTTTCGCCTTCCTTCTTCAATTGCTCGAAGGTCGGCACCACGTAGGTCATCAACTGCATGATGATCGACGCGGAGATGTACGGCATGATGCCCAGCGCGAACACGGTGAAGCGCGACAGCGCCCCGCCCGAGAACATGTTGAACAGGCTCAGGATGCCGCCCTGCTGGCCCTGGAACAGCTGCGCGAGTTGGTCCGGGTTGATGCCCGGCACCGGAATGTGAGCTCCGATGCGATAGACCACGAGCGCGAGCAGCAAAAAGACGAGCCGGCGACGCAGGTCGCCGAACTTGCCTGTTTTTGCGAGCGTTGCCGCGTTGGTTGCCACGAAGACTTCTTTCAGTCCGATCAGGCCACGCTGCCGCCGGCTGCTTCGATCGCAGCCTTGGCGCCGGCGCTCGCACCGATGCCGGTCAGCTTGACGGCCTTGGTGAGTTCACCCGACTTGATGACCTTGACGACCTTGGCGATCTGACCGACCAGGCCTGCTTGCTTGAGCGCCAGCACGTCGACTTCGGCCAGGCCGAGCTTCTCGAGCGAGGTCAGCGTTACTTCGGCGTTGTACTTGAGCAGCTGCGACTTGAAGCCGCGCTTGGGCAGGCGACGCTGCAGCGGCATCTGGCCGCCTTCGAAGCCGACCTTGTGGAAACCGCCCGCACGCGACTTCTGACCCTTGTGACCGCGACCCGCGGTCTTGCCCAGGCCGGAGCCGATGCCGCGGCCGACACGGCGCTTGGCGTGCTTGGAGCCGTCAGCCGGCTTGATGCCATTGAGTTCCATATACGTCTCTCTCAGCGACTCTGTTTAGAGCACTTTGACCAGATAACTGATCTTGTTGATCATGCCGCGCACCGCGGGCGTGTCCTGCAGCTCGCTCACGCTGTTGAGCTTGCGCAGGCCGAGGCCACGCACGGTGGCGCGATGCGATTCCTTGGTGCCGATCGGGCTCTTGACCAATTGCACCTTGAGGGTTTGTTGTTGCGTCGTCATGTCGATGCTCCCGTTCAGGCGAAGAGTTGTTCGACGGTCAGGCCGCGCTTGGCAGCGACTTCGGACGCCGTCGTCGAATTCTTCAGGCCGTCCAGCGTGGCACGGACCATGTTGTAGGGGTTCGAGGAACCATGGCTCTTGGCCACGATGTCGGTGATGCCCATGACTTCGAACACGGCGCGCATCGGGCCGCCGGCGATGATGCCGGTACCCTTCGGGGCCGGGATCATGACCACCGAGGCAGCGCCCCAATGGCCCGTCACGCGGTGATGCAGCGTGCCGTTCTTGATCGAGATCTTCGCGAGGTTGCGACGCGCTTCTTCCATCGCCTTCTGCACGGCGGCCGGCACTTCCTTCGACTTGCCCTTGCCCATGCCGACGCGGCCGTCGCCGTCACCCACCACAGTGAGTGCCGCGAAACCGAGGATACGACCGCCCTTCACCACCTTGGTGACGCGGTTGATCGCGATCATCTTCTCGCGCAGACCGTCTTCGGGGCCTTCGCTCTGCGTTCTTGCCTGAATCTTTGCCATTTTGAATCTCGTGTCCGGTTAGAACTGCAGGCCGGCTTCGCGAGCCGCATCGGCCAGCGCCTTGACGCGGCCGTGGTAGGCGAAACCTGCGCGGTCGAAAGCGACCTTCTCGATGCCGGCGGCCTTCGCCTTTTCAGCGATGCGCTTGCCGACCACGGTGGCCGCAGCGGCGTTGCCGCCCTTGCCGGAACCACCCAGCGAGGTACGCACTTCGGCTTCGGCCGTCGATGCAGTGGCAATCACCTTGGTGCCGTCGTCGGAGATGACGGTGGCGTAGATGTGCAGATTGGTGCGGTTCACCGTCAGGCGCGCCACGCCTTGCGTCGCAATGCGGATGCGGGTCTGGCGCGAACGGCGAAGACGCTGTGCTTTTTTGGTCAACATCATTTTGCTGCCCCTTACTTCTTCTTGGTCTCTTTGATCACGATCTTCTCGTCCGCATAGCGGATGCCCTTGCCCTTGTAAGGCTCGGGCGGACGAATCGCGCGGATCTCAGCGGCCACTTGGCCGACGCGTTGGCGGTCGGCACCCTTGATCACGATTTCGGTCGGCGTCGCCGTCGCCACCGTGATGCCTTGCGGCATGTCGATGTTGACCGGATGCGAGTAACCGACTTGCAGGTTCAGCTTGGCGCCCTGCGCCTGGGCCTTGTAGCCCACGCCGATCAGGCTCAGCTTCTTCTCGAAGCCCTTGGTCACACCGACCACCATGTTGTTCACCAGCTGGCGAACCGTGCCGCTCATCGCGTTGGCTTCACGCGATTCGTTGGCGGGTTCGAAGCTCAGCTTGCCGTCTTTGCTGACGACATTGACCAGCGCGTTCAACGCCAGGTTGAGCGTGCCGCCCGTGCCCTTGACGCTGATCTGGTCTTCCTTGATCGACACATCCACGCCTGCGGGGATGGCGACCGGCATTTTTCCTACTCGGGACATTTCAGTTTCTCCTCGATGTCTCGTTTAGGCGACGTAGCACAGCACTTCGCCACCGACACCGGTAGCGCGGGCCTTGCGGTCGGTCATCACGCCCTTGGGGGTCGTGACGATAGCAACGCCGAGGCCGTTCTGGACTTGCGGAATCGCGGCGCTGGCCTTGTAGACGCGCAGGCCGGGACGACTCACGCGCTCGATGCGCTCGATGACCGGGCGGCCAGCGTAGTACTTCAGTGCAATTTCGAGTTCGGTCTTGCCGGCTTCGGTCTTGACCTGGAAGCCGTCGATGTAGCCCTCGTCCTTCAGCACCTGTGCGATCGCGATCTTCACCTTGGAAGACGGGACCGACACGGTGGGCTTCGCCACCATCTGCGCGTTGCGGATACGCGTCAGCAGGTCGGCAATGGGATCACTCATGCTCATATTGTTTGCTCCTGCCTGGCTTACCAGCTGGCCTTGGTGACACCGGGGATGTCGCCAGCGAAAGCCAGTTCACGGATCTTGGCGCGGGCCAGACCGAATTGGCGGAAGGTGCCGCGCGGGCGGCCGGTGATTTCGCAGCGGTTGCGCTGGCGCGTCGGGTTGGCGTTGCGCGGGAGCTTCTGCAGGCCCAGGCGGGCGGCTGCGCGCTCTTCGTCGCTCTTCTTCGCGTCGTTGGCGATCGCCTTCAGCTCCGCGTGCTTGGCGGCGTACTTTGCGACCAGTTTGTCGCGCTTGAGTTCGCGCTCGATCAAAGCTACTTTAGCCACAAATCACCTCAGTTCTTGAACGGGAAACGGAAGCCCGCGAGAAGCGCCTTGGCCTCTTCGTCGGTCTTGGCCGTCGTCGTGATGCTGATATTGAGACCGCGCAGGGCATCGACCTTGTCGTATTCGATCTCGGGGAAAATGATCTGCTCTTTCACGCCGATGTTGTAGTTGCCGCGGCCGTCGAACGCACGGCCGGAAATGCCGCGGAAGTCGCGCACGCGCGGCAGGGCCACGGTCACGAAACGGTCCAGGAACTCATACATCTGCACGCCGCGCAGCGTGACCATGCAGCCGATCGGCTGGTTCTCGCGAATCTTGAAGCCGGCGATCGCCTTCTTCGACTTGGTCACGACCGGCTTCTGGCCGGCGATCTTGGTCAGGTCGGCGACGGCGTTGTCGAGGACCTTCTTGTCGGCGACCGCTTCGCCCACACCCATGTTGAGCGTGATCTTGGTCAGACGCGGAACCTGCATCGGCGACTTGTAGCCGAACTTTTCGGTCAGGTCTTTCGCGACTTTTTCGCGATAGTGTTGTTGGAGACGTGCCATGTAAGTACCCCTTAGGCGGTCTTGATTTCGTCGCCGCTGGACTTGAAGACGCGCACGCGCTTGCCGTCCGTGACCTTGATGCCCACGCGATCGGCCTTGCCGGTCGCGGCATTGAAGATCGCCACGTTGGATTGGTGAATCGGCATGGCCTTCTCGACGATGCCACCGGTCGTGCCCTTGAGCGGGTTCGGCTTGGTGTGCTTCTTGACCAGATTGATGCCGTCGACGATCAGGTGCGAGTCGTCCTTGCGCAGCGACACCGTGCCGCGCTTGCCCTTGTCGCGCCCGGCCAACACGATGACCTGGTCGCCTTTGCGAATCTTGTTCATGGCGTTGTTGTCCTTACAGAACTTCGGGGGCCAGCGACACGATCTTCATGAACTTCTCGGTGCGCAGTTCGCGCGTGACCGGTCCGAAGATGCGGGTGCCGATGGGCTCCAGCTTGGCGTTGAGCAGAACGGCGGCATTGCCGTCGAACTTGACGAGCGAACCGTCGCTGCGACGGATGCCCTTGGCGGTACGGACCACCACTGCGCTGTAGATCTCGCCCTTCTTGACGCGACCACGCGGAGCGGCTTCCTTGATGCTGACCTTGATGACGTCGCCCACGCTGGCATAACGCCGCTTGGAGCCGCCGAGCACCTTGATACACAGGACGGATTTCGCGCCCGTGTTGTCGGCCACATCGAGCCGGGATTCAGTTTGGATCATGTCTAGTAGTTCCCAACTTGTACCGCTCATCTCCCCAGGATTTCCCTGCGAAGGCTCTGCGGTCAGTCTTGGGCCCGTCGTCCGCGCATCAAAACCACTTTGATGCGCCTCCGTTGGGCAGAAGCTTCGCCTTTTGAAAAGCGAAGCCCGCGATTGTTGCACGGCCTATGAGTACTGTCAACCGGCCAATCCGTGACGCTGCACAACACTCAGCGATTATTTTTAGATGTGAGCGCGCGCTTTCAAAAACTGCCTGCTTCTGCATTGCCGGGCACTGGCGAGCGGCGACAATTTCGGTCCGGCCGCTGCCGCGAGAGCGCTGGGCCATCGTTGAGTGTCACGGAATAAGTCATGAACATCGCAGTCACCTTCCTGCCCCGCCGGGAACCGACCCCTTTGCCGCCGATCGGATTCATCGGCGGCGGCAACATGGCCAGCGCCATCATCGGCGGGCTCATCAAGCGGGACGTCCCTGCAGAGACCTTCGAAGTGGTCGAACCTTTTGCCGAAGCCCGCGCACGGCTCCTGCACGACTTTGGCATCACCGCCCAACCCGAGGCCGGTGCCGCTCTCGCGCGTTGCGCCGTCGTGGTCTGGGCCGTCAAGCCGCAGAGCTTTGCGGAGGCCGCGCGACCGGTCCGCGCTCTGGCGAGCGAGGCGCTGCATCTCAGCGTCGCGGCGGGCATCCCCTCCGACAGCATCGCGCGCTGGCTGGCCACGGAGCGCGTGGTGCGTGCCATGCCCAATACGCCGGCCCTGGTCGGCCAGGGCATGACCGGCCTGTTCGCGCGCCCGGCGGTCGATGCCGCCGGCCGCAAGCTGGCCGAGCAGGTGCTGGATGCCACCGGCGACCTGCTGTGGGTCGATGCCGAAGGCGCGCTCGATGCTGTGACCGCGGTCTCGGGCTCGGGCCCCGCTTATGTCTTCTATTTCATCGAGGCCATGACGGAGGCCGGCGTCGAGCTGGGCCTCTCGCCCGAGCAGGCGCATCGCCTCGCCGTGGGCACCTTCAGCGGCGCATCGGCCCTGGCCGGCAATGCGAGCGAGCCGCCCGCGGTGCTGCGCGAGCGCGTGACCTCCAAGGGCGGCACCACCTATGCAGCGATCAGCTCGCTCGAGAGCGCGGACGTCAAGGCGAAGTTCAAGGCCGCGATCCGCGCCGCACACCAGCGCGCCGGCGAACTCGCCAAGGAATTCGGCCGCGATTGAGGCAGCGCGGCTTCAGCGCAGCGCGTAGCCGGCCACGACACCGGCAAACACGGTGAAGCCCAGCCAGTGGTTGAGCCGGAAGGCCTTGAAGCAGCCGTCACGCGTGCGGTCGCGAATCAGCCGCCAATGCCACAGCGCCTGCGCCGCCGCGATGCCGATGGCGGCGAAGAAGGCGGGGCCCAGGGCCTCGCTCGCGCCGGCCGCGGCCCACACCGCCAGAAAGATCGCGTAGCTCGCCATCACGGCCGCAACATCGAAGCGGCCGAAGGTGATGGCCGAGGTCTTCATGCCGATCCTCAGGTCGTCGTCGCGATCAACCATCGCGTACTCGGTGTCGTAGGCCAGCACCCAGAACAGGTTGCCCGCCAGCAGCCACCACGCGAAAGCCGGCACGCTGGACTGCACGGCCGCGAAGGCCATCGGGATGCCGAAGCTGAATGCGATGCCCAGCACCGCCTGCGGAATCGACACGAAGCGCTTGGCATACGGATAGATCAGGGTCACAGCCAAGGCCGCGAACGACCACAGCACGGTGACGCGGTTGGTCGTGAGCACCAGCGCAAAGGCGGCCAGCGCGAGCACCGCCCCCACGGCGAGCGCCTCCTTGACCGAGATGGCGCCGCTGGTGACGGGCCGCTGGGCGGTGCGCTTGACATGGCGGTCGAAATCGCGATCGGCCACGTCGTTGACGCAGCAGCCGGCGCTGCGCATGAGGATGGTGCCCAGCACGAACACGGTGAGCAGGTGCCAGCCCGGCCAGCCTCCGGCGGCAAACCACAGGGCGCCGAGCGACGGCCACAGCAGCAGCAGCCAACCGGCGGGACGATTCCAGCGGATCAGGTCCAGGTAGAGCGAGAGGCGGCCGCGCGGCGCGGCAGCAGTGGATGCGGACATGGGCCGATTTTGCGTCACGCCAAATAGACGCCCTCGTTTGCCACACTAGAATCCGGCGGTTCGCGCGACGCGATCACCCTTTGCATCGAGCCCGGCCCAGCGCCAGGACTTCCGCGCAAAAGGCACCCAACCCAGACATTTCCAGGCAGGGCACATCCGGTTTAGTCATCGCTTCGATGGCGAGCCGCGTGGCGCTTCGCGATCCGGTTCTTGCCCTGAAGGAAATCCATGTCTCTACGCCCACGCGCGCTGCGCCCACGCCTGCGCCATCTGCCCCTGACCGCTGCCGCGCTCGCCTTGCTGCATTGCACGGCGCAGGCCCAGAACAACACGCTGAAGGAAATCACGGTCAGCACGGAGCAAGACGCCGGGTACGCCCCGGCCGCCAGCAGCACCGCCACCAAGGGCAGCGCACCGCTGCGCGACATACCGCAAGCCGTCAACGTGCTGCCGGCGCAATTGCTGCGCGATCAAGGCGTCACCTCGATGCAGGATGCGTTGCGCAATGCGCCGGGCGTCTCCTTCAGCAGCGGCGACGGCCAGCGCGACCAGGTGGTCATCCGCGGCTTCACCGCCATCGCCGACTGGTTCGTGGATGGTGTGCGCGACGACGCGCTGTACTTCCGCGACCTGTCGGATACCGAGCGCATCGAGGTGCTCAAGGGACCGGCCGCAGTGCTCTACGGCCGCGGGTCGTCGGGCGGCCTGATCAACCGCGTCACGAAGAAGCCGGTATTTGGAGAGTCCTTCGGCGAGGTGTCGCTCGGCCTGGGAAGCCACGACTTCAAGCGCGCGACCGCGGACCTCAACACGCCCATCGGCGAGAACATGGCGTTCCGACTCAACGTCGCCCGCGAGAAGTCGGGCAGCTACCGCGACCAGCAGTTCATCGACCGCTACAGCATCGCGCCCTCGCTCGCGATGAAGTTCAGCCCGCAGACCGACCTGCTGCTGCAATACACCAACGCCCACGACCAGCGGCTGACGGATTTCGGCATCCCGGCGCTCAACGGCCGGCCGGTCGACGTGCCGATCGGCACCTACTACGGCTCCGCCCTGGCCAAGCGCGACGACACGAGCACCTCCAAGGTCCAGTCTTTCACCGCCACGCTGAACCATCGTTTCAGCGATGAACTGAACCTGCGCAACACGACGCGCTACTCCAGCTACCACCTGGATCGCTACAACACGCTGCCCAGCGGCACCACCGACCCCGTGCGCCTGACCGTGGGCCGCACCCGCGGCTTCGTCGATCGGGACGAGAGCGGCTGGTTCAACCAGACCGACTTGACGTGGCGCAACGACATCGGCGGCTTCAAGCAGGAATGGCTCGTCGGCACGGAGTTCGGCGTGCAGGACAAGCGCGCCTATTCCGTGTCCTCGGCCGTCGGTTTTCAGCGCGTCAGCATCTTCAATCCTGTCGCTGTTCCGCCACCCATCCCGCTCGCCAACTATCTGGCGACGAGCGCGATTCCCAGCAACTCCACCTTCAAAACCTCTGCGCTGTACGCGCAGAACCAGATCACGTTGGCGCCGCAATGGAAGGCGCTGGTCGGCGGGCGCTACGACGTGTTCGACCAGGAGACCTCGTTCGAGCGCAGTCTCCCGACCCTGACGCGCACCGACAAGAAGTTCAGCCCGCGCGCCGGCCTGGTGTGGCAGCCCGGCGAGGCGCAGTCCTACTACCTGTCGTACAGCCGCTCCTTCCAGCCCTCGGCGGAAACCTTCGCGCTCTCGGCCAGCAACGCGGACAACGCACCCGAGATCACGGTCAACAAGGAGATCGGCGCCAAGCTGGACTTCCTGGACGGTGCGCTCAGCTTCACGGCCGCGGCCTTCAACCTGGAGCGCTCGGGCATCAAGAACAGCGATCCGGCCAATCCGGCGCGGCAGATCAACGTGGGCACGCAGCGCACCAACGGACTGGAACTCACGCTCGCCGGCAAGCTGCCGGGGCGCTGGGACGTGAGCGCGGGCTATGCCTACCTGGACGGGCGGATGGTCAAGTCGGTGGCCACCGTCAGTTCACTGCAACTGCCGGTCGGTGCACCCATCCCGGTCCAGGGCAAGGTCGCACCGCTCACGCCGCGGCACTCGGCCTTCGTCTGGCTCATGAAGGACCTGGGCCATGGCTTCAGCGCGGGCGGCGGCCTGAACTACGTGGCCGCGCGCTACGCCTCGCTGACCAACCTGGTGACCCTGCCAGGCTACATGACGGCCGACCTGGCGGGCAGCTACAAGACGGATCGCTACGAGTTGGCGCTGAACCTGAAGAACATCTTCGACAAGAAGCACTACATCTCGGCCCACGGCAGCGTCGACAACCTGATCATTCCGGGTCCGCCGCGCGAACTGCAGCTGACCCTGCGCGCCAAGTTCTGATCGGGGCGGATCAGTCCTCGAGCAGCGAACGCAGCATCCAGGCCGTCTGGTCGTGCACCGTGCAGCGCGCGGTGAGCATGTCGGCGGTCGGGTCGTCGCCGGCCTCCTCGGCCACCGGGATGAACTCGCGCGCGATGCGCGAAACTGTCTCGTGGCCCTTGACCAGGATGCGCACCATCTCCATCGCCTTCGGCGGATCTTTCGGCACGTCGGGCACGGTCGCGATCTTGCTGAACTCGGCATACGAGCCCGGCGCGTAATGACCCAGGGCGCGGATGCGCTCGGCAATGACGTCGGTCGAACCCCAGAGCTCCGTGTACTGCGCCATGAACATCGCATGCAGCGAGTTGAAGTGCGGGCCGGTCACGTTCCAGTGGAAATTGTGCGTGGTGAGGTAGAGCGTGTAGGTGTCGGCCAGCACGCGGCTCAGGCCTTCGGCGATGGCGGCGCGGTCCTGACGCTCGATGCCGATGTTGATGATCGGCGCATTGCGGCTGCCCGACTCCAGGGCCACCACGGCGCCGCCCTTCTTGGGCACTTTGCCGGCGGAGGCCGAGGGTGCAGCGGAGATCGGGGACTTGGATTTCTTCACGACTTTGGCCATGGCGCGAGTTCTTTCTTCAAGGTTGGATGGCGGTCAGAAACTTTAGAAGCCAAGGGCGGGCTTCGCAACAGCCGAACTCTATCGCAGCGATTGCCCTCGGCCGGGGTCGAACGCGTAGGCCGATGACAGCAAGTCCTACGAGAGTCGTTTGACGCCCGGCAGCTCGCAGGCGTAGATCGCGTTGCGCAGCGCCGCGATGGCCTCGTAGCGCGTGAAGCTGCGGCGCCAGGCCAGCACCACGCGGCGCGTCGGCTCGCCGCCCTGCTCGTCGCGCACGGGGAGGTAACGCACGATCTGCTCGGGCTCCTTGCCGCGGCCCTTGGCCTTGGACTTGAGCGCACCGTTCGGCACCGACAGGCGTGGCACCAGCGTCACGCCCATGCCGGCCGCCACCATGTGCTTGATGGTTTCGAGCGACGAGCCCTCGAAGCTCTTGCGGATGCCCTCGGCATTGCTTGAGAAGCGCGCGAACTCGGGGCAGACCTCGAGCACGTGGTCGCGAAAACAGTGGCCGGTGCCGAGCAGCAGCATGGTCTCTTTTTTGAGCTCGTCGGAGCTCACGGATTCGCGCTCCGCCAGCGGATGATGGACGGGCACGGCCGCCATGAAGGGCTCGTCGTAGAGCGCTGCCATCGCCAGGCCGGTGTCGGGAAAGGGCTCGGCCATGATCGCGCAGTCGATCTCGCCGGCGCGCAGCATCTCGAGCAGCTTGACGGTGAAGTTCTCCTGCAGCACCAGCGGCATCTGGGGGGTGCGCGCGATGTTCTGGCGCACCAGGTCGGGCAGCAGGTACGGGCCGATGGTGTAGATCACGCCCAGGTTGAGCGGCCCCGACAGCGGGTCCTTGCCGCGCTTGGCAATCTCCTTGATGCTCGCGGCCTGGTCGAGCACGCTCTGGGCCTGCTGCACGATCTGCTCGCCCAGCGGCGTGACCGTGACCTCGCCCGCGCTGCGCTCGAAAAGCTTGACCTCGAGTTCGTCTTCCAGCTTCTTGATCGCGACCGACAAGGTGGGTTGCGACACGTAGCAGGCCTCGGCCGCCTTGCCGAAATGCCGCTCACGCGCGACTGCAACGATGTATTTGAGTTCGGTGAGAGTCATAGCCTGCGTCAATTATGCGCAGACGCTGCGACCTCTGCCGAATTCAGGCTTTGAGGTACTCCGCCTTGCTGCCGAGCCAGCGATCGACGTGCTTGATTGCGAGTTCCGGATGGCGGTCGAGCATGCGCGGCGCCAGCGCCCGCGCCCAATCGAGCAGCAACACATCGGTGCTCAGGTCGGCAAAGCGCAGGAGCGGCGCGCCCGACTGCCGCGCGCCGAGGAATTCGCCGGGCCCGCGGATCTCGAGGTCGCGCCGTGCGATCTCGAAGCCGTCGCTGGTTTCGGCCATCGCCTTGAGCCGCGCGCGCGCCGCCTCGCCGACCCGGCCGCCTTCGTTCGGTGCATAGAGCAGCACGCAGGCCGAAGCGGCCGCGCCACGTCCGACACGCCCGCGCAGCTGATGCAGCTGCGAAAGCCCGAAGCGCTCGGCATGCTCGATCACCATCAGCGAGGCATTGGGCACGTCGACGCCGACCTCGATCACCGTGGTGCTGACCAGCACCTGGAGCCGGTTGGCCGTGAAGCTCTCCATCACCGCCTGCTTTTCGGCTGTCGGCATGCGCGAGTGCAGCAGCCCCACGCTGACCTGCGCGCCGAGTGCGGCGGCCAGCTCGTCACGCGTTTCGGTCGCGTTGCGCAAATCGACCGCCTCGCTTTCTTCGATCAGCGGGCAGACCCAGTAGACCTGCCGCCCTTGCGCAAGCTGGGCGCGGATGCGATCGATGACCTCGTCGCGCCGGTGATCGGCCACCAGCTTGGTCACGATCGGCGTGCGGCCCGGCGGCAGCTCGTCGAGCGTGGAGACGTCGAGGTCGGCGTAGTAGCTCATCGCGAGCGTGCGCGGGATTGGGGTGGCACTCATCATCAGCAGGTGTGGTTCGAGGTCGCCGACGGCCTTGCCGCGCAGGGCCAGGCGCTGCGCAACGCCGAAGCGGTGCTGCTCGTCGATGATCGCCAGCGCGAGCTTGTCGAAGCGCACCTTCTCCGAGATCACCGCATGCGTGCCGATCACGAGCGCGGCCTCGCCGTTCTCGACCGCGGCCGACATCGCGTCGCGCTCCTTCTTCTTCTGGCTGCCGGTGAGCCAGGCGACACGCAGGCCACGCTCGGCCAGCAAGGGGTCGAGCCAGCCGACCAGCTTGCCGAAGTGCTGCGCCGCGAGGATCTCGGTGGGCGCCATCAGTGCGCACTGGTAGCCGGCATCGATGCAGCGCGCGGCGGCCAGCGCCGCCACCACGGTCTTGCCGGAGCCCACGTCGCCCTGCAGCAGGCGGTGCATCGGGACGTCGCGAGCGAGGTCGTGCGTGATCTCCTCGCCGACCCGATGCTGTGCGCCGGTCAATGCAAAGGGCAGCGTGGCCAGCAGTTCCTTGTACAGCGAGTCACCGGAAGCCGCCGCCGAAAGCACCGGCGCGCGCTGCGCCGCGCGGGCCCGGCGCGCCTGCAGTTGCGAGAGCTGCTGCGCAAGCAGTTCGTCGGCCTTGAGCCGCTGCCAGGCCGGGTGGCTGTGGTCTTCCAGCGTGGCCATCGCCACGTCGGGCGCCGGGTAGTGGAGAAAGCTCAACGCCCGGCGCAGTTCCCATGCGCCCGACGGCGCGAGCGCCGGCGGAACGGTCTCGTCGAGCACCGCCCGCGCCAAGCCGGAGCGCACTTCGCGCCGCAGCATCGGCTGGGCCAGCCCCGCGATCGTCGAGTACACCGGCGTCAACGCCTGCGGCAGCTCGGTGCCCGCGGTCTTGACCGTCGGATGCATCATCTGCCGCCCGACGAAACCGCCGCGCACCTCACCGCGCACCCGCACCCGCGCGCCGACCGCGAGCTGCTTCTGCTGCGAGGGATAGAAGTTGAAGAAGCGCAGCTGGCAGGTGTCGCTGCCGTCGTCCACCGTCACGATCAGCTGACGGCGCGGCCTGAACACGACTTCGCAATCCCTCACCACGGCCTCGATCTGGGCCGTGTCGCCGTCGCGCGTGTCGGCCAGCCGCACGATGCGCGTCTCGTCCTCGTAGCGCATCGGCAGGTACAGCGCGAAATCGATGTCGCGCAGGAGCCCGAGCTTGCGCAGCGCGCGCTGCACCGGGCTCAGGCCCGCGCCGGGCGCTGGCGCCGGTGCTGCTGCGGGCTTTTCCGGTGGAGACGACTTGGCGGCGGCGGGCATGGGACAATTCTGCCCGGCTCTTCGCCGCCTCTTCCTCCGCCTCCTTGGCACGGGCCCGTCCGGCCCTCAAGCACCATGCGCGCCTTCACGCTTTCCGATTTCGATTTCGACCTGCCGCCCGAACTGGTGGCCCAGCATCCCGCCGCCGAGCGCAGCGCCTCGAGACTGCTCGACGGCACGGTCGATCCACCCATCGGCCGCATCTTCAAGGACCTGCCCTCGCAGTTGCGCGCCGGCGATCTGCTGGTCTTCAACGACACGCGCGTCGTCAAGGCGCGCCTCTTCGGCGAAAAACCCACCGGCGGCAAGCTCGAGCTGCTGGTGGAGCGCGTGCTGCAAGGCAACGAAGTCGTCGCGCACATGAAGGTCAGCAAGAAGCCGCCGGCCGGCACCGCGCTGGCGATGGCCGGCGAGTTCCGGGCGACGCTGCTCGGCCGCTGGCCCGACGAGAACGGCGCGCTGTTCCGCTTTCGCTTCGACAGCGCCGCCGGTGAAGACCCCTATGCGCTGATGGCCCGCTGCGGCCACGTGCCCTTGCCGCCGTACATCGAACACGCCGACTCGCAGGACGACGAGCGCCGCTACCAGACCGTGTTCGCACGCGTGCCGGGTGCGGTCGCCGCGCCGACCGCGGCGCTGCACTTCGACGAGGCGCTGCTGGCCGAGCTCGAGGCGCGCGGCGTGCAGCGCGCCAACGTCACGCTGCACGTCGGCGCCGGCACCTTTCAGCCGGTGAAGACCGAGAACATCGCCGATCACACGATGCATGCAGAGCGCTACGAGGTGCCCGAGACGACGCAACGCGCCATCGCCGAAACCAGGGCGCGCGGCGGCCGCATCGTCGCGGTCGGAACCACCACCGTGCGCACGCTCGAATCGTGGGCCAAGAGCGGCGAAGCGGCGGGCGACACGCGCATCTTCATCACGCCGGGCTTCGCCTTCGAACACGTCGACCTGCTGGTCACCAACTTCCACCTGCCCAAGAGCACGCTCATGATGCTGGTGAGCGCCTTCGCGGGCTACGAGCGCGTGATGGCGCTCTATGCCCACGCGATCCGCGAGCGCTACCGCTTCTTCAGCTACGGCGACGCGATGCTTCTTTCGAGACAACCATGCTGAACTTCGAACTCCTCGCCACCGACCCCGCGAGCCATGCGCGCCGCGGCACGCTCTCGCTGAACCACGGCGTGGTGCAAACTCCGATCTTCATGCCCGTGGGCACCTACGGCACCGTCAAGGGCGTGATGCCGCGCAGCCTCGAGGAGATGGGCGCCCAAATCATCCTCGGCAACACCTTCCATCTCTGGATGCGTCCCGGCCTGGACGTGATGGCGAGCTTCGGCGGCCTCCACCAGTTCGAGAAATGGGACAAGCCCATCCTCACCGACTCGGGCGGCTTCCAGGTCTGGTCGCTGGGTGCGATGCGCAAGATCAGCGAGGAGGGCGTGAAGTTCGCGTCGCCGGTCAACGGCGACAAGCTCTTCCTCACGCCGGAGGTCTCGATGCAGATCCAGACCATTCTCAACAGCGACATCGTCATGCAGTTCGACGAGTGCACGCCCTACGACACCCAGGGCCACCTCACGACCGAGGCCGAGGCGCGCAGTTCTATGGAGCTCAGCCTGCGCTGGGCGCGCCGCTGCCAGGCGGAGTTCGCGCGGCTCGAGAACCCCAACGCGCTCTTCGGCATCGTGCAGGGCGGCATGTACGAGAACCTGCGCGAAGAGTCGCTGGCCCAGCTCGTCGAGATGGACTTTCCCGGCTACGCGATCGGCGGCGTGAGCGTCGGCGAACCCAAGGACGAGATGCTGCGCATCATGGCGCACACGCCGCACCGGCTGCCGGCGCACAAGCCGCGCTACCTGATGGGCGTGGGCACGCCGGAGGACCTGGTCGAGGGCGTGGCACAGGGCGTCGACATGTTCGACTGCGTGATGCCGACGCGCAATGCGCGCAACGGCACGCTGTTCACGCGCTTCGGCGACCTCAAGATGCGCAATGCGCGCCACAAGAGCGACCCGCAGCCGATCGATGCGAGCTGCAGCTGCCATGCCTGCGCCGGCGCATCAGGCGTGTCGTGGAACGAAGGCGGCCGCGACGGCTTCAGCCGCGCCTACCTGCACCATCTCGACCGCTGCGGCGAGATGCTGGGCCCGATGCTCACGACCATCCACAACCTGCACTACTACCTAAATCTGATGCGCGAGATCCGCGCGGCGCTCGATGCCGGCACCTACACGCAGTTCCGCGCGCAGTTCAAGGCCGACCGGGCCCGCGGCGTCTAGGATGCGCCTACTTGGCGCCAGGCACCTTGATGGGCAGCGGCGTCGTGTAGGGCTCGATGCGCAGCAGCTCGTTCTTGAACAGCGCGACCTGCCGCAGCGGCGCCTGCACCAGCGCGCCGCCCGCATCCTTTTGCGACGCGTACTGCCACACCGTCAAGGGACTCTTGTCCGCCAGCAGCGCCGCGAAGCGCTGCACTTCCGGCGTGCTGCCGGCGCCGAGCTGAGCCGCCTCGATGCCGACCACGATGTCGTCGCGCGGCGAAACCACTTTGAAGAGACGGAAGGTCGCCGGCTCCTGCGCATGGGTCACGAGGCTCGCCGCCGACAGCAAGGCAGCAGCGACCGACGCGACGTAAAGACCTGCGGCGGCATGGCGGCGAATGAGGTTCCTGAACATGATCGTGCTCTGAATCAAAGGCATCGAGCGTAGCCAGAACCCGCTCGCGCGAGAACACGCCGGAAGCCATACGCCGCACGCGGGAGTGCCCGCGTCAGCGCTGCGGCAGCAGCGACCAGCGCCCTGAAAGCGAGGCCCCGGGCGCGAGGACCGTGCCGCCCACTTCGCCGAGCCCATGGCGGTCCCACAGGTTGAAAGCATCGGTGCACTGGCTCACCGGCTCGGCGCAGAAATGATCCGCGCCGCTCGGGCAGTACAGGACGAAGAAGTCGAGCGGCGCCTCGGCCGCCATCGCCAGCGCGCACGAAGCCGTCGGCCATTCGATGCGGGCCTCACGCAGCCATCCTGTGAAGTTGTTGTCCAGATCGAGCTCGGCCAGCTCCACGCCTTCGCGCAGCCGGGCCACCTCTTGCGTCGGCTCGAGCGCGACCGGCATCACCTCCGCATCGCCACGCCACATGGCGCCGGTGTTCGCCGACAGGCGTGTGCCCGCGTGATGGATGAAGTAGGGGTGATGGCCGATGCCGGCCGGCATCGGGGCGCTGTCGCGGTTGATCAGCGTGATGGTGCAACGCAGCCCCGTCGCATCGAGTTCGAACAGCTGCGAGGCTTCGAAGCGCCAGGGCCACTGGGCATCGGCCTCGACGCTCAGCACGAGCTCCGCGCGGGTTGGCGAGGCCTCTGCCACCTGCCATGGCCGCTGCCAACCGATGCCGTGAAGCGGATGCCGGCCCGAGGGCCCCGCAGGATGGCCCGGCGCAATGGCGATGTCGCGCCCGCCGACATGCGCGCGGCCGTCGCGAAGGCGATTGCACCAGGGCAGGAGCGGAAAACTCGCCATGGCCAGGAGATGACGTGCGGCCAGCGCATCGGCCGTGGCCGGCCGCAACCAGTCGAAGCGCCGGCCGTCGCGCTCATCGTAGAGGGCTGCGATCGCGCCGCCGACCTCCGGCGCCAGCACCAGATGCAATGCGCCCGCCGCAAGATGCACCAGTTCGTCGTTGTCGTTCATGGGAGTGCGTGCCTTCGATCGTTGATGCGAACGCGGCATTCTCGGCCACCCGGGTGACACGCACCATCGTTGGCGTGGAGAATCGCAACTGGCACTTCGTTCCTGCACGGATCCTCCTCATGACGGCATCGCCCCCCTCCGCCTGCTATCCATCGCTCGCCGGCCGCAGCGTGTTCATCTCCGGCGGCGCCACCGGCATCGGCGAAAGCCTGGTGCGCGCCTTCCATGCGCAGGGCGCGCATGTGGGCTTCTGCGACATCGATGCGGCTGCGGGCTGCGCGCTTGCCGCCCGGTTGCGGGGCGAAAACGAGGTGCTGTTCCACGAGTGCGACGTGACCGACGTCGCGGCGCTTGGCGCAGCCATCGCCGCGGTGCGCGCGCGCTTCGGGCCGATCCGCGTGCTGCTCAACAATGCGGCCAACGACCGCCGCCACGAGATGGCCGACGTCACGAGCGAAGACTTCGATCGGCTGGTGGCGATCAACTTCAAGCACCAGTTCTTCGCCGCGCAGGCCGTGGCCGAGGACATGCGCGCGCAGGGCGGCGGGTCGATCATCAACTTCGGCTCGATCAGCTGGATGATCAAGGGCGCCGGCTACCCGGTCTACCAGGCCTGCAAGGCGGCCGCGCGCGGCCTCACGCGTTCGCTGGCGCGCGACCTCGGCAAGGCCAACATCCGCGTCAACTCGATCGTGCCGGGCTGGGTGATGACCGAGCGCCAGTTGAAGCTCTGGGTCAAGCCCGAATCCGAGGCCCAGATCGATGCCGCTCAGTGCCTGCCGGGCCGCGTGATGGCCGAGGACATCGCCAGCATGGCGCTCTTTCTCGCGGCCGACGATTCGAAGATGTGCACCGCGCAGGACTACGTGGTGGACGCAGGCTGGACCTGAGGCGGAATACCCGGCGCCGCCGCGGCAGCCGCACCGGTCCCGCAGGCGTGGCAGAAGCGCGAGAACGCGCTCTTGCGCGCTTCGCAGACGCCGCAGTGATCGAACAGGCCGATGCCGCAATGCGGGCAGAAATCGATCTCGGTGTTCTTCAGGTCCACCGGCCGTTCGCAGCCCGGGCACACACTCTTGGCGAGCCGCGCCAGCGCGGTGTCGTAGCTCAGCTCGTTGCGGCGCACCGTGTCGGGCTGCGCCTCGGCCAGCTTCTGGCGCGCGAGATAGCGGTTGAGCGCGATGATGGCGTAGCGCCCCACGAGCACGGTCACCACGATGCCGACCACGTAGCGCACATAGCCGCCATAGCTCGGCAGATAGGGCACGAGCTCGACGAAGAAGGCGAAGAGCGCGAAGTAGATGAAGCCCCACACGAAAGGCCAGTAGGTGCTCTTGCGCTTCTTCACGAAGAGCCAGCCGGCGATCAAGAGCAGCGGCAAGGTGAGCGCGAGCCGGTAGCCGAACACGCGCAGTTCGACGCGACGGTTTTCCGCCTCGAGCTTCTTGCGCGCTTCGTCTTCCAGCGGCGCGAGTTTCTGCTGCGCGCTCTGGCGCGCCTGCCGCGCATCGAGTGCGATCTGGCGCTGCGCGCCCACGGCCCTCTGGGCGTCGTCTTCCCTGGCCTTCAGCGTATCGAGCGCCTTGGTGCGCGCGATCAACTCGGTGTCCTGGTCGGGCTGCGCAGTGGCGCGCCGCGTCGCGAGCCAGTTGCCGAAGGTCTCGCGCGCCGCCCGGCTGGTCTGCTGGGCGGTCAGGAGCGCTAGCTCCGCCTGCTCGCGCTCGCGTGTCGACTCCTGCTCGGTGCGCTGCGCGTTGCGGATCGTGGCGCGAAGCGGCTCGGCCGCCGCCTTGTCGATGAAATCGTCGAGGGTCAGCGTGCGCTCGACCTGCGGCAGATCGCCGACGATCGTGCTGCCCAGCCCGACCAGAAAGCTCGCGAACACCAGCGCCACCACCCAGAGGCCGCGGCGAAACCACTTTTCGGACAAACGCAAGGACTTGCTCATCTCAATAGCTCCTGTTTCGATTCAAAGGTATCGCTGCCACAGCGCATTGCTCAGCCGTCCTTGAGGGTCTACCGCGCGCTTCACGGCCCGGAACGCATCAGCCTGAGGATAGGCGGCAGCAAATTGCGCCCGGGTCGCATGCAGCTGATAGGGCAGGTAATAGGTTCCGCCGCACTTCAGCGCAGCGTCGATCATGTCGCGGGTCCAGCGGCCGGCATCTTCCAAGGCTTGGGAGTCGGTGCGCTGCTCGTAGTACACGACGAATGAAAACACTTCCTCGCGTGCCCAAGCCAACATCGACACCTCGTCGGTCGTCGAATGCCGGATCGACACATTGAGCACTTTCGCCTGGTGCTTTCGGATGATCCGTGCCATCTCGGTTGCAAAGACGAGAAAGTGCTGCGTCGGAATGAAGTACTCCTGAAGCACGTAGGTGGATGCTCGCCGGCTGGCTGGCTCCAGCGAACGAAGGTCCAGGCTCGCCTCGTAGTTCAGCCAGACCACCTCCGGTCTATCGAGCAACGCAGGGCGGATGTATTTGCGCTGCAGCGCATCGCCGTTCGGCAGCTCGGTCACTGCCCAGACCATGCCCTGTTCCAGCCGATAGCTCCGATCGCGCGGAACCAGTCGTGCGGCCACCGTCAGTGGCTTGTCCGAGCGACGCCAGCTCACGGCCGATGCCTCGTCGAAAAAGGGCGGGACCAAGTCAGCGTTGTGCAGGAGGAATCCGTTTGCGGCCCGCACTTCCCGCTCGAACCAGGCCGGATAGTCCCGCAGCGCCAGTGCCTCGACCGTGCGTTCGATCCGCACGTTGTCGTCCAGTGCAAGCTCGACCTCCGTGATCACGCCGACGGCGCCGTAGCCGCCGATGGCCGCGCGAAAAAGCTCCGGGTGCTTCTGACGATCGACCTCGACGATCTCGCCATCGGCCAGCACCAGCTGCAGCGCTCGCACAGAGTGCCCGATCGGCCCATGGCCCACATACCGGCCATGAGCGTTCACCGACACGGAGCCGCCGACGGTGAAGTTGGCATAGCTCTGCATGGTCTGCACCGAGAGTTGATGTGCGTCGATGTGATCCTGCAGGTCGCGCCAGCGCATGCCGGCCTCCACACGCACCGTCTTCGTGTCGGGGCGCAGCCAGACCAGCCGATTCATTTCACGCATGTCGATGTGCAGGCCACCTGCGACTGCAACCTGGCCGCCCATGGAATAGCGTCCGCCGCCTACAGCGATCAGGCCGGGCCACTCGAGAAGCGCGTTGCGAACTGCTTCGCGCGAGCGCGGAGTCACCACACGTTCGACTTTCACCGTGTAGAGCCGCGTCACGTTCTCGACGGGGTGCAGCGTTCCGCTATGGACCTCCGTGGGCGAGACCAGCAGCAGGCCGGCCCCCATCAGTGCGGCGGCGAGCAGGGTGCGGCGCGATACTAGGATGCCGCTTGCCGGGCTCATAGGCGCAGCACCACCGGCGCGGCGCCGAGCCCCGCCCGCGGCAGCCAGGCGAACACCGAATCGACCGTCACCGTTTCGATCCGATCGGAGAAGCGCTTCTCGTTGGGATGGTCGTCGAAGGCCACGTTGGCCGAACCCACGCGTCCGCCGAGTCGCGTGAGCGGCCCGAGCTTCAGCACGCCGGGCTCGTAGCCCTTGAACTGCAGCCAGGCCTGCGCCTGCTCGCGGGTGCGGATGGTGCCGGGCTCCATCGCCGCAGCCAGCGTCTCGATCGCCCATTGGTTCGACTGCTGGTACTTGTGACCCCAGGCGTAGCTCACGATGCTGTAGGGCGCGGCGTGCAGCCGCGTGATGCGAGCGGGCGATTCGTTGAGCGCCGCCAGCACCTGCGCCTGCACGGCCGGCGCCGGGATCACCCAGGCGGCCTCATGGCGCCAGAGGTCATCGAGGAAGAATTCGCCCAGCCCTTGGCGATAGATGGCTGCCACCGCCGTGCCGCACTGGTTGAGCTTGTGGACCACGCGCCACGTTCCCGCCTCTGTCTTGTAGGCCAGGCCCAGATGCGAGTAGCGCAGGCCGTACTTGCTCAGGTCTTGCCCCGCACGCGCCAGCAGCACGACCCGCGCACCGCTTGCATCGAGCCCTTGTGCCGTGCGCTCGGCGAGCTGCATACCCTTCATGACCGCCGCCGCGCCGGGCTTCTGCTGTTCACAGGAACGACCGGCGTGCGCGTTGAGCGGAAACAGGAAGAGCCCCGCCAGCACCACGGCCGCCGCCGCCGCAAACACCTGAAGAATGGCCCGGAGCATTCGGCGCGGGCGGGAAACCTGGGCCCGGTACTCGATCTCGTAGGGGCCGAAGTTGGTGGGCGCGCGCCTCATGACAGCCTCTCGTTGTAGAGCAGCGCGCGGCCGACCGCATTGGGCACGAAGGCCAGCACCTCGCCGGCCGCCGACAGCACGATGCCCGAGCCGATCACGCTGACCGTGACCATCGTGCCGACAACGACCGAGGCACCGTGGGCCGCGCGGCCCAGTACCTTGACGCTGGCGCGGGCGCCATCGGAGGCACGTTCGAGCAGGTAGACGGTACCGTCGACCGATGCCTCTACCGCCACCACCGTAAGCACCGAGCCACCCACCGACAGCGCCGCGGGCAAGGCCACCGAGGCGACGCCGACGACCGAGGCCAGCGGCAGCATCGAGAGCGCTGCCGAGGCTTCGCTCTGTGCATGAGCGTGAAGCGGGGCGGCAACACCCGCCATCGCGGCGCAAGCCGCCATCAGAACCGTGACGAAGGACTTCTTCATGATGTGCTTTCGAAAGATGAGGTGTATGGAGTGCTTCATTCGCCCTGGCCGGTTTCGGCGCGGGCTTCGCGGCGGCCTTGGAGGCGCGCCTCGGCGAGATAGGCTTCATGGCGGTCGCGCAGGGTCTTGGCGAGCGTGAAGGCCGAGCTGATCAGGAACAGCCAGCTCACGCCGAGAAAGGCCTTGTAGGTCTCGCTGATCTCCATCCGCAGCAGGCCCCAGCCGGTCAGGCCCATCGCGGTGAAGAAGCCGCCCCAGACGACCAGCTTCCACATCGGCGTGTCGCCGGCACCGGGCGTGGTGCCGCGCTGGTTGTCACGCACGAACTTCGCCAGCACGAAGGCGGCCGAGAGGCAGAACACGTAGCCCATCACCATGAACGCGCGGTCCAGCGCCTGCCCCGGCAGCCAGCCGAGCCCGGTCGCGCAGAGGAACACGGCCATCCCGAAGGAGATCCAGACCTGGACTTGCCAGGCACGGGTGTCGCGTTGGATGGAAACGGTGGAAGAGAAGGGTTGCATGAATGCCTCGCGGCGTAGTGAAGGTGCGCGAATGATGGTTCGCACTTCCTCGGCGAGGCGCAAATTACTGCACCAGTGGCACCTTGCGACGCCTCCGGTATCTCTAGTCGATACCTTGGCGCACCCGACGGCGCAGCAGGTCGTCGCGCGTGAAGGGCCGCTCCGTACCGGCCAGCCGCACCGCGATCACCCCGAGCGCGTCGTGCGTGGGCGCTGTAGTGCCGGGGCGCAGGAAGAGCATCGGCGAGACCATGCTGATCAGCAGCAGGATCCAATGAAGCCGCGGCGGCGGCCGGTGCTGTTGCTGCCACAGGAAGAACGCGCTGACGGCCGCGCCCAGCGCGAATCCGGCGGCCACCTCCGACTTGGAATGGGCATAGATCGCCAGCCTCGACAGCCCGATGAGCGCAGCGAAGACCCAGCCGAGCGTGGCGGCGGAGACGCGCACGCGCGGTTCCCAATGCGCTGCGGTCAGCCAGAAGGCGACCGGCCAGACGCTGGCCGAGAGCATGGTGTGCCCGCTGATGCCGGTGAAGTTGAGCATGGCGCTGCCGATGCCCCAGCCCATGAAGGCGATCTTCGAAGCGGCCACCATGGCGCCGGCGGAGCCGAACAGCGCGAGCCAGCGCCATGCGATCGGCCGTGTGACCGTCCGCACGCCCAGCCACACGGCAATCCAGGCCGCGACGGGCAGCAGGAAGCCGCTGTCACCAAACCAGGTGATTGAATACCAGAAGCCGTCAGGCAGGAACAGCATCAGCTCGGCTGGCTTTCCAGCAGCCCGCTCACGCGCCGCTGCAAAGCCTCGGGCTGCACCTCGGCGTGCCGCATCGCACTGCCGACATGGAGCCCCACCCGGCTGAAAAAGCCGCGCCGGAACGGACGCACCATGGCTACGTTCTCGCCGTCGCGCACCTCGACGCGGCTGAAGTAGGAGCCCCAGAGATTGGTCAGCGCCATCGGGATCACCGGCGGATCGATGCCCTCGGCACGCGCGGCCTCGAGGATCTTCATCACGCCGCCCTTGAAGGGCTGCAGGCTGCCGTCGCGCGTGATCGCGCCCTCGGGGAAGATGGCGAGCAGATCGCCCTCGCGCAGCACCTGTACCGCGCGCGCGAAGGCTTCTTCATAGGCTGCCGGGTCTTCCTTCTGCGGCGCGATCGGAATGGCCTTGGCCAACCGGAACAGCCAGCCGAGCACCGGCACGCGGAAGATGCGGTGGTCCATGATGAAGCGGATCGGCCGCGGGCTCGCGGCCATCAGCAGCACCGCATCGATGAAGCTCACGTGGTTGCAGACCAGCACGGCCGCGCCCTCGGCCGGAATGTGCTCCTCGCCCTTGACGTCGAAGCGGTAGACGATGCGCGACAGCACCCAGGCCACGAAGCGCAGCAGGTACTCCGGCACCAGCATGAAGATGTAGAAGGCCACCACCGCATTAGCGATGCCGGTAAACAAGAAGATCTGCGGGATCGTGAAGCCGGCCTTGAGCAGCGCGCCGGCGATGACCGCGCTGCCGATCATGAACAGGGCATTGAGGATGTTGTTGGCCGCGATGATCCGAGCCCGGTGCGTGGGCTGGCTGCGCAGCTGGATCAGCGCGTACATCGGCACGCTGTAGAGCCCCGCGAAGAGCGACAGCAGGCCGAGGTCGGCCATCACGCGCCAATGAACGGACTGGGCCATGAAGGCAGCGAGCCCCATCTCCGCCGCGGGCGGCAGCGCGCGCGAGGCGAAGTAGAGATCGATGGCGAACCCGCTCATGCCGATCGCGCCCAGCGGCACCAGGCCGATCTCCACCTGGCGGCGGCTCAGGGTTTCGCACAGCAGCGAGCCGATGCCGATGCCGACCGAGAACACCACCAGCAGCAGGGAGGCGACCTGCTCGTTGCCGTGCAGCACCTCCTTCGCGAAGCTCGGGAACTGGCTCAGGAACACGGCGCCGAAGAACCACATCCACGAGATGCCCAGGAGCGAACGGAACACGACCAGGTTGCCGTGCGCCAGCTTGAGATTGCGCCAGGTTTCGCTGAACGGATTCCAGTTGATCACGAGGCCCGGATCGGTGGCCGGCGCGGGTGGAATCGCCTGCGCCACCGCGCGCCCCGCGAGCGCCAACAGCACGCAAGCCACCGCCACCGTGGTGTGGCCGACCTGCGGCAATGCCACGAGAAGGCCCCCGGCCACCTGTCCCAGCAGGATGGCGACGAAGGTCCCCATCTCGACCATGCCGTTGCCGCCGGTGAGCTCCCGCGCATCAAGCACCTGCGGCAGGTAGGCGAACTTGACCGGACCGAACAGCGTGGAATGCAGCCCCATCAGGAACACGCAGCCCAGCAGGACCACGGCGTCCGCACGCATGAAGCCCCACGCCGCCACCGCCATGATCGCGATCTCGAGATTCTTGACGAAGCGGATCATCTTCGTCTTGTCGTACTTGTCGGTGAGCTGCCCCGCGGTCGCCGAGAACAGCAGGAAGGGCAGGATGAAGAGTGCGCCGATGGCCAATCCCGCCATGGCCGGCGGCATCCAGCCCAGCTGCAGCTGGTAGGTCACCATCACGGTGAATGCGAACTTGAAGAGGTTGTCGTTCGCCGCGCCAGCGAACTGGGTCCAGAAGAACGGGCCGAACCTCCGCTGCCCGAGCAAGGCGAATTGATTGGCGTGCGCATGCGCTTCGGGCGCGATGGCAATGGAGGCGTCGACCGGTGCTGTCATGCGAATTCCCTGGCGGGTTCCTCAGGCCGTCACCGCGGCCGCGCCCGGATTGTGCCGCAGCGTCTGCCGTCCCATGGACTGCAGCGCATGCAGCACCGGCAGCGCCGCCAGCGCCGCGACCAGGTGCTTGAGGCTGTGGCCCGACATCAGATGATGCGTCGCTTCGTAAATGGCATGGTCCGACAGCTCGAGCAGCTTGGCCAGCGCGTAGAAGAAGATCACCCAGCCGAGCCTGAGGCCGATGGCGCCGTCCAGGGGCTTGGCAAGTGCCAGCGCGAGCACCAGCGCCATGCCGCCGAACTGGACCAGCGCCCACGGCAGCACGTTGCCGCTCACCTGGTGGACGGCCACCGCCAGCAGACCGCCGGTCAGCGTGAACCAGGCGGCCGGCCAGCCGGCGCGGGCGCTGACTCGCTCGCAGACGGCACAGCCGATCAGGCCGGCGAAGGCCACCGCCATGCCGGCGCGGTCCGCCGCCAGCCGCAGGCCGTCGGGCTGCAGGTGGTAGAAGGCCGAGCCGGCGGCGATGAGGATCAGGCCCGCGAAGAACATCCAGGCGCAGTCGAGCGTGTTGACCGGCGGCTGGGCCATGGCCTGGGGCAGCGGCGCGGCGTCCTGCGCCTCCTCGTGCGCCCGTTCCAGCCAGCGCAGCCAGCGCAGCCCCCAGACGCCGATCACCGCGAAAGGCAGGTTGCTCAGCACGTCCATCGCATAGGGCACGCCGTGCCAACCGCGGTCGTCGGCGAAAGGCGCGCCGCCCAGGCCGGGCGCCGGCAGGGCCGGGCCGGCGATCGCAAGCAGCAGGAGCAGGACGAAGAGGGACAAGAGGCCAAGTTCGCGGCGGGTCAGACAAGGCAGAGGCATGGCGGGCTCCGGGTGATGTGTGTGCGGCGGAATGTAGGTTGTCAACCGCTCCGGGAGCATCGAGAATCGATACGGAGTACTTTTTCACGACCTCAGGTATCAAATCCCAATACTCCCGCCATGAGCACCACCGTCGACCTTGTGCAGGCTCTCAAGAACGAGCTCAAAACCGCCCGCATGACCTATGCGGATCTCGCCAAGTCGCTCGACATGGCCGAATCCAGCGTCAAGCGCATGCTCGCCAAGGGCGACATGCCGCTCACGCGGGTCGATGCGATCTGCCGTGCACTCAAGATCGACTTCGCCGAACTCGCCCGCCGCGTGGCCGATGCGCAGCCGCTGCTCAAGGAATTGACGCTCGAGCAGGAAAAGGCCGTGGTCAAGGACAAGAAGCTGCTGCTCCTGGCCATCTGCGTCCTGAGCCAGTGGACGCTGGAGCAGATCGTGACCGCCTACCGGATCAGCGAGGCGGAATGCATCGGCTACCTCGCGCAACTCGACCGCATCGGCATCATCGAGCTCCGGCCGCTGAACCGCTACCGCCTGAAACTCGCCAAAACCTTCCGCTGGCGCCCGCACGGGCCGGTGATGGACTTCTTCCGCGAGAACGTGGTGCTCGACTACTACCGAGGCGGCTTCGACGGGCCGGCCGAAGGCCTGCTGCTGGTTCACGGCTCGATCAGCCGCTCGCTGGCGCCGGCCTTTCTGGACCGGCTGCAGCGCGTGGCCCAGGATTTCGCCCAGCAACACCAGACCGACCAGAAGCTCTCGCCCAAGGAGCGCGAGGGCTACACGCTGCTGCTGGGCATGCGCAATTGGGAGTTCGAGCTGTTCACCCGCCTGCGCCGCGCGTGACGGCCAGGAAACCGGTTTCTAAGCTAAGATTCTTACCGCAGAAAAGCGGATGCATCGACATCCCACCGTTGGCGCAAACTCCCATGAACGCTCAGGTGAACCTTGCATCGGTTCGAATCACTGCTCATTTAGTCAATTGCCGTCTGGAGAGTCATCACGCCAGGTGATGCGCCGAAGGAGCAAGTCCGTTGCAAGTCGCAGCGGATGAATCTCTCAGGTACCAAGGACAGGGGGAGCGGCATCTGAACCCCGGGTTACGGCAGCTCCGCACAGTGAGCGCCCAAACCCGCCGTTCATGCCATCCCAAAAGGATCTGGACATGCGCGTGGTTGTACTCGGCGCCGGCTTGCTCGGCGTGACATCGGCCTATTACCTTCAACAGCTGGGCCACGAAGTGACGGTGGTCGACAGGCATGCCACGCCGGCCGCCAAGGCGCGCGGGCGCGTCGACACGGTCGTCACGGCCGCGGCCGACCAGCTTCTTCGGCAATCCGCCGCTCGCCGTGCCGCCCGCGCGAAATGGGTGGGGCTGTACGTGCGCCTGCGGCGACGCTTCGCGAAGCTGCTCGATCGCGCCATCGGCGAGGCGCCGAAATCCAAGCCGATCGAACACCTCGTCCGGCTGGGCGCCTACAGCCGCGACATCGTGCGTTCGTTGCGCGACGAAGCCGGCGTGCCCCCGGGCCAGCGCAACCCGGGCCTGCTGAGCATCTACACCGATGCCGACGCCTTCAACGCCCGGCTGGCGCGCGCCTCTCATTGGAAAGATCTGGGATGCGAGGAGCGCCTGGTCTCGGCCGAAGAGGCGCTGCGCATCGAGCCGGCCCTGCAGGCCCTGCGCGGCGAGCTCGCCGGCGCAGCCTATTCGCTCGACGATCCGGCGGCGCGCGACCCGGCCCAGTTCGCGGCCAGCATGGTGTTCCTGTGCCGCGCGGCCGGCGTGCGCTTCCTGACCCAGCACACGGTGATCTCCCTGGAGGAGCGCGCAGGCCGCATCGACCATGTCGAGCTGCTCGATGCCGACGGCCAGCCCGTCGTCCTGCGCGGCCAGGCCTATGTGCTGGCGCTCGGCATCTCCAGCGCGATGCACGCCGAAAAGCTGAAGATCGCCATGCCTTTTCGCTTCCTGCGCGAATACATCGTCACGATCCCTCTCAAGGACGCGACCCGCGCACCGCGCGTCGCGCTGCGCGACCGGCAGGGCAAGCTGGGCATCCGGCGCATCGAAACGCCGGGCAGCGACTGCCTGCGGGTCTCCGCCACGGTACGCGCCAGCTTCGACGAAGAGAGCGAGCCCGATTCGGACCGCGTCGACGCCATCCTGCGCCGCATCGAAACGCTGCTGCCCGGCGCGGCCGACACGGCGCATGCCTCCCTCGAGACGGTCGTGCATGCCGTCAGCCGGGACGGGCTGCCGATGATCGGCAAGACCCGCCTGTTCAACCTGTTCCTCAATGTCGCGCCGGGCGCGCGCGGCTGGATCAACGCCTGCGGCGCCGGCAAGTCGATTGCCCGGATCGTGAGCGGCCTCAGGCCCGAGCTCGAGTTCGCCTTCAGAAATCCGTAGCCGCGCGCGTCCTCGCCGCCTTACAATTGCTGCACTGCAGGAGAGCGGGCCGCGGGAAGCGGCTCCACCGAAGGCGCAAACTCCCATAAACGCTCAGGTCGGCTCACGCGATGAGCCTGTACTGCATCAACTGTCAAAGCCGTCTGGAGAGCCATCACGCCATGTGATGCACCGAAGGAGCAAACCTGCTGCGGGCGCAGCGGGTGAATCTCTCAGGTACCGAGGACAGGGGGAGCGGCAACTTGGACGCATGGTCCGGTTGCTTTCTTTTTCGAGCTTCCGTTTCCGTTGCGTTCAAGCGCTGCAACCTCAAAGGTTCTCGAAATGCGCGTGATCGTTCTCGGCGCCGGCCTGCTCGGCGTGACCTCGGCTTACTACCTCCAGCAACTCGGCCACGAAGTGACCGTGATCGACCGGCAGGCCACACCGGCTGCCGAAACCAGCTTCGCCAACGGCGGCCAGATCTCGGTCAGCCATGCCGAACCCTGGGCCAACCCGAGCGCGCCGCTCAAGGTGCTGCAATGGCTCGGCAAGGAAGATGCACCGCTCCTCTTTCGCATCCGCGCCGACATGCGCCAGTGGCTCTGGGGCCTGCAGTTCCTGCGCGAATGCACGCCGGCGCGCACGCGCCACAACATCGAGCAGATCGTGCGCCTGGGCACCTACAGCCGCGACACGCTGCAGCAGCTGCGCCGCGACACCGGTCTCAGCTACGACCAGCGCACCCAGGGCATCCTGCACTTCTATACGACCCAGAAGGAATTCGACGGCGCACTGAAGCCGGCCGAGCAGATGCGCGCACTGGGCTGCGAGCGCCAGGTGATCTCGGCCGACGAGGCGGTGAAGATCGAGCCCGCGCTAGCCCACATCCGGCCCCAGTTGGCCGGCGCCACCTACACGGCCGAAGACGAATCTGGCGATGCCAACCGCTTCGCGCGCGAACTGGTCGCACTGGCCTCTGCGGCCGGCGTGAACTTCCTCATGAGCCACACCGTGACCGCGCTGCGCGAAGCAGGCGGCAGCATCGACCACGTGGAAGCGACAGACAACGAAGGCCGCTTCCAGCGCATCCGCGGCGACGCCTTCGTGCTGGCGATGGGCTCGCTGAGCCCGCTCTACGCGACGCCGCTGGGCATCCGGCTGCCGATCTACCCGGCCAAGGGCTACTCGGTCACGCTGCCGGTGAAGGATGCCTCGAAGGCGCACCAGGTCTCTTTGACCGACGACGAGTACAAGCTGGTGTTCTCGCGCTACACCTCGGCCACCGGCGACCGCCTGCGCATCGCCGGCACGGCCGAACTCAACGGCTACGACCGTGACCTGAACCGCGTGCGCTGCGAGGCCATCGTGCGGCGCGTCGAAGAGCTGTTCCCTGGCGCCGGCGACAGCACGCAAGCCCAGTTCTGGACCGGACTGCGGCCGGCGACGCCCAGCAACGTGCCGCTGATCGGCAAAACGAAGCTGCCGAACCTGTTCCTCAACACCGGCCACGGCACGCTGGGCTGGACCCACGCCTGCGGCTCGGGCAAATCGATCGCGCGCATCGTGAGCGGCCTCAAGCCCGAGGTCGACTTCGCTTTCGCCACCTCCTAGCAGGCTGCTGAAGTACCAGGCACGCCGAAGGCGCCCAGCGCACTGAAGACGGCATTCTTGTGATTTCGGCGTCCCAAGTCCGCTGCCATCCCTGTTTCCCCCGTTTTGAGGCGCGTTTGGGGCTCTCACTGGCCCGCTACGCGGCCAACGGACGGACTTCTGCCAAGGTCCGCATGCGCACCAAGTTGTAGGCGGCCATCGTCAGCACGAACAACTGGTCGACTTTCTTGATGCCGCGCACCATCACCTGCCGGATGGGGCCGACGAACTTGGCCCAGCCGAAGCCTTGCTCGATGAGCTTTCGCTTGCGCTGCGAGATCGCATAGCCCTCGCTCCGAGCGATCTCGTCGGCCACCGCCGAGCGACGCCCCGATTTGTTCTGCGCCACGTGCGGCGTGACCTTCATGCGATGCAGCGCCTCGATGAACTCGGCCGCGTCATAGCCCTTGTCGGCGCCCAGCGTGACCTCGGTATCCGGACTCGCGGTGGCTTGACGTGCGTCCCTGATCATGACCTTGGCCGCTTCACGCTCGGCAAAGCCGTCGGCCTGCGTGACCATGGCGTTAACGACCAGGCCGTGACGGTTGTCGGTGAGCGTGTGTCCCATGTAGCGCAACTCGCTGGCAGTCTTGCCCTTGCGGTACAGCCTCGAATCGGGATCGGTCTTCGACTCGTGCGTTTCGTTGCTGCGTCGCTGCCCCTTGAAGTCCCCGCCGCTGGCGCCATCGTCGTCACCGTCCTTGCCAACGAAGCTCTTGTGTCCGGCCCAGGCCTGGATCAGCGTGCCATCGACGCTGAAGTGCTCTCCCGACAACCAATCCTTGTTCTCCGCCGTCTCCAGCACTTCGTTGAAGAAGGCGACGACCGCGTCGTGCTCAATCAGGCGCTGGCGGTTCTTACTGAACACCGTCGGCACCCACACCGCGTCGTCCATCGCCAGGCCGATGAACCAGCGAAACAGCATGTTGTATTGCGTCTGCTCCATGAGCTGGCGCTCCGAGCGGATGCTGAACAGAATCTGCAACAGCATCGCGCGAAGCAGCTTCTCCGGCGCGATGCTCGGGCGGCCGCCCTTGATGTCGGCCTCGTACATCCGAGAGAACAACTCGTCCATCTTGGCCAGCGCCTCATTGACCATCACCCGGATGCGGCGCAGCGGATGGTCGGCGGGAACGAAGTCGTCCAGCCGTCTCATGGTGAACAAACCTTCGGTGAATGTGTCAGGGCCGCGCATCGGAGCAGGTTTTGTGGGTCTGCAAAGACAACGCCCCAGGCCTACTTACGGGGGACTTTCGAATGAGGTATTTCAGCAGCCTGCTAGGTCCCAGTCTCAGTCGCGCAGCAACTCCTGCATCAGCTCGCGCAGGATCGGCAGCGCCGGCGCCTCGGTGCGCCGGCGCAAGGTCACGAGGCCGAAACGCGCGACGCCATTAAGCTCGGGTTTCATCTTCAGCTCGACCAGGTCTGGCGCCGCCGCGCGAATGGCCAGCAGCACGGCGTCGCTCCGGCGCACCACCTCCACCAGGCTCGGGACTTCCTCGCACTGCAGCGTCACGCAGAGTGCCGGGTGCGCCTCGGGTCCATAGGCCTCGACCAAGGTGCGCGCCACCTCGTCGCTCAGCGGCGTGGAGGCTACGGGATAGCGCTGAACCGCCTCGAAGCTCACCCCGCTGCGAAGCCGCGCGAGCGGATGGCCGCGGCGGCACATGAAGACGCCACGCATTTCGTGCAGTGCGCTCAGCTCCAGGTCGGCCGCGGGCTTCAGCGAACGCGCATCGACCACCAGCGCATCGAGCGTGCGCGCGCGCAACGCCTGCGCCAGCAAATCGGTGCCGCCGCGCGACACGACCACGCGCATCTTCGGATGGCGGGTCGCCATGCGCATCAGAAAAGGCGTCATCAGCATCGCGCCGGGACCCGAGCCCATGCCGATGCGGATCACGCCGCCCTGCCCCTCGCGCATTAGCCGGCCGCTGTCGCGCAACTCGTCGGCCTCGAACACCAGCTGGCGCGCGCGGTTCAGCACTTCGCGCCCGAAAGCGGTGAGTTCGTTGCGGCGTCCGACCCGGTCGAACAGCGGCATACCCAGTTCGTCCTCGAGCGCGCGGATGCTGCGGCTCAACGCCGGCTGGGTCAGGTGCTGGGCCTGTGCGGCCTTGCTGAAGGAGCCGCTCTTTGCGAGCGAGATCAGATGCCTTAGTTGAACCAGCGTCATCGTGGGTGCCCGGCAAAGTAGTGCATCGAAGTCATGCTAATGCAGACAACAATGCATTGGACGTTCGGATTGATGACTCCTACGATTCGCTCGCATCCACCGGAGCCCCGATGAAACCGTTGTCCCGACCTTCGCGCACCCTACTTCTTGCCGGCCTCATGCTCGCCGCAAGCACGGCCTTCGCGCAGACCTATCCAACGAAGCCCGTCAGCCTGATGGTTCCCTATCCGGCCGGGGGGCCCTCCGACGCGGCCGCGCGCATCTTCACCGTGCCGCTGGGCAAGGAACTGGGCCAGCAGGTCGTGGTGGAGAACCTCGGTGGCGTCAGCGGCGCGATGGCTGCGCAGAAGGTGCTGGCGGCGCCCGCCGACGGCTACTACATCTTCCAGGGCTCGCCGAACGAGGTGATCCTCTCGCCGCTGGCCAATGCGGCCGTCAAGCTCAAGGCCGAGGACTTCCGCCTCGTGCATCCGGTGACCGACGCCGTGATGGTCTTCGTCGCGCGCAAGGACCTGCCGGCCAACACCGTCGACGAGCTGATCGCGCTGGCGCGCAAGTCCGGCGACGCGCCGCTGAGCTACGGCAGCGTGGGCGTCGGATCGCTCTATCACCTGATCCTCGAGAGCGTGCAGCAGCAGGCCGGCATCAAGCTCATGCATGCGCCGTACAAGGGCAACGCACCGCTCCTGCAGGACATCGGCGGCGGCCAGGTGGACTTCGCGGTGCTGGTCTACAGCGCGGCCATGGGCGCGCTGGCCGAGCAGGGCCGGCTCAAGGTGATCGGCCAGCTTGGCGCGCAGCGCTCCGAGCTGCTCAAGAACGTGCCGGCCGTGAGCGAAGGCAAGGAGCTGAAGAACTTCTCCTACAAGATCTGGAGCGGCTTCATGGTGCCGAAGAACACGCCGGAAGAAGTGGTGCAGCGCCTGCACAAGGCGATCGGCGCGACCCTGAAGGACCCGGCCGTGCGCGCCCAGCTCGCGGCCCAGACGCAGGTGGCTTCGGCGCCGATGTCGCTGGCCGAATCGGCGAAGTTCTTCGAGGCCGAAACGGCGCGCTACCGCAACATCGCCAAGTCGATCAACCTGCAGCCGCAGTAAGCTGGCCTCATGAGCACACTCCTCGAACAATTGCACGCGCAGGCCGGCGAATTCATCGGCCTCAGGCGCGACATCCACCACCATCCCGAACTTGCCTTCGACGAGCACCGCACCTCGGCGCTGGTCGCCGCGAAGCTGGAGAGCTGGGGCTACGCGGTCGAGCGCGGCCTCGGCGGCACCGGCGTGGTGGGCCGGCTGGTGCGCGGCAAGGGCAAGCGCCGGCTCGGCCTTCGCGCCGACATGGATGCGCTGCCGATCGACGAAGCCACCGGCCTCGCCTACGCGAGCAGCCACGCCGGCGTGATGCATGCCTGCGGCCACGACGGTCACACGGCCATGCTGCTGGCCGCCGCACACCATCTCGCCGAACGCGGCCGCTTCGACGGCACGCTGAACCTGATCTTCCAGCCGGCCGAGGAAGGCGGCGGCGGCGCGCTGCGGATGATGGAGGACGGCCTGTTCGACAAGTACCCGTGCGACGCGATCTTCGCGATGCACAACATGCCGGGCCTGCCGCAAGGCCGGCTGGCGCTGCGCGAAGGCCCGGCGATGGCCTCGTCGGACTACGCCACCGTCACGCTCGCCGGCATCGGCGGCCATGGCGCGATGCCGCACCGCACCGCCGACCCTATCGTCGCCGCGGCCAGCATCGTGATGGCGCTGCAGACCGTGGTGTCGCGCAACATCGACCCGCTGCAGATGGCCGTGGTCACGGTGGGCGCCATCCATGCCGGAAAGGCCAACAACGTGATCCCGCAGAGCGCCGTGCTGGAGATCAGCGTGCGCGCGCTCGACCGCGAGGTGCGCGGCAGGCTCGAAGAGCGCATCAAGGCGCTCGTCGCGGCACAGGCAGAGAGCTTCGGCGTCAAGGCGCAGATCGACTGGCGGCCCGGCTATGCGGTGCTGGTCAACACGCCCGAGGAAACCGCCTTCGCGCGCGAAGTGGCGCTCGAACTGCTCGGCCCGGAGCGCGTCACGCTGCAGGCGCCGGCGCTGCCCGGCAGCGAGGACTTCGCCTTCATGCTCGAGCGCGTGCCCGGCAGTTATCTGCTGATCGGCAATGGCGAGGGCGACAGCCACGGCGCCTGCATGGTGCACAACCCCGGCTACGACTTCAACGACGACAACGTCACCATCGGCTCCGCGTACTGGGTGCTTCTGACCGAACGCTTCCTGCGGGATTGAACTCACCCCCAGGCTCCCCCACTTCGTGTGGTCCGCCACCCCCTCTCCGGGGGCAACACCGGCGGCCCGGCAAAGCCGGTTCCGCGGTGTTCCCCGCCGGACTCTCGCGCTTTCGCGCACGCAGGGCAGTGAGTTTTCAGTCGTCCGCGGTGAACACGGTCAGCACGCCGGTGTAGCCGTAGAGGTGATGGCGTGCGATCTCGCCGGCGGCGAAGAAGCCGACCAGCGGCACGTCGCCGAGCGCATGGCGCACGATCTGCAGCTCGGCCCCGGGCGCACCGAAATGCGGGCCGCCGCGGCCCGAGCAGCTCACGTACACGGCGCCGGCGATGCGGCGCGCCGGATGGGGCGCGGCCTCGGCTTCGCCGGCCGCGACGGCGCGTGCGGTCGCGAGCGTCTGCTCCTGGGGTTCGAGTTCTTCGCGGACCTCGGCGCACACGCGCATCAGGTCGGCGCGCGCGGCCTGCGCATTGCGGCGGCAGAAGGTCATGCGCATGCCGGCTTCGGCCGTGTCGGCGATCGCGACGCCGCGACGCGTGGGGTCGAGGCCGATGATGTGGCGCACCAGCACGTCGGCGCCGAGGTCGCCGGTGCGACGGATGCTGTCGCTGCCGGCATCGACCAGGCCGACCAGCGTGGCGCGCACGGCATCGATCGCCTCCTGCGGCGCCTCCAGCGAAACGCCGAGCTCGGCCAGCAGCACGTCGAGCGCCGGCTCGCCGTCGAGCCGCAGCAGCAGGTTGCCGTCGGCTTCGGTGATCACGCGCTCGCGCGACACAGGCTGGCAGCCCTGGGTAACCCTGGACACCACACGCACGCCCTCGCCGAACACCACGCCCGAAAGCCCGCCCGAGAACACGCCGCCCGCGGCGCCGTGGCCGCGGATATTGCCGTTGCCGCCGATGGCGAACTGCAGCGATCCGGCGCGGCCCGAGGAGAGGCCGCCGAACAGGTAGCCGGTGTCGGTGCGGCCCGCCATCTCGGCGATCAGCTCGGCGAGTTCGGGCGTGGCCGGGTCGGCATGCACGAGCGCCGTGTGCGCCGCGAAGCCGCTCATCTCGGTGCTGGCGAGCGGCGCCACGCCCGAGAACACGCGGTATTGGTCGCTCGGGAGCTGGCACAGCATCACGCTGAGTGCCGGCTCGTCGAAGTACTCGGCGTTGTTGGCCGAGACGCCGATGCCCACGGTGCCCGACCAGTCGGTGATCTCGGGCAACTCGGCGCCGAGGTGGTCGAGGATCTCCTGCGCATCCTCGGCGTAGTGGTCGGTGATGTAGAGCAAGCCCAGCGTGGGCGAACGTGCGTAGTCGGGCAACGCCATCTGCGCCCGCAATTGGGCCAGCACGAGCCCGGCCGCCATGCGCCATTGCGGATGGGTGGCGTGACCGGAGGGAAACAGCTTCATGGACTCGGCTCTCTGGCGTGGTTCGGTGTGGGGATCAGCGTCCGCGCGCTCGCTTGCGCGCCGGCGCCGTGGATTTCTTGGCCGCGCCGGGCGCAGCCGGCGCCTTCTTCGTGGCGGCCGCGGCCGTCTTGCGTGCCGGCTTCTTGCCCGATGCGGTGCCCATCGCATTGCCGACCGCATCGGCCAGCGGCTTGGCCGTGTCCGGCATTTTCAGCTGGGACGCGTCCTGCAGGGCCGAACTGGCGATCTGCTGGAACTGCTGCGTGAGCGCGCCCCACCATTGCAGCGGGTCGACCACGCCGGCGGATGCGTCCGACGATGCGACGGCAGTCGCCGAGGTCTTGCCGCGCCCGTTGCCCCGGGCTGCCGCGACCGGCGTCTCGATGTCTTCGGGTTCGTCTTCCGGCTCGTCCTCCGGTTCCGGCACAGGCGGCGGAGCCGGCGGTGCAGCGCGCGGCGCCGGCGCGGCGACAGGTGCCGTCGCTTGCCGCGTGAACGCGTTGGCCAGATCCTCCATGCGCACATTCATGCCGCGCAGCGTCGAGAGCGTCATCTTCTGCACCTCGAGCGCCTGGATGGTGGCCTTGAGCGCGTGACCGTTCTGCTCCAGCCAGTACTGCACGGTCTTGAGTTCCTGGATGCGCTTGTCGACCTCTTCGACGCTCAAGGTCGGCGCCACCCAGCTCGACAGGCTCGGCATGCCGGGCACCGTGCTCGCGCTCCCCGCAGCACCGCTCGCGAGGCTCTGGAGGAAGTCGAAGCCCGGGACGAACTGGCTGAAGGCGAAAGGCTTGCTCGCGTCGCTCATGGGGAGGTCTCCTGGAGAGTGATTCTTGTCCGGGCAGCTTACTCCAAGGGGATGCGCTTTTGGCGCCGCGGCAGGCGCTAAAGCTAGTGCTTGTGGTTGTGCGCCGGCGCCGCCGCGCCATCGGCCGGCGCGCCCACCGGCAGCTTGAGTTCCAGCGTGCTCGTTTTGCCCCTCGCGTCCTCGAAGCGCAGCGTGACCGGCACGCTGGCACCCTCGGCCAGCGGCTGCTTGAGGTCCATCAGCATCAGGTGGTAGCCACCTGGCTTGAGCTCGACGGTCTTGCCGGCCGGCAGATCGAGGCCGGGCACGGCGCGCATGCGCATCGTGTCGCCCTCCATCTTCATTTCGTGTACTTCCGCTACACCGGCCAAGGGCGTCGAGACGCCGACCAGCCGCGCGCCGGCCGGCGCGGTGAGCTTCATGAAAGCGCCGGTCCCGCTCTGGCCGGGCACCGACTGGCGCACCCAGGCGTCGCGCACCTGGACGGCGGCGGGTGTTTGCGAAAAAGCACCGGCGGCGCCCGTCAAGGCAGCGCAGAGCGCGAGGGTTCTGATGGCGATCGAGAGGTTCATGGGGACGGTCCTTGGGAGTGTGAGTCAAAGTCAAAGGTCGAACTTGAGTTCGGCCACGAAGGTGCGTTGCGGGTAGGGGTGGAAAGCCCAGTACTTGTTGTTGTTGAGGTTGTCGATGCCGAAGGCTGCGCTCCACTGCCTGTCGATCCGATAGCGCACGCGCACGTCGGCGACGAAGTACTTGCTGAAGCCCATGTAGGCGGAACCGTTCGGATCGCTGTTGTCGAGCGAACCGTACTGCCTGCCGCTGTAGCGCGCGCCGATGGAGTATGACCAGCGGGCGTCGGGCCCGTAGGTGGCGAGCAGCGTGGCGCGGGTGCGCGGCACGCGCGGCTGCGCTTTGCCCACGCTGGCGGGAAAGCCGCGGTTGGCGGTGATCTCGGAATCGGCCAGCGTCAGGCTGGCGGAGAGGTCCAGCCCCTGGATGCCGACGTCGGCGCCCTGGAAGGCGAGCTCCAGTCCGCGGGTGCGGATCGCATCGACGTTCTGCACCGTGGTGACGCCCGGGCGCAGCTGCTGGCTGTAGAGCGCGTCCTTCGTCCGTTCGAAAAACAGCGTGGTGCGCAGCAGGCCGTCGATACCCCAGCGCTTGAGATCGCGTTCCGCGCTCAGCTCGGTCGTGACCGAACGCTCGGGCCGCAGCGTCGCGTCGCTGTTGAGGATGGTGTTGCCCTCGATCGAGCCCTGATAGAGCTCGCTCACCGTGGGCATGCGCACCGCGCGGCCGGTCGATGCCTTGAAGAGCCACTCGGGCGAGGCCTGCCAGGCGATCGCGGCCTTGGGCGAGTTGTAGCTGTCGGTACGGGTCGGAAAGGCTCGCACGGCCGTCGCGTTGGCGAGCGTGCCGCCGTCGGCTTGCCAGCGCTCGTGGCGCAGGCCGAGCGTGGTCTTCCAGTTCCGGGCGAAGCGCCACGTGTCCTGCGCGTAGAGCGACTGCAGCTCGGTGTTGCCGGTGAAGGCCGAGAAGCGGCTCGTGGCCCCGCCCTCGATCCAGTCGGGCGTATTGCTCACCAGCGTGCGCAGCTTGTAGCGCTCCTGCTGGAATCCGAAGTCGAGCACATGGGCGCCGATGCCCTCGGCGGACCCGCTCGGACGCCAGGTGCCGGCGGCCTTGAGGGTGTCCCAGCCGGTGCCGTCCATGTCGGTGATGCGCCCCGCGCCGCCGTAGAAGGCAGCGGGCAGCGCCGCAGTCGGCGTGCGCGCGATGTCGCCCGCGTAGTCGAACAGGCTGGCCGCGACCTCCCAGTCGAACTGCCCCTGCGTGTTGCTCTTGATCGAGAGGCCATGCATGGTGTGCCGCAGATCGGTCTGGGTCGGGGCGAAGGCGGCGCTGGGCGTGTCGAGGTTGTAGACGCGGCCGGCGATGTTGACACGGCCCGAATAGACCGGCTGGCCGAAGCGGTCGCGCAACCAACTGTCGACCGTGCCGCTCGTGCTGTTGTTCCAGGTGCCCAGCGTGTAGGTGGCGCGCAGCGTGGGCGAGAAATCGTAAGCCAGCTTGATCTTGGCCTGCTCCTGGGTCGTGTCGTAGATCGTCGTGCCGCCGAGCAGCCACCAGGGCTGGTTCGAAGGGTTGAGCCCCGGTACCGCGCCGGTGACCGGCGTGCCGGCACTGCCCACCGTGCCCGCGCTCAGCAGACGGTTGGCGAACACCAGCGCCTGGCCCTTGCTTTGCGTGCGGCTCAGGCCGAGCCACCACGACCAGTCGCCGCTGCGGCTGCCGAGCGAGAGATCGACCTGGTTGCCGGCGGGCGAGGAATGGCTGCCGTAGAGATCGAAGTTCGAGCGAAAACCCGTGAGCTTGGCATGCGCCTCGAACTGCGTCGGCATGCGCGTCACGTAATCGACCACAGCGCCGGCCGCGTTGCCCGAGTAGGCGGCCGAGAACGGGCCGTAGAGCACATCGACGCGCTCGATCTCCTCCGGCGAGACCATGCCCCAGCGCGGCGCGAAGGTGGCGCCGTTGCCCAGCAGGTTCGACAAGGGGATGCCGTCGGCAAACACCAGCGAGCGGGCGCTGTTGCCGGTGCCCGAGGCACGCGTCGCGAGCACCGCGTGGTTGAAGTCGCCGATGTAGCGCTTGCGCACCACCAGGCTCGGCAGGTACTTGAGCGCGTCCTCGCTGTCGGTGGCGTTCACCGTCTCGCCGATCTGCTCGCGCGTCACGCCTTCGATGGTGGTGGGAATCTGCGTCGGCAGCGAACTCGGCCGGCCACCGGTCACGGTGACGGTGCCGAGGGAACGAATCAGGCCTTCAGGCGGCGATGCCGCGTCTTGCGCCATTGCCGGCGCGGCCCAGGGAACGGCCACGGCGAACGCCAGGGCCAGGGGTTTCTCTCTCACGGATTCTCTCCAGAACTTCAGGCCAGGTCGGCCGGCAGCCGGCACCCCGCGGGTGCTGCGCTGCGACGAATGAAAAGTTCAGGAGAAGGAAGGCGGCCCGCGCGCGGGCAGCGGCGCGGCGGTGGCCGCGGCGATGCGTGCGGCCGGAATGGGCTGGACCGCATGGGCCAGCGGGAGAGGACTCGGCAGCGCAGCCGCTGCTGCGGGTGGCGGCGCGCCGGTCAACACGCACAGCGGGCAGTCCATGTGGCTCATGCCCAGCTCCTGCGCGCCGTCGTCGGTCTGCACGACCATCTTGACGGCGCCGGCACTGGAACAGACCAGCTCCGCCGCCTGCGGATTCACGATCGGCGAGGCGACCGCCACGCCCAGCGACAGCGCGAACCACAGCAGCACGAAGCGGCCGAGGTGGCGGGCGTGGCGCAGGCAGGACATGAGGCGGCGATTATCGGCCAGTCCTGCACTCAAGGGCCGGGCACTACCGCCGTCACGCGAAAGCCGCGCGCCGCCAGCAGCGCCGGCAGGCCCGTCGGTCCGACCATGTGCAATGCGCCGACCGCGCCGAACACGCGCTGGCCCCGCGCATGCAGGCGCGCGATGCCATCGGCCAAGCCGGGGTTGCGATCGTCGAGCAGGCGCTTGAGCGCGCGCCGATCGGCGGGCGTGCGCATGCAATCGCACCATTGCGTGTAGCTGTCGAGCCGGGCCCAGTCGTTGCGCGCCCAGGCCTGCGCCAGCTCGCCCGCCAGCGCGCCGGTCCGGCCCGATTCGAGTTCGTCGAGGGCCTGGTCGATCTGCTCGCCCTCCTCCGCCTCGGAATCGCCGCCGAGCATCTTCAACTGGTCCGTTGCGGTCTCGAGCGCGACGATAGGCTTGCCGCGGGCGCGCGCCAGGCCGGCGAGAAAGGCCTCGCTGCCGTAGTCGCCATACAGCCCCTCGGAGCGCGCCGCGAGCATCGACAGCGTCGTGACCTGCAGGATCGGCCGCAGCCGGGCCAGCGCGCCCTGGGGCAGGCAGGCGGCGGCAGCTTGCCGGTCCAGGCGGCGCTGCCGTTCCGGCGTGAGCACGCGCGCGCTGGCCGCCTGGTCAGCTGGCGCGCTGAACACGGCCAGCGTCGCCGGATCGAGCAAATCGAGTTCGAGCACCAGCGTGTCGCTCTGCATCAGCGCGCGCAGCACGCGCGGCCCCGGCACCATCCACTCGGCCTTGCCCAGGTGCATGGTGCCGTAGAGCCAGGAGCTGCGGCCGTCCTTCTCGATGCGCCACAAGAGGCCGCGGTCGATCGCCTGCTGCATCGCGCGCCGCATGGCCTCGGCCGACAGGTCGGGCATGGCGGCCGGCGGCGGGCAGAAGGGCTTGGCGCTGCCTTCGTCGGCCGCAAAGGCGGGCGCGGCGCCGGCGCACAGGAACGCGAAGCCGAGGGCACACAGCGCACGATGCCAGCGCAGACGGGAAAGCCAGCCGGTCATCAGGCAACCTCCGCGCTGCGCGCTGCGGTATTCGCCTTGGGAGCGGCCCGGCGGCTCATGCCAGCGCCGCCGCGAAATCGGCGACCAGATCGCTCTCGCGCTCGAGCCCGACCGAGACGCGGATCAGCCCCTCCGCAATGCCCATCTCGGCCCGCCTCGCGAGACCGGCCTCCCAGAAGATGGTCGGCGCCACCGGAATGATCAGCGTGCGCGTATCGCCCATGCCGGTCGCCTTGATCGGGATCTGGAGCCGGTTGATGACGGGTATGCAGGCCTGCGGATCCTGCAGCTCGAAGGACAGCAGCCAGGCGCCCGAAGCGAAATGTGCGCGCGCCAATGCATGCTGCGGATGCGATTCGAGCATCGGGTAGTGCACGCGCGCCACCGCCGGATGGCTCTCCAGGAAGCGGGCCAGCGACAGGGCCGTCGCGCTGCTCTGCGCGACGCGCAGGGCCAGGGTTTCGGCGCCGACGGCGATGCGATGGGCATGGTCCGAGCTCAACGAGCCGCCCAGGTCGCGCAGCCCCTTCTTGCGCAATTGCACCAAGCCCCACTGCTTCGCATCGCCCTGGCGATAGCCGGCAAAGATGTTGGGGAAGCCGCTCCAGTCGAAGAGGCCGGTGTCGGTCACCGCACCGCCAAGCGCATTGCCGTGGCCGGCGATGGTCTTGGTCAGCGAGTTGAGCGACAGGCTCGCGCCCACCGTCTTGGGCCGGAACAGGGCCGGCGAGGTGATGGTGTTGTCCACCACGTAGACGAGGCCGCGTTCGGCGCAGAGCCGGCCGATGCCCGCCAGGTCGGGCACCTGCGTGCCGGGGTTGGCGATGGTCTCGACGAACACCATGCGGGTCGCGGGCGTGAGCGCATCGGCCACCGCTGCCGCCGACGACGCGTCGACCAGGCCCACTTGAATGCCCAGCCCCTGGAGCGTGCCCAGCACGCTGTGGGTGTTGCCGAACAGATGACGGCTCGCGACCAGGTGGTCGCCTGCGCGCAGCAGCGTCAGGAACACGGCCGAGACCGCGGCCATGCCGGTCGCGAAACAGACGGTGCCCACGCCCTCCTCGAGCGCCGTGAGCTTGGCCTCCAGCGCCGCGGTGGTCGGCGTGCCCTGGCGCGCGTAGTTGAAGCGGTTCTTCAGCGTGCCCTGGAACACGCCGATCAGGTCTTCGACGCGCTCGTAGCCGTACTGCACCGACGGGTGCACCGCCATGTGCACGCCGCCCTGCTCGACGCCGAAATGGCGGTCGGCGTGCAGCAGCCGAGTGGTGGGATCAGGGGCGGGAGGGGCGGTGGGCGAGGTCATCGGAGTTGTATCCATGGGTGTCAAAGCGAAGCAGCGCGGCTATGCTTGTTACATGCGCAGCATATTTCACCTTGCCTTCCATGTCCGCGATCTCGATGAGGCGCGACGCTTCTACGGCGGCCTGCTCGGCTGTGCCGAAGGCCGCAGCACCGACACCTGGGTCGACTTCGACTTCTTCGGCCACCAGATCTCGCTGCACCTCGGCGAGCCCTTCGCCACCTCGCGCACCGGCCACGTCGGTGACGTGCTGGTGCCGATGCCGCACTTCGGCATCGTGCTCGAGCTGCCCGCGTGGCGCACGCTGGCCGAGCGCCTGCAGGCGGCCGGCACCGACTTCGTGCTGAAACCGCAGGTCCGCTTCGAAGGCCAACCGGGCGAGCAATGGACGATGTTCTTCTGCGACCCTTTCGGCAACCCGATCGAGGCAAAGGGATTCCGATCGCTGGACACCGTCTACGACGCATGACCTGAACTTCATCCGCTTCGCCATGGTCACTTCTCTGCGCATTGCCGGACTCGTTGCCGTATTCGCCGCCCTCTTCCATCCCGCCGCGCATGCGGTGCAGGACTGCGAGCTCAACGGCCAGAGCGTGAATCCGGCCAACGGCAACACCACCGCAGGCAAGACCGGCCTCATGCGCTGCAAGGACCGCGACAGCGGCGAGCTGATGCGCGAGCAGCAGATCCAGAACGGCGTCTTCATGGGCCTGGTGCGCTACTACGACAAGGGCAAGCTCGTGAAGGAGCACAGCGTCAACGCCAACGGCAACATGCAGGGCCGCGCACGCGAGTTCTCGCCCACAGGCCGCGTGCTGCGCGAGGCGATCTACGAGAACGGCCATGAAACCGGCCTGACGCGCAGCTTCCATCCCGGCGGCCAGGTGCGCCGCATCGCCTTCTATGCCGAGCCGGGCGAACGTGCCTCGGCCGAGTTCACCGAGCGCGGCCAGTTGTCGGCACTGCGCTGCGGCGACAAGCCGATGCTGGCGCCGGCGGTCGACGATGCACGGCTGTGCGGCTTCGTGAACGGGCCCTCGCAGGTGGAGCTGTTCGACAGCAAGGGCACGCTGCGTTCGCGGCTGGCCTATGCGGCCGGCAAGCGGGTGCGCAGCGAGGAGCTCTACGACAACGGCAAGCCTTCGGTGCAGGACGAGATCAGCGGCAACCAGCGCACCGAACGGCGCTGGTCTTCGGATGGCATCAAGCGCCGCGAAGTGGTCTTCCTGCTGGTCGAACGCGGCGCGATCAGGCAGCGCGAGCAGGAGTTCTCGGAAAAGGGCACGCTGGTGCGCGACCAGCGCTGGAACGCGGCCGGCGAGCCGCAAAGCGACGAGAGCTACTACCTCAACGGACAGCCGCGCAGCAAGGCCCGCTACGGCACGGCCGGCGATGCGCGCCAGCTGGAGATCACCGAATTCCACGACAACGGCCAGCGCGCCGCGCTCGGGCGCTACCTGCTCATCGACCGGTTTCGCCGCATCGCCGTCGGCACGCACCAGCGCTTCAGCGACAAGGGCACGTTGATGGCCGAATCGATCTACGACGACAAGGGCCGCGTCACGCGCGAACGCACCTGGGATGCCGACGGCAAGCCGGAGCGCGACGACGAGGTGTTCGAGGACGGGTCGCGCAAGGCCTTCGCGAAGTAGCGCTCACCCCCCAGGCTCCCCCACTTCGTGTGGTCCGCCAACCCCCTGGCAACACCAGCGGCCCGGCAAAGCCGGTTCCGCGGTGTTCCCCGAACAGGCCTGGCTTCGCCGGCCGCGAGGGGGTCATCGCTGCAGACCTGGCCACCGAGCTGCTGGTGAAGTCTTCAATCCAGCTTGATCCCCGCCGACTTGATGATCGGCCCCCAGCGCTTCGACTCGGCACGCGACAACGCAGCGAATTGCTGAGGCGTCCCCGGTATCGCCTCCATCCCGAAATCGCTGAAGCGCTTCTGCACTGCCGGCACGCCGAAGGCGCGGTTCAAGTCGGCGTTGAGCTTGGCGACCACGGGCGCCGGCAAGCCGGCCGGACCCAGAATCCCCTGGAACGCGAATACCTCGCTGTTGGGCACGCCCACTTCGGCCAGCGTCGGCACCTCCGGCAGCAGCTTCGAGCGCGCGCCCGAACCGATGGCCAGCACGCGCACCTTGTTGCCCTGCATGATCGGAAGGCCCGAGGCAAGGTCGAGGAACATGCACGGCACCTGGCCGCCCATCACGTCGGCCATCGCCGGCGCCGCGCCGCGGTAGGGAATGTGCGTGATGAAGGCGCTGGTGCGGTTCTTGAACATCTCCATCGCCAGGTGGTGCGGCGAGCCGTTGCCGGGCGAGGCGTAGTTGACCTTGCCGGGGTTGGCCTTCACGTAGGCCAGGAAGGCCTTGAAGTCCTTGGCCGGGAAGTCCGGATGGACCACCAGCGCGAGCGGGAACCTGCCGATGGCGCCGATGTAGCTGAAGTCCTTTTCGGGGCTGAAGGGCAGCTTGCTGAACAGGTATTCGTTGAAGGCCAGCACCGCGTTGTCGGCCGACATGATGGTGTAGCCGTCGGGCTTGGCCTTGGCGACCAGGTCGGCGCCGATGTTGGTCGAGGCGCCGGGGCGGTTGTCGATGACGATCTGCTGGCCCAGCGTCTGCCGCATGGCTTCGGCCAGGGTGCGCGCGATCACGTCGGTGCCGCCGCCGGCCGGATACGGCACCACCCACTTGATGAGCTGCTCGGGGTAGTTCTGCGCGCGCGCCCACGGTGCGGCAGCGGCAGCCGCGCTGGCGGCAAGGGTGGTGAGCAGGGTTCTGCGATCCATTGGAAAAGTCTCCTGGGTTTTAGTGAGTTGGCGTGAAAGGGTCAGCTCGCGCGCTCGTCGGCCGGCGCGGCAGACAGCGAGGGTGTGGGCAGTCGGTCCAGCGCATGCGCCAGCGCGGCCCGGCAGCGCGCTTCGTCGCCGACCTGCTCGAACAGCAGCAGCGCGAGCCGGGCAAGGAACAGCGATTCTCGTTCCACGCCCGCCTCGCTGATGGCGCGCGCGCAGTCGGCGTAGAGACGGTCGCGCGCTTCGGGGCTCAGTGCAGCAGTCATGCGGCCTCCTTTGTTGCCAATGCGGATGCGCGCGCCAGCGCCTGCGAGAGCGCGCCCGGCGGCACGCGGCGCCAGCGCGCGGCGACGTGGCCGTCGGGGCGCAGCAGATAGACGGCGCCGTCCTGCGCGCCCAGGGCCGCGAACACCGCGGCATCGGCGGCGCCCGGCGGCAGCTTGCGCAGCACCGCCTTCAGCGGGCCGGCCTGCGCGGCCGCGAGTTCGGCTTCGAGCGCGGCGTCTTTTTTGCGATCGATGTTGAGCACGAGCACGGTGAACACCGGACCCAGCCAGTCGGTGAGATGCAGCTCGGCCGACAGCTGCTGCTCGGGCATCGCTTCGCCCGGCTTGGGTCCGGCCGAGAGTTCGTCGCTCGCGCTGGACAGCGCCGAGGCCTCGTATTGCACCGCCTGCGTCTGCCGCGGATTGATCAGGTTCGCGATCTCGCGGTGCGCGCCCGAGAGCGAAAGCGCAGCTTCGCGCAGCAGGTCGAAGCCGCGCGAAGGCGGCGACATGAATTCGGTGCTGCGCATCGCGCTTTCGGCATTGATGTGGAAGGCCGCGATGCGCTCCTGCGAGTAGCTGCCGAGCAGCGCGGCATCGGACGCGCCGCGCGCCACCAGCGCCAGCTTCCATGCGAGGTTGTCGGCATCGTCGAAGCCCGAATTGAGGCCGCGCACGCCGAAGATCGGCATTGCGTGCGCGGCATTGCCGGCGAAGAGCACGCGCCCGTGGCGGTAGCTGTCGAGCGTCATCGCGCCGGCGCGGTAGACCGAGGTCCAGACCGTCTTCCAGGGCAGGTGGCCTTCGCCGATGGCTTCCAGATGGCGCTGCACGAATTCCTGCACCGCAGCGGGCTGCAGCGCCTCCTCGGTGCTCTGGCCGGCGCGCAGCTGGTAGTCGATGCGCCAGATGTCGTCGGGCTGGCGATGCATCAGCACGGTCGAACCCGGGTTCCAGGGCGGATCGAACCAGGCGCGGCGCTCGGTGGGGTGCGTGCTGTGCAGCTCGATGTCGATGATCACGTAGCGGCCCTCGTAGGCCGTGCCCTCGAGATTGAGGCCCAGCGACTTGCGCACGAAGCTCTGGCCGCCGTCGCAGCCGACCAGCCACCGGGCCTGCAGCGCGTAGCTGCCGAGCGCGTTGTGCGCCTGCAGCCGCAGACCTTCGTCATCCTGCGCGAAGCCGGCGAGCTCGGTGCCCCAGCGGATGTCGATCGTTCCGGGCGATGTTTCGTTGCGGCGATGGATCGCGTCCAGCAGGTACTGCTCGATGTAGTACTGCTCGAGGTTGATCATCGGCGGCAGCTTCTGGCGCTCGTCGTGCGGCATCTCGAAGCGAAACACCTCGTCGGTCTTGTAGAAGCTACGCCCGCCGGTCCAGGGCAGGCCCTTGGCCAGGAAGGCCGGCAGCGCGCCGAGGCGTTCGATGATCTCCAGGCTGCGGCGCGAGATGCAGGCCGCGCGGCTGCCGACGCAGACCGTGTCGTCGGCTTCCAGGATCACGCTCTTCATGCCGTGGTTGGCCAAGCCCAGCGCGAGCGACATGCCGACCGGGCCGCCGCCGGCGATCACGACCGGATGGCGGCCCGGTTCGACGCCGTCCTCGAGCGCCGGCAACCGCGGATCGAAACGCGTGTAGTGGAAGTCGCCGACCGACGGCGGCAACTCGCCGGCCACCGGAGGCAGCGGCCCGGTGGCGGCATCGCCGGCGCGTGCGGCGGGCTTCGGGGCGACAGCGGTGTTCATGCGAAGGGATTGTCCCGATGCCTTCCTTCCGCCGATGTCGTAACTTCGTACGAAGTGTTAACCCTGAGATCCCCATGAGGCGCTGGCCTCTTCGCGCCGCCGAGCATGCGCTGGCGGCCCCCGTGGTAAGCGGCGTGCTCGCCGGCGTCGGCACGCCGCACCTGGCGGCCAGCTACCTCGGCGCCATGCACCGCGTGCTGCCGGTGACCTTCTGCACCGTGTTCGCGGTGAGTGCCACCGGCCGCATCGAAACGGTGTCCGCCGCGAGCACCTACGGCAACACGGCCGAGCGCACCTCGGAGCGCTACGTGGCGCAACGCTTCGACCTGCTCGATCCCAACATGGTCTGGCTGGCGAAGCGCAAGCTGCCCAAGCGCCCGCAGCTGTGGCTCGGCCACCAGCGCGCCGAGGAGGTGGCAGACCCGGCCTATCGCGCCGCCTGCTACGGCGACGTCGGCATCCGCGAGCGCGCCTCGATCCTGCTCTTGTTGCCGACCGGCCAGCGCACGGCGGTGAGCTTCTACCGCAGCCTCGCCCAGCCCGACTTCAGCGACGCCGATTTCGCGCTGCTCGAAACGCATGCCACGCTGCTGGCCGATGCCACGCTCGCGCACGGCCGCAGCGCCATGGCCGCGCGCGAGGCTGCCGAGCCCACGCTGGCCACGCGCCTGCTCGCTCTGAGCCTGCGCGAGCGGGAGGTGATCGGCCACCTGATGGCCGGCAAGACCGCCAAGGAAGCGGCGCGCGAGATCGGCATCGAGCTCACGACGGCGCGGACCCACCAGTACCGCGCGTTTCGGCGGCTGGGGATCGGAGGCCTGAAGGCCTTGCTGCGCGGTGCCTCTCAGCCGATCGTGTCGCCAAAAGCGTAAATTTGTGACACGTTCCAACTTCATGTCCCGACGCGCAAGGGCTGACATGTTGTCAAAATCAAAAAATGACGACACGTTGAATTGACCTGTCGCCGCCGGCAACCTGGTCAACAAGCAGATCGCGCAGCGCCAGGCGGCGTCACGCTACCTGAAGGATCTGGTCGGCGTGGGCGTGCTGGCAGAAGTCCAGGCGGGCAAGGAAAAGCTCTTTACCCATCCCAAGCTCATTCAGCTTCTGAAGCGAGATGGAAACGAATTCGCGCGTTATGGCTGACCGGTGCTGCCCGGCGCCGCCACTTCCTGATCGATCGCCCCGAAGATCGACTGCCCGTCCTTGCCCTTCATCTCGATCCGGATCGTGTCGCCGTACGTCATGAACTCGGTCGCCGGCTGGCCGTCCTGGATGGTCTCGATGCAGCGCTTCTCGGCGATGCAGCTGTAGCCCTTCGGCCATTCGGTGCGGCCGTTCTTCTCGACACCCTTGTTGCTCACCGTGCCGCTGCCGACGATGCTGCCGGCGCGCACGTTGCGCGTCTTGGCGATGTGCGCGATCAGCTGGCCGAAGTGGAAGGTCATCTCCTCGCCCGCGTCGCACATGCCAACCTTGCGGCCGTTCCAGGTGCTCTGCAGCGTGAGGTGTACGCGGCCGCCCTGCCAAGCCTCGCCCAGCTCGTCCGGCGTAACGGCCACCGGGCTGAAGGCGGTCGCGGGCTTGCTCTGGAAGAAGCCGAAGCCCTTGGCGAGCTCGGCCGGGATCAGGTTGCGCAGGCTCACGTCGTTGGCGAGCATCACCAGGCGGATGCCGTCGAGCGCTTGCGCGGGGCTCGCGCCCATCTTCACGTCGCCGGTGACGACGGCGATCTCGGCCTCGAAATCGATGCCGAAGGCTTCGCTCGCGACCACGATGCGGTCGCAGGGGCCGATGAAATCATCGCTGCCGCCCTGGTACATCAGCGGGTCGGTGTAGAAGCTTTCGGGCACCTCGGCGTTGCGCGCCTTGCGCACCAACTCGACGTGGTTGAGGTAGGCCGAGCCGTCGGCCCACTGGTAGGCGCGCGGCAGCGGCGCCATGCATTGCGTGGGATCGAAGGGGAAGGCGTGGCGCGCGCGGCTGGCGTTGAGCGAATCCGACAGGTCCTGCAGCTGCGGGCTCATGAAGCCCCAGTCGTCGAGCACCTGCTGCAGGCGGCTGGCGATGCCGGTGGCGTAGTGGGCGCTGGCCAGGTCGCGCGAAACGACGACCAGTTGGCCGTCGCGCGAGCCGTCTTTGAGGGTGGCGAGTTTCATGGGTGGCGGCGGATGCCGGCACGGCATCGCTACTAAACTGATTGAACGGGCGGCAGTGTACCGAGCGAACCTTGGCGCCGCGTTCCGATCCACATCCGATGCCCCCGCACGCCCTCCCCGCCCAGCCCCCGGTTCCGCGCCCGCCCTGGCGCGGGCTGGCGCTGCTGGCGGCTGCCGTGCTGCTCGCCCACCTGGCGCTGCTGGGCCTGGCACCCATGGCCGTGGGGCCGCATCCTTCGCCGCTGGCCAACAAGTTCAGCACGCGCACCATCGTCATCGCGCCGCCGGCGGCGGAGGCGGTCGCGCCGCAGCCTGCAGCCACCGCCAAGCCGCCACCCCCCAAACCCGCGCGCCCGCGCCCTGTGGCCCGTCCGCAGGCGCCCGCCCCTGCGCCCGAGAATTCGGCGCCGGCCGAGGCGGTCGGACCGGATCTGACGGCCCAGGCGCCGGTCGAAGCCGGCGTTCCCGCAGAGCCCGCGCCGCAGGCGGTGGCCCCGGCACCCACTGAGGGCGCATCGGCCGCGGCCGGCGGCAGCAACGCCGCAGGCCAGGCCGAAGCACCGGTACCGCAGCGCATCCCGGGCTCGGTGCGGCTCGCCTTCGCGGTCACCGGACAGCAGGGCACGGCGCCGATGCAGGGCGTGTTCGGCAACCTGACCTGGCTGCAGGATGGCCAGCAGTACGACGCCCAGCTGTCGCTCAACTTCCTCTTCCGGACCATCCGCAGCCAGCAGAGCAACGGCGTGATCGGCGCCAACGGCATCGAACCGGCACGCTTCTCGGACAAGCGCAGGAACGAGGTGGCCTCGCACTTCATGCGCGATCAGGGCACGGTGGTGTTCAGCAACAATACGCCGAGCGTGCCGCTGATGCCGGGCGCGCAGGATCGGCTGAGCGTGATCCTGCAACTCGGCGCCTTGATGGCCGGCGATCCGGGGCGCTATCCGCCCGGTGCGGCTTTCGCGATCCAGACGGTGGGCCCGCGGGACGCCGACATCTGGATCTTCAAGGTCGAAGACGATGAAAAACTGAGCCTGCAGGCCGGCGAATTCACTGCGCGCAAGCTCACCCGCAACCCGCGCAAGCCCTTCGACGACAAGGTCGAGCTCTGGCTGGCGCCTGAACTCGGCTATCTGCCGGTGCGCATCAAGCAGACCCAGAGCAACGGCGATTTCGCCGATCTGCAACTGCGCAGCGTGGAGTCGATGCGTCCCTGAAGCCGAATGAAGTACAAAAAATCACGACCTGTACCTACAAAACAACAGCCCATATTGAAACTGGCGCGTTGATTGCTATCTAACCAACATGAATGCCATCGACATCCTCACTGGACCCGCCATGCAAATGCTTTACGACTCCGACTCCTTCGTCGTCGTGCACGTGCAGCCGACCGAAGGCGACTCGCCGGTAGCGCCCGACATTCCGGTGCTGGCGCGCCACGGTTTCGAGATTGTGGACAAGCGCTCCGGCAAGGAGGTCTACCTCGACGGTTCCTGGGCCGAACTGTTCCAGCAGCAGATTGCCGCCTGGCAACTCAACACGCCGACGCAGGAAGAAGTCGAAGACACGCTCGAGGGCTACGCCGAACTGGCGCACACGCCCGTCCTCGTTCACTGAGCGCCGCGGCGCTTTCCATAGAGCTGACCGTACATCGGTCCGACGATCAAGAGCACGGCCACCAGCCGGCACACCTGAAACGCCGTCACCACCGGCACCCCCAGCTGCAACACCTTCGCGGTGATCGCCATCTCGGCGATGCCACCGGGCGAGGTGCCCAGGATCATGGTGGCCGGATGCAGCCCCGTGCCCAAGGCCAAGAGCCACGCGAACGCGCCACAAAGCGCGATCATCGCCAGCGTGCCGAGCGCCACCGTGGCCAGCCAGCGCGGCGCCGTGTGCAGGAACTCGCGGCTGAAGCGCACGCCCAGGCTCACCGCGATCACCAGCTGGGCCGCATTCGACAGCCACACCGGCACGGCCGACAGCTGCTGGCCGGCCATGGTGAATCCCATCGACACCACCAGCGGCCCCATGAACCAGGGGTTGGTGCGCCCCGCGATCCGCATGACCAAGCCGCCGATGCCGGTGGCCGACGCGAGCAGCGCCAGCCCGCCCCAGCGCACCTCGCGCACGCTGGCCACATTGATTTCGAGCCCGTGCAGCCCGCTCCATTGCATCGCGAACGGAATCGCGATCGTGACCAGCACCAGCCGCAGGCTGTGCGCGGCAGCGACCAGATCGGTGCGCGCGCCAACGCGTTCGGCCAGCAGCGTCATTTCGGACGCGCCGCCGATCGCACCTGCGAAGTAAGTCGTGGCTCTCATGGAACGTGCAGGCACATGCGGCATCCGATCCGCATGCAAGCGCTGCAAGCTCCAACCGAAGGCCCAGCCCAGCGCCAGCGCCCAGACGATGGCGAGCACGATGGCCCACCACACGCCAGCCACCAGAGCGACCACCTGCGGCGTGAAGTAGAGGCCCAGCGCGACGCCGATCACCCACTGCCCCGCATTGCGCAAGGGCGTGTGGCTGGCGGTCGGCGCGCCGGCGATCGAGGCCAGGGACACCGCCAGCAGCGGCCCGATCATCCAGGGCAGCGGCGTGTGCAGGGCAAGGCAGAGGCCGGCCGCCACGAGTGCAAGCAAGAGCGTGGCGAGGACGCGAACCGAAAAGCGGAGGGACACGGACAGGAAAACGGGGAAATGGACGGCGGCGCGCTGCGGCCGCCGTCGCATAGTATGGCTCGATGCTGTTTCGACGCTCTTTCACACCGTCCTTGATCGTGGCCGCGGCCATCCTCACCGGTTGCACGGTCTTCGCGCCGCGCGCGGATGCACCGGTCGCCCAACGCGCGATGGCGCTGCTGCCGGCCGACGCGCTGCTGCTGGGCGAACAGCACGACGCCGCCGAACACCAGGTGATCGAGCGCGAGACGGTCGAGACACTGGCCGCACGCGGCCGCCTGGCCGCCTTGGCGCTCGAGATGGCGGAAGAAGGCGCGACCACGGCTGGCCTCGCGACCACTGCGACCGAAGCGCAGGTGCAGGCCGCGCTGAACTGGAACGAGAAGGCCTGGCCCTGGAGCGCCTACGGCCCGGCCGTGATGGCCGCGGTGCGCGCGGGCGTGCCCGTCGTCGGCGCCAACCTTCCGCGCGAACGCATGAAGGATGCGATGGCCGACGTGTCGCTCGATGTGCAGCTCGGCAAGGAAGCGCACAAGACGCAGCAGGACGCGGTGCGCAACGGCCACTGCAACCTGCTGCCCGAATCGCAGATCGGCCCGATGACGCGCATCCAGATCGCGCGCGACCGCGCGATGGCGCAGGCGATCGTCAAGGCGCGGGTGCCGGGCAAGACCGTGCTGCTGCTGAGCGGCGCCGGCCATACCGCCAAGGCGCTCGGCGTGCCGCAGCACCTGCCGAGCGACCTGGCGGTGAAGACGGTTCAACTGCAGGCCGGCGTACCGATGACATCGCGCGAGCCCGGCGCCTTCGACGCCGTGTGGCTCACGCCTGCCCTGCCGGAAAAAGACTACTGCGCCGGGGTCAAGCGTTCTTCTTGATGGAGTCGGCCAGCGTGTTGACCAGCGTGTCGATATGCGACTTCTCGACGACGAAGGGCGGTGCGATCACGATCACGTCACCCGCCGGCCGCACCAGTGCCCCCTTGTGATAGCAGTCCAGGAAGATGTCGTAGGCCCGCTTGCCCGGTGAGCCCGCGATCGGCGCGAGTTCGACCGCAGCGGCCAGGCCCAGGCTGCGGATGCCGATCACGTTCGGCAGGCCCTTGAAGGTGCTGTGGAAGGCATCGCCCAGCACCTTGCCCATTTCGCCCGCGCGCGGGAACAGCTGCTCCTTCTGCAGCAGCTCGAGCGTCGCAATCGCTGCCGCGCAAGCCACCGGATGGCCCGAATAGGTGTAGCCGTGGAAGAACTCGACCACATGCTCGGGCGCCGAGGTGTTCATCATCGCGTCGTACAGCTTGTCGCGGCAGATCACGCCGCCCAGCGGGATCACGCCGTTGGTCACGCACTTGGCAAAGTTCAGCATGTCGGGCACCACGCCGTAGTAGTCGGAGGCGAAGTTGGTGCCCATGCGGCCGAAGCCGGTGATGACCTCGTCGAAGATCAGGAGGATGCCGTGCTTGTCGCAGATCTCGCGCAGCTTCTGCAGGTAGCCTTTGGGCGGCAGGTACCAGCCGGCGGAACCCGCCACCGGCTCGACGATGATCGCGGCCACGTTGCTCGGGTCGTGCAGCGGCAGGATGCGCTGCTCCAGGTCGGCCAGCGGATCCTCGGCCCACACCGGCTCCTGGTTGTGGATGTAGGCATGGTTCACCGGATCGTGGATGAAGCGCATGTGGTCCACGCGCGGCAAAAAGGCCGAGCCGAACACCTTGCGGTTGCCCGGAATGCCGCCCACCGACATGCCGCCGAAGCCGACGCCGTGGTAGCCCTTCTCGCGGCCGATGAAGAGATTGCGGTGCCCTTCCCCGCGCGCGCGGTGGTAGGCCAGCGCCACCTTCAGCGAGGTGTCGGCGGCTTCGCTGCCGGAGTTGCAGAACAGCACCTTGTTGAGGTCGCCCGGCGCCATCGCGGCGATCATCTCGGCGGCCTTGAAAGCACGGTCGTTGCTGACCTGGAAGGCGGTCGCGTAGTCGAGCGTGTCGAGCTGCTTTTTGATCGCCTCGTTGATGGGCTTGCGGTTGTGGCCCGCGCCCACGCACCAGAGCGAGGAGATGCCGTCGATCACCTTCTTGCCGTCATGGGTGGTGAACTCCATCCCGTCGGCGGCCACGAAGACCCGCGGGTCCTTCTTGAAGTGGCGGTTGGGGGTGAAGGGCAACCACTGGTTGTCCATGGTGAAGTCGTTGTAGGCCATGGGTCACTCCTGCCGGGGAGGCGCTGAAGGGGAGAAGGGCATTTTGGCACCGGCTGCGTTGCCCGGCAGCCCTGCGACAATCTCCGGCCTTATGACCCCCGCGTACATCCTCACCCTTTCCTGCCCCGACCGCACCGGCATCGTCCATGCCGTCTCAGGCTTTCTGCTCGAGCGCGGCGGCAACATCGAAGAAGCGGCGCAGTACAACGACCACGGCACGGGCCTGTTCTTCATGCGCGTGCGCTTTGCCTGCGACCAGAGCGAAGCCGCCTTGCGCGAGCAGATCGCCGGCCTGGCCCAAAGCTTCGACATGCGCTGGAAGCTGCACGCCGCGGCGGAGCCGATGAAGACCGTGATCCTGGTCAGCAAGGAAGGCCATTGCCTCAACGACCTGCTGTTCCGCTGGAAGAGCGGCCTGCTCGCGATCGACGTGCGCGCCATCATCTCGAACCACCGCGACTTCTACCAGCTGGCCGCCAGCTACAACGTGCCCTTCCACCACATCCCGGTGACGGCCGCGACCAAGGCCCAGGGCGAGGCGAAGCAGCTGGAGATCATCGAAGCCGAAGGCGCCGAGCTGGTGGTGCTGGCGCGCTACATGCAGATCCTCAGCAACGAACTGTGCACCCAGCTGGCCGGCCGCGCCATCAACATCCACCATTCCTTCCTGCCCAGTTTCAAGGGCGCCAAGCCCTACTACCAGGCGCATGACCGCGGCGTGAAGCTGATCGGCGCCACCGCCCACTACGTGACCGCCGACCTCGACGAGGGTCCGATCATCGAGCAGGACGTGGAACGCGCCGACCACACCGACACCGTCGAAGACCTGACGGCGCGCGGCCGCGACACCGAGAGCCAGGTGCTGGCCCGCGCCGTGAAGTGGCACAGCGAGCACCGCGTGCTGCAGAACGGACACCGGACGGTGGTGTTCAAGTAGTAGAGTCTTTTCCATGAACGCGCTCCACGCCTCCGAACGCCAGTCGCAGGTGGTGCGCGCGCTGCAGGCCCACCTGCCGGCGCATGCGCTGATCTGGAACGCCGAGGACACCACGCCCTACGAGTGCGATGGCCTCACCGCCTACCGCCAGCGGCCGCTGGCCGTGGCCTTGCCGGAGACCGAGGCGCAGGTTGCGGCCGTGCTCAAGACCTGCCACGCGCTCGGCGTGCCCGTCGTGGCGCGCGGCGCGGGCACCGGGCTCTCGGGCGGCGCGATGCCCAACGCCGTCGGCGTCACGCTCTCGCTGGCCAAGTTCAACAACATCCTGAAGATCGACCCGGTCAGCCGCACCGCGGTCGTCCAGTGCGGGGTGCGCAACCTCGCGATCAGCGAGGCGGCCGCGCCTTTCAACCTCTACTACGCGCCCGACCCTTCGAGCCAGATCGCCTGCACCATCGGCGGCAACGTGGCCGAGAATTCGGGCGGGGTGCACTGCCTCAAGTACGGCCTCACGCTGCACAACGTGCTGCGCGTGCGCGGCTTCACCGCCGAAGGTGAGGCGATCGAGTTCGGCAGCGAGGCGCTCGATTGCGCGGGTCTGGACCTGCTCGCGCTCGTGATCGGCAGCGAAGGCATGCTGGCCGTGACCACCGAGGTCACCGTCAAGCTGGTGCCCAAGCCGCGGCTCGCGCGCTGCATCATGGCCAGCTTCGACGACGTGCGCAAAGCCGGCGATGCGGTGGCGGCCGTGATCGCGGCCGGCATCATCCCGGCGGGTCTCGAGATGATGGACAAGCCGATGACGGCCGCGGTCGAGGACTTCGTGCGCGCCGGCTACGATCTCGACGCCGAAGCCATCCTGCTGTGCGAATCCGACGGCACGCCCGAGGAGGTCGAAGAAGAGATCGGTCGCATGAGCGCCGTGCTGCGCGATTGCGGCGCCACCGCGCTCTCGGTGAGCCGCGACGAGGACGAGCGCCTGAAGTTCTGGAGCGGCCGCAAGAACGCCTTCCCGGCCTCGGGCCGCATCAGCCCCGACTACATGTGCCTCGACTCGACCATCCCGCGCAAGCGCCTGGCCGACATCCTGCTCGCGATCCAGCAGATGGAGAAGAAGTACAACCTGCGCTGCTGCAACGTGTTCCATGCCGGCGACGGCAACCTGCATCCGCTGGTGCTCTTCGATGCCAACGACCCCGACGAGCTGCACCGCTGCGAGCTCTTCGGCGCCGACATCCTGGAGACCAGCGTCGCGATGGGCGGCACGGTGTCGGGCGAGCACGGCGTGGGCGTAGAGAAGCTCAACAGCATGTGCGTGCAGTTCACGGCCGAGGAGAACGAGCAGATGTTCGGCGTCAAGCGCGCCTTCGATCCGGCAGGTCTGCTGAACCCCGGCAAGGCCATTCCCACACTGCAGCGCTGCGCCGAGTACGGCCGCGAAGTGGTGCGCGGCGGGCGCGTGGCGCATCCGGACCTCCCTCGCTTCTGAATGAGAAGGCACGCACGATGAACGGCTTGCGCGGCCTGGCCTGGCTGCTCGTGTTCCAGTCGATCGGCGAAGTGCTCTCTCGTGGCTTGTCGCTGCCGCTGCCCGGGCCGGTACTCGGCTTGATGTTGCTGCTCGGCGCGCTCTACTTCCCCGCGGTGCGCGAGCCGGTGGCCGAATGCGCGAGCTTCATGCTCGCGCACCTGTCGCTGCTGTTCATTCCGGTCGGCGTCGGTGTGATGACGCATCTCGCGCTCCTCGGCCAGTACGGTGGGCGCATGCTCTTCGTCGTCGTGCTGTCGACCTGGATCGGGCTGGCGGTGACCGTGCTGGTGCTCCACGGATTCAACCGCAAGAAGAACAAGACCTGAGCCGTGCCGCGCTTCGTCGAACTCTGGATCTATCTCTCGGCCACGCCGCTCTTCGGCCTCACGGCCACGCTGGTGGTCTACCTGCTGGCAAACGCGGCCTACGCGAAGCTGGGCAGCGCGCCCTGGGCCAACCCAGTGCTGTGGTCGGTGATCGCGCTCGCGGGCGGGCTGCTGGCCACGGGCGTGGACTACCCGAGCTACTTCGCGGGCGCGCAGTTCATCCACTTCCTGCTTGGTCCGGCGGTGGTGGCGCTGGCCTGGCCCTTGTGGCAGCGGCGCGCCGAACTGCGCGCGCGCTTTGGCCGCCTCTTGCTCGCGGCGCTGGCAGGCGGCGTGGCGGCGGGCGGATCGGCCGTCGCGCTGGGCTGGGCGGTGGGCCTGCCGCACGACGTGGTGCTCTCGCTCGCGCCCAAGTCGGTCACGGCGCCGGTGGCCATGGGCATCTCGGAAAAGATCGGCGGCATTCCGGCGCTGTCTGCAGTGTTCGCGGTGCTCACCGGCATGATCGGCGCGCTCTCGGGGAAGTACCTCTTCGACGCGCTGCGCATCGGTACCGATGCCACCGGCTATACGGCGCGCGGCTTTGCGCTCGGCACCACGGCCCATGGCATCGGCGCGGCGCGTGCGTTGCACGTGGATGCCGATGCGGGCGCGTATGCAGGCTTGGCGCTGGGCATGCAGGTGGTGCTGGCTGCGTTGCTGATGCCGCTGGTGTTCCGGATGCTCTAGAAAGAAAAATGCCCGCCGAGGCGGGCGTTCTTCCTGGCTACTCAATTTCTGTTCGGATTGTTAGGCCGGCTGTCGTAGCGATTGGGCACGCCGTCGTTGTCGCGGTCGCGGTCGTAGCGGTTCGGCACGCCGTCGCGGTCGCGGTCCCAGCGGCCGCGGTTGTATTCCCAGCGGCCATCGCGTTCACGCCATTCCGGCGCACGGTAGGCATAGCCGGATCGTGCGCGAACCCATCCGCCGCGAACCCAGACATGGCGCCCACCATGCCACTCGTAGTGGCCGGGCGCCCACACATAGCCGCGGCGCGGCGGCGGCATGCGTTCGGAGCGCGGCGGCGGTGGCGGCGTCTGGATGATGACCGCGGGCTGGGCCTGCGCGGTGGTCGGTATCGTCACGGCGGCGCCCACCGAAAGAAGGGACGCGGCGCCCACGGCCAAGGTGACAGCAAGTTTTTTCATGGGGGGCTCCTCATGAGTTGTTGGAGCCTTCATCGTCCCCGGCCGATGTGAAGCCCGTGTAAGCCTCACGCGAAATCTTGTGTAAAGCTGTGTCGCCTCTTGCTGCCTGCCGAAGGCGCTATTCCCGCAGTTCGCGCACGTCGATGGCATCCGCCATCGCGGCATAGCCGGCGTTGCCGGGATGCAAGTGATCACCCCCGTCGTGGAGCGGATCGAGCGCCGCCGGATCGGCCGGATTGCGCAAGGCCCGATCGAAATCCACCACCGCATCGACGTCCTGGCGGCCGCGGATCCAGCGGTTCACCGCCTGCCGGCGAATCTCCTTTTCCTCGCTCCAGGAGACCGCGCCCTTGAAGGGCGTGATGGTGCCCAGCAGCACCTTCACGCCCTTGGCATGCGCCTCCTCGATCAGCTGCTGCAAAGCGGCCGTGATCTGCTCGGCGCTGGGCGGATGGAACACCGGCGCGAGCCCCTGTACCGCGATGGGCAAGCTGAGGCCGATGTCGTTGATGCCGATCAGGATCACCGCATGCGTGACGCCGCTTTGCGCCAGCACGTCGCGCCGGAAGCGCTCGATGCCCCGCGGGCCGACGCCATCGGTGAGCAAGCGGTTGCCGGCGATGCCGGCATTGATCACCGCCACGGACCCGGCACTGCCGGGCTGCTCGCGCATGCGCGTCGCGAGCCGGTCCGGATAGCGCGAGGGCAGCGCCTGCCCCTCGCCGGCACCCAGGCCTTGGGTGATGGAGTCGCCGAATGCGACCACCACGCGCGGCGCGGCCGGGCTGGCGACGTCGAGGCCGGTCACGATGTGGTTCCATGACGACGGCGTTGCATTGCGCCACTTCGGCTGCATGAGCGCAGGCCCCGGCACCATCGATGTGCTTCCAAGATGATGCACGGTCGCGAAGGACGTGCGCGCCTCGACCTGAAAGCTCACCGCCACGGCCTGCCCGGGCTCGACACCGAGCCGTGCGCCATCGCTCCAGAGCTCCTCGCCCGGAGCGATCGTCGCGCTCGCCAGGCCACCGAAACGCAGGTCTTGCAGCGTCGCCGGCGACACCGCATCGGGGCCGGTGCTGCGCGCCACGCTGGCGCCGACGATGCGCAAGGGCTCTTTGCCGAACAGGTTGGAAAAGCGAACACGTACACGCTCGCCGCCCAGCGTCGGCAACACGCGCAGGCGCAGGGTCTGGCCGTCGATGACAGGGGGCGGCGCACCCGCCGGCGAAGTCTGGATGCCGGGGAGCGCGGGCGCTTTCAGGTAGTCCTGCGGCGCGGCGGCCCAGCTGGCGACCCAGCGAATGGCGGGCACTGCCCGCGGCTGGGCCGGCAACGCGACGGGCAGAAGGCTCAGCAGCAGCGCGGTGCAGGCGACGAATCGTGAAACCAGGTTCATGCGCAAAAGCACCCCAGTTTACGGAGCCTTCGCGGCCCCCGTGTAACTCAGGGCCTTGCGCGCCTCACCAGGTATCGACGTAGGGCGCGACCGAGTGCTGTGCAGCAGCGGACGATGCCAGCCCGCGCACCAGCCAGGCGCGCGTGTCGGCGGGGTCGATCACCGCATCGATCTCCAGCGTCTGCGCCATGTGGATCGCTTCGCCGTTCGCATACTGCTGGGCCACCAGCTTCTTGAACAAGGCATCGCGTTCCACGCCCTCGGCCGCGGCCTCGAGTTCCTTGCGGAAACCAAGCCGCACCGCGCCCTCGAGCCCCATGGCGCCGAATTCGCCCGTGGGCCAGGCCACGGTGAAGACCGGCGCATCGAAGCCCCCGGCCGTCATCGCCTGCGCGCCCAATCCATAGCCCTTGCGCAGCACCACGGCGAAATAGGGCACGCGCAGGTGCGAGGCCACCATGAACATCCGGCACACGTGGCGCACTTGCGCCTCGGCTTCGATCTCGGGCCCGACCATGAAGCCCGGCGTGTCGCACAGCGCGACCAGCGGCAGGCCATGCGCGTTGCACAGCTGCATGAAGCGCGCGGCCTTGTCGGCCGCTTCGACGTCGATCGCGCCGCCGAGATGGTGCGGGTTGTTCGCGAGCAGGCCCACGGGCTTGCCCTCGATGCGCGCCAGCGCCGTCACGATGCCGGCGCCGAAACCGGCGCGCAGCTCCAGCAGCGAGCCGCTGTCGGCCACGCCGCGCATCGCGGCGCGCACGTCGTACACGCGCAACCGGTTCTCGGGCACCGCATGGCGCAGCGCACGCGGATCGGCGCACTGCCAGTCGCTCGTCGGACCCTGGAAGTAGGAGATGTATTGCTTCGCCGCGGCGACCGCATGCGCTTCGTCCTTCACCAGGATGTCGATCACGCCGTTGCGCGACTGCACGCTGCTGGGCCCGATCTGTTCGGGCGCGAAGGTGCCGAGGCCACCGCCTTCGATCATCGCGGGTCCGCTCATGCCGATGTTGCTGGCCTCGGTGGCGATGATCACGTCGGCGCAGCCGACCAGCGCCGCGTTGCCCGCGAAGCAGCGGCCGTGCACGATACCCACCACCGGCACCTTGCCCGACAGCGCCGCGAACTGGCTGAACGTGTGGTTGTTGAGGCCGGCGACGATGGGCATGTCGGTATCGCCCGGCCGCCCGCCGCCGCCTTCGGCGAACAGCACCACCGGCAGCTTCAGCTGGTGCGCAATGCCCAGCATGCGATCGGTCTTGTGGTGGTTGCGCATGCCCTGCGTGCCGGCCAGCACCGTGTAGTCGTAGGCCATGACCACGCAGCGCGACCTCTCGGGGCCGAACTGCTTCGCGTTGATGCTGCCGATGCCGGTCACCATGCCGTCGGCCGGCGTGTTGGCGATCAGGTCTTCGAGCGTGCGGCGGCGCGTCTGTGCGGCGATGGCGAGCGCGCCGTATTCGGTGAAGTTGCCGGGGTCCTCGGCCAGCTCGCACAGGTCCGCGATGTTGGCGCGCGCGGTGCGGCCACCCTGCGCGTGGCGCTTCGCGACCGCGGCGGCGCGGTTGGCGTCGAGCGTGGGCGCATGGCGGTCGATCACCTTCTGCAGGTCGGGCCGGATGGCATCGAGATCGTGCTCGGCGCGCGCCTCGGCCTCCACGGCCTGCGCATCCACCGCTTCGAGCCGCACCAGCGACTGGCCCTCGACCAGGTAGTCGCCGGGCACGGCCAGCAGCGCAAGCACGCGGCCGGCCGCGGGCGCGTGCAGCAGATGCTCCATCTTCATCGCCTCGAGCACGCCGAGCTGTGCGCCGGCCGGCAGGACGTCGCCGACCTCGACCTCGAACTGCACCAGCCGCGCGGGCATCGGGGCCTTGATCACGAGGTCGTTTTCCTCATCCTCCTGCGGCACGGCCACGTCGTTCGTGCCAGCGACGGGCCCTGCCGACTTCGCTGCACTCGCATCGATGTGCACGGCCGCGGCGAGCAGATCCGCCAAATGCTCTTCGACGAAGCGCGTGTGCACCTTCTGCGTTGCGAACTCGGGCCGCGCTCCGATCGCGCGCAGCAGCGCCAGGTTGGTCGTCATGCCCTCGATGGCGCATTCCCCGAGCGCGCGCAGCGAGCGCCGCAGCGCGTCGGCGAAGCTCGGCGAGGACGAATGCACAATCAGCTTGGCGAGCAGCGTGTCGTAGTGGGGCGAAGGCGCGAGGCCCGCGTAGCCGTGCGTGTCGACACGCACGCCGGGACCGGCCGGCAGGTTGAAGCGCGACAGGATCCCGCCGGACGGCTTGGCGTTGCTCTCTACGTCGAGCGTTTCGGCATTGATGCGCCATTGCACCGCGAAGCCGCGCTGCGCCGCGCTTCGATTCGCATCGATGCCGAGCGCGGCCAACGGCTGCCCGGACGCGACCGCGATCTGCAACTGAACCAGGTCGAGCCCGGTGACGGCCTCGGTCACCGTGTGCTCGACCTGCAACCTCGGATTGGCTTCGATGAAGACGAAAGGAAGATTCTTCGACTGCTCGTCGACCAGGAATTCGAAGGTGCCCAGCCCCTCATAGTCCACGGCCTGCGCCATGCGCAGCGCCGCCTGCGTGATGCGCTCGCGCAGCACGGACGAGAGCGAAGGGCTCGGCGCGATCTCGACCAGCTTCTGGAAGCGCCGCTGCAAGGTGCACTCGCGTTCGCCCAGGCTGGCGACCGCGCTGCCGTCGCCCAATACCTGCACCTCGATGTGGCGCGCATTGCGCATCAGCCGCTCGACATAAACGCCCTCGACGCCGAAGGCCGCCTTCGCTTCGGACACGCAGCGTGCATGCGCTCCCGGCAGATCCGCCGCGTTCAGCACGGCCCGCATGCCGCGACCGCCACCACCGCCGATGGCCTTCACCATGACGCCGGCACCCTCTGCCTGCTGCGCGACAAAGAAGGCCTGCGCTTCGGCCAGCGTCACCGCGCCGGCGCTGCCCGGCATCACAGGCACATCGCACTGCTCCGCCAAAGCACGCGCACGTGCCTTGTCGCCGAAGAGGGCAAGCTGCTCTGGCGTCGGGCCGATGAAGCGCAGCCCGGCCTCCGCGCAAGCCTGCGCGAAGTCCGAGCGCTCGCTGAGGAAGCCGTAGCCGGGATGGACCGCATCGCAGCCCTGCTCGCGCGCGATTGCGATCAGCGCCGCAATGTCCAGATAGGCCGAGGGGCCCGTGGTGCCGAGCGCGATGGCCGTGTCCGCCAGTTGAACATGCAGCGCATTCGCATCGTCTTTCGCATGGACGGCAACGCTTTCGATACCCAGGTCGCGCAGCGCGCGCACCAGGCGCACCGCGATCTCGCCGCGATTGGCAATCAGAATTCTTCGGAACATCAGGGTTGGTCTTTCAGCAGCCGGCGCAGCACCTTGCCGGCACCCGTGGTGGGCAAGGCATCGATGAAGCGCACCGCGCGCGGCGCCTTGTAGCTGGCCATGTTCTCGCGCGACCAGGCGATCAGCGCATCGGCGTCGAGCTCCAAGCCCGGCTTCTTCACGACGAAGGCCTTGACCACCTCGCCCTTCTCCGCATCGGGTTGCGCGACGACCGCGGCCTGCGCCACCGCCGGATGCTTGATGAGAATGGTCTCGACCTCTTCCGGAAACACGCTGTAGCCCGAGACCTTGATCATCTCCTTGAAGCGGCCGATGAACGTGAGATAGCCGTCGGCATCGAGCTTGCCCATGTCGCCGGTGTGCACCCAGCCCTTGCGCAAGGTCGCGGCCGTGGCCTCGGGCTTGTTCCAGTAGCCCTTGAAGGTGCCCGGGCTCGTGAGCACGATCTCGCCGACCTCGCCCACCGCCTTGTCTTCGCCGGTGTCGGCATCGACGATGCGGATCGTGACGCCCGGCACCGCGACGCCCTGCGTGCCCCAGCGCGGCGCGTGGTGCGGCGTGTAGGTGTCGCAGGTGTGGGTTTCGGAGAGGCCGTAGGCGGCTTCGAAGGAGGTGCAATTCTTCGCGAAGCCGCGCCATTGCGCAGCCAGCGGCTCGGTGAAGGTGATGCCGAAGCTCGTGACCGGGTTCATGCGCAGGCTAGCCAGATCGAAGCGCGTGATGCCTTCCACCTGCATGCAGGCCACGTTCATCGGCGCGATGCTGTACCACCAGTTCACCTTGTAGCGTTCGATGGCCTGCAGCACAGCGCGCGGCTCGAAGCGGTGCAGCAGCACCGAGGTGGCGCCGGTGAGCACCGGCACGTCGACCCCCATCAGCATGCCGGCGATGTGATAGAGCGGCGCGATCGACAGCAGCACGTCGCTCGCGGCAACGCCGTTGCAGTCGGCGGCGGCGCGCGTCTTGAAGAGCGCATTGCCGTAGCTCAGCATCGCGCCCTTGGGCAGGCCGGTGGTGCCGGAGGTGTAGGTCATGAGCGCAATGTCGTCCATCGACAGCGCGACCGGCGAGGGGCGCGCGCCGCTTTGCATCACGGCGAGGAAATCTTCGCAGCCCGCCGGCACGTTGCGCGGCTCGCGCTGCGTCGCAGCGAGGTCAGCCGGGAGGTCGAGCGTCGGGTCATCCGGCAGCAGGTCGGCGTAGTGCACCACGAACACATGTTCCAGCGCACTCGCCGGCTTCACCTTGTCGACCACCGGCAAGAGCGACGAAGCCGCGACGATCACGCGCGCCTTCAGGTCATTGACCTGGTAGGCCAGCTCATGCTCCTTGTTGAGCGGCCCGCTCGGACACACGATGGCGCCGATCTTCTGAATGCCGAAGTGCGCCGCCAGGTACTGCGGGCAGTTGTTGAGGAAGAGCACCACCGGATCGCCCTTCTTCACGTCGATGGCCTGCAGCCGCGCCGCGAAGGCATCGCTCGCGGCATCGAGCTCGGCGTAGCTCATCGTGCGCCCGTACCAGATGCAGGCTGCGTGATTCCCACGCTCGCGCGCATGGTTGCGCAGGTACTCGTGCAGGGGCTGCTGCGGGCGGTCGGGAAGCGCGGTTGTCTCCATGGCGTCAGTCTCACAGGGTTATCGATAGGGCTGGCCGCTTGCCATCGCCGCATGGTGCTCCAACAATCCTACCCATGGGTATAACTTCGGCGACACCGCACAAACCCCACCTGCCGCAGGGCACCGGTCGCCAGCGCGCCGCGACGCAATCGACCGACGCGCAGCGCGAGCGGATCCTCCAGGCCGCGACCGACCTCTTCGCGCGGCAGGGCTACGCGAACACCACGATGGCGCAGATCGTGCGCGCGCTCGGCGTGACCAAGCCCTTCGTCTACTACTACTTCCGCGACAAGCAGGAGATCTTCGAGACGCTCTCGTGGCGCCCCACGGTCGACTGCTTCACCTCGCTGGACTTCGCCGACGGCGACGAGCGTCCTGCGGCCGAGAAGGTCAAGGAAGGGATCGAGCGGCTGATCCGCGCCACCGTCACGCACCATCCCTGCGCCTTCTTCCCTTATCGCGAACCGCAGGTCTACCGCCCCGAGTACATCGCCGCGCAGAAAAAGCTCGCGCACCACTTCTACGACCGGCTCTTCCCGCTGCTCGAGGAAGCCCGCAGCGACGGCGACCTGGACTTCCAGGACACCCGGATCACGGCATTCGCCGCGCTCAGCCTGCCGGGCTTTCTCTACAGCTGGTACCGGCCCGACGGCCGTCTTTCCCCCGACGAGGTGATCGCCCAGTTGTCGAAGCTTGCATGGCGCGTGCTGGGCCTGCGCACAACGACCTGATCCTCACCGACGACCCCAAGGAGACAACGCATGATTTCCCTTCGCCTCGCGCCCCTCGCGTTGGCAATGCTGGCCGCATCGGGCCTCGCATCGGCCCAGCAGACCTACAAGATCGCCTACATCGACCCGCTCTCGGGCCCCTTCGCGAACGTCGGCGAGCTGATGCTCACGCACATCCAGTACGCGGTCGAAGACCTCAATGCCAAGGGCGGCGTGCTCGGCGGTACGAAGCTGCAGCTGCTGCAGTTCGACAGCAAGCTCTCCGCGCAGGAGAGCCAGAGCGCGCTGCAGGCCGCCATCGACCAGGGCGCGCAGGTCATCATCACGGGCGGCTCGGGCTCTTCGGTGGTGACGGCGCTGGTGCAGTCGGTGAACCGCTGGAATCAGCGCAACCCGGGCAAGGAACTGCTGGTGCTCAACCATTCCTCGATCGATCCTGAGATGACCGGCAAGGGCTGCAGCTTCTGGCACTTCCAGACCGAGGCCAACACCGCAATGAAGATGAAGGCGCTGGCCAACTACATCAAGAAGACGCCGGACATCAAGAAGGTCTACCTGCTCAACCAGGACTATGCGCACGGCAAGCAATGGGCCAGCTACGGCCGCCAGCTGGTGGGCCTGGCGCGGCCCGACGTCCAGTTCGTCGGCGAGGCGCTGCATCCCATCGGGCGCGTGAAGGACTTCTCGCCCTACCTCGCGAACGTGCGGCAGGCCGGCGCCGACACGGTGATCAGCGGCAACTGGGGCCAGGACATGACGCTCTTGCTCAAGGCCGCGGGCGACGCCGGCTACAACCTGCGCTACTTCAATCACAGCGCCGGCTCCGTGCCGGGCACCGTGCTCGCGGTGTCGCAGGCCAAGCTGGGCCAGCTGACCTGGGTGGCCGAATGGCATCCGGGCGAGGCCGACACGCCCAAGGCCGATGCGCTCGCCAAGGCCTACAGGGCCAAAACAGGCAAGGACTTCCTCGCGCCGCGCATCGAGTTCACGCCGCGCCTGCTGGCGGCCGCGATCAACAAGGCCGGCAGCACCGATACCGTGAAGGTCGCGCGCGCCCTCGAAGACCTGAGCTTCGACTCGGTGGTCGGCCCCGTGCGCATGCGCGCCGAGGACCACCAGTTGCTGCTGCCCCAGGTCGTCAACACCATCGCACCGGTGGACGGCAAGACGGTCAAGGTGGGCTGGGAAGGCACGAACTATGGTTTTCGCACCGACGCGGTCTACACCGGCAACGAGCTGGCGCAAGGCACGGAATGCAAGATGGTCCGACCTGCCTCCTGATGCCCTCGCGCTAAGGGATAGCCCTGCCTGCCGCGCGCAGCGGCATCGAGATACTGCGATGTCGCACGCAACGGGCTGACCGGAGGCATCAGAACACCATGGCAGGCAAGAACGCGCTCTACCCGATCCCGCATCCGGCGAAGAAACCCTTCGTCGGCAACATCCTGTCGATCGGCTCCGACTCGCCGGTGCTCGACATGTGGAAGATCGCGCAGGAGCTCGGCGCCATCTACTGGCTCGACATGCCGGGCATGCCGGTGATCGTGGTGTCCTCGGCCGCGCTGGTCGACGAGCTGTGCGACGAGAAGCGCTTCGACAAGAGCACCAAGGGCACGCTGCGCCGGCTGCGCGCGCTCTCGCACGGCCTCTTCACCTCCGACACGCACGAGGCGACCTGGTCGAAGCCGCACAACATCCTCTTGGCCAACTTCAGCCAGCGCGCGATGCAGGCCTACCACCCGATGATGTTGGACATCGCCGAGCAGCTCGTCACCAAGTGGGAGCGGCTCAACTTCGACGAAGAGGTGGACGTGGTGCGCGACATGACCGCGCTCACGCTCGACACCATCGGCCTGTGCGGCTTCGGCTACCGCTTCAATTCCTTCTACCGCGAGGGCTTCCACCCTTTCGTCGACGCGATGGTGCGCACGCTCGAGACGGTGCAGAACCGGCGCGGCATCCCGCTCGAGGAGCTGATGCTCAAGAAGGAGCTGGCGCAGCAGCGCAAGGACATCCGCTTCATGCACAAGATGGTGGAAGACATCATCCAGGAGCGGCGAGCGAGCGGCGCCGACATCGCGACCAAACCCGACCTGCTGAGCTACATGATCGCCGGGGTCGACAAGAAGACCGGTGAGCGGCTGGACGACCGGCAGATCCGCGACGAATGCATCGAGTTCCTGATCGCCGGCCATGAGACCACCAGCGGCCTGCTGTCCTTCGCGATCTACTTCCTGCTGAACAACCCCGAGGCGATGGCCAAGGCCCAGGCCGAGGTCGACAACGTGTTCGGGTCCGACCTCTCGGTGAAGCCCAGCTACGCGCAAGTGAACCGCCTGGTCTACGTGCTGCAGGTGCTCAAGGAATCGCTGCGCATGTTCCCGACCGCGCCGGCGATCGCGATGGCGGCGAAGGAAGACACGACCATCGGCGGCCAGTACACGATCAAGAAGCGCAACATGGTCATCATGCATGCGCTCGCGCTGCATCGCGACAAGACGGTGTGGGGCGAGGACGCGGAACGGTTCAACCCCGACCACTTCAGTCGCGACGCCGAGCGCGAGCGGCCCGTCAATGCCTTCAAGCCCTTCGGCAACGGGCAGCGCGCGTGCATCGGGCGGCAGTTCGCGCTGCAGGAGGCGGTGCTCACGTTGGGCATGATCCTGCAGCGCTTCACGCTGGTCGATCACACGGGCTACAAGCTCAAGATCAAGGAGGCGCTCACGATCAAGCCGGAGGGCTTCAAGATCAAGGCGCTGCTGCGCGATCCGGCCACACGGCCGCGCGGCGAGGCCTCCTCGCAGTCGGTGCAGGCCGCGGTCGAGCGCCCTGCCGCCGCGAAGCCGCGGGCCGCGCGCCACGGCACATCGCTGCTGGTCCTTCAGGGCTCCAACCTCGGCACCGCCGAGGACTTGGCGCGCCAGCTGGCCGAGGCCGGCGAGATGCGCGGCTTCTCGACCCAGCTCGCCTCGCTCGACGACTATGCGGAGCGGCTGCCCGCGAACGGCGCCGTCGCCGTCGTCTGCGCCTCCTACAACGGCGTGGCGCCCGACAACGCGGCCGAGTTCCATCGCTGGCTCGACAAGGCCGACGACTCGCTCAACGGCGTGCGCTTCAGCGTGTTCGGCTGCGGCAACACCGACTGGGCCTCGACCTACCAGGCCGTGCCGCGGCGCATCGACGAGCGGCTCGCCGCGCTCGGCGCGACGCGCGTCCACGCACGCGGCGAAGGCGATGCGCGCGAGGACATGGACGGCGCTTTCCAGAACTGGAGCGATGCGCTGTGGCCGCAGCTCGTCGCGGCCTTCGACCTCAAGCAGGGCGACTACACGCCGGCGCAGAGCGAGCCGCTCTACACGCTCGAGGAACTGCCGCCGCCGCAGAAGAACGCGCTGGTCGATGCGCTGGGCGCCGTGGGCATGCGCGTGATCGAAAACCGTGAGTTGCAAAGCGCCGGCAGCAGCGATGTCGAAGGACGCTCGACACGGCACGTCGAACTGCAGCTGCCCGAGGGCGTGAGCTACCGGCCCGGCGACCACCTGAGCGTGGTGCCGCGCAACGGCCCGGCGCAGGTGGAGCGCGCGATGGCGCGCTTCGGCTTCGACCGCAAGGCGCATGTGCGCCTGCAGGCGCAACCCGGGCGAAAGGCCGCGCTGCCGGTGGACCAGGTGATCGCGGTCGACCGCCTGCTGGGCGACTACGTCGAGCTCCAGGACGTAGTCACGCGCAAGCAGATCGCCCAACTCGCGGCGCACACCGAATGCCCCTTCACGAAGCCGAAGCTGGCGGCGCTGTCGGGCGCCGACGAGGCCTCCGCGGCGCTCTACAAGAGCGAGGTGCTGCAAAAGCGCAAGTCGGTGCTCGACCTGCTGGAAGAGTTTCCGGCCTGCCAAGTGCCGTTCGCCGTGTTTCTGGAAATGCTGTCGCCGCTCTCGCTGCGCTACTACTCGATCTCCTCATCGCCCTCGGTCGACAGCGGGCGCTGCAGTGTCACGGTGGGCGTGGTGGCGGGCCCTGCGCGCTCCGGTTTCGGCCAGTTCGAAGGCGTGTGCTCCAACTATCTCTCGCGCACCGAGGCCGGCGAAATGGTGCATGGCGTGGTGCGCGAAACCACGGCCGAGGGCTTCCGCCTGCCCGACGACCCGCAGCGTCCGATGATCATGGTCGGGCCGGGCACCGGCCTCGCGCCCTTTCGCGGCTTCCTGCAGGAACGCGAGGCGCAGATCGCCAAGGGCGCGACGCCAGGCAAGGCCATGCTCTTCTTCGGCTGCCGGCATCCCGATCAGGACTTCATCTATGCCGACGAGCTCAAGAGCTGGGCCGAGCGCGGCGTGGTGCAGTTCCACACCGCGTTCTCGCGCGCGGGCGACCGCAAGGTCTATGTGCAGGACCGCATCCGCGAGCAGTCGGCCGAGGTCTGGCGGCTGCTGGAACAGGGCGCGATCGTCTACGTCTGCGGCGACGGCTCGCGCATGGAGCCCGACGTGCGGCGCGCGTTGTCGGACATCGCGCGCGAGCATGGGCAGGACGGCAACGCCTGGCTGGACAGGATGATTGCCGAGAAGCGCTATGTGCTGGATGTGTGGGCGGGGAACTGAAGTCGCGATGATCAGCTTCGCCGCTTCCCCGCCTTCGCGCTTGCCTTGGCCAGGTTCTGCTTGACCCTGAGTTTCACGATCCGCTCGATCAGCCCGTACGGCATCGGCTGGTCGAGCGGGAGTCGCAGGTTGCCCTTCTCCCCCGCGTAGACGGACACGGCCTTCTCCAGCCGCGCGTCGCCCCGCACCGGCGGATAGAAGCCGATGTGCTTCTTGAAGGCCGCGAAGTACACCAGAACACCGCCCAACGTGAAAGCGGGGATCTGGTAGCTGATCGTCTCCTCGGCGTCGGGTGCGGCCTTCCTGATCGTCGTTCGGATCTCTTCGAGGATCGCCTGCACCTCGGGCGAAAAGGCCGCGATGTACGCGTCGATGTTCTTCGGCGTCGTCCGGGTCGTCGCCATGCTGTGCGGAAGCTCAAGCCTCCGGCGCGTGGCACACGGCCTCGACGTTGTGCCCGTCGGGACCGATGACGAAGGCGCCGTAGTAGTTGGCGTGATAGTGCTCGCGCAGCCCTGGCGGGCCGTTGTCCTTGCCCCCTGCGGCGAGCGCTGCGTCGTAGAACCGACGGACCTGCTCGCGGTTCTCGGCCGCGAACGCGATGTGAATGGGACCCGGGCTGCTGCCGAACGAGCCGATCCAAAACTGGGGTCTGCCGAGGCGGCCGAGCATGACCCAGCCTTCACCATCCATCGCGACACCGATGCCGAGCGGCGCCAGCGCCCGGACATAGAAGGCCTTGCTGGCCTGCAAATCGCTCACATTGAAGCCGATGTGATCGAAGATCATGGCCCACCTCCATCGTGGTTCGTCCCAAAATGATGTCCGAACGCACGGACTATCGTCTCGCTCCACCGTAGTTGGGCTTTCGGTGCTGATGGCGGACGATGAGGATGCGAATATCGGAATCGAGCTGTCGATACACGACCGTGTAGGGAAATATTCGCAAGGGGAAAGGCCCTGCGCCCGCTCGCGGTCGGCGTGCCGAAGCGCGGATGCTCCACCAACAATTCGGCAACACGCTCGAACTCGGCGAGGAAGCGCTGCGCCACGAACCCGCGCGCTCGGAGTAAAAATCCAGAATGCCCGCGAGATCCTGCACGGCGCCTGGATGCAGAGACCAGGTCACCGCGAAAGCTTGGAGCGCAGCTGACCCATGGCCTCGTGCCCAGGCACGGCCGCGACAGCGCCGGAACTCAGTTCAGCTTCCCTTCTGTTCGCTTCGCGTTCCCAAGCCTCTTCGACTTCAGGATCCGGATCAAGACTCGCGATGAGCCGCTCGAGAAGATGTGACCGATCGGAAGGATCAAGCTTCAGTACCTCGGCTTCAAGGGCTTCGAGATCGGTATTCACGCTGATCTCCTGGTGGAATTGCTCGATGAAGCGTAGCTTGCCACAATCGCCGCGCGCCTACTCCGGCCGCGCCGGATCAGGAAACACCAGCGGCCCGAGCGCGCCTCGATTGAAAGGCTTCCACGCCCCCTCCGGCTGCGCCAGCCGATCCGCCAGCGCATAGAGCACCGCCGGATGCGCACCCAGCCCCAGGTGGCTGGCCACCACTTCGATGTTCTCCGAGCTCGGCCCGGTCTCTTCCACGCTGCATTGCCACGCGACCACGCCGTCGCTGCGGCTGAAGATCGAGGTGGTGGGCACCTTGGGCGTCGGCCGCACCTGCTTCATGCGCCGCGGGTCTTCCGAGCTCTGGCCACTCACGCCTTCGTAGACGCGCCATGCATTCGTTGCACGTGCGCTGCCCGTGAAGGGGCTCCCCAGCGTGACCACGCTGCGCACCAGGTCCGGCCGGGTCGACGCGAGCAGGCGCGCATAGACGCCGCCCAGGCTCCAGCCGATCAGGCTGACCTTGCGGCCGGTTTCGGCATGCAGCGATTCGAGCTTTTCGATCATGCCGTCCTCGATGCCCTCGCGCGGGCCGAGGTTGCGCCCCAGGCCCCAGCCGTGGGCGTCGTAGCCGCGGCTTCGCAGGTAGTGCCGCAGCAGCTTGGTGGACATGTCGCTCGCCACCAGGCCGGGCAGCACCAGCACCGGATGACCGTCGCCGCGCGGCGTCAGTTGCAGCAGCGGCCAGAGGGCGACGGCAGCGCCGGCCTCCCAGAGCGCGCGCGCCTCAGCAAGAAGCAGCAGGCGCGAGGGCGGCGGGATCGGGTTGTGGGTGGCTGCCATCATGAAGTTCTCCTTCGTCGTTCTGGGTGAATGTGCGGTCGCGCAGGCCGAATACCAGTCGGACGGCAAGCTCATTTATCGGAGGTATTTGCCCCGGAGGTAATCAAGGTAAGCCCTCGATTCGCGGGAAACGTAGGGGGAAACCAACGTCAGCGTGTAGAAGGCCGCCAGCCCCGGATCGGCCTGCTGCAGGGCGTCGCGGCCCGGCACCAGCCGCTCGAAGGAAAGCCAGCAGGTGGTGGTGAACACCATCTGCAGCGCGAGCATCTGCGCCTCCTCGGCTGTCGCATCGATGACACCGGCGGCCACCAGCGTTTCGCACAAGGATTGCGCCGCCAGCAGGTTCTGCGCCGTCAGCCCCTGCGCCCGCTGCCCGAGTTCGGGGTACTCGCCGGAGAGGTAGGCCATGTCGCGGTAGACGAAGCGGTAGGCGTCGATGGCCTCGAAGCGCAGGTGCAGCGCGAGCCAGAGGTCGTCGATCGCGCGCACGGTATCCGACGAGGCGTTGAGCAGTTCGAGCCGGTCCTCGAAGCGCCGGAACAGCCGATCGACGATCAGCTGCTTGGCCTTGAAGTGGTAGTGGAGGTTGCCGGGGCTGATCTCGAGCTCGGCCGCGATCCTGTGCGTCGACACTGCCGCGAGCCCTTGCGCGTTGAATAGCGCCAGGCTGGTCTGCAGGATGCGTTCGCGCGTCGTGTTGGAGCTGGCCACGGGCTGAAGGGCTCGAAGCGTTGTGCCTCAGCGCTTGCGCCGGCCGGATTCGATGCGCTCGAGATGCTCGAGCAAGAGGCGCATCTGCTCGCGCAGTTCCTGGATTTCCTGTGCGCTGGGCATGCCCAGTCGCTGCATCGCCGTGGCGACGCGCTGGTCGAACACGTCTTCGAACTTGCGGATACCGAAGCTGTCGAGCCCCGGAAAGCCGCGCGCCGGGGCATCGGGCTTGGGTTGCCCGATGCCGAGCAGGCTTTCGATGACGTTGGTCTGGCGCTTGACGACGTCGTTGCGCACGTTGCCCAAGGCCTTCAGGCCTGCGCGCAGCAGGCCTTGCGCGCCGGCCTTCTTTGCAGGCGCGGCGGCTGTCGTTTTCTTGGCTGGAGCCGCCTTGCGCGGCGCCGACTTCTTGGCCGGCGCCGCTTTCTTGGCGGCCGCCGCCTTCTTCTTCACGCTGACAGTTTCATCGCGGCGAGTCGCCATCGTTGCTCCGGAGGACGTTGAAAGAAAGGCGGCCGGCCGCCACGGCCATCAGGCCTTGCGCGTGGTGCTGCGCACGGCGCGGCGCACCACCGGCTTGGCCTTGGCCTTCACGGTCTTGACGACCTGGGCGGCGCTCGTATCGCCGGCCACGCGGCTTTCGATCTGCTTGGCACCGGCGGCGATCTTGTCGGCGATCTGCACCGAAACGTTGGCGATCGGCATGTGGACGCTGCCCAGCGTGTTCAGCACCGAGCTGCCGAGCGGCGACTCGACGCGCGCCGCGACCTTGGCGACCGACTCGATGCCGCTCGTGGTACCGGCGGCGACACGGTCCATCACCGAGACCACGCGGCCGGTGTCGATGTCGAGGCGGTTGGCCAGGAAGCCGTTGATCTTGTCTTGCGCGCCGATCAGGCGGGCCTTGATGTCGTCGTTCAGGAGCGGCAGTTGGCGTTTGCCGAGGAAGGCGCTGTAGCGCGAAGCGGCGCCGTTCAGCAGCCGATGCGCGCCGGTGCGGTAGGCGCTGACCAGCGTCTTGCCGGCCTCGTTGTACTGACCGACGACATGGATGGCGGCCGTGGAGATGTTTTGCGTGGACATGGTGGTTTCCTGGTGAAGTTGATGAGGCTCATCTTCTTCGCAAAGGCCTAGGCCTGAAAAACTAGAACGGTTCGATAGTTAGTCCAACTGCCCCAATTTTCTTCGGCCCCCGCGATGCTACGACGAGACGCCCTCGGGGCTTACCCGCTATCCGGCGCCTGCCACATTGCCGATCATTTTGACGCGCAAGACACAGGACACCCGAATGAAACACCTGAGCGGCCTCGATGCAACCTTCCTCCACACCGAGACGCCGGAGACGCCCATGCACGTCGGCGGCCTGCACCTGCTCGAGCTGCCCGCCGGCTACAAAGGCGATTTCTACGAGGACGTGAAAGCGCACATCGCGAGCCGCATGCACCTCTCGGAGATCTTCACGCGCAAGCTCGCGCTGATGCCCTTCGAGCTCTCCAACCCCGTCTGGGTCGAAGACGACGATGTCGATCTCGACTACCACGTGCGGCGCGTCACGCTGCCGCGACCCGGCACGATGCGGCAGCTGGAGCAGTACGTGGGCCGCCTGCATTCGACGCTGATGGACCGCAGCCGGCCGCTGTGGGAGTTCTTCGTGATCGACGGCCTGCAGGGCGGCGGCATGGCGATGTACTCGAAAGTGCACCATGCCGGCATCGACGGCCAGGCCGGCGCCGCCTTCGCGCAGGCGATCATGGATCTGACGCCCCATCCCGACCCCATCAAAGCGCCGCGGCAGATCGCGCGGCGCAGGAATTACCAGCTCGGCGTGGCCGAACTGGCGGGCGCCGCCTTCACCAACACGCTGCAGCAGTACGTGAAGCTGGTGAAGACGCTGCCCGACATGGCGCGCGCGGTGCGCAGCCTCATCGTCCCGCAGCCGACCAGCGAGGGCAGCAAGGCCTGGGCGCTGCCGAAGAATCTCAACGTGCTCGGCCCGCGCACGCCGCTCAACGTGGCAATCACCAACCAGCGTTCCTATGCGGTGCGCTCGATCCCACTGGCCGAAGTCAAGCAGGCCGGCAAGAAGCTCGGCGCCAGCCTCAACGACGTGGTGATGGCCATCTGCGCCGGCGCGCTGCGGCGCTACCTGTCGGACCACGGCAAGCTGCCGAAGAAGCCGATGAGCGCAGCCATCCCGGTCACGCTGCGCGCGCCGGGCGACACTTCGTCGAACAACCAGGTCTCGATGACCGTCATGACGCTGGCGACCGACGTCGCCGATCCGATCGAGCGCATCAAGGTCATCTCCGAATCCTCGGCCGCCGCGAAGAACCTGATGGGCAGCATCAAGGCCGCGATCCCGACCGACTTCCCTTCCTTCGGCGCGCCCTGGCTGATGTCGGGCCTGGCCTCGATGTACGGCCGCTCCCGGCTGGCGGACCGGCTGCCGCCGGTGGCCAACGTGGTGATCTCGAACGTGCCGGGCGCGCAGACCGCGCTCTACTTCGCGGGCGCCAAGCTCTTGACCTACTACCCGGTGTCGATCCCGAGCCATGGCATGGCGCTCAACATGACGGTGCAGAGCTACAACGGCATGCTGGACTTCGGCCTGATCGCCTGCCGCCGCGCGGTGCCGGACGTGGAGGACATCGCGGACTACCTGTTGGAAGAGCACCACGCGATCCTGGCGCGCATCAGGTCGCTCGAGGCCGCCGAGGCGACCCCGCATCTGGCGGCCGCCACGGCGGCCAACGCCGCGAAGCCGCTCAAGGTACCTGCCCGCAAGAAAGCCGCGCCCGCCAAGGCCGCGGTCCGCAAGGCGCCGGCGCGCAAGAGGACGGCGACCGCTGCCGCGGCTACGCGCTGACGCGCAGGCCGGCCGGCCCGGCTTCCATGCGGCCGATCACGCGCGCGGCTTCGAAGCCCTGCGCATGGAACAAGGCCAGCACCTCATCGACGGTGTCGGGCGCGCAGCTCACGAGCAGGCCGCCCGAAGTCTGCGGATCGCTCAGCAGGTCCTGCGCCACCGGCGGCAGCGCCGCATCGAGCTGCACCTCGGCGCCATAGCCGGCCCAGTTGCGCCCCGAGGCGCCGGTCACGAAGCCCTGCGCCGCCATTTCGGCGACACGCGGCAAGAGCGGCACCTGCGGCCAGTCGATCACCGCCCGGAGCCCGGCGCCGCGCGCCATCTCGAGCGTGTGGCCCGCCAGACCGAAGCCGGTCACGTCGGTCAGCGCATGCACGCCTTCGAGCGCGGCCAGCGCGATGCCGGGCTTGTTGAGCCGCGTGGTGTTGGCGATCAGCTGCGCATAGCCCTCGGCATCGAGCTTCTCTTTCTTCAACGCGGCCGAGAGCACGCCCACACCCAGCGGCTTGCCGAGCACGAGCAGGTCGCCGGCCTTGGCATCGGCGTTGCGCCGGACCTTGTCCGGATGCACCAGGCCCATCACCACCAGGCCGTAGATCGGCTCGACCGAGTCGATGGTGTGGCCGCCCGCGATCGGGATGCCGGCTTCGCGGCAGACCGCCTGGCCGCCGCGCACGATCTCGCCGATCACCTCCACCGGCAGCTGGTTGACCGGCATCGCGACCAGCGCGAGCGCCATGATCGGCGTGCCGCCCATCGCGTACACGTCGCTGATCGCATTGGTCGCCGCGATGCGGCCGAAGTCGAAGGGGTCGTCGACGATCGGCATGAAGAAATCGGTGGTGGCGATCAGCGCCTGCTCGTCGTTGAGCCGGTAGACCGCCGCATCGTCGGCGGTCTCGATGCCGACCATGAGCTCGGGCGGAATCAGGCCCCCGCCGCTGTTGCGCAGGATTTCCGACAGCACGCCCGGCGCGATCTTGCAGCCGCAGCCGCCGCCGTGGGAGAAGCTGGTGAGCCGGATGCCTGGAGAGAGGGTGCGATCGTTCATGGAGGGCTTTCGTGGGTCGCAAAGATTATGGTGGCGCGAGCAGATCGCGCAGCAGGCGCCGCACGCTTTGGCGTTCGGCCTGTGGGGTGAAATCGGGTTCGCGCAGCGCGCACTGTGCCGCCAGGCGTGCCGCGAACGCGGGTTCCGACACGAAGCGCTGCATCAGCGCGGCGAGGGCCGCATCGTCGCCGGCGGCGAAGCAGCCCTCGTAGTCTTCGCCCAGCAATCCCAGATTGCCGCCGATGCGGCTCGCCAGCACCGGCACGCCGGAACGCACGGCCTCGATCACCACCTGCGCGCCGCCCTCGATGCGGCTCATGTGCACCAGTGCGCCGGCGCGCGCGATCCAGCGCCGCGCGGCTTCGCGCGGCAGCCCGCCGAGCCACCGGTAGTGCGGGCACTCGGCCATGGTGCGGCGCGCCGCTTCGCCCAGCTCCGGCGCCAGCGCGTCGCCGATGTGCGCGATGCGGATCGGCGTCTCCGGAGGCAGTCGGCGCGCCGCAGCCATCAGGGTGAGCGGGTCTTTCTCGTCGCGCAGATGGCCGACCGCCACCAGGTCGAGGCTGCGGGCGCCGTCGCGGCGGCGCATGCGGCTGGCCGATTGCAGGATCACGCGGGCCTTGGTGCGTTCGCCGGCACCAAGGCGATCGAGCGCATCGGGCTGCAACACCACGAGTTGGCTGGCACACTGGAGCGAATGCTGCGCTGCCTTGCTCTCGTCGATGTCGCGGTACACATCGGTGCCGGTCAGGACCAGCGCGATCGGGCAGTCCGGTCGCGCGGCCCGCAGGCGTGCGATCGAATCGGCGGAACGGCGCGCATGCAGCGCGATCATCGCGTCGCAATGCCCGCCGTCCCACGTGCGTGCAATCTCGACCTCGGCCACCCCCGACAGGAACTGCGCCCAGCGCGAGGCGGTGCGCCAGTTGCCGTTGTTGGCGTCCGCCAGTGCCGGCGTAACGATCAGGACTCGGGGTTTGAGCACCGGGCCATTCTGGCAGGGCGGCGCGTCCTGCGTGACCATGGCTGAGGCGCGAACCCTCGCCGGCGAAGCGCTCGCGGCCGCGCTGCGCGAGAGCCGCGCGCGCACGCGCGCCTGGACCTTCGACCTGAGCGATGCGCAATGGCGCGTGCCTCAGCAACCCGGCGTAAACCTCGTCGCATGGGAGCTGGCGCACCTCGCATGGTTCGCCGAATTCTGGGTGCTGCGCGGCCCGCACACGGTCGACACCGACGGCTGGGTTCAGGCCAGCGAGCCCGCTCGCCTGGCGGGCCCCGATGCGCTGTTCGACTCGGCGCGCCTTTCCCACATCGCGCGTTGGGCTGCGCCGCTGCCCTCGCGTGACGAACTCGGCGCGCGGCTCGACGCGCAACTCGACGCCTGCCTCGCCGCGCTCGCGCAGCAGGACGACAGCGACGAAGCCCTGTACTTCCACCGCCTGGCGCTGTTCCACGAAGACATGCACGGCGAAGCCTTCACCTGGCTGCGCGCGACGCTGGGCTACGGCGCACCCGCAGGCCTGGCCCTGCCGCGCCTCGCCGCAGCGCCCGCGATCACGGTGCCCGCTGCGCAGGTTCGCATCGGCTGGCCGGCAACCCGCGGCGGTTTCGCCTTCGACAACGAGCTGCCGGAGCATCCTGTTCCCCTGGCCGCCTTCGAGATCGATGCCACGCCGGTCATGGCCGGCCAGTACCTGCGCTTCGTCGAGGCCGGCGGCTACGACGATCCGGCCTTCTGGCCCGGCGATGCAGGCCGTTGGCGCGCGGCGCAGTCGCGCAGCCATCCCGCGCGCTGGCGCCGGCAGCCGCAATGGCAGACGCGATGGTTCGACCGCTGGCTGCCGCTAGACCCCGACCAGCCCGTGATCCACCTCAACGCCTGGGAGGCCGAAGCCTATGCGTGCTGGGCCGGACGCCGCCTGCCCACGGCCGCCGAATGGGAACAAGCGGCCGCCTCGCAGCCCGACTTCGCCTGGGGACACAGCGTATGGGAATGGACGGCCAGCACTTTCGAACCCTACGCGGGTTTCGCGGCCGGGCCCTATCGCGACTATTCCGCCCCCTGGTTCGGCGACCATCGCGAGTTGCGCGGCGGGGCCTTCGCCACCCATGCGCGGCTGCACGACCTCCGCTACCGCAACTTCTTCCAGCCCGATCGCGACGACGTCTTCGCGGGCTTCCGGACCGCCGCTCCTTAAACTGCAGCCCTCCCTCCAACCGGCAGCGCGCCATGAAACGACAACTCCTCCAGCTCGCCCTCTTCTCCCTGCTCGCATTCGCCGCCGGCACGCCAGTCCATGCACAGAGCGGCGTACTGCGCGTGTCGGCCATTCCCGACGAGGCGCCCACCGAGCTGCAGCGCAAGTTCAAGCCGCTCGGCGACTACCTGAAGAAGGAGACCGGCCTCGACGTGCAGTTCACGCCCGTCACCGACTACGCCGCGGTGGTCGAGGGCCTGGCGACGAACAAGATCGACCTGGCCTGGCTCGGCGGCTTCACCTTCGTGCAGGCCAAGCTGCGCACCAACGGCGCGGCCGTGCCGATCGTGCAGCGCGCCGAGGACGAGAAGTTCACCAGCAAGTTCATCGTGCCGACCGACAGCAAGGCCAAGACGCTGGCCGATCTCAAGGGCGCCACCTTCGCCTTCGGTTCGCCCTCCTCGACCTCGGGCCACCTGATGCCGCGCTACTTCCTGCTGCAGGCCGGCATCAATCCCGACAAGGACTTCAAGACCGTCGCGTTCTCGGGCGCGCACGATGCCACCGTGGCCTTCGTGGCCGCGGGCCGGGCCGAAGCCGGCGTGCTGAACGCCTCGGTGATGGACAAGCTGATCGAATCGGCCAACCCCAACGCCGCCAAGGTGCGCGTGCTAGCGACCACGGCGCCCTACTACGACTACAACTGGACCGTGCGGCCCGGCCTCGATGCCGCGACGACGAAGAAGCTCGCCGATGCCTTCCTCAAGCTCGACGCGGCGAATCCGGAGCACAAGGAGATCCTGGCGCTGCAGCGCGCCTCGAAGTTCATCCCGACCAAGGCCTCGAACTACGACGGCATCGAAGCCGCTGCCAAGTCCGCGGGCCTCATCAAGTAAGGGCTTGGGGCAGCCGGTGAACGCCGAAGCCGCGCTGGCGCTCGAGGATGTCGGCCTCGTGCATCCCAACGGCCAGCGCGCGCTGCAAGGCGTGACGCTGGCCGTCGAACGCGGCGCACGCGTGGCCGTCATCGGTCCATCGGGCGCGGGCAAGACCAGCTTGCTGCGCATCGCGGCGACCGCGCTGCGCGCGAGCGAGGGCCGCGTCGAGCTCCTGGGCGCGCGGCCATGGCAGCTCGGGGCCCGGCCGCTGAAGGCGCTGCGCGCACGCATCGGCCTCGTCCACCAGGCGCCGCCGATCCCGCCGCGCCTGCGCGTCATCACGGCAGTGCTCGCGGGCCGGCTCGGCGCCTGGTCGAGCGCTCGCGCGCTGGTCTCGCTGCTGGTGCCGAGCGACATCGCCGGCGCGCAGGCCGCGCTCGCACGGCTGGACCTGGCCGACCGGCTGTTCGATCGCTGCGACCGGCTTTCGGGCGGCCAGCTGCAGCGCGTCGGCATGGCGCGCGTGCTCTACCAGGCGCCCGAACTGATGCTCGCCGACGAGCCGGTCTCCGCGCTCGACCCCGCGCTGGCCGACATGGCGGTCGGCGAACTGATCGCGCAGAGCGAAGCCACCGGCGCGACGCTGGTGGCCTCGCTGCATGCGGTGGACCTGGCCTTGAAATGGTTCGATCGCATCGTCGGCCTGCGCGCCGGCGTGGTGGTGTTCGACGCACCGGCCGCGGCGGTCAGCCGCGCGATGCTGCAGGAGCTCTACGCCACCGAAGGCGGCGTGCTGCCGACCCAGGCACAGGGCGGCTTCAACGACATCGAACGCGGCAGCCGCGAGCCCGTGCTTCCGGCCGCCTGCCGATGAGTGCCGCGAGCCCGCCCGCAATGCGCGATCCGCTCGCACGCCGGCGCCTCGGCGCGCTGCTGCTCGGGTTGCTGGTGTTGTGGCCGATGCTGGTGATCGCAGAGTTCAAGCCGCAGGCGTTGCTGGCCCCCGCCAGCCTGCGCGTGATGGGCGGCTTCCTGGCCGGCTTCCTGCCACCGGCGCTGTCGGCCGACTTCCTCGGCCTGCTGGCGCGCGCGACGCTGGAAACCCTCGCCATGGCCACGGCCGGCGTCGCGCTCGCCTTCGTGCTCGCCGTGCCGCTGGCCTTCGCGGTGACGCAGGCGCTGTCGATCTCGCGCATCGGCCCCGGGCCGGGGCGCTGGCGCGGCCAGGCGGTGCGCACGGCAGCGCGCGGCGTGCTCACCCTGCTGCGCGCCATCCCCGAAGTGGTTTGGGCGCTGGTACTGGTGCGCGCCCTCGGCCTCGGCCCGGCGGCCGGCGTGCTCGCGCTGGCGATCACCTACGGCGGCATGCTCGGCAAGGTCTACGCGGAGATCCTCGAGTCGGGCGACACGCGGCCCGCGCGGGCGCTGCTGGAGGCCGGCAGCGGGCGCCTCGCCGCGCTGTTCTACGCCCTGTTGCCGGGCGCCGCGCAGGAGCTGGTCTCCTACACCGTCTACCGCTGGGAATGCGCGGTTCGCGCCTCGGTCGTGATGGGCTTCGTCGGCGCAGGCGGGCTCGGCCAGCTGATGGACCAGTCGATGAAGATGCTCAACGGCGGCGAGGCCAGCACCATCCTGATCGTGTTCCTGCTGCTGGTGCTGATGGCAGATGCACTCAGCGCGGCGCTGCGAAAGTGGCTGGCGTGAAGCCTATGCAGCCGTCAGCCTCGGAGCGCGCACGGGCCGCCGGGCCCTGCCTCGGCTGCATCGCGGCGACTTCCGCGGTGGCGATCGCGGTGGTCGCAAGCTTCATCTACCTCGGCATCGACTTCCGCGCCCTGTTCGCGTGCGAGTCGATCGCGGCGATGGCGAAGTTCATCGCCGAGTTCTTCCCGCCCGACCTCTCGCCCGCCTTCCTGGCCAAAACGGCCTGGGGCGCGCTGCAGACGCTCGCGATGTCGGCGCTCGGAACGCTGCTCGCGATGCTGGCCGGCGCCGCATTGGCGCTGCCCGCCTCGGGGCGCTTCGGGCTGGCGCTGCGCCAGGCCTCGCGCTTCGTGCTGAACTTCCTGCGCAGCGTGCCCGAGCTGGTGTGGGCCGCGCTGATGGTGCTCGCGGCCGGGCTCGGCCCCTTCGCGGGCGTGCTGGCGCTCGCTTTGCATACCACCGGCGTGTTCGGCCGGCTCTTCAGCGAAACGCTGGAGAACGTGCCCGAAGCGCCGGAGCGCGCGCTGCTCGATGCCGGCGGCGGCGCGGTCGCGGCCTTCGCCTACGGCAGCCTGCCGCTGGTCTGGCCCCAATGGCTGGCCTATACGCTGTACCGTTGGGAGATGAACATCCGCATGGCGGCGGTGCTCGGCTTCGTCGGCGCCGGCGGGCTCGGGCAGATGCTGTACTTTCATCTTTCGCTGTTCCAGCAGGCACAGGCGTCGACTGTGATCGGCGCCATGTTCGTGCTGGTTTTCATCGTCGACAGCGCGAGCAGCCGACTGCGCCGCGGACTGGCTCCGGCCTACGCCTGATACCCATCGGAGGTTTTTTCCAATGAACACTCCCACCATCCAGCTGATCGGCGCGCCCACCGACATCGGCGCCAGCGTGCGCGGCGCCGGCATGGGGCCCGATGCGTTGCGGGTCGCCGACATCGCCGGCACCCTCGCGCGACTCGGCTTCGCGATCGTCGACCGCGGCAACCTGGCCGGGCCGGCCACGCCCTGGACCGAGCCGGCGAACGGGCTGCGCCATCTCGACGAGGTGGTGACCTGGAATCGATCGGTCTACGCCGCCGTCGACGAGGCGCTGCGTGCCGGCCACCTGCCGCTGCTGATGGGCGGCGACCACTGCCTCGCGATCGGCTCGATCAGCGCCATCGCCTGGCATGCGCGCCAGCGCCGCAAGAAGCTGCGCGTGCTGTGGCTCGACGCGCACTCCGACGTCAACACCGAGCGCACCAGCCCGAGCGGCAACATCCACGGCATGCCGGTCTCCTGCCTGCTCGGCCACGGGCCGGCGGCGCTGACCGGCTGGAGCGGCGAGGCCGCAGCGCTCGAGCACGACGCGATCCGCTTCCTCGGCATCCGCAGCGTCGATGCCGACGAGAAGGCCGCGATCCGCGCGCTCGGGCTGCACGTGTTCGACATGCGCCACATCGACGAGCACGGCATGCGCACGACCATGACCGAGGCGCTGCAGGACATCGACGAAGACACGCACCTGCACGTGAGCTTCGACCTCGACTGCCTGGACCCCGACTACGCGCCGGGCGTCGGCACCGGCGTGCGCGGTGGGCCGACCTGGCGCGAGATGCAGCTGTGCATGGAGATGATCGCCGACACCGGCCGGCTGGGTTCGCTCGACGTGGTCGAACTCAATCCGGCGCTGGACGTGCGCAACCGCACGGCGGAAGTGGCGGTGGAACTGATCGAGAGCCTGTTCGGCAAGTCGACACTGGTGCGCTGAGGGAGCGCAAAAGCCACCGGAGCGTGACTTTTTCACCTCCGCCAAATAGACACATAGTCTTACATTCTTTAGTACTCATTTTGAAAACGGAGTACCGAGATGGACGTGCGAAAGATTGGCTTGCTGGTGGAACAACCCTTTGACGGTTCCTACTACTGGGTGATTCACGAGGACGTGCGCCACGACGGCCATTTCGAGCCGCTGCACCGCGCCGACCGCGCCTTCGCCACCTATTCCGCGGCGCTGGCGCAGGGCTACGGCGTGCTGCAGCGCCTCTGCGGATTGACTGGTCTGCCGGCCTACGCGGCGCGCTCGGTCGCGCTTTGAGTTCTCAACCTCGGGAAGGCGACAGGGGCACCGGCCGCAGCGGCGCGTCGGTGCTCGGCTTCGGCGGCTCGGGCGGCGCGACCGGCGTGACCTCGACCGATTCGGGCACCAGAAAGCGGTCGATCAAGGCAAAGAAGCGGTCGTAGAAACGTTCGTCGGTCAGCGTCTCGCTGGCCACCTTGACCAGCGCATCGTCGCTGGACGAGAACGGCAGCGACAGGGAACCCAGCGCGCCCACGCCCACGCTCGCCGAGTTGTTGACCTTCTTCAGGCTGTAGCGGTCCTGCAGCGCGCTGGCGAAGGCGACCGTGCTGTTGGCGCTGCCCTCGCGCGCGCAGACCACGCGCAATTCGACCTCCACATGCACCTCGCCGGTCGGCTGGAAGCTCTTGCGGCCGGCCACCAGGTCGGCATTCGCCGCCGTCACCAGATAACCCTGGCTCAAGAGCGCGCGCCGCGCGGCCTCGCAGGTCTGCGCCTGCGTGGCGCGGAAGACGCGCGTGTGCGTGGTGGTCGAATCGAACTCCTCGGGGTCGTAGGAGACGCGCTTGGCAGGCGAGATGCAGCCCGCCAGGAGGAGCGAGAACAGCAGCGCGGCGGCGGTGCATGAAGACGAAAGGCGCATGACAGGCATCGAAGCATCGGAATGGGCGAGCCGCAGATGCTAGCGGCATGCCACCGGCGTAACCGGCTTCTTTTGGACGTCCTGATCCGCGCCGCGTTCCCGCCTCAGGCGTCGCGATGAATCACGCGGTGCGCCCGGCCGCGCGTGGCGGCGATGCGGCGCGCGTTGGGCTCGTCCGTGTCTGCCACCCAGGCCAGCGCTGCTTCGCGGCTGCGGCCGAACTGCTGGTGGCGCTGCACCAGGCGCTCCATGCGCAGGCCGTCGTCGACTTCCACGTACCAGACCTCGTCGAGCAAGGGCGCGACCTCGGCCCACGGGCCTTCCTGCAGCAGCAGGTAGTTGCCTTCGGTGATGAGCAGCCGCGTCTGCGGCAACACCGCGATCGCAGCTGCGATCGGTTCCTCGATCTCGCGGCGGAATTCGGGCGCGTAGACGATCTCGTCCTCGCGCTGCTCGCGCAGGCGCCGCAGCAGCGCGACATAGCCCGCGCTGTCGAAGGTGTCGGGCGCACCCTTGCGATCGGCCCGACCCAGCCGCTGCAGCTCCGCGTTGGCAAGGTGGAAGCCGTCCATCGGCACCACCTGCACGCGCCCGGGCAGGGCCTGCCGGAGCGCCAGCGCGAGCGTCGACTTGCCCGAGCCTGGCGCCCCGACCAGGCCGAGCAGCTTGCGCCGGCCATCGGCCAACAGGGCATCGATGTGCGCGCTGTAGTCAGGCGTCATGGATAGAGGCCGCGTTCCTGCCGTGCCATCAGGATGCGCTCGCAGGCCACCGCGAAGGTCGCCGTGCGCAGCGTGATCCTGTGCTTGTCGGCTGTGTCCCAGATGTGGTTGAGCGCGTTCATCATGATGCGGTCGAGCCGCACGTTGATCTCGTCCTCGTCCCAGAAGAAGGACGAGAAGTCCTGCACCCACTCGAAGTAGCTCACCGTCACGCCGCCTGCATTGCAGATCACGTCGGGCACCACGAGCACGCCGCGCTCGGCCAGGATGTCGTCGGCCGTCGGCACGGTCGGGCCGTTGGCGCCTTCGAGCACCAGTTTGGCAGTCGTCTTCTGCGCGCGCTCGGCGGTCAGCTGGCCTTCCAGCGCGGCCGGGATCAGGATGTCGCAGGGGATTTCCCAGAAGGCCTCGTTGTTGATGACGTCGCCGCCCTTGAAGCCCACCACGCCCTCGGTGCGCGAGAGCGGCACCAGTTCTTTCAGATCGAGGCCCTTGCTGTTGACGATGGTGCCGGTGTGGTCCTGCACCGCGACGATCTTGGCGCCGGCCTCGGCGAACAGCTCGGCCGCGACCGAGCCCACGTTGCCGAAGCCCTGCACCGCGATGCGCGCGCCACGCAGCTCCAACCCGAGGCGCCGCGCCGCCTCGCGGCCGGTGACGAAGACGCCGCGGCCGGTGGCCTTGACGCGGCCCAGCGAGCCGCCCAGGTGCAGCGGCTTGCCGGTGACCACGCCGGTGGCGGTGCCGCCGACGTTCATCGAGTAGGTGTCCATCATCCACGCCATGATCTGGGCGTTGGTGTTGACGTCGGGCGCCGGGATGTCTTGCTGCGGGCCGATGATGATGCCGATCTCGCTGGTGTAGCGACGCGTGACCTTCTCGAGTTCCTGCAGCGAAAGCTTCTTCGGATCGACGCGGATGCCGCCCTTGGCGCCGCCGTAGGGCAGGTTCACCGCGGCGGTCTTCACCGTCATCCAGGCCGACAGGGCCATCACTTCTTCGAGCGTCACGTCGGGGTGGAAGCGCACGCCGCCCTTGCCCGGGCCGCGCGACATGTTGTGCTGCACGCGGTAGCCCTCGAAGTGGGCGATGGTGCCGTCGTCCATCTCGATTGGCACGTCGACGATCAGCGCGCGCTTGGGGCGCTTGAGCGTCTCGACCCAGCGGGCCAGGCCGCCCAGGTAGGGAACGACGCGGTCGACCTGCGAGAGATAGGTGCCCCACGGGCTGTTGGCGGTCGGTTGAACGTAGGACAGATCGGCGCTCATGGCACTCCTGGTTGCTGTTGGGATGCGGCGGACGATAGCTGCGCGGCGCCCGCTGCGCCATGGCCTATGCGCGTTGCGTTGCCCCTTATGCGCTTGCGGCAAGCAGCGCGGCATTGCCGCCGGCCGCAGTGGTGTTGATGGTGAGCGTCTGCTCCGCGCAGAAGCGCAGCAGGTAGTGCGGCCCGCCCGCCTTCGGGCCGGTGCCGCTCAGGCCCTCGCCGCCGAAGGGCTGCACGCCGACCACCGCGCCGATGATGTTGCGGTTGACGTAGATGTTGCCCACGTGGGCGCGCGCAGCCATGGCCTGGGCACGGCTGTCGATGCGCGTCTGGATGCCGAGCGTGAGGCCGAAGCCGAGCGCGTTGATCTGGTCGATCACGGCCTGTGGCTCGCCCGACCAGCGCACGATGTGCAATACCGGGCCGAAGATCTCGGTCTTCACGCGCTCGATGGAGGGCAGCAGGTAGGCATGCGGCGCGATCAGGTTGGCCACCGCCGGTGCGGAGGACGCCGGCGCGACCAGCACGCGGGCTTCCGCGTTCAGGCGCTGCAGGTGGCGCTGGATGCCCTCGAAGGCTTCGCGGTCGATCACCGGGCCGACGTCGGTCGCGAGCTCGGACGGGTCGCCCGCCGCAAGCTCCTGCGCCGCGCCGCGGATCATCTCGATCACGCCGTCGGCGATGCTCTCGTGCAAAAGCAGCAGGCGCAGCGCCGAGCAGCGCTGGCCGGCCGAGCGGAAGGCGCTCTGCACCACCGCATCGACCACCTGCTCGGGCAGCGCGCTGGAGTCGACGACCATCGCGTTGATGCCGCCGGTCTCGGCGATCAGCGGCACGATCGGGCCGTCTTTGGCGGCCAGCGCGCGGTGGATGATCTTCGCCACCTGGGTCGAGCCGGTGAACACCACGCCGGCCACACCGGGCGCCGCCACCAGCGCGGCGCCGACGGTCTCGCCGGGGCCGTGCAGCAGTTGCGCCGCATCGGCCGGCACGCCCGCCGCATGCAGCAGCCGGACGGCTTCGAGGGCGACGGCCGGCGTCTGCTCGGCCGGCTTGGCCAGCACCGTGTTGCCGGTCGCGAGCGCGGCCGCCACCTGGCCCAGGAAGATCGCGAGCGGGAAATTCCAGGGGCTGATGCAGACCCAGGGCCCGCGCCCCGTCAGCCGCAGTTCGTTGCTCTCGCCGGTGGGGCCGGGCAGCACGACCGGCCGCATGACGCGCTCGGCCTCGTCGGCGTAGTAGCGCAGAAAGTCGACCGCCTCGCGCACCTCGGCGACCGCATCGCCCCAGGTCTTGAAGGCTTCCTTGACCAGCAAGGCGCAGAAGCGCGGCAGCTCGGCATCGAGCGCATCGGCCGCGCGGCGCAGCACCGCGGCGCGTTGCGCGACCGGGGTCTTGCTCCAGGTGCGATAGCTGGCCGCCGAAACGGCCACTGCATCGGCGGCTCGCTGCGCGTCGAACTCGGCCACGGCCGGCACGGTGCATTCATCGTAGGCGGCAAGAAGCGGCGCACGCATCGATTCGACCGCCAGATCCACGCCGTTGCTGTTGCGGCGTGCCGGCGGCGGACCGTAGAGCGTGCTCGGCAGCGGCAGCGAGGCATCGCGCTCCAGCCACAGCGGCGAGACCAGCAGCTCGTCGATCGCGATCGCCTCGTCGCCCAGCTGGTTGACGAAGGAGGAGTTGGCGCCGTTCTCCAGCAGCCGGCGCACCAGGTAGGCCAGCAGGTCCTTGTGCTGGCCTACCGGCGCATAGATGCGCACCGGCGCGGTGGTGCTCTTCATCACCTCGCGATAGACGCCCTCGCCCATGCCGTGCAAGCGTTGCAGTTCGAAAGGGGTGTCTCCGGCCATCTGGAGAATGGCCGCAATGGTCCCCGCGTTGTGCGTCGCGAACTGCGGGTAGACCGCATCGGGCGCTGCCAGCAGCGCGCGCGCGCAGGCCAGATAGCTGATGTCACTGTGGTGCTTGTGCGTGAACACCGGGTAGTGCGGCAGGCCCAGCTCCTGGGCGCGCTTGATCTCGGCATCCCAGTAGGCGCCCTTGACCAGGCGGCACATCAGGCGCAGCCGATACTTGCGGGCGATCGCGGTGATGTGCTCGACCAGTTCCAGCGCGCGCGTCTGGTAGGCCTGCATCGCAAGGCCGAAGCCGCGCCATTGCGGACGCTCGGCCGCCACCTTGGCGGCCAGCACTTCGAACACCTCGAGCGAGAGCTCGAGCCGGTCGACCTCCTCGGCGTCGACGGTGAGGTTGAGATTCGCATCGGCCGCGAGTTCGCACAGCTGCCACGCGCGCGGCACCAGTTCGCGCATCACGCGTTCGCGCTGCGCATCTTCATAGCGCGGATGCAGCGCGCTGAGCTTGATCGAGATGCCGTCGTTGTGTTCGGGCGTGCCCCCGCTGTCGGCGCCGGCCGCGATGGACCGGATCGCGTTGACGTAGCTGTCGAGGTAGCGAAGCGCGTCGACATCGGTGCGCGCGCCCTCGCCCAGCATGTCGTAGCTGAAGCGCAGGGCCTCCTGCTTTCTGTGCGCCGATCGGGCCTCGGCCATCGCCTCCTCGATGGTCTGGCCCAGCACGAACTGGCGGCCCAGCAGTTGCACGGCGCGCAGCGTGGCTGCCACCACGGTGCGCGCGCCGAGGCGGGCCATCAGGCCGGGCTCCGATCCGGGGTGCCCGGGGTCGGGCAGGAACCTCTTCGACAGCGCGATCGCGGAGGAGGACAGGCGCGACAAGGTCGAGTCGGCGGCACCTTCGAAATCGGCGCGGCCCAGCTGGTCTGCGGTGAGCGCGATGGCGGTCTCGGCATCGGGCACGCGCAGCAGCGCTTCGGCCAGGCGCATCAGCGCCAGGCCCTCAGCGCTCGAGATCGGGTACTCGCGCAGCAGGCTTTCCATGGCCCAGAAGGGCGGCGGCCGGTCGCGCACGGCACGCACCCAGGGCGCGGCGGCACCGGCCGCCGCGGTCCAGTCGAGCGCACCCTTCAGGGCTGCGAGGCGGTGCGAAACGATGTCGGCTTCCGGCCGATAGGGGGTAGGCAGGCGCATGGGAAAAGCTCCGGTATCGATGCAGCGATGGTCCGCCTTTCGCCGCCGAGTTATTCACCAAATATCGGCCTTTCGCTGGATAATTCTCCAGTCATGAGCACTGAAGCAGCCAGTCTGGATCGGATCGATATGAAACTCCTGAAGATTCTTCAGGAGGACGGACGCATTTCCAACCTCAAGCTGGCCGAGACCGTCTCGCTATCGCCCACCGCCGTGCTGGCGCGCGTGCAGCGGCTCACGCGCGAGGGCTTCATCCAGGGCTACGAGGCTCGGCTCGATCCGCACAAGCTCGGCCGCGGCTTCACCGTCTTCGTCGAGGTGCTGCTCGACCGCACCACCCCCAACGTGTTCGATCAGTTCAAGGCCGCGGTGCAGGTGCGCGACGAGATCATGGAATGCCACATGGTCGCGGGCGGCTTCGACTACCTGCTCAAGACGCGCATGGCCGACATGGCGGCCTATCGCGAGTTCGCGGGCACGGTGCTGTGGCAGCTGCCGGGCGTGCGGGAGACACGGACCTATGCGGTGATGGAAGAGGTGAAAAGCAGCGCGCGGATTCCACTCTTGATGTGACTTGCGGCCAGTGCGCGCGCACAATCCCCGGCGGCGCAATCGCCATTGCGCCGCTGTCTTGGGCCAGGAGCAACCAAGAGCGCAAAGCATGAAAGAGATCTTTGAAAGGCTCGTCGGTCTGATCCCGACCTACTTCGAGGCTCTTTTTCCTCTGTTGACCGGGCCGAAACGCTTCATCGCCGAACGTCTTTCCAGCGACGAATCGGCGACGCAGAAAGCACTGATCTTCCTGGCGATTTCCTTTGCGATCGGCTGGATCCTGAAGATCCCCTTGAGTCGGGGCGACCCCTTGCTCGAGCTCGGCACCGACAGCGTGTTTGCCCTGATGAACGTCCTGGCGTATGGAACTGCGCTGTACCTGGCGTGGCGCATCGCCGGAGGCAGAGCGGGACTTCAGAAATTCCTGACCATCCACTTCTACTACGCCGGCGTTCTCCTGCTCCTCGCGACAGGTCTTTATCTGGGCTTTGCCGGGACGGTCAGGGCCTTCGATCCCGCTCTGTTCAAGGAACTGCACGACGCCGCATACGCTGGCAATCTTGCGGCTTTCCTCATCGAGAACAAGGAGCGATTGCTCGCAAGCTCCGCCTACCGGGCGTCGCTGTTGGTGCAGTTCGCCGTATTCGGCGCCATGCTCGCGTGGATCTTTGCCGGATGGGGCGCCTATCGAGAGCTGAATCGACTCTCGCGGCTGCGGTCGATGGGGGCCGGCCTCTTGTTCTTCGTCTTTTGTTTCCCTGTGACGGCATTTATCTTTGTGGTGGGGAACGCCCTCGTCAAGTAGACACCACCCGCCCCCCGAAGATCGCCGTGCCCACCCGCACCATCGTGCTGCCGGCCGCGACCGCCGCTTCGAGGTCGGCCGACATGCCCAGCGAAAGCGTGTCGAGCTCGAGGCCCGCCGTGCGCAATGTCTCGAAAAGCACCGCCGCATGCAGGAACACCGCGCGCTGCGCCTCGAAATCCGGCGCCGGCTCCGGGATCGCCATCAGCCCGCGCAGCCGCAAGCGTGGCAAGGCCGCCACAGCCCGCGCCAATTGCAGGGCCTCCTCGGCCGGCACGCCGGACTTGTTGGCGCCGCCGTCCACGTTGACCTGCAGGCACACCTGAAGCGGTGGCAGATGCGCCGGCCGCTGCTCGGCCAGGCGCTCGGCGATCTTGAGCCGGTCGACGCTGTGCACCCAGTCGAAATGCTCGGCCACGGGCCGCGTCTTGTTGCTCTGCAGAGGGCCGATGCAGTGCCATTCGAGCTCGCTGCGCAGATCGGCCAGTGCCTGGATCTTGGCCACCCCCTCTTGCACGTAGTTCTCGCCGAAGGCAATCTGTCCGGCGGCGCGGGCCTCGCGCACGGCCTCGGCGGGGAAGGTCTTGGACACCGCAAGCAAGCGCACGCTCGCCGGATTGCGGCCGGCCGCCGTGCATGCCGTCACGATCCGGGCCCGAACTTGCTGGAGCTTGTCACCAATCATCGTCATAATCGTCAAAAGCGTATCAAAACGTCACCGAGGAGCTTCGTGGACATCACCCAACTGCTGGCCTTCAGCGTCAAGAACAAGGCATCGGACCTGCATCTGTCGTCCGGCCTGCCGCCCATGATCCGGGTCCATGGCGACGTGCGGCGCATCAACGTCGACGCGCTCGATCACAAGGCGGTGCACGCCATGGTGTACGACATCATGAGCGACACGCACCGCAAGCACTACGAAGAATTCCTCGAGGTCGACTTCTCGTTCGAGATCGACGGCCTGGCGCGCTTCCGCGTGAACGCCTTCAACCAGGCGCGCGGCGCGGCGGCGGTGTTCCGGACCATTCCTTCGAAGATCCTCACGCTGGAGCAGCTCAACGCGCCGAAGATTTTCGGCGACCTCGCGCTCAAGCCGCGCGGCCTGGTGCTGGTGACCGGGCCCACCGGCTCGGGCAGGTCGACCACGCTGGCGGCGATGGTCAACTACCTGAACGAAACCGAGTACGGCCACATCCTGACGGTGGAAGACCCGATCGAGTTCGTGCACGAGTCGAAGAAGTGCCTGATCAACCAGCGCGAAGTCGGGCCGATGACGCTCTCCTTCGCCAACGCGCTGCGCTCGGCGCTGCGCGAAGACCCGGACGCCATCCTGGTCGGCGAAATGCGCGACCTCGAAACCATTCGCCTCGCGATGACCGCGGCCGAAACCGGCCACCTGGTGTTCGGCACGCTCCACACCTCCTCGGCCGCCAAGACCATCGACCGGATCATCGACGTGTTCCCCGGCGAGGAGAAAGAAATGATCCGCGCCATGCTGTCGGAGTCGCTTCAGGCCGTGATTTCGCAGACACTGTGCAAGACCAAGGACGGCCAGGGCCGGGTGGCGGCGCACGAGATCATGCTCGGCACCTCCGCGATCCGGAACCTGATTCGCGAAGGCAAGGTCGCGCAGATGTACTCGACGATCCAGACCAGCAGCGGCCAGGGCATGCAGACCCTCGACCAGAACCTGACCGACCTGGTGCGTCGCAGCGTCATTTCCGCGGCCGAAGCGCGCGGCAAGGCCAAGATTCCCGAGAATTTCCCGGGCTGAAGAACAGCCCCGCCCGCACCGGAGTACCGACATGGAACGCGATCAGGCCAGCCAGTTCATCAACGAACTCCTCAAGCTCATGGTGAGCCGCAACGGCAGCGACCTTTTCATCACGGCCGAGTTTCCGCCCGCGATCAAGGTCGACGGCAAGGTCACCAAGGTCTCGCAGCAGGCCCTCGGCGCGCAGCACACGCTGGCGCTCACGCGCTCGATCATGAACGACCGCCAGACGGCCGAGTTCGAGCGCACCAAGGAGTGCAACTTCGCGATCTCGCCTACCGGCATCGGCCGCTTCCGCGTCAATGCCTTCGTGCAGCAGGGCAAGGTGGGCATGGTGCTGCGGACCATTCCGGCCAAGCTGCCGACCATCGATGCGCTCGGCATGCCGCAGGTGCTCAAGGACGTGGCGATGACCAAGCGCGGCCTCACCATCCTGGTGGGCGCCACCGGCTCGGGCAAGTCGACCACGCTGGCCGCGATGATCGACTGGCGCAACGAGAACTCCTACGGCCACATCGTGACGGTGGAAGATCCGGTCGAGTTCGTGCACCCGCACAAGAACTGCGTGGTGACGCAGCGCGAAGTCGGCATCGACACCGACAGCTGGGAAGCCGCGCTCAAGAACACGCTGCGCCAGGCGCCCGACGTGATCCTGATGGGCGAGATCCGCGACCGCGAGACCATGGAGCACGCGGTGGCCTTCGCCGAGACCGGCCACCTGTGCATGGCCACGCTGCACGCCAACAGCGCCAACCAGGCGCTGGACCGGATCATCAACTTCTTCCCCGAGGAGCGCCGCGCCCAGCTCCTGATGGACCTTTCGCTGAACCTGCGCTCGCTGATCTCGCAGCGCCTGGTCCCGACCGAAGACGGCCATGGCCGCATCGCCGCGGTCGAGATCCTGCTCAACACGCCGCTAATTGCCGACATGATCTTCAAGGGCGAAGTGGGCGAGATCAAGGAGATCATGAAGAAGAGCCGCAACCTCGGCATGCAGACCTTCGACCAGGCGCTGTTCGACCTGTTCGAAGGCAATGCGATCTCCTTCGAAGAAGCGATCCGCAACGCCGACTCGGCCAACGACCTGCGCCTGCAGATCAAGCTCAACAGCCAGCGCGCGCGCAGCACCGACTTGTCCGCGGGCACCGAGCACTTCGCGATCGTCTAGCAGCACCGCGGGCCGGTTCGGAGCGCTCAAGCCGGCGCCGGCAGCTGTTCGCGCAGAAAACCCAGGAAGGTTCGAACCACCTCCGGCAGCGTGCGGCCGGTGAGGGTTTGCAGCTCGATCGCGCGGCCGCGCATGCCGCGCTCGCGGATCTCGGCGGCGTGCAACTCGCCGCGCCGCACCCGATCGCGCACCGTGATCTCGCCGGAGATCGACAGGCCGCCGCCGTACAGCACGAAGTTGGTGAGCGTCTCGAAATGGTTGCTGACCAGCACCGGCTCGAACACCATGCGGCGCTCGCTGCAGCCGATATCGAAGAGCTGGCGCACGGTGTTGTCGGCCTCGGGCAGCGCGATCGGGAAAGCGCGCATCTGGGCCAGCGTCACGCTGCGAAGGCGGGCCAGCGCATGGTCGGGCCGCATGATGGCCAGCACGGAGGCCGGCTGCCGGTGTTCGATCCGGATGCCTTGCTCGGCCGTGCGGCTGTAGGTCAGGCCGATGTCTGCATCACCGTGCAGCACGGCGGTGGTGACGTCCATCGGGCTGGCCACTCTGAGATGAAACTGGATGCCCGGGTAACGCTCGCGGAACCCCGCGATAGCGCGCGGCAGGAACTCGATCGCAAAGCCCGCGGAACTGGCGATGCGCACCCGCCCGCGGCGCAGCCCCTGCAGGCCCTGGATGTCCGAAACCACGCGATCGGCTTCCAGCGCTCCGCGCCGGGCATGCGCGGCCAGCAACTCGCCCGCGGCGCTGGGCACCATGCCGCGCGGCCTGCGGTCGAACAGCGGCACGCCCAGCAGGTCTTCCAGTATCGCGACCTGGCGGCTGATGGCCGAGGCGGTCACGTTCAGGCGAACCGCGGCCTCGGTGAGGGAGCCGCAGCGCACCACTTCGAGAAAGTAGCGCAGCGAGGTTTCCTGCAGGCGATGGGACAGCATGGGCACGGCGGGTCCGGTTTGCGTAAATTGCAAAGATAACTGGAAAAAACAGCGATTGTTCAAAGGCTGGGGCCTGCCCTATCCTGCGCCCGTGCATCCATCCTGCCGCTGCCGAACATGCTGTTGAAACCCGCTTCGCCGACCGGCGCGCGCGCCACTGGCGCGCCCTCCTCCGACATCGTGGCGCTGGAAGCGACCGCGCTGTCTCGCGCCATCCACGCTAGGGAGCTTTCCTGCGCCGAGGTGCTGGACGCCTACCTCGCGCAGATCGACAGGCTCAACCCGAAGGTCAATGCCATCGTCGCGCTGCAGGATCGCGACGCGCTTCGCCGGCTGGCCGCGGAGCGCGACGCGCAGCTCGCGCGCGGCGAGAGCCTGGGCCTGCTGCACGGCTTTCCGCAGGCGCCCAAGGACATCATGCCGGCGGCCGGCATGGTCACGACGCGCGGCTCCCCGATCTTCAGCGGCAGGGTTTCGACAACCGATGCCGTGGTGTTCGAGCGCATGCGCCGCGGGGGTGCGATCTTCATCGGCCGAAGCAACTCGCCCGAATTCGGGCTCGGCGGCCACACCTACAACCCGGTCTACGGCACCACCCGCAATGCCTTCGATCCCTCGCGCTCCGCCGGCGGCAGCAGCGGCGGCGCAGGCGTGGCCGTGGCGCTGCGCCTGCTGCCGCTGGCCGACGGCTCGGACATGATGGGCTCGCTGCGCACGCCCTCGGCCTTCAACAACGTGTACGGCCTGCGCACCTCCGTCGGCTGCGTGCCGCACGGCCCGACCGAGGAGGTCTTCTTTCAGCAGTTCAGTGTCGCCGGCCCGATGGCGCGCAACATTCCCGACCTGGCCCTGCTGCTGTCGGTGCAGGCCGGCTTCGATCCTCGCCTCCCGCTCACCCGCCGGCAGGACGACCCCGCCGCGTTCACCGGCGCCCTGGAACGAGACTTCCGCGGCGCACGCATCGGCTGGCTCGGCGATCTGGGCGGCCACCTGCCGACCGAGCCCGGCCTGCTGGGCACCTGTGCGCAGGCGTTGAGGCATTTCGAGACCATCGGCTGCACGGTCGAACCCGTGCTGCCGGACTTCGACTTCGAACGCCTGTGGCGCGCCTGGATCGACCTGCGCAGCTTTTCCTTCACGGGCGCCAACGCGGCGCTCTATCACGACCCGGCCACGCGCGCGCTGCTCAAGCCCGAGGCGGTATGGGAGATCGAGCGCGGCCTTCGGCTCTCGGGCCAGGAGGTCTACCGCGCCGCCAGCGAGCGCTCGGCCTGGTACCAGGTGTTGCGCGGCCTGTTCGAACAGTTCGACTTCCTCGTGATGCCCGCGGCCCAGGTGTTCCCCTTCGATGCCGGCCTGGACTGGCCGCACGCCATCGACGGACGCGCCATGGACACCTACCACCGCTGGATGCAGGCCGTGGTGCCCGCCACCATGGCCGGACTGCCGGCGCTGGCCGCGCCGGCGGGCTTCGGGCCCGGCGGCCTGCCTGCGGGCATCCAGATCATCGGCCCGGCCCAGGCCGACGCGGCCGTGCTGGAGATCGGCCATGCCTACGACCAGGCCAGCGGCCATGCGCGCGTGCCGAGCCCGCTGCTGGCCTGACTTTTTCCACTTTCCCTCTCCACAGGAGCTCACATGAGCACGCCACCCCTGCGCCGCTTCCTCCAGTTTCTTCTGACCGCCTGCACGCTGGCCGCCGCATGCACCGGCGCCTTCGCCCAGGACGGTTATCCGGCACGGCCGATCAAGCTGCTGGTGCCCTTTGCGCCCGGTGGCGCCACCGATGTGCTGGGCCGCATGCTGGCGGTCGGCCTCGGCGAGAAGCTGGGCCAGCCCGTGGTGGTGGAGAACAAGCCCGGCGCCAGCACGGTGATCGCGGCCTCGATCGTCGCGAAGGCGCCACCGGACGGCTACACGCTGCTGCTGGGCGCCAGCACGACGCTCACACTGAACCCGGCGATCCGCCAGTCGCTGCCCTACGACCCCATCCGCAGCTTCACGCCCATCGGCATGGTCGCCGACATGAGCCTGATCCTGGTGGCCGGCGACACCACCGCCGGCAGCACGCTCAAGGACATCGTCGCGCAGGCCAAGGCGGCGCCGGACAAGTTCTCCTATGGCTCCTTCGGCACCGGCTCCTCCGTGCACTTCGGCGGCGAAATGCTCAAGTCGGCGGCCGGCATCCGCATGGTGCATGTTCCCTTCAACGGCAGCGCCCCCAGCCTCACCGCGCTGATGGGCGGCCAGGTGCAGGTGGCGGTCGACACCGTGGTGGCGGCCACTCCGCTGATCAAGGCCGGCAAGATCAAGCCGATCGCAGTGCTCTCGGCGCAGCGCCTGCCCCTGCTGCCCCAGGTGCCGACCGTGGCCGAGAGCGGTTATCCGGGCTTCGCCATGGGCACCTGGTTCGCCCTGGTGGCGCCGGCCGGCCTTCCGCCTGCGGTGCAGCAGAAGCTCGAGAAGGCCCTGGCCGAGGTCGCGAGCGCGCCGGAGATGAGGAAGAAACTGGCCGACATCGGCTTGACCTACGCCTACGGCAACGGCGCGGCACTGAAAGCACGGATCGAAGAGGAACTGCCCAGGATGCGTGCCATGGCCGCGCGCTCGGACATCAAGGTGGACTGATCGAGGCCGCAAAAAGCAGAATAAGCTCGAGCGATGACCTCCTCCATTGCCTCCAAGTCCTACGACTCCACGCCCTCACGCAAGCTCGCCTTTCTCGGCCTCGGCGTGATGGGTTACCCCATGGCCGGCCACCTTGCGCTGGCCGGCCACAGTGTCGCGGTCTACAACCGCACGGCCGCCAAGTCCGCCGACTGGCAGAAGGAATTCGCGCCCCAGGCCAAGGGCGCGCTGCGCCCTGCGGCCACGCCGCGCGAAGCCGCCGCAGGCGCAACAATCGTCTTCTGCTGCGTCGGCAACGACGACGATCTGCGCTCGGTCGTGCTCGGCGACGACGGCGCCTTCGCGGGCATGGCCCAAGGCTCGGTGTTCGTCGACCACACCACGGCTTCCGCCGATGTCGCGCGCGAGCTCGCGAAGGCGGCGCTGGAACGCGGCCTCCAGTTCATCGACGCCCCAGTCTCCGGCGGCCAGGCCGGAGCGCAGAACGGCGTGCTGACGGTGATGTGCGGCGGCGACACGGCGGCCTTCGAGCGCGTCAAGCCGGTGATCGCGGCCTTTGCGCGCGCCGTCACCCTGCTCGGCGACAGCGGCGCAGGCCAGCTTGCGAAGATGGTCAACCAGATCGCGATCGCCGGCCTGGTGCAGGGCCTGTCGGAGGCGATCGCCTTCGGCCAGCGCGCCGGCCTGGACATGAACGAAGTGCTGGCCGTGATCGGCAAGGGCGCGGCGCAGAGCTGGCAGATGGACAACCGCGGCAAGACCATGATCGAAGGCAAGTTCGACTACGGCTTCGCCGTCGACTGGATGCGCAAGGATCTCGGCCTGGTGCTCGACGAAGCCAAGCGCAACGGCGCGCGGCTGCCGGTGACCGCGCTGGTCGACCAGTTCTATGCCGACGTGCAGCAGGCCGGCGGAAACAGGTGGGACACCTCGAGCCTGATCACCAGGCTGCGCTGAGCCCACCCCCAGGCTTCGCGCACTTCGTGTCGCTACGCCAACCCCCTTGCAGGGGGCAACACCAGCGGCTCGGCAAAGCCGGTTCCGCGGTGTTCCTGGTGGAATTCCTATCGAACCGGCGTGGCAGTGGCGCCGCCCGCTGGCGGTGAACCCGCCGGCGGCAGCGGCTCCATCGGCGGCAGCGGCACGTTGGAACGCGAGGCCGGCGCCGGACCGGTGCCGCCCTGCTGCGCCTGGTTCGCGAGCTCCGCTTCGCTGACGATCTCGACCACCCGTACCACCTTCTCCACGCCCGAGACGCCGCGCGCGATGTCGGTCGCGCGATCGGTTTCGCGCCGCGTGGCCAGGCCCATCAGGTAGACCGTGCCGCGGTCGGCGACGATCTTGAAGGAATTGGCGAAGACGTCCTTGGCATCGAGCAGCGAGGCCTTGATCTTGCCGACGATGAAGGCGTCGTTGGAACGCTGCTGGAAGGTGCTCGGCGGCCCCACCGTCAGTTCGTTGACCACCGAACGCACGTTGTCGACCCGGCGCACCACCTCCTCGACGCGCCGCCGGTCGGCCTCGCTGCCCACCGCGCCGGTCAACAGCACCTGCCGATTGAAGCTCGTGATGCTGACGTACATCTGGTCGTTGGCGATCTCGCGCACCCGCGCGCCGCCGCGCAGCTCGATGCCCTGGTCGTCGATCTGCGCGCCCGAGCTGCGGCGGTCGGTCGCGACCATCCCCGCACCAACGACCGCGGCCCCTCCGACCACCAGCGGCACGCAAGCGGAAAGGCCGGCAACCAGTGCGGCGCCGGCGGTCAGGGTCAACGCGATGCGCCGGATGGATGTCTTCGTCATATGGAACCTTCCTGTTCTCCGAGTAGCTGGGCGTCCACGCCGTCGCACAGGCAGTGCAGCGCAAGCAGGTGGACTTCGTGGATTCGCGCCGCGCGTTCGTGCGGCACGCAGATCTGGACATCGGTTTCGCGCAATGCACGCCCCACGGCGCCGCCGGGGCTGCTGCTGGCGCCACTGCCCGCGGCGTTGCCCAGCAGGGCAACCACCGTCATGTCGCGTGCATGCGCTGCCTCGACCGCGGCCAGCACTGCGGCCGACTGGCCGCTGGCGCTCAGCGTCAGCAGCACGTCGCCGGCCTGGCCGAGGGCACGCACCTGGCGCGCGAACCGGTCCGCATCGCTTGCGTCGGCGGTGTCCGCGGCGGGGTCGGTGGTGTCGCCCGGCAGCGCGATCGCGCCCAGCTCGGGCCGTTCGCGCTCGAAGCGGCCGACGAACTGAGCGGCGAACAGCGCGGCGAGAAGCCCCGAGACGCCCGCTCCGCAGGCCAGGATCTTGCCGCCGCTGGTCACGCAGGCGAGCAGGGCCTGCATCGCCTGCCCGATCGGTTTGCTCAGGAGCGGACCTGCCTGGTACTTGAGGTCCGCGCTGTCGATGAAGTGCTGCTGGATCCGTTGCTCGAGCATGGGCCGGGATGATAACTGTGGGTTCTGAAACAAGACGTAGGTGCTGCGCTTGATGCACTTGAGTATGGGGCAACGCATCGGTTCCCTCGGCGGAGGCTCAATCCGCGTCGAAGGCGGCCTGGATCCAGGCGATGCGCTCCTCCACCAGCACGACGTCGAAACGGCAAGGCGGCGGCGTGCGCAGCCGGCTCAGGTAGTGCCGCGCCGCGAAGACGATGCGCCGCTTCTTCACCGCGGTGATGCTCCCGGCCGCGCCGCCATGCGTGGCGCCGGCGTGCTGGCGCACCTCGACGAACACCAGCGTGCCGTCGCGCGGATCGCGCACGATCAGGTCGATCTCGCCGCCGCCGCGGCCCGGGGTTCGATAATTGCGCGCGACCAGCACCAGGCCGGCCGCTTGGAGATGGGCGAGCGCGGCGTCTTCCGCCGCATCGCCGCGCTGCTTGGTCGTCACTTGAAATGCCTCCCCGCCGTCTTGTTCTGGAGAAAACCCATTGAACTCTCTCGCCCCCGCTTCGTTCGGCGCCGCCCTGCAGGCCGCGCGCGATGCTGCGGGTGCGCAGCATTATCCGCAAGCGACGCTCTATGTCGTCGCCACGCCGATCGGCAACCTGGCAGACATCACGCTGCGCGCACTGCAGGTGCTGCAGCTGGTCGATGCCGTCGCCTGCGAGGACACGCGCCACACCCAGAGCCTGCTGCGCGCCTATGGCATCGATCGCCCCTCGGCCCAGCTGCTCGCCCTGCATCAGCACAACGAGGCCGAGGCGGCACAGGCGGTGATCGCGCGGCTCGCGCGCGGTGAACGCATCGCCTATGTCAGCGATGCCGGCACGCCCGGTGTGAGCGACCCGGGCGCGCGCCTGGTCGCGGCCGTGCGCGAGGCAGGCTACCGGGTGCTGCCGCTGCCCGGCGCGAGCAGCGTGACGACGCTGATCGGTGCGGCCGGGCTGGTCGCGGCGGGCGATGCGGGCAGCGCTTTCGTGTTCGCCGGCTTCCTGCCCAGCAAGTCCGGTGAGCGCGATGCCGCCGTGCAGGCACTGGCCGCCGAGCCGCGCAGCGTGGTGCTGCTCGAAGCGCCGCACCGCATCGAAGCGCTGGCACGCGCGCTGGCCATTCTGGGCGAGCGGCGTGTGACGGTGGGCCGCGAACTCACCAAGCAGTTCGAGGAGATCGCCACGGTCGCCGCTGCCGCCCTGCCCGACTGGTTTGCAGCCGGCCGCGACCGCACGCGCGGCGAGTTCGCGCTGGTGCTGCATCCGAAGGCCGTGGCAGAGGACGATGGCAATGCCGAAGCCGAACGCGTGCTGCGGCTGCTGCTTGCCGAGCTGCCGCTCAAGAGCGCGGTGCGGCTTGCGGCCGAAATCAGCGGCGCGCCGCGCAATGCGCTCTACGACACCGCGCTGCGCCTGCGCGACGAGCCCAGCGACTAGGGCCTAACGCTATTTGCGGGGTCGCGAAGGCATGCCAGGGCGTGCCAATCAAAGCGCGCGACGCCGTGCGTGCGGTCCCCGCAAATAGCGTTAACAGGCCCTAACCGTCGAGTTCCGGATAGCGCCTGAAGATACCGTCTTCGTTGAAGGCGATGCGACGCGGGCTCTGCAGGTAGTCGTGCACGCGCTGGCGGCGGCCCACGTTGGCATGCAGCTTGGCGACCGCGGGCGTCTCGGCCAACACGCGCGCCGTGGCCTTCGAAAAGGCATAGCGCAGACCCGCCACCAGCTGGAACAGCGACAGGTCGGCGTAAGTCAGCGTATCGCCGACCAAGTGGAGGTCGCCCGCGGGATTGCGCTCGAGCACGCGCTCGAACCAGCCGAGGAATTTCGGAATCCGCTCTTCGCGAAAGCACTTGGCGCGCTCCAGCGCGGCCTCGCGCTGGTCTTCGTAGTAGCGGCCGACCGAGATCGGATGGTGCGTGTCGTGCACCTCGGCCACCATGTCGGCTATGGTGAGCTGCAGCTGGTGCGTCCAGAGCCCGTCGGCCTCGCCGATGCCGGCGAGCCCGAGCCGCGGGCCGAGGTAGAGCAGGATCGCGGCGGTCTGGCCGACCACGATGTCGCCGTCGACGAGGAAGGGCGGCGCGAAGGCCGCGCGCGGATTGTCCGGATCGCTAAGCCGCCGCGCGAGCGCGGCCTCGCCGCCGCCTTTGCCCGGCGGCTCGCGCGCCACGTCGACATACGCGGCGCCAGCTGCCTCGAGCGCGAGGCGCACGAATTCGCCGCGGCCCTGGATGGTGGGCCAGTAGTGGAGTTGGTAGGTCAAGAGGCCCTCCGCGTGGAGATGGGAAGGCCTGAAGGAAATGCCGCGAGGAATCACAAACCCCTTGGCACCCCGCATGAATGCTGAACCTTGGCGGCTTCGGCTTCCCGGATACAAAAATACCGACGAAATTCAAGATGTCGCGCTGGCGCAACGCCCCAAGCGAGCGACGATGCGCCACAGCATAGCAACTTCATTAACAGGTGGAGGCCACGGCGCCATGCCCCTAGCGCCCAGACGTGCGGGTGCGCTTCCCCTCTGTTTCCCCCACGTGCCCCGCTGTTTCCCTACGGCCCCCGCGCGTTCGGGGCAACGCAATCGAAAAAGGCCGCTATCAGCGCTCTGAATGACAAACATCAGGAAGCTGAACTTCCCAGGAATAAGGGAAAACCCTAATATTCCGTCTTCGGCCTCGGCCACTCGTTCCTGGGAGGAACACGATGACTTCTTTCGTCGACCTGCGTCCGCAGCGCGCAATGGGAAACACCGCGTTTTCCTTGGTCAACCAGATTTGGGGCCGTGCCGCCGCCGCGGTGCAGGATTTGGCGCGGCGCCGTGCCAGCGCCTTGGCCGACGAGCGCTTCCTGGAGCGCGCCACGCACGATCCGCGCCTGCTCGCAGAACTGCAGGCAGCGATTGCGCGCCATCAATCCAGCTCCTGAAGGTCGGCCGCCGCAGCATCCAGTCGCCGAGGCTGAGGTTGCGTCAGAGCAGGTCCGTGGCGCACGAACCCAGGGAAGACTATCCACCTTTGCTGGACGCTGAGGTCAAGCCAGGGATCGGTCAGTCGGCGAAGTAGCTCGCGGGCGCATGTTCGCGCAGCGCCGTGAGGTGTGCGGTGATGTGATTGATATGGGCGGCGACGCTCGCGCCCAGACCGGCCACGTCGCGCGACGCCATCTGCGCCAGCATCTGCTCGTGTTCCTTCAGCGCGCGCTCGGCATGGCCGGCCACGTGGCCCAGCAGCAGCCAACGCACGCGGTCGAACTGGCGCTTGATAGGTTCCAGCATGGCCCAGACGTGTTCGCGACCTGCAAACTCGAACAGCCGCCGATGCATCAACTCGTCCAGCTCGGAAAAGCGATCGATCTCGCCGCTCGCGACAGCGTCGCGCTGGCGCGCGACGATCTGGCCGAATTCGTTGAGTTGCGCCGGTGTGATGGTCTGGGCGAGTTGCACATGGCTCGCGCATTCCAGCGTGCTGCGCACGAAGCGGCCTTCCTCGAGCAGCGACATGCGCACGGGTGCCACGATCGTGCCGACCTGACGGTAGATCAGCACCATCTGTTCATCAGCCAGTTGCGCCAGCGCTTCACGCACCGGCGTGCGGCTCACATCGATCAGCTTGGAGATCGTCGCTTCCGAGAGCGCCGTGCGCGGGGGCAAGACGCCGCGCACGATGGCTTCTTGCAGCTGGCTGTGCACCTGCGCGGTATAGGAGCGCGCGGGGTCGAGCTTGAAACCGGCCAGCGCCGCAACCAAAGGGTCTTCGACATGCTGCGCATTGGCATGGTGGGGGTTGCTGGCAAGGACTCGGGCGGTCATCGGATGGGTGCTTCTCTGGTGGGATGAGTCACTTTACACCATGGTAGTGCACGCCATGATCGCGACCCTATCCGGGTTTCTACCGGTACTTCACGCCCGGATTGATTCGTAGACTCCTCGCATCGTGCCATGCCACCATGGTACTGTGGTGAATAATCGGAGACGCCGAAGTGCCCTTGTCAGCAGATCAGAACTCGCGGCTCTCGCAGCGCGGCCTGCGCGATCTCGGCGACGGCATCGCGCGCCCGCACTACGACCGCGGCGGCCTGGCGCGGGGCATCGTGCATCTCGGACTGGGCGCGTTTCACCGTGCCCATCAGGCGCTCTACACCGAGGCGGTCGTCGCGCGGGGCGACCTTCGCTGGGGCATCGTCGGGGTGAGCCTGCGCGACCCGCGCGTTTCCGAGGCGCTGGCAGCGCAAGACCACCTGTATTCGGTGACCGAGCGCCACGGCGACGATGCACGCACACGGGTTGTCGGTGCGTTATGCGACGCCCTGTACGCACCCAGGCAACTTGAGCAGGTCATCGCGGCCATCTCCAGTCCGGCGACGGCCATCGTGACCAGCACCGTCACTGAAAAGGGCTACAGCCAGAACCCGGCCAGCGCCGACCTCGACATCGACGACGTCCTTGTGCGCCACGACATCGCGAATCCGCAGACGCCGCGAACGACGCTGGGCGTGTTGGCCGCAGGCATCCGCCGCCGCTCCGCCGGCGCCCCGTTGACGCTGGTGTGCTGCGACAACATGGCCAGCAATGGCGACACCTTGCGCAAGCTGCTGGTGCAGTACGCGGACCTGTTCGATGCGAAGCTTGCACGCCGCATCGAAGCCGAGATCGGCTGCCCCAACAGCATGGTCGACCGCATCGTGCCGGCGGCGACGCCCGTCTCGCTCGAATGGGCCGCCGCTCGGCTCGGCCTTCGTGACGAGGCGGCCATCGTCTGCGAGCCGTTCACCCAGTGGGTGATCGAAGACCGCTTCGCCGGCATTCGACCGGCCTGGGAGGACGCTGGCGCCCTGCTCACCAGCGACGTGCGTCCCTATCAGGCGATGAAGCTGCGCCTGCTCAATGGCACGCACTCGGCGCTCGCCTACGCCGGCCAGATGGGCGGACTGGAGACGGTGTCCGACGCCATGGCGCATCCTCTGGTCGGCGGCTTCGCGCGTCGGCTGATGCTGGAGGATCTGCGCGCGAGCGTGGCGGCCCCATCCGGTTATGACGTACTGGCCTATTGCCACGAATTGCTCAGGCGTTTCGAGAATCCGGCGCTGGCCCACCGCACGCAGCAGATCGCCATGGACGGGACCCAGAAGATACCGGTGCGCTGGCTGCCAGCCTTGCGCGAGAGCCTCGTGGCGGGGGTGGAGCGCCCGCAACTCGAGCGCGCATTGGCGATCTGGCTGCACTACCTGGCCGCCGGGCACAGCGACAACGGCGCAGCACTGGTCATCAGCGACCCGGGCGCCGAGGCGCTCGCTGCGCGCCTGCGGCGGGCCGCCAACGACACCGACGCGGCGAACGCCGCGTTGGCGCACAGCGCCGTCTTCGGCACGGGGCCTTGGCCGCCGGTCTTTGCCGGCCGTCTGGCGCGGCACCTGTCCACGCTGCGCCAAGGCGGCATGACGGCGTTGCTGTCCACCTGAATCGCGCATCCCGCACCACCGACCCAGAAGACCCAACGGAGACCTTGTCATGACCTTCGCGCCCACTCGCCGCCAGTTCGCCACCGCCGTCGCCGTCACCGGCGTGGCCGCCACGCTCCCAGCCCGCTTCGCTTTTGCGCAAAGCGAGATCAAGCTCAAGTACGGCACCGCCTTCCCGGCCGACCATCCCGGCACCTTGCGCATCAAGGAAGCGGCCGAAGCGATACGCAAGGACACCGGCGGCCGGGTCGACTTGCAGGTCTACCCGACCAGTCAGCTCGGCAGCGAGCCGGACATGATTTCGCAGACGCGCGCCGGCGCGATCGACATCATGTCCACCGCCGGCACCAATCTGCAGACGCTGGTGGCAACCGCTGGCATCAACGGCGTGGCCTTCGCGTTCAAGGACTATGACGCGGTGTGGGCCGCGATGGACGGCGATCTGGGCGCCCATGTCCGATCCGCGCTGGCCAAGGCGAACCTGCATGCCTATGAAAAGTGCCTCGACAACGGCTACCGCAATATCACGTCGGCCAGCAAGCCCATCGTCTCGCCGGCCGACCTGAAAGGTTTCAAGATCCGCGTGCCGGGCATCCCGCTGTGGATCTCGATGTTCAAGGCCATGGGCGCATCGCCGACCGCGATTCCGTTCGGCGAGCTCTACTCGTCGCTGCAGACCAAGGTGGTCGACGGGCAGGAGAATCCGCTCGCGCTGATCCAGAGTGCCAAGCTCTACGAAGTTCAGAAGTACTGTTCGCTGACGGCTCATACCTGGGACGGCCACTTCATCTTTGGCAACGCGAAGAAGCTGCAGGCCTTGCCGAAGGAGGTTCAGGAGTCGCTGTCGAAAAATCTCAACGCTGCCGCCCTCAAGCAGCGCGAGGACATCGCGAGGCTGAACGCCGACGCGCAGGCCCAACTGACCAAGCTGGGCGTGACCTTCAACAAACCCGATCCGGGACCGTTCCGCGACATGCTCAAGACCGCGGGCTTCTATACCGAGTGGAAGGGCAAGTACGGCGACGAGGCCTGGGCCAAGCTCGAGAAGTATTCGGGCAAGCTCGTCTGACGCCCGCACGGCCAACCATCCCGATCAGGAGCGCCCCATGCAGTCCACTGTCGATCCGCTCGCTATTGCCACGCCTGCCACTTCGCGCTGGTTCGACCGGTTGCTGGCTTGGGTGACCGAGATTCCCGCTGCCGCCATCGTGGTGGCCGAAGTTCTGATCCTGGGTGGCGGCGCCTTCGCGCGCTACGCGTTGCATGACCCGATCACCTGGACCGACGAACTCGCCAGCATCCTGTTCCTGTGGCTGGCGGTGCTCGGGTCGTGCATTGCATTGCGGCGCACCGCCCACATGCACCTGACGACCTTCATCAAGGATCTGCCGCCCGCAAGGCGCGCCTGGCTCGATGCGCTCGGCATGTGCCTGGTGGTCGCGTTCCTGGTCATGTTGGTCGGTCCGGCCTGGGAGCATTGGCACGGAGAGATCGAGGTCTCGACGCCGGTGCTCGGGATCAGCGAGGGATGGCGCGCAGGGGCTGTGTTCGCAGGCACGGCGCTGATGCTGGTGACCGCCATGACGCGGCTCTTCGAGCAGGCGAGCTGGAAGCAAATTGCGCTCACCGGTGGTGCTGTGGCGCTGGGCGGCGCGGCGCTGTGGCTGCTGTCGCCGACGCTGGCCGGTTTGGGAAACATCAACCTGGTGATCTTCTTTCTGGTCATGCTCGTCGGCGCGATCGTGATCGGCGTTCCCATCGCCTTCGCGTTCGGCCTGGCAACGATGTCGTACCTGGCGTTCTCCACCAGCACGCCGATGTCGATCATGCCCAACCGCATGCAGGAAGGCATGTCTCACCTGATCCTTCTGGCCGTGCCGCTCTTCGTCTTCCTGGGCTCGCTGATCGAGATGACCGGCCTGGCCCGCGCGATGATCAATTTCCTCGTGAGCCTGATCGGCCACGTACGCGGCGGCCTGCAGTACGTGCTGCTGGGCGCGATGTACATCGTGTCCGGTATCTCGGGTGCCAAGGCGGCCGACATGGCTGCAGTTGCCCCGGCGCTGTTCCCCGAGATGAAGAAACGCGGCAGCAAGGATGGCGACCTGATCGGCTTGCTGTCGGCCTCGGGCGCCATGTCGGAAACCATCCCGCCGAGCATCGTGCTCATCACGGTCGGCTCAGTGACCGGCGTGTCGATCACCTCACTGTTCATTGGCGGCCTGATGCCGGCCGTCGTCGGTCTGGTGCTGATGGCATGCGTCGTCTGGTGGCAGACGCGCGGCGAAGACATGTCGGGCGTCACCAAGGCGACGCGCCAGCAGGTCGGCAAACTGCTGCTGGTGGCGCTGCCGGCGCTCGCGCTGCCTGTGATCATCCGCACCGCGGTGGTCGAGGGCGTGGCCACCGCGACCGAGGTGTCGACGATCGGCATCTTCTACACCGTACTCGCGGGCATCTGCATCTACCGTCAGTTCGACTGGCGCCGAATCTACCCCATGCTGCTCGACACGGCGTGCCTGTCGGGGGCGATCCTGCTGATCGTCGGCTGCGCCACCGCCATGGCGTGGGCGCTGACGCAGTCGGGCTTTGCGCAGGACCTGGTCAAGATCATGACCGCGGTGCCGGGCGGCAAGGTGGGCTTCCTGCTGGTGTCCGCTCTGGCGTTCGTGGTGCTGGGCAGCCTGCTCGAGGGCATCCCCGCGATCGTGCTGTTCGGGCCGCTGCTGTTCCCCATCGCCAAGCTCGTCGGCGTCAACGAGGTGCACTACGCGATGGTCGTGATCTTCGCGATGGGCCTCGGCCTGTTCGCGCCACCGTTCGGGGTCGGCTTCTATGCGGCCTGTGCGATCGGCCGGGTGCCGCCGGACGTCGCGATGCCGCGTGTCTGGCCCCACATGGCGGCGCTGTTCCTCGCGCTCCTGCTGCTGGTGTTCGTGCCCTGGTTCTCGGTCGGATTCCTCTGAGCATCGTCGTACTTCCTGGAGACTGAATTGAAGATCGAACGCATCCAGACGATCGTTACCTGCCCCGGCCGCAACTTCGTGACGGTGAAGATCGTCACGGACGAGGGCATTCACGGCCTGGGCGACGCAACGCTCAATGGCCGCGAGTTGGCCGTCAAGTCCTACCTGGACGAACACGTGTTTCCCTGCCTGATCGGGCGCGACCCCCGCAACATCGAGGACATCTGGCAGTACCTCTACCGCGGCGCCTACTGGCGGCGCGGGCCGGTCACGATGACGGCGATCGCCGCCATCGACATGGCGCTGTGGGACATCAAGGGCAAGCTCGCGGGCATGCCGGTGTACCAGCTGCTCGGCGGCAAGAGCCGGCACGGCCTGATGGTGTACGGCCACGCCAATGGCCGCGACCACGCCGAAGCGATCGAGGCGGTGCACAAGCACGCGCAAGAGGGCTTCAAGGCGATCCGCGTGCAGTCCGGTGTGCCGGGTCTGGCGAAGACCTATGGCGTTGGCAAGACCAAGGGCTTCTACGAGCCGGCCGAAAAAGGCCTGCCGCCGGAAGAGCCGTGGGACACCTCGCTCTACCTGCGTCACACGCCCGAGCTGTTTCGCAAGGTGCGCGAGGCGGTGGGCTTCGAGACGCATCTGCTGCATGACGCCCACCATCGCCTGACGCCGATCGAGGCCGGCCGGCTCGGCAAGGAACTCGAGCCCTATGGCCTGTTCTGGATCGAGGACGCAACGCCGGCCGAGAACCAGGAGGCCTTCCGCCTGATCCGCCAGCACACCACCACCCCGCTGGCCGTGGGCGAGGTCTTCAACTCGATCTGGGACTGCAAGAACCTGATCAGCGAGCAGCTGATCGACTACATCCGCTCGACCATCACGCATGCCGGTGGCATCACGCATGTGCGCCGCATCGCGGACTATGCGGCGATGTATCAGGTGCGCACCGGGTTTCACGGTGCGACCGACCTGTCGCCGGTGTGCATGGCGGCAGCCGTCAACTTCGGCCTGTGGGTTCCCAATTTCGGCATCCAGGAGTTGATGCCGCACACGGCGCTCACCGACGAAGTCTTTCCGCACAACTATCGCTTCGAGGATGGCTACCTGGTGATGGACGAAGTGCCCGGACTGGGCGTCGACATCGACGAGGCGCTGGCGGCCAGGTATCCCTACGAGCGCGCTTATCTGCCCGTGGCGCGGCTCGCCGATGGCTCGATGTGGAACTGGTGACCACGCCCCACGGCATCTCAAACCAACAGGAAATTTCATCATGCTAAGCGTCGTCGTCGATCAACCCAACAGCATGGCCGTGCGCGAGCGGCCCATGCCCGAGCCCCAGGCCGGCGAGGTGCGCGTGCGCGTGCGCTACGCGGGCATCTGCGGCTCTGACCTGCACATCTTTCACGGCCACAACCCGTTCGTCTCCTACCCGCGCGTCATCGGCCACGAGTTCGTCGGTCGCATCGAATCGGTGGGCGCCGGCGTCAGCGCCGCGCGCATCGGCGAGACGGTGGTCGTGGACCCGGTCATCAGTTGTGGGGAGTGCCATGCCTGCCTGATCGGGCGGCAGAACGTTTGCAGCCGCCTGCAGGTGATCGGCGTGCATCGCGACGGCGGCTTCAGCCAGTACGCCTGCGTGCCGGAGAAGAATGCCTACGTGGTGCCCAAGGGCTTGGCCGATACCAGCGCATCGGTGATCGAGCCCTTTGCCGTGGCCGCGAACGTCACCCAACGTACTGGCGTCTTTCCCAGCGATGTCGCGCTGATCTACGGTGCCGGGCCGATCGGCCTCAACCTGATGCAGGTGCTCAAGCGCGTCTACGGCATTCGCGCGCTCATCACAGATCACTTCGACGAGCGGCTCGCCTTGGCGCTCGACTGCGGCGCGGCGGAGGACGAGATCATCAATACCGCGCGTGAATCGCTGCCGGAGGCACTGTCCAAACGCGGTGTCGTTGGCGGACCGACCCTCATCTACGATGCTGTATGCCATCCGACGATTGTCGAAGAGGCGGTGCGCATTGCGGCGCCTGCGGGCCGAATCGGTGTGCTGGGCTTCTCCGCCACGCCTTCTGCCATTCCGCAGCAGGAACTGACAAAGAAGGAGCTCTCGCTCTACGCCTCGCGCCTGAACTGCGCGATGTTCCCGACCGTGATCGACTGGATCCAGCGTGGGCTGGTCGACCCCGGACGCATCATCAGTCACAAGGTGGACTTCCGTGACGTGGCCGGAGCGTTCGACATTGCCGAGCGCAATCCACGCTACAGCTGCAAGGTGCTGCTGGACTTTGGCGAGAACGCGTGATCGCCCGCAGGTACTCGGCCTCGACTGACAAAGGCACCCCCAGCTCGCAGCGCGAGCGGCCTGGTCGAGCAGTTGCTGCAGTTCGGCCAATGTTTCTCGTAGCTTGCCAAGCGCCTTGAGCGCCGCCGCGAACTCGCCTACTTCGACGCCTTGGTCGCTCAGGAGCTGAAGCACGAAGCGCTCGAAGGCGTCCCCTACTTCTCCTTCGAGCAATTGGTGCTCTTCGAGGATGACATTGCCGAGCAGCAGGAGCTCGGGCGAGCGCGCGTAGGCCGACGATGCGATCGTGCGAAGTCAGCCCTCAGGGCGGCGATAGTGGCCGCAGTTCGTCGCCTGGGGTCTTGGCGTGGCACAGTATTCACGACGACGCAGCTTCCTGGATGTCGTTCTCGTTGGGTACGCTCGACACGCCATTTACCCCATTGAAGCAGCAGCATATTCACCTGGCGTCCAAGGCTCCTTGGCACGAAGCTGATGATGTGTTGTCACGGAGAAAATGACCGAGGTCGGCCCATCTCCGGACGCTCGGGAGTGGCTTCTTTCAAGCGGTCTATCAGCGGTTGATCAGGTCAAACGACAGTTTTCTCCGCAGCCGGTACCACTTCTCGTCGGGCCTCAGGACCACTTCCAGCAGGATCGGCAAACTGAAATGCGAAGGCTCCACGTCGGTGATCTCCCAGGCGGGAAACGCGGCTTCGACGTCGCTGCGGTAGGCGCCACGAATCAAGGGCCGAATCCGTCTTGGCCACACGAACAGCAGCACCGTTGCGTCAGGTGCGGAGACGGCTGTGACTTCCTGCCCCATCGCGATCTGCTCTTCCGGTTGAAGGCCATGGAATGCTCCCGTATCGAGGATCAACCGGAAACCGTCGCCGATGCCTGCGCGGCCCAGCGCAGTCACGTCACCCCGGACGAGCTTCATCTCCACGCTTGCGCTGCGCACTCGATCATGTGCACGACGCAATGCTTTCTCGACGAGATCCACGCCAGTCACCTGCCAGCCACGCTTCGCGAGCTCGATGCCCAGATGCCGCTCCCGGTGCCGAGATCGAGCGCACGTCCGTAAGGCGGCTGGCGGCCCAGCTCTTCGCGATCGAACATCTGCGCCGCCTTTGCGACGAATGGCGGATCGGCGGCGGCATCCGCCCACGGATGGAAGCCGATGGCGTAAGCCAGCCGGTAGTTCATGAGGCGCCGCCCCGTTGCAGGTTCGACATCACGACCTTGATCGTCTCCTGCAGGACGTCGGTCGGGCTGAATTCCACGATCTCGGTCTCCGTGTAATGCACCGGAATATGACCCGGAGGAACGTAGTACGCGTCCCCGGCCTCGAAGGTTTCCTTGTGGTGGGGAAAGACGAAGCTCACCTTGCCTTTGAGCACGACGACAGTCATGCAACACGCCGGCACCATTCGGTGGATCCGATACACGCTCGAAGGGCCCTGGTCGCCGGCAGAAGCTCGAACGGCAGAGGCCGCCTAAGTTCGGGCGCCCTGCGGCATGTTGGGTATCGGGCCCACATAGCGCCCGCGTGGGCGGATGACTTGCGCCACGCCCAGTTGTTCCAAGCTGTGCGCCAGCAACCCGACACTGCGCGCCGTTGCAAACAGGCCAAATGCCGCATCGGCGGGCAGTCGATGGTGCGCAACCAGGGCGGCCAGGGCCACGTCGATGTTGGGCTGCAAACCGGTCAGGTTCGTCACCTTCTGGATGAAGCGCGCGATCACCTCCGGGGGCTCGAACAACGCCAGCAAGGCGGCTGCGCGCGGATCGCCATCGGGATAGAGGTGGTGACCAAATCCTGCCAAGGGCAAACCGGTCGACAGGTAGTGGGCCACCACCTGGTCCTCTCCAAGTCGTTCCACTTCGCTGAACAGCGCCTGGACGCGGCCTGAGGCATCACCATGCAACGGGCCCGACAGCGTGGTCAATCCGGCCAGAAGGCATGCCGGCAACGAGGCGCCTGTCGAAGCCGCAATGCGCGCGACAAAGGCTGAACTTGTCAACTCATGGTCGACCAGCAACACCATGACAGTTCGCAGCAAATCAGCCACCTGGGTCGATTGTTTCCACCCTTGCGCAAAGCGCAGGTGCAGCGGCTGGCGCCCCGGCTGGGCACCGAATGCATTGGCCAACTGACCCACCAAACTCTGGCCCTCGTTGTGCAGCACCCGTGTCAGACGTCCACGGGTGGAATGCCCGGCGGCTGCCAGACCGGCCAAGGCAGTGAAAGCAGCGACTCGGCCAGGCTTGCCCGAGCGCATCAGCGCAGCGGACGAAAAGTCGGCGGGTTGCTCGGCGCCCCACAACAGTTGAGCCACGTCTTCCAGGGTGGCCGACCGGGCCAGGCTCACGGCATCCTGGCCGCGGTAATACGGGCGCCCGCGAAAGAACGCGCACAGGGCCGTCGGGATGCTGGGCTCCGAGCCGAACAGCGTGTTGGCGGCCAGGGTCTCGTGTTTGCGGCCGGCCTGTTTGCGCTTGGCCAAGCTTGCTACGTCCTCGGCGCGGTACAGGCTACGGCGCGTATCGGCCGGATCGGGCATGACTTCGAGCTTGCCGCGGCTCACGTAGGCGTAAACCGTCTGGGGTCGCACCCCGAGGAGGTGGCACACCTCGTCCATCGAAATCCAGGAAACCATGGTCGGGTGCGAGAAAGTTTATATGTTGATTTTATACATCAATATTGACTTAGCAATCAATCATTAACAACATACTCCCATCCTGAAAAAGCCGTCTTGAACACATGGGACACATCTGTCCCCGTTGAGCGAATTCACATGAAACCCCAGGTCCTCCAACTCAATCCGATCCTGATCCCTGCGATCAACGACAAGCTCGCATCGCTCTACACAGTTCACAAATTCTTCGAGGCAACCGGCCGCGAAGCCTGGCTGCGCGAACATGGCGCATCCGTCGACGCCGTGATCACCGGCGGGCACACCGGCATTTCGCGACCGATGCTGGAGCAGTTGCCTGGCCTCAAGGTCGTGGCCGTCAACGGAGTCGGCACCGACGCTGTGGATCTGGCGTACTGCCGAGGCCGTGGCCTGCCCGTCACCGCAACCCTGGGCGCGCTGACTGAAGACGTGGCCGATCTGGCCATCGGGTTGCTGATCGCCGCTTGCCGAAACCTGTGTGCCGGCGACCGCTTCGTGCGCGGCGGCCAGTGGGAACTTAGCCCCCAACCCAGCGCCATCCCACTCGCGCGCCGGTTCAGCGGCATGCGCGTTGGAATCGTCGGAATGGGGAGGGTGGGCCGCGCCGTCGCGGCTCGGGCGGCGGCCTTCGGCTGCCCGATCAGCTATACCGATCTGCACCCCATGGACGACATCCCCCACCGGTTCGTGCCGTACCTGGTGGACCTCGCGCGTGACTCCGACGCGCTGGTACTGTGCGCGGCGGCGGACACGGCCGAAGGCATCGTCAACGCGGCCGTGCTCGAAGCGCTCGGCCCAAGCGGCTTCCTGGTCAACGTCGCCCGTGGCCGCCTAGTCAATGAGGCTGACCTGACAGAGGCGCTGGCCGCCGGTCGCATTGCTGGTGCGGGCTTGGACGTGTTCGTCGACGAACCCCGCGTTCCCCTGACGCTGCGCCAGTCCGACAGCGTGACCCTCCAGGCCCACCGCGCCAGTGCCACCTGGGAGACCCGAACCGCCATGGGCGAGATGGTGCTTGACAGCCTCGCTCAGGCCCTGGCAGGCGAACGCCCGGTGATGAGCCTGACCACCTGAGCCCCAGGGCGAGCCCCGACTTACCCACCCACAAGAGAGACTCCTATGCAACTCAGAGCCCTGTTCAAGATCCTTGCCGCCTCGGCGTCCCTGGCCGTGGTGCCGACCTTGGCATCGGCCCAGGCCTACCCGACCCGCGCTATCAAGATCATCGTGCCCGCCCCGCCGGGCGGTGCTATCGACACCATTGCCCGCGTCGTCGGAGACAAGCTCGCGGTGTCGATGGGTCAGCCGGTGGTCGTCGACAACAGGCCTGGCGCATCCAACAACCTCGGCACGGATGTCCTTGCCAAAGCAGCGCCCGATGGCTACACGATCGGCATCGTGGGCGGCAGCCACAACATCAACAAGTTCCTGTTCAAGAACCTGGGCTGGGATCCGGAGAAAAGCTTCGAGCCCATCGTCTACACCCACGAGGTTCCGCTGGTGTTCGCGATCTACCCGCAGATTCCCGCCAAGACACTGCCCGAGTTCGTGGCCTGGATGAAGGCCAATCCAGACCAGTCCAAGGTCGCCACCTCTGGCCGCGGCAGTGCTCAGGAAATGGCGGCAGAGATGTTCCGCATGGCGAGCGGCGCGCAGGTGCTGCTGGTCCCTTACAAGGGATCTGCCGCTGCCCACCCGGATCTGCTGGCCGGGCGCACTGCGCTCTACATCGACACGATCAGCGCCATCCAGTCGCAGGTGAAGGCCGGCAACGTACGCGCAATTGCGGTGTCGACCCGCAAGCGAACAACGTCTCTGCCGGACGTGCCGACGGCGGACGAACAGGGGCTCAAGGGCTACGACGCCAACACGAATGGCGGGTTCCTGGCGCCTGCCGGCACGCCCAAGGCGATTGTCACCAAGCTCAATGCCGAGATCAACGCGGCGCTGAAGCTGCCTGACGTGCGGGCCAAGCTGGAGGCCGCGGGCATCGAGATCCAGGGCGGGACGCCGCAGGAGTACGCCGCGCTGATCAAGTCCGACCTCGCAAAGTGGGGCAAGGTCGTCAAGGAGGCGGGCATCCCGTTGGAGTGAGTCCGGGGGCTACGTGCTTTGCGAAAGCATGTATGATGCGCATCATGCGAAACGCAAAGCACAACGTCAGAACGGCAGCCAAGGAAGCTTCACACGAGCGCATCGTGTGCGCAGCTGCACGGGCGATCCGTCGTAGCGGCTATGACGGCACCGGAGTCGCCGACATCATGAAGGAGGCCGGCCTGACCCATGGCGCTTTCTACGCCCATTTCGAGTCGCGCGAGGCCATGCTGGCGGAAGCAGCGAATCGGGCGTGCGCCGAGTCAGCCGCCGTAGCGGCGGACGTTGTTGCCAGCGCGCCCTCCGAGCAGGCTTTGGCATCCATGCTTCGCACCTATCTCTCGCGGGAGCACCTGGAGCAGGTTGAAATGGGATGTCCCCTGGCCGCCCTGGGCTCGGAGACGCCGCGCCAGGCACCCGAAGTACGCCGAGTGACCACCCGGCACATCAAGGAAATGATCGATCTTGTCGCCCGTCAGTCGCCTGACTGGGGGCAGCCCGGTGCTCACGAACGAGCACTCGTGACCGTCGCCACCATGGTGGGCACATTGCTGTTGGCTCGTGCAGTCGACGAGCCCGCACTATCGGCCAGCCTGTGCGAGGCCGCACTGAAGCACCTGCCTCCCGCCTAAATCCACCGAGAAACGACGCTTTTCGTTCGGCCACAAATATGATGATCATCATGCGACATAAATATAAATCCTCTGGCAACCCTCGCTCTCTTGCCCTCCCGCTCCTGCCCGCGCTCGCGTTCAAAGCCTTCACCGCGGCCGCAGCGCTCACGATGCCGCCAGTCTGGGCAAACGAGGCGTCGCCCATTGGCCTGTGGAAGAACGTCGACGACGTCAGCGGCAAGCCGAGGGCACTGGTCCGAATCACGGAATCGAATGGAGCCCTGCTGGGCAAGATCGAGAAAGTGTTCCCGGCTCCGAATGAAGACCCGAATCCGAAGTGCGACAAGTGTGAAGGCGCAAACAAGAACGCACCGATCGTCGGGCTAGTGATTCTGAATGGCCTGACGAAGGACGGCGACGAATATGCCGGCGGCCAGATTCTCGATCCGGACAACGGCAAGGTCTACCGCAGCAATGTGCGCCTGACCGACAACGGCAAGAAGCTCAGCGTGCGCGGCTACATCGGTGTGCCAATGCTGGGCCGTTCACAGACCTGGGTACGCCAGGAATAAGGAAGAACCGTGAAGGCATTTGTTCTCGAGCGATATGGAAAGAAGCGCGCATTGCGGTTGGCAGATATGCCGAATCCGGAATTGCGCGATGACGAGGTCTTGGTCCAGGTCCATGCCGCTGGCGTCAACCTGCTGGACTCCAAGATCAGGGATGGTGAGTTCAAGCTCATCCTGCCCTATCGCCTGCCCCTCATCCTGGGCCACGACGTAGCTGGGGTGGTCGTCAAGGTCGGCCCGCGCGTGCGGCAGTTCAAGCTGGGCGATGAGGTCTATGCGCGGGCGGATGATTTTCGGATCGGCACGTTCGCTGAACTCGTGCCGGTCAAGGAGGCTTCCCTCGCACTCAAGCCCCAGGGCCTCACGATGGAAGAAGCCGCTTCCATCCCCTTGGTGGCCCTGACGGTCTGGCAGGCACTGATCGAGAAGGCCGATCTGAAGAGGGGCCAGAAGGTCTTCATTCAGGCGGGCTCCGGCGGCGTAGGCACTTTTGCCATCCAGTTGGCCAAGCATCTGGGCGCAACCGTTGCCACGACGACGAGCACGACCAATGTCGCGCTCGTGAAGAGTCTGGGCGCAGACGTCGTCATCGACTACAAGACGCAGGACTTTGAGGATGTCTTGCGCGACTACGACGTGGTCCTGAACAGCCAGGACGGCAAGACGCTCGAAAAATCCCTTCGCGTGCTCAAGCGCGGCGGAAAGCTCATCACCATCTCCGGACCGCCTGATCCCAATTTCGGCAAGGAAATCGGGGCACCGGGGTTCGTGAAACTGGTCATGCGGCTGCTGAGCTCTGGAATCAGACGAAAGGCAAAGAGCCGCGGGGTCAGCTTCTCGTTCCTCTTCATGAAGGCGAACGGAAGCCAACTGCGCGAGATCACCCGTCTCTTCGATGCTGGCGTCATCCGCCCCGTGATGGACCGGGTGTTCCCGTTCGCATCAACCAATGAAGCCCTGGCCTACGTCGAAGCCGGCCGCGCAAAGGGCAAGGTCGTCGTCAAGGTGAGATAGAGGCAAGTCCCGCCAAGGGAAATGCCGTCGCCAAGTTCAAGTGCGTTTTGTTCATTTCGGTGTTGCTGGAAGACCTGAAAGCCGGCAGCTGAATCTGTTTGTCCCCCTCTTTGGAGATTCCCATGAAGATTGAGAATGCAGTTGCCCTCGTCACAGGTGCCAATCGCGGCATCGGCCTGGCGTTCGCGCGCGAACTGCTCGCCCGCGGCGCCCGCAAGGTCTATGTGGGCGCACGCGACCCCGCGGCCGTCACCCAATCCGGTGTTCAGGCCCTGCGACTCGACGTCACCAAGTCGGAAGACGTGTCGTCCGCCGCAGCGCTGGCGTCGGATGTCACGCTGGTGATCAACAACGCCGGCATTGCCCAGCCGGGAGGCTTTCTCGCAGCCGATAGCGAAGACGCCGCACGGCGCATCTTCGAGACCAATTTCTTCGCCGTGTTGCGCATGAGCAAGGCCTTCGCGCCGATTCTCAAGGCCAACGGCGGCGGCGCGTTGCTCAACGTCCTGTCGGTCGCCTCGTGGGTGAACGGCGGCGAGTTGGCAGCCTATTCGGCGAGCAAGTCCGCAGCCTGGTCGCTCACCAATGCCCTGCGCAACGAGCTATCGACACAGAAGACTCAAGTGCTGGCACTGCACATGGCCTACGTCGATACCGATCTCACGCGCGGGTTCGATGTCCCGAAGTCCAGCCCTGAGGAGATCGTCAAGCGTGCGCTCGACGGACTCGAGTCGGGCTTCGACGAGGTGCTGGCCGATGAGCTCACGCTGCAGGTCAAGCGCGGGATGACGGCGCCGAGGCCCAGCTACCTCCCGCAGGCGTCCTGAACCCGAAACCTGACTGGATCACCAGCCAACAACAAGGGCTCGAGCGCCCCGCATTCAACCAAGGATCACAATGCTCTTCGAACCTCTCGTCGCACCTTCAATTCAATTCGCCAACCGCGCCGTCATGGCACCAATGACGCGCAGTCGCGCCGTCGATGCGAACACACCCAACGCACTGATCGCCGAGTACTACGGCCAGCGTGCAACGGCCGGCCTGATCATCACCGAGGGTACCTCGCCGTCGCCCAACGGCCTGGGCTACGCACGCATCCCGGGGCTCTTCAATGATGCGCAGGTGCGCGGATGGAAGGCAGTCACAGATGTGGTCCATGCCAAGGGAGGCAAGATCTTCGTGCAACTCATGCACACCGGTCGCGTGACCCATGCGGCCAACCTGCCCGCAGGCGCGGAGGTGGTCGCGCCGATGGCCAATGTCTGCCCCGGCGAGATGTACACCGACTCACGGGGCATGCAGCCGCACAGCGCCCCTCGGCCGATGACCGCGACCGACATCGCCCACGCCGTGGAGGAGTACGCCAAGTCGGCGCAGCTCGCCATCGAAGCGGGATTCGACGGCGTCGAGTTGCATGCCGCGAACGGCTATCTGATCGAGCAGTTCCTGAACGCCAATGTGAACCAGCGCACCGACGCCTACGGCGGCAGCATCAATGGCCGCAATCGCTTTGCGCTCGAGGTCGCCCGCGCCACGGCAGCCGCCGTCGGCGCCGATCGCGTCGGGATCCGGCTGTCGCCTTACGGCGTGTTCAACAGCACGGGAGCCTACCCCGACGTCGAGGCTCAGTACTTGGCGCTCACCCAGGAGCTCTCGCAGCTGGGCATGCTGTACGTCCACCTGCTCGATCACTCGGCGATGGGCGCGCCGCCGATGCCTGCCGAGTTGAAGTTTCGGCTTCGCGCTGCGTTCCAGGGCTTGTTCATCCTTGCCGGCGGCTTCGATCGTGCCGGTGCAGAAAGTGCGCTCAAGACAGGCCAAGCAGATCTCATCGCCTTCGCCCGCCCGTTCCTCGCCAATCCCGACCTGATGGAGCGCATGCGGGCCGAAGCGGCGCTGAATGCCGTGGACATGGCGACCTTCTACACCCCAGGCCCAAGGGGCTACACCGACTACCCGACCCTTGCACAGCAATCCAGTGTGCCGGCATGAGCTGACCGACTGTTTCCAACCCTGGAGATCATGCAATGCGTCGTTTACCCAAAGCAGGCGTCCTGGCTATCGCCCTGGCTGCACCATTTATTTCACCGGCGGCAGGGGCAAGCGATGGTCCGCCCGACGGCGCGAAGACCAGTCCACCGCCAATGGACCAGGCGGTGAGCATCCACTGGACAAACGTTCCAACGAAATCCATCTCCGCAGGCGGAGTCAATTTCGCATACCGCGAGTTGGGAAAGCAAAATGGCGGAACGCCGGTGGTGTTTCTCGTCCATCTGGCCGCCGTGCTGGACAACTGGGACCCCCGGATCATGGACGGCATTGCGGCGAAGCATCGCGTGATCGCCTTCGACAACCGCGGTGTCGGGGCATCCAGCGGCTCGCCGTCCAGTTCGATGGAGCAGATGGCCGACGACGCCATCACCTTCATCAAAGCGAAGGGGTTCGAGCAGGTTGACCTCTTCGGCCTCTCGATGGGTGGAATGATCGCCCAGGAAATCGTGCTGAAGGAGCCGCAACTCGTCCGCAAGATAATTCTCGCGGGCACAGGTCCCGCTGGTGGCGAGGGCATCAGCACCGTGGCCAGAGTCGCGAACTACGACCTTCTCCGGGGTTTCTTCACCGGCCAAGATCCGAAGCAATTCCTATTCTTCACTCGCACGCCCAATGGCATCGAGGCTGGCAAGGCGTTTCTGCAGCGTTTGAAGGAACGTTCGGAGAACCGTGACAAGGAGATCTCCATCACCGCGTACGTGGCGCAGTTGCGGGCGCTGAGCGCTTGGGGCCAGAAAGAACCTGCCGATCTTTCAGTGGTCAAGCATCCCGTGCTCATCGTCAACGGTGACGATGACCGGATGGTCCCCACGTCGAACTCGCGCGACCTGGCGCGGCGGCTTCCGAACAGCACCCTGATCATCTACCCCGATGCCGGGCATGGCGGAGTATTCCAGTTCCATGCGGTCTTTGTGCCCAAGGCGCTCGAATTCCTTGCTCGATAGAGATCTGAGGACAGCTGTTATTCAGGGGCCTGGTCGCCGCAGACAACATTGATGCCTTAGGCTCCCACAAAGGTGAGCCGCACCTCGTGCGCCAGCCCATCGCGAACGATGTTTCGGGCATCGTCGTCTGCGAATTCGAAGAGTGCATCGGGGATATCGTCCTCCTCGAGCGCGAAGAGGATCTCGATGGCCCCTTGCTGGGCTTCGGAGAAGGTGCCGACCTGGGTCAAGCGGTTGAACTTCGCAGCCGTCTCCTGCGGCGCCAGCTGGCGCAACTCGAGCAACTCGAGCACGAGCTCGATCTGCGACGGGGTGAGGGGCTTGGGGGCAGCGGAAGACTTCATGGCGTTCGATCCTTTTCGGTGGGGCTCGGGACTGTTCCTTTGCTGAGAATCAGTCTCTTCGTCGATCCTTAAGCGTCGCTGAAAAGTGCTCGCTTCCCGGCTCGGCAGCGATCAAGAGCACGCAGCGTTTGACTCAGGCCCAAATGTGGGGCGCGTACAGAGGTACTGACGTCCTCTCCGGGGCGCACCCGGATCAATCGTCCCAATCCCGACGGTGGTGATGGCGATGGCGCCAACGCTCGCCCGGCCCGTCATAGACCTGCGCCGGCGGCCCGTAGTACACCGGTGCCGGGCGGTAATAAGCTGGCGGCGGCGGCCGGTAGTACACGGGAGGAGCCGGCTGATAGTAGGTTGGTGCAGGACGCGAATAGACAGGTGCCGGCTCGTAGTACACGGGGCCAGGCTCGGCAACGCCGATCGCCACGCCCGGAGCACTGATGCCGACGGACCAGTTCACCTGGGCATTCGCTGACGCGGCGGCGAAAAGTGCACCAACTGCCACAGCACCGGCCGCGGACCACTTGAAGAAGGCTGAACGATTGAGGTTCACAGAGACTCCTGAAGGGGCGAAAACTGCCCCCTGCAGTACACAACGCGCGCCCCGGGAGCGAAGTCACGTCTGCTCTGTGAAGATGGTTGCCGAACGTGACCGATCCGCGCTTGTGCCTTCGCTGCGAGATCCTGTCGCTTGCCGCCAGCGGTGGCGGCCTACGATAGGGGATGCTCGGATTGATCGCATCGATCATCCTGTGTGTCGGTACTTCGATTTCCGGCCCCTATCAGATACCTGCAGAAGTACCGACAAAGTACCGACATGAGATGCTACGCGGCGAGATGGTGTGAGGCAAAAAAAAACCCGCCACGCCAGGGAGCGTGCGGGTTTTTGATGCTTAGTGGGACGCTGTGAAACAGGTGTCGGTGGGAGGAACACGATGACTTCTTTCGTCGACCAGCGTCCGCAGCGCGCAATGGGGAACACCGCGTTTTCCTTGATCAGCCAGATTTTGGGCCGTGCCGCCGCTGCGGTGCGTAGTTTGGCGCAGCGCCGTGCCAACGCCTTGGCCGACGAGCGCTTCCTGGAGCGCGCCACGCACGATCCGCGCCTGCTCGCAGAACTGCAGGCAGCGATTGCGCGCCATCAATCCAGCTCCTGAAGGTCGGCCGCCGCAGCATCCAGTCGCCGAGGCTGTGCGGAAACGGGGCGAGCCGAATCACGCCAAGATTCCACCAAGGGCGCAGGTTCAGACCCGGGCGCCGGCGGTCGACATTAGGCCGACTCCGGCGCGACTCCACCCGCTGCGCGCGCATCATCCTCGCCGGCATCGAGACCATCCACACGATCCGCAAAGGCCGGCTTGCGACCCGAAGGGCGCGTTACGCCCGCGGCCAGGCAGTTCTACGCACTCGCCCTCTCATTTGCTCCCGGCTTTGCCGCTTCCTTCCCTTGGCCTCCTCCGCATACTGCGACGGAGCAGCCATTGGCACTGCCTGGCCGCCGGATTCGACGATTGGCGTAGTGGCTTCTGGCGTGCTTCCTGCGGCAGGCCATGGCGGGGGCCCAGGTGTGACGACGCGCGGGCGCTGGGCCGCCAACCGCACGCGCGCTCCTGCCGAACGCGCCACCGGGGCAGGCGTTGCGTCGACGAACCGACGGCGGATGGTGATTGCATCGCGGGCGCGCTGCGAGGGCATCGCTGCACCCAGCAAGACGACGGTCACCGTCCGTCCACCGGCTTCGGCACGCATGGCCAAGCAGCGACCTGCATCGTTGGTAAAGCCCGTCTTCGACAAGAGCACATGCCACCCCGGTGCGCCGACGAGCCGGTTAGTGTTGCGCACGGTCCAGCGCCGACCGCCGACCAGCACGGTATGGCTGCGCTGGCTCGTGATATGCGAGATTGCGGGATAACGCGCGGCTGCGCGCAGCACCTTGACCATGTCCTGCGCGCTCGACACGTTGTTCGGCGACAACCCCGTCGGCTCCTCGATCAACGTGCTGGTCAGGCCGAGTGAGTGAATCTTCCGCCGCGTGGCCGCAGCGAACGCCGCCAACCCTCCGGGATAGTGGCGAACCAGTGCCGAGGTCGCGCGGTTGTCAGAGGCGAGGAGCGCCAGTTCGAGCAAGTTGCCACGCGGCACCACGGATCCGACCGGGATACCCCCGCGGCTGTGCCTGAAGCGGTCCGTGTCCGCCGCCTCGATCCGCAGACTCTCGTACGGGTCCTGCTGCGCATCGAGCACCACCATCGCCGTGATCAGCTTCGTCAGCGACGCAATCGGCGCGGCGCTCGCGGCGTCCTTGCTCAGCAGCACCTCGCCGCTGGCGTCGTCTACGACCATGACATGCGCCGAGGCAAAATCGGTGCCTGCCCGCCCGGTGGAACAGACCAACAGCAGGCTCCAGGCGAGGGCGTAACGCAGGAGCATGATCGGGTACTCCTCGGCCGGAATAAGGCCGATGTCCTATTAACGCGAGGGTGGCGAATTGGACTACAACGGCGGCGTGGCAGCCATCGCCGATCAGCGCAAATTCCCAGTATGTCCCAGCGAGTATCTGCCAGGCTGCGGCCACACCGTCAGCCCGTGCGGTTCGCGACCGACCTTAATCTTGTCGACGCTGCCCGTCGTGGTGTCAAAGCGGTACACCACATCGTCGTACCGGCCGGAGAGCCACAGGTGTTTTCCGTCGGCGCTGACGTTGCCCATGTCAGGGCTGCCGCCTCCCGGCACGGGCCAGGTCTTGGTGACGGTACGGGTCGCGAAATCAATGACCGAGACGCTGCCCTTGCCGCCCGGCGTGCCGTGGATCTTGTTGGTGCCACGGTTGGCCACGTACAGGCTTGTGCCGTCGCGGCTGGGGTACAGGCCATGCGCGCCGATACCGGTGGCTATGAAGCCGATCTGCTTGAACGATTCGCCATCGACCACATGGACACCGTCGTCCATCATGTCGGCCACGAAAAAAACCTTGCCGTCCGGCGATACCCGTATGTCTTGCGGCATGCCATGGGTAGTACGGATTTCGCCACCAACCTGGCCCGGGTCGGGTATCTTGGCGGGCTTCTTGCCGGGTGTCGCGATCCGCGCGAGGACATCCGGCCGATCGAAGTATTTGCTCAGCTTGAGGGTGCCCACGATGCTGCGATTCACTAGGTCGATCTTGGTGACCGCCCCGTCAAACTCGCAGGTGAACAGCGCGAACCTGCCGTCGATCGAGAAGTCGGCGTGATTGATGCCGTCGCACTTCGGCGTGGCAATCGAATACTGCAACTTCATGCTGCGTGGGTCACGAAAGTCCAGACGCTTGTACGCCTCGGCCACCACGATGGCCGATTGACCGTCTGGAGACCAGTACATGTTGTACGGGTCTTCCACCGGGATCGGTTGACCCGGTTTGCCGGTATTGGGATCGATCGGCGTCAGGCTGCCATCGCGCCGACCTTCTGCATTGTTGGCTACCCACAGCGTGCGCAAATTCCACGCAGGCACCACGTGCTGCGGGTTGACGCCCACCTTGAACGTATCGACCACTTTCAGCGTGGCCGGATCGATCACCGACACGGTATTGGACGTGTGGTTGGGCACATACACCCGCTCCAGGGCCCCAGCGACCGCCGGGCTCATGCGGTTGGCACCCGTCTCGCTGTAAAGATTGTTCCGGTCGGGTACAGCCGGCATGCCCGGCACCGTCGCCACGGGGCTCTTCTGCGTGGAAGCGCCGGATGGCGGCGCGTTCGCCGGGGTCGCGACGGCCTGGTTTGTGACCCACCAAGCGGCCGCCGACACGGCGACCATCCCGGAAACGACGACAACGGGATTCTTGCGCATGCTCAAGCCCTCCACCGGTTCACACATCATGGAATGAAAGTGGCGCGCTCAACGCGAAGCACCCCGCGCGGTGCGAATGGCGGCCACCGTTTTCGCCACAATCAAATCGACGCCCAACTGACCCAGCGCCGCGCTGGAGGCGCGCGGATCGCCAGCGACGCCATTGGCCGCGCCTTCGAGCGGGTCACGTGCCATTTGATCTGGCCTGACCAACGTGGCGTCGATGGCCATCATGAGCGAAGTATCGGCCGTGCCCGCATGCATGCCGATCTGCGCATCGCTCAATCCTTTGGCTTTGAGTGCCTGCACGTAGTCGGTTTGCGTGATCCGGTAGTAGTCCCCGATGAAGTGGGCACGGGCAGGCGTCGCTGCCCAATCGTGATTCAGGCGCGTCGCCACCGCCTTGAGCTGGGCCTGATAGCCGCCGTGATCACCGATCAGCACCATGTCGACGAAGCCATGCTGCTTGAAGCTGCGCGCGGCGCCATCCAGTACGCTCTTGAAGGCGTCTTCCGGCACCGAAATCGTGCCGGCAAAGCGCATGTGTCCAGCAGGCGGGGATATGCTGCCTTCGGGCACATAGGTCAGCACCGGCGCGACCAAGGTATGACCCAACGATGTGGCAATCCTGCCTGCCAGCACCTTGACCCGCACATTGTGCTTGCCCAGCGCCATGTGTGGTCCGCTCTGCTCGGTGCCGCCGACCGGAATGATGATCGTGGTCGTGCCGGCGTGGATGGCATCGCGGATCTCGGTCGAGGTCAACTCCTCGAGATAGACGCTGCTGGAGGCAGACCACGCAGCGGGGCTGAAAACGGCCACCCAAAGAGTGAGCAAGGCAAACAACGTACGCATCAATAGTTGGTGTCTAGTGGTTGATGAAGGGATCTCCACTCCCACTGTGGCACAAGAGAAGCCTTGTGCTTGCTCGACCGCAACAGGGAAAGTGTGGATAGCTTCCGCGCGAAAAGGCTCATTGTGAAGCGGCGATAAACTCTGCGAACGCTGCCTGAGTGCTCGCGTTCCGCGAAAGCCAAAAGTGATTCGCGCCGGCAATCTCCAGGTACCTCCCCTTTGGCCAAGCCTCTGCAAGGCGTGGACCGCACCTCAAGATCGATCCCTTTCGTCGCTGACGATCAGGACTGGCGCTTTCCAGCCCTCAAGGCTGAGGTGTGGGAGCATTCAACGCGTCGACATAGTGGCCGCAGCCCACCTACGACCAGCGCGGGCAACGTAGGCTTCCTCGGTGGGAAGGGTGCAGTCAGAGCCGGCTCATCGGGCATCAGGCCGACCCAGCGCTGAAGCGCAAGCTTCGCGGCGTTCTGCTGCCGGACTTCGGCCGACTCATCCTCCGAACTGCCTCGGGCGCCGGTGAGGGAAAGCACCTCCTGGCTGCTGCCGGTCGCGGAGGAAAGCCGGGCGCGGGCGGCTTCAAGTTCCTCATCGTCGTGGTGCTCCATGAGGGTGGTGAGCTTGAGCGCCTCGCCGGCATAGAAGGCATCGAGGTACGCGAGCGCGGTCTGCAGGCGGGTGTCGGCGAGAGCGGCCTGCGTCTGCAACCGCTTTCCGTTCGATCGCCGCTTCCGCAGCGGCCTGGCGCGCAGCGCGTTTTGCCGGCGACGCCACTCCTGGCTGATGCCGATGCGCTTCATCGTCATCGCGTCACGGCTGGTACTGAAGCGGTCCGCGCCGGTGACGGGCAGGTTGTCGACGCCGACACGCAGCGCTGGATCCGGCAGCTCGCCGGCCGCCCGGGAGGCCTCGGTGGCACTTGGCACGCCGGCTCGCCGTCCAGCGCCCCTCTGAGCGCTGGACGGCGAGCCGTTGGGCCGACACTCGAGGGACAGGGGCGCGGCGTCTACCAGGTAGGGCAGCAGCCCAAGCATCGCTCCTTTCAGCACCATTCCTGGATGAGGCGTCTGCTCATTTTGTTCCTTGAGCGCCTAGTACCATTTGTTGCCTCTTGCTCAGAGGCCACGGCATCTCATCAACCATTCGCTTCGTTGCCCACAGAAATTCCGTACTGCAACAGCCACCAACTCCACTTTGCGACGGCATGCAACGGTGGCGTGAGATCGCTCGCCTCGGTGATTGGCCGACCGCGGACCATCTCATGTGGGACGTGACGAGGTGCGTCTGCCGTGGGCTTACAGCTTCAGTTGCGTCCGTCCCGGACCACACAGTTCGAGATCTTGCCGGAGGGCTCAGCGGCGCCACTCTCAAAAAAAGAACTTCGCGGCGCGCCTTGAGCGCCCGGAACCTCAGCCGGTCGGCGGCAACGAGTGCCCGTTGCAGTGCTGGCCCTGCCAACCTCCTTGCCGACATTCGACCGTGTAGACAGTCCACTCCCCCTGCAACGTGACGGTGTCGCTCGCCCACGCCATCGCCGCGAGCGCGGCCAGAGTTGCAATCACAAAGAGCCATGTGCGCATCCCTGCATCATTAGGCTTGGCTCGCTGCGAAGCACCGTCGGTACCACGGCACTGGCACTTCTGCGTCGATCCTTTAGGGCCTTTTCCCAGACTCCTCCTTTTCCTGCCCGGGTCGATCGGGAGTAATCTCTGCTACCCAAGGAGAAGCACCATGTTCAGACGCATTCTTGTCGCTACCGATGGTTCTGCGCTGTCCGAACAAGCCGTCGCCAAGGCGATCGACCTGAGCTTGCTGACCGGGGCTGAACTGTTGGCTGTCACTGTGGCGCACCTCGAACCGTCCAGCCACTTCGATGGCTCCACCGTGCTGGACCAGCGGGAGAGCGGGGAGGCGCGTCATCGAGCGGTGGTTGCTGCACAGAAGTTGGTCGATGCGGTCCAAGGCGCCGCGCACGCCAAGGGGGTTCGCAGTGCAGAGGCTGTCGTCATGAGGTCGAACATGGTGGCCGAGTCCATTGTCGAGCTCGCCAAAAGCCGCGAATGCGATCTGATTGTGATGGCTTCGCATGGGCGTCGGGGTCTCGCGCGGTTGCTGATGGGTAGCGAGACGCTGCACGTCCTGACCCACTCGCACACGCCCGTCCTGGTGCTGCGCTAAGAACTTATCCGTAAATAGTAAACTACGCCTCCGAGCCGCATTGAGCGCGGTGTCGGAGCGAGACGATGACGGCAAAGCGAGTCGAGTCCTGGGTGGTGACGGATGAGTTCTGGCAGCGGGTCGAACCGCTGATTCCGGCGCGCGCCGCATTGCCGAAGAAGGCGTACGTTCGAAGTCCTGGCGCAGGACGACCGCCGAAGCCTGCGCGGCAGGTGTTCGAGGCCATCGTGTACGTGCTGCGCACGGGGTGCCAGTGGAAAGCATTGCCCAAGGAACGCTTCGGCAGCGCCAGCGCCATCCACAAGCGCTTTCTCGAGTGGGAGAGGGCAGGCTTCTTCGAGGCACTGTGGAAGGCAGGGCTGGCGGAGTATGACCAGATGCAAGGCATCGCCTGGCGATGGCAGAGCGTTGACGGGGCGATGTTCAAGGCTCCCTTGGCGCAAGAAACTGTCGGACCGAACCCGACGGACCGGGGGAAAAAAGGGGAGCAAACGTCACCTGCTGGTGGACGGCCGTGGCGTCCCGTTGTCGTTCATCGTGACCGGGGCCAACGTGAATGACGGCAAGCGAATCGATGAGGTCCTCAGCGCCATCGTGGTCGAGCGCGAGCGCACGCCAATTCGACGCAGCAAACACCTGTGCGCAGATGCCGGCTACCGAAGCGCGGAGGCCCTTCGCATCATTGAGTCGCACGGCTATATCCCCCATGTCGTGGACCGTAGGCAAGAGACTGAGGCCAAACGGCGCCAGCCGTGGAAGAAGGCTCGCCGTTGGGTGGTCGAGGTATGCCACAGTTGGTTCAACCGCTTCCGCAAGCTGTTGGTGCGCTACGAGAAGCTCGAACGCAGCTTCCTCGCACTGAATCATCTTGCCGCCGCAATCATTGCCTACCGAAAGGTGCCGCTGGCGGTGAATATTATTTACGGATAACTTCTAAGGGCCTGAACAGATCCCGAGTCTTTGGCGCGTGGATCAGGTGCTGGGTGCTGAGGGGACCCACCCCGAGCGCCAACTGGTCGGTGTGGGTCGGGACGCGTTCGGCGGAGGCGATGGTCATGTGGTCCTTCGAGTGGGCCAGGAAGCCGAAGTCTGCGCGACCCACTCACACAACCGAACGCCCTCTTCTGTTCTTTGCCCATGAGGGCAGCGCGCTCAACCGACAGTGCCCACTCTGCGAGCGCAGCCAGCACCACGACGACCACGGGCGAGACCTTGGCGTAGAGCAACAGGCCGAACGCCGCCAGTGCCAAGCCGAAATCGGCTTTGGAGCTAATGGCGCTGGTCCAGACCGGGTCGTAGAGCGCCGAGCCGAGGATGCCGACCACACCCGTCGACTGGATGTCATCGCGGCGCGTCGGTTCCGCTCCGACAGCTCGCGCCGCCGCAGCCCCTTCGATTGCACCGGTCAGGACTCTATCGAACCACTACCCCCTTGGGTATATCGAAGAGCTATATTGAGCGAGCCGTCCCCGCGGGCGCCAAGATCAACTCCTGATAGAGGAGCGGGGGTCGTCGCGCGCCGACACTCCATCGGGATGGATGCAGAAGGAGAGAATCATGCTGAAAACGTCCACCATGACACTCCTGCCGACCGCGGGCGCCTGCGCCCTGCTATTGATGACATCAGCGAAGGGCGCCGATAACGTCGAAGTCGATTCCATCGTTCTCGGAGCGGCGGTGTCGCTCACCGGCAAGTACTCCGTCAACGGCAAGAACACGAAGGACGGCTACGATCTTGCGGTCAAGCGCGCCAACGAAAAGGGCGGCGTCAAGATCGGCGGCAAGAGCTACAAATTCAAGATCGTCTACTACGACGATGAATCCACGCCGGCGCGCGGGGCGCAGCTCGCCGAACGCCTGATTGCCCAGGACGGAGTGAAGTTCGTGCTCGGCGCCTACAGCTCGGGATTGACCAAGGCGATCGCGCCGGTGACCGAGAAGTACAAAGTTCCTCACGTTGAAGGCAATGGCGCAGCGCGCGAATTGTTCACCCAAGGGTATCGCTACCTCTTCGCCGTCCTCTCTACCTCGGACTACTACTTGCGCGATGCAGTGAATCTGGCGGCCGAAGTCGCCAAGCAGAACGGTCGCGACCCGAAGACGCTCAAGGTCGCGATGGCTTTTGAGAACGATCCGTTCAGCCTGGACGTACGCGATGGCGTCGTGGAGGACGCCACGCGTCACGGCATGAAGATCGTCATTGACGACAAGCTGCCGCCCGAACTGAACGACATGGCGGCGACGCTCACCAAGGTCAGGGCCGTCAAACCCGATCTGCTCATCGTGTCCGGCCACGAGAAGGGCGCGACCCTCGTGGTGCGACAGACGGCGGAGATGAAGGTGGACGTCCCGATGATCGCCACGACGCACTGCGACTCGGCCCAGGTTGCGGAAACGCTGGGTAAGCTCGCCGAGTCGGTCTTGTGCGCTTCGCAGTGGGACCGCAGTTTGAACTATCGGGATCGGTGGTTCGGTAGTGCCGAGCAGTATGCGCAGCTGTTCAAGAAGGAGTTCGGCTACGAAGCGCCCTACCAGGCGGCCGAGTCGACGGCGTCGGTATTGGTCTTTGTGGACGCCTTCGAACGCGCCCAGTCCTTCGATCCCGAGAAAGTGCGCAATGCCATCGCCAGCACCGACATCATGACCTTTTACGGGCCGATCAAGTTCGACCCGAGCGGGAAGAACACCGCCAAGCCCATGGTGCTCTACCAGGTGCAGAACGGACACTACAGGGTGGTAGCCCCGACCCAATGGGCCGAGGCCAAGCTGGTCTGGCCGCGAAAGGTCGCGCCGTAGCGACGTCGTCCCGTTCCTCAGTCCGGGCGGCCCGGGACTGGGAGGGGTGCATGGCGAGATGAACAACCTCCAGTTGCTGTTCGACGCGCCCGTGCTGTCGGTGCAGTTGCTGCTCGACGGCATTTTGATCGGAGCGATCTATGTGCTTCCGGCCTACGGCATGGCGCTCGTCTGGGGCGTGATGAACCTGATCAATATCGCCCAGGGTGAGTTGGTCATGCTCGGGGGTTACACCGCGTTCTTCCTCTATGCCGCCGGCATCCACCCATTGTTCGGCATTCCGCTGGCCGCGCTGCTGATGTTCCTTTTCGGCTGGGTGCTGTACCGCAGCGTCATCTTCCGCATCGTGGACAAGGATCTGTTCATTTCCATCCTCGCCACCTTTGGCCTGAGCATTCTGTTGCAGCAACTCGCCAATGGCCTGTTCGGCGCGAATGTGCGCACGGCCGAGTCCGGTTTCGGAACCTTGTTTCTGTTCGGCGGGCGGGTCACGGTCGCCGAGATCAAGCTCGTCTCATTCGTGGCGGCCCTGGTGGTCGGCGCTGCGCTGATGTGGTTTCTCAAGCGTTCGCGCATGGGACGGGCGATCCGGGCCACGGCGCAGAACGCGCGCGCCGCGCGCATCATGGGAGTTGATACGGACGCGGTGTACGCCTGGACCTTCGGCATCAACGCGGCGATCTGCGGGGCGGCCGGGGCCCTGGTTGCCATGACCTGGGTCGTGCATCCGTACCTGGGCCTGCCGTACACGGTGCGCTCGTTCATGATCGTGATCCTCGCCGGACTCGGCAATGTGATTGCCGTGTTCGTCGCAGCGCTCGGGCTCGGCGCGGCCGAAAATTTCGCCGGATTCATCCTCGGCGCGGAATACCAGGCGGCATTTGTGTATGGGCTCCTGGTCGTTATTCTCGTGTGGCGGCGATTCTCACTCGGTCGCAAGCGGAAAGTCCTGCGATGAACTCGGCGTTCACGCGCCCGTCCCTCTACGCCGGCGTCGCGATCTTGGCGCTGCTGGCGCCGATCCTTGTGCCCGACTACCGCACGCAGCTGGCGTTCCTGTGGGTGATGATCGTGTTCGCGCTTACCTGGGACCTGCAAGGCGGTCAGATGGGCTACAACTCCTTCGGCAACATCCTGTTCTTCGGAATCGGCACATACGCCTGTGCCGTGGTGCAGCGGGACTCGGGTCTCGGTTATTTCCCGGCGCTGTTCCTTGGCTTGGGTGTGGGCGCCCTGCTCGCAGTCGTCGCTGCCGCGCTGCTCGGGTCCGGCATGCTGGGCTTGCGCGGACACTACTTCGCCATCGGCACGCTCGGTCTTGGCATTGCCGCGGGCGAACTTGCCAGCGGCTGGGAGTTCATCGGCGCCGGCGCGGGCATGGTCCCGCCGTTGTTCCCCGGCGCGATCGGCGGGCGCGAGAGCTTTTTCTACTACCTTTGCTTCGCACTTGTGGCCATCACCTTTGCGTTCCTGCGCTGGTTGTATGCCGGACGCTTTGGTCTTGCGCTCAACGCCATCCGCGACGATGAAGACAAGGCCGAAGCGATGGGCCTGCGCACGACGCGGTACAAGACCACGGCGTGGTGCATCTCGGCGTTGTTTCTGGCACTTTCCGGCGGTGCCGTGGGCAACATGATCGGCTTCATCGATTCGCGCGAGGTCGCGTTTGCTGGCGCGACCTTCGGTGTGTGGATGGTGTTGATGGCGATCCTGGGCGGCAAGGGAACGCTTTGGGGTCCCGTGATCGGTGCGGTGATCTTCCACCTGACCAAGGAGGTGTTCTGGACCTACCTGCTCGGCTGGCAGCGCGTGGCGCTCGGCTTGTTGATCGTGATCATCGTTGTGTTCTTCCCGCGCGGGATTCTCGGGTGGGTGCACGAGCGCTGGCCGGAGCTGTTCGGCCACCGGGTCGAAGGATCGGAGGTCAATCAGTGACGGCGATCCTCAGCATCCAGGGCGTGCGCAAGACATTCGGCGGCGTGGTCGCCAACAACGGGATCAGTCTCGACGTGCCCGAGGGCAAGATCGTCGGCTTGATCGGCCCCAATGGCTCCGGCAAAACCACGCTGTTCAATTCGATCGTCGGCTATCACCCCATCGACGCCGGCTCGATCCGCTTTCAGGCGCGCGAGATCTCGAGTTTGCGCGTGCTTGAGATCGCCCGTCTCGGTCTGTTGCGCACATTTCAGCAAACGCGCATCTACGGCAGGATGACCTGCATGCAAAACATGATCATCAGCGTGCCGCAGGCCGGCGATCGATGGCGCTCGATGTTTCGCCGCGTTTCGCCCGCCGAGACCGGCAAGGCCGAGGATCTCCTCAAGTTCGTCGGCCTGTACGCCAAACGCCAGCTTCAGGCGGGTGAACTTTCCTTCGGGCAGCAGAAGCTGCTCGAGTTCGCCATGGCGCTCATGAACGAACCCAGGATGCTGCTGCTCGATGAGCCTACGGCCGGCATCAATCCGACACTGATCAACGGCCTGATCAGCCGGCTGCAGCGAGTGAACCGCGAGTTCGGGATCACGCTGTTCGTCATCGAACACAACATGCGGGTGATCATGCGGCTGGCTGAATACATCTACTGCCTCGCGCATGGCGAGCTGCTCGCGGAGGGGGAGCCCGACGCCATCCAGAATGATCCGCGTGTGATCAATGCCTATCTGGGGGCGCGCTGATGGCGAATGAGAAACACCGGCGGCGCGACGACGCCGATCTGGACGAAGACCTGCTCTCGGTCGATGACGTCGCGCGCGAGGCCGCGCTCCTGATCAGCGAGGGGCCTTCGCGCGAGCGCATCGCCGAGCTTGCCGGCGGCAGGCCACAGCTGTCCATCGAGAGCCTCCGTGCAGGCTACGGCAAGATGGAGATTCTCCACGGCGTGAACCTGCAGGTGGCCGCCGGTCAGTCGCTGTGCATGATCGGCCCCAACGGTGCCGGCAAATCCACGGTGCTGCATTCCATCTACGGCTTCACCCGTATCATCGGAGGCAGCATCCGTGTCAACGGCGAGGACATCACGCGCTTGTCGCCGAACCAAAAGCTCGAGCATTCCGGAATCGCCTACGTCCTGCAGGACAACTCGGTGTTCCCCGACATGACGGTGGAGGAAAACCTCCTGATGGGGGGCTACCTGCTGGAGCAGCCTGACCAGGCCAGGAACGCCGCCGAGCGTGTGTTCGCAAGGTATCAAAGCCTGGCCCATCGCCGTCACCAGCCGGCGCGCGTGCTATCAGGCGGAGAGCGGCGCCTGCTCGAAATCTCGCGTGCGCTGGTGATGAATCCGCGCATCTTGTTGGTGGACGAGCCTTCGATCGGACTCGAGCCACGCTTCATCGATATGGTGTTTGAAATCCTGTCCGACCTGCAACGCGACGGCAAAACCATCATCATGGTCGAGCAGAACGCGAAGAAGGGTCTCCAATTCGCCGACATCGGCTACGCGCTGGTTTCGGGGGCGGTCGCAATAGCGGGCACGGGCACCGAACTGCTTGAAAATCCGGACGTTGGACGGCTGTTTCTCGGCGTGCGATGAGATCGGGAAACGTCTTGGGCTTGCCGTCGATGCGGTAGTCCAAACGCCAATACTTGCCGGCCGCCTTCGCCCGAAGGTACATGCCCCCGCCATCGGCGTAGCGTTCGAAGTCGGGGGTCAACGGAGTCGCCGGCTGCGCCCGCCGTGTGCGGATACGGGTCGCTTGCGCCCACGCGCGTGGGGGTTCCTCGCCCTTGTCCAGTTCCTCTCACTCCCGCATCGTGTACACGATGACCAGGTAGCTGACCGGGACCTCCTGGACTTGCTCGATGCCATGCAACGCGCTCGCTTCGAACAGAAGGGAGTCTCCGGGGTTCAAGTCCATCGCCTTGGTGCCATACCGGTAACGCACCCTGCCTGAAGTCAGGTGGAGGAACTTCATTCCCGGGTGCTGGAAGTCGACATAGGGCTTGGCATCAGGCAACAGCCGGACAAGATAGGGCTCCACGAACAGATTGCCCGACAGCAGGTGCCCCAGCAGCTCATACCGGTAGTTCTCCACCGCGCCGATGCGATCCACAACGATGCCATGGCCGGCGCGCACCAGCGACAGATCCGACCTGCTGCGCTGATCTGAGAAGAAGCGCGACAGCGAGACATCCAGGCCCTCGGCGATTCGGCTGAGCGTCTCCACCGAAGGGGACACCAACCCGCGCTCGACGCGCGAGAGCAGCGAACTCGAGACTCCGCACTGCGCGGCAAGCTCGCCGCCCGTTTTGCCTGCCGCAATGCGAAGCGCCTTGATCTGCTCTCCAAGTCGCGATAGCGGTTCGCTTTTCGCGGGTGCGAACCGAGCACGCGGACGCAACAGACTGGCAGGAAGCCTCAGCTTTTCGGCCGTCGGGAAGGGTGACGCCTGTGCTCTAACCATAAGCGCGACCTTCTGGAACTCGGTACTGCTCGAGCTCAGCAGTGTCACCCGGCGCTGGAGCAATCACGTGTGCTCGTTCGGGCGCCTTCCCACGCTCGCCGAGGGTGCGAGATGACGGAGCCGCAAACGGCCCCAGTGAACGCGAGGTACCAATCGCCCGCATACAGCATCAATTTCTATGCAGTGTATATGCCGTCGATTCTAACTCGTCATGTCGACATTGTTGAGCCCCATGCCAACGGCTCCATTGAGAAACGACAAGTCGCCCCGACCACGCGTAGAGCCGATTTCGGTGGCACTTGGCAAGAAGATCAAGCAGCTGAGAATTGAGGCGAACCGGTCGCAAGGCGAACTGGCCTTTGATTGCGAACTCGACCGAACCTACATCTCCTTGATTGAGCGAGGACTCGCAAACCCCTCGCTCTGGACATTAGGAACGTTGGCCTACGCCCTGAAGACGACTGTTTCAAACCTGATGGAGGGCAACCAATACGTCGTCAAGCCGTCGCTAGGCGCAACAGACCGAAAGAGACGGGTTAATCAGGCATCGCATGAAACGAGTCGGCCCGCTGGTACTAGACGGTCGCAACTCCGCTGAAAATGTCGGGCAGTCGCTCTCGCGGGGGGCACGTCCGAACCGCTTTTTCTTAGCAAGATCAGATACGTATCGGCTTTTTGCGAATCGACGGATACCAACAAAAATGATGGTATTTATCTGCGATGTGATGGTACGTGGTGCGACGGCGCGAGGCAAAGAAAAACCCGCAATGCTAGGAAGCATGCGGGTTCTGAGCTGTTTTGAGACTGTACGAAACGATGTTCTGGTCCCGCCGCCAGGAATCGAACCTGGATCTCAGCCTTCGGAGGGCCGAATTCTATCCGTTGAAATACAGCGAGATGGGGCTCCGGCCAGCGACCGGAGCCGGTCATTATCGCCCATCAGGCGGCGGCCTTGCAGGCTGCGTCGACAACCATCGACGGGCGCTCGAACCCCAGGCCAGCCAGGTAGACGCGGAAGATGTGGCGGCCGGCCGGCACGAGATCGAAGGCCTCGGGCTCCAGCAGCCAGTCCTGGATCAGCCCGCTGATCACTGCATGCAGGCCGTAGGCCGCGGTCTTGACCGGAATCGGCAGCTGAATGTCCGCCTGGCGCGCCGCGTGCTGCAGCGCATTGCCGAAATCGACCACGCATTCGTTGCGCGCGCTGCGATGGCGCTGCAGCACCGCGTCCATGTCGCTGGTGTATTCGACCTTGAGCGTGGCGACCTCGAACACGCGCCGCACCTGCGGATTGCTGACCATCAGGCTCAGGGCCTGGACCATCACCCGCTCGATCGCCGCCAGCGGATCCTCGCCTGTCGTGCTCGCCTCACGCGTCGCCGCCTCCAGCGGCAGCGTGACGCGTTCCATCATCGCGTTGAAGAGATCCGCCTTGTCCTTGAAGTGCCAGTAGATCGCGCCACGCGTGGCGCCGGCCTGCTGCGCGATCTGCTGCAGCGAGGTCTGCGAAACGCCTTGGCTTTGAAACAGCACTTCGGCAGCATCGAGCAGCCGGTGCCGTGTCGCCTGCGCCTCTTCCTTGGTACGTCGGACCACTATGCCCCCTTATGGATATGAGGTTAATGACTATACATGCATGAATGTATGTAAACTAGAGGGCCTCCCGATGGCCTGACTCGCCGTGATGCTTTAGGCACCCGCGCCGCGACGTACCGTCCCCCTTCTTTGCTCAAAGGAATCGCATGCCTGTACTGCATGTCTCGCGTCATTCGTTGTTTTCGCCGCGCGGCGCGGCCGTCACGGCCGCGGTCGCTGCGGTGCTTGCGCTCGCGGCCTGCGGCAAGAGCGGAGCACCGGCCGCCGCCGCCCAGGGTGGCGGCGGCGCACCGCCGCCGCCCGAAGTCGGCGTGGTGGTCGCCACGCCGACCGATGTCGGACTGGTGACCGAGCTGCCCGGCCGGCTCGAAGCTTCGCGCGTGGCTGAAGTGCGCGCCCGTGCCGCCGGCATCCTGCAGCAGCGGCAGTTCCGCGAAGGCAGCGACGTGAAGGCGGGCCAGCCGCTGTTCCGCATCGACCCCGCGCCCTACGCCGCTGCCGCGCAGAGCGCCGAGGCGAGCCTGGCGCGCGCCGAAGCCAATGCGGTGCAGGCCAAGGCACTGGCCGAGCGCTACAAGCCGCTGGTGGAAGCCAACGCGGTCAGCAAGCAGGAATATCTCAATGCCGTGGCCGCGGCCAAGACCGCCGAAGCGGATGTTGCGGTGGGCCGCGCCTCGGTGCAGACCGCCAAGATCAATCTCGGCTACGCGAGCGTGACGGCGCCGATTTCCGGCCGCATCGGCCGCGCGCTGGTGACCGAAGGCGCACTGGTGGGCCAGGGCGATGCGACCGCGCTGGCCGTGGTCCAGCAGATCGACCCGATGTACGTGAACTTCACCCAATCGGCCAGCGACGTGCTCAGACTGCGCCGCGCGATGGAGGCCGGCCAGTTCAAACGCGCCAGCGGCGCCGACGCGGCCAGCGTGCGCATCCTGCTGGAAGACGGCAGCGAGTACGCGCTGCCGGGCAAGCTGCTGTTCTCTGACCTGACGGTCGATTCCACCACCGGCCAGGTCACGCTGCGCGCCGAAGTCCCGAATCCGAAGGGCGAGCTGCTGCCCGGCCTTTACGTGCGCGTGAAGGTGGAGCAGGCCCAGGTCAGCAACGCGATCACCGTGCCGCAGCAAGCGGTCACGCGCACCCAGCAGGGCGACACGCTGACGGTGGTCGATGCCGAGGGCAAGATGCACAAGCGCACGGTGAAGATCAGCGCGGCCCAGAACAACCAGTGGATCGTGCTCGATGGCCTGAAGGCCGGCGAGCAGGTCATGGTCGACGGCTTCCAGAAGCTGATGATGATGCCGCCCGGCGCGCCGGTGAAGGCAGTGCCCTGGAAGGCGCCGACGCCGGCTTCCGCCGGCTCTGCGAACGCTGCTCCTGCTGCCGCGGCAGCCGCTTCGGCTCCCGCCGCGAAGCAGTAAGTAAGGAGCGTCCCCGCATGGCCAAGTTCTTCATCGACCGCCCGATCTTCGCGTGGGTGATCGCGCTGTTCGTCATCGTGGTGGGCGCCGTGTCCATCACGCAGCTGCCGATCGCGCAGTACCCGCCGGTGGCACCGCCGGCCATCGTCGTCAACGTCGCCTATCCCGGCGCCTCGGCCCAGACGCTGGAGGACAGCGTGCTCTCGGTCATCGAGCGCGAGATGAACGGCTCGCCGGGCCTCATCTACATGGAATCGGTGGCGCAGGCGGACGGCACCGGCACCATCACCATCACCTTCGAGACTGGCACCAACGCCGATCTCGCCCAGGTGGACGTGCAGAACCGGCTGTCGCGCGCCACGCCGCGGCTGCCGGCGGCCGTGACGCAGCAGGGCGTGCGCGTGGACAAGTCGCGCAACAACTTCCTGCTGTTCACGATGCTGTCCTCCGACAACCCGGCTATCGACACCACGGCGCTGGGCGACTACGCATCGCGCAACGTGGTGCCCGAGCTGCAGCGCGTGGCCGGGGTAGGCCAGGCCCAGCTCTTCGGCACCGAGCGCGCGATGCGCATCTGGATCGACCCGGCCAGGCTGCAGGGCTACAACCTGTCGGCGGCCGAGGTCAACGCGGCGATCCGCGCGCAGAACGCGCAGGTGTCCTCCGGCACCATCGGCGACTTGCCCAACGTGGCGGGCCAGGCGATCGCGGCCACCGTGGTGGTCAACGGCCAGCTCACCACGACCTCGCAGTTCGGCGACATCGTGCTGCGCGCCAACACCGACGGCTCCGCCGTCCGGCTCAAGGACGTGGCGCGCATCGAGCTCGGCGGCCAGGGCTATGCCACCTCGGCACGCCTCAACGGCGAGCAGGCGGTGGGCATCGGCGTGCAGCTCGCTCCCGGCGGCAACGCGCTGCAGTCGGCCAAGGCGATCCGCGCCAAGATGACCGAGCTCGCGCGCTACTTCCCGCAGGGCGTGAAGTGGACCATCCCCTACGACAGCTCTCGCTTCGTTAACATCTCCATCACCGAGGTGGTGAAGACGCTGTTCGAGGCGGTGGCGCTGGTGTTCCTGGTGATGTTCCTGTTCCTGCAGAACTGGCGCTACACGCTCATCCCGACAGTGGTGGTGCCGATCGCGCTGCTGGGCACCTTCGGCATCCTGCTGGCGCTGGGCTTCTCGATCAACGTGCTGACCATGTTCGGCATGGTGCTGGTGATCGGCATCGTGGTGGACGACGCGATCGTGGTGGTGGAGAACGTCGAGCGCATCATGAGCGAGGAAGGCCTCTCGCCGCTGGAAGCCACGCGCAAGGCGATGCGCCAGATCTCCGGCGCCATCATCGGCGTGACGGTGGTGCTGATCTCGGTGTTCGTGCCGCTGGCCTTCTTCGCCGGCTCCACCGGCAACATCTATCGCCAGTTCTCGGCGGTGATGGTGGCCTCGATCGGCTTCTCGGCCTTCATGGCGCTGTCGCTCACGCCGGCCCTGTGCGCCACGCTGCTGAAGCCGGTGGAGGCCGGCCACCACCACGAGAAGCGCGGCTTCTTCGGCTGGTTCAACCGCAGCTTCGCCCGCACCGCCAAGGGCTATGAGAGCCTGGTGGCGCGCATACTCAAGCGCGCGGCGCGCTACCTGGTGATCTACGTGGCCATCATCGGCGCGGTGGTGCTGGTGTACCGGCAGCTGCCCACCTCCTTCCTGCCGCAGGAAGACCAGGGCTACATCATCGTCAACGTGCAGCTGCCGCCGGGTGCGACGAAGGAGCGCATGCTGTCGGTGATGCAGGATGTCGAGAAGTACATCCTGAAGCAGCCCGAGGTGGAGAGCATGGTCGGGGTGCTGGGCTTCAGCTTCTCGGGCCAGGGCCAGAACGCCGGCCTCGCCTTCGTGACCCTGAAGGACTGGGAGCAACGGCACGACCCGAGCCATTCGGCCGAGGCGGTGGCCGGCCGCGCCTTCGGAGCGCTGTCGGGCATCCGCGATGCCTTCATCTACCCGCTGTCGCCGCCGCCCATCCCCGAGCTCGGCAACGCCAGCGGCTTCAGCTTCCGCCTGCAGGACCGCGGCGGCGCGGGCCACGAGGCGCTGGTCAACGCGCGCAACCAGCTGCTCGGCATGGCCGGCAAGAGCCCGATCCTGACGCAGGTGCGCCCGGACGGCCTGGAAGACGCGCCGCAACTGCAGATCGACATCGACCGCGACAAGGCGAACGCGCTGGGCGTGAGCTTCGACGCCATCAACAGCACGATGTCGACGGCGCTGGGCTCGACCTACGTGAACGACTTCCCGAACCAGGGGCGCCTGCAGCGGGTGGTGGTGCAGGCCGACGCGCCGGCGCGCATGCAACCTGACGACCTGCTCAGGCTCAACGCCAGCAACACCAAGGGCGAGCCGGTGCCGCTGTCGGCCTTCGCGAGCACGCGCTGGATCACCGGCGCGCAGCAGACGGTGCGCTACAACGGCTACCCCGCGGTCCGCATCTCAGGCTCGGCGGCGCCGGGCTACAGCTCGGGCGCCGCGATGGCGGAGATCGAAAAGCTCGCCGCGCAGCTGCCGCCGGGCTTCGGCTACGAATGGACCGGCCAGTCGCGCGAAGAGAAGCTCGCCGGCGCGCAGGCGATCATCCTCTACGCCTTCTCGATCCTGGCCGTGTTCCTGTGCCTTGCCGCGCTCTACGAGAGCTGGACGATTCCGCTGTCCGTGATCATGGTGGTGCCGCTGGGCGTGCTGGGCGTGCTGCTCGCGACCTTGCTGCGCGCCTATTCGAACGACGTGTACTTCCAGGTCGGCCTGATCACCATCATCGGCCTGTCGGCGAAGAACGCGATTCTGATCATCGAGTTCGCCAAGGACCTGCAGGCGCAGGGCAAGGGCGTGGTCGAGTCGGCGCTGGCCGCCGCCCATCTGCGGTTCCGCCCGATCATCATGACCTCGCTGGCCTTCGGCCTCGGCGTGCTGCCGCTGGTGCTGGCCACGGGCGCAGGCTCGGCGAGCCAGCGCGCGATCGGCACCGGCGTGATCGGCGGCATGGTGACCGGCACCGCGCTCGCGGTGATTTTCGTGCCGGTGTTCTTCGTGGTCGTGCGCAGCCTGTTCAAGGGCAGCGAGCGCCAGCACGAGGTCGACAAGCGCCACGCGCAAGCCGCGGGCATCGAGGAAGCCCCAGCCCATGACTAAAAAGAAATTCGTCTCCACCGCGCTGGCCGGCGCCGCAGCCATGGTGCTGGCCGGCTGCTCGCTCATCCCGGCGTACGAGCGCCCTGCCGCGCCCGTGCCGGCTGTCTACCCGGGCGCGCAGCCCGCCAGCAGCGCGCAATCGCCCGCCTCCACGCTCGCCTGGCAGGACTTCTTCACCGACCCGCGCCTCGCCAAGCTGATCGAGACCGCGCTGGCCAACAACCGCGACCTGCGCGTGTCCGTGCTCAACATCGAGCAGGCGCGCGCGCAGTTCCAGATCCAGCGCGCGGCCCAGTTTCCCGCGCTCGATCTCACGGCCAGCGGCTCGCGTTCGAGCCCGAACGCGCTCCAGGCGATAGGCGTGGGCGGCAGCGTGGCATCGAGCTATTCGGTCAACCTCGGCATCACCGCCTGGGAACTCGACTTCTTCGGCCGCGTCGCCAGCCTCAAGGAGCAGGCGCTGGCGCAGTACCTCGCCACCGAGGAATCGCGCAAGGCGGCGCAGATCAGCCTGATCGGTGCGGTCGCCAGCGGCTGGCTCACGCTGATCGCGGATGACCAGCTGCTCGAGCTCACGCGCCAGACCCTGGTAACGCGCGAGGAGTCGCAGAAGCTCACGCGCATGCGCTTCGACAGCGGCGTGGTCTCGGAGATCGACCTCCGCTTGGCCGACACGCTGGCCGAGTCCGCGCGTGCGTCCTACGCCGAGCAGCAGCGCCTGCGCATGCAGGACGAGAACGCACTGGCCCTGCTGCTCGGCGCGCCGGTGCCGGCTGCGGCCACCGAAGGCGGCCGCGGTCTCGATGCGATCGCGCCGATGCCGGACCTGCCGGCCGGCCTGCCCTCCGACCTGCTGGGCGAGCGGCCCGACATCCGTGCCGCCGAACAGCAGCTGATCGCGGCCAATGCCAACATCGGCGCGGCGCGCGCGGCCTTCTTCCCGCGCGTCACGCTGACCTCGTCGATCGGCACCGCGAGCAGCGAGTTCTCGGGCCTCTTCGACAAGGGCTCCAAGGCGTGGTCCTTCGCACCGCAGATCACGTTGCCGATCTTCGATGCGGGCCGCAACCAGGCCGGGCTGGATTCGGCACGGGCCGGGCGCGAGATCGCGGTGGCGCAGTACGAGAAGTCGATCCAGACGGCCTTCCGCGAGGTCGCCGATGCGCTCGCCGGCCGCGCCACGCTCGGCGAGCAGCTGCGGGCCCTGCGCGCGCAATCGAACGCCGAGGAGGTCCGCTTCAAGCTCTCCGATTTGCGCTACCGCAACGGCATCGCAAGCGCACTCGACCTGCTCGATTCGCAGCGCTCGCTCTACAGCGTGCAGCAGGCGGCGGTGCAGACCCGGCTGCTGCAGTTGCAGAGCCAGGTTGCGCTCTACAAGACACTGGGCGGCGGCTGGGCTACACGATGAGAGGGTCAGAGAGGCGCCCCCGGGGCGCCTCTCTATAATCGCCGGTTGATTTCGAAAACGCCCCCGAAGAGCCCCCGATATTGAGGACGCCAATGAGCGACGACCCGCACTACCAGGCCACAGAAGACGCCCACACCGGCCCGATCAAGAACCCGAAACAGCTGCTCCTCGCGGTCTTCTTCTCGTTCATCGCTCCCATCCTGATCATCGCGGGCCTCGTCTCCTACGTGGTCTCCGGCACCCATCCCTCGGGCGATGCGCAAGGCGACAACATGTCGCTCTACGGCGTGTCGAAGGAAGCGCGCGATCGCGAGATCGCCGAACGCCTCAAGAAGGTCGGCTCGATCGAGATCCGCGATGCCAACCGGCCGCTCGCCGCCGGCGAAGCCGTGTTCAAGGCGCAATGCGTGGCCTGCCACGGCGCGCCCGGCATCCCCACTGCTCCGCACCTCAACGATGCCGCGGCCTGGGGCCCGCGCATCGGCCAGGGCTACGCCACGCTGCTCGAGCATGCGCTCAAGGGCAAGGGCGCCATGCCCCCGCAGGGCGGCGGCGACTTCGAGGATGTCGAGATCGGCCGTGCGGTGGCCTACCTGGCCAATTCGGGCGGCGCCAAGTTCCCGGTGCCGGACCGTCCCGCGGCAGCGGCACCCGAGGGCGCGGCGTCCAATGCCGCGGCCGCACCGGCGGCTGCAACAGCGGCCAAGTAAGAAAGTCCATCTCCTCGAACAAAGAGCCCGCATGCGGGCTCTTTTTCATTGGCGCGCGAGATGGATTCAGCGCGCCGGCTGCTTGACCGGCTGGCCCGCGGCCGGGCTCATGACATGGCCGAAGCGCGCAGGCAGTTCCGCGGCGCGCACGTTCTCCGGCGCCCAGCGCCCCGCTTCGACCGCCTCGGCCGCCACGCCCACGTCCTGCGTATGGACCAGCCCGAGGCCGAGCGGCGCCACCAGGTAGAGCTTGCCCTCCTCGTCGAGCAGGCAGGCCGAGGGCTCTACGCCCAAGCCGCTGTGCGAACGGACCGAGAAGTCCTCGGCCACGCGCCAGATCCACGGCGCGGCTTCGAGCTCGACGTACACGCGCTGCGGGCCGTTCTGGAAGAACCACTGGCCGCGCTCGTCGTGTTCATAGTTGCGCTGGATGAAATCGATCAGCTTGTCGTGCTTGAGCAGCGAGCCCTTGGCCACCGGAAAAGGCCCCATGGCCTGCGTGCGGTCGTCGCGCATGTACCAGTTGCCGCGCGCGTCCAGGCCGAGCCAGCCGTAGCAGTGCGGCACGTTGGGCCACTTGGCGAGCGCCTGTTTGACGATGTCGTCCATGGCGCTCATTCTGGCGCGGATCGGGCCGCGCGGCTGTAGTTCAAGCGCTCAAATGCTGTGCAAGCCAGCCGCCGACGCGCTCCGGCATGCCGCGCACATGGCCGGGCGGCGCGCCCAGCGGAAAACCCACATGGCCGCCATGGGCCGGCTGCCACAACGTGACGTGGCGGCCGACCTCGTCCTGGCGCGGCAGGCTGGCCGCCGGCACGAAGGGGTCGTTGGTGGCATTCACCGCCAGCGCGGGAATGCGGATCGCGTGCAGATGCGGCTTGGCCGAGCCCCGCGTCCAATAGTCGTCGGTGTCGCGAAAGCCGTGCAGCGGCGCGGTGAACACGTTGTCGAAGGCGTAGAGATCCTGGGCCTCGAGGAGCTTGTCGCGGTCGAACAGGCCCGGATGCTGGGCCAGCTTGGCCAGCGCCTTGGGCTTCATGGTCGACAGGAACATGCGCGTGTAGACCAGCCGGTTGAAGCCGCGGCCGATCGCCATGCCGCCGGCGGCCAGATCGAGCGGCGCCGAGATCGAGGCCACGGCGCTGACCAGCTTCGAGGCCTCGTCACCCGCCTCTTCGGTCCAGCGCAAGAGCGCATTGCCGCCAAGCGAGACACCTGCCGCCAGCATCGGCCCGCCATGCTGCGCGTGCAAGCGCCCGAGGATCCAGCCGATCTCCTCATAGTCGCCCGAGTGGTAGGCGCGCGGCGCGAGATTGAGTTCGCCGCTGCAGCCGCGGAAATGCGGCACCGCATAGTCCCATCCGCGGACCATCGCAAAGGCCGCGAAAGCCTCGGCGTAGTGGCTCTTCGACGAGCCCTCGAGGCCGTGGAACAGGATCAGCAGCGGCTTCGGCCCGGAACCGGCCGCATCGAGGAAGTCCACGTCGATGAAGTCGCCGTCCGGCGTGCCCCAGCGCTCGCGCCGATAGGCCGGCAAAGGGGCCTCCAGGCGCCGTGCATAGAGCGCGGGCCAGATGGTTTGGAGGTTGCCGCCCGGCAGCCAGAGGGGTGCGACGTATTGCATGTCAGTGAAGCGTCTGGGGGGCAGCGTCGTCCTCGTCTTCGGGCGCGTGCACGCTGCCCGGGCTTGCATGGTGCGCCACCATGCGCCAGCCCTGGGCGGTCTTGTGATAGACGTTGGTGGCCAGCACGAAGGCATGGCGCGGCCCCTCGGCGGTAAGCACCTCGATGCGCTCCAGCACGTTGTGCACCGCGCTCGCGAGCGATTCGACCCGGCGCACGCGTGCCGGCGTGGCGTGGATCGCGCCATTGGCGAACATGTGCTCGAAGGCGGCGCGGATCGCCTCGGTGCCCACCAGCCGCGGGCCGCCGGGATGGACGCAGAACACCTCGTCCTCGTCGGCCCAGCAGACCATCAATGCATCGATATCGCCGCGCTGCAGCGCTTCGTAGAAGGCGGCCTCGACGTCGTCGGCGGTGCCGCCGACGGCAGCGGCGCGGAGTTTGGTCTTGGGCATGGCAGAGGAAACAGGCAACTGACGGTGATTGTGCGGGGTCCTTGCACCAAGGCCGGCCACGACCGCACAGACCAAACGCTCCATTTTGGACCATTTGGTCCAACTTCTACCGACGGAAACCTGCAAGTGGTTGATTTTAAAAGACTTAGCCAAATGGCACGGCCTATGCATAAGACCGTCGGCGCGCGTCCTTCGGCGTTGCGCCCACAGCCCATCCCTCACCTTCGGTCCAGGAGCGCAACGCATGAACGTCGGCATCTTCATCCCCATCGGCAACAACGGCTGGCTGATCTCGGAGAACGCTCCGCAGTACAAGCCGAGCTTCGAACTCAACAAGCAGATCACGCAGAAGGCCGAGCACTACGGCGTGGACTTCGCGCTCTCGATGATCAAGCTGCGCGGCTTCGGTGGCAAGACCGAGTTTTGGGATCACAACCTAGAAAGCTTCACGCTGATGGCCGGGCTGGCCGCCGTCACCTCGAAGATCAAGCTCTTCGCCACGGCGGCCTCGCTGGTCATGCCGCCGGCCATCGTGGCGCGCATGACCTCCACCATCGACTCGATCTCCAACGGCCGCTTCGGGCTCAACCTCATCACCGGCTGGCAGAAGCCCGAGTACTCGCAGATGGGCATGTGGCCCGGCGACGAATTCTTCGCGACCCGCTACCGGTACCTGTCGGAATACGTGCAGGTGCTGCGCGAGCTGTGGACCACCGGGCAGTCCGACTTCAAGGGCGAGCACTTCAAGATGGACGACTGCCGCGTGAGCCCGAAGCCGCAGGCCGACATGAAGGTGATCTGCGCCGGCCAGAGCGACGCCGGCATGGACTTCTCCGCGAAGTACGCCGACTACAACTTCTGCTTCGGCAAGGGCGTCAACACGCCCAAGGCCTTTGCGCCGGCGGCCGAGAAGCTCATCGAGGCGACGAAGAAGACCGGCCGCCACGTGACCTCCTACGTGCTCTTCATGGTGATCGCCGATGCCACCGACGAAGCCGCGCGCGCCAAGTGGGAGCATTACAAGGCCGGCGCCGACCAGGAAGCGCTGGCCTGGCTCACGCAGCAGAGCGCGGCCGACACCAAGTCGGGCGCCGACACCAACGTGCGCCAGATGGCCGACCCGACCTCGGCGGTCAATATCAACATGGGCACCCTCGTCGGCTCCTATGCGACGGTGGCGCGCCTGCTCGACGAAGTCGCCGAGGTGCCCGGCACCGAAGGCGTGCTGCTGACCTTCGACGACTTCGTGCTCGGCGTGGAGGCTTTCGGCGAGCACATCCAGCCGCTGATGAAAAGCCGCACGCACATCGCGAGCCCCGTGCCTTCGCGCGTCGCCGTCGAGCGCCTGGCCGCCTGATTCGAAGTGACCCCGCCATGAAGAACACCACCATCGCCTCCAGCACGCCGGTGGGCGTGCCGAACGCACCGGGCGCGCCCGCGCCGCTGGTGCTGCCCGCCCGGCCCGAACCGCTGGCGCTGCATGCCGCCAACTCGGCGCTGATCGTCGTCGACATGCAGAACGCCTACGCCTCGATCGGCGGCTATGTGGATACCGCCGGCTTCGACATCTCGGGCGCGCAGGGCGTGATCGCCAACATCGCGCGCACCATCGCCGCCGCGCGCGCGGCCGGCATGCTGGTCGTGTTCCTGCAGAACGGCTGGGACGCCGATTACGTGGAAGCCGGCGGCCCCGGCTCGCCCAACTGGTACAAGTCCAACGCGCTCAAGACCATGCGCAAGAAGCCCGAGCTGCAAGGCAAGTTCCTCGCCAAGGGCGGCTGGGACTACGCGCTCGTCGATTCGCTCCGGCCGCAGGCCCGCGACATCGTCATTCCCAAGACCCGCTACAGCGGCTTCTTCAACAGCACGCTCGACAGCAGCTTGCGCGCGCGCGGCATCCGCAACCTGGTCTTCACCGGCATTGCCACCAACGTGTGCGTGGAGTCCACGCTGCGCGACGCCTTCCACCTCGAGTACTTCGCCGTGATGCTCGAAGACGCAACGCACGAGCTCGGCGGCCCCGCTATCCAGCAGGCCGCGGTCTACAACGTCGAGACCTTCTTCGGCTGGGTCTCGAAGGTCGACGATTTCTGCAGCACCTTCGCGCCCGAGGCCGCCACCCAACCCGCAGCGGCCGAAGCGGTCACTGCCTGATTTCACTTTCCCGAAAGGAGCAACGAACCATGCCCAAGCAAGCCATCATCCCGCCCGGCACCGGCGTGCCGCTCGCACCCTACGTTCCCGGCACGCTCGCCGACGGCGTGCTCTACGTGTCGGGCACCCTGCCCTTCGACAAGGACAACAACGTGGTCCATGTCGGCGACGCGAGCGCGCAGGCGCGCCATGTGCTCACCACCATCCAGGGCGTGGTCGAGGCCGCCGGCGGCACCATGGACGACGTGACCTTCAACATGATCATGATCAAGGACTGGGCCGACTACGTGAAGATCAATGCGGTCTATGCCGAGTTCTTCCCCGGCACCAAGCCGGCGCGCTACTGCATCCAGTGCGGCCTGGTGAAGCCCGACGCCTTGATCGAGATCGCCTCGATCGCGCACGTGGGCAAGAAGGCCTGAGCATGCCGCTGCACTACGAGGTGCACGGGCCGGCCGAGGGCGAGGCCGTGCTGCTGTCCTCGGGCCTCGGCGGCTCGGCGGGCTTCTGGCTGCCGCAGATCGCTGCACTGATCGGGGCCGGCCACCGCGTGATCGCCTACGACCAGCGCGGCACCGGCCGCAGCCCCGTCGACCTGCAGGCCGACTATGCGATCGCCGACATGGCGCGCGACGTGATCGAGATCCTCGACGCCACCTCGACGGCGCGCTGCCACCTGGTGGGCCACGCGCTCGGCGGCCTGGTCGGCCTGCAGCTCGCGCTCGACGCACCCTCGCGCGTGGCCAGCCTCGTGCTCGTCAACGCGTGGTCGAAGCCCAATCCGCATTCGGCCCGCTGCTTCGACGCGCGCCTGGCGCTGCTCGGCGCCTGCGGCCCACGCGCCTATGTCGAGGCGCAGCCCATCTTTCTCTACCCCGCCGCCTGGTGCGCCGCCCACGCGCAGCGCGTGGCCGACGAAGTCGAGCATGCGCTCGCGCATTTCCCCGGCGAGGCCAACATGCGCGCGCGCATCGGTGCGCTGCGCGCCTTCGATGTCGACGCGCGGCTGGTCGAGATCGCCGCGCCCGCGCTGGTGGCAGCCGCCACCGACGACGTGCTGGTCCCCTGGACCTGCTCGCAGCGCCTCGCCGAGGGCCTGCCTCACGCGAGCCTCGAGTGCGTGCCCCATGGCGGCCATGCACACAGCGTGACCGAGGCCGAGCTCTTCAACCGCAGCCTGCTCGCCTTCCTGGCGCGCGTGGGCGCACCTGGAGTCCCCGCATGAAACCCTCCCTGGACGACGCCGCCCTGGCACTTCTTTTCACCGAGGCCCGCTCGCACAACGGCTGGCGCCCTGAGCCGGTCTCCGACGCCTTGCTCGAACAGGTCTACGCGCTGGCGCGCACCGGGCCGACCTCGGCCAACTGTTCACCGGGCCGCTTCGTCTTCGTGCGCACGCCCGAGGGCAAGGCGCGCCTGGCGCCGGCCTTGTCGAAGGGCAATCTGGCGAAGACGATGAGCGCGCCGGTCACCGTGATCGCGGCCTGGGACAGCGCCTTCTACGACAAGCTGCCCACGCTGTTCCCGCATGCCGACGCCAGAAGCTGGTTCACCGGCAGCGTCGAGGCCGCCCGCGAAACCGCCTTTCGCAATGCCACGCTGCAAGCCGCCTACCTGCTGCTCGCCGCGCGCGCGCTGGGGCTGGATGCGGGGCCGCTGTCCGGCTTCGACAGGGCGAAGATCGACGCCGCCTTCTTCACCGGCACGCCCTGGACCACCAACTTCCTGATCAACCTGGGCCACGGCGACCCCTCGAAGCTGTTCGGCCGCCTGCCGCGCCTGGACTTCGCAGAAGCCTGCGCGCTCGCCTGAGGAAAGCACCGCCGCCATGAACGCCTTGCCCAAGAGCGACTACCGCGATGCGATGGCCCGCCTCGGCGCGGCCGTGCATGTCATCACCACCGACGGCCCCGGCGGCCGCGCCGGCTTCACCGCATCGGCCGTGTGCAGCGTGACCGACGAGCCGCCGACGCTGCTGGTCTGCCTCAATCGCTCGGCCTCGGTCTACCCGGCCTTCCAGGCCAACGGCGTGCTCTGCGTGAACGCGCTGGCCGCGGGGCAGCAGGCGCTGTCGGGCCTGTTCGGCGGCAAGACGCCGATGGACGAGCGCTTCGCCGCGGGCCGCTGGAGCCGCAAGCGCACCGGTGCGCCGGTGCTCGAGGACGCGGCCGTGTCCTTCGACTGCCGCGTGTCGCAGGTGACGCGGGTGGGCACCCACGACGTGCTGTTCTGCGAGGCCGTTGCGATCGCGATCGGCGGCACCGCGCACGGCCTGATCTACTTCGACCGCCGCTACCACGACATCGTCGCCGCGCCGCACTGAGCGCGCGGCGCGCTCAGCGCGTGGTGATGCCGCTCAAGACGATGCGCTGCACGTTGTCCACCGTCTCTTCGAAGAACTCCGGGTCATCCAGCGTACGACCCGTGATGGCCTGCACCTGCACGCCGAAGTCGGCGTAGTGCTGCGTGGTGGCCCACAAGGCGAAGATCAGGTGATGCGGATCGACCGGCGCGAGCTTGCCGGCGGCCACCCAGGCGCGGATCACTTCGGATTTGCGCGTCACCAGGTCGCGCAGCTCGCGATCGAGTTCGTCGCGCAAGAGCGGCGCGCCCTGGATCATCTCGAGGCAGAACAGGCGCGAGGCATCGGGCTGGTCGCGCGAGATCACCAGCTTGCGCCGGATGTAGTCGCCGATCGCCTGCCGCGGGTCCTGCTCGGCGCTGAAGCCGCGCAGCGGCTCCAGCCACACGGCGAGCAACTCGCGCAGCACCGAGACGTAGAGCTCCTCCTTGTTGGCGAAGTAGTAGAGCAGGTTGCTTTTCGAGACATCCGCACGCGCTGCGACCTGGTCGACGCTGGTGCCGTGCAGGCCGAAGCGCGAGAAGAGCCCGAGCGCCGCGCGCAGGATCGCCGCGCGCTTGTCCTCGATCTGGCGCAGCCGCCGGTTCACCGACGTGACGCTGCGCGCCACGGGCGCGCGCTTCGGATGCACGCGCTTGGATGGCGGCGCTTCGACGGCCAGCACGGACGGCGGCTTGATGCTGCTGCTGCGAGTTTTCGGCATGTGTTGCTTTGCTTCTTTCTCCACCCGGGATTCTCGTTGTCTGCGATGCAGCCCGCATGCACGAGCCATACCGCCCATGGTACGCACCATGGCAACACCCAGCGCACGCATTCGCCGTGCCGCACCGCTGCCCGCGCACCACGCCGATGCAGCAAAGCGCATTTGTCCATTTGGTCCAACTGGCATGGACGTTGCATGTCGAAGCGCCGCCACCGTCACACCGAAGGATTGAAAGCATGACCCTGCTGTCCGTACCGATCATCGATCTGGCGCCCTTCTTTTCCGGAACGCCCGAAGGCAAGGCCGAGGTGGCGCGCAAGGTCGACGAGGCCTGCCGCAGCATCGGCTTCCTGGTCATCACCAACCACGGCATCGCCCCCGAACTCATCGCGCGCGTCTCCGCGGCCTCGCGTGAATTCTTCGCCTTGCCGCTGGCCGACAAGCGCAAGGTCGATCGCCCGCGCGACGACGCGGTGCGCGGCTACAGTGCGGTGGGCGAGGAAGGGTTGTCGTACAGCCTCGAAGAAGCGGCGCCGGGCGACCTGAAGGAGTCCTTCTCCATCGGTCCCTCCAATGTGCCGGCCGACGACTACCACCGGGGCGCTGCGGCCGGCCCGCACTTCGAGCCCAATGTCTGGCCCGATCTGCCGGGCTTCCAGCCGGCCTTCGACGAATACTTCGAGGCGATGAGCGATCTCTCGCGTTCGCTGATGCGCATCTTCGCGCTCGCGCTGGAACTTCCCGAGACCTTCTTCGACGACAAGATCGACAAGCACATCAGCATGTTCCGCGTGCTGAGCTACCCGCCGCAGACCGAGGCTGCATTGCCCGGCCAGCTGCGCGCCGGCGCGCACAGCGACTACGGCAGCCTCACCGTCGTGCTGCCTGACGACAAGGGGCTGCAGGTCTTCAACAAGGCCGGCCAATGGGTCGACGTGCCGATGGTCGAGGGCGGCCTGGTGGTGAACATCGCCGACCTCATGATGCAGTGGACCAACGACCTGTGGGTCTCGACCCTGCACCGCGTGGTCAACCCGCCGCCGGATGCGGCCGCCACCAACCGCCGGCAGTCGCTGGTGTTCTTCCACCAGCCCAACTACGACGCGATGGTCGAGTGCCTGCCGAGCTGCCTCGCGCCGGGCGAGGCGCCGAAGTACGCGCCGATCTCTTCCGGCGACCACTTGAAGTCGAAGTTCCTGAAACAGACGACCTTCGGCGGCACCAAAGTGACAGCCTGAACATGCCTCATCTTTCCTACGTCAACGTCTTCGCGAAAGACGTCGTCGCGCTCAGCGGCTTCTACCAGCGCGTGTTCGGCTTCCCCGAGATCGAGGCCATCCGCTCGCCGATCTTCCGCGGCCTCGACGCGGGCAAGGCCAAGCTGGGCTTCAACGCCTTCGATGCCTACGAGCTCTTGCAGCTGGCCGAGTTCTCCGACACGCGCGGGGTCAAGTTCCTGCTGAACATCGATGTCGATTCGCAAGAGGAAGTCGACCGCATGGTGCCGGTCGCCGTCGCTGCCGGCGCCACGCTCGTCAAGGCGCCCTACGTCACCTACTACCACTGGTACCAGTCGGTGCTGCTCGACCCCGAGGGCAATGTGTTCCGTATCAATTTCATGATGAAAGGTCCGAGTGATGTTGCGTAAATCGATTCCTTGCGCGGTCGCAGCGCTTGTCGCGGGCGCCGCGCTGATCGGCCCGGCGGTGGCCGCCGACGGCTTCACCCTGAAGGGCAAGCCGAAGATCGCGATGCTGTACTTCGGCCCCAAGAACGACGGCGGCTGGACGCAGGCCTTCGACGAGGCGCGCATCAAGGTCGAGAAGGAAACGGGCGAGAAGATCCAGTTCGTCGAGAACGTGCCGGAAGACGCATCCGCCATCAAGCCCGCGGCCGAGAAGTTCATCCAGCGCGGCGCCAACATCATCATCGGCACCGCCTTCGGCTATTCCGACAGCTTCAAGGAGCTCGCGGCCAAGTACCCCGAGGTGGCCTTCCTCAACGGCTCGGGCACCAGCAACGGCGCCAACCTCGAATCCTTCTACGGCCGCACCTACGAGAGCCAGTACCTCTGCGGCATGGCTGCAGGCGCAGCCTCGAAGACCGGCAAGCTCGGCTTCGTCGCGGCCAACCCCTTCGGCGTCGTCAACTGGACCATCAACGCCTTCGCGCTCGGCGCGCAGAAGATGAACCCGAATGCCACGGTGAACGTGATCTACACCGGCTCGTGGAACGACCCGGTCAAGGAACGCGCCGCCGCGGCCGCGCTGATCGACCAGGGCGCCGACGTGATCGGCCAGCACGTCGACAGCCCGACGCCACAGATCGTGGCGCAGGAGCGCGGCGTCTACGGCACCGGCCATCACCGCGACCTGCGGCAGTTCGCGCCCAAGGCCACGCTGTGCTCCTCGGTCTGGGTGTGGGACAAGTTCCTCTCGCCGGAGCTGAAGAAGATCATGGCCGGCAACTGGAAGCCGGCGCAATACGGCGCCTTCATTCCGATGAGCGCGGGCGGCACCGACATCGCGGGCTTCGGCCCCGGGGTGCCGAAGGACAAGGCCGCCGCGATCACAGCAGAACGCGACGCACTGCTCAAGGGCAAGCAGATCTATGCCGGCCCGCTGGCCGACCGCGACGGCAAGGAGCGCGTCGCCAAGGGCGCCGTGCTGTCCGATGCCGATCTCTGGAAGATGGACTGGTTCGTCAAGGGCGTCGTCACGCAGAAATGACCACGGCGCTGCAGCTCCAGGGCATCCACAAGTCCTTCGACGGATTTGCGGCGCTGACCGACGCGCACTTCTCGGCGCGCTGGGGCGAAGTGCATGCGCTCTTGGGCGAGAACGGCGCGGGCAAGTCCTCGCTGATGAACATCGCGGCCGGCCTTTATGCGGCCGAGGCCGGCACGATGTCGGTCGACGACAACCCGGTGCGCTTCAGCGGGCCGCGCGATGCGGCGAAGGCGCGCATCGGCATGGTCCACCAGCACTTCCGGCTGGTGCAGCCCTTCACGGTGGCGCAGAACATCCTCCTGACCGCGCCGCGGTCCGAGCGCTTCGAAAGCCATGGCAAGCGCCTGCGCCGCGTCGAAGAGGCGATCCGCGACAAGGCGCGAGAACTCGGCTTCGACATCGACCCGGCGCAGCGCGTGGACCGGCTGTCGGTGGCCGAGCAGCAGCGCGTCGAGATCCTCAAGGTGCTCTTGGCCGGCACGCGCATCCTGATCCTCGACGAGCCCACCGCCGTGTTGACCGACCAGGAGGCCGAGCGCCTGCTCTCGACCGTGCATGGGCTCGCGCGCCGCGGCGCGGCGGTGGTGCTGGTCACGCACAAGATGGCCGACGTCAAGCGCCATGCCGACCGCGTGACCGTGATGCGCGGCGGCCGCACGGTCGCGACGGTCGACCCGCAGCAGATGCCGGTGGGCGAGCTGGTCCGGCTCACGGTCGGCGAATCGATCACCGCGCCCGCAGCCGGGTCGACGCGCGCGACGCCGGGCCCGGTGCGGCTCACGGTGCGCGGATTGCGTTCGCCCGAAGTGCAAGGCCGCCGCGTGCTCGACGGCATCGACCTCGACCTGCGCGCGGGCGAGATCTACGGGCTGGCCGGCGTCGGCGGCAACGGCCAGGGGGAACTGGCGGGCGCGATCATGGGCCTGCCGGGCCGGACCGAAGGCGAGATCGCGCTTGATCGCCATGGCGATCTCAAGGCGACGCCGACGACGGCGCGCCGTGCACTGGGGCTGGCGACCATTCCCGCCGACCGCTACGGCCTCGCGCTCGCGGGCGGCCTCTCGGTTTCCGAGAACTACGGCATCGGACAGGTCCACAGCGGGCGCTACGGCTCGGCCTGGCGCCTGAAGCGCCGCGAGATGGACCAGGACGCGCAAGCCGCCGTCGCCGCCTTCGACGTGCAGGGCGTGCGCTCGATCGCGCAGAAGGCTGCGCTGCTGTCGGGCGGCAATGCGCAGAAGCTGGTGCTGGCGCGCGAGTTCGGCAAGTCGCCGCGGCTGGTGCTGGCCCACAGCCCGAGCCGCGGGCTGGACGTGCGCGCCGGCGCCGAAGTGCATGCGCGGCTGCGCGCCGCGCGCGATGCCGGCGCGGCCGTGCTCCTGATCAGCGAAGACCTCGACGAGGTGCTCGCACTGGCCGACCGCGTGGGCGTGATGACGCGCGGCCGCATCGTGGCCGAGTTCGCGCAGCCGGCGGACCGGCAGGCCATCGGCCAGGCGATGGTGGACCATGGCTGAGCCCTCGCTCGCGATGCCCATTACGCACCTCGCGGACACACCGGCGGCGGCATCCGCGCGCCAGCCCTGGGGCGCGCGCCGCTATGCGCTCGAGATCCGCCAGCACATGGCCTGGCATTGGCAGGCGCTGATCCTCGCCGCCGCCATCGGCGTGGGGCTCCTGCTCTCGGCCGCCATCCTGGTGGCCGCGGGCGTGCCGGCCGGCGAGTTGCTCAACGAGTTCATCGTCCAGACTTTCCTCGATGGCCAGAACTTCCGCGCCGTGCTGTTCCAGGCGGCGCCGATGATCCTGGTCGGGCTGGCCGGTGCGATGGCCTTTCGCGCACGCTTCTGGAACCTCGGCCTCGAGGGCCAGATGATCTGGGGTGCGATCGGCGCCACGGCCGTTTCCCTCTTCGAGATCGGCCCGCCTTCCTTACGCCTGCCGCTGATGTTCCTTGCCGCGCTGGCCGCCGGATTGCTGTGGGTGCTGGGCCCGGCGCTGCTCAAGCTCAGGCTGGGCGTCAACGAGATCATCTCGACCTTGATGCTCAACTACATGGCGGCCAACTTCCTGCTGCACCTGGTGTACGGCAGCTGGAAGGACCCGAAGGACAACTTCCCCTATTCGCCGCAGTTCCGCGCCTTCGAGCGCTTGCCCGATCTCTTCTCGGGCGTGAACAGCGCGATTCTGCTGGCCGCCGTCGTTGCGTTGCTGGGATGGTGGCTGGTCGGCGTGAGCCGCGCCGGCCTGTACCTGCGCTTCGTCGACGCCAACCCGCGCATGGCGCATGCAGCCGGCGTACCGGTGGCGCGCGTCATCTACGGCGCGGTGCTGCTCTCCGGCGCGATGGCCGGCCTCGCGGGCTTCGCCGTCGCCGCGGGGCAGGAGGGCCGGCTCACGCAGGCCTTCTACCAGGGCTATGGCTTCTCCGGCATCCTGATCGCCTTCCTCGCGCGCAACAACCCGCTGGCCGCCAGCGTGGTCGCGCTGATGGTCGCGGCGCTGTTCGTGACCGGGCGCAGCCTGCAGGTGTTCTACCAGGTGCCCTTCTCGATGGTGCAGCTGATCCAGGCCGTGATCGTGGTGTGCGTGGCATCGAGCGACTTCTTCATCAGGCATCGCCTGCGCCGCGTGGGCACCGGAGCAGCGTGATGGACATCGTCCTCAACTGGCTCGCCAACACGCCGGATTTCGCAGTGCCCTATGCGCTGGCCGCGCTGGGCCTGATCGTCTGCGAACGCGCGGGCGTGCTCTCGCTAGGCGCCGAAGGGCTGATGCTGGTCGGCGCGCTGGCCGGCATCGGCGCGCAGCTGGCCTTCGGCGAGCCGGCGGTGTCGCTGCTGCTGGCCATGCTCGCGGCTGCCGTCGTCTCGCTGCTGTTCGCGGTGATGGTGATCTGGCTGCGCGTCAACCAGGTGATCGCGGGTCTCGCGCTCGTGTTCTTTTGCCAGGGGCTCACGGCACTGGTCGGCACGCTGGCCCAATGGACCAACCAGGCCACGCCCGGCATCGGCACGATGGCGCTGTGGCCCTTCTCCTCGCTGCCCGTCGTCGGGCGCCTGTTCCAGCAGAACGCGATGGTCTGGCTCACGCTGCCGGTCTTCGCCGCCGTCACCTGGTTCCTGCTGCGCACCGATGCGGGCCTCAGGCTGCGCGCCGTGGGCGAGAACCCGCAGGCCGCCGATGCGGCCGGCCTCTCGGTTTCGGCCTGGCGCTTCGCGGCGGTGCTGGCCGGCTCCGCGCTGGTCGGCCTGGCCGGCGCCTACATCTCGGTGGTCAGCACCAAGCTGTGGATCGCCGGCATGACCGGCGGGCGCGGCTGGATCGCAGTGGGCCTGGTGATCTTCGCGCGCTGGTCGCCGTGGAAGGCGCTGGCCGGCGCGCTGCTCTTCGGCTGCATCGAGGCGCTGATCCCGCAGCTGGCCGCGGCCGGCGTGCAGCTGCCGCAGTACTTCGTGCTGATGACGCCCTATGCAGTGACGCTCGGCGTGATGGTCTGGGTGGCGCTCGCCCGGCGCGGCGGCGACGGCGAACCGGGCGCCCTGGGCGTGCCCTATGTGCGGGAGGAAAGACGATGAAGGCCTACGTCTACGAGCAGCCGCGCGAGCTGGGCGAGGGCTTCGAGGACTATCTCGACGCGGCGGCCACCGCCGTGATCTCGATCGACATGCACCGCGGCCATCTGGATGACGGGCCCGACTGCCCCTGCCCGGCGCCGCGTGCACGCGAGTTGGTGGCGCCGATCGACGCCTTCCACGACCTAGCCCGCGCGCTGGGCATACCCATCGTGCACGTCAAGTCGGTGCTCCGGCCCGGCGGCGCCGACGACCTGCGCGGCATCCCGGCCGCATGGCGGCGCACCTTCCCGCTGCATGTCGGGGAAATTCCGAATGCCGATGCGCACGCGATCGAGGGCAGCCGCTGGACCGAGTGGGTCACGCGCGTCGATCCCGGCGACCTGCGGGTGGAGAACAAGCGCCGGCTCTCGGCCTTCTATCCGACCGACCTCGACTTCCTGCTGCGCAACCAGGGCATCCGCACCGTGGTGCTCAACGGCGGCTTCACCGACTGTTGCGTGCTCAACACCGCCTTCGACGCCAACAACCACAACTACCGCGTGATCGTGCTGCGCGACCTGGTGCGCGGCACCGACGCGCACCTGGAGGCCGCGGCGCTCAGCATGGTGTCGCTGCACCTGGGGCTGGTGGTGGAGGCGGCGGACCTGCTGGCGCACTGGCAGCAGTACTCCTCGTTCGAAGTTCATCCATGACATCCATTCCCCTCATCGATCTACACGGCAACATCGACTCCGAGGCGCCTCTTGCGCGCGAGACTGCGGCGCGTCTGTACGAGGCGCTCAGCACCATCGGCTTCGCCTACATCGCGGGCCACAACGTCGCGCCCGCCTCGCGCGACGCGGCCTTCGCGGCCTCGCGCGAGTTCCATGCCTCGCCGCTCGAACGCAAGCAGTCGATCGCGATCAACGGTTTCCATCGCGGCTACATGGGCATGGCCACTTCCACCATCGTCACCTCCTCGGTGGCGAAGGTGACGCGGCCGAACATGAGCGAGTCGCTGATGCTCATGCACGAGCTGCCGCCGGACGACCCGCGGCTGCTCGCCGGCCTGCCGCTGCAGGGCCCCAACCAGTGGCCCGGCTGGGTGCCGGACTTCCAGGTGCGCATCGAGCGCTACATCGCCGAAGTCGACGCGCTCTCCCGCTACCTCGTGCAGCTGATCGCCATGAGCCTGGGGCTGCCGGCGCATGCGCTGGATCATCACTTCGAGAAGCCCACCACCTTCCTGCGCCTCTTGCACTACCCGCCGCAGCCGCCGCTGGAAGACGAGCAGATCGGCTCGGCCCCGCACACCGACTACGGCGTCATCACGCTGCTGGCGCAGGACGACGCGGGCGGCCTGCAGGTACGCCCGCGCGGCGGCGACTGGATCGAGGCGCCGCCGATTGCGAACACCTACGTGCTCAACGTCGGCGACATGCTCGCGCGCTGGACCAACATGCGCTTCGTCTCGACGCCGCACCGCGTCATCAACCGCTCCGGCGGCGACCGCTATTCGCTGCCCTACTTCTTCGACCCGGGCATGGACGCGCTGATCGAATGCCTGCCGACCTGCACCGGCGAGGCGAACCCGCCGAAGCATGCGCCGGTGCGCTACGGCGACTACCTGCTCGACCGCCTGAACCGCAACTACGACTACCGCCGCACATCGGCCGGCGATTCCGTCACCGCCTGATCCTTCCACTGCCGCCCGAAAGTCTTCCCATGCTCGCTCTTCAAAATCGCCGCGACCTCCTCCTGCGCAGCCTCGGCGCCGCCGCCGGCTTCGCGCTGCCCGCCCTGCCCTCCTTAGCCGCCGCGCCGCTGGTGGTCAACACCTACGGCGGCCGCTGGGAGAAGTTCTGGCGCAGCGACCTGCTGCCGATGCTCGACAAGACGAGCGGCGTGCAGCCCACGCTCGACGTCGGCCTGGGCAAGAACTTCATCGCCAACCTGCGCGCCGCCGGCATCGAGAAGCCGCCCTACAGCGTGCTGATGGTCAACGAGAACATCGCGAGCGTGGTGCGCGGCGAGGGCTACTTCGAGCCCATCCCCGCGGCCAAGGTGCCCAACCTTGCGAACGTCTACCCCAACCTGCGCAACCCGGGCGACAACGGCGTGCGCGGCATCGTCTCGACCATCGGCATCGGCTACCGCAAGGACCTGGTGAAGACGCCGCCCAAGTCCTGGACCGACCTCTGGAGCAACCCCGAGTTCAAGGGCAAGATCGGCCTCTACCAGATCGGCAACACGGCCGCGATGCTGTTCCTCCTGATGACCGCCAAGATCTACGGCGGCTCGCAGGACGCGATCGACCGCGCCTTCGTCGAGATCAAGAAGCTGCTGCCCTTTACGCAGGCCGACTGGAGCGGCACGCTCTCGACCATGCTCACGCGCGGCGACGTGACTGTGGCGGTGATCGACTTTCCCGAGATCGTCGCGCTCAAGAAGAAGGGCGTGCCGGTCGAGATGGTGGTGCCGAGCGAGGGCGTGGTGGCCTTCGAGCAGTCCTTCAACATCCTCAAGAACGCGCCCAACAAGGAGGATGCCTACAAGTACCTGAACTTCATCCTGCAGCCCGAGGTGCAGGAGATGATGGCCAAGGAATTCTTCACCTCGCCCACCAACACCAAGGTGCAGCTGGCATCGGCGATGGCGGCCGACGTGCCGGTCAGCGGCCAGGCCATGGCCTCGATCGTCGGTTTCGACTGGAGCAAGGTCAATCCGCAGCTGCCGGCCATCACCGACCGCTGGAACCGGGAGATCAAGTGAGCGCGGTGCTGCCTGCCGGCACGCGGCCGGCGGATTCGGACGCGGCCGCCGCGGTGCGCGCGCGCCGCATGACGCGGCTCACGCTGCAAGGGCTCTGCAAGAGCTTCCAGGCCACGACGGCGCTGCACGCGCTGGAGCTTCACACCGAGCCCGGCGAGTTCATCTCGCTCCTGGGCCCGAGCGGCTGCGGCAAGACCACCACGCTGCGCTGCGTGGCCGGCTTCGAGTACCCCGACGAGGGCGCAGTGCTGCTCGACGGCGAAGACATCACCGGCCTGCCGCCCGAGCGCCGCGACATCGGCATGGTGTTCCAGAACTACGCGCTGTTCCCGCATCTCACGGTGCGGCGCAACCTCGCCTTCGGCCTGGAGATGCGCAACGTGCCCAAGGCCGAGATGGCGCGCCGCATCGACGCGGTGCTGGCGATGGTGCAGCTAACGAGCATGGCCGGGCGCTATCCGCGCCAGCTCTCGGGCGGCCAGCAGCAGCGCGTGGCGCTGGCCCGCGCGCTGGTGATCGAGCCGCGCCTGCTGCTGCTCGACGAACCGCTGGCCAACCTCGACGCGGTGCTGCGCGAGGACATGCGCGTCTTCATCCGCGAGCTACAGAAGCGCGTCGGCATCACCACGCTCTACGTCACGCACGACCAGGCCGAGGCGATGGTGATGTCCGACCGCGTGGCGGTGATGCTGGGCGGCCGGCTGCAGCAGTTCGACGTGCCCGAGGCGATCTACCTGCGCCCGCGCAGCGTCGATGTCGCGCGCTTCATCGGCCGCTCGAACCTGATCGAAGGCCGCGTCGAGTCGAAGCTGCCCGACGAAGGCGCGTGGCTGCGCTTTCGCATCGAGACTGCGCTCGGCACCGTGGAGGCCGACCATGACCAGCCGCTCGCGCCCGGCCAGGCCGTGCACGTCACGATCCGGCCCGAGGCGATCCACTTCGACGGCAGCGGCCCCTACCAGGGCCTGGTGGCCACCAGCTACTTCCTCGGCAGCAGCGTGGAGCACACGGTGCAATGCGCGGGCGGCCAGACGCTGCTGGTGCAGACCGCGCCGGGCCAGCGCGTCGCGGCCGGCGCCTCGAGTGGCATGCGTTTCGAGCCGGGGCACGCCTGGATCATTGCGGGGCAGGAATGAGCGCCATCGCCTCCGCCGCACCGGTGCCACGCGCGATGCAGGCCGTGCCGCTCGCGCGCCGCGCCTTCTGGCTGATCGCGCCGGCGCTGCTGCTGATCGGCGTCTTCCTGGTTCTGCCCTACCTCAACATCGTGCTGATGAGCCTGCGCCCGCCGGCCGTCGGCGCACCCTACGGCGCGGGCCTCACGCTCGCCAACTACGGCCGCGCGCTCTCCGACGGCTACCTGCTCGGCGTGCTGGGCGACACGCTGCTCCTGGGCCTCACCGTCACGCCGATCTGCCTGCTGCTGGGCTACCCGGTGGCCTACCACCTCGCGCGCACGACTTCGCGCTGGGGCAGCGCGCTCTACGTGCTGGTGCTCTCGCCGCTGCTGGTGGGCGTGGTGGTGCGCAGCTTCGGCTGGCTGATCCTGCTGTCGGGCAACGGCGTGGTCAACCGCGTGCTGCTCGACCTCGGCCTGGTCGAGACCGGCCTGCAGCTGATGAACAACCGGCTCGGCGTGACCATCGCGCTGGTGCACGTGTTCCTGCCCTTCATGATCCTGCCGCTGGTCGGCGTCATTCAAAGCATCGACCCGTCGCTCGAAGCGGCCGCGCGCTCGCTCGGCGCTTCGCGGCTCAAGGTGTTCTGGCGGCTCGTGCTGCCCTTGTCGTGGCCCGGCATTCAGGCCGGCACGATCCTGGTCTTCGTGCTGGCGCTGAGCGCCTACGTGACGCCGGTGATGCTCGGCGGCGCGCAGGTCAAGACCATGTCGGTGCTGGTGGTGCAGAACCTGATCGACAACTTCCAGTGGCCCTCCGGCGCGGCACAGGCGCTGGTGCTCACGGCATGCGGCATGGCGGCGGTGGCGCTCTATGGGAAGCTGACTGGCCGCTTCATGAAGGGCCTGGCATGACGCGCCGCGCACCGCTGTCGCATCGCATCGCCGACGGCTTCGGCCTCTTCTACGTCGGCGCCGTCTACGCCTTTTTGCTGCTGCCGATCGCGATCATCGTACTGATGTCGCTCAACGCCGGCGAGTTCATGACTTTCCCGCCGCAGGGCATCTCGCTGCGCTGGTTCGGCGCGCTGTTCGTCAACGAGGCCTTCATGCGCGCCATCCGCAGCTCGCTGCTGCTGGCGGCGATCGCGACGCTGATCTCCTCGGTCATCGGCATCGCCGGCGCGCTCTACGTGGTGAGGTATGCGCAGCGGCTGCGCGAGCCGCTGCGCATGCTGCTGATGATGCCGCTCATGCTGCCCGAGATCCTGACCGCCATCGCGCTGCTGTTCTTCCTCTATGCGAGCGGCATCGGCACGCGCACGATGTTCGGTCTGGTGGTCGGCCACGTGCTGGTGACCCTGCCCTACGTGTTCACCAACGTCGCGTCGGCGCTCTACAACCAGGACGCCTCGCTCGAGCAGGCGGCGCGCAGCCTCGGCGCCTCGCCCTGGCGTGCCTTCCGGCGCGTGACGCTGCCGCTGATCAAGCCCGGCATCATCACCGGCGCGCTGTTCGCCTTCGTGATCTCCTTCGACCTCTTCAACATGTCGCTGCTGTTGAAGGGCATCGGCATGACGACGCTGCCGCTGCAGCTCTTCGACTACCTGCGCTGGGACTTCGACCCGACCGCGGCCGCCGTGTCCACGGTCAGCATCGTGCTCACGCTGGCGGTGGTGGTGTGGGTGGACCGGACGGTGGGGCTGCGCTCGCTGCGCTTCGGCTAGCGCGCACGCAGCCAGCCCTCCGCCACCGCGCGCAGCTCGCCCTGCGCCGCCTGCCACACCAGCTCGGGCGCGGCCACGTGCACGCCCGGCGGCGCGATGCGCAGCGCGACGTCGACCAGCTCCGCCACCTTGGTCGCGCGCACCGGCTGCTCGCTGGTCGGCACCATGAAGCGCGCGATGGACAGCATCCAGGCCGCCAGCCGCTCGGCCGGATTCGCGAAGCGCGCCGCGGCGGGCTTCTGCGCCGAGCGCACGATGATCACGCGCTCGAAGCCCAGAGCGACCACCGCCTCTTCGTCGAGGCTGGCGAGGCCGCGCTTCAGCGCCTCCGGCAGCCGGCCCTGGTCGTGCGGCTGCACGATGGCCAGCGTGCGCACGCCGCAGGCCCGCAGCCAACGGGCGAGCGCGGGCAGCTGCGCCGGCTCGGGCGTCCACAGCGCGCGTTCGCGGTCGTAGTAGAGACGCGGCGGCTCGAACAGGACCAGCGCCGTATCGGCCGCGACGAGCGGCCACTGCGCGATCTCCGCAACCGGTGCGAGCAGGGTCTCGACGCCGCGCAGGCCGTCGCGAATGGGTTCGCGTGCGAGCACGCGCGTGTGGTCGAAGCGATGCCGGCCCGCCAGGCGCCGCACCAGTTCCTGCCCCAGCGCGCCGGTGGCGCCGGCGATCAGCAGCGTGCCCTCGCCCGATGCGATGGGCTGCGCTCCACGGCTCGCGGCCTGCAGGGCTTGAAGAGGGTCGGCCGACATGCATCTATGCTAACTTCGCCCACTTCGCACCTCGGAGAGTTCGACATGGTGAAACGCTGGCTCTTGATCATCCTCACGGCGCTGTCGCTCGCAGGCTGCGGCTACAACGACTTCCAGCGCCTCGACGAGGCCAGCAAGTCGGCCTGGAGCGAGGTGCTCAACCAGTACCAGCGCCGCGCGGACCTGGTGCCGAACATCGTGGCCACGGTCAAGGGCGAAGCCAACTTCGAGCAGGAAACGCTGACCAAGGTGATCGAGGCGCGCGCCAAGGCGACCTCGATCCAGGTCACGCCCGAGACGCTCAACAACCCCGAGGCCTTCAACAAGTTCCAGCAGGCACAGGGCGAGCTCTCCAGCGCACTGTCGCGCCTGATGGTGGTGGCCGAGCAATACCCCAACCTCAAGGCCAACCAGGCCTTTCGCGACCTGCGCGTGACGCTGGAAGGCACCGAGAACCGCATCACCGTGGCGCGCAACCGCTACATCCAGACGGTGCAGGAGTACAACGTGCTCGCGCGCAGCTTCCCCACCAACATCACGGCCAAGGTGTTCAGCTACGACGCGAAGCCCAACTTCAGCGTCCAGAACGAAGCCCAGATCTCGACGCCGCCGACGGTGGATTTCGGCGCACCCAAGAAGTAACTTCCTAGATGACGGCCGCCCGCATCCGGCGCGCGCTGACAGCCCTCTTCCTGGTGGCCGTCGCGCTCGCCGGCGCACAGGCCCAGGACCTGTTGCCGGTGCCGGCGCTCAGCGCGCGGGTGATCGACCAGACCGGCACGCTCGATGCCTCGCAGCGCCAGGCGCTCGAAGCCAAGCTCCAGGCCTTCGAGCAGCAGAAGGGTTCGCAGATCGTGATGCTGATGGTCGCCACCACGGCGCCCGAAGACATCGCGAGCTACGCCAACCGCGTCGGCAATGCCTGGAAGATCGGCCGCAAGGAGGTGAGCGACGGCATCCTCGTCATCGTCGCCAAGAACGACCGCAAGATGCGCATCGAGGTCGCGAAGACGCTCGAAGGGGCGGTGCCCGACATCGCGGCGGCGCGCATCATCGACCATGCGATGAAGCCGCGCTTCCGCGAGAACGATTTCGCGGGCGGACTCGACGCGGCGGCCGACCAGCTGATCGCGCGCGTCAAGGGCGAGGCGCTCCCCGAGGTCGACAACAAGAGCGGCGACTTCGGCAACGATGCGCGCGACGACAGCGGATTCGACTGGCAGGACCTCGCCATCTTCCTGTTCTTCGGCGTGCTGATCGGCGGACCGATCGCGCGCGCCATCCTCGGCAAGGTGCTGGGCCCGCTGGCGCTGGGCGGCGCGACGGGCGTGCTCGTGATGGTGCTGACCTCGAGCCTGGTGGTCGCGGTGCTCGCTGGCCTTGGCGCGCTGCTTTTCACGCTGCTGTCGACGGCCTTCGGTGCCGGCGCCGGCCGGCGCGGCGGTGGCTTGGGCGGAGGCGGCCTCGGCGGCTGGGGCACCGGTGGCGGCGGCTGGAGCGGCGGCTCCTCGGGCGGCGGGGGCTTCAGCTCCGGCGGTGGCGGCGATTTCGGGGGCGGCGGCGCCTCGGGGGACTGGTAGCGATGGCCGGCCCATCCTTCTTCTCGAAGCTCGCGCGCCTCTGGCGCCATCGCTGGATCGACGCGGCCGACGTGCGGCGCGCACTGCCGCCGGAAGCACTCGAGCGCCTGGGCCGACGGGTCGCGGCCAGCGAGCGCCGGCACAGCGGCGAGGTGCGCATCTGCGTCGAGGCAGGCCTGCCGATGTCCTACCTGTGGCGCGGCGCGCCGGCACGCGAGCGCGCGATCATGATGTTCGGCAAGCTGCGCGTGTGGGACACCGCGGACAACAATGGTGTGCTGATCTACCTGCTGATGGCCGAGCACGCGATCGAGATCGTGGCCGACCGCGGCATCGATGCGCACGTGAGCGCCGAGGAATGGGCTGCGATGGCGCAGCGCATGACAGCCGCTTTTCGCGAGGGCCGTTTCGAGGACGGGCTCACGCAGGCGTTGGAAGAGATGTCGGCGCTCTTGGTCGCGCACTTTCCGCTGGCCGAGGGCCAGGCCGACCGCAACGAGCTGCCCGACGAGCCGGTCATCCTGATCTGAGGCTCAGCGACGGCCCTGCGCATCGAGCAGGCGGCGGTTCACCGCATGCGCTGCATCCAGCTCCGACTGCAGCGCACGCGTGACCCGCGACAGCGTGCGCAGCCGCCGGTTGCCCTCGCGCAGCCGCTCGGCCAGGCCCTTGGCAACGCCCAGCATCAGACGGGCCGCGGCGCCGGGGTGCGTCTCGATCAGCTCCAGCAGCGAGGTACGCGACAGCACGCCGAGCTTGACGTCGGTCAGCGCCGTGCAGCTCGCGGAGCGCGGCCCGCCGTCGATCACGCCCATTTCGCCGACCAGGCTGCCCGGGCCGATGACCGAGATCACGACCTCGTCGCCGGGGACGCCGTTGCTGCTGACCACACGCAGCTGGCCATCGAGCACCAGGACCATGTAGTCGTTGTCGACCGCATCGCCTTCCTCGAACAGCAGGGTGTCGGCCAGCAGGTGCAGCGGCCGCATCGCATCGACCACGACCCGCGCCTCGTGCAGCCCCATGCCGGCCAGCGGTGCGGCCTGCATCAGCAGATGAACGGCGTGCTCGCGCAGATCGACGCCGGGACGAGGGTTGCGGTGATCGTGCATGGATGGGAGTGCCGAGTTTCTCAGAACTGCGTCATTGGGTCCTGCAGTTTGCCGCGGTGCGCTCAGGTAGCGGCCGAGGCTGAGAACTTCTTCTCTATCTGCGCGATGCGTCTTCATGCGGGCAGCAGCGCCGCCAGCGTCTGCAGGGTATCGGCCTCCTCCACCGGCTTGTCCTCGCGCCAGCGCAGCATGCGCGGAAAGCGCACCGCGATGCCGCTCTTGTGCCGCGTGCTGCGCGCGATGCCTTCGAAGCCGAGCTCGAACACCAGCGTGGGCTCGACGCTACGCACCGGCCCGAAGCTCTCGATGGTGGTCTTCTTGATGACCGCATCGACGCGCGCCATCTCGGCATCGGTCAGGCCCGAGTAGGCCTTGGCGAAGGGCACGAGCTTGCGTTCTGGCGCTTCGGGCGGCCCATCCCAGACGGCAAAGGTGTAGTCGCTGTAGAGGCTGGCGCGGCGGCCATGGCCGCGCTGCGCATAGACCAGCACCGCATCGACGGAGAGCGGATCGATCTTCCACTTCCACCACAGGCCCACGTCCTTGGTGCGGCCGACGCCGTAGTGCGCCTCGCGCTGCTTGAGCATCATTCCTTCGACGCCCATCGAGCGCGCGGCTTCGCGCTGGCGCGCCAGGTCCTGCCAGCTCTCGCCGTGCAGCATGGGACTGGCAACGAGCGAAGGGTGCTGCGCGGCGGTCAGCAGATCGTCGAGCAGCACGCGGCGCTCGGCCTGCGGCAACGTGCGCAGGTCGCGGCCCTCCCATTCGAGCAGGTCGTAGGCCAGCAGCACCGCGGGGATCTCGCGCAGCAGCTTCGGGCTGAGCGTCTTGCGGCCGATGCGCTTCTGCAGCTCGGCAAAGGGCTGGACGCGACCCTCGCCAATAGGCGAGGTCGAATCCCTGCGCCAGACCACCACCTCGCCATCGAGCACCGTGCCGTCGGGCAAGGTCTCGCCCATCTGCGCGAGCTCGGGGAAGCGCTCGGTCACCAGCTCTTCGCCGCGCGACCACAGCCAGACACGGCCGGCGCGCTTGACCAGCTGGGCGCGGATGCCGTCCCACTTCCACTCGACGAGCCATTGCGAAGGCGACCCGAGCGCCGCATCGAACTGTTCGAGCGGCAGGTTGAAGGGATGCGCGAGAAAGAAGGGATAGGGCTGGCCGCTGGCCTGCTGGTCGAGCTCGCCGCTGCTCTCGGGCGCGATCAGCGCGGCGTAGTCGGCCGCGGTGGGCTGGCCGGCGATGTGCGTGTAGCCCATCAGCCGCTGCGCGACGCGCTTGGGGTCGAGCGCACCGACCGCGGACAGCGCCTGCGTGACCTGAAGGCGCGAGACGCCGACGCGGAAGCCGCCGGTGATGAGCTTGAAATAGACCAGCCGCTCCTCCGGCGCGAGGCGGCGCCATTGCGCACGCAGCGCGTCGGAGAGCTGCTCGGGCGCCATGCCGCGCAAGGGCAGCAGGTGCTTTTCGACCCATACCGCGAGCCCCAGGTCGTGCGCATCGGTCGGCGACGGCAGCAGCAGCGAAATGGTTTCGGCCAGGTCGCCGACCGCCTCGTAGCTTTCGACGAACAGCCATTCCGGCAGGCCGGCGGCCTCCTGCGCGAGCAGCCGCAGCAGCTTGGTCGGTACCAGTTGCCGCGGTTTGCCGCCAGCCAGGAAGTACACGGCCCAGGCCGCGTCGGCCGGCGCGGCGCTTAGCAGATAGCGCTGCAGCGCGGCCTGCTTGGCCAGGCTCGAGGTGCTCGCATCGAGTTCGCGGTAGAGCGCGGCGAACTGCTTCATGGGAGGGCTGTTTCACCTTCCCCTTCCGGGGGAAGGCCGGGATGGGGGCTCGCGGCCGTCGGAGCACCCTCCATGTCCTCATCTCCGTATTCGGTCTTGAAGCCCTGCGCCTGCAGCCCGTTCTCGCTCAACCAGCGCACCATCACCGCCACGCTGCCGTGCGTGACGAACACGCGCTCGGCCCCGGTGCCGGCGATGGCCTGCTGCAGCCCCGGCCAGTCGGCATGGTCGGACATCACGAAGCCGCGATCGACACCGCGCCGCCGGCGCGTGCCGCGCAGCTGCATCCAGCCGCTCGCGAAGCCATCCGAGTAGTTGCCGAGGCGCCGCATCCACGGCGTGCCATGGGCCGAGGGCGGCGCGAGCACCAGCGCGCGCTGGAGCAGCGCGGCATCGACGCCGGGATCGGTCACGCGCAAAGTCGGCGGCAGCGCCACGCCGGCCGCGCGGTAGACCGCATTCAAAGGTTCGACCGCGCCGTGGACCACGATCGGCCCGATGCCCGCATCCACGCCGTGCAAGATGCGCTGCGCCTTGCCGAAGGCATAGCACAGCAGCACCGAGGCGCGGCCCTGTTCGGCGTTGGCGCGCCACCAGCCGTTGATCTCGGCGAACAGCTCGGCTTGCGACGGCCAGCGGTAGATCGGCAGGCCGAAGGTGGATTCGGTGATGAAGGTGTCGCAGGGCACCGGCTCGAAGGCCGTGCAGGTGCTGTCGGGCTCGGTCTTGTAGTCGCCCGAGGCGACCCAGACGCGGCCGCCGTGCTCGAGCCGCACCTGCGCCGAGCCCAGCACGTGGCCGGCCGGATGCAGCGAAAGCTTGACGCCCTGGTGGGCGATGGCCTCGCCGTAGTCCAGCGTCTGCAGCGTGATCTCGCCCAACCGCGCGCGCAGCGTGCCGGCGCTGTCGCGGTGCGCGAGGTAGTGGCCGTGGCCGGCGCGCGCATGGTCCGAGTGCGCATGCGTGATGACGGCGCGGTCGACCGGCTTCCACGGATCGACGTAGAAATCGCCCGGCGGGCAGTAGAGGCCTTCGGGGCGGGCGATGACCAGGTCGTCGGGCATGGCGCAGATCGTAGGCCGATGCCCGGCCCATCATGCAGACGGGCCGACGCGAAGCGCTGTCGGCGGCAGCCTACTTCTTCTTTTGAGCGCCCATCATGTCCAGCACGTTCATCTTCATGCCGTTCGACATCACCATGTCACCCGGCTTCTGGCCCGCCTTGCAGGGCCCGACCCACTTGGCCTCGATGATGGCCGTGCCCTCCTTGCGGCCCGCGAGCGGCGGGTTGTAGCTGGAGCGGCTTTCCATGCGGTAGCCGGTGCCCATGTCGCCCGAGACCACCGAATGCGTGGTGGCGGTGGTGGTGCCGATCTTGCACACCGAGTCGACCACCATCTTGCCGCCCTCGGTGCGCATGTCCTGCTTCGAACAGGCTTGCTGGCCTGTGCTGCTGCCCATCTCGCGCATGGCCTTGTCGGTGGCGGCGTCGATGCATTGCTGGGTCTGCATCGGGGGCGCCTTGGAGGCACCGTCGTCCGACTGGATCGTCATTTCCCACAGGCCGGGCTTGCGCGGCGGATAGTCGAGTGCGCTCGCCGCGCCGGCGTACAGAAGGCAGATCGCAGCGGCGACGCTCAAGCGGGTGGGAATTCTCATCGTGTGCTCCAGCAAAGACGGATTGGAAATGAAGGCCAGCCGCTTTCTAACCCACACGCCGGATCGGCGGAATAGAGCAATCGGCCGGCAGCCCCCAGCCTTCAGCGAGGTTGACGCGGCGGGCAGTCCCGTGGCCTGATTTCCTACAAGCGGGAGATGGTGCATCTCCTAGGGTGCGACAACCGACAGGAGCAAACGAGATGAAAAAAGCAGCCATAGCAGGCGGCGGCATTCACTCCGACCGCATCGACATCAGCACCGCCCGCGAGCTCGACAAATGGTCCAGGAAACTGGACGTCACACACGATCGCCTGCGCGAAGCCGTCCGCGCGGTGGGCAGTCGCGCCTCGGACATCGAGTGGCATCTGCGCGGAAGCCGCCAGGCCGGCGCCGGACGGCATTCCAGCGCATCGCACTGACATCCGCCCTCAACCGGACTCGGGAACCCGCCTTAGATCCTCCAACCAGACCTCCGCTTCCGAATCACTGGGCGCGCGCCAGTCGCCGCGCGGCGAGAGCGATCCGCCCGAACCGACCTTGGGCGCGTTCGGCACGCACGAGCGCTTGAACTGGCTGATCTTGAAGAAGCGGTAGAGGAAGGTGCCGAGGTGGCGCTTGATGTCGGCCAGCGCGTACTCGTTGCGCGCCGGCTGAAGCTCGTCCTCGGGCCAGCGGCCGCGCGTGCGGTCGCCCCAGGCCGCATGCGCGAGGAAAGCGACCTTGGTCGGCCTGAAGCCGTAGCGCAGCGTGTAGTAGAGGTGGAAGTCCTGCAGCTCGTAGGGGCCGATGACGTCCTCGGTCCGCTGGCCGGGCTGCGCCGACGCCTCCGCGCCGTCGGCGGCAGCGGTTGGAATCAGCTCGGGGCTGACCTCGGTCTCGAGGATGTCGCGCAGCACCGCGCTGCCCTCGGCGCCCAGCACCTGGGTTGCAGCAACCCAGTGCACCAGGTGCTTGATCAGCGTCTTGGGCACGCTCGCATTCACGTTGTAGTGCGACATGTGGTCGCCGACGCCGTAGGTGCACCAGCCCAGCGCCAATTCGCTCAGGTCGCCGGTGCCCACGACGATGCCGTTGTGGTGGTTGGCCAGGCGAAACAGGTGGCTGGTGCGTTCACCGGCCTGCACGTTCTCGAAGGTGATGTCGTACTGCGGGACGCCCTGGTCGAAGGGATGGCCCAGGTCTTCCAGCATCTGGCGGCAGCTCGGACGGATGTCGATCTCGCGCGCCGTACAGCCGATGCTGGCCATGAGCCGGTGCGCCTGCGCCAGCGTGCGCCCGCTGGTCGCGAAGCCGGGCATGGTGAAGCCGAGGATGTTGGCGCGCGGCAGGCCGAGCCGGTCCATCGCCTGCGCACAGACCAGCAAGGCATGGGTCGAATCGAGCCCGCCCGAGACGCCGATCACGAGCTTGTCGATGCGGCTGGCCTCCAGCCGCTGCACCAGCGACTGCACCTGGATATTGAACACCTCGCTGCAGCGCTCGTCGCGCCGCGCCGGATCGGCGGGCACGTAGGGAAAGCGCTCCACCGTGCGCAGCAGGCCGCGCGGCACTTGAGGCGGCGGCGCGAGGTCGAATTCGACGGTGCGCCAGTTCGCCAGCGCGCTCTTGTGCTTCTGGACCGAGGTGCCGAAGCTGTTCTGCCGCATGCGCTCGCGCGACAGGCGCTCGAGGTCGACGTCGGCCGCGATGAAGTGCGAGCGGTTGCTGAAGCGTTCGCTCTCGGCCAGCATGTCGCCGCTCTCGCAGATCAGCGCCTGCCCATCCCAGGCCAGGTCGGTGGTCGATTCGCCGATGCCCGCCGACGAATAGAGGTAGGCCGCGAGGCAGCGCGCCGACTGCAGGCTGACCAGCCGATGCCGGTAGTCCGACTTGCCGATCGTGATGTTGGAGGCCGAAAGATTGACCAGCACCGTCGCACCGGCCAGCGCCGCGTAGCTCGACGGGGGAATGGGCACCCACACGTCTTCGCAGATCTCCACGTGCAGCTTGAAGAGCGGCATCTGCCGCGACCGGAACAGGAGCTCGGTGCCGAAGGGCACGCGTTCGCCGCCGAGCTCGACCTCGGTGGAGAGCGCGCTGTCGGCGCCGTTGAACTGCCGGCCTTCGTAGAACTCGCCGTAGTTCGGCAGGTAGGTCTTCGGCAGCACGCCCAGCACCCGGCCGCCTGCGACGACGGCGGCACAGTTGAAGAGGCGGTGGTCCACGCGCAGCGGCAGGCCGACAACGGCGACGGCGCCGATGTCGCGCGAGGCCGCGGCGACCTCCAGCAGCGCGCGCTCGCAGGCATCGAGCAGGGCCGCCTGGTGGAACAGGTCGTCGCAGGTATAGGCCGAGAGGCCCAGCTCGGGGAAGGCGACCAGCACCGCGCCGTCGGCCGCCGTCTCGCGGTACATGCGGATGGTCTCGGCCACGTTGAACACCGGATCGGCCACGCGATTGCGCGGCACCGCCACGGCGAGGCGCGCGAAACCGTGGGTGTAGGGATTGAGGAACTCGTGTTCGGTCATGGGCCGGATTGTGGGCCTTGTGCCAGCGCCTGCCCGGCAGGCTCGGCAAAAGCCTTGGCCTTGGCCCGAATGCCGGCGCTCTTGCGACGAGGCCGCGCTAGAGCGAAAGTAGGCGCTGCAGGAAGGCGCGATAGCGCCGCAGCGCCATGCGCAGCTGCTCCGTCGACGCCTGCTCCACCTGGTCCGTCTGCCCCTCGAGCGCGCCGCGCTGCTTGGAGAAGGTCTGGCTCAGGTTGTCGAGGACCTGGCGCACCAGCTCGTCGGCCTTGCGCACTGCCTGCTGGGGGTCGTCGACGAAGCCGATCTGGACCGCATCCCAGCTGACGCGAAAGTCGCGCGCCGCGTCGGGAGAGAAAAGCGGATCCAGCGACTCGTCGCTGCTCCCGGCGGGCGCCTGCTTCTCGGCCGCGGGCTGCTGCAGGTCGTCCGGCGCGATGCCTCGCTGCCCGTTGCGCCCCTCCACCGCCGCGCCTGCGGGTTCGTGGCATCCATACGCATCTCCCTTCGCATCGGGACACTCGCGGTCCACCGCGATCGGCGGTCATCGCGGACGTCTTCATGGGGATGCTGACCCGGCGGCCGCGCCAAGTCAGCGGCGCAGCGGACATTCAACTGTGGGAGGGTACACCTACAGCGGCAGCGCGGCATGCGGGGCGCGCGCATGCAGGCTCACCAGGCCGTCCACTTCGCCTCGCTCTTCGCGGAAGCCACCGTGCGCTCGATGAAACGCACGCCGCGCGCGCCGTCCTCGACGCGCGGGTAGTCGGCTTCCAGCGGATCGGCCGCAAGGCCCGTGAGCCGCGCGCGGATGTCGGCCATGACGCCGCCGTACACGTTCGCGAAGGCTTCGATGAAGCCCTCGGGGTGGCCGCTGGGCAATCGGCTCGCGCGCTTCGCCGCCTCGCCGAGCCAGGGCGATCCGCGTGTCAGGATGCGGCGCGGTCCGTCGTGCGGCAGGTGCAGCAGTTCGCTCGGCTGCTCCTGCCGCCACACCAGCGTGCCCAGCGTGCCGGAGACGCGCAGGCGCAGGTCGTTCTCCAGGCCGGTGTTGACCTGCGAGGCGATCAGCACGCCGCGCGCGCCGCCCTGGAAGCGCAGCAGCAGGCTGCCGTCGTCGTCGAGCGCACGGCCCGGCACCAGCGCGCTCAGGTCGGCGCAGAGGCTCTCGATCTCGAGGCCGGTCACGGTCGCGACCAGGTTCTCGGCGTGCGAGCCGATGTCGCCGATGGCGCCGGCCGCACCGCTCATGGCCGGGTCGCTGCGCCAGGCGGCCTGCTTGTTGCCTTCGCTCTCGAGCTGGGTCGAAAGCCAGCCCTGGTTGTATTCGACCACCACCTTGCGGATCTCGCCGAGCCGGCCCGAGCGCACGATCTCGCGCGCCTCGCGCACCATCGGGTAGCCGGTGTAGTTGTAGGTGACCGCGAACATCGTGCCCTTGCGCGTCACCGCGGCGACCAGGGCATCGGCCTGCGCGCGCGTGTGGACCAGCGGCTTGTCGCACACCACGTGGAAGCCGGCTTCGACGAAGGCCTGCGCGACCGGGAAGTGCACGTGGTTGGGCGTGACGATCGAGACGAAATCGATGCGCTCGTGTTCCGGGCGCTTCAGTTCGTCGTCGAGCAGGCTTTGCCAGTCGCCATGGTTGCGGTCGTCCGCCAGCAGCAGGTCGCGGCCCGAAGCCCGGGCCTTCTCGGCGCTCGACGACAGCGCACCGGCCACCAGCTCGGCCTGGCCGTCGAGCGCGATCGCCTTGCGGTGCACCGCACCGATGAAGGCGTCGCGCCCGCCGCCGACCATGGCGTAGCGCAGCTTGCGAGAAGGGATCTCGGTCATCGGCCTCAGAACGGTGAATTCGGGTGGTAGAAGTCCTTGGCGTTCTCCTTGGTGATCAGCACCGAGGGAATGATCGTCGTCGCCGGCAGCTTCTCGCCCTTCAGGCGCGCTTCGGTCGTGAGCTTGATCGCGTCGTAGATGAACTTGGGCGAGTAGCTCACGTCGGCGTCGATGCGCTTGTCCTTGCCGTCGAGGATGGTCTTGACCATGCCCTTGGCGCCGGCGCCGCCGAAGATGATCTTGATGTCGTCGCGCTTGGCCTGCTCGATGGCCTTGAGCACGCCCACCGCCATGTCGTCGTCGGCGGCCCAGATGGCATCGATGTTCTTGAAGCGCGTGAGGTAGTCCTGCGTGACCTTGAAGGCATCGTCGCGATTCCAGTTGGCGTACTTGGCGTCGAGCAGCTTGATGTCGGGGTAGTTCTTCATCACGCCGTTGAAGGCGTCCATGCGCTCGTTGTCCAGCGTGGTCGCGATGCCGCGCAGCGCGACGACGTTGCCCTTGCCATTGAGCTTCTTCGCGATGTACTCGGCCGGAATCTTGCCGAAGGCGGTGTTGTCGCCGGCGACATACGCGTCCTGTGCGCTGGTGTCGGTCAGGCCGCGGTCGACCACGGTGACATAGGTGCCCTTGGCCTTGACCTGGGCCACCGGCTTGGTGAGCGCGGCCGATTCGAAGGGGAAGATCACCAGCGCGTTGATCTTGGTCACCGTCGACAGGTCCTGCAGCTGGTTGGCCTGCTCGGGCGCGTTGGCCGCCGTCTTGATCGTGATCTTGAGGTCCTTGTGCTGCTTCTCGAGATCCTTCTTCGCCTGGTTGGCCCAGTAGTTGATGCCGCCCATGAAGCTGTGCGTGGCGGCGGGGATCGAGACGCCGAGGTTGACCTTCTCGGCGGCGAAGGCCGGGAAGGCCGCAAAGCTCGCGGCTGCGACGGCGGTGAGTGCGATGCGTCGGGTGATGAGAGTCATGCTTGTTGTCTCCGTGGTTGAAAAAGGGAAATGAAAAGCCGGGGGCTCACCTTCTGCCTCGCTGAAGAAAGGCGACGACGATGATCACGATCCCCTGCACCGCGGCGTTGAGGTACACGCTGATGATGCTGGTGAGGTTCAGGATGTTGCTGATGACCGAGAGCAGGATGGCGCCGATCACGGTGCCGGTGATGCTGCCCGCGCCGCCCTTGAGCGCGGTGCCGCCGACGATCACCGCGGCGATGGCTTCGAGCTCCCACAACAGGCCGGTGGTCGGCGACGCAGAGCCGAGGCGCGGCACGTAGAGCAGCGTCGCGATGCCGACGCAGACGCCGAGCAGCACGTAGGTGAGGATCTTCACGCCGTCGACGCCGACCGCCGCATAGCGCGCGACCTGCTCGTTGGAGCCGATGGCCTGCACGTAGCGGCCGTAGGCGGTGCGGTTCAGGATCAGGCCGCCGATGACGGCGACGATGAGGAACACCCACACCGGCACCGGAATGCCCAGCAGGCTCGCGTAATAGACCGGCGCGTAGAGGTCCGACAGATCGTTGTCGAGCGTGAGCGCGCCGCCGTCGGCGAAGTAGGTCAGGTAGGCCCGGAAGATGCCGAGCGTGCCCAGCGTCACGATGAAGGGCTCGATGCGCCCCTTGGTGATGAGCAGGCCGTGCGCGAGCCCGAACGCCGCGCCCAGCGCCACGGCGAGCACGGCGCCGAGCACCACCGCGAGGAGCGGCGAGCCGAACATGGGACCCATCGCGTTGATGAACATGATCACGCAACCCGCGATCAGCGCCGCCATCGAGCCCACCGAGAGGTCGATGCCGCCCGAGATGATCACGAAGCACATGCCGACCGCGATGATGCCGATGAAGGCGGTGCGCGTGAGCACGTTCATCGCGTTGTCAAGCGTGGCGAAGTCGCCGTTGAGCAGCGTGCCGGCGATGCACAGCAGCACCAGGCCGATGACCGGGCCGAGGCCGTGCAGGCGCTCGGTCCAGCGCGGCTTGCTTTCGCTGCGGTGCGCTGCGGCGGCGGCCGTAGCGGCTTCAGGCGTGGCTTGTTGCGGTTCCGGTGGCATGAGCGATGAGCTCCTCTTCGGTCAATTGATCGGCATCGAGCGTCGTGACGAGCCGGCCCGCGCGCATCACCGCGACGCGATGGCACAGGCCGATCAGCTCCATCAGCTCCGACGAGACGACGATCACGGCCAGCCCCTCGCGGGCCAGGCGCTGGATCAGGAAATAGATGTCGCGCTTGGCGCCGACGTCGACGCCGCGCGTGGGCTCGTCGAGCACCACCACCTTGGGCTGCGGCTGAAGCACCTTGGCGAGCGCGAGCTTCTGCTGGTTGCCGCCCGAGAGCGAGGAGGCGCGCGCGTCGAGGTCGCCGGTCCGGATGCCGTAGTCCCTCACGGCCGTGGCCAGCGCGCTGCGCTCGGCCTCGGGGTGCAGCCAGGGCGTGGCATAGCGCTCGAGCGCCATCAGCGTGAGGTTCTGGCGCAGGCCGAGGTGCACGTGCAGGCCCTTGCCCTTGCGGTCTTCGCTCAAGTAGGTGAAGCCGTGCTTGGCGGCATCGCGCGGGTTGCGCAGCTGCACGGGCTTGCCGCCGATCTCGACACTGCCGCTCGCCGGCCGCAGCCCCATCAGGCCTTCGAAGAGCTCGGTGCGGCCGGCGCCGACCAGCCCGGCGAAGCCGAGGATCTCGCCGGGGCGCACCTCGAAGCTCGCATCCTCGGCCCAGCCGGGCACGCTGAAGTGGCGCACCTGCATCGCAGGCGCCGCGTCCGCGACCACGGCATCGCGCGGCGGATACAGGTCGGCGAGTTCGCGGCCTACCATCAGGTTGGCCATCTGGTGGCGCGTGAGTTCGGAGGTCGGCGCGCGCGTCACGAAGCGGCCGTCGCGCATCACGATCACTTCGTCGGTGATGCGCTCGACCTCGTCGAGCTTGTGCGAGATGTAGACGACGGTCACGCCGTCGGCGCGCAGCTGCGCGATCAGCTTGAACAGACGCTCGGTCTCGCCGGGCGTGAGCGTGGCGGTCGGCTCGTCCATGACGAGCAGGCGCGCGTGGCGCGAGACCGCCTTGGCAATCTCGACCAGCTGCTTCTCGGCGACGATCAGTCGGCGCACCTTGGTGCGCGGGTCGACCTGGAGGCCCACTGCGGTGAGCGCAGTCGCCGCTTCGCGCTCCATCGCAACGTCGTCGAGCAACCAGCCTTTTCTCTTTTCGTGGCCGAGGAAGATGTTCTGCGCCACGCTCAGGTCTTCGGCCAGGTTGAACTCCTGGTGGATCAGCACGATGCCGAGCGCTTCCGCATCGCGCGAACTGCCGAAGTGCTGCGGCTCGCCGTTCACGCGCACGACGCCGCCGGTGATCGATTCGTAGCCGGCGAGGATCTTCATCAGCGTGGACTTGCCCGCACCGTTCTCGCCGAGCAGGCCGTAGACGCGGCCCGGTTCGATGGCGAAGCTCACGCCGTGCAGCACCTGCACCGGGCCGAAGGCCTTCACGACCTTGTCGAATTCGACGGCGACGCTGCGCTTGGGCTGCTGCTGCGTCATGGCGCGACCCCGCGAACCTTCAGCGTCTCGTGCATGGCCAGCACGCCGGCGCCGATCAGCCCGGCCTGCGTGCCCAGCGGCGTGTACTGGATCTCGAGATGCCGTGTCGAGAGCGCGAGCGAGCGCTGGTACACGCTCTGGCGCAGGGCCGCGAGGAACAGCGGTCCGATGTGCGTGATGCCGCCGCCGATGAACACGTGCGAGGGATTGAAGAAGTTCACGATCGACGCCAGCATCTGGCCGATCAGGTTGCCGGCGCGCTGCACGATCGCGTTGGCCGCCGCATCGCCGGCACGGCTGGCCTGGCCGACATCGATGGCATCGATGCGGCCCTGCGCGCGCAGCCGCTCGGCCAGCGCGGCGCTCTCGCCGGCTTCCGCAGCCTGTACCGCCATGCGCGTGATGGCCGGGCCGGCCGCCATCGCCTCGACGCAACCGACATTGCCGCAATGGCAGCGCGGGCCTTCCTGGTCGACGCAGATGTGGCCCACGTCGCCGGCTGAGCCCGCGGCACCACGGTACACCTCGCCGTGGCACACGATGCCGCAGCCGATGCCGGTGCCGATCTTGATGACGAGGAAGTTGGAGAGCGAGCGCTTCAGGCGCCAGAGTTCGCCGAGCGCCATCAGGTTCACGTCGTTGTCGACGAAGACCGGCGCCGCGTAGTCCTCGCGCAGGTAGTCGCGGATCGAGAAGCTGTCCCAGGCCGGCATCAGCGGCGGGTTCACGAGCTGGCCGATCTCGAAGTTGACCGGGCCCGGCACGCCGATGCCGATGCCGATGACCTGCTTCGCGTCGAAGCCGCATCGGCCCAGCAGCTCGCGCATCAGCACGCGCACGCGGGCCAGCACCACGCCGGGGCCTTCGCGCACGTCGGCCGGCTCCGCATGCTGGGCCAGCACCGTGAGGTCGGGCCGCAGCACCGCGACGTCGAGGCTGGTGGCGCCGATGTCCACCCCGACCAGCACGCCGAGGCCCGCATGGAGCTGGAGGTTCTCGGCCCGGCGGCCACCGGAGGAGCGCTGCAGGCCGGCCTCGGCCAGGAGGCCCTGCTCGACCAGGCCGGCGATCAGCGCGTTGGCCTTGCTCTTGGAGAAGCCCAGCTTTTCGGCCATGCCATGGCGCGAGCCGCCGGCCGACCAGAAGGTCGTCTCCAGCAGCCGCATCTCGTCGGCAGTGAGGCCGCTCCAGGTGTCCAAGCTTTGTCTCCAGTGTTCGTTCTTCGTTACCCTGCGGCCTCTACGGACCGGGGCGAAGGCGAATACTAGGCGCTGGGCTTCAGCCGAACAAGATTGAACTTCGACCTGATTAAGACCGAAGGACGTGAAAAAAGCCGCCCGAAGGCGGCTCTTTCGAAGGACAGCACTGCTGCCTTACTTTTTTTGGCGGTATTTGCGGAGTGCGGCGATCTGCGCGGCCATCACGGCCAGTTCCGATTGCGCCATCGCGATGTCGATGTCGCTCCTGGCGTTCTTGAGCGCTTCCTCGGCGGCGGCCTTGGCCACGTTGGCCTTCTCGTCGTCGAGGTCCTTGCCGCGGATGGCGGTGTCGGACAGCACGGTCACCGTGCTGGGCTGCACTTCCAGGATGCCGCCGGCCACGAAGACGAATTCCTCGCCGCCGTCGGCCGTCTCGATGCGCACCGCACCCGGACGGATGCGCGTGATCAGCGGCGTGTGGCGCGGATAGATGCCGAGCTCGCCGGCTTCGCCGGGCAGCGCGACGAACTTGGCCTCGCCCGAGAAGATGGACTCCTCGGCACTGACCACGTCGACGTGAATGGTGTTTGCCATCTGGATTCCTATGCCGCCTTAGGCGACCTTCTTGGCCTTTTCGAACGCCTCGTCGATCCCGCCCACCATGTAGAACGCTTGTTCCGGCAGGTGGTCGGCTTCGCCGTTCACGATCATCTTGAAGCCGCGGATGGTTTCGGCCAGCGGCACGTACTTGCCCGGCGAGCCGGTGAACACTTCGGCCACGTGGAAGGGCTGCGACAGGAAACGCTGGATCTTGCGGGCGCGGGCCACGGCCAGCTTGTCGTCCGGAGCCAGTTCGTCCATGCCCAGAATCGCGATGATGTCGCGCAGTTCCTTGTAGCGCTGCAGCGTGCCTTGCACGGCGCGGGCCACGTTGTAGTGCTCTTCGCCGACCACGTGCGGGTCGAGCTGGCGCGAGGTCGAATCGAGCGGGTCCACGGCGGGGTAGATACCGAGCGAAGCGATGTCGCGCGACAGCACCACGGTGGAGTCCAGGTGGGCGAAGGTGGTGGCGGGCGAGGGGTCGGTCAAGTCGTCGGCCGGCACATACACGGCCTGGATGGAAGTGATCGAGCCGACCTTGGTCGAGGTGATGCGTTCCTGCAGGCGGCCCATTTCCTCGGCCAGCGTCGGCTGGTAGCCCACGGCGGAAGGCATGCGGCCCAGCAGAGCCGACACTTCGGTACCGGCCAGCGTGTAGCGGTAGATGTTGTCGACGAAGAAGAGCACGTCGCGGCCCTCGTCGCGGAAGGATTCGGCGATGGTCAGGCCGGTCAGCGCCACGCGCAGACGGTTGCCCGGGGGCTCGTTCATCTGGCCGTAGACCATGGCCACTTTCGACTCGCCGAGGTTCTCGAGGTTGACCACGCCCGAGTCGGACATCTCGTGATAGAAGTCGTTGCCTTCGCGGGTACGCTCACCCACGCCGGCGAACACCGACAGACCCGAGTGGGCCTTGGCGATGTTGTTGATGAGTTCCATCATGTTCACGGTCTTGCCGACGCCGGCGCCGCCGAACAGGCCCACCTTGCCGCCCTTGGCGAAGGGGCAGACCAGGTCGATCACCTTGATGCCGGTTTCCAGCAGGTCAGTCGACGGCGAGAGCTCGTCGTAGGCCGGCGCCTTGCGGTGGATCGAAGCGGTGACTTCCTGGCCGACCGGGCCGCGCTCGTCGATCGGGCGACCGAGCACGTCCATGATGCGGCCGAGCGTCGCCTTGCCGACGGGCACGGTGATCGGCGCGCCGGTGTTGGTCACGACGAGGCCGCGGCGCAGGCCGTCGGACGAGCCGAGCGCAATGGTGCGCACCACGCCGTCGCCGAGCTGCTGCTGCACCTCGAGGGTCAGCGTGCCGCCTTCGTATTGCAGCGCGTCGTACACCTTGGGCATCTGGTCGCGCGGGAATTCCACGTCGACCACGGCCCCGATACATTGAACGATCTTGCCTTGCGCTGTATTTGCTTGAGCCATCATCTGCTCCGGTAAAAATTAAATCTGGTTGAGGTCGAAGGACCGAAGGTCTTCAGACGCCTGCGGCCGCCGCAGCGCCCGAAACGATCTCCGACAGCTCTTTGGTGATGCCGGCCTGGCGGGTCTTGTTGTAGACCAGCTTGAGCTCGTCGATCACGTTGCCGGCGTTGTCGGTGGCGGACTTCATGGCGACCATGCGCGCCGACTGTTCCGACGCCATGTTCTCGGCCACGGCCTGGTACACCAGCGACTCGACGTAGCGCACCAGCAGTTCGTCGATCACGCTCTGGGCATCGGGCTCGTAGATGTAGTCCCACGAGTGCTGGCCCTTTTCCATCTTCATCGACTCGGCGGCCAGCGGCAGCAGCTGCTCGACCACCGACTCCTGGCGCATCGTGTTGATGAACTTGGTGTAGCAGAGGTAGACCGCGCTGAGCTTGCCCTCGGCGTACGCGTCGAGCAGCACCTTGACCGGGCCGATCAGCTTGTCGAGGTGCGGTGTGTCGCCCAGCTGGGTGACATGCGAGACCACGCGGGCGCCGATGCGGTTCAGAAAGCCCAGGCCCTTGTTGCCGATCGCCACCGCCTCGACGGCGACGCCGGCCGACTGTTGCTCGCGCAGCTTGGTCGTCACGACGCGCAGCACGTTGGTGTTCATGCCGCCGCACAGGCCCTTGTCGGTCGTCACGACGATGAAGCCAGCGGCCTTCACGTCGTTGACCTTCATGAAGGCGTGCGTGTACTCCGGGTTCGCCTGGCCGAGGTTGGCCGCGATGCTGCGGATCTTCTCGCTGTAGGGGCGGGCGGCGCGCATGCGTTCCTGCGCCTTGCGCATCTTCGACGCGGCCACCATTTCCATGGCCTTGGTGATCTTCTTGGTGTTCTCCACCGATTTGATCTTGCCGCGGATTTCCTTACCAGCTGCCATTGGGGCTCCTTGCGTGGTCGATCAGGCGAACGACTTCTTGAACGCCGTGACGGCGGCCGTCAGCTCGGCCTCGGTGTCCTTGTCGATCGCCTTGGCCTGCTCGATCTTGTCGAGCAAGGGGGCGTGGCTGGACTTGAGGAACTGGTGCAGGCCGTGTTCGAACGACAGCAGCTTCTTCACGTCGATGTCGTCCAGGAAGCCCTTGTTCACCGCGAACAGCGAGGCACCCATCAGCGAGATGGGCAGCGGGCTGTACTGGGCCTGCTTCAGCAGTTCGGTCACGCGGGCGCCGCGGTCGAGCTGCTTGCGGGTGGCTTCGTCGAGGTCGGAAGCGAACTGCGCGAAGGCCGCGAGTTCACGGTACTGCGCGAGGTCGGTACGGATACCGCCGGACTGGGCCTTGATGACCTTGGTCTGCGCTGCCGAACCCACGCGCGACACCGAGATACCGGCATTGATGGCGGGACGGATGCCGGCGTTGAACAGGTTGGTTTCCAGGAAGATCTGGCCGTCGGTGATCGAGATCACGTTGGTCGGAACGAAAGCGGACACGTCGCCAGCCTGGGTTTCGATGATCGGCAGCGCGGTCAGCGAACCGGTCTTGCCCTTGACTTCACCTTTGGTGAAATCTTCAACGTACTTTTCGTTCACGCGAGCGGCACGTTCGAGCAGACGGCTGTGGAGGTAGAACACGTCGCCGGGGTAGGCTTCGCGGCCCGGCGGGCGGCGCAGCAGCAGCGAGACCTGGCGGTAGGCCACGGCCTGCTTGGACAGGTCGTCATAGACGATCAGCGCGTCCTGGCCGCGGTCGCGGAAGTACTCGCCCATCGTGCAGCCCGAATACGCGCTCACGTACTGCATGGCGGCCGATTCGGAAGCCGAGGCGGCCACGACGATGGTGTAGTCCATCGCACCGGCCTGTTCCAGCGCGCGCACCACGTTCTTGATCGAAGAAGCCTTCTGGCCGATCGCGACGTAGACGCAGGTCATGTTCTGACCCTTCTGATTAATGATTGCGTCGATCGCCACCGCGGTCTTGCCGGTCTGGCGGTCGCCGATGATCAGCTCGCGCTGGCCGCGGCCGATCGGCACCATCGAGTCGATGGACTTGAGGCCGGTCTGCATCGGCTGGTCGACCGACTTGCGGGCGATCACGCCCGGGGCGACCTTCTCGATCACGTCGGTCATCTTGGCGTTGATCGGACCCTTGCCGTCAATCGGCTGGCCCAGCGCGTTGACCACGCGGCCAATGAGCTCGGGGCCGACCGGCACTTCCAGGATGCGGCCCGTGCACTTGACGGTGTCGCCTTCCGAGATGTGCTCGTACTCGCCCAGAATCACGGCGCCGACCGAGTCGCGCTCGAGGTTCAGCGCCAGGCCGAAGGACGGCGTGCCGTCCGCCGTGGGCGGGAACTCGAGCATTTCGCCCTGCATCGCGTCCGACAGGCCGTGCACGCGCACGATGCCGTCGGTCACCGACACCACGGTGCCCTCGTTGCGGATGTTCGCGCTGACGCCGAGGCCTTCGATGCGGCTCTTGATCAGTTCGGAAATTTCTGCGGGATTGAGTTGCATGACTCTTTCCTTCTTTCTTTGTAAGGGGCTGACGGCCTCAGGCTGCCAGCGCAACTTTCATTTGTTCGAGGCGCGCCTTGACGGAGGTGTCGAGCACCTCGTCACCCACCACCACACGAATGCCGCCGATGAGGGCCGGCTCCTGCTGGACCGTGACCTGCAGCTTGCGGCCGAAGCGCTTCTCGAGCGCCGCAGCAACGCCATTCAACGCTGCCGCATCGATCGGGAAGGCGCTGTACACCACGGCGTCGGACGAACCGCTTTGCGCATTCGCCAGGGCCCGGAACTGCTTTGCGATTTCCGGCAGCGCGGAAAAGCGCCCGTTCTCGAGCAGGGCCGTCAGGAAGTTGTTGGCGGCAGCCGGCAACTCAGCGCCGTAAGCGCCGGCGATGACGCCGAGCACCTGCTCGGGCGTGACCTTGGGGTTGTCCGCGAACTGCTGGAGTTCGGGGCTGGCGGCGATGGCGGCGACTTTTTCGAGCCAGGCGCCGGCGCCTGCCAGGTCCGACGACGACGCCTTGAAAAGCGCTTCGGCGTAGGGACGTGCAATGGTGGCGAGTTCTGCCATGGCTTTGATCAGAGTTCGGTCTGCAGGCGGGCGAGCAAATCGGCGTGCACGGCCGGATTCACTTCCTTGCGCAGGATCTGCTCGGCGCCCTTGACGGCCAGCGCGGCCACCTGCTCGCGCAGCACCTCGCGCGCCTTCACGGCCTGCTGCTCGGCTTCGGCGCGAGCGGCGACGACGATCTTGTTGCCTTCTTCCGTGGCGCGGGCCTTGGCCTCTTCAACGATGGCCTGCGCACGACGTTCGGCATCGGCAAGACGTTGCGCGGACTCGTTGCGCGCCTTGCCCAGTTCGACTTCCACCCGCTTGTCCGCATCGGACAGCGCGGCCTTGGCCTTGTCGGCAGCAGCCAGGCCATCGGCGATCTTCTGGGCACGCTCATCCAGCGCCTTAGCGATCGGCGGCCACACGAACTTCATCGTGAACCCGACAAGAATCAGGAACACGATCATCTGGACGATCAGGGTACCGGTAATGCTCACTTTTTACCCTCTCTGTGGGATTGAATCCGAAGCCGCTCCCCGAGGAACGACAGGGGTTCGACGAGAAAGCCTGGACCCGATTACTTCGGCAGGTTGGCGATTTGCGAGAGGAACGGGTTGGCCGTTGCGAACCACAGCGCGATACCGGTACCGATAATGAACGCGGCGTCGATCAGACCGGCCAGCAGGAACATCTTGGTTTGGAGTTCGCCCATGAGCTCGGGTTGGCGTGCGGCCGACTCGAGGTACTTGCTGCCCATGATGCCGATGCCGATACATGCGCCCACAGCGCCCAGACCGATGATCAGGCCGGCGGCCAGTGCAACAAAGCTAATAACTTCCATGATGACTCCTAGAGGACTTTGGTTGAAGAGAAAAGAAAAAACGAAAAACTAAAAGAGCGGATCAGTGGTGATCGTGCGCCTGGCCCACGTACACCAGCGCCAGCATCATGAACACGAAGGCCTGCAGCGTGATGATCAGGATGTGGAAGATGGCCCACGCGGTGCCCGCGATGATGTGGCCGAGCGCCAGGAACACGCCCGTGGCCGACAGCGTCCAGGCGCCGCCCATCAGTGCGATGAGCAGGAAGATCAGTTCGCCGGCGTACATGTTGCCGAACAGACGCATGCCGTGCGACACGGTCTTGGCGATGAACTCGATCAGCTGCATCGCGAAGTTGAAGGGGTAGAGCGCCCAGTGATTGCCGAAGGGCGCGGTGAACAGCTCGTGAATCCAGCCGCCGAGGCCCTTGATCTTGATGTTGTAGAAGAGACAGATCAGCAGCACCGAGACCGACATGCCCATGGCGACCGACAGGTCGGCGGTGGGAACGACGCGCAGGTAGGCATGATGCGGGTCGCCGCCGGCCACGCCGAAGATCCAGCCCCAGATCGCCGGGAACAGATCGACCGGGAACAGGTCCATCGCATTGAGCATGAAGATCCACACGAAGATGGTCAGCGCCAGCGGCGCGACGAACTTGCGGCTGTTGGCGTTGTGGACGATGCCCTTGGCCTGCTGGTCGACCACTTCGATCAGGATCTCGACCGCAGCCTGGAAGCGGCCCGGGACGCCCGAGGTCGCCTTGCGCGCGGCCAACCACAGCACCCAGCAGCCCAGTACGCCGAGCAGGATCGAGAAGAACAGGGAGTCGAAGTTGAAAACCGAGAAGTCGGCAACACCTGCCGGCTTGGAGCTCTGAAGATGCGTCAAGTGGTGAACGATGTATTCACCAGCGGTCTGACCATGTTCCGCAGCGTTTTCAGCAGCCATCCGTTACTCGTCTTTAAGTTTCAAGCGCCTGGGAGCCAGCATCACCGCCACCCACGCCGCCTTCATTGTCACCACCAAGCCCACCAGCATCGCCGGCCAGCTCAGCGCCGTTACCAGCCTTGGCGCGGCGATCAGCATCGCCACCGTCAAGGCCATCTTGACCATTTCCCACAAAAAGAATCCGAACACCGCAGTGCCCGGATTCAGGGAAGAGAACCTTCCAGTGAGCCCCCGCGCGAACACCGCAGCAGGAATGACCACTGCCAGTGCGCCGTATCCGGCGGACCACCCCAGATTTTGCCTCCCTGTCAGGCCCCAGGCGGCCAACGCCACCAGCAGCCCCGCTCCGACCTGAACCGCGATCACGCGCCAGGGCGAGATCGACGGCTTCTTTTCGCGCAGCCGCTGGGCCTCTTCGGCGGTCAACGGCTTGAAGTCAGCATCCGGGTCTTGAGCGTCCTCTCGGACTTCCCTCTCTCTCACATCGCGGGCGATTGTTTTCATTTCGAATGAAGCCCGGATGACGACCCAGAATTTCTACAAAGCCATTGATTATAAGTAAAAACCCATGGCTCTCCGCCATGTTCCGGGCCGAGCTCGCAAAACATCCTTGCCCCGCGCTGCGGCAAGCGCGAGACGTTGGAAAGCACAGGAGTGCCCCCACCATAATCTCTTATGCACCCGATCACCGACGCCCTCCCCGACTCGCTCTGCTACCTCGACGGCAGCTACGCGCCGCTCTCCGACACCAAGGTCAGCGTGCTCGACCGCGGCTTCATCTTCGGCGACGGCGTCTATGAAGTGGTGCCGGTCTATGGCGGCGTGCCTTTCTGCTTCGAGGAACACATGGCGCGGCTGGACCGCTCGCTGGGCGAGCTGCGCATCGCCAATCCGTTGACGCATGGGCAGTGGCACGCGATTGCGATGCGTCTCGTCGAGGCCAGCCCGCCTTCCGAGCGCGCGGCCGTGCAGGCCATCTACATCCAGGTCACGCGCGGCGTGGCCCCGCGCGAGCATGCGATGGTGCAGGGTCTCGTGCCCACCGTCTTCGTCATGCTGAACCCGATGAAGCCGGTGTCCGATGCGGCGCGCGCCAAGGGCGTCGCTTGCGTGAGCGCGCACGACTTCCGCTGGCAGAAAGCCCACATCAAGAGCACCAGCCTGCTGGGCGCGGTGCTGGCGCGGCAGATCAGCGTCGAGGCCGGCGCGGCCGAGACCATCATGTTCCGCGGCGACTGGCTCAGCGAGGCCTCGTCGAGCAACGTCTGGGTGGTGAAGGACGGCACGGTCTATGGACCGCCCAAGGACGAGCTGGTGCTGGCCGGCATCCGCTACGGGCTGATCGAGCGCATCTGCGCCGAGGCGGACATCCCCTTCTCGCTGCGCCGCATCGCACGCGACGAAGTCTTCGGCGCCGACGAACTCTTGCTGTCCTCGGCCAGCAAGGAAGTGCTGCCGGTGGTCACGCTCGATGGCCAGACGATCGGATCGGGGCGTCCCGGCCCGGTCTTCCAGGCGCTGCATGCGGGCTACCAGAGGGCCATCGAGCGCAGCGCGCAAGAGCAAGGAGTTCCTGCATGAGCACCGCCCCCGACACCCCACCGATCGACGCGCGCAAGGAGTCGCTGATCGAGTACCCCTCGCAGTTTCCGATCAAGGTCATGGGCGTCAAGGCCGATGGCTTCGTGCATGCGGTCACGCTGATCGCCGAGCAGTTCGATCCGAACTTCGACGCCAGCACCATCGAACTGCGCAACAGCAAGGCCGGCAACTACCTCGGCGTGACCATCACCGTCACTGCCACCAGCCGCGAGCAGCTCGACGCCATCTACATGGCGCTGTCCGCGCATCCGATGGTCAAGGTGGTGCTCTGAGCAAAGCGCTCGAGGCCGTGTGGCTCGGCCGCGTCGCCTACGCGCCGACCTACGCGGCGATGCAGCAGGTGACGCGGGAGCGCACGCCCGACACCGCCGATACGCTCTGGATCTGCGAGCACCCGCCGGTCTACACCCAGGGCCTGGCGGGCAAGGCCGACCATGTGCTGAACCCCGGCGACATCCCCGTCGTGCAGACCGACCGCGGCGGCCAGGTGACCTACCACGGCCCCGGCCAGGTGGTGGCTTATCCGCTGGTCGACCTGCGGCGCGCCGGCTACTACGTGAAGGAATACGTCTTTCGCATCGAGGAGTCGGTGATCCGCACGCTGGCGCACTTCGGCGTCACCGGCCACCGCGTGGGCGGCGCGCCGGGTATCTATGTGCGGCTTGACGACCCGTTTTCGCATGCCGCACTGACCGGCCCGACGCAACCCGCCGACCCCTTCCGCGGCCTGGGCAAGATCGCCGCGCTGGGCATCAAGGTCAGCCGCCATTGCACCTACCACGGCGTCGCGCTCAACGTCGCGATGGACCTGGAACCCTTCTCGCGCATCAACCCCTGCGGCTACGCAGGGCTCGAAACCGTCGATCTTTCTACAATCGGCGTTCAAACAACCTGGGACGAAGCCGCGCAGGTGCTGGCCAGCAAGCTGGCCGCCTACCTCGCGCCTTGAGCCCCACTCAAGAGAAGCCATGAGCACCCTCGAAGTCGTCCGCGATGCCCAAGGTCCCGACAGCTACAACCCCCTGGCCAAGCAGAAGGCCGCGGCCAAGCTGTCGCGCATCCCCGTCAAGGTGATCCAGCAGGGCGAAGTGCTCAAGAAGCCCGACTGGATCCGCGTCAGGGCCGGCAGCCCGACCACCCGCTTCTACGAGATCAAGCAGATCCTGCGCGAGAGCAACCTGCACACGGTCTGCGAGGAAGCCTCCTGCCCCAACATCGGCGAGTGCTTCGGCAACGGCACGGCCACCTTCATGATCATGGGCGACAAGTGCACGCGGCGCTGCCCCTTCTGCGACGTCGGCCACGGCCGGCCCGATCCGCTGGACAAGGACGAGCCGCTGAACCTCGCGAAGACCATCGCCAAGCTGCGCCTCAAGTACGTGGTGATCACCAGCGTCGACCGCGACGACCTGCGCGACGGCGGCAGCCAGCACTTCGTCGACTGCATCCGCAACATCCGCGAGCTCTCGCCGCAGACGCAGATCGAGATCCTGGTGCCCGACTTCCGCGGCCGCGACGACCGCGCGCTCGAGATCCTCAAGGCCGCGCCGCCCGACGTGATGAACCACAACCTGGAGACCGCGCCGCGCCTCTACAAGGAAGCGCGCCCGGGCAGCGACTACCAGTTCAGCCTCAACCTATTGAAGAAGTTCAAGGCCCTGCATCCCGAGGTGCCGACCAAGAGCGGCATCATGGTCGGCCTCGGAGAAACCGACGAAGAGATCCTGCAGGTCATGCGCGACATGCGCGCGCACGACATCGACATGCTGACCATCGGCCAGTACCTCGCGCCCAGCAGCAGCCACCTGCCGGTGCGCCGCTACGTGCATCCCGACACATTCAAGATGTTCGAGGAAGAGGCCTACAAGATGGGCTTCAGCCATGCGGCGGTCGGCGCGATGGTGCGCAGCAGCTACCACGCCGACCAGCAGGCCCACGCGGCCGGGGTCTAGGCCTCGAGCGCAAGCCTGCCCGGGGGCTTCAGCGCGCGAGCGCACACGCCTCACACGCCAGTGCCAGCAAGTGCCCGCAAGTGCCCGCAAGTGCCTTGCGCACTCGGCCTGCTCAACGTAAAAAACCCACTGCGGATTCTCGAGGCGCGAGCAGATCGCGTGCGCCGTGGCCTGTGCGTGCGCGCCTCGTTTTTCGTCCATCTCGCAGGCCTCGAAGGCTGCGCCATTTCACTCGCCCTGCCCAGGCGTGAACTTGTGCGCGAAAGGCCTTATCGTCGAATGTGAATTTTTCACATTGTTAACATATAGTCACGTTTTGAAATTTCTGGGCGCTCGAAGGGATTGGCCTCCATGCATCAGTTTCTGGAACTGCCGTCGACTGCATTCACGCTGCCAAGCCGGCGTGCGCGCTGCAATGAGCGACGGCAATCGCGTGGCTTCACCCTGATCGAGTTGATGGTGACGGTGGCGATCGTCGCCATCCTGGCAGCGATCGCCTATCCCTCGTATACCAATTACATCGTTCGTTCTAATCGATCGGCCGCCCAGGGCTACATGCTCGAGCTCAGCAACCTGCAGCAGCGCTACCTTTTGGACGCGCGGATCTACGCCCCGAATCTGGCTGCGTTGAATTTTCCACCTCCGTCGAATGTGTCGTCCAACTACTCGTTCACGGCACCCCCCAAGGCCGGCACGACACCGCCGGGATTCACGATCACCGCCACGCCGATCGGCGCGCAGCTCGCCAGGGACACCGCCTGCGGGACGCTGACCATCGACGAAGCGGGAGCGAAGGGCACGTCGACCGGAGCTGCGGGATGCTGGTAGCCCCTCGCCGCACGCGCCGCCACGTCCGCGGCTTCACCCTGATCGAACTGGTCACCGTGATCACGGTGATGGGCGTCCTCGCTGCGCTGGCGCTGCCCTCGTTTCGCGCCTTCGTTGCGAACCAGCGCATCCGCAACGTTTCCTTCGACCTGATGGCGGCGCTCACGCTCGCTCGCAGCGAAGCCGTGACCCGCAATCGCAGCGTCGGTCTGGCGAAGACAGGCGGCGCCTGGGACGAAGGCTGGGAAGTGAAGGACGGCGCCAACGTCTTCCACAGCCAGCAGGCCTACAAGAACCTCGCCATCAGCGACTCGAGCGACCTCGACGTCATCACCTATGGCAAGGACGGCCGCACCGTGAGCACGAGCACCAAGTTCACCATCGCGCCGTCGGCCACCACGGCAGGCGTCAATTCGCGCTGCATCTCCATCGGGCTGAGTGGCGTGCCGAGCAGCAGCATGGGGGCCTGCTAGATGGCGCCGCGCATTCCGGCGCGCGCGCGCCGCATGACCGCCCCCCAGCATGGGGTCGCACTGATCGAAGTCCTGATCACGCTCGTGATCCTGCTCGTCGGGCTGCTCGGCCTGGCCGGCGTGAGCAGCCGCGCCAACGTTGCCGAGATGGAGGCCTACCAGCGGATCAAGGCGCTGCAGCTCGTGCAGGACATGGCCGATCGCCTCAATGCGAACCGGAAGGTCGCGAGCTGCTATTCGAATGGCGCCACCGGCGTCCAGTTGAGCGCGACCAGCACCACCGTGCCGGCCTGCACCGCCGGCAACGTGCAGCAGCAAACCCAGGCCGCGGCCGATCTCACGGCCTGGAAAGACTTGATCAACGGCCAGGCCGAAACCCAGTCGAGCGCCAAGCTCGGCGCCATGATCGGCGCGATCGGCTGCGTGACCCTCGACGACGCCGCCAACAACATCTATCTGATCGCCGTGTCGTGGCAAGGCCTGGCCAAGACGGCCGCGCCGACCCTGATGGATGGCAGTACCGCCTTTCCCTGCGGTAGCGGCGCCTACGGCGACGAGAAGTTGCACCGGGTGGTCACGACCAAGGTGCGGATCGGGGCGTTGTCGTGAGAGCGCGCATGCATTGCGGCTACCGGCGCCACAACCGCGGCTTCACGCTGGTCGAGCTGATGGTGGCCATCACGCTCGGCCTGTTCCTGATGATCGGCCTGATCAGCCTGCTGGTCTCGACCGTGGGCTCGCGCTCCGAGCTCGACAAGACCGGGCGCCAGATCGAGAACGGCCGCTACGCACTCCAGCTGCTCAGCGAAGACATCCAGATGGCCGGTTTCGTCGGCGCTTCCTCGAGCACCGCTTTCGCGACCGTGGCGCCGGTGGCCTGCCCCACGAGCATCGCCGCCCTCGGCTACTTTGCCATGACGAGCCCGGGCACCTCCACCGTTCCCTTGCCGATCCAGGGACTGAGCAGCACGCCGAGCTGCATCAGCAATGTCATGGCGGGCACCGCGATGCTGATCGTCACGCGCGTCAGCACCACGCCCGTCGAGAATCCCGCGTCGGCAGTCGCGGCCGAGGCCTACCTGCAGGTTTCCACCTGCGCCAACGACACGCTGCCCTTCGCGGCTGCAGCGGGCGCCTCCGCGGCCAGCTTCCCGCTGATGCGGAAGGACTGCCTGCCGAGCAAGCTTGCGCCGCTGCGCAAGATCGTGCAGCACGTGTACTTCGTGAGCACCTGCAATGTGTGCGGCACCGACACCATTCCCACCCTCAAGATGGCCGAGTACCTGGACGGCGAGATGAAGATCACCCCGCTGGTCGAAGGCATCGAGAACCTGCAGCTCGACTACGGCATCGACATGGACGCCAACGGCTCGCCGGACTGCTACACCAGCAATCCGGCCAGCCCGCCGGCGACGGAAATTGCCATTGCAGTGTGCCCGCAAACCACGCCGGCCTACGACTGGACCGTGGCGCTGACCAACTGGACCAACGTGATGGCCATTCGCATTCACGTGCTGGCGCGCAACACCGAGCCCAGCGGCGGCTGGACGGACGCCAGAACCTACGACATGGGCCTGGCCGTGCCGGCCGCAGGCCCCTTCAACGACCGCATCAAGCGCCACGTCTACAGCACGGTCGCGCGCCTGTACAACAGCTCGGGCCAGAGGGAAATACCATGAACCGCTCCAGGCGCAGCGCCGCGCCGCGCATGCAGGCAGGCGCCACCTTGCTGGTCTCGATGATCTTTCTGATGGTGATCACGCTGATCGTCGTTTCGTCCATCAAGGCCGTCAACGTCAACACCAAGCTGGTCGGCAACATGCAGACCCAGAAGGAGGCCGCCGCGGCCGCGCAGCAGGCGATCGAAGACACGATCAGCACCGACTTCACTTCGCTGCCGGTGCGCAGCACGCCGTCGATAAACATGGGCCAAGCCGGCTCGGCCTACGCCGTTGTCATGGAGGCGCCGGCTTGTACCAGCGTCAAGCCGATCAAGCTGAGCGAGCTGGACGCCACCAACACGGACGACCAGCCCTGCTATGCCAGCGGCGCTGCGCAGAACACGGGCATCGTCGGCTCGGGCGCGGGCGGCAATTCGCTGTGCTCGCACTCGAACTGGGAAGTCAATGCCACCGCCACGCCGCCCGGGAGCACGGAGCCGGCCCCGACCGTGCACCAGGGCATCGCGGTGCGCGTGGCCGTTGGCGCCGCGTGCTGATCAATCAGGAGTAGGACCGATGCGCCCTTTACGAATTTCACAACTGGGTGCCTTGGCCCTGCTGACGCTGGCCAGCGCCGCGGTGCGGGCCGAGGACATCGACATCTACCAGGGCACGTCCGGCGGTGGCGCCCCGAACATGCTGATCATTCTCGACAACGCGGCGGCGGCCAGTGCGAGTTCGAGCTTCACCTGCCCATCCCTGACGGTCAACGACCCGAACAAGAACCTCGGCTTCGAACAATGCGGCCTGCACAGCGCGGTCTCCAAGATCGGGACCAACGCGGCACTCAACGGCAACATCAATCTGGGCTTGATGTACTTCCCGGGGGGCCCCACCGACGGCGGCACCTTCGTCCAGCCCCCCGCATCGCCGGCGCCCGGCTCGCTGCTTCTCATGGACGGCGCCAGCTCCGACAACAGCAAGGGCGTCGGCAAGATGCTGCGGCGCATCGAGGCGCTGAGTCTCAGCGACGACAAGGGCAACAACAACCAGATCGCGCAGGCGATGCAGGAAGCGTGGGCCTTCTACCAGGGCAAGACCGGCCTCTCGGGCACCAGCTACCCGGGGCTGGCGAACCAGCAAGCCTGCGGCAGGAACTTCGTTCTCTACATCACGCTCGCCACCAGCAACCAGAAGCCGCAGGACAGCGGCAACCTGGGCGGCACGGCCTTGCAGACCGCAGCAGGCCTGAGCGCACTGCCTGCGCAGTTGGCGCTGCCGGGCTGGAAGTCGCAGCTTTCCTCCAAGACGGCCTCCGGCAAGTACCGCAGCGACTATGCGGACGAATGGGCGAACTTCATGTACACGGGCAGCTCGCCCAATCTTGCGACGACCTACCCGGGGATCACGACCTACACCATCATCCTCAGCGATGGCAGCAATCCCGACTACGAACAGCTCATGGTCAGCATGGCCAACCAGGGCGGCGGCAAGTATTTCCTGGTCGAGCTCGGAAACGTCCAGGCCCTGATCGACGCCATCGGCCAGGTCTTCAACGAGGTGCAGGCCGTCAACAGCGTGTTCGCGGCGCCGGTGCTGCCGGTGAGCGCCAACACGCAAGGCACCTACCTCAACCAGATCTACATGGGCATGTTCCGCCCCGACGGCGACGTCAATCCGCGCTGGCAGGGCAACCTCAAGCAATACCAGTTCGGCGTCGACATCAGCGACCCGACGGCGCCGCAGTTGTTCCTCGCCGACGCCTCCTGGGGCACGTACTCAATCGGCACCAACGCCAACCGGGCACTGAGCGCAGCGGGCACGGGCTTCATCTCGCCGTCGGCAGTGAGCTTCTGGACCTCCAAGTCCATCGCTTCCCTGCCCGACTCCCAGGGCGGCTTCTGGCTCAACGCCTTCAAGGAGCAAGGCGCCAAGGACGGGTACGACTGGGAGGATGGGCAGGTCGTCGAGAAGGGTGGCGTCGGGCAACAGATTCGGCTCAAGTACCTGACGGACAGCTATTCGGCCACCGCGGCCGTCACGACGCCCACCACCGCGCGCAACGTATTTACCTGCATCGGCACCGGTTGCGGCACCAATGCGGCCCTGAGCACGATGCCCTTCAAGGCCGACAACACGAATCTCAGCTCGACGGCCCTGGGCATCACGGACAGCAAGGTGACCCCGGCCAACCTGATCAACTGGGTACGCGGCGAAGACACCTACGCGGCCGGCGACGCCGCAGCGGGCCGGGAATCGAGCAGCCCGCCCGACGCCAGCATCAAGATCCGCGGCTCCGTGCACGGCGACGTCCTGCATTCCCGCCCCGCGGTGATCAACTACGGCGGCACGACCGGCGTGGTGGTGTTCTACGGCGCCAACGACGGCATGTTCCGCGCCATCAACGGCAACCAGCCGAACAACCCCACCGACACCAGCAAGCCCAAGGGCAACTGCACGGTGTCGTCGACCTGCGCCCTCACCATGAAGGACGCGACCGGCGCCACCACCAGCATCCCGCCGGGCGGCGAGCTGTGGAGCTTCGTGCCCTCGGAGTTCTACCCGGGCCTGCAGCGGCTCTACCAAAACGGTCCGACCCTGAAGCTGGGCACCTTGACCACCGGCACCCCGAAGAACTACTTCTTCGACGGCGCACCCAGCGTCTACCAGAACAGCGCCACCGGGAAGGCCTACATCTTCCTGTCGGCGCGCCGCGGCGGCCGCCTACTCTATGCGCTCGACGTGAGCGATCCCACGAACCCCAAGTTCATGTGGAAGCGCAGCAATGCCGACGCAAACTTCGCGGAACTCGGGCAGACATGGTCGCAGCCGAAGGTGGCCATGATCAAGGGCCATGCCAACCCGGTGCTGATCTTCGGTGCGGGCTACGACACCAACGAGGATGTCGAGCCGCCCAACGCCGACACCATGGGCCGCGGCATCTTCATCGTCGACGCGGTGACCGGCAACGTGCTGTGGCAGGCCGGCCCGGGCGGCGCCGGCAGCAGCTGCACGGGCAACCCCTGCAAGCTGGCCGAGATGACCTACTCGATCCCCGCCGACGTCACGCTGGTGGATCGCGACTTCGATGGCCTCATCGACCGGCTCTATGCGGCCGATACCGGCGGCAACATCTGGCGCGTGGACCTTCAGCCCACCGGCAGCGGCGACATGAGCACCTGGCAGGCCACCCACCTCGCCGCCCTGGGCGGAACCGGCGCCACCAAGCGCAAGTTCTTCTTTCCGCCGGACGTGGTGCTGACGAAGACCTACGACGTGGTGCTCGACATCAGCGGTGACCGGGAGCACCCGCTGCTGTCCCATCAGGCCAACGGCATCGTGAACCGCTTCTACATGATCAAGGACACCAAGGTCGGCATGAGCGCGAGCGGCTGGACACCGGTGCGCGACGACACCAGCAGCAGCGCCGACATCGCGCCGACGACTCTGTTCAAGGCCACCAACACGACCCCGTACGACGGCTCGCTCAACGGCTTCTACGTCACCCTGGCCGGGGCTGGAGAAAAAGGCGTGAACGCGCCGACGACCGTCGGCGGCCTGGTCTACTTCGGCACCAACCAGCCCATCGTTCCCAGCGCCACCACCTGCCAGGCCAATCTCGGCACGGCACGCAGCTATTCGGTGAACTTCCTCACCGGCGCGTCGAGCTTCCGTGTGCTCGACGGCGGCGGGCTGGCGCCGTCGCCCGTGTTCGGCATCGTCACGGTCAACGTCGGCGGCACGGACCGCCAGCTGCCCTTCCTGATCGGCGGCGGCGGCGGCTCCGGCGCCGACGGCAAGTCCGGCCTGGGGGCGCAAAAGCCGGTCATCCCGATCAAGAACGTACGCAAACGGACCTACTGGTATCGAGAGACGGACGCCCGCTGAGGCGGCGGATGCCGAAGCCGGCATCCGATCACCTCCTGCCGCTGGCATCCCTGGCCGCCAGGACTTCGGTATCCTGTGCGTGCCACATCCTTCTCTCCACGTATGACCGACTTCCAGGCGGCGATGGACAGCGACTTCGGCGTCATCGCCGAGCTGATCCGGCTCCACGCGCATGAATCACCCGCGCGGCCCGCGCTGATCGACGGCACGCGCACGCTGAGCTACGGCGCGCTCGACGCGCTGATGGACCGCATCGCGGCCGGCCTTCAACGCGACGGCCTGCACGCAGGCGATGCGATCGCGATCTGCGCCGCATCGAGCGTGAGCTATGCGGCGGTGTTCCTGGGCGCCCTGCGCGCGGGCATCGCGGTCGCGCCGCTGGCGCCCGGCTCCACGCCCGCCAGCCTGGCGCGCATGATCGAGGACGCCGAGGCGCGCCTTCTCTTCGTCGATGCAGCCGCGGCCGAGGTGATCGGCGATGCGGCAGCAGCGGGCGTGCCGCGCATCGCGCTCGACGGCTGCGCGGCCGCTCGCGCGCTCGAAGCCTGGCTCGCGCCGGCCGGTACGCGGCCCGCGGCCGTCGAGCCGCAGCCCGCCTGGGCCTTCAACATCATCTATTCCTCGGGCACCACCGGCGAACCCAAGGGCATCGTGCAGGGCCACGGCATGCGCTGGGCCCATGTGCGGCGCGGCGCGAAGTACGAATACGGCCCCGAAACGGTGACGCTGCTGTCGACGCCGCTCTACTCCAACACCACGCTGGTGGTGTTCTTCCCGACCATCGCGTACGGCGGCTGCGTGATCCTGATGCCGAAGTTCGACGCGGCCGGCTACCTGAAGCTGGCCGAGGCGCATCGCGTGACGCACACGATGCTGGTGCCGGTGCAGTACCAGCGCCTCATGGCGCATCCTGCCTTCGATGCGCACGATCTCTCGAGCTTCCGCTTCAAGTTCAGCACCAGCGCGCCTTTCAACGCGGCGCTGAAGGCCGACGTGCTCAAACGCTGGCCCGGCGGCCTGATCGAGTTCTATGGCATGACCGAGGGCGGCGGCACCTGCATCCTCGAGGCGCACCTGCACCCGGACAAGCTGCACACGGTCGGCCAGCCGGCCGAAGGCAGCGACATCCGCTTGATCGACGAAAGCGGCCGTGAAGTTGCACCCGGCGAGGCCGGCGAAGTGGTGGGCCATTCGGCCGGCATGATGGTCGGCTACCACCGCCAGCCGGAGAAGACGCGCGAAGCCGAATGGTTCGACCCCGCGGGCAAGCGCTTCATCCGCACCGGCGACGTCGGACGCTTCGACGACGAAGGCTTCCTCACGCTCTTCGACCGCAAGAAGGACATGATCATCAGCGGCGGCTTCAACATCTACCCGAGCGACCTCGAGGCGGTGCTGCGCGGCCATGCGGCGGTGGCCGATGTCGCAGTGGTCGGCGTGCCTTCCGAGCAATGGGGCGAGACGCCGGTGGCCTTCGTGGTGCGGCGCGCGGGCGACGACACCGACGCCGATGCGCTGCTGCAATGGGCCAATGCCCAGCTCGGCAAGACGCAGCGGCTCGCGCGCCTGCAGCTCATTGACGAGCTTCCGCGCAGCGCGATCGGCAAGGTGCTCAAGCGCGAGCTGCGTGAGCGCGATACCGCGCGCTGAAGCCGCGCCCGTGCACGGCGGCGGCAACACGCTGCTGTGGGTGCTGGCGCTGGTCGCCATCGGGTTCGCGGTCGCACGCCCGCGCGCGCCGCTCGACTATGTGCGCCTGGTCGACTGGCAGACCATCGGCGCACTGGCCGGCCTGCTGGTCATCACCCAGGGCGTGGAGAAGAGCGGAATGTTGCAGGCCGCCGCCGCGCGGCTGCTCGCGCGCACCACCGAGCTGCGAAGCCTGGTCTTTCTGCTCACCGCAAGCGCGGCGCTGCTCTCGGCGCTGGTCACCAACGACGTGAGCCTGTTCCTGCTGGTGCCGCTCACGCGCGTGCTGGCGGCCCAGGCGCATCTGCCGCTCGCGCGGCTGGTGGTGCTGGAAGCGCTGGCCGTCAACGCGGGCTCCGCGCTCACGCCGATCGGCAATCCGCAGAACCTCTTTCTCTGGCATCGCTCGGGCGAAAGCTTCGTCGGCTTCATGGGCATGATGGCGCCGACCGTGGCGCTGATGCTGTTCTGGCTCTTCCTCGCCATCCGCTTCCTGGTGCCGCGCGCGCCGATCCTACTCAAGCCGGCCGGCGATGCGGCGCCCATGCAGCCGCGGCTGCTCGCCCTGTCGGGCCTGCTCTTCATCGGCTTCGTGATCGCGCTCGATCGCCATTGGCTCACGGCCGGGCTGGCCGTGGTGTTCGGTGCCTTCCTGCTGCTGCGCCCGCGCGTGCTGCTCGGCGTGGACTGGGCGCTGCTCGCGATCATCGCGCTGATGTTCGTCGATTTGCGGCAGCTGGCCGAGCTGCCCGCCGTCGCATCGCTGCTCGGCCAATGGACCATCGGCGAAGGCTGGCGCGCCTACCTCGCCGCGGTCGTTACGTCGCAGTTCATCAGCAACGTGCCGGCGGCCATCCTGCTGGAGCGCTACGTGCACGACCTGCCGGCGCTGGCGGCCGGCGTCAGCGTGGGTGGCTTCGGCTGCGTGCTGGGATCGCTGGCCAACCTGATCGCGCTCAGGCTGGCCAAGGTGCCGCACGGGCTGCGCGAGTTCCATCGCATCAGCATTCCCTTTCTGCTGGTGTGCGCGGCCTCGGCGCTGCTGCTCAGGCTCGGCTAGACAGAATGGCTTGAGCCGTTGAGGTGGCCCGTCTCCAGGACTACCGTGGGTTGCGCACCGTGGGTGCGCCGAGCCACAACGCTGCACCCCGAGGGGCGGACAGCGTGTCAACGAGCAAGGAGACGGGCCATGAGTCAATCTACCACCACTGCGGCCACCGTTTACGTTGGCCTAGACGTCCACAAGGACAGTATCGACATCGCCCTGGCCGAGGCCGGCCGTGACGGCGAAGTGCGCCATTTGGGCGCGGTCGCCGGCGGCGTCGGTGCCGTCACCAAGGCCCTGCGCCGCCTGGTCAGCCGGGGCCATTGCCTACATGTCGTCTACGAAGCGGGCCCCTGCGGCTTCGTGCTGCAGCGCCACCTCGCCGCACTGGGCTACCACTGCGAGGTGGTGGCGCCCTCGTCCATCCCCAAGCGCTCGGGTGATCGGGTGAAGACCGACCGCCGCGACGCCTTGATGCTGGCGCGCCTGGCACGCGCAGGTGAACTCAGTGCCGTGCGCGTGCCGGACGCCGTGGACGAGGCGCTGCGCGATCTGGTGCGCGCCCGCGAGGACGCGGTGCGGGAACAGCGCAACGCGCGCCACCGCCTGAAGGCGCTGCTGTTGCGCAGCGGCGTGGTGTACGCGGGCAAGAGCGCCTGGACGGCGGCGCATCTGCGCTGGCTGGCCAGCATGGCGCTGCCGCACGCCGCGCAGCAGATCGCCTTCCAGGAGTACCTGCACGCGGTGAGCGAGTCGGGGGCGCGCATCGCACGCCTGGAGCAGTCGCTGCGCGATGCGCTGGCGGGCTGGTCGCTGGCGCCGGTGGTGGCCGCGCTGCAGGCGCTGCGCGGTGTGCAGCTCATCGCCGCGATCACGCTGGTGGCCGAGATCCAGGACTTCCACCGCTTCGCCAACCCGCGCCTGTTGATGGCCTACCTGGGCCTGGTGCCCAGCGAGAGTTCCAGCGGCCAGCGCCGCCGACAGGGTGCCATCACCAAGGCCGGCAACTCGGCGGCGCGGCGCATGCTGGTGGAAGTGGCGCACCAGTACCGCTACCCGGCGCGGGTCAGTGCGGTCATCGCCAGGCGCCAGTCGGAGTTGCCCAAGGCCGTGACCGACATCGCCTGGACGGCGCAGTTGCGGCTGTGCGCGCGCTTCAAGCGGCTGGCCGCGCGGCGCATGCCGCACAACAAGATCGTGGTGGCCATCGCGCGCGAACTCTCGGGCTTCGTGTGGGCCATTGCGCGCGAGGTGACGCCGCCTGCCTCGACGTGAACCCGCGATGACATGGCAAGCAACGCGAAGGAGGCGCCTATCGAACAACCTCTTTGAGGCCGGATCGGGAACGCGGCGCAGCCACGGCCACAGGGGAATCCTCGGCGCGGCTATTGCGCAGCCACGCAAGTGACCAACCGCAGACCCTAGAAAGCAGGCAGCCCCGCGACGAATACATGAACTGTCGGTAGCCAATCCACGCATATCAGCATGATCAACCGTCGCTCACGCACCCGGCTCCGTCGCGTTCCCCATCCGGCATTCGCGAACGAATTCTGCAATCCGGAACCCGGAGAGATGGGCTTGCGCTCTTGACAGGATCAAGCCATATCAGCCGCCGGCTTGCCTGGAAGCCCGGCCATCGCCGACGGATCGACCAGCCGGTCGTAGTCCGCGGCACTCAGGAAGCCCAGCGCAACAGCCGCATCACGCGGGCTCATGTTCCGTTCCAGCGCGGTCACCGTGATCTGCGCGACCCGGTCGTAGCCCAGCACGGGATTGAGCGCCGTCGCCAGCAGCAGCGCGTTGGCTACATGGGCGGCAAGGCGCGGCCTGTCGACCTCGATGTCCTTCACCATACGCTCGGAGAACACGCGGGCGCTGTCGGCCAGCACGCGGATCGACTGCAGCAGGTTGTGGATCAGCACCGGCTTGGCGACGTTGAGCTCGAAGTTCCCCGACGCGCCAGCCATCGTGATGGTGACGTGGTTGCCCATCACCTGCAGGCTCGCTTGCACCACCACTTCAGCGATCGTCGGATTGCGCTTGCCCGGCATGATCGAACTGGTCAGCCCGTCGTCCGGAATCACGAGTTCGCCCAGCCCGCAGCGCGGCCCCGAGCCGAGCAGGCGGATGTCGTTGGCGATCTTGACCAGCGAAGCCGCGACGACGTTGAGCGCGCCCGAGACCTCGACCAGCGTGTCGTGCGCCGCCATGCCTTCGAACTTGCTGGGATTGGGCGCGAAGGCCATGCCGGCCAACGCGCTCAGTTCTTCGCAAAAGGTGGCATCGAAGCCCGGCGGTGCATTGAGCCCGGTGCCGGCCGCGGTGCCGCCCTGCGCCAGCAGGCGCAGGCGCGGCAGCGTGGCGTCGATGCGGTCGATGCCGTGGCCGATCTGGCGGGCGAAGGCATCGAAGGCCTGGCCCATGCTCATCGGCACGGCATCCATCAGGTGCGTGCGCGCGATCTTCAGCACGTCGGCGAAGGCCGCGGCGCGCTCGTCCAGCCGTTGACGCAACAGCATCAACGCGGGCCGCAACCGATGCGCGAGCTCCAGCAGCGCCGCCAGGTGCATCACGGTCGGGAAGCTGTCGTTGGACGATTGCGATGCGTTGACGTGGTCGTTGGGATGCACCGGCGCGCGTGTGCCCAGCAGCTGGCCCAGCAACTCGTTAGCGCGGTTCGCGATCACCTCGTTCGCGTTCATGTTGGTTTGCGTGCCCGACCCTGTTTGCCAGACGGTGAGCGGGAAGTGATCGTCGAAGCGGCCGGCGCGCAGCTCCTCGGCGGCGGCGACGATCTTCTGCGCCAACGCCGCGTCGAGCGCGCCGCAGCGCAGGTTGGCGCGCGCGGCGGCCATCTTCTGCAAACCGAAGGCGTGGATCAGGCAGGCCGGGAAGCGCTCCTCGCCGATCTCGAAGACGCCCAGCGCGCGCTGCGTTTGCGCGCCCCAGTAGCGGTCGGCCGGAATCTCGACCGGACCGAAGGCATCGTGCTCCACCCGCAGGGCCGGCATGGGGTTCAGTCCAGCGAGATGTTGGTCTTGGCCGCGACCGCTTTCCAGCGCGCCACCTCCGCCTCGGTGTGCTTGCCCAGCGCGGCGCCGGTGTACTGCTCGGTCGGCAGCATCTGGATCGCCTGCGCGCTCATCTTGTCGGTGAAGGCCTTGTCCGTCATGACCTTCAGATAGGCCTGCTGGACCTTGTCGAGCGCGGCCTTGGGCGTTCCCTTGGGCGCGTAGATGCCGTACCAGGTCGACGCCTCGAAGCCGGGCAACACGGTCTCGGCCAGCGTGGGCACGTCCTTCAACTGCGGCAGGCGCACCTTCGAGGTGACGGCGAGCGCACGCACCTTGGACTCGGTGATCTGCGGCAGCGCCGTGTTGGTCTGGTCGAAGATGCCGTCGACCTGGCCGCCGATCACGTCCACCAATGCCGGGCCCGCGCCCTTGTATGGCACCAGCGTGACCTTGACGCCGGCCGCGCTCGCGACCAGCGCCGCGATCAGGTGCGAGCTGGAACCCACGCCGGCATTGCTGATGAATAGCTTGTCAGGATTCTTCTTACCAAAGTCGATCAGCCCCTCGATGTTCCTGGCCGGATGCTCCTTGCGCACCATCAGCACCAGCGGCGTATCGGGAAAGCGGAACACCGGCTCGAAGTCCTTCACCGGGTCGTAGTTCAACTTCTTGTAGAGCGCCGGCGCGGCGCCCATGTAGCCCATGTGGCCGACCAGCATGGTGTAGCCGTCGGGCGCGGCGCGCGCGGCCTTGGCTGCACCGATGGTGCCGCCTGCGCCGGGCGCGTTGTCGATCACGATCGGCTGGCCCACCTCGCGCGCCACGCGCTCGGCGATGCTGCGCGCCAGCGCGTCGGTCGGGCCGCCCGCGGCGAAAGGCACGATCCACGTGATCGGCTTGGCGGGGTAGGCCTGGGCGTGCGCGGCAGCCACGGCGGCGGCGGCCGCGAGCGCGCACAGAAGAGTCTTGATGAAACGCATGCTCATGTCTCCTGGAATGGAATGAAGGGTGGGGTCGGGAGAATTCAGTGCTGCGCCTTCGCCGACAGCGCAAGCGCGCGGTCCACCATCTGCGGCGCGAGGCCGAGGTAGTTGGCGGGGTCGGTCAGGCGGTCGATCGCGGCGCGGTCGAGGTGCTTCGTGACTTCGGGTAGCGCGGCCAGCGCGTCGGCCAGCGTGCCGCCCTTCTCGTTCACCGTGCGGCAGGCGTCGTAGACGAGGTCATGCGCCTGCTGGCGGCCGGTGCGGGGCGCGAGGCCCATCATCACCGCCTCGGCCACGATCAGGCCGCGGCTGATGCCGAGGTTGTGCTTCATGCGCTCGGCATCGACGACCAGGCCGCCGAGCGCGAACTTGGCCTGGTGCAGCGCACCCGCCGTGAGGATGAAGCTCTCGGGAATCGCGATCCACTCGGCATGCCATGGGCCGGTGGCGCGCTCGAAGTCCTGCACCATCGCGTCGACCATCAGCCCGGCGTGCTGCCGCACGGCTTTCGACGCGGCCAGCATCAGTTCGCTGGAGATCGGGTTGCGCTTCTGCGGCATCGTGCTGCTGGCGCCGCGCCCCTTCACGAAGGGCTCGTAGACCTCGGCGAACTCGGTCGAGGCCATGATCATGATGTCGAGCGCAATCTTGCCGAGCGAGCCGGTCACGAGCGCCAGCAGGTTCACTGCCTCGGCGAAGCCGTCGCGTGCCACATGCCAGGTGGTGGCGGGCACGCCCAGGCCGAGCTCTTCGGCCATCGCCCGCTGGACCTCGAAACCCTTGTCACCGAGCGAGGCCAGCGTGCCCGCGGCGCCGGCGAACTCGACGAGCGCGACGCGCGGGCGCAGCTCGGCCAGGCGCTGCTGGTGGCGATCGAACATCGCGAGCCAGATCGCGACCTTGTAGCCGAAGGTCACAGGCAGGGCCTGCTGCAGGTGGGTGCGGCCGGCCATCGGCGTGTCGCGGTGCTTCTTCGCGAGCCCGCCCAGGATGGCGCGCAATTCGCAAATGTCGGCGTCGATGCTGTCGAGCGCATCGCGCACCTGCAGCGCCACCGCGGTGTCCATGATGTCCTGCGTGGTCGCGCCCCAGTGCACATAGCGGCCGGCCTCGCCGCACATTGCCACCAGTTGATGCACCAGCGGCAGGATCGGGTAGCCGACGATGTCGGTCTCCTCCCGCATGTGGTCGAAGTCGATGCGCTCGATGGTGGATTCGCGCGCGATCGTTTCGGCCGCCTCCTGCGGGATCACGCCGACGCGTGCCTCGGCCTTCGCGAGCGCGACCTCGGCATCGATGTAGCGCTGGATCAATGCGCGGTCGGAAAAAAGCGCTCGCATCTTCGCGGTGCCGAAGGCGTCGCGGAACAGGATCGAATCGACGACGGTGCTGGCCATCGGCATGGATGAAGAGGACATGTGGACCTTCATATGTTCGGACATATTTAACTTTAATATGTCCGAACATAATCGCAACTCGGTGTTAACCCTGAGCCTCAGAATCACGCCCACGATGAACAAGCCCCGCTTCTCCGATATCGCGCGACACCTCAAGGAAGGCATCACTTCGGGCCACTACCCCGTAGGCACGCTGCTGCCGACCGAACTGGAGCTGCGCGACCACTACAAGACCAGCCGGCACACGGTGCGCGCCGCGTTGCAGGAACTGCAGCAACTGGGCCTGGTGTCGCGCCGCAAGAACGTCGGCACGCGCGTGGAGTCGGCAACGCCGCAGGTCGGCTTCCAGCAGTCGCTGGCCTCGGTCGAGGACGTGGTGCAGTTCGGAGCGACGCACGTGCGGGTGGTACGCGAGGTCGAGACGGTCGAGGCCAAGGGCGCCTTGGCGCGCCTGCTCGGCTGCGCGGAAGGAACGGCGTGGCTGCGCATCTCCAGCCTGCGGATGGACGAAGAGCAGCCCGAGCTGCCGATCTGCTGGACCGACCTGTACATGGACCCGGCCTACACCGACCTGGTGGAGCGGGTTCGCGATTCGCCGGAGACGCTGGTCAGCACCTTGATCGAGCAGCAGTACGGCCGGCGCGTGGTCGAGATCGTGCAGCAGCTGCAGGCACTGGAAGTGCCCGCGGCGATGGCACGGCAGTTGGGCGTGGAAACCGGCTCGGCGGCCATGCAGATCGTGCGCCGCTACCTCGATGCCAACGGCGAAACGATCGACGTCACGGTCACCCTCCATCCGGCGGACCGCTTCTCGCTCACCATGCGGCTGCAGCGCTCGGCCGGCTGAACGGGAGGACAATCGGCGCCCCGTCCATGCAGTTCAACAGCACGTCCTCATCGCCTCCGCACGGTCTCTCGCTGCGGCGCTACGGCGCCTCGCGCGGCAGCCATGCGCACGACCATTTCCAGGTGCTGGTCGGGCTCGATGGCGTGCTGGACCTGGAGATCGAGGGACGCGGCCGACGCATCGGCGCGGGCGAAGGCTGGGTGGTGACGCCGGGCGACCGGCACGACTTCGAATCGCGCGCCGGCAGCCGCTGCCTCGTGCTCGACACCACGCAGGACCTGTGGGCGCAGTGCGCGGGACGCTCGCCGATGACACCGCAGCTGCTCTCCCTGGCGCGCTACCTGGCGCTGTGCGTGACGCAGGCTTCGCCGCCCGCGGCCGCGCTGCACCATGCGCCGGCGCTGCTGCTGGAGGCCTGGGGGCCCGTGGTGCCGAACGGCCGCAGGCGCGCCATCGACTGGCCGGCTCTCGCCGCGTGGGCGCAGGCGCGCTGGCATCGGCCTCTGAGCGTCGCCGATCTCGCGGCGGTCGCGTGCCTGAGCCCCAGTCAGTTCGCCCAGCGCTGCCGCGACGAGCAGGGTGTAGCTGCGATGCAATGGCTGCGAAGCCAGCGCCTGCTGCAGGCGCGGCAGTTGCGCAGCGGTGGCATGAGCGTCGCGGAGACCGCGCGGCGCACGGGCTACCGTTCGCCTTCGGCGCTCACTGCCGCCCTGCGAAAGAGCTGAAACGCCGTCATTGCTCGACGACGAACCGTCGTTGCGAGACGATCGCGCCGCTTAAGCTCGGGCGCATGTCCGCCACGCTGTACGCACTCGCCGCCATCGCCCTCTGGGGCACGCTCGCCTCGTTGGGCACTTCGCTCTCGCACCTGCCGCCCTTCCTCCTGACCGGGCTCGCGCTGATGATCGGCAGCGTGATGAGCTGGCCCGCCGTGCTGCGCGACCGCCGGGCCTGGACAGTCCCGCCGCGCACGCTGGCGCTGGGCGTCTACGGGCTGTTCGGCTTCCACTTCCTGCTCTTCATCGCGCTGCGGCACGCGCCGCCGGTGGAGGCCAACCTGGTCAACTACCTGTGGCCGCTCTTCATGGTCGTGCTGGCGCCGGCGCTGCTGCCGGGCGTGTGGCTGCGGCCGCTGCATGTGGTCGCGGCCCTGCTGGGCTTCGCGGGCGCCGCCATCGCGATCCTCGGCACGCGCGGCGCTGGCGCGGCCTCGGCCGGCAGCGCCTACTGGGGCTTTGCGCCGGCCCTGGGCTCGGCCTTCATCTGGGCCAGCTATTCGCTGTGGACCCGGCGCGTGCCCGCGTTCCCGACCGCGGCCATCGGGCTCTTCGGCCTGGTGTCGGGCGCGCTTTCGCTCTTGTGCCACGCCCTGCTGGAGCCGGCCGCGGCGCTCACTTCGCGCGACTGGCTGCTGGTCGCGCTGTGTGGCCTCGGCCCGCTGGGCGCGGCCTTCTTCCTCTGGGACATGGCGCTCAAGCGCGGCGACGTGCGCCAGATCGGCATCCTGAGCTACATCACGCCGCTGGCGTCGACGGCGCTGCTGCTGGTGGTCATGGCGCGGCCACTGAGCTGGACCATCGCGCTCGCGGCGGCCCTGATCATCTCCGCGGCGGTCATGGGGTCGCGCGCCCGCTGAGCTCAGCCCGGCGCCGGGCCGCCCCAAGGCGGGCTGCGGCCCCCTCGGGGGGCAGCGAGTACACGCAGTGACAGAGCGTGGGGGCCATTTACTCTGCGACCTGGAGCACCAGCTTGCCGAAATTCTGGCCCGTGAACAGGCGCGTCAACGCTTCCGGGAAAGTGTCGATGCCTTCGACCACGTCCTCGCGGCTCTTCATGCGGCCGTCCTTCAGGTAGACCGCCATCTCGGCCACGGCCAGGTGGTAGCGGTCGGCATAGTCGAACACCACCATGCCCTGCATGCGCGCCCGGTTCACCAGCAGGCTCAGGTAGTTCTTCGGGCCCTGCGCAGGTGCGCTGTTGGCGTTGTTGTACTGGCTAATCGCGCCGCAGATGATGATGCGCGCGCCGCGCGCGAGCCGCGCCAGCGCGGCGTCGAGGATCTCGCCGCCGACGTTGTCGAAGTAGATGTCGATGCCCTTGGGGCAATGGGCCTTCAGGCCGTCGCGCACGGCCGAGGGGCCGGCCTTGTAGTCGATGCAGGCATCGAAGCCGAGCTCCTTCACCACCCAGTCGCACTTCTCCTGGCCACCGGCGATGCCGACCGCGCGGCAGCCCTTGATCTTCGCGAGCTGGCCCACCGTCTGGCCGACCGCGCCGGCGGCGCCCGAGACGACGACCGTCTCGCCGGGCTTCGGCTGGCCGATGTCCATCAGGCCGAAGTAACCGGTCATGCCCGGCATGCCGAGCACGTTGAGCCATTGGGTGATCGAACCCGCACGCAGGTCGATCTTGGTGAGCCCGCTGCGCTTGATGTCCTCCTGCGGAATCAGGATGTATTCCTGCACGCCGAGCGTGCCGTAGACCGTGTCGCCGACCGCGAAGGCCGGGTTGCGCGAGGCCGTCACGCGGCCGATGCCGCCGGCGCGCATGACGGCGCCGATCTCGACCGGCGGGATGTAGCTCTTGCCCTCGTTCATCCAGCCGCGCATCGCGGGGTCGAGCGAGAGCGACAGGGTCTTGACGAGGACGCCGCCTTCGGCCGGCTCGCCGACCGGCTCGGTGGTGAACTGCCAGTTGTCGCGCGTGGCCGCGCCTTCGGGGCGCTTGGCGAGGCGGACCTGGCGGTTGGTGAGGGTGCTGCTGCTCATGGGCGTGTCTCCTGCTGCTTGTCTGCGGGAGCGCATCGTAGCCCCGCCCCCCGCGCAAGCCGGTAGCGCAGGCGACACGACGCGTAGCCTAGAACGGGTAATGCCGCGGCGTGGTCTGTACTGTGAGCCAGCGCAGCTCGGTGAAAGCCTCCACGCCGGCCTTGCCGCCGAAGCGCCCGTAGCCCGAGGCCTTGACGCCGCCGAAGGGCATCTGCGCCTCGTCGTGCACCGTGGGGCCGTTCACATGGCAGATGCCGGCCTCGATGCGGCGCGCCACGTTCCAGGCCCGCGCGACGTCGCGCCCGAACACGGCCGATGAGAGGCCGAACTCGTTGTCGTTGGCGGTGGCGACCGCCTCCTCGACGCCGCGCACGCGCACGACCGCCTTCACCGGCCCGAAGGATTCCTCGCGGTAGATCAGCATCTCGCGCGTCACATGGTCGAGCACCGTGGCCGGCATCAGCGTGCTGTCGGCGCGGCCGCCGCACACCAGCGTGGCGCCCTTGGCCAGTGCGTCGTCGATGAGCGCGTTGCAGCGCGCCACCGTGCTCTTGTCGACCACCGAGCCGAGCACCACCGGCCCCTCGCGCGGATCGCCCAGCGGCAGGCTCTGCGCCTTGGCCGCGAACTTGGCGACGAATTCGTCGGCGACGGCCGCGTCGACCACGATGCGTTCGGTCGACATGCAGATCTGGCCCGAGTTGGCGAAAGCGCCGAAGGCGGCCGCGTTCACCGCCGCATCGATGTCGGCATCGTCCAGCACCACCAGCGGCGCCTTGCCGCCGAGTTCGAGCACCGCCGGCTTCAGGTATTTGGCGCAGGTCTGCGCAATGATCCGGCCGACCTTGGTCGACCCGGTGAAGTTGACGCGGCGCACCGCCGGGTGCGCGACCATGGCCTCGACCACGGCGCCCGCATCGGCCGGCGCGTTGGTGATGAAGTTCAGCACGCCGGGCGGCAGCGCGGCCTCGTTGAGCGCTTCCACAATCAGCGCATGCGTCTGCGGGCACAGCTCCGAGCCCTTCAGCACCACCGTGTTGCCGCAGGCCAGCGGCGTCGCGATGGCGCGCACGCCGAGAATCACCGGCGCATTCCACGGCGCGATGCCGATCACCACGCCGGCCGCCTGCCGCACGCCCATCGCCAGGCTGCCCGGTACGTCCGAGGGAATGACCTCGCCGCCAATCTGCGTGGTCAATGCGGCGGCCTCGACCAGGATGCCGGCCGCGAGATGGACATTGAAGCCGGCCCACATCGCCGAGGCGCCGGTCTCGCGCGCCATGGCCTGCACGAAGGCATCGGTGCGCGCCTCGAGCGCCTGCGCGGCCTTCAGCAGCAATGCGCGACGCTCGCCGGGGCCGGTCTGCGACCAGCTTGCAAAGGCCTGCGCCGCGGCATCGACCGCGGCGATCGCATCGGCGGGCGTGGCCGCGGGCGCGACGGTGGCGACGCTGTCGTCCAGCGGATTGCGGCGCTCGAAAGTGGCGCCGCGCGCGGCCGAGCGGCGTTCGCCATCGACGAGCATCGAAATGGTGACGGTCATGCGAAGGTCCTCCAGAAAGGAAAGGGGTTCAGGCCACGCCGAGGTAGGCCTGGCGAATCACGTCGGAATGGAGCAGCGTCTTCGCGTCGCCCGAAGCGACGACGCGACCGCGTTCGAGCACGTAGCCGCGGTCGGCGGCCATGAGCGCCTTGCGCACGTTCTGCTCGACCATCAGCACCGTCACGCCCTGGGCCGCGATGCGGCGCACGATGGCCAGCAGCTCGTCGACCATGCGCGGCGCGAGGCCGAGCGAGGGCTCGTCGAGCATCAAGAGGCGCGGGCCGCTCATCATCGCGCGCGCCACCGCCACCATCTGCTGCTCGCCGCCGCTCATGGTGCCGGCCAGCTGCGTGGCGCGTTCCGCGAGGCGCGGGAAGTCCTCGAAGGCACGCGCCAGGCGCTCGCTGCGCAGCCGCGCGGGCGCGAGCCAGGCACCGAGTTCGAGGTTCTCGGTCACGCTCATCTGCGGGAAGAGCTGCCGGCCTTCGGCGACCAGCGCGAGGCCCTGGCGCACGCAGGTCGTGGCATCGTTCGAAGGCAGTGCCGCGCCATCGAGCAGGACTTCCCCCGCGCGCGGCAGCAGCCCGGCGAGCGCCTTGAGCAGCGTGGTCTTGCCGGCGCCGTTGGGGCCCAGCACGACGGTGATCCCGGGCAGCACATCGAGATCGAGGCCCTGGATGACCTGGAAGCCGTGGTAGCCGGCCGCCAGCCCACGCACGCGCAGTTCAGCGGTGCATGTCGCCCCCACGCTCGGCACTCGCGTGTCCTCGCTGCCCCCCGAGGGGGCCTTCGCGCCTTGGGGCGGCCCGGCGGCGCTCACTGCGCCTCCATCTCGTCGCCCAGATAGGCCTCGACCACTTCGGCATTGCGCACCACATCGGCCGGCGATCCGTCGGCGATCTTGCGGCCCTGGTGCAGCACCAGCACGCGCTCGACGTAGCGCAGCAGCGTGGTCACCGCATGCTCGATCCAGACGACGGTGAGCCCGTGCGCGTCGCGCAGGCTGCGGATGCGCCGCGCCATCGCATCGACCTCGGCTTCGGTGAGCCCGGCTGCCACTTCGTCGAGCAACAAAACACGCGGCCGCGTGCCGAGCGCCATGCCGATCTCGAGCAAGCGTTGCTGCGAAGGCGTGACGTCCGCCGCCATGCGACCGGCCAGCGCACCGAGGCCCAGCATGTCGAGAATGTCGCCCTCGCTCTGCAAACCTGCGAGCGGCGTGCGATGGCGCCCCGCGAACTGCATGCCGAAGCGCACGTTGTCGGCCAGCGTCATCTCGGCCATGACACGCGGCGTCTGGAAGGTGCGCGCGATGCCGTGCGCCGCGTAGTGGTGCGGGCCGCGGCCGGTGAGATCGACGGTGCCCTGCACCAGCAGCTTGCCGGAGGTCGGCGCGATGACGCCCGAGATGGCATTGAAAAAAGTGGTCTTGCCCGCGCCGTTGGGCCCGATGATGCCGACCAGCTCGCCCGCATGCAGCCGCGCGCTGACCGCGTCGACGGCCGTCAGTCCACCGAAGCGCACGGTGAGCTCGCGGGCTTCGAGCAGGGGAATCACCGCGTCATTCATTTCTCTGCCTTTGCCACAGCGTCGCGAGGCCGTTGGGCAGGTACATCACGCACAGGATCAGCAAGAGCCCCAGCACCATCATGTAGCCGTAGGGCAGTTGCAGCCGCAGCGTCTCGGCCAGCAGGCTGAAGACGATGGCCGCGACGATCGGCCCGCCGATGCTGGCCGCGCCGCCGATCAGTGCGATCAGCACGGTCTGGAAACCGATGAAGGGGCTGAACACCGCGGCCGGCTCGATGTAGGTCCAGCGCACCGCCATCGCGGCGCCGGCCGCGCCCGCGAAGGCGGCGGTGAGTGCGAAGCCCGCGATCTTGATGCGCCGCGTGTCCACGCCCAGCGTCTGTGCACGCTGCTCGTCGGCGCCGATGCCCGCGAGCGCAAGGCCGAAGCGGCTGCGCTTGACGAGGATCGCCGCCGCGATCGCGGCGCCGGCGATCGCGAGCACCGTGAGGTACACCGTCTCGTTCGACGGCACCACCGTCAGCACGCGGCCCACGGTGCCCGAGACCTGCTTCTCGACGAAGGTGACGGCATGGCGGATCAGCTCGGTCATGCCGAAGGTCAGCACCGCGAAGTAGGTGCCGCGCAGGTGCAGCACGGCCGTGCCCATCGCCACCGCGACCACGCTGGCGAGCGCAGCGCCGCAGAGGATCACCAGGGGCCAGGGCAGCACGCCCAGCAGCGTCGCGCTGGCGTACGCGCCGAGCCCGAAGAAGGCGGAGGTCGCCAGCGACAGGTAGCGCGTCGCCCCGCAGAACAGCGACCAGCTGCAGGCGAGTGCGATGTACATGAGGCAGCTCAGTGCGACCGCGCTCACGAAGTCCGAAGCCACCCGCGGCACGCCGGCCGCGAGCAGCAGCCCGATGGAGAGCCAAAGCCAGGGCCTGTTGGCGAATGCGGCCTTCATCGCGAGAACAACCCGTTGGGGCGCCAGATCAGGACGCCGATGAACACCGCATAGGACAGCAGCATCTTGAACGAGGGGCTCGTGAAGTGCATGCCCAGCGCCTCGACCACACCCAGCAGCAGGCCGCCGACCAGGCTGCCCGCGATGCTGCCGAAGCCGCCGAGCGTGATGACGATCAGCGCGGTCACGGTGTAAGGCTCGCCCATCGAGGGCGAGATCTCGTAGGTCATCGACAGCAGTGCGCCGGCCACGCCCGAGAGCCCGAGGCCGATGCCGAACATCAGCGGATGCAGCCGCTTCGTGTTGATGCCCACCAGCTGCGCGCCGACGGGCGACTGCATCAGCGCGCGCACCGCCTTGCCCAGCAAGGTGAGCCTGAGCAGCGCGATGAGCACGAGGCTCAGGGCGAGCGCGATGCCGAAGAGCACCAGCTTGTTGACGGTGAAACGCATGTCCGCCACCTGCACAGGCTCGGCCAGGTAGTCGTAGCCGCGCAGGTCGCCGCCCCAGATCAGGAGCGCCGTGTTCTGCACGAAGAACATCAGGCCGAAGCCGACCATCAGGCTGCGCGCCTCGAACACTTCGACGCTGGGCGCGCGCGCCGCGACCTGGCGAAAGCACAGCCGGTGCACCGCCATGCCGATCCCCATCAGCACCACGAAGGCGACCGGCAGGAACACCAGCGGCGAGATGCCCCAGGCGGTATGCGCCCACCAGGTCAGGAAGGCGCCGAGCATCAGGAACTCGCCGTGCGAGATGTTCATGATGCGCATCAGGCCGTACTGCAGGTTCAGGCCGATCGCGACCAGCGCATAGATGCCGCCCGTGATCAAGCCGCCGGCCAGGAGCTCGGCCCATCCAGTGAGGGACACGCTATTTCCAGGCCGGCTTCGGCATCAGTTGCGCGGTGGCGCGGTTCTTCGGCCATACCACCTCGAACTCGCCGCTCTGCCATTGCGCCACGGTGCCGGGGATCGAGGCGTTCTCGCTGCCCTCGAAGCGCATCGACCCCAAGATGGTCTTGAACTCGTTCTTCGCGATCTGCTCGCGCAGCGCCTTGCGCTCCAGGCCCACCTTGGCCACTGCCTGCTGCAGGATCTCGAGCCCGGCCCAGCAATGGCCACTGGCCCAGCGGTCCGGCTCCTTGCCGAACTTCTTGGTGTGCGCGTCGAAATACGCCTTCGCCTCCGGGCTGGTCTTGGCGTTCCACGAACCCATGCCGATCACGCCCTCGGTGTTGGCCGCCATCACGTTCTTGTAGAGCTGGAAGGCGGTGCCGACCGAGGCGTAGAAGTACTTCGGATTGAAGCCGACCTCGCGCGCCTGCCGGCTCGCGAGGATGGTGTCGGGCGGGTAGGTGATGCCGATGAAGGCATCGGGGTTCAGGTCCTTCATCGTGCGCAGCACCGGCGCCAGGTCCTTCACGCCGAGTGGGTAGCTCTTGCGCTCCAGCACCTGGATGCCCGTCTTCTTGAGCGCGGCATTGAGGGCGGCGAAGTTCTCCAGCCCGAACAGGTCGTCCATGTAGACGATGGCGATGCTCTTCACGCCGTTCGCGACCAGCATGTCGACCAGCGCGCCCATCATCTTGTCGGGCTGCTGCAGCAGCGAGAAGAAGTACGGCAGCTGCATGTCGATCAGCTTGCGCGAGAGCGCGGTGGGCGCCAGCATCGGATAGCCGAAGCGGTTGGCGAGCGGCGCGACGGCGAAGTTGGCGCCCGAGCCCCAGGGCGGCAGGATGAGGTCGACCTTGTCGCTGCCCATCAGCTTCTCGAAGGTGCGCACGCAGGTCTCGGTCTCGCTGCGGTCGTCGTAGCCGACGAGCTCGATGGGCCGCTTCGCGCCCTTCACCGACAACCCGCCGGCCGCATTGACCTGCTCGGCCCACAGCAGGTAGTTGGGCTCCTGGCTGACCTGCGCGCCGGCCGCCCAGGGGCCGGTGCGGGCGATGGCATAGCCGATCTTCACCGGCGCGCCCTGCGCGAACAGGTGCGGCGCGACGGCGGCGGCGCCGACGGCGGTGGCGGCTTGCTGGATCCAGCGGCGGCGATGGGCGTCTGTCATGGCGAGTCTCCTTGCGGGCGTCGAGCTGCGTCCGATGCCCCGATCGTAGGAAGCGCGACTCTGCGCCGCTGTGCCGCCTGCGCACAAAGCATTTGACGCAGCGCGCACGCCGCTAGTGGTTAACCCGCAAAGCCCGCCAGCCGCAGCCCGCCAGACAATAGGCGCATGACCGCCTCCCTGCAGCTGTCGACCGACGAAGTTCCGCCGCGCGAGCGTGCGCCGGTCTGGCGCGAATGGGTCTGGCGCCATTTCGGCGGCCTCGATTCCGAGCTCTACGGCGACAGCGAGTTCGACGGCCACATCGCAGCGTCGCATGCCGGCGACGTGATCCTCACGCGGCTGGAAGCCAATCGCCACCGCGTGCTGCGCACCCCGCAGATGGCGCGCAGCAGCGAGGCCGCGTACCTGAAGATCGTCGCGCCCTGGCAGGGGTCAGCGGCGGTGACGCAGCGCGGCCGCGAGGCCTCGGTGCGCACCGGCGGCTGGACGCTCTACGACACCACCGCCGACTACACGGTGGCCAACCCAGAGCGCAGCGACCACCTGATCGTGATGCTGCCCAAGGACCAGCTGGCGGTGCCCGACCTGCCGCTGGGCGAGCTGGTGGCGCGCCGCGTGGGCGGCGCAAGCGGCATCTCGCGCGTGGCGCTGGAGACCATGCGCAACACCTACCTCGAGCTGCCCTACATGAGCGAGGCGGCGGCGCGCGGCGCGGGCGAGCTGATCATCCAGCTGGTGCGGCTGTCGCTGATGGAGCTGGCCGGCCAGGAAACGCCGCGCACCCAGCGCGAGGCGCTGAAGGACCGCATCCGCCAGCACGTGGCGCAGCATCTGCGCGATCCTTCTTTGTCGATCGACGGCATTGCGCAGGCGCTGCGCTGCAGCAAGCGCCATCTGCACAACGCCTTTGCCGGCGACGAGGACACGCTGGCCGGCTACATCCTCCACCAGCGCCTGGCCTGCTGCATCCGCGACCTGGTGGATCCGGCGAATGCGGCACGGCCGATCACCGACATCGCACTGGCCTCGGGCTTTTCCAACCTCTCGCATTTCAGCCGCGTGTTCCGCGAACACACCGGCGGCAGCCCGAGCGAGTTCAGGCGCCAGGCAGCACGACGCTGACCGCGAGGCCCGGCTGCGCGTTGCGCACGCGCAGCGTGCCGCCGTGCGCTTCGGCCACCAGCCGGCACAGGTACATGCCGAGCCCGACGCCGCCGGTCGCGCGCTGGCGTGCGCTGTCGGTGCGGTAGAAGGGCTCGGTCAGGCGCTCGAGCTGCGCGGGCTCGACGCCGGGCCCGAAATCGCGCACTTCCAGTTCGATGCCGCCCTGCCCCGCCGCGCGCAGCGCGATGTGCGGCGGCTCGGCGGCTTCGGCACCGTAGCGCAGCGCGTTGTCGAGCAGGTTGCGCACCAGCAGACGGATGCGCAGGCGGTCCAGCGCCAGTGTCGGCAGCTTGGAGGCCAGGTCGAGCACGACGCGCTCGCCTTCCGGGTGTTCGCCCGCCACCTCGCGCACCAGCGCCGCCAAGTCCACCGGCTCGCGCTGCAGCGCCGCATGCGGGCTGGCCAGGCGCTCGCTTTCGAGCAGGTCGCTGATCAGGTCGCGCATCTCGGCCAGGTCGCGCAAGAGCGCGGCGCGTTCGGTCTCGCCTTCGGGCGTGGCCGGCAGCAGCTCGGCGTTGAGCCGGGCGCGCGTCAGCGGCGAGCGCAGCTCGTGGCTCAGCGCCAGCAGCAGCGCGCGCTTGGCATCGAGCATGGCCTGGATGTCGTGCGCCATGGTGTTGATGCGCTGCGCCAGGTCGCCCAGCTCGTCGCGCCGGCGCAGCGGGATCGGCTGGTCGAAGGCGCCGCGGCCGAAACGCTCGGCGCCGGCACGGATGTCGTCGAGCGGCCGCAGCAGCCGGCGCACATAGACGTAGGCGAGCACGATCAGGCCCAGCAGCAGCGCCAGCGTGATCCAGCCGATGCCGTGCGGCTCGCGCTGCCACGGCAGGGTGCCGAGGCCGAAGCTCACGCGGTGGCCATCGGCGGTGCTGCGCGTGAGCCAGTCGCCGCTGCGCGGGCCGAAGCCGCGCCAGCGGCGCTGGGGATGCGAATCCCAGTTGACCTTGGGGCCTTCGATGCGGATCGAGATCGGCAGCCGCACGACCATCGCCTCGGCGCGCGCGACATCGGGCGGCGTGCCGAGCTCGGCCACCAGCCGGTCCATGTAGTCGGCGACCAGCGGCTGGGCCGCCTCGCGCCAGCCGCTGGAGAACGCACGCTGCATGCCGCTCAGGAACACGGCCGCCATCGCCATCGCGAGCAGCACGAACACCGTGATCAGCCGCAGCCGCAGCGAATGGCGCCACCGATGGCCCCACTGGCGCGGCGTGCCGTGCTTGCGCCTCACGGCGGGCCCTTGCCGACGGCGAGCGTGTAGCCCGCGTTGCGCAGGGTCTTGATGCAGTCCAGCGGCTCCAGCTTCTTGCGCAACCGGCTCACGACGATGTCGACCGCGCGCGTGTAGAGCTCGGCCTCGTGGCCGCGCAGGCGGTTGAGGATGTCGTCGCGGCTCCAGACCTTGCCGGGCTGGTCGGCCAGCAGCGCCAGCAGTTCGAACTCGGTGCCGGTCAGTTCCACGCGCTCGCCCTGGCGCAGCACCTCGCGCTTGTCGAGGTCGATGGACAAACCCTCGAACACGCGACGCTGCGTGGCCGCGGCCGGCGCCGGCGCGCGCTGGCGGCGCAGGATGGTCTGCACGCGCGCCACCAGCTCGCGCGGCTCGAAGGGCTTGGGCAGATAGTCGTCGGCGCCGAGCTCGAGGCCCACCACGCGGTCCATCACGTCGCCGCGCGCGGTCAGCATCACGATAGGGATGTCGCTCTCCTTGCGGATCTCGCGGCACAGCGCGAAGCCGTCCATCTCGGGCAGCATCACGTCGAGGATGGCGGCGTCGTAGTGGCCGGCGCGCAGCTTCGCGAGGCCTTCGCTCGGGCGCGTGACGCTCTCGAGCGCGCAGTCAAAACGCGCGAAGTAACTGGCCAGCGGCGCCGCGAGGTGCTCGTCGTCGTCGATCAGCAGGATGCGGGGCATTCCGCGATTGTGCATACCGGCAAACACATAGCTCGGGATCAGCCCCGCCGGCATCGGATCGCCGTGCTCACCATGGGTCGGCGCGCCCGATGCGGCCAAGGTGCGTGGCACCGAACTCGTTGCCGTACTTGAGCCCATAACCGAGCGAACGGTCGAGGCCGATGTGTGCGCACCAGATCAGCCCGAGGGCCAGTGCGGCAGGCACGTCGCCGACGAAGCCCAGCACCAGCAGCGCGACCGGCCCGATGTACGAGTGCGCAGCGTTGTAGGCGATGGCGCCCACGCGCGGACCGCCGAGGTAGCCGAGGAAAGACAGATCGGGCAGCAGGAACAGCATCGCGAAGGCGCCCCAGCCCGCGCCCAGGTGCATGTAGGCGGCCACAGCCGCCGCGAGCACAACGAGGCCTTCGAGGCGCAGCACGATGCGCACGCCGCCCAGCGTGGCGCCGGACGACGAGCCTTCGATCGGGGCTTGCCGGGCCCAGGGCGCGCTCGGCGCCCGCGGCGCGACGAAACGCGGCGCAGATGCTTCAGCCATGGCGCCCCCAGCGACCGCGACGCTCCATGAACTCGCGCACCTTCTGCTGCTGTGCCGGGTTCAGGTTGTCGAAGAAGTCGGCCGCGGCCGCGATCACCTCGGGGCTGCCGACCTGGATGGCGGCGGTCTTGTCTTCCACCAGCTTCTTCGCTCGCTCCTGGTCGAGCTTGGCGCCGGCGAACAGGGCGCGGAACTCGGCGCGCGGATCGCCGCCGCCGCGCAGCGCGGCACGCTGGGCCTGCAGCTTCTCGGTCAGCACCGTGAGCTTCTGCTTCTGCGCGGCATCGAGATCGAGCTTGCTGCCCACGCGCTCGACCATCCTGGCGCGGAACTCGGCGCGGTCCTGCTCGGAAGCGCCGCTCCAGCCATGGCGATGACCGCAGCCGACCAGGCTGCCCGCGACGAGTGCCGCACCGGCGAAACCGAAAAGTGAACGTTTGAACCAGGGTTTCATGAGAGTCTTCCTTGAGAACTGATCGGACGTCGATCAGGAAGACTCGATGGTGCGATTCAGGCGCCGCGAAGTCCTTTCGCGGCGGTTTCGCCGTGTTTCGTTTTATTGCGGCGCAGCGGCCGGCGTGAGCGCGGCGGCCGGCTCTTCGGCCTCGAGCACCTGCTGCGCCCAGGCTTCGAGCTTGCTCGTGTCGGCGCGCAGCACCTCCTGCTTGACGGCCAGGATCTGCGAGGGGTGCATCGAGAAGCTGCGCAACCCCATGCCCAGCAGGAGCCGCGTGAACATGACGTCGCCCGCCATTTCGCCGCACACGCTCACGCCCTTGCCCTGGCGCCGGCACTCGGCGATGGTCTCGGCCACCAGGCGCAGCACCGCGGGATGGGCCGGGTCGTAGAGGTGCGCCACCGACTCGTCGGCGCGGTCGATGGCCAGCGTGTACTGGATCAGGTCGTTGGTGCCGATCGACAGGAAGTCGAAGTACTTCAGGAAGGTCTTGAGCGTGAGCGCCGCGGCCGGGATCTCGATCATCGCGCCGAGCTTCACGTTGCCGTGCACCACGCCGCGGTTGTCCAGCTCGGCACGCGCGAAGTCGATCAGCGAGAGCGTCTGGCGAATCTCGCTCGCATGCGCGAGCATCGGGATCAGCAAATGGATCTCGCCGTGCGCGGCGGCGCGCAGGATGGCGCGCAGCTGCGTGAGGAACATGGCCGGATCGGCCAGGCTCCAGCGGATCGCGCGCAGGCCCAGTGCCGGGTTCAGATGCCCGTCGTCGCGCACCGACTTGCCGTCGAGCGGCTTGTCGGCGCCGACGTCGATGGTGCGGATCGTGACCGGCATGCCTTGCATGCCCTCGACCGCGCGCTTGTAGGCCTGGTACTGCTCTTCCTCGTCGGGCAGGCGCGTGAGGCGCTGCGCTTCGCGGCCCATGAACAGGAACTCGCTGCGGAACAGGCCGACGCCGACCGCACCGGCCTTGACCGCGCCGATGGTGTCCTCGGGCATCTCGATGTTGGCCAGCAGGTCGACGCGCTGGCCGTCCAGCGTGACGGCCGGCTTGTGGCGCAGGCGCGAAAGCCGCCCGCGCTCGAGGTCGTTCTGGCGCTGCTTGAAGCCGTACTCGGCCAGGATGATCGGTGAGGGGTCGACGATCACCACGCCGCCGTCGCCATCGATGATGACCCAGTCGTCCTGCCGAACCAGCTGGCTCGCGCTGCGCGCGCCGACCACGGCCGGGATGTCCATGCTGCGCGCGACGATCGCGGTGTGCGAGGTGCGGCCGCCGACATCGGTTACGAAGCCGGCGAACACGCTCTTCTTGAACTGCAGCATGTCGGCCGGCGAGAGGTCGTGCGCGATCAGCACCAGCGGCGCGTCGATGGCGTCGTTGGCGGTCGGATCGGCGTCGTCGTCCTCGGCCCTGCGCTTGCGCCGCGGCGGGGTCGGGGCCAGCACGGCGGCCGTGCCTTTCATGCGGTGCAGCAGGCGTTCGACCACCTGCTCGAGGTCGGCCTTGCGCTCGCGCAGGTACTCGTCCTCCATTTCGTCGAACTGGCGCGCGATCACCTCGAGCTGCGTGGTGAGCGCCCATTCGGCGTTGTAGAGGCGCTCGACGATCCAGTGCTTGACGCCGCCGGTCAGCACCTCGTCCTGCAGCAGCATCTGGTGCACTTCGAGCAGCGCCGCGAGTTCGTGCGGCGCGTCGTTCGGCCCCATCAGCGCGACGCTGGCTTGCAGCTTCTGCAGTTCCTCGGCCACCGCGTTGCGCGCCGTGCGCACGCGGTCGATCTCGGTCTCGATCTGCTCGGGCTTGATGAAGTAGTGAGCCACATCGATGCGGCTCGAGACCACGAGCACGGCACGTCCGATCGCAATGCCACGGGCGACCGGCAGCCCATGGACGGCAAAGGTCATTCGCCTTCTCCGAATTTGTCGTTCATGAGGGCAACGATGGCGTCCAGCGCCTCCTGTTCCCGTTCCCCGTTGGTTTCGATATCGACCGTCACGCCGATGCCCGCGGCCAGCATCATCACGCCCATGATGCTCTTGGCATTGACGCGGCGGTCGCCGCGCGCGAGCCAGACCTCGCACGGATAGCTGCCGGCGAGCTTGGTGAGTTTGGCCGAGGCGCGCGCATGCAGCCCCAGCTTATTGCTGATGGTCACGGATGTCTTCGTCACTGTGCTTTCTTCTTGCCTGATTCTGGGGTGCCGCCACCGCCACCTGCATCACGCCCGCGGTGCCGCCGGTGAGCGCGCGCTGCACCAGGGTTTCGAGCGGCTCGTTGCGGTAGCTCACCGCGCGCAGCAGCATCGGCAGGTTGACGCCGGCCACGAGGCGCGAGCGTACGCCGTCGACCAGCTTCTGCGCCACGTTGCAGGGCGTGGCGCCGAACACGTCGGCCAGCACCAGCACCTGCGAGCGCGGCGTGCGCTGCAGCTGGGCCAGCGTGATGCGCGCCGCCGCCAGGGTTTCGTCCGGCGACACATTGGGCAGCACGTCGAGCGCGACGACCGAGGCCTCGCTGTCGGGGAACACATGCAGCGCGCACTGCCGCAGCGCCTGGGCGAGCGGCGAGTGGGCGATGATGAAGATGCTGTTCATGCGGGTCGGAGGGCAGTCCGTCGATTATGCGGGGGCGCCCACAGGAAGTAGAAATAAGACAACAGACAGCATCCCAGAAACAGGCCCAGCGCGCCACGGAAGGCGCCCACGGTGTCGAGGCCGGCGCGACCGAACAGGTCGACCAAGAGGCCGACGCCCCACTGAACCACGAAAACGCCGAGAAACACCACCAGGTTGTACGCCGAGAGGGCGCGCCCCGCCAGCGAGGCGGGCAGCGCCATCGCGACCGCGGGCTGGGCCAGCGCCACGACGGTCGAGCTGCAGAGGAAAATCGCCCAGGCCACGGTGCCCGCCGCGGGGCCGAGCACCAGAATGGCGGCCAGGGCCGCCATGGCGAGCGGCAGGCCCCAGCCGATCAGCCGGGCAGCGGCGATGCCGCGGCGCACCAGCCACGGGTTGGCGGCACCCCAGAGCCAGTAGGTGACGAGCATCGCGATGCTGATCCAGAACAGTGCATCCGCGGCCTGGGCCGACGCATAGCCGGCGACACGCGTGAGCCACGGGACGACCCAGAGCGTCAGCATGGCGACGAAGCCGCCGTAATTGAAGAAACCGATCGGCATGAGCTTGCGGAAAAAGGGATCGCGCCACACGGCGGCGTAGCCGGCGTCCTGGCGAGGCGTCGCAACTTCCTGAACGTTCGCGGCGTGGGCGGCGTTGTCCCAGGTCGGCGCCGCCCAGGCGATCACCAGCATCGAAACCAGCACGCCGGCCGCGAGCAGCCAGAAAAGCGGCCGCCAGCCCACCAGCGGCATCAGCCATTGCACCGGCAGCGTGGCGGCGACCAGGCCGAGCGAGCCGATCATGAGCATCCAGGAGTTGCTGCGCAGCTGCAGCGCCGGGTCGAACCAGCGGCGGTAGCCGGTCAACGGCGCCATGAGGCAGGCGCTGACGCCTACGCCGGTGAGCACGCGCGCCGCCAGCAGCAGCCAGAACTGCGTCGCCACCGAAAACAGCAGGCAGCCGGCGACCGCCACCGCCAGGAAGCAGAGGATCACGCGCTTGGGGCCGTGGCGATCGAGCCAGTTGCCCATCGGCAGTTGCGTGAACGCGAAGCCGAGGAAATAGCCCCCCGCGAGCAAGCCGAGGTCGCGCGAATGGAGCTCGAAGTCCGCCGTCAGCGTGGGCGACAGCGTGGCGGTGATGGCACGCACCAGCGTCGAGAGAAAGTAGGCGAAAGCAAAGGCCAGGAAGACCGCGGCGATCCGGCCGCGGCCTGCAAGAACGCCGCTCACGGAAGACGCAATCCCTCGAAAAAGATGGCGCGCGCCTCGGGCGAAGAAGGCTTGCCGAGCACGGTCGCCTGGTAGAGCGCCATCTTTCCGGCGCGCTGCTGGGCGAACCAGAGCACGTGGGTCGGCGCGCTGGCGCCGGCCTGGGTTTCGAGCCGCATGGGCCCGGGCGAGTCGGTGGCCCGGGGCAGCACGGCCGGCGCCTCGGCCATCGGGGCACCGGCCAGCTGCGTGCGCGTTGCCGCACGCCAGGCGTGCATCCAGGACTCGGCCTGCGCCGCATCGCTGGCCGCGGCATGCGCGACGGCGAATGTGGCGCCGCCGGCCTCGCAACCGGTCACGTCGACGCTGATCAGCTCGGCGCCGAGCGGCAGCATGCGCGTCGCGCGGTCGGCCTTGCAAGGCAGGAGCGCGATCAAGCCGTCGTCCCCGATCGGGACTTCGCGCCAATTGAAGACCGGGCTGCAGGCGCCGAGGGCGGCAGCGGCCAGGGCGAGCGCCGCGAATCGGGGACGGAACGAAAAGAGCATCAACGCAATGCGCCGAACACCTTCTGCAGAATGGCGCTGCCGCTGCCGACCGGGTCCTGGCGGATCTTGCGTTCTTCCTCGCCGATCATGAGGTAGAGCCCGTCGAGCGACTTGCCGGTCACGTAGCGCTGGATGTTGGCGTCTTCCTTTTTCACCAGGCCGTAGCCGGCCGCCTTGCCGGCGATGTGGTTGTATTTCTCGGCCAGCTTGACCTTGACCGTGGCGTAGGTCACGACGGGCAGAAATTTCTCCGTGAGCGGCGCGCGGGTCTTGTTGGCGAAGAACTGGGTGACCGAGGTGTCGCCGCCGACCAGGATGCCCTTGGCATCGGCCACGCTCATGGTGCGCACCGCATTCACCAGCAGGTCCTTGGCGGCCGGGACCGCCTGCTCGGCAGCGCGGTTCATCGCGGTCACGAGTTCGTCGATGCGGCCGCCCTGGCCCACCACGCGCAGCATCTTGGCCGCGTCTTCGAGGTAGCCGGGCAGCGGAATGCGGACCTTGGGATTGCCCAGAAAGCCGTCCTGCCGCCCCAACAGACTGACCGCCGCGGTGGCGCCCTTCTCGAGCGCGGCCTTGAGCCCCTTCGAGGCGTCGCCGGCGCTGAGATCGTCGATCGCCAGCGCATGAGCGTGCCGCATGGCCAGCAATGCCAGGGCGGCGGGCGCGGCCAGGAAGGCGGAACTAAAATCTCGGCGGTCCATCCATCGTTCTCCCATGAAAAAAATCATCTACGCCGCCGCCATCGCGATCGCCCTGGCCATCGGCGTGGGCGTGTACCTGAGTACGGGAGTGTCGGCGGCGCCGGCATCGACCTTCGTGCTGCTCGACGGCAGCAAGAAGAGCACGGACGATCTTAAGGGCAAGGTCACGCTGGTCAATTTCTGGGCCACCAGCTGCGTCACCTGCGTGGCCGAGATGCCCAAGGTGATCGCCACCTACGACAAGTACAAGGGCCGGGGCTACGACACGCTGGCGGTGGCCATGAGCTACGACCCGCCGAGCTATGTGGTCAACTTCGTCGAAACCCGCAAGCTGCCGTTCAAGGTGGCGATCGACAACACCGGCGCGGTGGCGCAGGCCTGGGGCGACGTGAAGCTCACGCCCACCACCTACATCGTCAACAAGCGCGGCGAGATCGTGAAGCGCTATGTGGGCGAACCCGACTTTGCCGAGCTGCACAAGCTGATCGAGAAGCTGCTGGCCGAGGCCTGACCGGCCTGATCAGTCCTTACGGAAAGTATCGTGGCACGACTTGCACGTGTCACCCACCGATGCCATCGCGGCCTTGAGCGTATCCAGGTTGCCGGCAGCGGCCGGGAGCTTGCTGGTCTCGGCCATCAGCTTCTCGTTGAACTCCTTGAATTTCGGCTGTTCCTTCCAGATTTCCGGCTTGGCCTTGCCGCCCTCGGTCCCGGGGCCGAAGCCGGCCCAGGGCAGCTTGGAGATCTCGGCCACCACCTGGGCATTGGCGACCGCTGCCGCCGCGTCATAGGGTGCGCGACCGCTGGCCATGGCGCCAAGGCGGGTCACGTGCTGGCTCTGGATGAACATCGCACTCTGGCGATACTTGATGGCGTCTTCTTTCTTGGCAAACTGGGCGATCGCAGGCAGGCAGAGCGCGGCACCGGCCGCAGCCAGGGTGAACGAGGCAAGGCGATTCATCGTGTTTCCTTGTTAGAAAGCGCCATAGGGCTGGCGCCGCGACAAGTGTCCAGGGGCTGGGCGAGCGCCGTGCATAGAGACAACCCGAAGGCGCGACGGCCGCGACTTTGCTAATCTGCGTTTCCCGCAGCCTCGCGCACCCCATCCTCCCGATGTCCGACACCTTCGAGCCCAGCACGCGCCGCGCGAGCCTGGGTGACGCCAGCGCGACCCGTACGCGGGTCTGGGACCTGCCGACGCGCGTGTTTCACTGGGCGCTCACGGCGGCGGTGATCAGCCAGGTCGTGACCGGCTTTGCCGGCATCATGGAGTGGCACTTTCGCGGGGGCTACACGGTGCTTTCGCTCCTGCTGTTTCGCCTCGTCTGGGGCTTCATCGGCGGGCGCTGGTCGCGCTTCGCTGCCTTCATCTATTCGCCCGGCTCGGTCATGAACTACCTGCGCGGGCGTGCTCACCCGGACCACCTCATCGGCCATTCGCCGCTCGGCGCATTCTCGGTTTTCGCGCTGCTTGCGATCCTGGCGCTGCAGGTCGCGAGCGGCCTGGTGGCCGACGACGAAATCACCGCGTCCGGCCCGCTCACACGCTTCGTCTCCGGCGCGACGGTGAGCCTGGCCACAGGGTGGCACACCACGCAGGGCAAATGGATCGTGATTGCACTGGTCGGCCTGCATGTGCTGGCGGTGCTCTATTACGTGCTCATCAGGCGCCGCCGCCTGGTGCGGCCGATGATCTCGGGTGACAAGCTGCTGGTGGACGGCAGCGCCGCACCGAGCCGCGACGATGCCGCCTCGCGGCTGCTGGCCCTGGTGGTGTTCGCGGTGTGCGCGGCCTTTGCGGCGTGGATCGCGTCGCTCAGAGCATGAGCTTCTCTGCTTCACGCCCCCTGCCCCTGGCGGACACGCCGGACATCGTGCTGATCACGCCCGACGAAAGGCAGGAAATCGAGGCGACGCGCGCGATCTTCAAGGACTACGCGGCCTCGCTGGGCATCGATCTGTGCTTCCAGAACTTCGACGAGGAGCTCGCCAATCTGCCCGGCGATTACGAGGAGCCGCGCGGCGCGCTGCTGCTGGCGCTGGTCGACATCAAGGACGCGGCCGCGATGGCCGATGTGCCTCTGATTCAACGGGCGCAGGGCGGCCTGGCCCATGTCGCCGGTTGCTGCGCGCTGCGCCCCCTGGACACGTCCGACTATCCGAACGCGGCCGAAATGAAGCGGCTCTACGTGCGGCCCGCCTTCCGTGGCCTGGGGCTCGGCCGCCAGTTGGCCGAAGCCATGCTGGACGCGGCACGCGGCGCTGGCTACGCCTGCGTGCTGCTGGACACGCTCGACGACATGGAATCGGCGCGGGCCCTCTACGAAGATCTGGGCTTCGAAGAGGTGCCGCCGTACTATCACAACCCCATCGCGGGGTCGCACTACCTCAAGGTGGATCTTTAAGCTCGCGAGCGCTCAGCCGCGTGCTTGTGCGAGCAGCGTGTCGGCGTCGCTGACCTCGAACTTGCCGGGCGCTTCGACGTTGAGCGTCGCCACCTTGCCGTCCTTCACCAGCATCGAATAACGGTTGCTGCGCACGCCCATGCCGCGCGCCGTCAGGTCCAGCGTCAGGCCAGTCGCATTCGCGAAGGCGGCGCTGCCGTCGGCCAGCATGCGCACCTTGGCGCCGGTCTTCTGGTCGCGCGCCCAGGCGCCCATGACGAAGGCGTCGTTGACGCTCACGCACCAGATCTCGTCGACGCCGGCGGCCTTGAAGTCCTCGAAGTGCTGCACGTAGCCCGGCACGTGCTTGGCCGAGCAGGTCGGCGTGAAGGCGCCGGGCAGCGCGAACAGCGCGATGGTCTTGCCTGCGGCCGCCTTGGCCACGTCGACCGGATTCGGCCCGATGCTGCAACCCTCGCCTTCGACTTCGGAATACTCCTGCAGAGTCGCGGGAGGAAGGGTGTCGCCGACTTTGATCATCTGAACTGCTCCTGAAAAAGAAAAACGGCCCACATTGTGGGCCGCTTTTGCTTTGGCTGTATCGCCGGGGGATCAGACCAGCACGGCCTTTTCGACCAGGCGGGTCACGACCCAGTTCTTCGACTTCGAGATCGGCCGGCTTTCGGTGATCTCGATGGTGTCGCCCATCTTGTACTCGCCCTTTTCGTCGTGGGCGTGGTACTTGCTCGTCTTGGCCACGATCTTGCCGTAGAGCTCGTGCTTCACACGACGCTCGACCAGCACGGTCACGGTCTTCTCGCGCTTGTCGCTGACCACCTTGCCGATCAAGGTGCGCTTGAGGGATTTTTTAGCTTCCGTCATGTTCACTCCTTACTTGGCGGCTTGAGTTTCTTGCTGCTGCTTCTGCGCAAGAATGGTCTTGGCACGAGCGATGTCGCGGCGCGTGACGCGCAGCGTCGACGTGTTCGACAGTTGTTGCGTAGCCTTCTGCATGCGCAGGCCGAAATGGGCCTTCTGCAGATCCTTGATTTCGGTCTGCAGGCCGGCGACGTCCTTGTCGCGCAGCGCTTGCGCCTTCGACACCTTGGCCGGCGTGGCCGCGGCGTCCTTCTTCTTACGTGTTGCCATCAGTGTTCTCCTCGATCAGGCGCCGAGCTGGCGCGCGACGAAGGTGGTGCGCAGCGGCAGCTTGGCGGCAGCCAGGCGGAACGCTTCGCGGGCGAGTTCTTCGGGCACGCCGACGATCTCGTAGATCACCTTGCCAGGCTGGATTTCGGCGACGTAGTACTCGGGGTTGCCCTTGCCGTTACCCATCCGCACTTCGGCGGGCTTGTGGGAGATCGGCTTGTCGGGGAACACGCGAATCCAGATGCGGCCACCGCGCTTGACGTGGCGCGAGATCGCGCGACGAGCGGCTTCGATCTGGCGCGCCGTCAGGCGGCCGCGGTCGATCGACTTCAGGCCGAAGTCACCGAAGGACACCGCGTTGCCGCGGGTCGCGATGCCGGTGTTGCGGCCTTTTTGTTCCTTGCGGAACTTTCTGCGTGCAGGTTGCAGCATGTTTGTTACTCCGTGGATCTAAGAACGATCACTCGTTCTTGGCACCGTCAGCTGCTGCAGCTGGCGCGGGCTTGCGCACGCGCTTAACGGCGGGTTTCGAGTCTGCACCCGGTGCTGCCGGGGCACCACCAGTGGCTTCTGCGGGCTTGTCGCTGCCGTCGGCCGGAGCGACGTTGCCGCCGATCGGACCACGGGCACCGGCGCGCGGGCCGGGGCCGCGGCGGTCGGAACCGGGACGGTCGCCACCGGGGCGGCCATCGCGGCGCGGGCCACGCGGGCGGCGCTCTTCTTCGGGACGCGGCGTTTCGACGGCCGGCAGGTCGTTACGACCCAGCGTATCGCCCTTGTAGACCCAGACCTTGACGCCGATGACGCCGTAGGTGGTCTTGGCTTCCGAGGTGCCGTAGTCGATGTCGGCGCGCAGCGTGTGAAGCGGCACGCGGCCTTCGCGGTACCACTCGGTGCGGGCGATTTCGATGCCGTTCAGGCGGCCGGCCGACATGATCTTGATGCCCTGGGCACCCAGACGCATGGCGTTCTGCATGGCGCGCTTCATGGCGCGGCGGAACATGATCCGCTTCTCGAGCTGCTGCGTGATGCTGTCGGCGATCAGCTGCGCATCGATTTCGGGCTTGCGCACTTCTTCGATGTTCACTGCGACCGGCACGCCCAGCTGCTTGCCGAGTTCGCGCTTGAGGTTTTCGATGTCCTCGCCCTTCTTGCCGATCACGACGCCCGGACGTGCCGAGTAGATCGTGATGCGTGCGTTCTTGGCGGGACGCTCGATCAGCACGCGCGACACGGACGCGTTCTTGAGCTTCTTTTTCAGGTACTCGCGCACCTTGATGTCTTCGGCCAGCATGCCCGCGAAGTCGCGGTTGCTTGCGTACCAGCGGCTGGACCAGTTACGGCTGACCGCGAGGCGGAAGCCGGTGGGGTGGATTTTCTGTCCCATATTTCTTCCAGCCTCTTAGTTGCCGACCGTCACGTACACATGGCACGTCGGCTTGCTGATGCGATTGCCGCGACCCTTGGCGCGCGCGGTGAAGCGCTTGAGCGTGGCGCCCTGTTCGACGTAGATGGTCTTGACCTTCAGTTCGTCGATGTCGGCACCGTCGTTGTGCTCGGCGTTGGCGATGGCCGACTCGAGCACCTTCTTGACGATCACAGCGGCCTTCTTCTGCGTGAACTGCAGGATGTTGAGCGCTTGATCGACCTTCTTGCCGCGGATCAGGTCGGCGACCAGACGGCCCTTGTCGACCGAAAGGCGGACGCCGCGGAGGACTGCACGTGTTTCAGACATGGTCGTTCCTTACTTCTTCTGGACTTTCTTGTCCGCGGGGTGCCCCTTGAACGTGCGCGTGAGCGCAAATTCGCCGAGCTTGTGGCCGACCATCTGGTCGGTGATATAGACAGGCACGTGCTGCTTGCCGTTGTGCACGGCAATGGTCAGGCCGATGAACTCGGGCAAGACCATCGAGCGGCGCGACCAGGTCTTGATCGGCTTCTTGTCCTTGGTCGTCACGGCCTTGTCGGCCTTGGCCACCAGGTGGTGGTCGACGAACGGACCCTTTTTGAGAGAGCGAGTCATTGTGCTGTCCCTTATTTCTTGCGACGCGACACGATGAAGACCTGCGTGCGCTTGTTGTTGCGGGTGCGATAACCCTTGGTGAGATTGCCCCACGGATCGACAGGATGACGGCCTTCGCCGGTCTTGCCTTCGCCGCCGCCGTGCGGGTGGTCGACCGGGTTCATCACCACGCCGCGAACGGTCGGGCGGATACCCATCCAGCGCTTCACACCGGCCTTGCCGAGCTGGCGCAGGCTGTGTTCTTCGTTGGCGACTTCACCGATGGTCGCGCGGCACTCGACGTGCACGCGGCGAACTTCACCCGAGCGCATGCGGACCTGGGCGTAGACGCCTTCGCGGGCCAGCAGCGTGGCCGAGGTACCGGCCGAACGGGCGATCTGCGCGCCCTTGCCGGGCTGCAGTTCGATGCAGTGGATCGTCGAACCCACGGGAATGTTGCGGATCGGCAGCGTGTTGCCGGCGCGGATCGGGGCTTCCGCCCCGCTCAACAGCGTTGCACCGGCTTCCAGGCCGCGCGGGGCGATGATGTAGCGGCGCTCGCCATCGGCGTAGCACACGAGCGCGATGTGGGCGGTGCGGTTCGGGTCGTACTCGATGCGTTCGACCTTGGCCGGGATGCCGTCCTTGTTGCGCACGAAGTCCACCACGCGGTAGTGGTGCTTGTGGCCACCACCCTTGTGACGGGTCGTGATGTGACCGTTGTTGTTGCGGCCGGCCTTCTGGAACTGGGGTTCCAGCAGGGCAGCGTGCGGCGCACCCTTGTAGAGGTGGTCCCGCGAGATCTTCACCGCGCCGCGCTGGCCCGGCGAAGTGGGTTTCATCTTGATGACGGCCATGATTAAGCGCCTTCCCCAACGAGATTGAGCTCTTGACCGGCCTTCAGCGTCACATAGGCCTTGCGAACGTTGTCGCGGCGGCCGACGGACTTGCCGAAGCGCTTGGTCTTGCCCTTGGTGTTGAGCACCGACACGCCCTGGACTTGGACCTTGAACATCAGTTCGACGGCGGCCTTGATCTCGGGCTTGGTGGCGTCCTGCAACACCTTGAAAGTGACTGCGTTCGACTTCTCGCCGACCATCGTGGCCTTTTCGGACACGATCGGGGCGACCAGAACGCTCATCAGACGACCTTCGTCGAACTGACGCTGCTGCGGAGTCGGGTTCATGCGGCTCATGCGAACATCTCCTTGAGCTTGTCGACGGCGCCCTTGGTGACCAGCACCTTCTTGTAGTGGACCAGCGACACCGGATCGGCGTAACGCGGCTCGACGACGAGCACGTTCACCAGGTTGCGCGAGGCCAGGTACAGGTTCTCGTCGACTTCCTCGGCGATCACGAGCACGGACTCGAGATTCATCGCCTTGAACTTGGCGGCCAGCGCCTTGGTCTTGGGCGAGTCGACCTTGATCGAATCGACCACGGCCAGACGGCCTTCGCGAGCGAGCTGCGAGAAGATGGAGGCCATGCCGGCGCGGTACATCTTCTTGTTGATCTTCTGCGAGAAGTTTTCGTCGGGCATGTTCGGGAAAATGCGGCCGCCCCCGCGCCACAGCGGCGAGGAAGTCATACCGGCACGGGCACGGCCCGTTCCCTTTTGCTTGAAAGGCTTCTTGGTCGAGTGCTTGACCTGTTCGCGGTCCTTCTGGGCGCGCGTGCCTTGGCGTGCGTTGGCCTGGAATGCGACGACGATCTGGTGAACCAGGTCTTCGTTGTAGTCACGGCCGAACACGGTCTCGGGGGCGTCGTACTTCGACGCGGCCTGGCCTTGTTCGTTCAGGAGTTCGAGTTGCATTTACTTCGCTCCTTCAGCCGCTTGCGGCTTGGCCTTGACGGCCGGACGCACGGTGACGAAGCCACCCTTGGAGCCCGGGATCGCGCCCTTGATCAGAAGCAGCTGGCGTGCTTCGTCGATACGGATGACGTCGAGGTTCTGGGTCGTCACGGTGACGTCGCCGAGATGGCCCGTCATGCGCTTGCCCGGGAACACGCGGCCCGGATCCTGCGCCATGCCGATGGAGCCGGGGACGTTGTGCGAACGGCTGTTGCCGTGCGACGCCCGCTGCGAGCTCATGTTGTGGCGCTTGATGGTGCCGGCGTAGCCCTTGCCAATCGAGGTGCCTTGCACGTCGACCTTCTGGCCCACCGCGAACACGCTGGCCGCGGCAATCACGCCGCCGGCCTTGTGCTGACCTGCCGTATCGGCCGTCACGCGGAATTCCTGAATGATTTCGCCGGCTTCGACGCCAGCCTTGGCGAGGTGACCTGCTTCGGGCTTGGTGACGCGCGATGCCTTGCGCGAGCCGAACGTCACTTGCAGTGCGACGTAGCCATCGGTCTCTTGGGTTTTGATCTGGGTCACACGGTTGTTGGACACATCCACCACCGTGACAGGAACTGCATCCCCGTCATCGGTGAAGAGACGCATCATCCCCACCTTGCGGCCCAGCAACCCGAGGGAGTTGCTCAGACTCATTGGTTTTTCTCCAAAACTCCCGCCGCTGCCACTTCAATTGGCGACAGCGTTTGGTATGCGGAAGAAGGTTAATAAAGCTCTGCGCAACGAACACCAAAAAGGCGCAAGTTAGGCAGAGCCAAATATTATAGCCCGCGGACGGCCGCAAGAGCAAGCGGCCGAAAGGAATCGCGCAGCGGGCCCTATTTCACCGGCATCGACCGGATCTTGTCGCCGTCCGGCGTCTGCTTGAGCGTGTCGCTCGCGGGCATGGCGGAAGCGGCCTTGCCCACCTGCACGGGGACCGAGGTGGCGCTGGTGGCGCCGCGCTGGGTCGTGAACACATGGAGATAGCCGACGCCTTCGGCGCTGGGCACGACCTGGACCGTCAATGTCGTCGCCTGGCCAGCCGGCAGCGCCTGCGTTCCTCCGGCGCCGACCAGCGAGAGCCCCCCTTCGGCCGTCAGGCGGACCGAGGCGCCGGCGGGATCGGTGATGCCGTCGAAGCTCAGCACGACGGAAACCGCACTCCCGGCCTGCGGCGTGCCGTCGACGCGGTACTGGACGGAAACGCCGGAGCCGTTCGACTTTGCCGGCGCCGCGGTCATCTTGGGCGCACTGCGCTCCGGCTTGCTGTCGGCGCAGGCTTGCAAGGACACGCCCATCGCCAGCGACGCGACGACGATGGCTGCCAAGCTGCGATATGCACGCATGGATGCGCTCCTCAATTGATGGTGACGGTGAAGCATGTGTTCGACGACGAGTTGTTGAAGTCGTTCAAGACCAGAACGGCCTCGCCACCGGGGAGGCTGACAGTGGCGGTTTCGCTCGCACCTAGGCCGTCGGCCTCGGCGATTTGGCGTCCCGCGTAAACGACGAAATCCGGATCCGCGGCGGGAGGCCCTGTAACCGTGATCGGGTGATTGCCCGCCGGGGCGGTAAACCGCAGGTAGACGTAGCTGCCCAGCTTGTTGCCCGCCCCCGCCTGGTTGGTCACGCAAGCAGACGTGGCGCCCCCAACAGTGGCCGCTTTGTACATAGGCAAGGCAAAACTCTGGAGTCCAACGACGGTGCTGCCGTTCGTTTCCTGCACCCCGAAAGGATCGTTCGAGGCTGCATTGATACTCTGACCGGCGAGCAATGCGTTCAAGGCTCCGACGCTGCCTGGCGCCGCAGAATTGAAGGCGGCAGTGAACGGATGAATAGAGGTAACCGCGACGCCGTTCTTGAACGATGTGGCGGTCAGGGTGTCATGAATCGGCTTGAAGCCGACCTGGTTGTTCAGGTTCCAAAGGATCGAATGAATCGACGCCTCCCGGAACCAGCCAGGATTGGTCGGCGTGCCCGCGGTCAGGTTGAGGTTGCCCCCCTGCGCCTGGCCCGGGCCGGTGGAATCGGTGTAGTTGCTGCGTCCCAGCGCGATACCCGACCAAGCATTGCCCCAGCCCTCCGAAAACGCCAGCCGCCGGTCGAGCAGCTCGCTCAAGGAATGGCTGCCGCCTGGCGAGTCGTCGCGGCTGAAGGCCGACTGGTAGTAGTGCCCCCACTCGTGCGCCACGACGGGGGCGTCGTATTCGTCGGTATCGACATTCTCCTTGCCCAGCACGTAGATGGCGCGGCCCGTGCTCCTGTTGGTGAAGAAGGTCGTTCCGATCTGCCCCAGCGCCAGATTGCCCGTCGCCGGTACGTTGTTGACGCTCCAGAACACGCGCAGCAGCGGGAAGGCAGTGCCCGGCGCCACCGAGAGAACTTTGGCCTGAGTCGTATAGATCGTGTCGAGCAGCGCGAACGGCCCGCCGACGCGGGTCGAGGCATAGCTCGTGCCGTCCCAGCCGGAGGGTGCGTGGACGTCGCGCGTGAGCGTGGCCACCACGCCGGTGGGAAACGCGGGCGTTTCCATCGCGTAGATCGCGTCGGACTGGGTGTTGTCGCGGACTGTGACGTCCCAGCTCGCGCCCGAGCCGGTTTGCAGCATCTGGGCCTTGACCCGCACCACGACGGTTGTGTTGGAAGGCACGGAAACGGAATAGGCGCCGCTGGCGTCGGTGCTCGCCGTCGCCACTACCGCCGATGCGCCGTTGACGACTTCGACCACAGCGCCACGAACCGGCTTGATCGCGATGGCCGAATAGTTCAGCGTCCCTGTCGCATTCGGCACCGAATCGAAAGTAACAGTGCCGTTCAGCGTGACGGTCGTCGCGCCCGGCAGTCCCGCGATCGGAAAACCGCCGCCGCCCCCGCCTCCGCCGCCACATGCGCCAAGCACCACCGCGACAGCCACCGCAAAGGCCCGCAAGAGCCATGTTCTAGTCTTCATCTTCGCCCTCTGAGCGTTCACGTCCCGGCCAATCGCCGCCCCCCCGGAGAATGCCACAGCCAAGTGTCAAAAAACAAAGCCCGCCGGCATTTCTGCGGGCGGGCTCTTGTGAAGTAACCGAAGTTTCTTATTGAAGCTTGATCTCGACGTCCACGCCGGCCGGCAGGTCGAGCTTCATCAGCGCGTCCACGGTCTTGTCGGTCGGGTCGACGATGTCCATCAGGCGCTGGTGCGTGCGGATCTCGAACTGGTCGCGGCTCGTCTTGTTGACGTGCGGCGAACGCAGGATGTCGAAACGCTTCATGCGGGTCGGCAGGGGCACGGGGCCCTTGACGATCGCGCCGGTGCGCTTGGCGGTGTCCACGATCTCGGCGGCCGACTGGTCGATCAGCTTGTAGTCGAACGCCTTCAGGCGGATGCGGATTTTTTGCTTGGTGGCCATGGTGATTCCTTTGTGCGCTCGAATCAGATATCGAGGATCTTCGCCACCACGCCCGAGCCCACGGTGCGGCCGCCTTCGCGGATCGCGAAGCGCAGGCCTTCTTCCATGGCGATCGGGTTGATCAGCTTCACGGTGATGCTGACGTTGTCGCCGGGCATGACCATTTCCTTGTCCTTGGGCAGCTCGATCGCGCCGGTCACGTCCGTCGTGCGGAAGTAGAACTGCGGGCGATAGTTGTTGAAGAACGGCGTGTGACGGCCGCCTTCGTCCTTGCTCAGCACATACACCTCGGCGGTGAAGTGCGTGTGCGGCTTGATCGAGCCGGGCTTGCACAGCACCTGGCCGCGCTCGACTTCTTCGCGCTTGGTGCCGCGCAGCAGCACGCCGACGTTGTCGCCGGCCTGGCCCTGGTCCAGCAGCTTGCGGAACATTTCCACGCCGGTACAGGTGGTCTTCACCGTCGGGCGGATGCCCACGATCTCGATTTCCTCGCCGACCTTGATGACGCCGCGCTCCACAGCGCCGGTCACCACCGTGCCGCGGCCGGAGATGGAGAACACGTCTTCCACGGGCATCAGGAAGGTGCCATCGACCGCGCGCTCGGGCGTGGGGATGTAGGTGTCCAGCGCGTCAGCCAGCTTCATGATGGCTTCCTCGCCCAGCTTGCCCTTGTCGCCTTCCAGGGCGAGCTTGGCCGAGCCATGGATGATGGGGGTGTCGTCGCCGGGGAATTCGTACTTGTCCAGCAGCTCGCGCACTTCCATTTCGACGAGCTCCAGCAGCTCGGCGTCGTCCACCATGTCGCACTTGTTCAGGAAGACGATGATGTAGCCCACACCGACCTGACGGGCCAGCAGGATGTGCTCGCGGGTCTGGGGCATGGGGCCGTCGGCGGCCGAGCACACGAGGATGGCGCCGTCCATCTGGGCGGCACCGGTGATCATGTTCTTGACGTAGTCGGCGTGGCCGGGGCAGTCGACGTGGGCGTAGTGGCGGTTGGCCGTTTCGTATTCGACGTGGGCGGTGTTGATGGTGATGCCGCGCGCTTTTTCTTCAGGCGCCGCGTCGATCTGGTCGTAGGCCTTGGCTTCGCCGCCGAACTTCGTCGACAGCACCGTCGCAATCGCCGCCGTCAGCGTGGTCTTGCCATGGTCCACGTGACCGATCGTGCCCACGTTCACGTGCGGCTTCGTGCGGGTGAATTTTCCTTTTGCCATTTTCTATCCTTGAAAGAGCAGTGCCCGTGTATGGTTTAACGTCTGCACCATGTTGCTGGTTCTCTCGCCACGGGCAACGAGAGGCACACGGTCGCAGACAGAACTTCTTACTTGGTGCGGGAAGCGACAATGGCTTCGGCCACGTTGCGCGGAGCTTCGGCGTAGTGCTTGAACTCCATCGTGTAAGTGGCGCGGCCTTGCGACATCGAACGCAGCGTGGTCGAGTAGCCGAACATTTCCGACAGCGGGACCTCGGCCTTGATGGCCTTGCCGCCGCCCATCATGTCTTCCATGCCCTGCACCATGCCGCGACGTGAAGACAGGTCGCCCATCACGTTGCCGGCGTAGTCTTCAGGCGTCTCGACTTCCACGGCCATCATCGGCTCGAGAATGACCGGGCTGGCCTTGCGGCAGCCTTCCTTGAAGCCGAAGATCGCGGCCATCTTGAAGGCCATTTCGTTCGAGTCCACGTCGTGGTACGAACCGAAGTGCAGCGTGACCTTGACATCGACCACCGGATAACCGGCGAGCACGCCTTGGCCCAGCGCTTCGATCACGCCCTTTTCGACCGCCGGGATGTATTCGCGAGGAACCACGCCGCCCTTGATCGCGTCGACGAACTCGAAGCCCTTGCCGGCTTCCTGCGGCTCGATCTTGAGCACGACGTGGCCGTACTGGCCCTTGCCGCCCGACTGGCGCACGAACTTGCCTTCGGCATCTTCGACCGTCTTGCGGATGGTTTCGCGATAAGCCACCTGCGGCTTGCCGACGTTGGCTTCCACGCCGAACTCGCGCTTCATGCGGTCCACGATGATTTCGAGGTGCAACTCGCCCATGCCGGCGATGATGGTCTGACCCGACTCCTCGTCGGTCTTGACGCGGAAAGACGGATCTTCCTGCGCAAGACGCTGCAGCGCGATGCCCATCTTTTCCTGGTCGACCTTGGTCTTCGGCTCGACGGCCTGCGAAATCACCGACTCCGGGAACACCATGCGCTCGAGCGTCAGGATGGCAGCGGGGTCGCACAGGGTTTCGCCCGTGGTCACTTCCTTCAGGCCAATGCACGCGGCAATGTCGCCGGCGCGGATTTCGCTGACTTCCACGCGGTTGTTGGCGTGCATCTGCACGATCCGGCCGATGCGCTCCTTCTTGCCGCGCACCGGGTTGTAGACGCTGTCGCCCTTGGTCAGCACGCCCGAGTAGACGCGCACGAAGGTCAATTGGCCCACGAACGGGTCGGTCATGAGCTTGAAGGCCAACGCCGAGAACTTTTCGCTGTCGTCGGCTTTGCGGGTCGTCGGCGTTTCGTCTTCGTCCATGCCTTTGACCGGCGGAATGTCGGTCGGCGCTGGCATGTATTCGACGACGGCGTCGAGCATCGCCTGCACGCCCTTGTTCTTGAACGCGGAGCCGCACAGCATCGGCTGGATTTCGCCGGCGATGGTGCGCTGGCGGATGCCGGCCTTGATTTCGACCTCGGTCAGCGCGGTGCCTTCGAGGTACTTGTTCATGAGCTCTTCGCTCGATTCGGCGGCGGCCTCGACCAGCTTCTCGTGGTACTCGGCGCAGACGGCGGCCAGGTCGGCGGGGATCTCGCCATACTTGAAGGTCACGCCCTTCTCTTCGTCCCAGATGATCGACTTCATCTTGACGAGGTCGACGACGCCCTGGAAGCGGTCTTCGGCGCCGATCGGGATCTGGATCACGACGGGATTGGCCTTCAGGCGGTCCACCATCATCTGGCGCACGCGCAGGAAGTCGGCGCCCGTGCGGTCCATCTTGTTGACGAACGCGAGGCGCGGCACCTTGTACTTGTTGGCCTGGCGCCAGACGGTTTCGGATTGGGGCTGCACGCCGCCGACGGCGTCGTACACCATCACGGCGCCGTCGAGCACGCGCATCGAGCGCTCGACTTCGATCGTGAAGTCCACGTGGCCCGGGGTGTCGATGATGTTGATGCGGTGTTCGTCGAAGTTGGCGCCCATGCCCTTCCAGAAGCAGGTGGTGGCAGCGGACGTGATCGTGATGCCGCGCTCCTGCTCCTGCTCCATCCAGTCCATCGTGGCGGCGCCATCGTGCACTTCACCGATCTTGTGATTCACACCGGTGTAGAACAGGATGCGCTCGGTGGTGGTGGTCTTGCCGGCGTCGATGTGCGCAGAAATACCGATGTTGCGGTAGCGCTCGATGGGGGTCTTGCGGGACATGAAAATTACTCCGTTAACGGATGAAAGCCCGCCCACCGCATTCGGTGGGTCGGGCTTCCAGCCTGTCTGACTAGTGGGCTGTTGTTAGAAGCGGAAGTGGCTGAAGGCCTTGTTGGCTTCGGCCATGCGGTGCACTTCATCGCGCTTCTTCATGGCACCGCCACGGCCTTCCGTGGCTTCCATGAGTTCGTTGGCCAGACGCAGGGCCATCGACTTCTCGCCGCGCTTGCGGGCGGCTTCCTTGATCCAGCGCATCGACAGCGCCAGGCGACGCACCGGGCGCACCTCGACCGGAACCTGATAGTTCGCACCGCCGACGCGGCGCGACTTCACTTCGACCATCGGCTTGACGTTGTTGATGGCCATGGTGAAGGCTTCGACCGGGTCCTTGCCCGGGTTCTTCTTCTCGATCTGGTCGAGCGCGCCATAGATGATGCGCTCGGCGATCGCCTTCTTGCCGCCTTCCATGATCACGTTCATGAATTTGGACAGCTCGACATTGCCGTACTTGGGATCCGGCAGGATTTCACGTTTGGGGACTTCGCGACGACGTGGCATTTTTCTAACCTCTTTGCTTCAGTTGGCACCGTTTCCGGCACCGCGAGAGCCAACAAGAACTCTCACTTACTCGACCCAACAGCGGGTCACTTCGTCCGATGCGCCTGCCAGGGCACGCCGAACACCGTTGAACGACAGAAAGCCTTAAGCCTTCTTGGGGCGCTTCGCGCCGTACTTGGAACGCGACTGCTTGCGATCCTTCACGCCTTGCAGGTCCAGCGAACCGCGCACGATGTGGTAGCGCACACCGGGCAAGTCCTTGACACGACCGCCGCGAACCAGCACGACGCTGTGTTCCTGCAGATTGTGGCCTTCGCCGCCGATGTAGGAAATGACTTCGAAGCCGTTGGTCAGGCGCACCTTGGCGACTTTCCGCAGCGCCGAGTTCGGCTTTTTCGGGGTCGTGGTGTAGACCCGGGTGCAGACGCCGCGACGCTGCGGCGAGTTCTGCATGGCAGGGCTCTTCGACTTGATCTTTTCGACCTCGCGACCCTGACGCACCAGTTGATTGATGGTTGGCATGAATGAATAAGTCCCAAAACACCCCAGCAAGAATCCTTGTCGTGACACAAGGGGCCGGGAGATGACGAAAACGTGAATCCCTTCGGATTTTTCCGAAAAGCCCACGAGTATAGCAGTGCGGCCGTGACGCCGCAATTTCAGCTGCGCAGGGGCGCCGACCTCACTTGATCCAGAGCCGGACGGCGTCCCAGGCGCGGCCCAGCACGCCAGCTTGCTCGACCGGCTCCAGCGCCACGAGCGGCACTTCGGCGACCGGTTGGTCGGCCAGCGTGATCTTGAGCGAGCCGATCGGCTGGAAGCGGGAGAACGGCGCGACCAACGGGTCTGGCCGTGCCACTTGCGTCTTGATCTTGCTCGCCGAGCCGGCCGGGACCGCTACCACGATCGCCTCGGGACGGCCCAGCTTGACGGTGTTTTCCTTGCCCTTCCAGACCGCCGGCGTCGCCACCGCCTGGTTGGCGTCGAACAGGCGAACCGCGTCGTAAGCGGTGTAGCCCCAGTTCAGCAACTTCTGCGACTCGTTGGCCCGTGCGTTCTCGCTCGCCGCGCCCAGAACGATCGACAGCAGGCGCCGGCCGCCGCCGAGGTTCGGGAAATCGCGCTTCGAGGTCACGATCATGCAGTAGCCGGCCGCATCGGTGTGGCCGGTCTTGAGGCCGTCGACGGTCGGGTCGCGGAACAGCAGCAGATTGCGGTTGGTGTCGTTGGTCGAGGGAGTGCCGGGATAGCGGTACTTCTTGATGGCGTAGTAGTGCACATACTCCGGAAAGTCGCGCATCAGGCGCGTCGCCAGGATGCTGAGGTCGCGCGCCGTGGTGCTATGGCCCGGCGCCGTGAGGCCTTCGGGATTCTTGTAGCTGGTGTTCTTCATGCCGAGCGCCTTGGCTTGCTCGTTCATGAGTTCGACGAAATGCTCGACCGTGCCGCCCACGCCTTCGGCCAGCGCGACGGTGGCGTCGTTGCCCGACTGGACGATCAAGCCCTTGACCAGGTCTTCGACCGGCACCTGCATCTTGGGGTCGATGAACATGCGCGAGCCGGGCATCTTCCAGGCGCGCGGGCTGACCGGCAAGGTCTGCTGCAGGCTGATCTTCTTGGCCTTGAGCGCGTCGAACACCAGATAAGCCGACATCAGCTTGGTGAGCGAGGCCGGTTCGACCGGGCTGTCGATGTCCTTTTGCGCGAGCAGCTGGTTGGCCGTGATGTCGAGCAGCAGGTAGCTGCGCGCCGCGACTTCGGGCGGCGCCGGCACCTGGGCGTGGACGACCATGCAGAAGGATGCGGCAGCGGCCACCGCGAGCGCGCGCAGCGCGTCGAGAAAACGATTCATGGGGATGCGAAGAGACGAAAAACTAGCCCGCGCGCAGGTGGCGGACGACCAGACTTTTGAGCAGCGGCAATTGTCCGTGAAAGAAATGACCGCCTCCGGGAACGACTGTGACAGGAAGTGACTGCGGCCGCGCCCAGTCCATCACGGCAGCGAGCGGCACGGTGTCGTCGTGCTCGCCGTGCACGACCAGCGTGCGTTCGTGCGCCTCCGCCGGCAACGTAGCAACGGAAAAGCGCGAGGCGGCCGTGCCGACCAGCACCAGATGCCGGATGTCCCTCGTCGCCCAGAGCTTCTCGGCCGTGCAGCTCGCCACGAAGGCGCCGAACGAGAAGCCGGCGATGGCCAGCGGCCCCTCGGGCGCCAACTGCTCGACGACGGCCAGCATGTCGTCGCGCTCGCCGCGTCCTTCGTCGTGCGCCCCTTCGCTGGCGCCGACACCGCGGAAGTTGAAGCGCACGGCGGTCCATCCGCACGAAACGAAGGCGCGCGCCAGCGTCTGCACCACCTTGTTGTCCATGGTGCCGCCGAAGAGCGGATGGGGATGGGCGATCACCGCCACGCCGAGCGCCGGCGAGCCCGCGGCCGCCGCGTCGCGCAGCACTTCGATGGCGCCCGCGGCGCCCTTCAGCTGGATTTTTTCGGTTCTGGAATTCATCAGCGCCCCACCTCGGGCGGCAACAGCAGCCGCTCGACCACTTTGCCGTTCTTCAGATGCGATTCGACGATCTCGTCGATGTCGTCCTCGTCGACGAAGGTGTACCAGACGGCTTCCGGATAGACCACCGCCACCGGCCCGCCCGCGCAGCGGTCGAGACAGCCCGCCTTGTTGACGCGCACCTTGCCGGGCCCGGCCAGTCCGGCCTCCCTGATGCGGGCCTTGCAGCGATCGAAGCCCGCCTGGGCGTTGTGCTTCGAGCAGGAGTCCTCTTCGTTCTTGCGTTCGTTCAGGCAGAAGAAGATGTGCCGAGCGTAGTAGCCGCGCGGCGGCGGGATGCTGGAATTGGACATCGAACCATTCTATTGAGCGTGCGACGCGAACACTGGGCGCCGGGGTATGGGCTACGCCGGCCGCGTCCGGCGCGACAGCGCGGCCAGCACGTAGGCCAGCGTGGCGAAGGGCCAAAGCCAGCCCAGCCACTGCGCGAGCCCGTGGAAACGGATGAAGCGCCCCTGCTCCCAGGTCGCCAAGGTTTGTGCGAAATAAGCGCTCTCGGGCGCCTGGTTGAGCAGGCTCAGGTGGACCACGAGCGCGATCAGCAGCAAGCCTGCACAGAACCGGCGCGGCGCGGGCAGCAGCAGCACGCCCAGAACCAGCGCCGCCACGATGCCGACCTGCACCGGCAGGCTCAGCCAGGCCCAGGCGTGCTCGGGGCCGTAGCTCAGCGCGGCCGACAAGGCAGTGGCCGCCATCCCGGCCACAAGCACCAGCGGCAGCAGGACGGCCCGGCGAGAGATCGAGCGCGTGACCAGGAAGGCCAGCAGACAGGGCACCAGCGCTCCCAGCATGACGCACAGCAGTTCGACGCCGGGTACCAGCGGCTCGAGCTCGAACTGGCGCACCGGCATCCAGTCTATGAAAGGGGTGTCGAGGAGCCATTCCGAAATCGCCGCCTCGAGCCGTTCGAACACCTGGCCCAGCCCGAAAGTGACCGCTGCCGGAAACAGCAGTGCCAGCGGCCACAGCGCCAGCAGCACCAGCGCGCCGCGCGACTCCTCGACGAACCAGTTGGAACGGGTCCGGTGCCAATGCGCCACGGCACCGAAGCGCTCGAGCGCCGCCGCGAGCACGGCGCCCGCCAGCGCACCCGCACTGTTCAGTCCGAGGTCGACATTGGAGGGAATGCGCGAGGGCAGGTAGCTTTGCAAGGTCTCCATCGCGAAAGCGATCGCGGCGCCGGCCGCCGTGGCGCGCAACACCGCGCCCGCCACGCCGACGCCCGGCCGGGTTCGCAGTACTGCGATCGCCGCCAGGAAACCGAAGGGCATGTAGCCCGCGACGTTGACCCCGAAGTCGAAGCCGGTCCAGTACTTGGGCCACGGCGCCGCCAGATAGGCCCAGGGCGCGATGCCCTGGTCGCGCCAGTCGGCGAAGGGATAGAGACTCGCGTAGACGATCAGCGCCGCATAGGCGAGCGCGAGGGGCAGTGCGGCGGACTTGTGCTGGGTTCCCACCGTGCTCAGAACGGCTTGACCACGACCAGCACCACGATCCCGAGCAGCAGCAGCACCGGCACTTCGTTGAACCAGCGGTACCAGCGCTCGCCGCGCCGGTCTGCGCCCGAGACGAACTTGCGCAGCAGCACCCCGCAGGCATGGTGATACCCGATCGCGAGCAGCACCAGGGCCAGCTTGGCATGCATCCAGCCGTTGCCCGGACCGCGTCCGATGCCATAGCCGAGCCAGAGCCAGAGCCCGAAGCCGAGCGCCGGCACGGCCAGGAAAGTGGTGAACCGGAACAGCTTGCGCGCCATGAGAACCAGCCGCGCGCGTTCGGCCACGGATTCGGGCGCCACCATCGCCAGGTTCACGAAGATGCGCGGCAGATAGAACAGTCCCGCGAACCAGCTCGCAATGAACACGATGTGCAGTGATTTGACCCAGAGCATGGCGGCAGTTTAGTGGCGCGCCCCATTGGCGCAGGGCGATTGAAAGGGGCAAAAAAAAGCCCGGCGTCAAAACGCCGGGCTGGGAAGCCCTTTTGCTGTCACACATCAAGGCACCCGCTCAGGGAGGAAAAGCGGGGGGCGGCAAGCCGCCCAACTCGGAATTTAGCAAAGGCATTACAACCTATCAAGCGAGTTCTAATCTTTTTCCCCGAATTGGTAGAGCACATAGTTCCAACGTATTACTGCACCGAAGCCGCGGAAAGACCGCTCGAGGGGCTGTATCAGAGGGCAATCCCGGCACTTCAGGCACAATTTTCCGCATGACCCTCCACGCTCCTTTTCCTGCGGGCCGACCGCGCCGGCTGCGCCGCGATGCCTTCACACGCAATCTCGTACGTGAGCACACGCTCAGCGTTCACGACCTGATTTACCCGGTGTTCGTGCAGGAAGGCCAGAAGCGGCGCGACGCCGTGCCCTCGATGCCCGGCGTCGACCGGCTCAGCCTGGATCTGTTGCTGCCGGTCGCCGAACAGTGCGCGGCGGCAGGCATCCCGGTGATGGCGCTGTTTCCGGTGATCGATGCCGGCCTCAAGACGCCGGCCGGGGACGAGGCTTTCAACCCCGAGGGCCTGATCCCGCGCGTGGTGGCCGCCCTCAAGTCACGCTTCCCGGAACTGGGCGTGATGACCGACGTGGCGCTGGACCCCTACACCAGCCATGGCCAGGACGGCCTGCTCGACGACACCGGCTACATCCTGAACGACCCGACCGTCGAGGTGCTGGTCAAGCAGGCGCTCGTGCAGTCGCAAGCCGGCGTGGACATCGTGGCGCCTAGCGACATGATGGACGGCCGCATCGGCGCGATCCGCAGCGCCCTCGAGTCCGCCGGCCAGATCCACACGCGGATCATGGCCTACAGCGCCAAGTACGCGAGCGCCTTCTACGGCCCCTTCCGCGACGCCGTCGGCTCGGCAGCCAACCTCGGCAAGAGCAACAAGAAGGTCTACCAGATGGACCCCGGCAACAGCGACGAGGCGCTGCGCGAGGTGGCGATCGACATCGCCGAGGGCGCCGACATGGTGATGGTGAAGCCCGGCATGCCCTACCTCGACATCGTGCGCAGGGTGAAGGACGCGTTCCAGGTCCCGACCTTCGCCTACCAGGTCAGCGGCGAGTACGCGATGCTCAAGGCCGCGGCGCAGAACGGCTGGCTCGACCACGATGCCGTGATGCTCGAAAGCCTGCTGGCCTTCAAGCGCGCCGGCGCCGACGGCGTGCTCACCTACTTCGCGCTCGATACCGCCCGGCTGCTGCAGCAACAGTAGCGGACCGGTCGGGCACCATGCGCGTCTTCGAAATCAGCGGCTCGCGAATCACCGAACACGAGGCGCTCGCGCCGATGGCCGTGCCCGGCGCCTGCGCCAGCGGCTATCTGTGGATTTCGCTCACGCGGGACGAATTCCGCAGCTCGCTCGCCGAGGTGCAGGGCATCCTGCAGTCGCTCTGCGGCACCCAGCTGGTCGACCTCCATGTGGCCGACCTGGTCAACGACCAGTTGCCCTCGCACTACGACTACACCTCGCAGTACGACGTGCTGGTCTTTCGCCGGCTCGCGGCTGCCAACGGCACGGCGCCGAAGAGCGCCGAGCCGACGCTGGCGCGCGGCGGCCCGCCGGTGCTGCGGCGCGTCGATACGCGGCCGGTCGGCTTTGCGGTCTTCGACCGCGTGCTGCTGTCCGTCCATCCGGAAGACGGCGCGGTGCGCGATGCCTTTGCCGCCCGCCTGCTGGCCGCTGCGGCCTCGGAGGGGCGCGGCGGTGCGGCTGCCCCGGCGCTCGACGTCCGCGCCGTTTCCACGCGCGTGCCGCCGAATCCTGCCGACCTGATGCTGCGCGTGGTGAACCTGATCGTCGACGCCTACCTCGACCTGCGGCGCGAGCTGACGCGGCAGCTGGACCACTGGCAGGCCGAGCTGATCGACCCCCGCAGCCGCTTCACGAACTGGAGCGCGCTGATGGATGCGCGCCAATCGCTGCACCACCTGGACGAGATTTGCGAAGACCAGCGCGCAGCCATCCAGGACTGGATCGATGCGCTCGAAACCCTGCCGCCGCCCGAAGGAGCGGCCGCGTTGCGCGAACGCGAACTGATCATGGTGCGCAGCCGCGACGTGCTCGAGCACATCCAGCGCGTGGTGCACCACGTGCGGCGGCTCGAACAGAACGCCGAGACCGCCGTGCAGATGCACTTCAGCGTGCAGAGCCACCGCGCCAACGACATCATGCGGGTGCTCACGGCGCTCACGGCGATCTTTCTTCCGCTCAACCTGATTGCCGGCATCTTCGGCATGAACTTCGAGTTCATCCCGCTCGTGCACAAGGCCGACGGCTTCTGGATCGCCATGGCCTCGATGGCCGTGATCGCGCTGCTGCTGGTGGTCGTGTTCTGGCGCAAGCGCTACCTGGCCCGAAGCAGATAAACAAAAAACCGGGCAGCGCACTAGCGCTGCCCGGTCCTTCTGTGGGGTCGGCGAATTTACTTGGCCGCGGGGGTGCCTTCCTTCTGCGCTTGCTGGAGCGTGGCGGCGCGGTTGGGCATGGTCGAGATCACGCGGCTGTTGACGCGCGAGCCGCTGGTCACGTTCTGGTCGGGCGCATTCGCCGTGGCGACGGCTTGGGCACGCACAGCCGCCGAATCAGCCACCGAGGTGAAGGGATCGGCGCCACGCGAACCGCGCGTCACGTTCTGGTTGGGAGCGGCAGCCGCACGGACGGCTTCGGCTTCGACGTCGGCGCGGTTCATGCCCGACACCGACTTTTGAACGCCTTCGTAGCTTTCGGCCTGGGCGCCGGCAGCGGCCAGAAGGGAGAGAGCGGCGGCGGCGATGATTTGCGAGGTCTTCATTTCAGGTCCTTTGGAATTCGTCGGAGTGGTTGCTGACCAGGCTCGCGGGATGGCTGGCCTGTGCGACGAAGTTTCCGGTGGAATGACCTCGGGAAATTACCTAGAAAAGAGACACCGCGTTTCCGGGATCGAAACAATAAAAAACCGAGCCCATGCTTTCGCATGGCCCGGCTTTGTCGCTCGTCGCGCGAGCTGGCGAATTACAGCCCGGCTTGGCGCGTCGTCACGAAACGCGGGTTCGAGAACTGCGACGGAATCACGCTGCCGGCGAAGGATTCGCGGCGCACGTTCTGGTTCGGCCTATGGGCATGGGCCACGGCTTCGGCGCGAACCTCGGCACGGTCACGAGCGCTCACCAGAACCGTCGTGGGACCCGCGACGTAGCCTTCGGCATACGGGTTTGCGCTGCGGGCAGCGACGACCGCCTGGGCATTCACTTCGGCGCGGCTGTTGGCCGACACCAGCGAGTGCACGCCGTCATAGGTTTCGGCCTGTGCGCCGGCAGCGGCGAGAATCGAGAGAGCGGCGGCGGCGATGATCTTCGAGGTCTTCATTTCAATCTCCTTTGGTTGGTGTGGGATGAAGTTTGCGCCTGAATCTAGGTAAAAACCCTTGGCTTTCTGAACCACCGCATTCACGAAATTGAAACAATGGAAGCCCGATGGACGGCCTGGACCTGCTGAAAGCCTTTCGTGAAGTTGCCGAACGCGGCAGCTTCTCCCGCGCTGCCAAGGTGTTGGGCACCTCGAAGGCCACCGTCAGCAAATACGTCGCGCAGCTCGAAGAGCGCTTCGGGGTGCGCCTGCTCAACCGCTCCACGCGCTCGGTCAGCCTGACCGATGCCGGTCAACTGCTGCTCGAGCGCAGCAAGCCGCTGATGGAGATGGTCGAGCTCACGCAGAGCGAGCTGCAGGAACATGCGGGCCATCCGCGCGGGCGGCTTCGCATCACGGCGCCGCACGGGTTCGCCCAGAGCGCCTTTCCGGACATCCTGAGCGAGTTCATCAAGACCTATCCCGACGTTCATGTGAGCCTGCACCTGAGCAACCGCGTGATCGATCTGGTGGAGGAAGGCGTGGACATCGCGCTGCGCCTCGGGCGTATCCGCGACGAGAACCTGATCGTGCGGCGCCTGCGCCAGATGGACCTGGTGCTGTGCGCCGCGCCTTCCTACTGGGCCCGGCGCGGCCTGCCCAAGAAACCCGACGACATGCGCAGTCACGACGTGCTGACCTACTCGCTCGCCGAGGGCGCGCCGCACCTGCCCTTCGAGGTCGACGGCAAGCCCTACATCGTGCCGGTGCAAAGCCGCATGGATGCCAACGATGCCGCGCCGCTGATCGGCGCCGCGCTCGCCGGACTCGGCGCCGTCTGCGTGCCGGCGATGATGGCGCAGTCGCATGTCGAGCGCGGCGCGCTGGTGCCGGTGCTGAAGGAATACATGCCGCGCGACCTGTGGCTCTACGCGGCCTATTCGCAGCGCCGCCACAACAGCGCGGCGCTGCGCGCCCTGCTGGATTTCCTCGAGGACCGCGTGCGGAAATCGGCAGCGGCGCTGGCTCCTCCCGAGGCCGCCGCCGTCAAGCCTGCCAGGCGGGTGCGTCAGCCGGTGAGCGCCTGACGACAGGGTTCAGCGCAGACCGAACAGCGCCGCCGCGTTGCCCCACGCGATGCGCTGCGCCACCTCGGGCGGCACGTCACCCAGCCATCGGCGATAGCCGCCCATGATCTCGTCGTAGGCGCTCCAGCGCTGGTTGACCCAGGTGTCGGAGCCGACCAGGAAACGCTCCGGATACTTGAGGATCAACGCGCGCCACTCGGGGCACAGCGTGCCGCCCTCGCAGGTGAGGCCCGGCCGGTAGGAGAGCTCGCCCATCAGCAGCGGATAGCGCTCCAGCAGGGCCTGCACGCGCGCCACCGGCGCGCCGCCGATGCCGGTGTGGGCCCAGATGAGCCGCAGCGCCTTTCCCTTGGATGGCGCGTGCGCCATCAGCAGATCGATCGCGACGTCGTCGACATGCGCCAGCACCGCGAGCTTCTTTTCTTCCGCCAGAACGATCAGCTTCCTGGCGACCGGCCCGTTGGCGTTGGCGCTGTCGTAGAGATGGAACTCCCCCAGCCCCCGGTAGGGCCCGCTCGCCGTGCCGCGCGCCAGTTCGGCCTGCACCATCTCGTAGATGCTCTCGTCGCGGAACCAGTTGCCGTAGTCGTCGCGATTCCGGTAGAGCCGCACGAAGGGCACCACGGTCACGCCGGCCTCGCGCGTCTCGCGCGCCGCGGCCAGCGTCTGCGTGCCGGCGTTGGGCCGCGAGTTGGCGATGATGGCTTTCACGCCGTTGCGCTGCATGCGCGCCAGGGCTTCGGAGGGCGGGTACGGGCCGGTGTCGCCGTCCCAGGCTTCCTGGTTGTAGTGCAGGTGGGTGTCGAACAGCGGGCCGCCGTAATCGGCCGCCTGCGCGCCGAACGCGGCAGCCGCCAGCAAGGCCGGCACCCAACGCATCAGATGCCGCGTCACGCCATACCCCCGCTCAGCCGACGTGCTTCGCAAAAAAGGCCAGCGTGCGCTCGCGCGCCAGCTTGGCGGCCTCGGCGTTGTACGAGCCCCGCTGGTCGCAATTGAAGCCGTGGCCGGATTCGTAGACATGCACCTCGACCTCCGGGTGGGCCTTCTTGAAGGCCTCGATGGTGTCGAGCGGAATCCAGTGGTCGTTGTTGCCGAAATGGGCGAGCACCGGCACCTTGGGCTGGATCGCGCTCTCCTCCGGCGCCGTCATCCCGCCGCCGTAGTAAGGCGCCGCCGCCGCAAGGCCGGAGACCTTCGCCGATGCGCGCCACGTGAGCAGGCCGCCCCAGCAGTAGCCGACGATGCCGACCTTGCCGGCACGGGCCGCGTATTCCACCGCCGCCTGGATGTCCTGCAGCACACCCGGTGCCGGCAGCGCCTCGACGGCGGTCTTGAGCTCGAAGCCGGCCTTCATGTCCTCGTCGCTGTAGCCCAGTTCGACGCCCGGCTTGACGCGATGGAAGGTCGAGGGCGAGACCGCGAGATAGCCGTCGGCCGCATAGCCGTCGGCCACCGATCGGATGTGCGAGTTGACGCCGAAGATTTCCGGCACCACGACGATCGCGCCCTTCGGCTTGCCCGCGGGTTCCGCCACGTAGGCCGGAAAGCCAAAGCCGTCTTTGGCGGTGAGATCGATGAACTGGCCCATGGTCATGCTCCTGAGGTGGATGGTTGTTGAATCAATGCGCGTTCGACGAAATCCAGCCGGTCCTGGCCCCAGAAGATCTCGCCGTCGATCACGTAGCTCGGCGCACCGAACACCTTGGCGTCGATGGCCTGCTGCGTGTAGTCCTCGTAGCGCTCCTGGACCGTCTGGCTTTGCGACTGCTCGCATCGTTTGGCCGGCAAGGCGCATTCGCCGACCAGCACTTCGAGCACCTTGGGATCGGCGATGTTGCGCTCCTGCACCCAGACCGCGGCGAACACGGCGCCGCAGAGCTTCATCGCGGCCTCGGTGCCGTCGTGCAGGTCGACCGCGATGATGAGCTTCGCCGCGTCGTCGGCAGCGACCGGAAAGAACTTGGGCTTGGGGTTCAACGGAATGTCGAGGTGGCGCGAGAAGCGCGCCAGCTCCAGCAGCCGGTAGGCCTGGCGCTGCGGTGCGCGCTTGCCGAGCGGCAGGCCGCCCGAGACCGGATACACGGCGCCGAGATCGACCGGCCGCACCCGCACCGTGGCGCCGTTGGACTTGGCGAGCGCAGCGAAGCGCGCATGCCCCAGGTAGGCCCAGGGGCTCTGGGGCGTGAAGTAGTAGTCGATGGTGTGGGTCACAAGCCGCTCCCGATGATGTAATCGTGCGCACGGTTTTAACTGAGGCACGGCTTTCGTGCAGGAGGTGGGATTTGGACCAGGTGCTCTTGATCACCGGCGGCAGCCGCGGCATCGGTGCCGCGACGGCACTGCTGGCCGCGCAGCGCGGTTTCGCGGTGGCCGTCAACTATGCCAGCAACTCGCTGGCCGCCGACGAGGTGGTGCGCACGATCCGCGACGGCGGCGGCCGCGCGATCAGCGTGCAGGCCGACGTCGGCGACGAGGCGCAGGTGCTCGCGATGTTCGAGAAAGTCGATGCGAAGTTCGGCCGCCTCACGGCGCTGGTCAACAACGCCGGCGTGGTCGACGTGCAGGCGCGCGTCGACCAGATGAGCGTGGCGCGGCTCGACCGCATGCTGCGCATCAACGTGATCGGCAGCTTCCTCTGCGCACGCGAGGCGGTGCGGCGCATGAGCACGAAGCACGGCGGCAGCGGCGGCGCCATCGTCAATCTCTCCAGCGCCGCCGCGCGCCTGGGCTCGCCGGGCCAGTACGTCGACTACGCGGCCAGCAAGGGTGCCATCGACAGCTTCACGATCGGGCTGGCCAAGGAGGTCGCCGACGAAGGCATCCGCGTCAACGCGGTGCGACCGGGCCTGATCGACACCGAGATCCATGCCTCGGGCGGCCTGCCCGACCGCGCCGCCCAGCTCGCCCCCACCGTGCCGATGAAGCGCACCGGCAGCGCCCAGGAGGTCGCCAACGGCATCGTGTGGCTGCTGTCGGAAGAAGCGAGCTACGTGACGGCCACCTTTCTCGACGTGACAGGCGGAAGGTGATGGCAACACCGACGATGGACCTGGTCAAGCCGATGATCACGCTGCTGGCCATCGTGAATCCGCTGGCGATCGTGCCTTTCTTCATCCACTACACGCAGGGCTATACCGAGGCCCAGCGCAAACGCACCGCGTGGGTGTCGGCCTTCAGCGCCTTCGTGGTCATCGCGGTCTGCGCGCTGCTCGGGCTTCAGTTGCTGTCCTTCTTCGGCATCTCGATCGCGAGCTTCCAGGTCGGCGGCGGCATGCTGCTCCTGATCAGCTCGCTCAGCATGCTCAACGCGCAGCCGGCCGAATCCAAGACCAACAAGGAGGAGATCCGGGCCACGGAAGTGAAGGCCTCGCTGGGCGCCTCGATCGCGGTGGTGCCGCTCGCCATTCCGCTCCTGACCGGGCCGGCCACCATGTCGACCGTGGTCATCTATGCCGAGAAGACGCAGCACCTCTGGGAGCTCGCGGTGCTGGTCGGCTACGGCATGGTGATCGGGCTGGCGACCGGCCTCACCTTCTCGCTGGCCGAGCCGATCGCACGCGTGCTCGGCAAGACCGGCATCAACGTGATGACGCGCTTGATGGGCCTGATCCTTGCGGCGCTGGCGGTCGAGGTGATGGCCGACGGGCTCGGCACGCTGTTTCCGGCGCTCGCGCGCGCGCCCTAGCCCTTCACCAGTTCGACGATGCGCGGCGTGACCACGCCGTCATCGATCTTCAGCTCCGCCGCCGAAATCGGCAGCCTGAAGCGGCGCGGGCCGGCGCTGCCGGGATTGACGTAGAGAACCCCATCGCGCTCTTCGGTCCGCGGCCGATGCGAGTGCCCGGACACCACCACCCGGACGCCCGCGGCGGCCGGGTCGATGTCGAGCTGCGCGAGATCGTGGATCGCATAGAGACGCAGGCCGCCGAACTCGACCAGCGCCGTGTCGGGCACCGCCTCGGCCCACGCCCCCCGGTCGTTGTTGCCGCGCACCGCCGTCAGCGGCGCGATGGCGGCCAGCGCTTCGAGAATGCTCGCATCGCCGATATCACCGCCATGCACGATGTGCTCGCAACCGCGCAGGAACGCGAGCGCCTCGGGCCGCAGCAGGCCATGCGTGTCGGAGATGAGACCGATGCGGTGCATGCGGCCGGCCTCTGCTCAGCGGGGCTGGTCCACCCATGTCACCAGTTCCGCCACCGCCGCATCGCTCGCCGCTGCCAGCCCCTTCACGCCGCCGGGCGCGTCGGCGCTCGGCGCGGGCCGCTGCACCATGAAGCTCTGCTGCGCGAGCACGCGGTCGCCGCCGGCATTGCTGCGGATCAGGGTCGCGCGCAGGCGCACCAGGCCCACGCTCCGGGTCGGCGATTCGAAGTAGTGGCTGAATTCCTCGAGCGACACCCTGAGCGTGTCGGGCACCTTGCCCTCGCTGCGCGCGATGGTGGCGCTCTCTTCCGGACCGAGCACGGTGCGGCGCGCGGCCAGCGCGTCGCGCAGGCGCTGGTGCAACAGCTGCGCCGGCGCCAGGCTCCAGCGCGATTGGCCATAGGGCCGCAGCTGGTTGGCATCGGCATAGCCCAGGCGGTAGAGCAGCTGCGTGCCCTCGAGCCGCGTGCCGGCCTCGATCTCGGCCAGCGCGATGAGCGGCAGCGCGTGCGGATTGACAGGTGCCGGCGCCGTGGATGCGGCGAGGTTGGGGCCGAAGTCGTACAGCGTGGCGCGAGCGGGCTTGTCGGGCAAGGCGCCGCAGCCCGCCGTCAGCAGCACGGCGGCGATGCCTGCGACGGCCGAGAGGCGCGCCCGCGCTGCGCGAGCGGCCATGTTCTGGAGTACGTCGTTCATGGTCGTCACTTTCAAGGCCGCGCCGGCGCGGCGGCCGGCGCGGAAAATCCGGGCTCGCCCGGCCCGGCGACCACGCCGCCGCTGCCGAACAGCAGCGATTGCGGGTTGTCGTTGATGCCGTCGGCCGCGCGGCCGAGGCGGCGCACCGCGCGCGAGGTGTCCTCGGCGACGCGGTTCACGCGCGGCAGCGTGGCGCTGTTGAAGGAGTCGACCGCCTGCGCCAGGGACTTGGTGCCGTCGCCCAACCGGTCGATCGGGCCGTCCTTCGCATTCAGCCGGTTCACGGTGCCGTTGAAGTTGTTGGCCACGCGCGAGACGTCGCCGGCGGCCGTCTTGAGCGAAGCCATGGTATCCCTCGTGCGGTCCACCAGCGGCGGCAAGGTGGCCAGCGTCGGGTTGAGCCCGTTCTTCACCGTGTTGTCGAGCGAGCGCGTGAGCTGGTTGGCGCTGGCCGAAGCCTGCGCGATGTTTTCCAGCGCGTCGGCGATGCGTTTCTGGTTGTCGTCGCCCAGCAGCGTGTTGGCCTTCTTCGTCACCTCGTCGATCTGGTTGATGATGGCCTCACCGCGGTCCTGCAGCTGCGCCAGCACCGAGGGCTTGAGCGGGATGCGCGGTGGATCGTCGTTGTTCGGCGTGAGCGCCACCTGCGATTCGCCCTTGTCGTCGATCGCAATGAAGGCCAGGCCGGTCACGCCCTGGTAACTCAGCGTGGCATAGCTCGAGGTCGTGAGCGGCACGCGCTCGTCGACCGTGATGCGCACGCGCACATTGCCCTTCACCTTGGGATCGAAGTCGATCGAGGCGACCTTGCCGACGGCGATGCCGCGGTAGCGCACCGTCGCCTGCGGCTGCAGCCCGCTCACTGGGTCGCGGGTCGAGAGTTCGTAGATGTTGCGCACCGTGTTGTCGCGCGTGAACCAGACCACCAGCGCGATGATCGCGGCGATCAGGCCGAGCACGAAGGCGCCGGCGGCGATGGCATGGGCCTTATTTTCCATGGCAGCTACCTTTCAGTGAGTGGGGTCCGGCCGGCGCCGGCAAGCCCCGAGACGGTCGAGGGCGGCACGCCTTCGTGGAGCGCCTCCATGGCGCGCTGGCCGCGGCCGCCGAGAAAGTATTCGTGGATGAAGGGATGCGGGTAGGCGATGACGTCGCGTGCCGTGCCGGCGACGATCACGCGCTGATCGGCCAGCACCGCGATGCGGGTGCTGAGGTCGAACAGCGTGTCCAGGTCGTGCGTGACCATCACCACCGTGAGCCCCAGTTCGCGATGCAGCCCGCGCAACAGGTCGCAGAAGCCGTCGGCGCTTTCGGGGTCCAGGCCGGCGGTGGGCTCGTCGAGCAGGAGCAGCGGCGGATCCATGATCAGCGCGCGCGCCAGTGCCACCCGCTTGATCATGCCGCCCGACAAATCGGCCGGACTCTTGGTCGCCTGCTGCGGCTCGAGCCCGACCATCTGCAGCTTGACCAGTGCGGCATCGCGGATCAGGTCGTCGGGCAGGAGCTTGAGTTCGCGCAGCGGGAACGCGACGTTGTCGAGCACGCTGAAGGCCGAGAACAGCGCGCCGTGCTGGAACAGCATGCCGACGTTGGCGGCGCCGGTGGCGCTGAGCCGGCCCGGCGGATGACCGAGCACGGAGACCTCGCCCTTCGAAGGCCGCTCGAGTCCCAGGATCTGGCGCAGCAGCACGGTCTTGCCGGTGCCCGAGCCGCCCACCAGCGACAGCACCTCGCCTTTGCGGATCGTGAGGTCGAGGTCGCGGTGCACCACCTGGTCGCCCTCGGGCGACTCGAAGACGGTCCACAGCTTGCGGATTTCGACCATGTTGGTCTTCTGATCTTCGCTCATTGGACAACCTCCGCGCTGCGCGCTGCGGTATTCGCCTTGGGAGCGGCCCGGCGGCTCATGCCCTGAACCCCACGCCCTTGAAGAGCACAGCGAAGAGCGCGTCGACCAGGATCACGACCGTGATCGAGGCCACCACCGAGGAGGTGGTGCCGCGCCCGAGGCTTTCGGTGTTGGGCTTCACCTTCATGCCGTAGTAGCAGCCGATCAGCGCGATCAGGACGCCGAACACGGCCGACTTGGACATCGCGAGCCAGATGTTGGTCATCGGCACCGCGCGCGGCAGCGCCGACAGGAAATAGGCCGGCGAGATGTCCAGCGTGAGATCGGCCGCGACCATGCCGCCTAACAGGGCCGCCGCCGAAGTCCACATGCTGATCAGCGGCATCGCGATCGCCAGCGCCAGCACGCGCGGCATCACGAGCCGGAAGCCATGCGGAATGCCCATCACGCGCATGGCATCGAGTTCCTCGGTCACGCGCATGACGCCGATCTGCGCGGTGATGGCCGAGCCCGAACGGCCCGCAATCAGCACCGCCGCGAGCACCGGGCCGAGTTCGCGGATCAGCGACAGGCCGAGGATGTTGACGATGAAGGCTTCGCCGCCGTACTGGCGCAATTGCTGCGAGGTCAGGTAGGCCAGCACCACGCCGATCAAGAGGCCCACCAGCGCGGTGATGGGCAGCGCGGTGGCGCCGAAATGGTAGAGATGGCCCGAGAAGTCGCGCCAGGGCGCACGGTGCGGCGCGCGCAGCAGCGTGCCGACGTCGAGCGTGAGCTGGCCGACGAGCGCCAGGAAATCGCGCGCCACCATCATGATGCGCGCGCCGTTGTGGGCGAAATCGTGGAAATGCTCGGCCAGCGTCTTGCCGGGCTCCGCCGGCGCGCTGCAGGTGTACTGCGCCACCTGGTCCAGCACGGCCTTGTGCTGCGAGTCCATTTCGAGCCGCGCCGGCCAGGCCTGGCGCCAGTGGTTCCAGAGCAGCTGGGCGCCGATGTGGTCGAGCTGCTCGACGGGGCGCAGGTCCCAGGCCCGGTCGTCCTGCGGCGGCACGGCATCGAGATTCTTCGCCAGGGCCTCCCAGGTGCGCCGCGACGACATCGAGAGCGCGGTCCAGCAGCCGCTGGCGACGGCCCATTTGCCGCCCTCCCCGTCGCGTTGCTCGACGCGCGGACGCAAGCGGTCTGCGTTTTGCGCGTCGGCGGTCGGCAACGATGCGATCGACATGGATGGAGCGGGCGGGCGGTCTGCGAGATGGAGGACGCAACATCGTAACCGTGTGCGTCTGCAGCAAACCGCCCGATCGGCGCCCGTTCGCGTAGGCCATCGGCGCAAGGCACGGGCGTTTGCCACAATCGACCGTTCGGTGCCGCATTGCAGCACCCCTTCACAAGAACGACCAGAGACAGACAAACAAGGCGCGAATGAGCGACACCACCTTCGACTACATCGTCATCGGCGCCGGCACCGCCGGCGCGCTGATGGCTAATCGCCTCTCAGCCGACAAGCAATGCCGCGTGCTCCTGATCGAGGCCGGCCGCAAGGACGACTACCACTGGATCCACATTCCGGTCGGCTACCTCTACTGCATCGGCAATCCGCGCACCGACTGGCTCTACAGCACCGAGCCCGACGCCGGCCTCAACGGCCGCACGCTGCGCTATCCGCGCGGCAAGACGCTGGGCGGATCGTCTTCCATCAACGGGATGATCTACATGCGCGGCCAGTCGCGCGACTACGAGCAGTGGGCCGCGCTCACCGGCGACGACACCTGGCGCTGGGACCAGGTCCTGCCCGCCTTCAAGAAGCACGAGGACCACTACCTCGGCGCCGACGAGATGCACGGCGCCGGCGGCGAATGGCGGGTCGATAAGCAGCGCCTGCGCTGGGACATCCTCGATGCCTTCGCCGAGGCCGCGGTGCAGGCCGGCGTGCCGCACAGCACCGACTTCAACCGCGGCAGCAACGAGGGCGTGGGCTATTTCCAGGTCAACCAGAAGAACGGCTGGCGCTGGAACACGGCCAAGGCCTTCCTGCGCCCGACCTGCTACGGCCGCCCCAACTTCGAACTGTGGACCGGCGCCCAGGTCTCGCGCCTCGTCGTCGAAACCCGGCCCGACGGCAGCCGACGCTGCACCGGCGCCCAGGTGTGGGACGGCCACGAGATGGTGCTGGCGCATGCGACACGCGAAGTGATCCTCTGCGCGGGCAGCATCGGCTCGCCGCAGATCCTGCAGCTCTCGGGCGTCGGGCCGGCCGAGCTGCTGCGCCAGCATGGCATCGACGTCGTGCTCGATGCGCCGGGCGTCGGCGCCAACCTGCAGGACCATCTGCAGATCCGCGCGGTCTACAAGATCAAGGACGCGCCCACGCTCAACGTGCTCGCCTCCTCCTATTACGGCAAGGCGAAGATCGGCCTCGAATACCTGTGGAAACGCAGCGGCCCGATGAGCATGGCGCCCTCGCAGCTCGGCGCCTTCACGCGCAGCTCGCCCGAGCACGAATGGCCGAACCTCGAATACCACGTGCAGCCGCTCTCGCTCGATGCCTTCGGCGAGCCGCTGCACGCCTTTCCGGCCTTCACCGCCAGCGTGTGCAACCTGAACCCGACCAGCCGCGGCACGGTGCACATCAAGAGCCACCGCTTCCAGGACGCGCCCGCGATCGCGCCGCACTACCTGAGCACCGACGAAGACCGCAAGGTGGCGGCCGATTCGCTGCGCGTCACGCGCCGCATCGCGGCCCAGCCGGCGCTCGCGAAGTACGCGCCTGAAGAATGGAAGCCGGGCCTTCAGTACCAGAGCGACGAGGAGCTCGCGCGCCTGGCCGGCGACATCGCGACCACCATCTTCCATCCTGTCGGCACCACGAAGATGGGCGCCGACGGCGACCCGATGGCGGTGCTCGATTCGAAGCTCCGCGTGCGCGGCATCGACGGCCTGCGCGTGGTCGATGCCGGCGCGATGCCCACCATCACGAGCGGCAACACCAACAGCCCGACCTTGATGATGGCGGAGAAGGCAGCCGGCTGGATTCGGGATCAGCCCTGAAAACTGGAGATACGCGCAGCGCGGCCTGTTCGGGAAACACCGCGGAACCGGCTTTGCCGGGCCGCTGGTGTTGCCCCCGGTGAGGGGGTTGGCGAAGCGACACGAAGTGCGCGAAGCCTGGGGGAGCGCCTATTTCTCGATGGTCTTGTTCCAGCGCGCGTTCCAGGCGGGCCGGTTGGCGTTGATGCTGTCCCAGTCGATGGTCACGGCGTTCTTCATCCACTTGTTGATCTCGGCCACCTGCGCCGCGCCCTCGCCCACCGCCGGCGCCTTGGGGTTGGTCGGGATCTGGCTGCCGAACTGAAGCACGTTGGCCTGCGCCAGCGGGCTCAGCAGGAACTCGGCCAGCTTTTGCGCCAGCTCGGGTTCGCTGTTGTTGGCGATCACGCACTGCCCCACCATCAGTACCACCGAGCCCTCCTTGGGCTGCGCGTACTCCACCGGGATGCCCTTGGTCTTCAACGCGGCCACCGCGGTGGGCGTGAGCGGGAACAGCGCGGCCTCGCCGGTCTGCACCATCTCAGAAATCTTGGCCGAGCTGGGGATGTACTCGAGCACGTTGGGGCCGATGGTGGTGGGCCAGGCCTTGAAGCCGGGCTCGACGTTCTTGTCGTTGCCGCCCTGGATGCGGTTGAACATCAAAAAGCCGTGCAGGCCGAAGGACGAGGAGGACATCGACTGGAACACCACCTTGCCCTTGAACTTCGGGTCGGCCAGGTCCATCCACGAGGTGGGCGCGGCCCAGCCCTTCTCCGCGAACATCTTCTTGTTGTAGGCCAGCCCGGTCATGCCCAGGCTGACGCCGCTCGCCATGTCGTCCTTGAAACGGGCCGCCGGATAGATGTCGTTGAGCGCCGCGCTCGGGCGCTGCTTCTGGCACAAGCCCATGCCGATGGCGCGCACCATGATGCCGTCGTCGAGGAACATCACGTGCATCTGCGGCCGGTCCTTGTTGGCCTGCGCCTTGGCCAGGATGTCCGACGAGGTGCCGGGCACCACCACCACCTTCACGTTGTTCGCCTTCTCGAAGGCCGGGAACACGTACTGCGTGTACGCCTTCTCCATGGTGCCGCCGTTCATGCCGATGTACAGCGTCTTGGTCTGGGCGCTGGCCGCGCCGCCGCCGGCCAGCGCCGCGGCGGCAGCCACGGCGAGGAGTGCACGGCGGATCGATTGGGGTTGGCGAGAACGGGACATGGTGGGTTCCTTTGAGAGTGGGGTCAGGGAGACTTCAGTGAGCCGTTGCGGGCACGGCGGCTTCGACGGAAAGAAAACGTTCGATGGCAAAGGCTTCGATGGGCGTGCTGCTGTGCCCGTCGCGCGCCAGTTCGGCCAGCACCTCGCCCACGGCCGGGCCGATCTGGAAGCCGGCGCCGGCAAAACCGAAGCCGTGGATCAGGCCCGGCGTGGTCGCGCTCAGGCCCAGCACCGGCTGGCGGTCGGGCAGGTAGCCCTCGGTACCGCTCCAGGTGCGGATGAAGCTGGCGTGGCGCAGCGCGGGCAGCAGCTCGATCGCCTGCACCGACAGCGCGGCGATGGCCTCGCGCCCGGAGCGCGCGCGGTCGGCGTCGAGCGCGATGCCGGCGCCGCCGCCCAGCACCAGGTTGCCGCGCTTCACCTGGCGGCAGTAGACGCCGCCGCCTTCCACGCCGAGGCTCCAGTCCATGAAATAGGGCAGCGGCTCGGTGACCGCCATCGCCGGATGGCTGGACTGCAGCGGCACCGTCTCGCCGAAGCGGCTGGCGATGGCACCGGCCCAGGCGCCGGCGCAGTTGAGCATCACCGGCGCGCGCACTTCCAGCGCGTTTCCCGAACGCAGCATGAAGGCCTCGCCGTCATGCGCCACCTCGTCGAGCGGCGTGCGTTCGAAGATTTGCGCGCCCGCGCGCCGGGCCGCCAGCGCGAAGGCCGGCGACACCAGGCGCGGATTGGCCTGCCCATCCTCCGCGCACAGCGAGCCGCCGACCGCGCGGCTGCCCAGCCACGGGCAGCGCTCGCGCAGCCGCTGGCCCGACAGCAGTTCGAGGCCGAGATCGAAGTCACGGCTGGCCTCGCGGTAGTGCTCCAGCGAGGCCAGGTCTGCCTCGCTGCGCGCGATCTTGAAATGGCCGGAGCGGAGGTACTCGCCGTCGGTGCCGATCAGTTCCGGCAGCCGGCCCCAGATGCGATGCGCGCGCTGCGCCAGCGGCAGCTGGTTGAGCGGCCGGCCCTGGCGCCGCACGCCGCCATAGTTGACGCCGCTGGAGCGCGAGCCGCAGAAGTCGCGCTCCAGCAGCGCCACCTGCAGCCCCATGCGCCGCAGCGCCAGCGCGGCGGAGGCGCCGACGATGCCGCCGCCGACGATGGCCACGTCGGTCTTCAGCGTTTGCTTCATGCGGCCGCTCCTTCGGCCGGCGCGCTCGCCAGCTGGATCGGGATCGGCTTGATCGGCGCCTGTCCGCGCAGCCGGCCCACCTGCGCGAGCGGCCGGCCGCTCGCGTGCGCGAGGATTTCGGCCGCCGCCGCGCCGCACATGCGGCCCTGGCAGCGGCCCATGCCGACGCGGGACAAGGCCTTGAGGCGGTTCATCTCGTCGGCGCCGCAGGTCCGCACGGTATCGCGCAGCTCGCCGGCCGTGATGTTCTCGCAGCGGCACACCACCAGCGCGTCGGGCGCATGGGAGGCCCAGTCCTGCGGAAAGGGAAAGGCGCGTTCCAAACCGGCGCGGAAACTCTTGAGCTTGTCGAGCTTGCGCTCCAACACTTGCGCACGCGCGGCATCCACCTTCACACCGCGGTCGGCCAGGAGGGCCAGCGCAGCGCGCTCGCCGGCCCATTCGGCCGCATCGGCGCCCATGATGCCGGCGCCATCGCCGGCCAGGTAGACGCCGGCCACGCTGGAACGGCCGGCCGTATCGCGCTCGGGCAGATGCGCGCGCTGCATCGGCGCAAAGGCGAAGCGGCAGCCCAGCAGGTCGGCCAGCTGCGTTTCGGAGCGCAAGGCATAGCCGAAGCCGACGGCGTCGCATTCGAGCGTTTGCTCGCGCGTGCCGTCGTGCCAGGAGATGGCGCTCACGCGCGCATCGCCCAGCACTCGCAGCGGCCGGACGCCGCCATGCAGCGCCACGCCGCGGGCGCGCAACCAGGCGACGTAATAGAGGCCCTTGAGAAACACGGCCGGCTGCGAAAGCATCGCGGGCACGGCCGCGAACTGGTCGGCGAAGCGGGCGGTGTCGAGCACGGCCGCGACCTCGACGCCGGCCTTCGCGTATTGGTAGGCCACCAGGTAGAGCAGCGGGCCGGTGCCCATGAAGACCACGCGCCGGCCGATCGCGCAGCCCTGGAACTTGAGCGCCACCTGCGCGCCGCCCAAGGTGTACACGCCGGGCAGCGTCCAGCCGGGCACGGGCAGCACGCGGTCGGTCGCGCCGGTCGCCACGATGAGCTGGCGGTAGGGCACGCTGCGCGTCGTGCGGCTCGGGCCGTGCAGCACGTCGAGCAGGCCGCCCTGGGCGTTCCACACCAGGTTGTCGGGCCGGTAGTCGATGCGGTCCTGCAGCCCGTCCAGCGCGGCGTGCACGGCGGTGGCGCGCGCTGCTTCGAAACCGTACAGGGTCTCGGGGGAACGCTGAAAGTTCGCCGGCGGCCGGCGGTAGATCTGGCCGCCGGCACGGCCGGCTTCGTCGATCAGCACCGGCCGCAGGCCGTGCGCGACCAGGGCCTGGGCCGCGCGCACGCCGGCCGGGCCGGCGCCGACGATCACGGGTTGCGGCAAGGCCTCTGCCGTCATGCAGGCTCCCCGCCGGTGAGCAATGCCATGCCGGCCTCGATGAAGGTAGAGCAGGCGCGCAGCCGACCGCCATCCGCCGTCAGGATCCAGCAGTCCTGGCAGGCGCCCATCATGCAGAAGCCGGCGCGCGGCGTGCCGCTGAACTCGTTGCGGCGCAGCTGGCCGCACTGGGTCAGCACCGCGGTGAGCACGGTGTCGCCGGCCAGGGCCCGGGCCGGCTGGCCGTCGAGCGTGAAGGCCACGGCAGCGCGGCCAGCCTCGGCCACGCGGTGCAGAAGTGCTTTGCTGGTGCTGCTCATCGGCGCCCCACCAGCACGCGGTCCAGCCCGTAGACGCGGTCGAGCAGCACCATGGCGCAGGCCGTCACCGCCACCATCAGCGCCGACACCGCGGCCATCAGCGGATCGATGGATTCGGTGGCGTACATGTACATGCGCACCGGCAGCGTCACGGTGCTGGGCGCGGTCACGAAGATCGACATCGTCACCTCGTCGAAGCTGTTGATGAAGGCCAGCATCCAGCCGCCGGTCACGCCCGGCAGGATCATCGGCAAGGTGATGCGCCTGAACATCGTGGCCTGGCTCGCGCCGAGCGACAACGCAGCCTGCTCGGCGCTGCGGTCGAAGCCGACCAGCGCGGCGATCACCAGGCGCAGCGTGTAGGGCGTGACGATCAGCGCATGCGCCAGCACCAGCCAGCCGAAGCTGCCGGTGCCGCCGACCAGCGCGAACAGGCGCAGCAGCGCCACGCCGAGCACCAGGTGCGGAATGATCAGCGGCGAGAGGAACAGGCCGTTCAGGAAGTCGCGCCCCGCGAAGTCGTAGCGCGTGATCGCCATGCCGGCCGGCACCGCCAGCAGCGTGGCCAGCGTCGCCGAGGCGAGCGCCAGCCACAGGCTGTTCCAGAACGACTGCATGAAGTCGGGGTGCGCGAACACCGCCTCGAACCAGCGCAGCGAGAAGCGCGTGGTCGGGATGGTGAGCGTGTTCTCGGGCGTGAAGGCGACGATGCACACCACCAGCAGCGGCGCCAGCATGAAGGCGATGACGAGCGCGTTGAACGCAAGGGCGAGGGGTCCGTTCTTGCTCATGGCCCTACCCCAGCGCCTTCTTGTAGCGGCCTTCGACCAGCCGGTTGTAGCTCAGCATCACCACCAGGTTGGCCGCCAGCAGCGTCAGCGCGATCGCCGCGCCGAGCGGCCAGTTGAGCTCGTGCAGGTACTCGTCGTAGACCACCGTCGCCACCATCTTGAGGCGCCGCCCGCCGAGCAGGCCCGGAATGGCGAAGGAACTGGCCGAGAGGCCGAACACGATCAGGCTGCCCGACAACACGCCCGGCATCACCTGCGGCAGCACGATGCGGCGCAGCGTGGTGAAGTGCGAGGCCTTGAGCGAGAGCGCAGCGTTCTCGACGCCCGGGTCCAGCTTCTGCAGCGAGGTCCAGACCGGGATCACCATGAAGGGCAGCATCACGTGCACCAGCGCGATCACCACCGCGGTCTCGGTGTAGAGCATCTTCACCGGGCCGAGGCCGATCATTCGCAGCGTGCCGTTGACCAGCCCTTCCGGCCCGAGCAGCATGCTCCAGCCGAAGGCCCGTACCACCACCGATACCAAGAGCGGCGCCAGCACCACCAGCAGCAGCACCGAGCGCCACGGGTTGCGCATGCGGCTCAGCACATAGGCCTCGGGGGTGCCGACGAGCACGCAGATCAGCGCCACCAGGCCGGAGATCCAGAAGGTGCGCCAGAAGATGCCGTGGTAGTAGGCGTCGGTGAAGACGTGGGTGTAGTGCTCCAACGTGAACTCGCCGGCCCGGGGCCCGGTGGCCGGGTCGTAGACGTTGAAGGACAGCACCGCGGTCAGCACCAGCGGCACCAGCAGCAGCGCGGCGAACAGCAGCAGCGCCGGCCCGGACAGCCACCAGGGCGATGCCTTCTTCATGCGGCCACCCGTTCGGCAGCCGCGCCCTCTTCGGCGGGCAGCAGGCGCGTGCAGTGGTCGGGCCAGGCGATGCCGGCGGCGTGGCCTTCGTCCAGCGCGGGCCGGCCGTCGTTGGGCGACAGCACCATCAGTTCGCCGACCGGTGTCGTCATCGCGTAGAGCCACTGGCTGCCGAGGAAGAAGCGCTCGCGCACCGTGGCGTCGAAGCGGCCGCGGCCCGCGTCCACCAGTTGCAGCTTTTCCGGCCGCACGCTGAGCAGCACCTGTGCACCGGCGTGGAAGCCCGCGTCGTCCACGTCGACCGCGAGCGGCCCCAGGTCAACGCGGCTGCGGGTCCCGTTCGCCACCACGCGCCCGGCGAGCAGGTTGGCCTTGCCCACGAAGGTGGAGATGAAGCGGGTGCGCGGATGTTCGTAGACCCGGTGCGGATGGTCGATCTGCGTCGCGCAGCCGCCTTCCATCACGACCACGCGGTCGCTGATCGACATGGCCTCGCTCTGGTCGTGCGTGACCATCACCGTGGTCGTGCCCACCTTGCGCTGGATCTGGCGCAGCTCGAACTGCATCTCCTCGCGCAGCTTGGCGTCGAGGTTGGACAGCGGCTCGTCCAAGAGCAGCACCGGCGGCTCGATCACCAGGGCGCGCGCCAATGCCACGCGCTGGCGCTGGCCGCCCGAAAGCTCGCGCGGGTAGCGGTTGGCATGTGCCTCCAGGTGCACCAGGGCCAGCGCCTGCGCCACGCGCTCGCGCCGCTCGGCCTTCGGCATCTTGCGCATTTCGAGGCCGAAGCTCACGTTGTCTGCCACCGTCATGTGCGGAAACAGCGCATAGGTCTGGAACACGATGCCCAGGCCGCGCGTGTTGGCCTTGACGTGCGTGATGTCGCGCCCGGCCAGCTCGATGCGGCCGCTGCTCACCGCCTCGAAGCCGGCCACCATCTGCAGGGTGGTGGTCTTGCCGCAGCCCGAAGGCCCCAGCAGCGAAACGAATTCGCCTTTCTCCACCGAGAGGCTCATGGCCGACACCGCGCAGGTGCCGCCGTAGAACTTGGTCAGTTCGGTGAGCTTGAGAAATGACATGAACAGGCCTTTCGTGGGGCGCACCCCGATGGGGCAGCAACTGAAGTCTTTTCGTTGGAGTCGATTCACTCTATTGCAACGAACGCGCCAGACCACACAGGGTATTTCACTAATCAGAATCTTTTTCTTATTTATTCCGTTCAATGGAATTTATGGCGTAGACTGGCCGGACAACATTCCACCCGGCACGGCATGAGCACCCCTTCCCCATCCACCAGCGGCGTGCCGCGCGTCTTCGCCGTGATCCGGGCCCTCGCCGCGGTGCAGGCCGAAGGCGGCCGCGTGACAGAGATTGCACGCGCCGTGGGCCTGACCCAGGCCACCACGCACCGTTTGCTGCAGTCGCTGCTGGCCGAAGGCATGGTCGAACAGGACGCGCGCAGCAAGCTGTACCGCCTCGGCATCGACTTCTTTGCGCTGGCGGCGCACGCCGGCAACCCGGGAGACCTGCGCTCCCTGTGCCGCCCGGTGCTGCTGCGCCTGTGTGCCAGCCTGGGAGACAGCATTTTTCTGCTGGCGCGCAGCGGCTTCGATGCGGTGTGCCTCGACCGCAGCGAGGGGCCTTTTCCGATCCGCTCTTTCACCGGCGACGTCGGCGGGCGCATCGCGCTGGGCGTGGGCCAGGGTGCGCTCGCGATCCTGGCCTTCCTGCCAGAGGCCGAGCGCGAAGAGGTGATCCGCTTCAACCTGTCGCGCGTGCGCGAGTACGGCGTCTACGACGAGGTCTATCTGCGAACCGAGATCGAACGCGTGCGCCAGGCCGGCTATGCGGGCCGCAGCACCGGCCTGCTCGAAGGCATGGCCGGCGTGGCCGTGCCCATCTGCGACCGCGAGGGCCGCGCCGTGGCCGCGCTGAGCGTGGGCACCATCGCCGACCGGCTCAACGCCGACCGCATGCCCACGGTGGTGGAGCTGCTCAAGCGCGAAGCCGCGGCCATCGGCCCGAAGATCAATCCCTTCGACGCGACACTGCGCCGGCCTTTGCAAAGCCTGGCGAGCTCGCCCGCGGCGCAGCGGATCGGTCATGCACCGGAGGAATGACCTGACGCCCCCTGAACGCCATACCCTGGACCGCATGCCATTCCAGTTGCGCATCAAGTCTTTCCGTTTTTTTGCTATGCAACCGGCCCTGCGTGGCGGATATTGATGCCCCTCCTGTCTTCGAACCTGCAACCCATGCCGCAAGCCCCCGCCCCCTCCCCCGTCGCCACCGAAGTCGATCAGCTGCTGCAGCGCCTGGGTGTGCCGCGCAGCGCCTACACCGGCGGCGATCTGCCGGTGCGCTCCCCGATCACCGGCGAATCGATCGGCACCGTGCCGCAGACCACGCCAGCCGAAGCCACGCAGGCCATCGGTCGCGCGCATGCGGCCTATCTGGCCTGGCGCAGCGTGCCGGCGCCGCGCCGCGGCGAGCTGGTGCGCCTCCTGGGCGAGGAGCTGCGCGCGGCCAAGGCCGACCTGGGCCGGCTGGTCACGCTGGAGGCCGGCAAGATCCCGTCCGAAGGCGCGGGCGAGGTGCAGGAGATGATCGACATCTGCGACTTCGCGGTCGGCCTGTCGCGCCAGCTCTACGGCCTGACGCTGGCCACCGAGCGCGCCGAGCACCGCATGATGGAAAGCTGGCATTCGCTGGGCGTCTGCGGCGTGATCTCGGCCTTCAACTTTCCGGTGGCCGTGTGGTCCTGGAACGCCACGCTGGCCCTGGTCTGCGGCGATGCGGTGGTGTGGAAGCCGTCCGAGAAGACCCCGCTCACCGCGCTGGCCACGCATGCGATCGCCCAGCGCGCGCTGGCGCGCTTCGGCGACGCGCCCGAGGGCCTGCTGGAACTGCTGATCGGTCAGCGCACCGTCGGCGAGGTGCTGGTGGACGACCACCGCGTGGCGGTGCTGTCGGCCACCGGATCCACCGCCATGGGGCGCCAGGTGGCGCCGCGGCTGGCGGCGCGTTTCGCGCGCGCGATCCTGGAGCTGGGCGGCAACAACGCCGCCATCGTCGCCCCCTCGGCCGACCTCGACCTGACGCTGCGCGCCATCGCCTTCGCCGCGATGGGCACGGCCGGACAGCGCTGCACCACGCTGCGCCGCCTTTTCGTGCACGCCAGCGTATACGACGCGCTGGTGCCGCGGCTGGCCAAGGTCTACGCCGGCGTGCAGGTGGGCGACCCGCGCACGCCGGGCACGCTGGTGGGACCGCTGATCGACGGCGCCGCCTTCGAGGGCATGCAGAAGGCGCTGCATGAAAGCCGCGCCGCGGGCGCCACGGTGCACGGCGGCGGTCGCGTCGACGGGATCGCCGGCGACGGCGCCTTCTACGTGCGTCCGGCCCTGGTGGAACTGGCCGCGCACGCCGGCCCGGTGCTGCGCGAGACCTTCGCGCCCATCTTGTATGTGCTGCGTTACGAGGCGCTCGACGAAGCGATCCGCTGGCACAACGAAGTCGGCGCCGGCCTGTCGTCCTCCATCTTCACCCTGAACGTGCGCGAGGCCGAGCGCTTCATCTCGAGCGCGGGCTCGGACTGCGGCATCGCCAACGTCAACATCGGCCCGAGCGGCGCCGAGATCGGCGGCGCCTTCGGCGGCGAGAAGGAGACCGGCGGCGGGCGCGAGGCCGGCTCCGACAGCTGGAAGGCCTACATGCGCCGAGCGACCAACACCATCAACTACTCCACCACCCTGCCGCTGGCCCAGGGCGTGACCTTCGACATCGAAGGCTGAACGCCTGGGCCCGGGCGTGATCGAATTCCGCGAATGTTTCCTTTTGTTTCAGGGTGACGGGTAATCCCCGATGCACTGGCACGGTGCGCACCCTAAAGTCTCGCCACTCGCAAACGGGCCTGCCCGCAGCGCGGGGGACCGAGGAGACATTTCGAAGAATCAAAACATGCTTGCTACACAAGGCATCCGAACGAGATGCCGTTTTTTTGAACAAGGCGCCGCTGGTCGGCGCCTTTTCTTTGGGCGCTCGTCACTGGACCAGCTTGCCGCCGGCGCCGAACATCGCGAAATCCACGTAGCGCGATGCGGTCTGGCCTCTTGCACTGAAGTCGAGCGTGTAGCCGCCGACGTCGATCGCCTTCGCTGAGGCCAGCGCGGCGCCCACACCGGCCGCGTTGAGGGTGCTGGCGCTCTCCATCACCTTGACCAGCGCCTTGGCGGCGATGAAGCCTTCCATCGAGCGCGCCGAAATGTCCGGATCCTTCGATGCCTGGTGCAGCTGCAGGTACTCGCGCACCACGGCACGGTCGCCCTGCTGCGGCAGAACGACCGAGAAGGCGTAGCCGCGCGCACGCTGCGGCCCGAGCGCCTTGAGCAGCGCGTCGGTGTCGATGATCGACATGCCGTAGAGCATGCTGCCGGCACCGCCGGCGGCCGCATATTGCTTGACGAACTCGATCCCTGCGGCCGTGGTCGCGCCTAGAAAGACGACCTGCACCTTGGCCTTGGCGATCTCGGCCACGGCCTTCTCCACGGCCACCGTGTTGCGCGGGTAGCCGGCGCGCACCACGAGCTGGATGCCGTGGGCCTTGGCAGCCGCTTCGGCGCCGGCAAGCACATCCTGACCCAAGCCGTCGTCCTGGTAGAGCAGACCCACGCGTTGCACGCCGACGGTGGCCAGCTGGCTGAACAGCCGCGCGACCTCGTCGTGGTAGCTGGCCTTGACCACATAAATGCCCGGCGCCTGCGCCACGCTGCTCGCGCCCGAGACGGCGCCGATCATCGCGACCCCCTTTTGCGCCAGCACGCCGTCCTTGGCGATGGCCTCGAGGTTGGTCGTGCCCACCGTTCCCATCAAGGCCACCGGCGATTCGGCCGCGATGATCTCCCGGGTCAGGCGCACGCTTTCCTCCGCTTTTTGCGCGTCGTCGCGCGTCACGAGCTTGATCGGCCGGCCACGCACCCCGCCCTTGGCGTTGACGGCGTCGAAATACAGCTTGGCGCCGGCATGGATGGCTCGGCCGGTGACCGCCTGCGGACCGGTGAATGGCGCAACCTGGCCGACGACGATGGGCTCACCAGGGGCAGCAGCACTCCAGTGAGCGCTCGCCAACAAAAGTACAGCCGTGCAGGCATTGCGCCAACGCGCGAAACGGCGCCCGCCCTGATTCCCGATGCTCATGAGACCTTTCCGGCGTAGCCGCCGATACCGTTTAGTAACGATTGTTTACAAAGGCCTAGAGCGTACAGGAGGGGCGAATCACCCTCGAAAACCTAGGGTTAACCCGCAAATCGATCGAGACCGTCAGGGCGCCGTCGCGGCAGCCGGACCGGAGACGATGGGCCAGGCCATCTCGCTCGCCACGCGCGGCTTGCCCATCGGTGGGCCGGCCTTGCCGGCCTGCACCGCGACCAGGTCCTGCTCGTTGGGATACTGGTCGGCCAGCCAGTAGTCGAACACGCGGCGCACGATCGGGGCCGCTGCCGCCGCACCGAAGCCGGCGTTCTCGACGATGATCGCGACCGCGATCCTGGGCGCCTCCGCCGGCGCGTAGGCCGCGAACAGCGAGTGGTCACGCTGGTGCTCCTCGAGCGCCTTGGCGTTGTACTTCACGTTCTGGCCCATGCTCACGGCCTGCGCCGTGCCGGTCTTGCCGGCCGAGCTGTAGGGCGCCCCGGCGAACACGCGCGTACCGGTGCCGCCCTTGTTCACCGCGACCAGCGCGTTGCGCACGATCTCCACGTTCTTCGGCGCGTAGCCCAGGTCCACGCCCGGCGGCTGCGGCATCGGGACGGTCTCGCCGCTCACCGTGTTCTTGATGCCGAGCACCAGGTGCGGCTGGTGCTTGATGCCGCCGTTGGCCAGCGTGGCTTCGGCCGCCGCGAGCTGCAGCATCGTGAAGTTGTTGTAGCCCTGGCCGATGCCGAGCGAGACGGTTTCGCCGGGGTACCACTTCTTCATCTCGGGACGCTTGTAGGCGTCGCGCTTCCAGGTCGTGCTGGGCAAGAGGCCGCGCACTTCGCCCTGGACGTCGATGCCGGTGATCTGGCCGAAGCCCAGCGGCTTCATGAAATCGTGGATGGCGTCCACGCCCATGTCGACCGCGAGCGAATAGAAGTAGGTGTTGCTCGAGAACTGGATGGCGCGGTGCATGTCCATCCCGCCCAGGCCGCCCTCGTGGCTCTTGAAGGTGTGGCCGCCGAAGGTGTAGAAGCCCGGGTCGTTGATCACCACGCTCGGCGCGCGCTTGCCGAGCTGCAGCGCGGCCATCGCCATGAAGGGCTTGTAGGTCGAGCCCGGCGGGTAGGTGCCGCGCAGCGCGCGGTTCAGAAGCGGCTTGTCCAGCGACTCGTTGAGCGCCTGCCAGCTTTCGTTGTCGATGCCCTCGACGAACAGGTTCGGATCGAAGGTGGGCTTGCTCACGAAGGCCAGCACCTCGCCGCTGTTGGGATCGATCGCCACCAGCGCGCCGCGGCGCTCGCCGAACATGTCTTCCACCAGCTTCTGCAGCTTGATATCCAGCGAGAGCTTCACCGTGTTGCCGGGCGTCGCCGGGTGGCTCGAGAGCCGGCGCACCGCGCGGCCGCCGGCCGAGGTTTCCATCTGCTCGACGCCGGTGTGGCCGTGCAGCGTCTTCTCGTAGCTCTGCTCGATGCCCAGCTTGCCGATGTAGTCGGTGCCCTTGTAGTTGGCCTGGTCTTCCTCGCTCCAGTCCTCCATCGCGGTCTTCTCGCGCTGGTTGATGCGGCCGATGTAGCCCAGCACATGGGAGGCGAGTTCGCCGTTGGGGTAGTTGCGGAACAGCCGGGCCTTGATTTCGACACCCGGGAAGCGGTAGCGCTGCGCCGCGAAGCGCGCGACCTCCTCGTCGCTCAGGCGCGTGCGGATCGGGATCGAATCGAAGCTGCGCGAGTCCTCGCGCAGGCGCTTGAAGCGGCGGCGGTCGCGCTGCGAGACTTCCACCACCTCGCCGAGGCTGTCGATGGTGCCTTCCAGGCTGCCGACCTTCGAGGGCGTGATCTCGAGGGTGTAGGCCGAGTAGTTGGAGGCCAGCACAATGCCGTTGCGGTCGAGGATCAGGCCGCGGTTCGGCACCACCGGCACGACGGCCGTGCGGTTGCTCTCGGCCTGCTCCGCGAGATCGTCGTGGCGCACCACCTGCAGGAAGAACAGGCGCGTGCACAGGAGGCTGAAGGCGGTGAGCACCACGAGGCCGATCACGATCACCCGGCGCTTGAAGCGCGCGAGGTCGGCGGCGACGTTGCGGAGTTCGGTCATGGCGCGCGCGAGCCTACGCTCGCCGGAGCTGCAGGACAAGCCGGATCAGCATGTCTTCACAGGGGGCGGTTGGCATCGGGCTCGGGCGTGCGGCGCTGCGGCGCAAGGAGCGCCAGGCTCACCAGCGGCCACAGGGCGGTCTCGATAGCCGGCGAGATCAGGATCGTCCAGCCCGGGAAGATGCCGCCGCCGATCATCCGGATCGCGACTTCGATCAGGTGCGAGAGCGCGAACAGCGGCAGCACCTGCAAGGCCTGCGAGACCACCGGGTACCAGAGCAGGCGCCGGTGGATCATGATCGCGAAGAAACCGAGCGTGGTGTAGGACAGCGCATGCTGGCCCAGCATGGCCGTCTGATGCACGTCCATCAGGAGACCGAACATGAAGGCCGCGCCGATGCCGATGCGCGCGGGCTGGTGCACGCTCCAGAACACGATCACCAGCGCCAGCAGGTCGGGCGTCCAGGCGGCGCGACCGATCGGAATCATGTTGACGAGCAGGGCCGCAATGAGGCTCGCCCACATGAAGAGGGGACTGACGGGCAGCAGGAGTTGCTGCTGGCCGGGACGCATGATCATCGGGTTCGGCCCTCCTTCTTGTCAGGCTTGGCGGCGGACTTGTCGCCCTTCTTCTTGCCCGCCGCGGCATCCGCCGGTGCGGCCGGCACCGGCTTCGGCGCCTGCACGCCCGTGGGCGCCAGCACCAGCACGTAGCGCGCGGCCGTCACATGGGCCAGCGGCACGCAGTGGATGCGCGCGAAAGCGGTGTCGGCGCGGCGCTCGATGCGGTCGATCTTGGCGACCGGCAGGCCCGGCGGGTAGACGCCGTCGACGCCGCTGGTGGTGAGCAGGTCGCCTTCCTGCAGGTCGGCATTGGCCGCCATGAAGCGCAGTTCGAGCCCGCCGCCGTGGGCGCTGGCATCGCCGAAGGCCACGCTGCGCGCGCCGGTGCGCACGTTCTGCACGGGAATCGACAGGTCGCGGTCGATCACCAGCGTGATCTCGCTGCTGAAAGGCTGGACCTGCGTGACCTGCCCGACCACGCCGTGCTCGTCGATCACCGGCGAGCCGGCCGCGATGCCGTTGGTGAGCCCCTGATCGATGACCAGCTTGCGGGTGTAGGGATCGGCGGCGTCGTAGAGCACCTCGGCCGCGCGGCCCGGCGTCTGCGTGGCCTGGCGCAGTTCGAGCAGGGAGCGCAGCCGCGCGTTCTCCTGCGCCAGGGTGTCGGCCTGGCTCGCGCGTTCGGACTGCAGCGCGAGCGCCTTGCGGGCCTGCGCCTCCTTGCTTTGCGCGGTCTGCAGGTCTTCCAGGTAGCGGCCGCCGCCCATCGCGAGCTGCACCGGCTTGAGCGCCAGCCACTGGATGGGATAGAGCACCGCGCCGATGCCCGCGCGCAGCGGCTGCACGATGTTGAAGCGCGCGTCGGCCACCATCAGGAACAGCGCGAGCGCGCTGAAGAAGATCAGCTTGCTGAGCGCCGAAGGCCCCTGGTTGAACAGGGGTGGCGCGGTGCGATCCAGCGTGCCCAGGGGCATGGTGTGAGCTGCGCGTTAGATGGAAAAAAGCCGGCCGATGCTGACACGGGCCGGCCAAATGTGCAAAGTGTGCATCACTCGCTGGTGAAGATGCTTCCCAACCTGTCCATGCGCTCCAGGGCGATGCCGCAGCCGCGCACCACGCAGGTCAGAGGGTCTTCGGCCACCAGCACCGGCAGGCCGGTTTCCTCGGCCAGCAGGCGGTCGAGGTCGCGCAGCAGCGCGCCGCCGCCGGTCAGCATCATGCCGCGCTCGGCGATGTCGGCGCCCAGCTCGGGCGGGGTCTGCTCCAGCGCGTTCTTGACCGCCGAAACGATGTTGTTGAGCGGATCGGTCAGCGCCTCCAGCACTTCGTTGCTGCTGATGGTGAAGCTGCGCGGCACGCCTTCGCTGAGGTTGCGGCCCTTGACTTCCATTTCCTTGACTTCGGAACCGGGGAAGGCCGAGCCGATGCTCTTCTTGATGACTTCGGCCGTCGGCTCGCCGATCAGCATGCCGTAGTTGCGCCGGATGTAGTTGATGATGGCCTCGTCGAAGCGGTCGCCGCCGACGCGCACGCTGCCCTTGTAGACCATGCCGCCGAGCGAGATCACGCCGACCTCGGTGGTACCGCCGCCGATGTCGACCACCATCGAGCCGCTGGCTTCGGACACCGGCAGCCCGGCGCCGATCGCGGCGGCCATGGGTTCCTCGATCAGGTAGACCGAGGTGGCGCCGGCGGCTTCGGCGGCGTCCTTGATGGCGCGGCGCTCGACCTGGGTCGAGCCGCAGGGCACGCAGATGATGATGCGCGGGCTGGGCGTGAGCAGCGAGCGCGGGTGCACCATCTTGATGAACTGCTTGATCATCTGCTCGGTGATCACGAAGTCGGCGATCACGCCGTCCTTCATCGGGCGGATGGCCTCGATGTTGCCGGGCACCTTGCCGAGCATGGCCTTGGCTTCGCGGCCCACGGCCTGGATCACCTTCTTGCCGTGCGGGCCGCCTTCGTGGCGGATGGCCACGACCGAGGGCTCATCGAGCACGATGCCCTTGTTGCGCGCAAAGATCAGGGTGTTCGCGGTGCCGAGGTCGATCGCGAGGTCGGTAGAAAAGTACCGACGAAAAGCTCCAAACATTGTGGAATCCTCTGGAGCACGGCATGCGCGTCGGCATGTCGTCGCCCTCTTGCTGGGTCGTTTTTTGACGGGGTGGTTGGATCGTTTTTGCAGCAAATGCCGTCGCGTTCGCGGGGGTTGCGGCAAAGGCGGGATAATACCCGAATCCCCTCTGTATCCCAGCGCTGGCGCACCCTTCCGACGTGTGGCGGCCTTCTTTTTTCGATGTCACTCACTTCCTCCGATATTGCGCGCATCGCATCGCTCGCCAGGCTGGAGCTTGCCCCCGACGAGAGCGAGCGCATGCTGGGCCAGATCAATGGCTTCTTCGAACTGGTGGAGCGGATGCGCGCGGTCGACACCGCCGGCCTGGAGCCGCTGGCCCACCCCGTGGCCGCCTTCGAGGATGTGACGCTCCGGCTGGCCGAGGACGTGGCGAGCGAACCGAACCGGCGCGAGGCCAACCAGCGCAGCGCGCCGGCGGTCGAGAACGGCCTGTTCCTGGTGCCGAAGGTGATCGAATGAGCGCCGCCGACCTGCACCAGATGGGGGTGGCCGAATTGGCCGCGGCCCTGCGCGAGCGCAAGGTGTCGGCGGTCGAGGCCGCCGAACACCACTTGGCGCGCATCAAGCAGCACCAGGATCTTGGCAGCTTCGTCGCCCTCGACGAGGACGTGACGCTGGCCCAGGCCCGCGCCGCCGACGCCCTACTCGCCGCCGGCAAGGCCCCGGCCCTGGCCGGCGTGCCGATCGCGCACAAGGACATCTTCGTCACCGCCGATTTCCCGACCACCGCGGGCTCGCGCATCCTGGCCGGCTACCGCTCGCCCTTCGATGCCACCGTGGTGCGCAAGCTGGCCGAAGCCGGCGCCGTCACGCTCGGCAAGCTGAGCTGCGACGAATTCGCGATGGGTTCGGCCAACGAGAACGTCGCGGTGCCGGCCGTCGGCTTCGACCGCGCGGTGCCTGTGCGCAACCCGTGGGACATGACGCGCATTCCCGGCGGCTCCTCGGGCGGCAGCGCTGCCGCGGTAGCCGCGCGCCTGGCGCCGGCCGCGACCGGCACCGACACCGGCGGCTCAATCCGCCAGCCGGCCTCCTTCTGCGGCGTGACCGGCATCAAGCCGACCTACGGCCGCGCCTCGCGCTACGGCATGGTCGCCTTCGCCTCCAGCCTCGACCAGGCCGGGCCGCTGGCGCGCTCGGCCGAAGACTGCGCGCTGCTGCTGTCGGCCCTGTGCGGACCCGACCCCGAGCGCGATTCGACCTCGCTGGACAAGCCAGCCGAGGATTTTTCGCGCACCCTCTCCGATTCGCTCGAAGGCCTGCGCATCGGTGTGCCGAAGGAGTTCCTGGGCGAAGGCGTCGCCCCCGGCGTGCGCGCGGCCATCGACGCCGCGCTGGCGGAATACGAGAAGCTCGGCGCCCGCCGCGTCGAGGTCACGCTGCCGCGCACCGAGCTGTCGATCCCGGTCTACTACATCATTGCGGCGGCCGAAGCGTCCAGCAACCTGAGCCGCTTCGACGGCGTCAAGTTCGGCCATCGCGCCAAGAACTACCGCGATCTGGCCGACATGTACGCCAAGACGCGCGAGGAAGGCTTCGGCGACGAGGTCAAGCGCCGCATCATGATCGGCACCTACGTGCTCTCGCACGGCTACTACGACGCCTACTACCTTCAGGCGCAGAAGGTGCGCCGCATGATCGCCGACGATTTCCAGCAGGCTTTCGCGCAGTGCGATGTGATCGCCGGCCCGGCCGCGCCCACGGTCGCCTGGAAGCTGGGCGAACACGGCGGCGACCCGGTGGCCGACTACCTGGCCGACATCTTCACGCTGCCGGGCTCGCTCGCCGGCCTGCCCGGCATGAGCCTGCCGGTGGGCTTCGACGGCGGCATGCCGGTCGGCCTGCAATTGATCGGCAACTATTTCGGCGAGGCGAAGCTGCTGAACGCGGCGCACCGTTTCCAGCAGGCGACCGACTGGCACCGCCGCACGCCGGAGGGCTTTTGACATGAACTCCTTCGAACAGATGCAGGAAGGCCGCCCGACCGGCCCGCTGGTGCAAGGCTACGAAGTCATCATCGGCTTCGAGACCCATGCCCAGCTCTCGACCGCGAGCAAGATCTTCAGCCGCGCCTCCACCGCCTTCGGCGCCGAGCCCAACACCCAGGCCTCGGCGGTCGACCTCGCGCTGCCCGGCACGCTGCCGGTGATGAACAAGGGCGCGGTCGAGCGCGCCATCAAGCTCGGGCTCGCGCTCGGCTCGCACATCGCACCGCGCAGCGTGTTCGCGCGCAAGAACTATTTCTATCCCGACCTGCCCAAGGGCTACCAGATCAGCCAGTACGAGATTCCGGTCGTGCAGGGCGGATCGGTGTCGTTTTTTCTCGGCGACGAGAAGAAAACCGTGCGCCTGGTGCGCGCCCATCTCGAAGAGGACGCCGGCAAGTCGCTGCACGAGGACTTCGTCGGCCAGTCGGGCATCGATTTGAACCGCGCCGGTACACCTCTGCTGGAGATCGTGACCGAGCCCGACATGCGCTCCACCGCCGAGGCCGTGGCCTATGCGCGCGAGCTGCACAAGATCGTGACCTGGATCGGCATCTGCGACGGCAACATGCAGGAAGGCAGCTTCCGCTGCGATGCCAACGTCTCGGTGCGCCGGCCCGGCCAGCCGCTGGGCACGCGGCGCGAGATCAAGAACCTGAACAGCTTCAAGTTCATGCAGCAGGCGATCGACTACGAGATCCGCTGGCAGATCGGCGAGATCGAGGACGGCCGCGCGATCCAGCAGGCCACGGTGCTGTTCGATCCCGACACCGGCGAGACACGCGCCATGCGCACCAAGGAAGACGCGGCCGATTACCGCTACTTCCCCGACCCGGACCTGCCGCCGCTGGCGATCGCGGCCGAATGGATCGAGCGCGTGCGCGCCGACATGCCGGAGCTGCCGCGCGCGATGGCCGAGCGCTACGTGCGCGAGCACGGCCTGTCGGACTACGACGCCACGCAGCTCACCCAGAGCCCCGCGCTGGCCCGCTACTTCCAGAGCGCGGTGACCGCCGGCGCCAACGCCAAGCTGGCGAGCAACTGGATCACCGGCGAGATCGCGCGCCGCCTCAACCTGCAGGACATCGCGATCGGCGAAGCACCGGTGACGGCCGCGCAGCTCGCGAAGCTGATCGAGCGCATCAGCGACGGCACGGTGTCGAACAACGCCGCGCGCCAGGTCTTCGATGCGCTCTGGACCGGCGAAGGCGATGACGCAGACCGGATCATCGAGGCCAAGGGCCTGAAGCAGATGAGCGACACCGGCGAGCTCGAGAAGATCATCGACGGCGTGCTGGCCACCAACCAGAAGAACATCGACGAATACCGCGCCGGCAAGGACAAGGCTTTCAACGCGCTGGTCGGCCAGGTCATGAAGGCCAGCCAGGGCAAGGCCAATCCGGCGCAGGTCAATGCGCTGTTGAAGGCGAAGCTGGGCTGAACCAGGAAGCCGATGCCGGGCGGGCTCGACGGTCGCCTGCGGCCCCGCTACTCATCGAGGAAGCCTGCTCGGTAGAAGCTCCATGCAGTACCGTCGTGCAGGTAGAAGTGGCCGTCCGTGCAGAAGTCTTTGCCCGGGAAGAACTCCCGGTATGCGCGCGGGACCAGGCGCTCCAGTTGCTCGTCGGACAGTTCTTCGAATTGTTCTGGCGTGATGGGCTGGCCTACTTTGAGTCTGGTGGGTTCCATGATTGTGAATTGCGCTCGAAGTGACTTGAGTGATGGGTGGCGTGCGGCACGATCGGCCTGCGCGCCCACACGAAACGTTCGATTTGCGACGCAGTATGGTCCGGCTCCGCATCACTGCGAAAACGCGTGCATTGCAACGCCATGAATCTTGGAAACCGCGCGCGGATGCGCGACTCTTCATTCGCCCTGTTGCCGGACAAATACGGCCTCGACAGCTGTCTCTTCACGATGATGTCGACACACGTCTCCAAGTCGAACGCTGGTAGCAGAAGCGCGGTCAGCGCGTCGGATTCGATGGAACTGCGAAGCGCCGGGTATCGCGTATCGACATCCGCTGGATACGTCATGAAACCAGATGAAAGCGCACACACAGCGGGTGCTGCGAGGGCGCTCTTCGTCTGGAGGTAGGTAGATACGTTCCGCCTGGCATAGCCCGCGTAGCCGTGTGCCTCGATGCAGGCGGTGATGTCGCCTTCACATGCCATGATGCGCTGGTCGAGGTCGACAAAGTGCCAGCCCAGCCGCCCTGCCAGGGAGATCCCAACGGACGTCTTCCCGGCGCCCCAGGGGCCAACGAGGTGAACAACAGGTATCACTGCTTGTGCGCGGTGACGAAGGTCAATGCGCAGTCATCGTGCCCGCCCGGTTGCGCACCGGCTCAGCGCGCCGTGGTCGCAGGCGCATTGCCCGCCCACAGCGGCTTGAGGCGCCCGCGCTCCTCGTCGAAGCGCGCGTTGACGCGCCTCTTCTCGTCTTCCTGGTCGCCGATGAAGCGGTTCTGTACCGCGACGCTCTTGCCGTTGTCGTCGAGCTTGCGGCGCAGGGAATCCGGCGCCTTGCTGACATCCTTCTTGTAGAACTCCAGCTCGTCGTCGATCTTCTTGCGCTCCTCGGCCAGCTCGCCGAGGCGCTTCTTGGCGGCGTTGATCACTGCATCGATCTGGACCAGCGCCTCGGCGCGTTCGCGGTCGTGCGCGGTGGCGTTGGGATAGCGGATCAGGAGCGCGCGTTCGCGGCGGCGCTCTTCGATCAGACGCGCCGCCTGCAGCTGCGCCTGGCGCTCGCGGTCCTCGCGCTCGGCCAGCTCGCGTGCCGTGTAGGTGGGCTCGATCTTGCGCCGCACGGAGCCGCTCGGGCTCAGTTCGCGTTGTTCGCGATCGCTGCAGTCGGCGATCGGGCGGTCGGAGGTGAGGGTGCGCCCCCGGGCGTCGACGCAGCTGTAGATGCCGGAGCTCGCGGCCGGCGCCGGTTGCGCAGGGACCACGCCGGCCCCCGCCAGCAAGAGGGCCAGAGAAGCGATGCGAGTGAGGATGCGCGCCAACGTCGGTCCTTCAAACAGTGGAATCAACCCGCGCCGTAGCGCGCCCTGTATGCCAGCACTCCCTCCCGGTGGGCGCGCAGCTCGTCGTCCGCGCGGCCCGAGAGGTAATGTAACAAGTCGTCAAGCGTCGCGATCGCCACCACCTGCAGCCCGAGCTGGTTGCGGACATATTGCACGGCGCTGTGCGCCACATCGATGCCGTTCTCGGTCGCCTTCTCCTGCCGGTCCAGCGCGATGGCCACCGCGTGCGGGGTGGCGCCGGCGCTCTGGATGGCGGCGATGGACTCGCGCACCGCAGTGCCGGCCGACATCACGTCGTCGACGATCAGCACCCGGCCCTTGAGCGGCGCGCCGACCAGCGTGCCGCCTTCGCCGTGGTCCTTGGCTTCCTTGCGGTTGTAGGCAAAGGGCACGTTGCGGCCGCGCCGGGCGAGTTCGGCGGCCACCGTGGCGCCGAGCGGGATGCCCTTGTAGGCCGGGCCGAAGATCATGTCGAAGTCCAGGCCGCTCGCGATCAGCCGGTCTGCATAGAATCCAGCGAGCCGCGCGAGCTTGGCGCCGTCGTCGAACAGGCCCGCGTTGAAGAAGTAGGGGCTCATGCGGCCGGCCTTGGTCTTGAACTGGCCGAAGCGCAGCACCCCCGATTCGAGCGCGAACTGCACGAAGGCCTGCGCCAGCGCACCGCCCTCTCCCACCTCTGTCACCTCTTCAGCCATCGGGAACGTCCTTGTGTTCAAACTGACCAGCCTCAACCTCAATGGCCTGCGCTCGGCCGCGACCAAAGGCGTCGCCGACTGGGTTGCCGAACTGGCGCCGGATTGTATTTGCATGCAGGAAATCCGCGTCCAGGCCAGCGATATCGAAGGCCGGTTCGAGGCCATGGCCGGTCTCAAGGGCCACTTCCATTTTGCGGAGAGGAAGGGCTACGCCGGCACTGCGGTTTACACCAAGCACGTGCCCAGCGAGGTCGTGGTGGGCTGGGGCGACAAGGAGTTCGATGCCGAAGGCCGCTACCTCGAACTGCGCTTCGATACGGCCAAGCGCAAGTTCTCGGTCATCAGCTGCTACTTTCCGAGCGGCTCCTCGGGGGAGGAGCGGCAGGCGGCGAAGTACCGTTTTCTCAAGGGCTTCTTCCCGCACCTGATCGCGCTCAAGGCCGAGCGCGAGTTCGTCCTCTGCGGCGACATCAACATCGCGCACAAGGAGATCGACCTCAAGAACTGGCGCGGCAACCAGAAGAACAGCGGCTTCCTGCCCGAGGAGCGCGCCTGGATGACGAAGCTGCTCGACGCCGGCGCGGAGGGCGCCGGCCTGGTCGACGTCTACCGCATGCTCAAGCCCGACACCACCGACGAGGCCTACACCTGGTGGAGCAACCGCGGCCAGGCCTATGCCAAGAACGTGGGCTGGCGGCTGGACTACCACCTGGCGACGCCGAAGACCGCCCAGCTCGCGCGCAGCGAGCAGATCTTCAAGACCATCAAGTTCAGCGACCACGCGCCGATCACGGTGGACTACGAGTTCACTCTGTAAAGGCTCTCCCCCAGGCTTCGCGCACTTCGTGTCGCTACGCCACCCCCCTCGCCGGGGGCGATACCAGCGGCCCGGCGAAGCCGGTTCCGCGGTATCCCTGGAATCAGGCATGCCTATCGGCGTCCGGCGTTCTTTGCCATATAGACCTGGTGCAGCGTAATCTTGCGCGCCTCGGCCTGGCTGGTCTCGATGTGGGCGCGCAGCAGCATCGCGGCCTGGTCGCCGCGGTTGGCGCGGATCGCCTTGAGGATCTTGCCGTGTTCCTCGTAAGTGGCGTCGATGCGCGGCTGCTTGGTGAAGTCGAGCCGGCGAATGATGCGGATGCGGTCGGTCACGTCGCGATGCACGCGCGCCATCTCCGCATTGCCCGCGGCCGCGACCAGCGCACAGTGAAAGGCCTCGTCCCATTGCGCGACCTGCACGCCGTCCGCGCTGCGCTGCGCCACCGGCACCAGCCAGATGTCGGCCAGCGCATCGAGCAGGCTGCGATCCACGCGCCGGTCGGTTTCGCAGAGCCGGTGCGCCGCGGTGGTTTCCAGCACCATGCGCAGGTCGTAGAGCTGTTCGAACTGGTCGAAGTCGAAGGGCAGCACGCGCCAGCCGCTCCTGAACAGCACCTCGACGAAGCCCTCCTGCTGCAGCCTGAAGAGCGCCTGGCGCACCGGCGTGCGCGAGACGCCGAGGCGCTCGCTGATCTCGTTCTCGGTGAAGCGGTCGCCCGGCACCAGGCTGAACTCGGCCACGTCGCGCTTGAGCTGCGCGTAGACCTCGTCGGCGCGGGTGCGGAACGCGGCCGTGCCCTCGGCTGCAGGCTGGGAAGGAAGGGAGCGGGATCGAACGGTGGACACGCAGGGATGTTAGTGGTTGCCGAGCGCACCGAGCAACGCGGTGCTCGGCGCGGTCCAGCCGACGATCGCACCCTGGGCGCGGATCATCTCGATGGCCGCCGTCTTGAAGGCGGGGAAGTAGCTCTCGGTGCAGTCTTCCAGCAGCATGCAGTCGTAGCCGCGGTCGTTGGCCTCGCGCATGCTGGTCTGCACGCAGACTTCGGTGGTGACGCCCATGAAGATCAGTTTGCGGATGCTGCGCTGCTGCAGCATGGACTGCAGGCCGGTGGCATAGAAGGCGCCCTTGCCGGGCTTGTCGATCACGATCTCGCCATCGACGGGTGCGAGCGCATCGATGATCTGGTTACCGGGTTCGCCGGCGACCAGGATGCGGCCCATGGGGCCCGTGTCGCCGATGCGGAGCACCGGGTTGCCGCGGTTGCGCTTGGCCGGCGGGCAGTCGGCGAGGTCGCGGCGGTGGGCTTCGCGCGTGTGAATGACGAGGCCGCCCTTTTTTCGCCATGCATGGAGGACCGACTGTGTCGCAGGGACGATGGCCTGGAGCAGCGAGACATCGTTGCCCAGGGTCTCGCCGAAGCCGCCGGGTTCGACGAAGTCGCGTTGCATGTCGATGATGACGAGGGCTGTCCTGTCCAGCTCGAACTCGTAGGCGAAGGGGTTGGCGTCTATCTGCATGGACTTGGCTTTACTCCCTCCCCCTCCGGGGGAGGGTTGGGGTGGGGGCGCTGGGCCCTTGTTTGAGCGTTGCGCTTGGTTGGGCACCAGAGCCTGAGGCATTCGCTTCGCTCGGCCGCCTGAAGCGAGCACCGCAGGTTGCCCCGGAGCGAAGCGCAGGGGACACGCACAGTGGGGTCGCCTTTTCTTTGCTTACTTTCTTTTGGCGAAGCAAAAGAAAGTGAGTCGCCCGCCGGGGCGAGACCCGGCTCCAGGCCCCAGCAAGGAACAGCGACGGTTCAAAGGCCCAAGGGCCCCCGCCCCAACCCTCCCCCAAAGGGGGAGGGAGCAAGAGCAAGACCGCACTCATGCGTGATGCCCCCCACCCATATGCGCTCCCAACACATGCCGCTCCGCAGAAGCCGCGGAGGTTTCGAACACGATCCGTCCTTCGCTCATCACGACGATCCGGTCTGCCAGTTCCAGCAGCTCGTCGAGGTCTTCGCTGATGAGCAGCACGCCGCCGCCCTTCTGCCGCACCTGCACGATGCGGCCGTGGATCTCCCGCACGGCGGCGAAGTCCAGCCCGAACACGGGATTGGCGGCAATCAGCACGTTGATGTCGCCGGCCAGCTCGCGGGCCAGTACGGCGCGCTGCACATTGCCGCCCGAGAGACTGCGGATCGGCGCGCCCTCGCCCTGGGTCTTCACACCGTACTCGGCAATCCACTCGCGCGCCCGGCTGCGCCAGGCCGGAAAATTCAACACGCCGCCGCGCGCCAGCGGCGGCTGGTCGAAGTCGCGCAGCGCCATGTTCTCCGCCACGCTGAGATCGCCGACGCAGGCGTTGCGCAAGGGCTCCTCGGGCAGGCTGCGCAGCTTCAGGCGCCGGTTCTCCTCGCGCCGTGCGGCGTAGGGCTCGCCCATCACGGTCACGCGGCCTGCGAGCCGCGGGCGCTGGCCGACCAGCGCCTCGACCAGCTCGCGCTGGCCGTTGCCCGAGACGCCGGCCACGCCGAGGATCTCGCCCGCGCGCACGGCGAGGCTCAGGTCGTGCACGGCCAGCGTGCCGCGGTCGCCCTGCGCCTGCAGGCCCTCGACCTGCAAGGCGATGGGCGCGTCCGCCGCCGTCTCCTTCATCGCATGCAGCGCCCGGCCGACCGGCGCTGCGGTGTCGCTCTCGGGCGGCGGAGCCTCGCCTTCGCCCATCATCGCGGCGGCCAGCCGGCGAGGGTCGGTGTCGGCCACGCGGCAGTGATGCACGGCTTTCCCGCGCCGCAGCACCGTCACGCTGTCGGCATAGGCCATCACCTCGCGGAACTTGTGCGTGATGATGAGCACGGTGCACAGGCCGCTCTGCGCGAAATCGCGCACATGGCCCAGCACCTCGTCGGCCTCCTGCGGGGTCAGTACCGAGGTCGGCTCGTCGAGGATCAGGAGGCGCGGCTTCAGGTAGAGCTGCTTCAGGAGCTCCAGCTTCTGCTTCTCGCCGGCCGCGAGCTCGGAGGGCCGCCGGTCGAGGTGGAGGCTGAAGGGCGTGGTGGCCAGAAAGGCCTCGAGCTCGGCGCGCTTGCGTTTCCAGTCGATCAAGGCCGGCGTCTTGCCGCCGGCCAGCAACAGGTTCTCGGCCACCGTCATGCCGGGCGCCAGCGTGAAGTGCTGGTAGACCATGCCGATGCCGAGCGCGCGCGCCACCACCGGGTTGGCGATCTCCTGCTCGCGCCCATCGATCAGGATGCTGCCCTCCTCTGCGCGCTGGTAGCCCGCCACGCACTTGACCAGCGTGCTCTTGCCGGCGCCGTTCTCGCCCAGCAGCGCATGCACCGTGCCGGGCTCGACCCGCATCGTGACGCTGTCCATCGCGGTGAAGCTGCCGAAGCGCTTGGTCAGCTGGTAGGTGTCGAGCGCGAGCGCGCCGGTGGCGGCCGGCAGCGCGCCGATGGGTTGAAGTGAGGCATCGGCCATGTTCTGCCTCACATCGAAGCCAACGCATCGAGCAGCGCGCCCGAATGCGCATGCGCGCCGAACACGCCGCCCTGCATCGTGATCATCTTCAAGGCTGCGAGATGGTTGCCATGGTCAGTCGCGGCCGTGCAGTCCGACAGCAGCAGGCATTCGAAGCCGCGGTCGTTGGCGTCGCGCATCGTCGTGTGCACGCACACGTCGGTCGTGATGCCGGCCAGGATCAGGTTCTCGATGCCGCGCGTGCGCAGCACCAGCTCGAGATCGGTGGCGTAGAAGGAACCCTTGCCGGGCTTGTCGATCACCACCTCGCCCTCGATCGGCGCAAGCGCGGGAATGATCTCCCAGCCCGGCTCGCCGCGCACCAGGATGCGGCCGCAGGGGCCGTCGTCGCCGATGCCCACGCCGCCGGCGCCGATCTGGCGCGAGCGCCAGCGCTTGTTGGCCGGCAGGTCGGCCAGGTCGGGGCGATGGCCTTCCCGCGTGTGGATGATGTGGAAGCCGAGTGGCCGCAGGCGCGCCAGCGTGCGCGCGATCGGCGCGATCGGCGCCTGCACGAGCGACAGGTCGTAGCCCATCACGTCGACGTATCCGCCCTCGCCGCAGAAATCGGTCTGCATGTCGATCACGATCAGCGCGGTGTTGTCGGGCCGCAGTGCGCCGTTGTAGGGCCAGCGATAGGGCTCGGCCGCGACGTAGCGTTCGTTCATAAGGCCTCCGGTCCCTTGTAGCTGCGCTCCGGCGGCTCGAAGCCGAAGCCGCTGCCGTCCTTCACTTTCACCTCATCGCTCCACGGCAGCTTGTAGCGGCCGGCCGCCATGTCCTGCATGTAGGTGTAGGGGCAGTCCTGTGCGCCGCCTTTCACCGCGACGTAGCCGCGGTGGTAGAGCTGGTAGATGTTGTTCTCCACGCCCCAGCCGGTGCGGGCCTCGCGCGCCAGGTCGGGCCGGAGCTCGGCGGTGATGATCTCGTCGGGCCGCCCGCCGCCCTCCACCAGCACGGTGCCGTCGAAGTTGCAGAACATGCCCTCGCCCATCGAGTCGAAGGTGCCGTCGCTGCCGCACATGCAGACGCTCGCGGTGTACGCGAGATTGCAAAAGGCGTTGGCCTGGTTGGTGATGCGCCAGGCATGGCGGATCGGCGCCGTGTAGCCCGCTGTGCGGACGATGATCTCGGCGCCCTTGTACGCGGCCTCGCGCGCCATCTCGGGCAGCATGCCGTCGTGGCAGATGATCAGGGCCAGCTTGCTGCCCTTGGGCCCGTCGCACACCGGCACGCCGATGTTGCCGGGCTCCCAGGGCTCGACCGGCACCCACGGATGCATCTTGCGGTAGTAGAGGCGCAGGGCGCCCTGGTCGTCGATGATCAGGCCGCTGTTGTAGGGATTGCCGCCGGGGTTGGCTTCCATGATCGAGAAGCAGCCCCAGATCCTGTTGTCGATGCAGGCCTTCTTGAAGGCCGCCACCTCGGGCCCGTCGAGCGAACACATGATCTCGGGCGCGGTGTCCATCGAAAGGCCGTGCAGCGCGTATTCCGGGAACACCACCAGGTCCATGGTCCCCTGGTTGCGCCGCGCCTTGGCCACCAGCTCGCAGATGCGCTGCGTCTGCGCCGCGAGATCGGCCTTGGTCTTGACGACCGGCAGCTGCAGCTGCACCAGCCCGAGCACGACGCCGTTCTCCGATTTGTTGAGACCACCCAGACCGCTCATCGCTTGGTTCCTTTCTCAGCGGGTCGACGACAGCTCGCCGGGACTGCCTGCCGCCACGCCGCCCGGCTTGCAGGTCAGCACCAGGATCACCAGCGTCAGCACATAGGGCACCGTGTTGAAGAGGTGGTAGCCCCAGCCCACGCCGATCGATTGCAGCGCCGGCCCGATGGCACCGGCACCGCCGAAGAGCAGCGCCGCGCCGATGCAGCGCAGCGGACTCCAGCGAGCGAAGATGACCAGCGCCACTGCGATCAGCCCCTGCCCGCTCGAGATGCCCTCGTTCCAGCTGCCCGGATAGAAGAGCGTGAGCGAGGCTCCACCGAGCCCGGCGATAAAGCCGCCCGCCGTGGTGGCCGCGATGCGCAGCCCCGCGACCGAATAGCCGAGCGCACGCGTTGCATTGGCCGAGTCGCCCGCCATGCGCACCAGCAAGCCGATGCGCGTGCGCGCAAAAGCCCACCACAGCAGCAGCGCGAGCGCGATGCCGATCGGCACCAGAGCGTTGACCTGCAGCGCCGAGCGCACCACCGGGTTGTCGCTCCAGTCGCCGAGCGGAATCGCCGGCAGCTGCGGCGCCTGCGGCTGGATCAGCGGCTTGCCGAGGTAAAACGCGAGCCCGGTGCCGAACAGCATCAGCGCAATGCCGGTCGCAACGTCGTTGACGCGGTCGAGCGAGCACAAGAGGCCATGCAGCAGCGCCAGCAGCGCACCGGCCGCGGCGCCGATCAGCACGCCGAGCCAGGCCGAGCCGGTGAGCCAGGCGCCGCCGAAGGAGGCCATGGCCGACAGCACGAGCACGCCTTCGAGGCCGAGGTTGATGCGGCCCGATTTCTCGGTCAGGCATTCGCCGAGGCTCACGAAGAGAAAAGGTGCGCCGACGCGCAAGGCGCCGCCGACGATGCCGGCCACAAGTGCGATCCATTGGTCGGCGGTCATACCGGCTCCTTGCGCATCTGCGGCTCGGCGGGACGCGGCATGCGGTTCTTGAGCAGCGTCTTCCAGTCGACCATGCGCAGCCCCTCGCTCGCAAGAATCAGCACGAAGGCGATGCCCTGCAGCACCAGCACCGACGCATCGGGCAGGCCGAGCCGCCGCTGCAGCAGGCTGCCCGCGGCGCCGAAGCCGCCGAACAAGATCGCCACCGGAATCACGGCCACCGGGTTGTGGCGCGCAATGAAGGACACCAGGATGCCGGCATAGCCGTAGCCCGCGATCAGCGAGGCATTGGCGTTGGTGTGAACCGCCGCGACTTCGACCGCGCCGGCCACGCCGGCACAGGCGCCGCCGAGGCCGCAAGCGGCGAGGATCAGCCGGTTCGCGGGCAGCCCGACCAGCTGCGCGGTGCGCGGATTGCCGCCCACCACCCGAACCGCAAAGCCCGAGGCCGTGGCGCGCAGCCACAGCCCCGAGGCCAGGCAGGCCACGATGCCGATCGCGAGCCCCCAATGCACGTCCGAGCCGCCGATGCCGCCGATGGCCAGCCCCTCCGCGAGCGAGCGCGTGGCCGGCTTGTTGAGGCTGGCAGGATCGCGCAGCGCGCCCTCGACCCAATGCTTGAAAAGCCCGATGGCGACATAGGCCAAGAGCAGGCTGCTGATGGTTTCGTTGATGCCGCGGTACTGGCGCAACCAGCCGGCCAGCGCGATCCACAGCGCACCGGCCAGCGCGCCGGCGAGGCACAGGGCTACGGTGCCGATCGCATTGCCCGGCAGCGGCAGCGCATAAGGCAAGGCCGCGCAGGCCAGGCCGCCCAGCACCAGCGCGCCCTCGCCGCCGATCACGACCAGGCCGGCGCGCGCGGGGATCGCGACGCACAGCGCGGTGAGCATCAGCGGCGCGGCGCGCTGCAAGGTGTTCTGCCACGAGAACCAGTCGCCGAAGGCGCCCTTGAAGAGGATGACCCAGACCTCCAGCGGACTCACGCCGGCGAACCAGACGAAAACGCCGAACAGCAGCAGCGCCGCCGCGATGGCGAACGCCGGGAGGGCGGCTTCTTTCAAGGCGTTGGGCATGATCATTGATGCAGGTTGCCGGCCGCCGCCGGGCCGCCCCAGGGCGGCCGGGCCTCCCCCTCGGGGGGTGGAGTTACACGAGCGCAGCGAGTGAAAAGCCGGGGGGCACACATTTCAGCCGATCGAGCCGACCACGCCTTCCACGAGGTAGTTCATCTTCTCGAGCTCGAGGTCGGTCTGCTTGAGCGCCTTGCCGGCGGGAATGACGACCACGCCCTTGTTGTCCTTCAACCCACCCTGGAAGATGTCGAAGCTGCCCGCGATCATCTTGCCCTTGATCTCGTCGGCATTCTTCTTCGCCGCGTCGCTCACCATCGGACCGTAGGTCGAGGTCTTCACGTAGCCCTCCTTCAAGCCGCCGCGCAGGAAGTTGGGATGCGGCTTGCCGGCCTGCGCCGCTTCGATGATGGTCTTGTAGGCCGTGAGCCAGTTCCACTCGGCGCCGGTGAGGTAGGCGTTGGGCGCCAGCTTGGCCTGGCTCGCGTGGTAGCCGCAGACCATCTTGCCGCGCTTGGCCGCGGTCTCGACCACCACCTTGGGGCCGTCGACGTGCATCGTGAAGACATCGCAGCCCTGGTCGGCCAGGCTGTTGGTGGCCTCGGCTTCCTTGACGGCCATCGACCAGTCGCCGGTGAAGATCACGCTGCAGGTGATGCCGGGCTTGACCGAGCGCGCGCCCATGGTGAAGGCATTGATGTTGCGCAGCACCTGCGGAATGGGCTTGGCCGCGACGAAGGCGATCTTGTTGCTCTTGGTCATGTGGCCGGCGATCACGCCGTTCAAGTACTGGCACTCGTCGATGTAGCCGAAGAAGCTGCCGGCGTTCTTCGGATGCTTGCCTTCGGACCAGAGGCCGCCGCAGTGCGAGAAGCGCACGTCGGGGTTCTTCGGTGCCACGGCCAGGATGTGCGGATCGAAGTAGCCGAAGGAGGTGGGGAACAGCAGCTTGGCGCCGTCCTGCGCGATCATGCCGGTCATGGTCTTCTGCACGGCCGCGGTCTCGGGCACGTTCTCTTCTTCCACCAGCTTGATGCCGGGCATCTTCTTGAGCTCGGCCGCGGCCTGCGCATGCGCCTGGTTGTAGCCGTAGTCGTCGCGCGGGCCGACGTAGATCACGCCCACGGTCAGCGGCTTCTGCGCGCTCGCCAGCGCGTTCCAGCCGCCGAGCGTGGTGGCGGAGGCAAGTGCGGCGAGGGACTTGAGGGAATCGCGGCGGTTGAACTGGCTCATGGTTGCTCCTGGAAGTGGGTGGGGACTGGGAGGGATTGATCAGGCAAGCAGGCTCACGTGCGCGGCCACCACGCGCCAGCCCTGGTCGGTGCGCATCCAGGTCTGGCTCTGGCGTCCCGTCTTCGCGCTGCCTTCGCGGCGGAACTCGATGTTGGCGGTGGCGAAGTCGCGGCCATAGGTGGTGATCGCGGTGCGCAGCACGTCGCGTGCCAAGCCCTGCGAGGGCCGCGCGGCGCGGAAGGCCTGGATTTCTTCGTAGCCGTAGAGGTTCTCGGTCGCGCCGTAGCGCAGCGTGTGCGGGCTGTTCCAGAACAGTTCGTCGAGCACCTCGACCTTGTTGTGGACCAGCGCGTCTTCGTAGCGCGCGAAGGCGGCCGTCACTTCGGCCAGCACGTCGGGGAGGTTGATCTCGGGCGTCATCGTGTCGTTCTTCACGAGAGGGTGGCGACGGGCGACTGCACCACGCCGGCCGATTCGAGCGCGGCGGCCACGCGCAGCACCAGGTCTTCGCGCCAGGGCGCGGCGATCACCTGAACGCCGATCGGCAGGCTCGCGTGCGCACCCCACACCGGCACGGCGCACACCGGCAGGCCGATGCACGAGATGGGCTGGGTCAGCACGCCCATGTTGGGCCGCACCTGCACGCGCTGGCCGTTGAGCTCGAACCATTCGGCGCCGATGGGCGTGGCGGCGCAGGGCGTGGCCGCGGCGAGCAGGATGTCGAAGCGCTCGAACACCCGCGCCGCCTGCTCGGCATAGAGGCGCCGCACGCGCTGCGCGCGCGCCACCCAGGCGGCCGGCAGCAGCGCGCCGGCCAGGAAACGGTCGCGCGAGAGCGGCTCGAAGTCCTGCGCGCGCGTGCGCAGATCGCTCAGGTGCAGCGCTGCGCCTTCCGAGTTGGTGATCAGGAAAGCGGCGGCGCGCCCGGCCTCGACCATCGGCAGCTCGACGGTGCGGCTCGCGCCCAGTGCCTGGGCCACGGCGTCGACCGCGGCGAGCGCCTCGGGCTGTGCGCGCTGCCGGAACCAGCCGCCGAGCACACCGACGCGCAGGCCCTGCACGCCGCGCGACAGCAGGTTGGCGACCGGCTCCACGGCGCGCTGGGCGCAGCCGGGGTCGCGCGGCGCCAGTCGTTCCGGTCCCTGCATGGCGTCGTAGGCCAGTGCCAGGTCGCGCACCGAACGTGCAAAGGGCCCGAGGTGGTCCAGGCTCGAGACGAAGGGATAGCTGCCGGTGCGCGGCAGCCGGCCGAATGTGGGCTTGAGCCCGAACACGCCGTTGAGCGAAGCGGGAACGCGGATCGAGCCGTTGGTGTCGGAGCCGAGCGCGAGCGCCACCTGGCCGGCCGCCACCGCGGCGCCGGAGCCGCCGGAGGAGCCGCCGGCGATGCGGTCGAGGTCATGCGGGTTGTGGGTCGCGCCGACATGGCTGTTCTCGGTCGTGAAGCCGTAGGCGTACTCGTCCATGTTGAGCGCGCCGACCAGCACCGCGCCGGCGCTTTCGAGGCGGCGCACCAGCGTCGCGTCGCTGCGAGCGGGCATGCGGTCGCGCTCGATCTTCGAGCCGGCCAGTGTCGGCAGGCCGGCGATGTCGAACAGGTTCTTGACCGCGAACGGCACGCCGAGCAGCGGCAGCTCGCGCGTGCGCACGCCGTGCGCGGAGGCCAGCGAGGCATCGACCTGGCCGGCGCGGCGCAGCGCGCGCTCGCGGACCACCTCGGTGAAGGCGTTGACGCGGCCGTCGGTCGCGGCGATGCGGTCCAGGCTGGCCTGCGCCAGCGCGACCGCGCTCACCGCGCCCGAGCGCACCGCCTGCGCCATCACGGCGGCATCCTGCAGCAGCAGGGCGGCGGGTGTCATGCGCCGGGCTCCGGGGGGACGACCGGCGAGAAGTGGACGGCCGGTTCTGCGTGCGGGTCCAGCGGCACGGCCTCCACCACCTCCGCGAATTCGGCCGCGAGCGCGAAGTAGCGCAGCACGCCGGCGCGATGGTCGGGCCGCAGCTTCAGATCGAGCGCGGCCGCCGCGGCATCGACGTAAGCCTCGATCTGCCTGGGCGTCATCGTCTCACCTCGCGTTGGAAGATCTCGAGGCTCAGCTTCTTGGTGCTGATGAAACTCGGCGCGCTCAGCGTCTCCAGCGTGCGCGGGCGCGCGTCCGCGTAGTCGAGGATCTCTGCCACTTTCGTCGGCCGCTTGGTCAGCAGCAGCACCTGGTCGGCCAGGTACACCGCCTCTTCCAGGTCGTGCGAGACCAGCAGCATCGTGGTGCCGGTCTGCATGAAGACTTCCTGCAGTTTCTCGCGGATGAAGAGCGTCATCTCGAAGTCGAGCGCGGAGAAGGGCTCGTCGAGGAACAGCACCTCGGGATTCGGCGCCAGCGCGCGCATGATCGAGGCCGTCTGCTGCTGGCCGCCCGAGAGCTCGTACGGATAGCGGTGCAGATCGAACTTGACGTCGAAGGAAGCGACCAGTTCCGCCATGCGCCGGTCGACCTCGGCCTTGGAGCGGCCTTCGAGCTTGAGCGGGTAGGCGATGTTGTCGATGGTGCGCATCCACGGGAACATCGCTTCGCGGTAGTTCTGGAACACGTAGCCAATCTTGGTGTCTTTCAGCGACTTGCCGTCGAACAGGATCTCGCCCGAATCGATCGGAATCAGCCCCGCGATCATGTTGATCAGGGTCGACTTGCCGCAGCCGTTGGGCCCGAAGACCGAGACGATCTTGTGTTTTGGAATGTCGAGGTCGAAGTTCTCGTACAGCGGCCAGCCTGCGAAGTACTTGGTGAGGCCGCGGATGGTGATGTGCGTGCCGGCGGGGCCGGGCGCGAAGACGGGCTTCGGCACATCGGCGTACACCGGGCCGTTGATGACGGTGTCGGTGGCAGCTCTCATCTTCCGCTCCAGTGCACGATGCGGCGCTCGGCCAAGAGGAAAAGGATGTTGAGCGCATAGCCCAGCGCGCCCGCCGCGAGGATCGCCGCGTACATGCTCTTGACGTTGAGCACCTGCTGCGCATCGATGATGCGGTGGCCCAGGCCGTTGTCGGAACCGATGAACATCTCGGCCACGATCACGATCACCAACGCCATCGAGACTGCCGAGCGCAGGCCGACGAAAGAAGGCTGCAGGCTCTCCCACACCAGCACGTCCTTGAAGATCTGCCAGCGCGAGGCGCCCATCACGCGCGCTGCCATCACGCGCTGCTTGCGCGCGTTGATCACGCCGTAGGCGCTGTTGAACACCACGATCAGCAGCGCGCCGAAGGCCGCGATGGCCACCTTGTTGACGTCGGACACGCCGAAAATCAGGAGGAACAGCGGGATCAGCGCCGACGACGGCGTGGAGCGGAAGAAGTCGATCAGGAACTCGACGCTGCGATAGGCCTTCTCGTTGCTGCCGAGCAAGACGCCCAGCGGCACGCCGATGGCCGCTGCGATCAGGAAGGCCTGCAGCGTGCGCCAGACCGTGACCGCGAAATCCATCAGCAGCGGGCCGCCCGCCAGGCCGGTGACCAGCGCCGCGATGGTGTCGGCCGGCGTCGGCAGCAGGATCGGCTTGATGAAGCCGAGCCGCACCACCAGGTCCCAGAGGATGAACAGCACGATGGGGCCGATGGCGGGCAACCACTTGCTCCATGACGACTTCTTCGGCGCGGCAGCGGCCGCGGCGCCGGCGGTCCATGGCGTGGCAGCCGCGGGGCTGGTGCTCGTGGTGGCCATGATCAGCCCTTGTAGAGCAAGCCGTCCACCGGCACCTTCTTCTCGAAGATGCCTTTCTCGGTGAACAGGTCGTAGAACTTCTGGAAGTAGGCGACGTCGCTGGGCTTGAACTCGTTGTAGAGCATGTACGAAGCCAGCGGCACCTCGGCCGTGAGCGCACCCTCGATCGCGGTGTAGCCCTTCATGTGTTGCCGCGCGTCCCCGGGCTTGGTGCGCACAAGCTCGACGCCGCGCGCGTAGGCGGCGATGAATTTCTTTGCTGCTTCGGGATTCTTCTTGATGAATTCGGTGGTCAGGCTGGCGGCGCCGCCATGCCACGGCGCCATCGGATCGCCGAGGATGTACTTGGCGACGACGCCGGCCTCGATCATGCGCGTGGTGCCGTTCATGCGGCCGACCGTGCCCGTGGGCTCCAGTGTGTAGCAGGCATCGACCTGGCCTGCGACCAGCGATGCGACGTGCTGGCCGATCGGCAGTTCGGAGACCATCGCGCCGGTGGCGCCGGCGCGCTCCAGCATCGTCTTGCACAAGGTCATGTTCTGGATGCCGGGACCGGAGGCGACCTTCTTGCCCTTGAGCTCGGCCATGGTCTTGATCGGGCTGTCCTTGGCGACGATGAACTCGTCGAGCACGAACTTGGCGTTGCTCGGGTTGGTGCAGAAGATCTTGAACAGGCCGGGCTGCGCGATCTCGCCGATGGCGAGGTTGGCCGAGCCGGTGCCGTTGGAGCTGCCGTCGGAGCGGCCCGAGAGCATCGCTTCCATCACCTGCTGCGCGCCGGCGAACTTGAGCGGCTCGACCTCGAGGCCGGCTTCCTTGAAGTAGCCGCGATCGATGGCCGCGAAGAAGGGCAGGCCCGCCGCCACCGGCCAATAGCCGATGCGGATCTTCGGCGCGGCCTGGGCCAGCACCAGCGAGGGTGCGGCGAGCGCGGCGATGCCCGCGGCGCCGGCTTGCAGCACACGTCGGCGCGACGCGGCGGGTATCGAGTTGACGATGCTCATGGAACACTCCTTGTCGTTGCCTTGCGGGACTCGATGTAGCGGCGCCAGCCGCCCAGATGCGTAATGTCTTCGGCGCCTTCGAGCGCCAGCCCTTCGCAGAGAAAGCCCTGCACGCTGCTGCCGTCGGCCAGCGCCAGGGTGCCGATGCCGAGCGGCGCCGGAATCAGCGACACGAAGGAGCCGTAGTGCGCGAGCGGCATCTGCCACACCTCGACCGCGATCGCCGCACCTTTCGTGCCCGGCACGCGCACCAGTCCGGGCTTGGGCGGCACCGTGCCGGGCAAGGCGTAGAGGCGGTAGTGCGGCGCGGTCGCCGTCTGCGCCACGAGCGTGGCGCCGCGCTCCGTCAGCTGGCCGTTCAGCGGCATGCCCGACAGGTGTGCGCCGACCACCGCGAGCCTGACCATGGGCTCGGCCGCGATCAGCGGCAGCGCCTCGGGCGCGGGCAGCGGCGCACCGGTCGCGCCCAGCGGCAGGCCGGTGGCGTGGTGGAAGCGCTGGCCCAGTTCGGCCAGCTGGAAGTCGCTGCCCGAGCGGCCGATCAGCGTGATGCCGAAGGGCAGGCCGTCCTCGCGCAGGCTGCTCGGCACCGAGATCGCCGCATAGTCGAGCAGGTTCACGAAGTTGGTGTATTCGCCCAGGTTGCGGTTGAGCGCCACCGGCGCGGCCTGCATCGCGTCGGTCGTGTAGTGCGCGGGCGCGGTGGGCACCAACAGCACGTCGATGTCGCGCCACATCGCGGCCGCGCGCTGGCCGAGTGCGTGCAGCTTCGCGCGCGCATCGACGAAGTCGGCCGCGCTGTAGCGCCGGCCCGCGGCCAGGATGCCGCGCACCGGCTCGATCACTTCGCTTTCATGCGCGTCGAAGAAGCCGCGGACGGCGGCATAGCGCTCGGCGACCAGCGCGCTGTCGTAGAGCAGCGCGGCGGCTTCGGCCAGCGGCGCGTAGTCGATCGCCACCGGCGTTCCGCCCAGGGCCTGCATCTGCGCGACGGCGCGTTCGAAGGCGACCGCCGACAGCGCATCGCCGAAGAAGCGCGGCGCCGAGGGCAGGCCGAAGCGCAAGCGCGCGGGCAAGGGTTCGGCGGCGAGCTTCAACTCGCGCGAATAGGGATCTTCGGCATCGAAGCCCATCGCCGCCTGCAGCACGCGCGCGGCCAGGCCCACGGTCCTTGCGAAGATCGACACGCAATCGACGCTCTGCGCCGCCGGCACCACACCGCGCGCGCTGATCAGGCCGCGCGAGGGCTTGATGCCGACGATGTTGTTGAGCCCGGCTGGCACCCGGCCCGAGCCCGCGGTGTCCGTGCCCAGGGCGAAGTCGACCTGGCCGGTGGCGACCACGTAGGCCGAGCCGGAGCTCGAGCCGCCCGACACGTAGCGCGCATCGAAGCTGTTGGGCACGGCGCCATAGGGCGAACGGGTGCCGTTCAGGCCGCAGGCGAACTGGTCGAGATTGGTCTTGCCGGCGAGGCTTGCACCGGCATCGAGCAGCCGCTGCACCACATGCGCGTGGGTGGCCGGCGTATAGGCGAAGGCCGGACAGGCCGCCGTGGTCGGCATGCCGGCGGCGTCGATGTTGTCCTTGGCGGCGAAGCGCAGGCCGGCGAGCGGGCCGGCGGGTGCGCCGGCCAGCGGCCGGTTGAGCCGCGCGATCCATGCCTGCGCGGCCCACTCGTTCACCGGCTCTGGCGCCTCGCCGCGAAGCGAGGCAATTTCATGCACCATCATCAAGCATCCTGTCTTGTGTACAAGACGAGATGCAAGTGGCGTGCCAGCGGAATGCGGCGCAAGGCCGCTGTCCCGGTTGGGCTAGCGCTTGTGCTCGCGGTACAGCACCATGCCCGCGTGGTAGAGCACGCCGTCACGGAACTCGCCGTCGGCGGTGAAGCCGGTGTCGTCCACGTAGTCGATGTGATCGCCGGCGAGCACATAGCGGCCCTGATAGGCGCTCTTGCGATTGCCGCGCGCCTCGTCGTAGCGTCCGCCGGGCAGGAGCTCGTGGCGGATGTAGTCGTCCTTGGTCACCCACATGCCGGCGTAGGCGTTCTGGTCGTTCGATCGGTTGTTGGTGGTCGTCATTGCCTTGGGTCCTTGAATCGAGTCGGGGGCGCGTTGCGCGTCGGCGGGCGGCGCCGTCATGACGCCCATGGCGAGGCCGAGCAAAAGCAGATGGCTGTGCATGGTCGGGCTCCTTTTCAGTGGGGGCTCGCCGTCGGGCGCGCGATGATTTCGCTGGCGTCCACGTCCTCCGGCTGCTCGATCGCAAAGGCGATGGCACGCGCGATGGCCGTGGGCGACTCGGTCACGCCCGGCGAGATCACGGTGACGCGGATGTCGCCGCCCGCCTCCTGGCGCAGCCGTTCGGAGATCGCGTGCACCGCGAACCTGGAGGCGCAATAGACGAACTGCCCGCAGCCCTGCGCGCGCATGCGCGGCAGGCCGGCGGCGATGCCGTGCAGCACGCCGCGCACGTTGACGTCGAGCATGCGGTCCCACTCGTCGACCTTGAGTCCGGCGTTGTTGACGATCACGTCGACGCGGCCGAAAGCCTCGGTCGCCTCGTCGATGAAACACTGCATGCTGGCGCGCCGCGTGACGTCGAGCGCCTGGTAGCGCGCCGAACCGCCGGCTTCGACGATCTCATTGACGAGCGCATTCAGCCGGCCGATGCGGCGGGCCCCGAGCAGCACGCGCGCGCCGCGCTGTGCCAGGAGCCTGGCGGTGGCTTCGCCGATGCCGCTGCTCGCGCCGGTGATGGCGACGACTTTTCCTTCGATTCCTGACATGTTGCGTTCCTTGGCTGCGGGGGAGTGGAACGAAGTCTAGGAACGAGGGAGCATGAGGCGGTAGCCGATTCGCCCGCGCTTCTTGCCTGATCCTGCAAGGCGCAGCTTCAGAGCACGGACAGCGGCTCGAACGCAACGCCCTGGCCGGCGGCCTGCCTGATCGGCTCCGGGTCGACGCCGGAGCGCAGCGCGCGCAGCAGCGCGGTGTCCATGTAGACGCGCTCCTCGGCGATCTTGCCGTCCCTCAGCCGAAACTTGTCGACACCGCGCCAGTCGAAGCGCTTGCCGCCGACTTGGCGCGTGCACTGCCATTCGATGATCACGATGTCGCCGCGCGAGCTCCAGTCCAGGAGCTGCCAGACGAGGTCGGGCGCGGCCTCCCGCTGCACGTCGTTCAGGCGCCCGAGCTCGTTGCCGGCAATGGGGCGATCGACCAGCGGCGTGCGCAGCACCCCGTCCGGATGCCAGAGCGCGAGAAAGGCCTCGCCATCCCTCGTGGCCCATGCGGCGGCGAATTGGGTGATGAAATCCTGGATCTCTGCGTCGGTCATGGATCGGCTCGCTTTCGTTGTAATGACGCAGCGATGATCGCGAAGCGCGGTGCACTTGCCCGGCCATATCCGGACATCATCATCCGAGCAAGCACTCATGAAAGGTCTACCGTGAAGATTCTCGTGACCGGCAGTTCCGGCCACCTCGGCGAGGCGCTCATGCGCAGCCTGCAGGCCACGACGCACGAGGCAGTCGGCATCGACGCGCTGGCGTCGCCGTACACACGCCATGTCGGTTCGATCGCGGACCGCGCCCTCGTGGCCCGCTGCATGCGGGGCGTCGATGCCGTGCTCCACACCGCGACACTGCACAAGCCCCACGTGGCCACGCACAGCCGCCAGGACTTCGTCGACACCAACATCACGGGCACGCTGAACCTGCTGGAAGAAGCGGTGGCCGCAGGCGTCGGCGCCTTCGTCTTCACCAGCACCACCAGCGCCTTCGGCCGTGCGCTGACGCCGCCGCCGGGCGCGCCGGCGGCCTGGGTCACCGAGGACGTGGCGCCGGTGCCGAAGAACATCTACGGCGCCACCAAGGTCGCGGCCGAGGACCTGTGCGAGCTGTTCCAGCGCCAGCAGGGGCTGCCCTGCATCGTGCTGCGGACCTCGCGCTTCTTTCCCGAGGAGGATGACCAGCGGCATGTTCGCGAGCGCTACGAGGACGCGAACGCGAAGGTCAACGAGTTCCTGCATCGCCGGGTCGACGTGGAGGACGTGGTCGAGGCGCACCTTCTCGCCATCGACCGCGCGGCCGGGATCGGCTTCGGCCGCTACATCATCAGCGCGAGCTCGCCCTTCACGCGCGAGGACTTGCCGACGCTGCGCACCGACCTGCCCGCGGTGGTGGCACGCCACGTGCCGCAATTCGAGGCCGAGTACGCGCGGCGCGGGTGGCGCATGTTCCCGGAGATCGACCGCGTCTACGTCAACGATCGCGCACGCGCCGAGCTCGGCTGGCAACCGCGCCACGACTTCCAGGCGGTCATCGAACGCCTGCGCACCGGTGGCGACCATCGCAGCGCGCTGGCGCAGGCGATCGGCTCCAAGGGCTACCACGCGACCGTCTTCGCGGACGGCCCCTATCCGGTGGAATAGCTCGAAGACAGCTCAGCCGCGCTTCGCCGCGCGGTAGAGCCCTTCGACCTTGGGCACGTTGGCCTCGAGCTTGGCGATGCGGTCTGGCCCGCTCGGGTGCGTCGAGAGAAAGTTCAGCCCGCCCTGGTTCTTCGAGGCCTGCGCCATCTTGTTCCACAGCGAGATCGAAGCCTTCGGGTCGTAGCCGGCGCGCGCGGCGAGTTCGAGCCCGACCAGGTCGGCATCGGTCTCGTCGCTGCGGCTGAACTTGAGCGTGAGCAGTTGCGTGCCGGCCCGCGCCGCAAGGTCGCCGGCCTGCCCGAGGCCCAGCAGCTGGGCCGTGATCGACAGCGCGGCGCCCGTGCCCGCGCTCTTGGCCAGGCGGGCGCGCGCATGCTCGCGCAGCGCATGCGCCATCTCGTGGCCCATCACGATCGCGACCTCGTCGTCGCTGAGCTTGAGCTGGTCGAGGATGCCAGTGAAGAAGGCGATCTTGCCGCCCGGCATGCAGAAGGCGTTGATCTGCTTGCTGCCGATCAGATTGAGCTCCCACTTCCAGCGCGCGGCGCGCTCGTTCCATTGCGCCGCGAACGGGATGATGCGTGCCGAGATGGCGTGCAGGCGCTGCAGCTGAGCATTGCCCTCGCCGGCCAGCGCGCCCTTGGCCCTGGCCTGCGCCATCAGCTCGCCGTATTGCTGCACGCCGGCCTGCTCGACGTTCTCGGCCGGCACCAGGTTGCGCGCCACCGAGGACTTGCCGACCTCGACCTGCGCGAGCGCCGGCGTCACCGCGGCCGCGCCCGCAGCCAGCAGAAATGCGCGGCGGGCTTGCCAGGTTCCGGAGCGAGAAGTGCAGCGCAAACACATGCGGGAATAATAAGAGAGCCCCAAAGACCCTCATTCATGTCCGCACCCCCGGCTGACGAAGCCTCTCCTGCCCTGCCTTGGCGCGACGCGCTCAAGGTTTATCTCGAACCGGCCACGCTGCGCATGCTCGCGCTGGGCTTCTCGGCGGGCCTGCCTCTGCTGCTGGTGCTGGGCACGCTGAGCTTCCGGCTGCGCGAGGCGGGCATCGACCGCACCACCATCGGCTACCTGAGCTGGGTCGGCCTGGCCTATGGCTTCAAGTGGGTGTGGGCGCCGCTGGTGGACCGGCTGCCGATCCCGCCGCTGACCACGCTGCTCGGGCGCCGCCGCGGCTGGCTGCTGCTGGCGCAGGCGACGGTGATCGCCGGCATCGTCGGCATGGCTTTCAACGACCCGCGCGCCGGGCTCGCGCCGCTCGTCTGGTGCGCGCTGCTGGTGGCTTTCGGCTCGGCCACGCAGGACATCGCGCTCGACGCCTTCCGCATCGAATCGGCCGCCACGCGCAAGCAGGCCGCGCTGGCGGCGGCCTACCAGACCGGCTACCGGCTCGCGATGATCTGGGCCGGCGCCGGCGTGCTGTGGATCGCGGCCTGGGCCGAGATCGCTGGCAGTGCGGGCTACCAGAATGCGGCCTGGAAAGCCGCCTACCTCGTGATGGCGGCTTCGATGGCGGTGGGCGTGATCACGGTGCTGCTGTCGCCCGAGCCGGTGCGCGTGGCGCTGCCGAAGGCGAAGAACGCGGCCGAGTGGCTGCAAAGCGTGCTGATCGAGCCCTTTGCCGACTTCATCCGCCGCTACAAGTGGCAGGCCGCGCTGATCCTCGCGCTGATCGCGGTCTACCGCATCAGCGACGTGGTGATGGGCATCATGGCCAACCCCTTCTACGTCGACATGGGTTTCACCAAGGACGAGGTGGCGACGGTCAGCAAGATCTACGGCGTGGTGATGACGCTGGCCGGCGCCTTCGTCGGCGGCGTGCTGTCGATGCGCTTCGGCGTGATGCGCGTGCTGATGCTGGGCGCGGTGCTGAGCGCCGCGAGCAACCTGCTGTTCGCCTGGCTAGGAACGCGCGGGCACGACCTCACCGGCCTGGTGCTGGTGGTCTCGGCCGACAACCTGGCCGGCGGCATTGCATCGGCCGCCTTCATTGCCTACCTGTCGAGCCTGACCAACATCAGCTACTCGGCCACGCAGTACGCGCTGTTCAGCTCGCTGATGCTGCTCTTGCCCAAGTTCATTGCCGGCTACTCGGGCGTCTTCGTCGACCACTACGGCTACGGCGCCTTCTTCATCGGCACCGCGGCGCTGGGTGCGCCGGTGCTGCTACTGGTGGCGCTGGCCTCTCGAGCCTTCAAATCGGCGCCATAATGACTCCATTTCGGAGGCATTCGCATGGCCAATCTGTCGATCAAAGGCGTTCCTGACGATATCGCCGAGCGCCTGCGGCTACGCGCCGCACGCAACCACCGCTCGCTGCAGGGCGAGCTGATGGCCATCATCGAACAGGCCGCCGGGGAGCCGAAGCCCGTGCCCTCCCACGCCTTTCAGCGCGCGAGCAAGTCCATCGAACAGATCGCGGCCGAGCACCGCGCCCGCTTCCCGCAGCCCATCGCCCACGGCCCCGACGCGGTCGACATCATTCGCACCGAACGGGACGTCCGGTGAGGGCGCCGGCCCCCGCTCCCCGCGCCGCCGAACCGCCGGTGCCCTACCTGATCCGGCCGCCGATGGTGGTCGACTGCAGCGCGCTCAGCGCCGTGCTGTTCGACGAGCCGATGCGCGATGCCGCGCTGGCGCGCCTGGTCGGCCACAGCCTGCGCGCGCCGAACCTGCTCGATCACGAGATTGCGAGCGTCGCGCTCAAGAAGCTGCGGCAGGACTGGCCTGCGGACTCCGTCGCGCTCGCGCTGGCCGACTACCACGCCTACGACATCCAGTTGCACCCGGTCGACATCGCCGCGCAATACGAGCTGGCGCAGCGCTACCAGACCTCGGTCTATGACGCCGCCTACCTGTGGCTCGCGGCCGAGCTCCGGGCGCCGCTCGCCACCTTCGACCCGAAGCTCGCCGCCGCCGCCCAGGCGCACCTCAACGGCGCGCCTTGAGCCGGGGGATTGACCGACATCGCGATCCGGCAACCAACTGGTAGTCTTGCGCCACGTCCATCCCACCCCTTTCCCCAGCACCGTGCCCTCCTGCATTCCTCCTCTTCAGATCAGCGCCTACACCGCGACCTCGGCCGTCGGCATCGGCAAGGAAGCCCTCGTAGCCGCCCTCGAACAATCGAAGAGCGGCCTGCGCGCCAACGATTTCGGCGCCACGCCGCTTCCGACCTGGATCGGCCGCGTCGACGGGCTCGAATCGCTCCGGCTGCCCGAAGACCTGGCCGGCTGGGATTGCCGCAACAACCGCCTGGCCTGGCTCGGCTTGCAGGCCGACGGCTTTATCGAAGCGGTGGCGGCGGCGCGCGAGCGCTACGGCGCGGCGCGCATCGCGCTGGTGCTCGGCACCTCCACCTCGAGCATCGGCGAGACCGAACTGGCCTACACGCAGCTCGACGCCGACGGCGGCTTCCCGGCCGATCAACGGCGGCCCCTGGTCCACACGCCCCATTCGCTCGCGATGTTCGTGCAGCAGGCGCTCGGGCTCGAAGGCCCGGCCGAGACCATTTCGACCGCCTGTTCGTCGAGCGCCAAGGTCTTCGCTTCGGCCGAGCGGCTGATCCGCCTGGGCCTGGTCGACGCGGCCGTGGTCGGCGGCGTGGACACGCTGTGCGGCAGCGTGCTGTTCGGCTTCAATTCGCTCGAGCTGGTCTCGCCCGAGCCCTGCCGGCCCTTCGACGCCACTCGCAACGGCATCAGCCTGGGCGAGGCCGCGGGCTTCGCGCTGCTCGAGCGCGGCGCCGGCAGGCTCGAACTGCTGGGCTACGGCGAGGCGAGCGACGCCCACCACATGTCCACACCCCATCCCGAAGGCATGGGCGCGGAGCGCGCACTCGACGATGCGCTGGCGCGCGCCGGCCTCGCGCCCGACGCCATCGACTACATCAACATGCACGGCACGGCCAGCATGAAGAACGACGAGGTCGAGGGCGCGCTGGTGGCGCGCCGCTTTCCAGCAGGCACGCATGCGAGCTCGACCAAGGGCTTCACCGGCCACACGCTGGGCGCGGCCGGCATCGTCGAGGCGGTGATCAGCCTGCTGGCCATCGAACGCGGGCTGAAGCCGGGCACCGTCAACACCACCACGCTGGATGCCGAATGCGGCCCGCAGATCAGGCTGCGGCCCGCGCACGGCGAGGTGCGTTACGCGCTCTCCAATTCCTTCGGCTTCGGCGGCAACAACTGCTCGCTGGTGTTCGGCAAGGGGGCGCGCGCATGAAGACGCCGACCCTCTATATCGAAGGCCCGGCCTTCTGGGCGCCGACCCTGCCGGGCTGGGAGACCGCACGCGCCGTGTTCCGCGGCGAGGCGCAGCCGGCCGATCCGCCGGCCAAGCGGCCTTCGCCGCAGTTGCTGGCGCCGGCCGAGCGGCGGCGCGCGCCCGACACGGTGGCGCTCGCGCTCGAGGTTGCGGCGGCCGCGATCGCCGCCTCGGGCCGCGACGCCGCGCAGCTGCCCTGCGTGTTCGCCTCGGCGCACGGCGACCTCGGCATCAACGACTACATGTCCAGCACGCTCGCCAGCGACCCCAAGCTGCTGTCGCCGATCAAGTTCCACAACTCGGTGCACAACGCGGCGGTGGGCTACTGGACCATCGGCACCGGCTGCATGGCGGCGAGCAATTCGGTGTCGGCCTACGAAAGCAGCTTTGCGACCGCCCTGCTCGAGGCCGCGGCGCAGTGCGCGGCCGACCAGGAGGCGGTGCTTCTGGCCGGCTTCGACGTGCCCGCCGTGGGCGCGCTCGCCTCGGTGGTCACCAGCCGCGAGCTGCTGGCCGTGGCGCTGGTGCTCGCACCTGCGCGCACCGAACGCACGGTGGCCTCCTTCGAATGGTCGCTCGCGAGCGGCGCGCCGGCCGCGCCACGCCCGCCTTCCGACGCGGCGCGCGCGTTGAAGGCCAATGCGATGGCCGACGCGCTGCCCTTGTTCGAAACCCTGGCGCGCGGCAAGCCGGAGGCGCTCGCCCTGCCGCTGTCGGCCACGCTGTCGCTGCAACTGCGGCTCGAACCGCAGGGCTGAGGAAGCCGCCATGAACCCCATCCTTCGCCGGCACGATGTCGTGATCATGGGCGGGGGACTGGCGGGGCTCACGCTCGCGCTGCAGCTCAAGCGGCGCTTCGCCGACATCGACATCGTGGTGCTGGAGCGCCGCGCGCATCCGGTGCCGCATGCGGCGCACAAGGTGGGCGAATCCTCGGTCGAGATCGGCGCGCACTACTTCGACACGGTGCTGGGCCTCAAACCGCACATGCACGGCGCCCAGCTGCGCAAGTTCGGCTTCCGCTTCTTCTTCAGCGAGGGCCGGCGCGACATCGACCAGGTGACCGAGATCGGCGCCAGCCGCTACCTCGCGGTGCCGAGCTACCAGATCGACCGCGGCATCTTCGAGAACTACCTGGCCGAGGAAGCCACGCGCCGCGGCGTGCGCTTCGTCGACAGCGCACTGGTGCGCCGGATCGAGCTGGCCGACGACCCGCGCGAGCCGCACCGGCTCAACTGGACGCAGGACGGCGAAACCCACCTCGTCCACGCGCGCTGGCTCATCGACGCCTGCGGGCGCGCCGGCATGCTCAAGCGCAAGCTCGGGCTGGCCGAGCCCAATGCGCACGACTGCAATGCCGTGTGGTTCCGCATCGGCGAGCGCATCACCATCGACGACTGGTCCGACAACGCCGAGTGGCGAGCGCGCTGCGAGCCGCAGGCGCGGTGGCTCTCGACCAACCACCTGGTCGGCGCCGGCTACTGGGTCTGGCTGATTCCGCTGGCCTCGGGTTCGCACTCGGTCGGCATCGTGGCCGACCCGCGGCTGCATCCGATGGAAACCATCGACAGCTTCGACAAGGCGATGGAGTGGTTCCGGACCTGGCAGCCGCGCCTTTTCGACGAACTCGACGGCAAGCGCCATCTGCTGCAGGATTTCGCCTTCTTCCGCGACTTCTCGTACGGCTGCAAGCAGGTGTTCTCGGGCCGGCGCTGGGCGCTGACCGGCGAAGCGGGGCTCTTCCTCGACCCCTTCTATTCGCCGGGCAGCGATTTCATCGCGATGAGCAACACCTACATCACCGACCTGATCGCGCACGACCGCGCCGGGCGCTCGGTGGATGCGCGCGCCCAGCTCTACGACCAGATCTACCACTCCTTCTACGAAAGCACGCTCGCGCTCTACACCGACCAGTACCCGCTCTTCGGCGACCCGGAGGTGCTGCCGGTGAAGGTGATCTGGGACTACACCTACTACTGGGGCGTGCTTTCGCAGATCTTCTTCCAGCAGCGGCTGACCGACCTCGCGCTGCTGGGCAGCCTGCGCGACGAGCTCCAGCATTGCCAGCGGCTCAACTTCGCGGTGCAGGACTTCCTGCGCGCATGGTCGGCCGTGAGCGCGAAGCGCAATTCGGCCGTGATGCTGGACCAGGCCGCGCTGCCGTGGTTTGCCGAACTCAACCGCAGCCTCAACGACCGGCTCGACGACGAAGCGTTTCGGACACGCATGCGGGCCTCGGTCGAACAGCTGCGTGCGCTGGCCGGCGAGATCCTGCTGCGCGCCACCCGGGAGCACCCGGGCCTCGACGGCCTCGCCCTGCGCGCCGTGCTATCCGAGAAAATGACGGCCGCCTCGCCTGGCCCGGCCCCCGCCTCCATGCTCTTCGCGCCGAACTGACCGATACCAGTCGCTTCGAGGTTTACGCCAACTTTACGGAGCGTTCAAGCCTGCTTGGCACCACAGGGAGAACCTACAACCATGAGCACCCCCCAACTCCTGATGATCGAAGACGACGCCCGCCTGGCGCAGATGGTGGGCGAATACCTCACCCAGTCGGGCTTCGGCTTCAGCCACGCCGCGGATGGCGCCAGCGGGCTCGAGCTGCTGCAGCAGCGCTCGCCCGATCTCGTGATCCTCGACCTGATGCTGCCGGACACCGACGGCCTCGAGGTCTGCCGCCGGATCCGGGCCCTGCCCAACGGGCTGGCCAAGGTGTCGGTGCTGATGCTGACCGCCAAGGGCGACCCGATGGACCGCATCATCGGCCTGGAGATCGGCGCCGACGACTACCTGCCCAAGCCCTTCGAGCCGCGCGAGCTGCTGGCGCGCATCCGCGCCGTGCTGCGCCGCCGCAGCGAAAGCACGAGCGCGGCGGCGGCCGCCACCGTGATGCGCTTCGGCACGCTGGAGATCGACCGCAACGCGCGCACGGTCACGGTCGGCGGGGCGGCTGCGGACCTCACCTCCTACCAGTTCGACCTGCTGGTCGCGATGGCCGAGCGCGCCGGCCGCGTGCTCACGCGCGACCAGATCATGGAAGCCGTGCGCGGCCGCGAGCTCGAGGCCTTCGACCGCTCGATCGACGTGCACATGGGCCGCATCCGTGCGGCGATCGAAGTCGACGCCAAGAACCCGAAGCGCATCCTGACCGTGCGCGGCGTAGGCTACGTGTTCGCGAAGCAGCAGGACTAGGACAGCCCCTGATGTTGCGCAATCTCTACCGGCGCCACCTCTACGTCCGCATCTGGCTGGCGGTGGTGGCCGGCGTCGTCATCCTCACCCTCACCGCCAACTGGATCGTGCGCGAGGCGGCCGAGAACGAGCGCGAGCGGCTGTCGGCCGTGCCGCGCGAGGTTGTGGTGCTCAACAACCAGGACCGCGCCATCGGCACCGGCAGCGCCGTGCGCGTGCCCGGCCAGGGGCTCGAATTCGACGTCACGCTCGAGGACGGCCGCGCGCTCTCGCTGCGCGTGGCGCCGCGCCCGCGCCCGAGCGGCACCAGCGGGCTGACGGCCTGGCGCACGCCTTTCGGGCTGGGCTGGATGGTCGCTCTGGTCGGCATCGCCGTGGCGCTGGGCGTCTACCCGATCGTGCGCCGGCTCACCAAGCGCCTCGAGGCGCTGCAACGCGGCGTGCAGCGCTGGGGCGAAGGAGACTTGTCGGTGCGCGTCGCCGAAGAAGGGCAGGACGAAGTGGCCGATCTTTCCAATCGATTCAACGGGGCGGCGGCCCGCATCGAGCAACTGGTGCGCTCGCACAAGTCGCTGTTGGCCAATGCCTCGCACGAGCTGCGCTCGCCGCTCACGCGCATCCGCATGGGACTGGAACTGATGGGCGAGCGGCCGAGCGAGGCCGCGCGCGAGGAAATTGCGCGCAACATCGCCGAGCTCGACCAGCTGATCGACGAGATCCTGCTCGCGAGCCGGCTCGACGCCAAGGAAGCCGACATGGGCACGGTCGAAACGGTCGACCTCACCGGCCTGGCTGCCGAAGAGTGCGCGCGCGTCGATGCCGAACTCGACGTGGCCGAAGACGCCAGCAGCGACGCGCTGACGGTGCGCGGCGTGCCGCGCCTGCTGCGGCGCGCGATCCGCAACCTGCTCGAGAACGCGCGGCGCTACGGGGCCGGCGAGATCAGCGTGCAGCTCGACAGCACCAGCAGTGCCGCCGAGATCCGCGTCAACGATCGCGGCCCCGGCGTGCCGGCCGCGCTGCGTGATCGCATCTTCGAACCCTTCTACCGGCTGCCGGGCGCCAGCGAGCGCAACGGCGGCGTGGGCCTCGGCCTGGCGCTGGTCAAATCGATCACCGAGCGCCATGGCGGCAGCGTGCGCTGCGAAGACCGCCCCGGCGGCGGCGCCAGCTTCGTCATCGCACTCCCGAACTAAGAACTTATCCGTAAATAGTAAACTACGCCTCCGAGCCGCATTGAGCGCGGTGTCGGAGCGAGACGATGACGGCAAAGCGAGTCGAGTCCTGGGTGGTGACGGATGAGTTCTGGCAGCGGGTCGAACCGCTGATTCCGGCGCGCGCCGCATTGCCGAAGAAGGCGTACGTTCGAAGTCCTGGCGCAGGACGACCGCCGAAGCCTGCGCGGCAGGTGTTCGAGGCCATCGTGTACGTGCTGCGCACGGGGTGCCAGTGGAAAGCATTGCCCAAGGAACGCTTCGGCAGCGCCAGCGCCATCCACAAGCGCTTTCTCGAGTGGGAGAGGGCAGGCTTCTTCGAGGCACTGTGGAAGGCAGGGCTGGCGGAGTATGACCAGATGCAAGGCATCGCCTGGCGATGGCAGAGCGTTGACGGGGCGATGTTCAAGGCTCCCTTGGCGCAAGAAACTGTCGGACCGAACCCGACGGACCGGGGGAAAAAAGGGGAGCAAACGTCACCTGCTGGTGGACGGCCGTGGCGTCCCGTTGTCGTTCATCGTGACCGGGGCCAACGTGAATGACGGCAAGCGAATCGATGAGGTCCTCAGCGCCATCGTGGTCGAGCGCGAGCGCACGCCAATTCGACGCAGCAAACACCTGTGCGCAGATGCCGGCTACCGAAGCGCGGAGGCCCTTCGCATCATTGAGTCGCACGGCTATATCCCCCATGTCGTGGACCGTAGGCAAGAGACTGAGGCCAAACGGCGCCAGCCGTGGAAGAAGGCTCGCCGTTGGGTGGTCGAGGTATGCCACAGTTGGTTCAACCGCTTCCGCAAGCTGTTGGTGCGCTACGAGAAGCTCGAACGCAGCTTCCTCGCACTGAATCATCTTGCCGCCGCAATCATTGCCTACCGAAAGGTGCCGCTGGCGGTGAATATTATTTACGGATAACTTCTAAGGCCTCCCGGCTTTTCACTGCGCTTCGCTTCGTGTAACTCAACCCCCCGAGGGGGAGGCGCGCCCCCGCCTTGGGGCGGCCCGGCGGCGGCCGCCGAAGCTGACCGTCCAGGTCAGGAAACGGTGCGGCGGCGGCACCTAAAATCCGCCCCCATGCAGAGATCGCAAATCGTCCGCCCCGCAGCCATGTTCTGGGGGCTGACGGTGTTCATGCCGGTCGGCGTCCCCTACCTCGCTTTCTTCCTGCTGCTCGTCGCGCTGCTGGCGGCCGGCGACTGGCGCGAACGCGCCGTCCGCCTGCGCGGCAACCCGATGTGGTGGCCGGTCATCGTCTACGTGGTGTGGACGCTGGTGGTGCTGGCGCTCGGGCCCTACTACCCGCAAACGCCGTCGAACCTGGTGCACGGGCTGCGCATCGCGGCCACGCTGCTGATGGCGCTCGCCCTCACGCGCGAGGAAGCCCTGTGGGCGCTGCGGGGCTTCTTGCTGATGGCGCTGGTGAACATCGCGATCATCGCGGCGCACCACGCGTTCGGCTTCCAGATCGTGGAAGCCTGGCGCGGCGTGGTGATGCCGGTTGGCAACAAGTCCATCAGCAACGCCCTGCTGTTCACCGTCGTGGGTGCGACGGCGGCCGTGTTCGGGCTCGCCGCACTGTCGGAACGCCATCGCTGGCAGGCCGTACCCGCATTCGCGATCACGCTGGCCGTGGTGATGATCATCTTTTTCAAGCTGGATTCCCGCACCTCGCTGCTGGCGATGCTGCTGGTCATTCCGGCCGCTTGCCTGCACCAGTGGCGGCGAAGGCTCGGCGTGCTCATGCTCGCGATGATCCTGGGCGGGGCCCTCGTGGCCGCAGGCCTGTGGAGTTCACCGGCGGTACAGCGCAAGTTCGAGCTCGGCGTGCACGAGATCGAAGCGGCGCAAGGCGGCGCGGTGTCCGAAGGCAGCTGGGTGGTGCGCTACTACATGTACCGCGACACGGGGCGCATGATCATCGACCGCCCGTTCGCGGGCTGGGGCATCGGCGGCTGGACCGAGCAGTGGCACCTGCGCGGCCCCAAGCTCCTAGCCGACTACAACATGCCGCACAACGACTTCCTGTGGATGGGTTCGCAGACCGGCATTCCGGGCGCACTGAGCCTGCTCCTCATCATCCTGACCGGCATCTGGCTGGCCTGGCGGCGCGACGACCTGATCGGGCGCTATGCCTTCGTCGCGCAGCTGATCCTCCTGATCGCCACCAACGCCAATTCGGCGCTGCGCGATGCGCAGATCGGACTCAGCCTGCTGTGGGTGGCGACGATCTACCTGCGGCTCGCGCAGGAGCCGGGGGATTCATGGCGCGGATTGATACCGCGCCAGAGCCCACCCGTCCTCAGTGGCGATGCGCCACAGCCTCGCCCGCTTTGAGCCGGTAGACCGTGCCGCAATAAGGGCACTTGGCCTCGCCGCTGCGCGCCACGTCGAGATACACCTTGGGGTGCGCGCTCCACAGCTTCATGTCGGCCTTGGGGTTCGGGCAGAACACGCCGCCCTGGTGGTTCAGGTCCGTGGCCAGCAGTTCGATCACAGCATTGGACATTGTCGTCAGACCTTCGTGAGCCAGTGGGCGTATTTGGGATTGCGGCCGTTCACGATGTCGAAGAAGGCGCTCTGGATCTTCTCGGTGACGGGACCGCGCGAGCCGATGCCGATCTCGATGCGGTCGAGCTCGCGGATCGGCGTCACCTCGGCCGCGGTACCGGTGAAGAAGGCTTCCTCGGCGATGTAGACCTCATCGCGCGTGATGCGCTTCTGCACCACCTCGATGCCGAGATCCTTGCAGATGTGCAGGATGGTGTTGCGCGTGATGCCGTTGAGCGCGCCGGCCGACAGGTCGGGCGTGTAGACCACGCCGCCCTTGACCACGAAGATGTTCTCGCCCGCGCCCTCGGAGACGAAGCCGCTCGCGTCGAGCAGCAGGGCCTCGTCGTAGCCGTCGTCCAGCGCCTCCATGTTGGCGAGGATCGAGTTGCTGTAGTTGCTGACCGCCTTGGCCTGCGTCATCGTGATGTTGACGTGGTGGCGCGTGTAGCTCGAGGTCTTGACGCGGATGCCGCGCTTCATGCCTTCGTCGCCGAGGTAGGCGCCCCAGGCCCAGGCCGCGACCATGGCGTGGATGCGGTTGCCCTTGGGGCTGACGCCGAGCTTCTCGGAGCCGATCCACACCAGCGGGCGCAGGTAGCAGCTCTCGAGCTTGTTCTCGCGCACCACCTGCTTTTGCGCCTCGTTCAGCTGCTCGGGCGAAAACGGGATCTTCATGCGCAGGATCTTGGCGCTGTTGAACAGGCGCTCGGTGTGCTCGGCCAGGCGAAAGATCGCGGTGCCGTTGACCGTCTTGTAGGCCCGCACCCCCTCGAAAGCGCCGCAGCCGTAGTGCAGCGTGTGGCTCAGCACGTGGATCTTGGCGTCGCGCCAGTCCACGAGATCACCGTCCATCCAGATCTTGCCGTCACGATCGTCCAGTGCGGGGAGCGCGCTCATGTTCTTTGTCCTTTGGGGAAGGGGGTATGTCGCAAAAGCTTGCGATTTTACGGCGACGACCGACTTCGTCCCGCCGACAATGCACGGCTTTGCCAATCAGTCAGCCAGAAAAGGGTTCGTTTCAGTGTCCGTCTTCAAGAACGTCATCGTCTACCGCATCGAAGCATCGTGGTCGCAGTCGCACGGCCAGGTCGAGCAGGCCCTCGACCCGCTGCGTTTCGTCCCCTGCAGCCCCTCGCAGGAAAAATCCGCCGGCTGGGTTGAGCCCCGCGGCGAAGAGCACGGCCCGCTGGTCGAATCCATCGGCGGCCAGTGGCTGCTCGAATACATGATCGAAAGCAAGGCGCTGCCGGCCGCGGTGGTGCGCCGCAAAGTCGAGGAGCGCGCCGCGCAGATCGAGGCCACCACCGGCCGCAAGCCGGGCAAGAAGGAAAAGAAGGAGCTCAAGGAAGACGTCACGCACGAGCTGCTGCCGCTGGCCTTCACGCGCCACGCGCGCATCGCGGCGTGGATCGACCCGGCGGCCCGCCGGCTGGTGGTCAATGCGAGCAATGTCGCGCGCGCCGACGAGGTGGTGACCAGCCTGGTAAAGGCGCTGGAAGGCTTTGCCGTTGCGCAGATCAACACGCAGGTGGAGCCGGCTGCCGCCATGTCGGACTGGCTCTCGACCCAGGAGCCGCCGGCCGGCTTCACCATCGACCGCGAGTGCGAGCTCAAGGCCAGCGACGAGTCGAAGGCCGTGGTGCGCTATGCCAAGCACCCGCTGGACATCGAGGAGGTGCGCCAGCATATCGCCGACGGCAAGCGCCCGACCCGGCTCGCGATGACCTGGGACGACCGCGTGTCCTTCGAGCTGACCGAAGGGCTGCAGCTGCGCAAGATCGTGTTCCTCGAAGGCACGCTCGACGATGCGCCGGCCTCGGGCAAGGAAGACAACTTCGATGCCGACGCCGCGATCGCGACCGGCGAGCTCGGCCAGCTGGTGCCGGAGCTGATCGAGGCGCTGGGCGGGGAGATGAAGCTGGGCGGGGCGGCGGCCGATGCGGCGCCTGCGCCGGCAGAGTCCAAGGCCGAAGAGCTCGCCGACGAATCGGCGCCGTTCTAGATTCCCCGAACCGTTCGGACTGAGCTTGTCGAAGTCTGGGCACAGGTGGCCGGCCCTTCGACCCTTCGGCAGGCTCAGGACAGGCCAAGCTCAGGGCGAACGGGAAGGGCGGGCGGGCCCTAGACCGGCGGCCGCAGCGCGTCGGTCGCGCCGGGCTTGACGGCGTCGGCGCTCGGCGCGTCGGCCTGCTGCGACGCGTCTTCGTCCGGCACCTCGGGCCGCACCAGCTTCCACTCGCTCAGCTTGCCGTTCGCGAAGGTGGCATCGACCCAGGAGCCGCCGCCGTCGGTCCAGCGGAAAACTTCTGGCTGCGCGTCCTTGGGCGAACGCTGCTCGCCGAGCGCGCGCGTCATCGCGATCACGTGCAGCAGGGTCACCTTGGGCTTGAGCTTGGCGTTGAGCATCACCGCGCTGGCGACCGTGCCGATGGGCCGGTCGGCGGCGCGTTTCAGGACCTGCATGGTGCGGTTGAAATGCATCAGCAGGAACATGACGATGGCGCCGCCCGCGAGCGCGACGCCGGCCCATCCATAGGCGCGATAGGCGAGGCCGAGCAGCACGAGGCCGGCGAGCGGAACGAGGACTTTGCCGAAATTCATGAGCGGTATTGTCACGCCCCGGGCTAGTGCAGCTGCCGCACCACGTCCATGGCTTCCTCGATGCGGTCCACCGGGTGGATGGTCAGCCCCTCGATCTCCTTCGCGCCCTTGCGCGGCGCGTTGGCCTTGGGCACCACCGCTACGCTGAAGCCCAGCTTGGCGGCCTCGCGCAGGCGCTCCTGGCCGCGCGGCGCCGGCCGCACCTCGCCGGCGAGGCCGACTTCGCCGAAGGCGATGAAGCCCTTGGGCAAGGGCTTGCCGCGCAGGCTGGAGGTGATGGCGAGCATCACGGCCAAGTCGGCCGCCGGCTCACTGATGCGCACGCCGCCGACCGCATTGACGAACACGTCCTGGTCCATGCAAGCCACGCCCGCATGGCGGTGCAGCACTGCGAGCAGCATTGCGAGCCGGTCGCGGTCGAGCCCGACCGACAGGCGCCGCGGACTCGGCCCGCCGTTGTCGACCAGCGCCTGGATCTCGACCAGCATCGGCCGCGTGCCTTCGAGCGTGACCAGCACCACGCTGCCGGGCACCGGTTCGGCGTGCTGGCTCAGGAAGATCGCGCTCGGGTTGGTCACGCCTTTCAGGCCGCGCTCGGTCATCGCGAACACGCCGATCTCGTTGACCGCGCCGAAGCGGTTCTTGATGGCGCGCACCAGCCGAAAGCTCGAGTGCGTGTCGCCTTCGAAGTAGAGCACCGTGTCGACCATGTGCTCCAGCACGCGCGGGCCGGCCAGCGCGCCCTCCTTGGTCACGTGGCCCACCAGCACCACCGCCGTGCCGCTGGCCTTGGCGAAGCGCGTGAGGTGTGCGGCGCACTCGCGCACCTGCGCCACCGAACCCGGCGCCGAGGTCAGCTGGTCGGAGTAGACGGTCTGGATCGAATCGATCACCGCGATCGCGGGCCGCGTGGCGTCGAGCGTGGCGAGGATCTTCTCGAGCTGGATCTCGGCCAGCACCTGCACCTGCGATTGCGGGAGGCCCAACCGCCGCGAGCGCAGCGCCACCTGGGCGCCGCTTTCCTCCCCGGTGACGTAGATCGCGTTGCGGCCGGCGCGCTGCAGCGCGTCGACCGCCTGCAGCAAGAGCGTCGACTTGCCGATGCCCGGGTCACCGCCGATCAGGGTGACGCCGCCGTCGACGATGCCGCCGCCCAGCACGCGGTCGAGCTCGTCGAGCCCGGTAGGCGTGCGCTCGATGTCGGTGGCCTCGATTTCGGACAGCGTGGCCAGCTCGGCCGAGCCGGCGAGCGCCGCGAACTGCGCGCCGAAGCGGTTATTGGCGCTGCCGCCCGCGGGGCCGGCCACCTGTTCGATCAGTGTGTTCCAGGCGCCGCAGCTGGGGCAGCGGCCGAGCCACTTGGGGCTGGTGCCGCCGCATTCGGAGCAGACGAAGAGGGTTTTTTCCTTGGCCATTGCCCGAGTGTAGGGAGGGCGTCAGCCCGGCTCAGGGAAAACCCCGCCGAAGCCCGCCCGGAAGGCACTTGCAATTAATTTAACATGTTAAATAATCAAGACCTTCATGAGCACCCCCTTTGTCCACCGCAATCTGCCGCGCCTGCTGCTTCAGGCGCGCGAAGCCGTCATGGCGCACACGCGGCCCAGCCTGCGCGAGCATGGCCTGAGCGATCAGCAATGGCGCGTGCTGCGCGTGCTTGGCGAGCTCGGCGTGGTCGAGACCGGCCGCGTCGCACGCGAGGCCTTCATCCTCGGCCCCAGCCTGACCGGCGTGCTCTCGCGCATGGAGCGCGACGGCCTGATCCGTCGCGAGCGCGATCCGGCGGACCAGCGCCGCACCGTGGTCGAGGCCACGGCCAAGGGCACGCGCATGGTGAGCAAGCTCTCGCGCGCGATCGAGGCGCACTACGACTGGATGGAAAAGTCCCTCGGCAAGCAGAAGCTGTCGCAGCTCTACGTGCTGCTGGACGAAGTGATCGAACTGGAGCAGCCATGAGCTTCATGCCCACCGGCACGGTCTACGGCGTGCTGCTCAACTTCCGCGCCGAAGTCGAGGCGCTGGCGCCGCAGATGAGCCAGCCGCCCTACAAGGCGCCGCCGCAAGCGCCCGTGCTCTACGTGAAGACGGCCAACACCTGGAGTCCGCATGGCAGCGCCATCACCGTGCCGGCCAAGGTGCCCGAGGTCGAAGTCGGCGCCACCATCGGCATGGTCATCGGCGCCGACAGCGACGTCGAAGGCTTCGTGCTGATGAACGACCTGTCGATCCCGCATGCGAGCTTCTTCCGCCCGCCCGTCAAGTTCAAGTGCGTGGACGGCTTCCTCGGTATCGGGCCTGCCATGCGCGATGCGCAGGAGGTCGCCGACCCGGCGCAGTTCAGTCTCGAAGTGCGCATCAACGGCGAACTGCGCCAGTCGGTGGATTTCTCGCAGACGGTGCGCAGCGCGGCGCAACTGCTGTCCGAGGTCGGCGCCTTCATGACGCTCGCACACGGCGACGTGCTGATGCTCGGCTGCGATGCCGGCCGTCCGCTGGCGCGCCTCGGCGACCGCATCGAGATCAGCGCGCCGGGTTTCGAAACCTTGGTCAACACGCTGGTGGGAGAACAGCCATGAAGCACGCGCGCGTCACCTTCGAAGGCGCGGAGCACGAGGCGACCGAGCGCGACGGCCGCCTGCTGCTGGCCGACGGCCGCGCGGTCGGCTTCGACGAGGTGATGTGGTTGCCGCCCTTCGCACCGACGCCGCGGCCGCGCACCATCCTCGCGCTCGGCCTCAACTACGCCGACCATGCGAAGGAACTGGCGTTCAAGGCGCCCGAGGAGCCGCTGGTCTTCGTCAAGGGCGAGAGCACGCTCACAGGCCATCGCCAGGTCACCTACCGCCCGGCCGGCGTTTCGTTCATGCACTACGAATGCGAGCTGGTGATCGTGGTCGGCAAGACCGCGCGCAAGGTGCGGCAGGGCGACGCCTACGACTTCATCGGCGGCTACACGGTGGCCAACGACTATGCGATCCGCGACTACCTCGAGAACTGGTACCGCCCCAACCTGCGCGTGAAGAACCGCGACACGTGCACGCCGATCGGCCCCTGGCTCGTGGACGCGAAGGACGTGCCCGACCCGATGGCGCTCGCGCTCAAGACCACCGTCAACGGCAAGCTCACGCAGTCGGGCAACACGAAGGACATGATCTTCGACGCGCCCTTCCTCATCGAATATTTCTCGAGCTTCATGACGCTCTCGCCCGGCGACCTGATCCTCACGGGCACGCCCGACGGCGTGGTCGACTGCCAGCCCGGGGACGTGATCGTGACCGAGATCGAGCGCATCGGCGCGCTCTCCAACACCATCGGTGCGGCCTGAGCCCGCATCGCCCAGAACACATCACGAAGGAGACGACATGGTCAAGAAGTCCTGGCTGGCGACGGCCCTGGTGGCATTGGGCGCTTCCGTCTTCGCCGCCGGCGCTGCAGCGCAGCCCTATCCGAACAAGCCCGTGCGCTGGGTGGTCGGCTACCCGGCCGGCGGAGGCACCGATTTCCTCGCGCGCACCGCCGGCGCCCAGTTGTCGCAGCAGCTCGGCCAGCCAGTACTGGTCGACAACCGCCCGGGCGCCGGCGCCATCATCGCGTCCGAGCACGTGGCCCGCGCACCGGCCGACGGCTACACCGTGTTCTCGGCCGACAACGGCGTGCTGGTCTACAACCCCGCGCTCTACAAGAAGCTGCCCTACGACCCCGAGAAGGACTTTGCGCTGCTCGCCATGATGGGCCGCTCGGCGCTGATCATCACGGCCGGCCCCAATGCCGGCTTCGCAGACGCCAAGGCGCTGCTCGCCGAGCTCAAGCGCTCGCCGGGCAAGTACAGCATCGGAACGCCCGGCAACGGCAGCCCGCACCACCTCGCGCTCGAGTTGTTCCAGCGCGAGGCGGGCGTCTCCCTGCTCCACGTGCCCTACAAGGGCGGCGCGCCGGCCATGCAGGACCTGATGGCCGGGCAGGTGCCGCTGATCGTGCTCGACCTGCCCAGCGGCGTCAGCGCGGTCAAGGCCGGCAAGATCACGCCGCTGATCGCCCTGTCGGCCGAACGCATGCCGCAACTGCCCAACGTGCCGACGGCGAAAGAGCTCGGCTACGCGGGCGTCGAGGCCTATGCCTGGCAAGGCCTCGTCGCGCCGGCGGCCACGCCCAAGGACGTGCAGGCCCGGCTCGGCGCCGAGCTGCAGAAGGCGGTGAGCGACGCCGGCGTGCGGCAGAAGCTCTTCGACGCCGGATGGGATCCAACCCCCGCCGACGCGGCCGCGATGACCCGCTACACCGAGGCGGAGCGCAAGAAGTGGCACGCGCTGATCAAGGCACGCGACATCAAGCTGGACTAGGACCCTCATGAAGATCGACCACCTCATCGACGGCAAGCCGGTCGCCGGCCGCGACTACTTCCAGACCGTCAACCCGGCCACGCAGGAGGTGTTGGCCGAGGTCGCCGCGGGCGGCGAAGCCGAAGTGAACGCGGCCGTCGCGGCCGCCAAGGAAGCCTTTCCCAAATGGGCCGGCATGCCCGCGCCGCAGCGCGCCAAGCTGATCCGCAAGCTGGGCGACCTGATCGCCGCCCACGTGCCCGAGCTCGCGCGCACCGAGACCGACGACTGCGGCCAGGTCATCGCGCAGACCGGCAAGCAGCTGGTGCCGCGCGCGGCCGACAACTTCTACTACTTCGCCGAGATGTGCACGCGCGTCGACGGCCACACCTACCCGACCGAGACACACCTCAACTACACACTGTTCCATCCGGTCGGCGTGTGCGCGCTGATATCGCCGTGGAACGTGCCCTTCATGACCGCCACCTGGAAGGTCGCACCCTGCCTGGCCTTCGGCAACACCGCGGTGCTCAAGATGAGCGAGCTCTCGCCGCTCACGGCCGCGCGGCTCGGCGAGCTGGCGCTCGAGGCCGGCATCCCGCCCGGTGTGCTGAACCTGGTGCACGGCTACGGCAAGGACGCGGGCGAGCCGCTGGTGGCGCATCCGGATGTGCGCGCCATCTCCTTCACCGGCTCCACGGCCACGGGCAACCGCATCGTCAAGAGTGCGGGCCTGAAGAAGTTCAGCATGGAGCTCGGCGGCAAGAGCCCCTTCGTGATCTTCGAGGACGCGAACCTCGAGCGCGCGCTCGACGCGGCCGTGTTCATGATCTTCAGCAACAACGGCGAGCGCTGCACGGCCGGCTCGCGCATCCTGGTGCAGCAGTCGATCTATGCCGACTTCGCCGCCAGGTTCGCCGAGCGCGCGAAGCGCATCGCGGTCGGCGATCCGCTTCATGAAGCGACCATCGTCGGCCCGATGATCTCGCAGGCCCACCTGGCCAAGGTGCGCAGCTACATCGAGCTCGGCCCGAAGGAAGGTGCAACGCTTTTGTGCGGCGGGCTCGAAGCGCCGCAACTGCCGGACCGCGTGAAGAAAGGCAACTATGTGATGCCCACCGTCTTCGCCGACGTCGACAACCGCATGAAGATCGCGCAGGAAGAGATCTTCGGCCCCGTCGCCTGCCTCATTCCCTTCAAGGACGAGGCCGATGCGATCCGCCTGGCCAACGACATCCAATATGGATTGAGCAGCTACGTCTGGACCGAGAACATCGGCCGCGCGCACCGCGTCGCGGCCGCGGTCGAAGCCGGCATGTGCTTCGTCAACAGCCAGAACGTCAGAGACCTGCGCCAGCCCTTCGGCGGCACCAAGGCCTCGGGCACCGGGCGCGAAGGCGGCACCTGGAGCTACGAGGTCTTCTGCGAACCGAAGAATGTGGCCGTGTCGCTGGGTTCGCATCACATCCCTCACTGGGGAGTCTGACCATGGGCACGCTCGCACTCGCAGCCAAGATCACGCATGTGCCGTCGATGTACCTGTCGGAATTCCCCGGCCCGAACTTCGGCTGCCGCGAGGCGGCGATCAACGGCCACAAGGAAATCGACCGCCGCTGCCGCGAACTGGGCGTGGACACCATCGTGGTCTTCGACGTGCACTGGCAGGTCAACAGCGAATATCACATCAACTGCGGCCCGCAGTTCGGCGGCACCTACACCAGCAACGAGCTGCCGCACTTCATCAAGAACATGCCCTATGCCTACCCGGGCAACCCGGCGCTGGGCCACCTGATCGCCGACGTGGCCAACGAGATGGGCGTGAAGAGCCGCGCCCACAGCGACACCACGCTCGAACTCGAATACGGCACGCTGGTGCCGATGCGCTACATGAACGCCGACCAGCACTACAAGGTGATCAGCATCAGCGGCTGGTGCGACTGGCACGACCTGCACGAATCCGGCCGCTTCGGCCTCGCGGTGCGGCGCGCCATCGAGGAACGCTACGAGGGCACGGTGGCGGTGTTCGCCAGCGGCTCGCTGTCGCATCATTTCGCCGACAACGGCCGCGCGCCCGAGTTCATGCACAAGGTCTACGATCCTTTCCTCGAGCAGGTCGACCGCCGCGTGGTCCAGCTCTGGGAAGCCGGTGAATGGAAGACCTTCGTCGGCATGCTGCCGATGTATGCCGACAAGTGCTGGGGCGAAGGCGACATGCACGACACGGCCATGCTGCTCGGCCTGCTGGGCTGGGACCGCTACACGGCGCCGGTGGAGATCGTCACGCCTTATTTCGGCAGCTCGGGGACGGGGCAGATCAATGCGATCTTTCCGGTCACGCCGCTGCCTGCACTGGCCACCGCCTGAGGAAAAGAAAGATGCCGCATCTGGTGATCCTCTACACCCCAAACATCGAGCGCGAGACCGACATGACGGCGCTGTGCCGCACGATGGCCGACGCCATGCTCGAACAGCGCGACGACGAGGGCCGGCAGGTCTATCCGACCGGCGGCACGCGCGTGCTGGCCTTTCCGGCAGCGCACCATGCGGTGGCCGACGGCAAGGGCGACTACGCCTTCGTCTACCTCAACGTGCGCATGGCGGTGGGACGCAGCGAAGCAGTGAAGAAGCGCATCGGCGACGCCTTGCTGGAAAAGGTGAAGACGCATTTCGAGCCGCTGCTCGCGAAGCGGCACGTCGGCATTACGCTGCAGATCGACGAAGCGCCCGGCCAGGTCTACGACGGCAAGTGCGGCAACCTGCATCCTCTCTTCAACAAATAGCCGCCACGCATGCTCGACAAGAAGATCATCCAGCAGCTCGCCGCCGAGCTGCACGAAAGCGAGAAGTCGCGCGTGCAGCTGCGGCACTTCTCCCGGCGCTTTCCCGAGATGACGGTCGAGGACGGCTACGCGATCTCGCGCGAATGGGTGAAGACCAAGCTGACCGAAGGACGCGTGGTCAAGGGCCACAAGATCGGCCTCACCTCGCGCGCGATGCAGCTGTCCAGCCAGATCACCGAGCCCGACTACGGCACGCTCTTGGACGACATGTTCTTCGAGCAGGGCGGCGACATCCCGTTCACGCGCTTCATCGCGCCGCGCATCGAGGTCGAGCTGGCCTTCGTGCTCGGCAGGCGGCTGCAGGGGCCGCACGTGAGCATCTTCGACGTGCTCGCGGCCACCGACTACGTGGTGCCGGCGATCGAGATCATCGATGCGCGCATCGAGCAGTTCGACCGCGAGACCAAGGCGCCGCGCCGCGTCTTCGACACCATCGCCGACAACGCGGCCAACGCCGGCATCGTGACCGGCGGACGGCCGGTCAAGCCCGACGCGGTCGACCTGCGCTGGGTCAGCGCCCTGCTCTACAAGAACGGCGTGATCGAGGAATCGGGCGTGGCCGCCGCCGTGCTCAACCACCCGGCCACCGGCGTGGCCTGGCTCGCCAACAAGCTCGCGCCCTGGGGCGAATGCCTGGAGCCCGGCGAGGTGGTGCTCGGCGGCTCGTTCACGCGTCCGACCACCGGACTGCCCGGAGATACCTTCCATGCGGACTACGGCCCCCTGGGCTCGATCTCGTTCCGCTTCACCTGAAAGCCGACCATGCAAACCCCCACGAACCCCTTCAAGCAAGCCCTCGCCGAGAAGCGCGTGCAAATCGGCCTCTGGCTCGGCCTCGCCGATGCCTACTGCGCCGAGATCTGCGCCGGCGCCGGCTTCGACTGGCTCTTGATCGACGGCGAGCATTCGCCCAACGGCCTGCGCAGCGTGCTGCAGCAGGCGCAGGCGATCGCCGCCTACCCCGGCGCCAACGCGATCGCGCGCGTGCCGGTCGGCCATGGCGACGTCGGCACGGCGCTGATCAAGCAGTACCTGGACCTCGGCCTGCAAACCATCCTGGTGCCGATGGTCGACACGCCCGAGCAGGCGCAGGCGATCGCGCGCGCGATGCGCTATCCGCCGCACGGCATCCGCGGCATGGGCGGTGCGCGCGCTTCGCGCTGGGGCCGCTACCCGGCCTATGCCAAGGAAGCCAACGAGCAGGTCTGCCTGCTGGTGCAGGCCGAGACGCGCGAGGCGCTGGCCAACCTGGATGCCATCGCGGCCGTGGACGGCATCGACGGCGTCTTCATCGGCCCAGCGGACCTCTCGGCATCGCTGGGTCACGTCGGCAATCCGAACCACCCCGAGGTGCAGGCGGCGATCGAGGATGCGATCGCGCGCATCAACCGCGCCGGCAAGGCCGCCGGCATCCTGACGCCCGACGAGGCGCAGGCGCGCAAGTACCTCGAACTCGGCGCCCTCTTCGTCGCCGTCGGCCTCGACACCAATCTGCTGGCGCGCAGCACCAGTGCGCTCGCCTCGCGCTTCAAGGACAACGCGCAGGCGCTGCCGGCGAGCAAGACCTACTGATTGGAGGTAAACGCGGAGCTGCGGCGCGGCGGCTTGCTGGAAGAATACGCGCTCACCGTGCGCCCCAACCCCGAGGCGCCACTCACCCTGGAGACATCGCCACCATGAATTTCACCCGCCGCCACCTGCTGCAAACCACCGGCGCCTCGGCACTGCTCGCGGGCATCGGCCAGCAAGCCTTCGCGCAGCAACAGATCGAGACCACCAAGCTCATCACCGGCTTTGCCGCCGGCGGCACTTCCGACACGCTGTGCCGCCGCGTCGCCACCAAGCTGGCGCCGGGCTACGCCAACGCGGCCGTGGTCGAGAACCGCACCGGCGCCGGCGGCCAGATCGCCGTGACCTACGTCAAGAGCCAGCCGGCCGACGGCGCGACCATCCTGCAGACGCCGACCTCGATCCTCACCATCTACCCGCACATCTACAAGAAGCTGCCATACGAGCCGCTCGTCGACCTGACGCCGGTGACGGTCGCCTGCATCTTCGACTTCGGCTTCGCGGTCGGCCCGGCCGTGCCGGCCAGCGTGAAGACGGTGCCGGAGTTCCTCGCCTGGGCCAAGGCCAATCCGAGCGGCGCCAACTACGGCTCGCCGGCCGCCGGCTCGACACCGCACTTCATCGGCGCGCTGCTGGGCAAGAGCGCCGGCGTGGAACTCAAGCATGCGGCCTACCGCGGCACCCAGCCGGCGATGCTCGACCTGCTGGGCGGCAACATCTCCGCCGTGTCGGGACCGATCGGCGACATCTCGCAGCACCTGCCGACGGGCAAGGTGCGCATCCTCGGCGTCTCGGGCAGCAAGCGCAGCCGCTTCGCGCCCGAGGTGCCGACCTTCGGCGAGCAGGGCATCAAGGACATGGCGCACAGCGAGTGGTTCGCGTTCTTTCTGCCCGCCAAGGCATCGCCCGAAGTGGTGGCACGCCTGAACGGCGCGATGAAGACGGCGCTGGCCACCAAGGAAGTGATCGACGGCCTGTCGACCTTCGGCCTCGAAGCCATGTCCTCGACGCCCGCAGAGCTGACCGAGCTGATCAAGAAAGACACCGCCAAGTGGGCGCCGATCGTCAAGCAGGTTGGCTTCACCGCTGAAGGCTAGACATGAAAAGGAACTGCTTATGAACTCCCATCTCGCTGCGCCGACCACGCCGGCCCGCTCCGCCATCCATCCCGACGAACAGGAGGCGCGCCTGCAGCTCGCCGCCTGCTACCGCGTGTTCGCGATGCTGGGCTGGACCGAGATGATCTACAACCACATCACGGTGCGGCTGCCCGACAGCGTGACGGGTGGCCAGAAGCAGTTCCTGATCAATCCCTTCGGCCTGCACTACAGCGAGGTCACGGCCGGCAACCTGGTCAAGATCGATCTGCAGGGCAAGGTGCTCGACGGCTCGCCGCATCCGGTCAACCCGGCCGGCTTCACGGTGCATGCCGCGATCCACGACGGCCTGCCCGATGCCCACTGCGTGATGCACACGCACACCACAGCCGGCGTGGCCGTGGCCTGCCTGCAGGGCGGCCTCGCGCAGACCAACTTCTACACCGCGCAGTTGCACGACATGGTGGCGTACCACGACTTCGAGGGCATCACGATCCATGCCGACGAAGGGCCGCGGCTCCTGAAGAGCATCGGCAACAAGCCGGCCGTGATCCTGCGCAACCACGGTCTGCTGGCCTGGGGCCAGACGCTGCCGCAGACGTTTGCGATTCTCTGGACCCTGCAGCGCGCCTGCGAGATCCAGATGGCGACCTTCTCCATGGGCGCGGCGATTCCGGTGCCGGAAGACATCGCGCGCAAGTGCACGCGCGACGCGCTGCAGTTCAATCCCAAGCACGGCGGCGGGCAGGACGTGTTCGACGCGCTGGTGCGCCAGGTCGACCGCATCGACGATTCCTACAAGCACTGAACCATGAAAGTCTGCATCTACGGCGCCGGCGCGATCGGCGGATGGATCGGCGCCGGCCTCGCGCAGGCGGGCAACCGGCTCAACGTGGTCGCGCGCGGCGCGACGCTCGAAGCGCTGCAGCGCGACGGGCTCTTCGTGATGCGCGGCGAGCAGCGAACGCGCGTGCCGGTGAATGCGGTGGCCGACCCCGCGACGCTGGGCGAGCAGGACCTGGTGGTGATTGCCGTCAAGGCGCCGGCGCTGCAGGCCGTGGCAGCGCAGATCGCGCCGCTGCTCGGCCCCGACACCATCGTGTTGACCGCGATGAACGGCGTGCCCTGGTGGTTCCTGCAGGGCGGCTTCGGCGGCAGCCTGGCCGGTACGCGATTGCAGGCCGTGGACCCGGGCGGAAAGATCGGCGAGGCGATTCCCGCGCAGCACGTGATCGGCTGCGTGGTACATGCGAGCTGTTCGCTCGATGCGCCCGGCGTGGTGCGGCATCACTTCGGCAACGGGCTGATCATCGGCGAGCCCTCGGGCGAGGCGACGCCGCGCGCGACGCGGCTCGAGGCGCTGCTGAAGCAGGCGGGCTTCGAGGCCCATCTCTCCGCGCAGATCCAGAAGGACGTCTGGTACAAGCTCTGGGGCAACATGACGGTCAACCCGATCAGCGCGATCACGGGCGCCACCACCGACCTGATCCTCGGCGACGACCTGGTGCGCGGCTTCATCTCGACCATCATGCTCGAGGCCAAGGAGATCGGCGCGCGCATCGGCATCCCGATCGCCGAGAGCCCCGAAGACCGGCACGCGGTCACGCGCAAGCTGGGCGCCTTCAAGACCTCGATGCTGCAGGACGTCGAGGCCGGCCGTGCGGTCGAGCTCGATGCGCTGGTGTCGGTGGTGCGCGAGCTGGGGCAGCTCACCAAGGTGGAAACGCCCTTCACCGACGCACTGCTGGGCCTGGCGCGCCTGCGCGCGCGGCAGCTCGGCCTCTATTGAGCTGAGGCGCTGCCTCAGCCTTTCTTGAGCAGCGCGCGCACCGCCTCGGGCAGCGAGTTCACCTGCGGCATGAAGCGGTCCAGCACCGCGCCCAGCACCACGGCGCAGAACAAGGCGCCGAGCAGCGGCTTCCAGGTCAGCCGCACCGCCGCCTTGAGCCAGCCCTCGCGGGCCACACGCACCGCGGCACGGGCCGACACATAGGAGAAGGCGACTTCGATCGCCACCGCGAGCAGCCCCTCCGAGCCGAAGTAGAGCAGCGCCAGCGCGCCGGCACCGAACACGATCGCCACCCCGATCAGGAAGATCGCGACCACCGGCACCACGATGACCGCGCCCTCGTCGGCCCCGGCCGCGGCCTCGAGCGCGCCGCCGGCCAAGTCGCCGACGCCGCCCGCATCGAGATCGGCCATCGCGCTCTGCCCCGAAGGCCAGTCGCCGATGCCGGGGTCCGGCACATCGAGGTTGAGCTGCTTGTTCTGCCGCACCAGCATCGCCGCCCACCAGCGCAGCACCAGCAGGTAGCCCAGGTAGCCGACGCCGAGCGTCACGAAATAGCGCAGCGCCAGCGAGTCGACACCGGCGTGCATCTGAAGGTGCGAGACCAGCCACATCAGGAGCAGCGTGAAGCTGCCGATCAGGAGGCCGTGCGTGCGAAGGTGGTAGTTGCGATGCAGGTCGCGCTCGACCTGCGTTTCCCAGAGGCGTACCGAGCGCCAGTTGGAAAGGATCTTCAATCGACAGCCACTGGCACCCGCGGCGCGACGGCGCACATGAGTTCGTAGCCGACCGTGCCGGCGGCCTGCGCGACCTCGTCGATGGGCAGCAGCGTGCCGTTCGAGGCGCGGCCCCAGAGCGTGACCTCGCTGCCGAGAGCGGCATCCGGCACCGGCGTGAGATCGACGGTGATCATGTCCATGCTGACGCGGCCCACCATGCGCGTGCGCACGCCGTTCACCAGCACCGGCGTGCCGGTGTCGCAGTGGCGCGGATAGCCGTCGGCATAGCCGACCGCGGCCACGCCGACGTTGAGCGGCCCGTCGGCCGTGAAGCGGGAGCCGTAGCCGATGGTGTCGCCGGCCTTCAAGGTCTGCACCGAGATCAGCCGCGTGGAAAGCGTCATCGCCGGCTGCAGCTGCCAGTGCGCCGCGTCGTGTTCGGGGAAGTCGGGCGCGCTGCCGTAGAGCAGGATGCCGGGGCGCACCCAGTCGGCCCGCGCGATTCTCGCGTGGCGCAGCGTGGCGGCGCTGTTGGCGATCGAGCGTTCGCCCGGCAGGTCTTGCGTGGTGTGATCGAACACCTCGAGCTGGTGGTCGATGCCGCGGCTGCCGTCGGCGTCGCTGAAATGCGTCATCAGCGAAATCTCGTCGACCTGCGGCAGCGCGTTCAGGCGCGTCCAGGCGGAGCGGAAGCGCTCGGGCGTGAAGCCCAGCCGGTTCATGCCCGAATTCATCTTCAGGAACACGCGCTGCGGCACCTGCGTCTTGTGGGCGGCCAGCATGTCGATCTGCGCGTCGCAGTGCACCGTGTGCCAGAGATCGAGCCGCGAGCAGAGTTCGAGGTCGCGCGGCTCGAACACGCCTTCGAGCAGCAGCACCGGCCCGCGCCAACCGAGCGCGCGCACGCGTTCGGCCTCGGCCAGGTCGAGCAGCGCGAAGCCGTCGGCGCCGCGAAAGGCGTCGAACACGCGCTCGATGCCGTGCCCGTAGGCATTGGCCTTGACGACGGCCCAGACGCGGGCTTCGAGCGCCGAGCGGCGGGCGCGATCGAGGTTGTGGCGCAAGGCCGCGGTATGGATGGTGGCGAGGATGGGACGAGGCACGATGAACCCGATGGCTGAGCTGAAAACATTCGCACGACCACGCCGCAAAAGGCGGCGTGTGGCGTCATTTTGACATTGCACCCCCATGCTATAACCGCGCATTCCGCCAGTACCGCGGCCTTTTTCCACTATCGCCAGCAGCCCCATTCTCTGGCCAGCCAGCCCATCGATGAAGCGCGGTTTCTACACCATCATGTCGGCCCAGTTCTTTTCGTCGCTGGCCGACAACGCGCTTTTCGTTGCAGCGGTGGAACTCATGCGGAGCAACGGCGCGCCCGAGTGGCAGCGCGCGGCGCTGGTGCCGATCTTCACCATCTTCTATGTCGCGCTGGCGCCGCTGGTCGGTGCCTTCGCCGATGCCTTGCCCAAGGGCCGGGTCATGTTCATCAGCAACGCGATCAAGGTGGTGGGCTGCCTGATGATGCTGTTCGGCACGCATCCGCTGCTGGCCTATGCAGTCGTCGGCTTGGGCGCCGCAGCCTATTCGCCGGCCAAGTACGGCATCCTGACCGAGCTGCTGCCGGCCTCCCAACTGGTCAAGGCCAACGGCTGGATCGAGGGCCTGACCATCGCCTCGATCATCCTGGGCATCGTGCTCGGCGGGCAGCTGGTGGGCCATGCGCTGTCGACCCAGCTGCTCGCGATCGACCTGCCCGTGGTGGACACCGGCATCGACACGGCACCCGAGGCCGCGATCGCGGCACTGATCTTCGTCTACATGCTGGCCGCCTGGTTCAACACCCGCATCCCCCACACCGGCGTCGAGATGCGGCCGCTGCGCGCCAATCCGCAGCACGGCTTCGTGCGCAATCTGGCCGCGCTCTTGCCCGATTTCTGGCACTGCAACTCGCGGCTCTGGCGCGACAAGCTCGGCCAGATCTCGCTGTCGACGACGACCTTGTTCTGGGGTGCGGGCGGCAATCTCAAGTACATCGTGCTGGCCTGGGCCTCGCTGGCGCTCGGCTACAACACGGCGCAAGCCTCCGCGTTGACCGGCGTGGTCGCGATCGGCACCGCGATCGGCGCGATCGTCGCTTCTCTTCGCATGCGGCTCGACATGGCGACCCGCGTGATCCCGCTGGGCATCAGCATGGGCCTGTTGCTGATCGGGATGAACGCCATTGGCAACCTCTGGGTGGCAGTGCCGTTCCTGATTCTGCTGGGCGGACTCGGGGGCTTCCTGGTGGTGCCCATGAATGCGCTGCTGCAGCACCGCGGCCATAACCTGATGGGCGCCGGCCGTTCGATCGCGGTGCAGAACTTCAACGAGAATGCCAGCATTCTGATCCTCGGCGCGTTTTATAGCGCCTGCACCGGCTTCGGCCTCTCGGCCTACTGGGCCATCACCGCCTTCGGGCTCGTGGTGGCCGGTTTCATGTGGCTCATCAAGCGCTGGCACAAGAACAACCTGCGCCAATACCCCGAGGAGGTCGAGCACCTCCTCGCCATCGCACGCAGCGACAAACACCATTGACCTGACCGGGCCTGACTGTTTTGCCGGCACTCGCGCTCGTCGTCAACGCCTTCGTGTGGGGCGTTTCCTGGTTCCCCTTCCGCCAGATCGAATCCCACGGCCTGCATCCGGTCTGGGCCACGGCACTGATCTATGCGCTGATCTTCGTGGCGATGGGCTGGCTGCGCCGGCATGCGTGGCAGGCTTTCTCCGTGCATCCGGCCCTGGTGCTGCTCGGTCTGGCAGCCGGCCTCACCAACCTGTGCTTCAACTGGGCGGTGACAGCGGGCGATGTGGTGCGCGTGGTGCTGCTTTTCTATCTGATGCCGCTGTGGAGCGTGCTGCTGGCCTGGATCTTTCTCGGCGAGCGCCCGACGCCCGCGGTGCTCGCGCGCGTGGCGCTGGCGCTGGTGGGCGTGGCGGTGGTGCTCAAGACGCCCGAGGTCGACTGGCCGGTGCCCGCAAGCCTCGCGGACTGGCTCGGCGTCGCGGCAGGCTTCAGCTTCTCGGTGACCAATATCCTGCTGCGCCGGCTGCGCGCAGCAGCCGCCGAATCGCGCGCGCTTGCCGTGTTCGGCGGCTGTGCGCTGGTGGCCGGCGCGACCGCGCTGGCCGGCACCGCGCTCGGCGCCATCGCGGCGCCGCCGCCGCTCGCGGCCGCGCCCAGCTGGCTGGGCTGGGCCGCTTTGCTGGGTGCGGGCTTCGTCTTCGCCAACTTCTGCCTGCAGTACGGCGCCGCGCGCCTCACGGCCAGCGCCACTGCGGTCATCATGCTGTCGGAAGTGCTGTTCGCGAGCGTCTCGTCGGTGGCGCTCGGCGCGGGCACCATGGACGCCCGCATCTGGATCGGCGGTGGGTTGATCGTGCTGGCGGCGCTGTGGTCGTCGTTTGCGCGAACGCCCAACGGCGAGGATGATCGACGCACTTCCCTCCTGAAGGACATGCCATGACCAGCGTTTACGACTTCGAGGCCCGGCAGATCGACGGCAAGGCCGTGCCGCTCTCCAAGTACAAGGGCAAGGTGCTGCTGATCGTCAACACGGCCAGCAAGTGCGGCTTCACCCCGCAGTTCGAGGGGCTCGAAGCGCTGCACGAAAAGTACGCCGACAAGGGCCTCGCGGTGCTCGGTTTTCCCTCCAACCAGTTCGGCAACCAGGACCCGGGCAGCAACGAGGAGATCGGCGCCTTCTGCGTCCAGAACTACGGCGTGAGCTTTCCGATGATGGAGAAGATCGAGGTCAACGGTTCCGGTGCCACGCCACTCTACAAATGGCTCACCAAGGAAGCGCCGGGCCTCTTGGGCAGCACCGCGATCAAATGGAACTTCACCAAGTTCCTGGTCGGCAAGGACGGGCGGGTGATCAAGCGCTACGCGCCGCTCGACACGCCGGCCTCGATGACGCGCGACATCGAGTCGGCACTGACGGCCTGAGCGCCGGGCACCGTCAGAATCGGAAGTCCGCGGTCTTCGAACCGCGGCCGAGCGTTACGGTCTGGCTCTTCGTCATGCCTTCGGTGGCTGCCTCGACGGTGTAGCGGCCGGCGGGAAGGTCGATCAGGCACACCGGCCCCGACGCGCGCATCGCGAGCGCCGTCGCGCCATTGGCATCCTTGATCGTCACCGCGATCTCGGCCAGGTAGGCACCGTCCGCGCGCGCGAACAGCAGCGACAGCGGATGGTCCTTCATCGCCGCGCGCATCGCCGTGGATTCGTCCGAGCCGATGCCGCCGCACGCGAAGCGCGCGCTGCCCTGCACCTTCATGGCCGGCATGGCCGTGGCGTCCACGGACTGGGCTTGCGCCATCCATGGCGCAGCGGCACACGCGCAGACGACGGCGCCGCGCAGAAGAAGGGATGGGAAGGAGGTATGCATCGACAAGCTCCCGAAATGAACGATGGGAGATGGTCGCGCCCAGCGGTGCGCCGGCGGGTCGGACCACAGCCCCTCGGCGTGTGCGATCAAGCCGCCGAAAGCGCCTCGTCGAGCAGTTCCACCCAGTGCCGCACCGGGATCTCGCTGCCGCTTTGCAGATGCGTGATGCAGCCGATGTTGGCCGAGACGATGGTCTCGGGTTTCAACTGGTTCAGGTGGCCAAGCTTGCGGTCGCGCAGCGGGTAGGCCAGTTCGGGCTGCAGTACCGAGTAGGTGCCGGCCGAGCCGCAGCACAGGTGCGATTCGTTCATCGCGATCTGCACGTCGAAGCCCAGTGCGCGCAGGTTCGCTTCGACGCCGCCGCGCAGCTTCTGTCCATGCTGGAGCGTGCATGGCGGGTGGTAGGCGACGACGCCGGACGGCGCGTTGACGCGCTCTTTCAACAGCGGCACGAGTTCGGGCAAGAGCTCGCTCAGGTCGCGCGTGAGCGCGCTGACGCGTTCGGCCTTCGCCGCATAGGCCAGGTCCTCGCGCAGGATGTGGCCGTACTCGCGCACGGTGACGCCGCAGCCCGAGGCGTTCATCACGATCGCCTCCACCACGCCGCCTTCGACGTAGGGCCACCAGGCATCGATATTGGCGCGCATCTGGGCCTTGCCGCCGTCGTGGTCGTTGAGATGGAACTTCACTGCACCACAGCAGCCCGCGGTGGGCGCGATCACGGCCTCGATGCCGGCCGCGTCGAGCACGCGCGCCGTGGCGCTGTTGATGTTGGGCGCCATCGAGGGCTGCACGCAGCCGGCCAGCATCAGCATCTTGCGCGCATGCGTGCGCATGGGCCAAACGCCCGCCGGTTGAGGCGCCGGCACCTTGGCCCGGAGCTTGGCCGGCAGCAGGCCGCGCACCGACTGGCCCAGCTTCATCGCGGGGCCGAAGAGCGGCGAAGGCAGCGCCTCCTTCAAGGTCCAGCGCAGCGCGCTTTCCATGGCCGGACGCGGCACCTTCTCGTCGACGATCTTGCGGCCGATGTCGACCAGGTGGCCGTATTGCACGCCGCTCGGGCAGGTGCTTTCGCAGTTGCGGCAGGTGAGGCAGCGGTCCAGATGCAGCTGCGTGCTGCGCGTCGGCGCTTTGCCTTCGAGCACCTGCTTGATCAGGTAGATGCGTCCGCGCGGGCCGTCGAGCTCGTCGCCGAGCAGCTGGTAGGTCGGGCAGGTGGCGGTGCAGAAACCGCAGTGCACGCACTTGCGCAGGATCGCCTCGGCTTCGCGGCCGTCGGCGGTGCCCTGGAATTCGGGAGCGAGTTCGGTTTGCATGAGGCTACGCGTCAGTCCGCGGGGTAGAGCCGTGCGCGATCGAAGACGGCGTGGGGGTCGAACTCTCGCATCAGCGCACGGTGAATGCGCGCGAGCGGCGGGCTCAGCGCGTCGAAGCGGCCGAGCACGCGATGGCCACGCTCGGCCGAGGGCATGAACAGCGTCGCATGCCCGCCGACCGCGCGGGCTGCCGCTCGCAGTTTCGGGCCCTCGTCGGGCGACGCCAGATACCAGCGCTGTGCGCCATGCCATTCGATCAGGGGCGAGCCCTCGAGCGCCAGAACCGGTGCGGCCTGCGGCACCGACAGGCGCCACAGATCGCGCGCGGCGCGCGCGCCGAACCATCGCAGGCGTTGATCGCGCGCAGCCTGCCATTCGGCCTGGGCCTGCGCGGGGTCTTGCCGCTCTCCGCCGAGGTGGGCACAGGCGGCCGCCACCGCCGCCACCGCGCCGCGCAATCGCAGCCAGAGCCGGCCTGTATCGCCCTCTTCCAGCCAGCGGCTCGCGTTGAGCGGCAAGGGCTGGCCGCCCCAGCCGTTGAGCAGGCGCAGCGCATCGGCCTGGTTACATTCGAATGCGAGGGTGGCTTCGGCGGGCGGAACGGGCAGCACCTTGAGGCTGACATCGGCGATGACGCCCAGCGTCCCCAGCGAGCCGGCCAGCACGCGCGAGACGTCGTAGCCGGCGACGTTCTTCATGACCTGGCCGCCGAAGCTGAGCAGTTCGGCGCGGCCGTTGATCAAGGTGGCGCCCAGCACATAGTCGCGCACCGCACCGACGCTGGCCCGCGCCGGGCCGCTCAGGCCCGCCGCGACCATGCCACCGACCGTTGCGCCTTCATCGAAATGCGGCGGCTCGAATGGCAGGCACTGGCCCTGTTCGGCCAGCAGGGCTTCGAGCTGCGCCAGCGGTGTGCCGGCGCGCACGGTGACGACCAGTTCGCTCGGCTCGTAGCTCGTGATGCCCGAGAGCGCGGCGGTGGAAAGCGGCTCGCCCTGCGGCGGTTCGCCATAGAAGTCCTTGGTGCCGCCGCCGCGGATGCGCAAAAGCGCGCCGTCGGCGGCTGCGGCGCGGATGCGCTCGACGATCTGGCGAAGGGCTGGATCCATGCGGCCGATCGTACAGCCCGCAATACCCTTCAATCAGTGAAGAAATGGACGGGCAGTCCTGACACTTCCACGCGCATCGAGAGCACCTGGCCGGAGGCGGGCCGCTGCTCGATCTCGGCCGCGGGCCGGCCCTTGCGCGCGCTGGTGACGAAGAGCGTGCGCAGATCGTCGCCGCCGAAGCAAGGCATGGTGGGGCACTGCACGGGTGTGGGAAGCGCATCCACCTGCTCGCCCGAAGGCGCGAAGCGCAGCAGTTGGCCGCCCTCGAACATTGCAACCCAATAGTGGCCCTCGGCGTCGATGGTGGCGCCGTCGGGCCGGCCTTCGTAGCGCAGCGGCGACTCGGGCGTCCAGCCCTCGGGTTTGGCATCGAACTGCCGGAACACGCGCGGGCGCGAGAGCGCATTGGCCTCCGCCGCCCAGTCCCAGGCGCGCACGCGGTGTGCCGCGGTGTCGGCCCAGTAGAGCGTCGTGGCATCGAGCGAGAAGGCCAGGCCGTTGCCGGTGGTGACCTCGTTCGCCATCTGCGTGAGCTGCGGCGCATCGCCGCTCTGCGCGTCGAGACAGTAGAGCGCAGCGTTCGGCCGGTCCTTGGCCTCGTTCAGCGTACCGGCCCAGAAGCGGCCCCATGCGTCGCACTTGCCGTCGTTGAAGCGCATGGTGCGCACGTCATGGTCGACGTTCACGATGACCGAGAGCGGGCCGCCCCATTCGCCCGCCCGGTAGATGCCGTCGCGCAGCGCGATCACCAGGCCGCCGCTCACAGCCGGCGCCATGCAGCCGGGCTCGGCGGGCAGACGCCATCGCTCGACCGTGTGGCCACCGATCTCGCCGCGGGTTCGCAGCACGGCGCGGCCCGGAATGTCGAGCCAGTAGAGCGAGCGTTCGTGCGGATGCCAGAACGGGGATTCACCGAGCTGGCAGAGGCTGTCGTCGAGCGTGGTCCACATGGCGCCAGCTTAGGCGAAAAAAAGCCCGCTCGCGCCGAAGCGCTCGCGGGCCGAACATCCAAGGGAGACCTTGCTTGCTTGAAATGATCCGTTTCGTTTCAGCGGTTGTAGGCGGTTTCGCCGTGGGCCGAGATGTCGAGGCCTTCGCGCTCTTCTTCCTCGCTCACGCGCAGACCGATGGTGAGGTCGACGATCTTGTAGGCGATGAAGGACACCACGCCAGACCACACGATGGTCAGCAGCACGGCCTTGAGCTGGATCCAGACCTGAGCGCCGATGCCGTTGGACACCACGCTGGCCGTGACCCAGTCGCCCACCAGGCCGGGGCCGCCGAGCGCCTGGGTGTTGAACACGCCGGTGAGTAGCGCGCCGACGATGCCGCCCACGCCGTGGACGCCGAACACGTCGAGCGAGTCGTCCGCGCCGAGCATCTTCTTCAAGCCATTGACGCCCCAGAGGCAGGCGAAGCCGGCGACGAAGCCGATCACGATCGCGCCCATCAGGCCGACGTTGCCGGCGGCCGGCGTGATGGCCACCAGGCCGGCGACAGCACCCGAGGCGGCGCCCAGCATCGAGGCCTTGCCCCGCATCAACGCTTCACCGATGCACCATGCGAGCACGGCAGCGGAAGTGGCCGAGAAGGTGTTCATGAAGGCCAGCACGGCGCTGGTGCCCGCTTCGAGCGCGGAGCCGGCGTTGAAGCCGAACCAGCCGACCCACAGCAGCGAGGCGCCGACCATGGTGAGCGTGAGCGAATGCGGCGTGAAGGATTCCTTGCCGTAGCCGATGCGCTTGCCGATCAGGAAGGCGCCGACCAGGCCGGCGACGGCGGCGTTGATGTGCACCACGGTGCCGCCCGCGAAGTCGAGCGCGCCCCACTGCCAGATGAGGCCGGCCTTGGCGTTCATGGCATCGACCACATCCTTGCTGGCATAGGCGTCCGGGCCCATCCAGAACCAGACCATGTGCGCGATCGGCGCGTAGCTGAAGGTGAACCACAGCGCCATGAAGAGCAGCACGGCCGAGAACTTGATGCGCTCGGCGAAGGCGCCCACGATCAGGCAGCAGGTGATGCCGGCGAAGGTGGCCTGGAAGGCGGCGAACAGCAGCTCGGGGATATAGACGCCCTTGCTGAAGGTCGCGCCCGGCGCGAAGGTGCCGGCGGCCGAATCGAAGACGCCCTTCATGAAGATCCGGTCGAATCCACCGATGAAGGAGTTGCCCTCGGTGAAGGCGAGGCTGTAGCCGTAGATGAGCCACAGCACCACGATCATCGAGAAGGTGACCATGACCTGCATCAGCACCGACAGCATGTTCTTGCTGCGCACCAGGCCGCCGTAGAACAGCGCCAGGCCGGGGATGGTCATCATGATGACGAGCAGCGTGGACAGCAGCATCCAGCTGGTGTCGCCCTTGTTGAACGAGGGTGCCGGCGCGGCGGCCGGCGCAGCTGCGGCTTCGGCGGCGGGTGCGGCCGCGGCCGGTGCGGCAGCGGGGGCTGCAGCAGGCGCGGCGGCCGGCGCCGAGGCTGCGGGCGCTTCAGCCGCGGGCGCCGCCGGCGGCGTCTGGGCAAAGCCGGCGGTGCCGGCAGCGAGCACGCTCAGGCCGAGCGCGAGAGAGACGAGCAATTTTTTCATGTCGATTTTTCTTTCGTGCCTTGAAGTCAAAGAGCTTCGCGGCCTGTTTCTCCGGTACGAATGCGAACGACCTGCTCCAGGTTGTAGACAAAAATCTTGCCGTCGCCGATCTTGCCGGTGCGTGCGGCGCTTTCGACGGCTTCGATCACGCGCTCGACGAGCTCGTCGGCCACGGCGGCCTCGATCTTGACCTTCGGCAGGAAATCGACCACGTACTCCGCGCCGCGGTAGAGCTCGGTGTGGCCCTTCTGGCGACCGAAGCCCTTGACCTCCGTCACGGTGATCCCTTGCACACCGATCGCCGAGAGCGCTTCGCGCACCTCGTCGAGCTTGAACGGTTTGATGATGGCTGTGACCAGCTTCATGATGTTTCTCCTTTGGATGGAACAGGTCTGCGCGCTGTATGGATCAGAGCGTCTTGGTCAGCGTGACGATGAAGCGCGCCTTGTTGGGCGACCAGGTGGGTGCGCCGAAGCCCAGGTCGGGGCCCGACACCAGCAGGTACGAGCTCTTCTTGTTGGCGCCCTGCACCGAGCCGGCCAGCGACAGGCCGTTGCCGAAGTCATAGGAAGCGCCCACGTTGTAGTCGACGTAGCTCTTGTAGCCCAGGCTGCGGATGTCGCTGCTCATGCGCGTGTAGCCCAGCGCTGCCTTCAGCGTGACCTTGGGCACGATTTCCTTGGTGTAGGAGAGATTGAGGTAGCCGGTGTTGCGCCCCTTCAGGCCCGAGCCGTCACGCTCGCCGGCGTAGTTGAAGTAGTCCTTCGAGACGGTGTGGGAGTACTTGAAGGTGAAGGCGCCGATGGCCTCGTTGGCATAGGTGGCCGCGCCGTAGAGCTCGGTGGTGTTGCCGCGGGCGTTGCCCGGGTAGATGTAGGCGAGCGCACCGAAGTCGAGGTCGAACACGCCGGCCTTGAACTTGTAGCCGCCATAGATGTCGCTCTCGATGTCGTTGCCCGCGAGCCAGTTGACGCTGGAGTTCCAGTTGCCGATGTAGAAGCCGCTCTCGCCGAAAGCGTAGTCGAAGCCGCCCTGGATGGCGGGCTTGAAGGCCTTGGTCTTGGCGAAGCCGTTGCTACCGAGCACGTCCTGATCCTGACCGCGGAACTTGTAGTTGCTGGTGAGCGCAACATTGCCCGTGAGCTGGGCGCTCGCGATCAGGGGCATGGCAGCCAGCGAGACAACGGCCAGGGCAGAGGCGGTTTTACGGTGCATCATCGAGAGACTCCTCGGAGGTTTTGGAATGGAATGGAAGCCATCTCAAAGCAGGGAGCGTGCCAAACCGACCGTTCCGCACTGAGAAGGGCCTGGGACAGGTGCACATTGCAACAATGAGCAAAAAATGGGCGCACCATCTTGGGGAAGGGGAGAAGAATGAGCTTGTCTTTGGTGCAAAGCCGTGCCTTGCTGGGCCTGGAAGCCGCCAGTGTCACGGTCGAGGTGCATCTGGCCAACGGGCTGCCCAGCTTTACGCTGGTCGGCCTGACCGATGTGAAAGTGAAGGAAGCGCGCCGATCGGAGGCAATAAAGTCTGTCGGGTGCTTCGTTTCGCCGCCCCCTAGAAGGTCCGGCGTGAAGGGGCACCAAAAGCGTCTTGAATCAAAGGCGACGATGCAGGACTGACCGGAGCCGGCGGAGCCCCGGCTCAATCTTCAGCGCCAGTACGTGACGCCGTCGTTGCACTTCCACGCCGTCTTGTCATCAGTGACCCCCGTGCTGACAACAGGGAGGCCCCTAGAGTCCATGCCAATGGATGTGACCAGGTCGCCCTCTTTGTGCCCAACCTTCTTGCAGTCGTGCTCCTTCACGAAGGCGTGCCAACGCTCACGCTTGTACAGTGCGCCTGCGACAGGTACGCCGATGGCCACCCGCAAGTAGCAACGTAGTCCCGCGCACAGGAAGCGCTCTGCGAAAGCCGCCTGTTCTTCCGGTAGTGCTCCCGTGATTCACGTTGTGCAGCATCGGGCCATTTTCTACGCGATTGAGGCTTCCGGGTGCCGGCGATGCTCAACACAATTTGGGAAAAAGCTGGCTGGGCACGCTCACCAGGAGCGACGGGAGCCATCGGCCCGGAGGCAGGGCTTCTTGCGCGCGAGAAACGTGAGGAGTAAAATCGCCTCACGAATCTCACGGAGCTGTCATGAACCAAACCTCCGCCAAAGAACCGCATGATGCCGTCCAGGCGCTCGTGGCGCGCATCGACAGCATGCGTGTGGCAAGCCGCCTCATCATCAGCGAGCTTTCCCGGACCCTCACCGGGCCCAGGGACAAGAAGCTGACCCTCCATGTGCGCGAGGCGATCAACGAGCTGGAGCGTCAATCGATCCAGGAGTTGGTGGATGAGGTTGAGCCCAGGCGCCCGGCGGCCACCCGCATCGAGCTCGAGAAGCGCGCCATCGACGCCGTCCTGCAGGGCACCGAGTGGAGCTCGGCCGCCGAAATTGGACAGCGGCTTGACGCGAAGGCAGCAAACCCGCACGCGGCCGTGAGCCGCTGGCAGCAGAGCGGGCGCATTTTCGGCATCGAGCACCGCGGCAAGAAAATCTACCCAGCCTACATTTTCGATGCGACCTGGCAGCCCTTGCCGGCGGTCAAGAAGATCCTGGCGGTCCTGGACGACTATTCGCCCTTCCGGGTTGCGGCATGGTTCGAGTCCACCAATTCGTCCCTGGGCGGAAAGCGTCCGCGCGAGGTGATTGCGAGCGCCCCGGATGCCGTCATGGCCGCCGCGGAAGACCACAAGGTGGGTGCGGTGCATGGCTAGCCCAGCACCTCTCCTGCCTCCTCCGCCAAAGTCGTTCCGCACCCTGCCGCATAAGGCTGGAGTCTGGTATCGCGTGCATCCGTACGACGCAACCACGGGGAAGTACGCGCCGGCCGCCTTCAACGCATCGGGGTTCGGCAACGCTCGATTCAGCCCCCTTTTCAATCCGGTCTCGAAAAAGCCGATTCCGACGATCTATGCGGCCAAGAGTGAGCGCGGAGCTATTGCGGAGATCGTCCTGCACGACGTCCCCACCCCGTCGGCTGGCTACCTGCATGACCTTGAGCGCGACTACCGCGCCAACCTTCACCTGAGCCGCATTCGTGCGCCGGCGGTCCGGCTGGTCAACATGACGACCATGGGTCTCCAGGCCGCCGGCCTGAAGCCGATCGACCTCTTCGAGGGCGAGAAGGACGACTACCCCAGGACCCAGGAATGGGCGCTATGGATTTGGCAGAACATGCCGGACGCCCAAGGATTGCGGTGGATGTCCAAGCGGGACAACCAGTGCGAGGTGATCATGCTCTTCGGCGATCGGATGAACCCGTCGGACGTCGTCGACGATGGCAGTTCACAGCCGCTGCAGGCGCACGAGGACCTTGTCATCGAACTGCTGGATGAGATGGGTGCCGGGGCCTACCCCTCCATCTGACGAGGCCTGCCAGGCGCGCCAGGCACGTCGGAACACCCATCACCGCGTTCGAACCCATCGACGGAAACAATCCACGCCGCGGCCGGCCGCCCTGCCCGATTGGCCAGCCACACGCCAGATCGCGGAAGCAGAGGCTCGAAATGATGAATCTGGTCGTAAGCCTTGACGGGCGCCGAAGGAGATGAAACCATTTTTGCCGATCATTCAATCGGCCAAGTTTACGTAAAAATCCAATTGCGACAACAGCTTATGTTTCTTCACCGCAGCCAGAATGAAGTTTTTGCCGGTGTTTTTGCCGGTTTTTCTGCCACCACTGTTCAGAGCAGCCCGCGCCCCGCCAGGTTGCGCATCAGCGCACCGATGCCGAAGGACCAGCGCGCGGCCTGGTCCGAATGCACGACGCGGTTCTCCAGCGCGCCGAGTTCGGGCGCCGAGATGGTCACGCGATCGCCGACCACATGGGTGAAGCCCTGGCCCGGACCGTGGCGGTCCTGCGTGGGTGCGAACATGGTTCCGAGGAAGAGCACCAGACCGTCGGGGTAGGCATGGTGCGGGCCGATCGCCTGCGACACGATGTCCAGCGGATCGCGGCTGATCAGCGAGAGCGAGCTTTCGCCTTCGAGCACGAAGCCTTCAGGGCCCGCGACGCGCAGCGCCACCGTGATGCGACGCACCTCGTCGATGCCGAAGTGGGCATCGAAGAGGCGGATGAAGGGGCCGATCGCGCACGAAGCGTTGTTGTCCTTGGCCTTGCCGAGCAGCAGCGCGCTGCGGCCTTCGAAGTCGCGCAGGTTGACGTCGTTGCCCAAGGCGGCGCCCAGCGTCTGGCCGCGGCTGTTGATAGCAAGCACCACCTCGGGCTCGGGGTTGTTCCAGACCGAACCCGAATGGATGCCGATGTCGGCGCCGGTGCCCACCGAGGCCAGCACCGGCGCCTTGGTGAAGATCTCGGCATCGGGGCCGATGCCGACCTCGAGGTACTGCGACCAGGCGCCCTGCGCGATCAGCACCTCCTTGACCTGCGCCGCCTGCGGCGAGCCGGGCACGATGCCCGCCAGGTTGTCGCCGAGCACGCCGCCGAGCGCCGCGCGGATCGACTCGGCCTTCGACGCGTCGCCGCGCGACTGCTCCTCGATCACGCGCTCCAGCAGGCTGGCGACGAAGGTCACGCCGCTGGCCTTGACGGCCTGCAGATCGCAGGGCGCGAGCAGCCAGGGCTGGCCGGGATCGCGCCCGGCCTCGTCGCTGTTGGCCAGCACCGCGTCGAGCGCGGCGATGCGGGGCGTGATGTTGTCGCGCAGGCCCTGCTGCACGGCACCCACGGCATCGTCGAGCTCGAGCAAGTGGCTCGCGGTGGGCGCGATGCGCGTGAGGTCGTGCAGGCCGCCTTCGTGCACGGCCACCAGCGTCGGCCCGAGCCCGGGCTGCCAGAGGCGTCCGATCAGGGTGGCGCGCTCGGCATCGCGAGGCAGGCTGGTGGCGGGCGAGAGGATCGGGGGCATGCGAGGTCTCCAGAATGAACGGGCCGATGAGCCGGCCTCTGCATGGGCGATCGTACGGGACTGTCAGCGTGCCGTGTGGGCCTGCCCCGCCGCGCGCACGCGCGCGACGCTCTGCGGCAGGTCTTTCCAGGCTGTAGCCTGCGGCGCGAAGCGCGCGCGCATGTAGCCGGCCAGCTCGGCGATCTGCGCATCGTCGAGCGCTTCGCCGAAGGCCGGCATGAAGCCGATCTCGCGCGAGGCCGGCTCGCGCACGCCGTCGAGGATGGTGCGCAGCAGGTTGTCCGGCCGCTCGCTCGTGAGATTGCTGTTGAGCGCGAGCGGCGTGTTCACGCCCAGCAGGGTCGGCCCGTTGCCGTCGTGGTGGCAGGCGGCGCAGGCGCCGTCGAACATGCGCTGGGCGGAGCCTAGCAACTGGCCCTGGCCGGCGGCGGCGGCGGCGACCGCGCGCCGCGCCTGCGCGCTCGCTTCGGCATCGCTGGCGGCCGGATTGAAGGAAGCGAGGTAAGTGGCCATCGCGCGGATGTCGTCATCAGGCACTGCCGCCAACTCGCGCACCACCTCGGCCATCGGGCCACCGGCCATGCCGTGCCGCGGGCTGTGGCCGTTGCGCAGATAGCGATAGAGCGCCTCGGCGTTCCAGGGCACAGCCGCCTTCGAGAGGCTGGTGAGCGCCGGCGCTTCCCAGCCCTCGACCATCGCGCCCGAAAGAAAAGCGCTGCCGCCCTGCTCCGCGCCGAGCGCATTGCGCGGCGTGTGGCAGGCGCCGCAGTGGCCCAGGCCGTTGACGAGGTAGGCGCCGCGGTTCCATTCGGCGCTTTGCTGCGGCGCCGGCTGCATTGGCGCCGGATCGTGGAAGAGCGCGTTCCAGCCTGCCATCAGCGGCCGCAGGCCGAAGGGGAACTTGAGCTCCGCCTCCGGCGTGGGCGCGCGCACCGCGGGCAGCGACATGAAGTAGGCATAGAGCGCCTGCAGGTCGTCGTCGCTGGTCTTCGCGAAGGCGGTGTAGGGGAAGGCCGGGTAGAGATGGTGGCCGTCGCGCGAGATGCCCTCGCGCATCGCGCGCTGGAAGGCGCTGAAGGACCAGCGGCCAAGGCCGGTCTCGGCATCGGGCGTGAGGTTGGTGGTGTAGATGGTGCCGAAGGGCGTCTCCATCGCACGGCCGCCGGCGTTGGGCGTTCCGCCCGGCGCGGTGTGGCAGACGGCGCAGTCGCCGATGGCGGCGAGCGTGCTGCCGCGTTCGATGGTGGATTGGCTGTAGACGGGGGCGCTGAGGGTGACGGGGGCGATCGTCGAGCGCCAGCCCATGAGGCCGGCGATGACGCCGAGGCCGCCGATGACGAGGGCGATCGCACTGGCTGCCTTGCTCCTTCCCCCTCTGGGGGAAGGCTGGGATGGGGGCACGACGACGCCACCATCGAACGCTGGGTTGCCCCCACCACCCTCCCCCAAAGGGGGAGGGAGTGAAGACGGGTTCAGCGCAGCACGCACCACTTCCGGCGTGAACGGCGGCGCCCTGAACCGCACCCCCGTCGCATCGAAGATCGCATTCGCAATCGCCGCCGTGCCAGGCACCGAGGACGACTCGCCCGCTCCGAGCGGCGGCTCGCCGGGCCGCTGCATGTGCATGACCTCGATCACCGGCACGTCGCGGAAATTGACGATCGGGTAGCTGCCCCATTCGCGGCTCGCGACCACGCCCGGGTTGGGCGCGCTCTGCGGCGCGAACTGCACGCGCTCCTTCAACGCGCGGCTCGTGGTCTGGATCACGTTGCCGTGGATCTGGTGTTCGACCCCGGCCGGATTGACCATCAGCCCCGCGTCGTGCCCCACCACCACGCGGCGCACGTGCACCTCGCCGGTCTTGCGATTGACCTCGACATCGGCCACCCATGCCGACCAGGCCGCGCCGAAGCCCGGCCACTTGCTGTGCACGTAGCGCGCGTAGGCGAAGCCTTGCCCGAAGAGCACGTCACCACCGGGTCCGAGGCCGCCGTCGGCATCCTCCTGCGGCCCGGTGCGCATGCGCCAGCCGGCCTTCTGCGCGGTCTCGCGCACCAGCTCGGCCGCACGCGGATCGTTCAGGTGGCGCAGGCGGAACGCGACCGGGTCGACGCCGGCCGCGGTGGCCAGTTCGTCGACGTAGGACTCGTGCGCGAAGGAGCTCGGCAGCGCCGACACGCCGCGCAGCCACGAGGCGCGCACGATCGGCGCCATGTCGTTGACCTTGACGCGCAGGTTGCCGTACGCATAGGGCGGGCGCGCGGTGCGGTCGCCCATCTCGAAGGCCTGGGCCGCAGGCTCGATGGTGCGGGTGAGCAAGAGCGCCAGCGTGGGCGCGCCGTTCGACGGGTACGAGGTCTCGAAGTCGTAAGCCGCAACGCCGCCTTCGGCATCGAGCCCGCCCTTCACCTGCATCAGCTGCGCGGCACCCTTGGGCTCCCACGCATGCTCCTGCTCGCGCGTGAGCTGCACCCGCACCGGCACGCCGGCCGCGCGCGCGAGCAGCGCGGCATCGGCCGCGACGTCGTCGGCGCCGTTGCGCCCATAGCAGCCGGCCGCCTCCATGCGCACCACATCGACCGCGACATCGTCCACGCCCATGAGCTTGGCCAGATCCGCGCGCAGCACATGCGGGTTCTGCGAGCCGGCCCACACGCGCAGTTGCACATCGCCGCCTTCGCCTTCGGGTTGCCAATGCGCGAGCGCGCACGAGGGGCCGATCGATGCGTGCATCTGGTAGGGCCAGACGTAGGTGCGCGGCATCGACTCGGCCGCATGGGCGAGCGCGCCCTCGACATCACCTTCGTCGACCAGCAGGCGCTGCGTGGCGGGGTTGGCGCGGATCGCGCCTTCGAGATCGTCGAGCGAAGGCAGGCCGGGCCAGCGCTTCCAGATCACGCGCAGTTCGCGCAGCGCCTGCTCGGCATGCTCCTCGCGCTCGGCGACGATGCCGACGAAGTCGCGGATCACCACCACGGCGCGGATGCCGGGGATGTGGGCGATCGAGGATTGGTCCACCGATTCGAGCGTGTTGCCGATGTAGTCGCCGTGGTCCGCGCCCGCATAGGGCGGGCGCACGACGCGGCCGTGCAGCATGCCGGGCGCGCGCATGTCGTGCACGAACACCAACTCGCCCGCGAGCTTGGCCGGGATGTCGACGCGCGCCACCGGGCTGCCGACGATGCGGTAGTCCTTCGGATCCTTGAGGCGGGCGCCGCCGTCGAGCTGGAGCACGGTGCGCACGCCCGCCACCAGCTCGCCGAAGCCGACGCTGAACGCGGGGTCGTCGCCCGCATGGATGCGGCCCTCGCGCACCGCGAGCAGCGAGGGCTGCACGCCGAAGCGCTCCGAAGCCTGCGCGAGAAGCCAGGCGCGTGCCTGCGCCGCCGCGAGCCGCAAGGGCGCGGCATGGATCTGCAGCGAGGCGCTGGCGATGGTCGCGCCCTGGTTCGGCGCGCGGGCGGTGTCGCCGAGCACCATGCGGATCTGCGCCAGCGGCACATCGAGCTCTTCGGCGACGATCTGCGACAGCGCGGTCTGGATGCCGGTGCCGAGATCGACATGGCCGTTGAGCGCGGTCACGCTGCCGTCGTCCCACAGCGCAAGCAGGATCTCGGGCCCTTCCGCGGGATTGCCCGACACCGTGGCCGGCTGGCCGTTGGCGACCGGCGGCGCGGGTGGCGTCTCGCGCACCACGACGAGCACGCCCTCGGCATGGAGGAAGTCGCTGCGGTTGCGCGGCAGCTCGGCGCGAAATGGTGCCCCCAGGCTCGGCACTCTCGTGTCCTCGCCGCCCCCCGAGGGGGCTACCGCGCCTTGGGGCGGCCCGGCGGCGCGGTTGCTCACGAGTCGGCGTCCTTTGCCACCATCAGCTGCGCCGCACGCTGCACCGCCGTCATGATCTCGACATGCGTGCCGCAACGGCACAGGTTGCCCGAGAGCTCGTTCCTGATCTGCGCATCGCTCGGATGCGGCTCGCGCGCGAGCAGCGCCGCCGCCTGCATCACCATGCCGTTCAAGCAGTAGCCGCATTGCGCGGCCTGCGCGTCCTCGAAACCTTGCTGGACCGGATGCCATTGCTCCCGCGAGCCCAGCCCTTCAAGCGTGGTGATGGCCCGTCCCGCAACCCCATGCGCCGGAATCACGCAGGCCCGCGCCGCCACGCCATCGACCCACACGGTGCAGGCGCCGCACTGGCCCAGGCCGCAGCCGTACTTGGGACCGTTCAGGCCCAGGTCGTTGCGCAGCACATGCAGGAGCGATGCCTCGCGCGGCACCGCGAGCGCGTGCGCGCGCCCGTTGACCTGCAGGGCGAGAGTCTCAGCGCTGGAGGCGTCCGTCACGTGTGTACATCTCCAGATCGACGAAGGTCGAGCCGTTGTGGTTCTTCGGCCCGTAGGCCACCGGGAACTCGCCGATGCGCGTGTCGCCCAGACTCTCGAGGGCCGTGACGAAGCTCTCGCGCGTGAGGTGGCGGCCGGCGCGCTTGAGCCCTTCGACGAACACGCGCGCGGCGATATAGCCCTCGAGCGCGGTGTAGCTGTCGATCTTCTCGCCGAACTCCGCGCGGTCGCGCCGGTAGTCGGCCACGATCGGCACGCGCACCAACTGCGGCGGCGGCACGATGCTGGCGGTGACCAGGCCTTCGAGCTTGCCGCCCAGGCGCTGTGCCGAACCGGCCGCGTCGGTGATGCCGACCGAGAGCGTGTAGAGCGGCGCAGCCGCACCACCGGCGCGGTAGTCGTGGATGAAGACCTCGCTCATGCGCCCGGCCATGATCATCACCACCGCGCCGGGCTTCGCCTTCGCCAGGCTCTCGCCGATGTCCTTGGCGTCGGTCGCCGCAATGGCCATCGGCAGCGCCTGCACCACCTTGACCTTGTATTCGGCCGCGAGCTGCTCGCAGGTCGCGAGGTTCGACTTGCCGAAGGCGCTGTCCTGGAACACCACGGCGATGTTGTGGATGCCGATGGTCGACAGGTGGCTGATGATCTTGCGCAGCTCCAGGTCGTAGCCCGCGCGCACATGGAACAGGTTGCGATTGAGCTTGGTGCGGAACGAGGTGGTGCCCACCAACGGCGCGAACATCGGTACGCCGGCCTTGTCGGCCAGCGGCATGGCCGCCACCAGGTTGCCGGTGGCGACGAAGCCCATCAGCGCGAACACCTTGTCCTCGTCGATCAGCTTGGCCGTGTTGACTGCCGTGCGCTGGGGCTCGTAGGCATCGTCGTAAGAGAGCAGCTCGATCTTGCGGCCGTTGACGCCACCGCCCTTGTTCACGCGGTCGAAGTAGAGCTTGATGCCGGCACGGTAGTCGTTGCCGAAATCCTGCGCCACGCCGCTGAAGACGGCCGATTGGCCGATGCGGATGCTGGTGTCGGTGACGCCGTTCTCGGCGGCGTGCGCGAAGCTCGAGAAGAAGGCGAGCGCGGCAGCGCAGCACGCCGCCGCGGCGCGTCGGGAGATGCGGGCCATCGCTCAGGCCACTTCGATGTCGGTGGACTGGATGCGCTTGACGCCCTTGGCCGCCATCTGCTTCCAGGCCGCGGCCAGCGAGCCGTTGAGGTCGATGGCGCGGGTCGCGTCCTCGATCACGTAGGCCTCGAAGCCGTGCTTGCGCGCATCGAGCGCGGTCCAGGCGACGCAGAAGTCGGTGGCCAGGCCGCTCACGAACACCGTCTTGATGCCGCGCTGCTTGAGGTAGCCGGCCAGGCCGGTCGCGGTCTTGCGGTCGGCCTCCTCGAAGGCCGAGTAGCTGTCGACGCCCTTGTGGAAGCCCTTGCGGATGATCACCTGCGCGGTCGGCAGCTTGAGGTCCTTGTGCAGCGCCGCGTCGTCCGTGCCCTGCACGCAGTGGTCGGGCCACAGCACCTGGTTGCCGTAGGCCAGCTTGATGCTGCTGAAGGGTTTCTGGCCCGGATGCGCGCTCGCGAAGGAGGCGTGGCCCTGCGTGTGCCAGTCCTGCGTGACGACGATGTTCTCGAAGGCCGTGGAGAGCTTGTTGATCACCGGCACCACCTCGGCCCCGCCCTTGACCGGCAGCGTCCCGCCGTCGACGAAGCAGTTCTGCACATCGACCACGATCAGGGCCGCGTTGGCCGCCGGCTTGATCTTCGCCGCAGCGATGAGCGGCGCCGAAAGTCCCGCGAGCCCCAGGGCTGCGGCGGACTGAAGAAAGGTTCTGCGGTGCGTGTTGTGCATGGTGTGCGCTCCTCGGGTTGAAATAATCCTGTGATCAGACGCTCAGGTACGCCCTGCGCACCTCGTCGTTGGCGGCCAGTTCGGCCATCGACGCCTGGTAGCGGATTTGTCCCTTCTCGAGCACGTAGGCGCGGTCGGACACGAGTTCGGCGAAGTGCATGTTCTGCTCCGACAGCAGGATGCTCACGCCCTGCGCCTTGAGCTCGAGGATCATGTTGGCCATCTGTTCCACGATCACGGGCGCCACGCCTTCGGAGGGCTCATCGAGCAGCACCAGGTAGGGGTTGCCCATCAGCGTGCGCGCCACGGTCAGCATCTGCTGCTCGCCGCCGCTCATGCGACCGCCCGGGCGGTTCGGCATCTCGCCGAGGTTGGGGAAGAGCTTGAACAGGCGTTCGGGCGTCCACAGCGGCGCGTCGCTGCCGTCGGCCCAGCGGCGCGCGGCCTGCTTGCCGACTTCGAGGTTCTCCATCACCGTGAGGTCGGTGAACACGCGCCGGTCCTCGGGCACGAAGCCCAGGCCCAGCTTGGCCGCGTGGTGCGGCTCGCTCTTCGAGATGTCGTGGCCCAGGAAGCGCACCGCGCCGCGGCGCTTGCTCAGCATGCCGATCAGCGCCTTGAGCGTGGTCGACTTGCCGGCGCCGTTGCGACCCATGAGCGCGACCACTTCGCCGCGTCGCACTTCGAGGTCGACGTCATAGAGGATCTGCGCGGCGCCGTACCAGGCACACAGGGCGTTGGCTTCCAACAACTGCTCATGCGAACTCATGCCGCCTCTCCCATCGCCGCGTTCACCGCGGCCGCCTTTTCGGCGATCTTCTCGAAGGTCTTGCCGCTGCCGAAGTACACCTCCTGCACCTTCGGATGGTCGCGGATCTCGAGCGGCTTGCCCTGCGCGATGAGGCGCCCGCGCGCCAGCACGATCATGCGGTCGGCGTACGCGAACACCACGTCCATGCTGTGTTCGGTGAAGAGCACCGCCATGCCGCGGTCGATCACCAGTTGCTTGGTCAATGCCATCAGCGAGTTGCGCTCCTTGGGGGCCATGCCGGCGGTGGGCTCGTCCATCAGCAGCAGCTTGGGACTGTTGGCCATCGCGATCGCGAGCTCGACGCGCTTGACATCGCCGTAGGCGAGCACGCTGCAGGGCCGGTCGGCCTGCGCCTTCATGCCGACCTGGTCGAGCAACGCCAGCGCCTCGTCGCGTTTGTGATCGGCGGCGCGGCGCCAGGTGGAGAAAAGTTTGTGGTCGTGCGAGAGCAGCGCCATCTGCACGTTCTCGACCACCGTGAGCGAGGCGAAGGTCTCGGCGATCTGGAAGGTGCGGCCCACGCCCATGCGCCAGATCTCGCGCGGCTTGCGGCCCACGAGTTCCTGGCCGTCGAGCAGGATCGATCCGCGATCGGCCTTCAACTGGCCGTTGACCATGTTGAAGGTGGTGGACTTGCCGGCGCCGTTGGGGCCGATCAGCGCGAGCAGCTCGCCGGGGGCGAGGTCGAAGCTGATGCCGTCGACGGCTTTGACGCCGCCGAAGGATTTGCCGAGTTCCGAAACTTTGAGGAGGCTCATGCTTCGGCCTCCTTCAGCTTGCCGGCCGCGCCGCCGCGCCGCCGATCGAACAGCTGCTTGGTGAAGCCCGCGATCCCCTGCGGGAACAGCAGCACGAGCAGCAGGATGATCCCGCCCAGCATCGCGCGCCAGTAGTCGGTGTTGCGCGCCACCGTGTCGTGCAGCCAGGTGAAGGTGACGGCGCCCACCACCGGCCCTGCCAGCGTCTGGATGCCGCCCAAAAGCACCATCACCAGCCCGTCGACCGACTTGCCCACGCTCAGCGATTCGGGCGAGATGCTGCCCTTGGAGAACGCATACAACGCACCGGCCAGGCCCGCGGCGGTGCCCGCGATCACGAAGGCCACCCACTGCATGCGCTTGACGTCGATGCCGATCGCATCGGCCCGCAGCGTCGAGTCGCGCCCGGCGCGCAGTGCATAGCCGAAGGGCGAGAACAGCACGCGGCGCAGCCACAGCACGCCGATCGCCACCAGTGCGAGCGTGAGCCAGTAGTACACGCGTTTGTCCGAGAGCCACGCCGCCGGCCAGACACCGGTGAGGCCGTTGCTGCCGCCGGTGAAAGTGTCCCACTGGTAGGTGATGGCCCAGGTGATCTGCGCAAACGCGAGCGTGAGCATCGCGAGGTAGACGCCCGACAGGCGCACCGCGAACCAGCCATAGACGAAGGCGCCGGCCGCCGCCACCAGCGGCGCGACGACGAGCGCGAGCTCCATCGGCATGCCGCTCGCGCGCACCAGCAGCGCGGCGCCGTAGGCCCCGAGCCCGAAGTAGGCCGCATGGCCGAAGGAATGCATGCCGGCCGGGCCCATGATGAAGTGCAGGCTGGTCGCGAACAGCGCAGCGATCATGAGGTCGATCATCAACACCGTCGTGTAGGGCGAGTCGGCCGTGATGAAGGGCATGGCTGCGAGCACGAGGCCGAACACGGCGGCCGCAATCAGGTAAGCCCTGCTCGGGCGACGCAGCGGCTCCTCCTGCATGCCCACATAGCGGCTCGGCGCCTGCGGCCGGCCGAACAGGCCCCAGGGGCGCCACACCAGCACCACCGCCATCACGAGAAAGTCGACCACCAGCGTGAGCTTGGAGAACGAGACACTGATGCCGAAGACATCGACCACGCCGAGCCAGATGCAGATCGCCTTGATCTCGGCGATCAGCAGCGCGGCCGCGTAGGCGCCGGGAATCGAGCCCATGCCGCCCACGACGACGACGACAAAGGCCGCGCCGATGGTGTTGAGGTCCATTTCGAGCGTGGCCGGTTCGCGCGGCAGCTGCAGCGCGCCGCCCAGGCCCGCGAGCAGCGCGCCGAGCGCGAACACGGCGGTGAACAGCCATGCCTGGTTGACGCCGAGCGCGCTGACCATCTCGCGGTCCTGCGTGGCGGCGCGCACCAGCGTGCCGAAGCGCGTGCGTGTGAGCAGCATCCAGACCAGGCCGAGCACCAGGGGGCCGACGACGATCAGGAACAGGTCATAGGAAGGAAACTGGCGTCCGAGGATCATCACCGAGCCCGAGAGGCCGGGCGCGCGCGGGCCCAGCAATTCGTCGGGCCCCCAGAACCACAGCACCGCGTCCTTGATCACCAGCACCAGCGCGAAGGTCGCGAGCAGCTGGAACAGCTCGGGCGCCTTGTAGATGCGGCGCAGCAGCACCACCTCGATCAGCGCGCCGAGCACGCCGACGGCGAGCGCGGCGATCACGAGCGCCGGCCAGAAGCCGAGTCCCGTGCCCAGCCGTTCGACCAGCGTATACGCCACGTAGATGCCCACCATGAAGAACGAGCCATGCGCGAAGTTCACGATCCGCGTGACGCCGAAGATCAGCGACAGGCCGGCCGCCACCAGAAACAGCGACGACGCACCGGCCAGGCCGTTGAGCAATTGAACAATGAACCCCGAGAAACTCATGGTGGACGTGCTCGATCAATCCGCAGTGCGCGATTTCTTCACGTCGGAGGCGGAAGGCTGGAACTTGGCGCCGTCGAAGTACTGGTAGTCGACCATCACGCCCTTGCCGTTGTCGTTCTTCGTCTTGCCGACGAAGGCGCCCATGGTCGATTGGTGGTCTTCGGGGCGGTAGAGGATCTTGCCGAAGGGCGTGTCCACCTGCAGGCCCTCGAAGGCGGCGACCAGCTTCGGCGTTTCGGTGCTCTTGGCCTTGGCGGCGCCGGCGGCGACCGACTTGATCATGGTGTAGCCCACCACCGAACCGAGGCGCGGATAGTCCTTGTACTTGTTGTGGTACGCGAGGAAGAAGGCCTTGTGCTCGGGCGTCTGGATGCCGTACCAGGGATAGCCGGTGACGATCCAGCCGTTCGGCGCCTCGTCCTTCAGCGGATCGAGGTACTCGGGTTCACCGGTCAGCACGCTCACCACTTCGCGGCCCTTGAACAGGCCGCGCGTATTGCCTTCGCGCACGAACTTCGACAGGTCGGCGCCGAACAACACGTTGAAGATCGCATCGGGCTTGGCATCGGCCAGCGCCTGCACCACGCTGCCGGCATCGACCTTGCCGAGCGGCGGCGCCTGCTCGGCGACGAACTCCACATCGGGTTGCGCCGCCTTCAGCAGCTGCTTGAACGCGGCCACCGCCGACTGGCCGTACTCGTAGTTGGGGTAGACGATCGCCCAGCGCTTCTTCTTGAGCTTGACCGCTTCCGGCACCAGCATCGCGGCCTGCATGTAGGTGCCCGGGCGCAGGCGGAAGGTGTACTGGTTGCCGCCCTGCCAGGTCATCTTGTCGGTGAGCGGCTCGCCGGCCAGGAAGAAGAATTTTTTCTGCTTCGCGAAGTCGGCGACGGCCAGCCCGGTGTTGGACAGGAAGGTGCCGGTCAGCACGTCGATCTTCTCGCGCGAGATCAGCTCTTCGGCCACGCGCACCGCGTCGCCGGGGTTGGCGTTATCGTCGCGCGTGATGAGCTCGATCTTCTTGCCGTTGACGCCGCCCTTGGCGTTGATCTCCTCGACCGCGAGCTCCATGCCCTTCTTGTAGGGCTCGAGGAAGGCGGGCTGGGCCTTGTAGCTGTTGACCTCGCCGATCTTGATCACGCCCTGCGCATGCGCGGGGACGAGTGCAGTGGCGAGCGTGGCGACGGCGGCCGCACTGAAGACATGACGCAGGGGGTTCATTGAAAGCTCCTTGGGGTCGAACGGAAGAGGAAATGCATGAAGTGGCAAGAGCGGCTCAGCGGAGGCCGTCTTCGCCCTTGATCTCGGAAACCTGCAGGCCGCCGATGCGCGGCAGCGGGCGGCCGCTGTCGGTGACCGCCACCGCGACGACGATCTCGTTGGCGCGCGGCGCATCCGACACGCGGGCCTCGACGGCATCGAAGTGGCTGCGCACGAAGGCCGCGTCCTTGTGGCCCAGCGGCACGTCGATGGCGGTGCCGAGCGTGCCGCGCTTCTTGGCCGAGGGCACCAGCGCCGCGCCCTTCTCGACCGCCACGCGCAGCGGCGCGCCGAGCTTGGGATGCAGGATGGCCGCGGCATGCTCGAGTTCGCCGGACTCGCCGACGATCGCAGCCTTGCCGTAGCTCTGCACGCGGCCGGGCTCGATGCCCAGCGCGGCGACGGCCTTCTGGCCGAGCAGCGCACCCAGCTCTTCGCCGATGGCGATCAGTTCGTCCAGCGATTCGCTGTAGCGGCCTGCATAGGGGTTCTCGATCACCGCGATGGCGACGGCGCGGCGCGTGGGCGGCTCGATGCTTTGGCCCATTTCCTTGCGGGTTTCGTCGACCTGCACGACGAGCTTGCGGATGTTGGCGCTCATGGTTCTCTTTCCTTGTCTTGTCTCTGGATCAGGGGTGGTGCGCTCAGCGCAGCCCGTCCCACTTGGCGATGTTTTCTGCGCGCAGGCCGCCGACGCGCTCATGCACGCGGTAGCCGGTGCTCATCGCGAGGATGAAGACGATCTCGTCGGACAGCGGCGCACCGGGCACGCGCACTTCGATCGCGTCGAACTGCCCGCGCACGTAGCTGGCATTGATGTTGGTGAGCGGCACATCGAGCGCCGCGCCGGGCGGCCCCACCTTCTTGGTGGAGGGCACGATCGAGAGCGCATTGCCGGGCTGCCCGGTCTTCTCCTCGGCCTTGCCCTGGCGATAGGCGTCGCGGTCGCCCTTCCAGCCGAGCAGCTCGCGCATCGCATAGCCGCCTGGCACATGCCACAGCGCGCCGTGCTCCAGCTCGCCGGCGGCGCCGACGATCGCGCCCTTTCCGTAGGTGGCGATCTGCTCGAGCGGCACGTCCATCGCGGCATGCAGGCGGTGCGCCATGTCGACGCCGACCGGATCCAGCAGGCTCATCATCGGCAGGATGTCGGGCTCGTAGCGGCCCGCGAAGGGATTGGTCAGGACCGCGCCGATGGCGCCGCGCACCAGCGGCGTTGCGGCGCGTGGACCGAACTCGTGGTGGATGTGCTCGACATGGGTGAAAACGCGACGTATATCGATCATGAAAAGAAGCCCTGCTTTTCGTTAAGCAAATACTGAACCAACTGCAGCGGCACGGGGCGGCCCCGCAATGGCCGAGACACCGGACGCATGCGAGCTTAAGGGCTCGACCATCGCCCATTGCCCCTGACAAACCAGCACGGCCGACCACACCAGCCCCGCGCGCTGCAAGGCCGCGGCGCGGGCCGCGCCCGCATCCAGTGCGCGGCGCACCTGCGCGGGCGCCAGCGGCTCCACGTCGGTCGTCACCGGGATGTCGCCCAGATCGCTGTCGTCCTTGCAGGCGCTGGCCGGCAGGCGATGGATGCCGGGGTCAACGACATCGACCGCGTTGGCGATCACGGTGGCCGCGGCATCGGCTTCTGCCGCCGTGGCTGCGAGCACGGTCACGCTGTCGGCGATGCCGAGCGAAAAGCTGCGGCCGCGCCAGCCGCTGGTGGCGACGCCGCGCACCGGCATGCCGGCGCCGATCTCGAACTGGCCGTCGGTCGCGAGCGGGCCGCCATCGCGCAGATCGAAGCGCGCGAGATCGGCGAACAGGCCGACGCGCGCCGAATGGCCCGGCGCAAGATGCAGCGCGATATCGCCGCCGTTGTTGATCCACGCGCGCTCGATGCCGGGGCGCTGGTAGCAGGCGATGAGTTCCTGCGCCACGGCACCGGCCACGGCGGCCATCGGCGTGATGAAGCCGGCACTGAACGGGGCGCAGGCCTTCCACATGCGTTGGGCGATGGGGCCTTGCAGCGCGCATGCTGCGCCCACGGGCTGGCGCAGCAGGGGCAGCTCGGTCACAAGCTCGGCGAGCACCGAGCCGAAGCGCCGCCACGCGAGTTCGTGCGCGACGGCGACCTCGACCGCGTCACCGTGCGCCTCGGCCACGATGTCGATCGGGCCGTGGTTGAGATGCCAGCGGCCGCCGTCGAGCGCGGTGCGTTGGGCGGTCATGGGAATGAAGTCCGTTCAGCCCAGCATGGGCGGTTGACCGAGCGGCCAGGGATTCGCATCGTCCATGCGAAGCCATTGGCGCGCCAGCGGCGCACCGTCGTTCTGCCAGGCGCCGCGCGCCAGCGCTTGTTCGAGCGAGAACACATGCTCCATATGCCCACCCAGCGCCGCATAGTCCTCGCGCCGCATGCTGAACTCGATGGGCGCCACGATCGCGGGCGTGGGCACGGTGCCGAAGCTGTTGTCGGGCATGCGCAGCACGTCCACCATCACCGTGATGCCGCCGCCGGGCCACACATAGGCCGGCGCGCCGCCGCAGGTCACGTTGACCAGCGCGCGCTTGATGGCGCGCGTGAGCAGCACCGGGTTTTCGGTGACGCCGGCGCGCAAGGACCCGCCGGCGCCGCCGAGGAAGAGCACGCTGCACAGCGAGGGCTCGCAGTTCTCGCCGATGCGCTCGACGATGCGGCGCACTTCGGCGGGCATTTCCTGCTCGACCGGCTGCAGTTGATCGTCGAGCACGTACCACTGCGCATGTTCGCCGGTGGTGGAGGTCATCAGGAGACGCAGGCCCGGCTTGGCCACGCCCTCTTCCCAGCCCTCGATGATCGACAGCGGATCGTCGATGTCGGTGCCGCCCCAGCCGTTGCCGGGGTTCGCCACCTGGAAGTAGCGCCCGGGCGTGGACTTGCGCCCGCGCATCTGGATGCCCGAGGGCGGCATGTCGAGGCAGCGCCCGGCCTGGTGCTCGGTGAGCACGCCGGTGATGTGGTCGTCGACCACCACCACCTCGTCGGCCTGGCTGAAGAGCTGGCGCGCGAAGATGCCGACGGCCGCCGAGCCGCAGCCCACGCGCATGCGCTTTTCCTCCACGCCGTTGACGATGGGGGCCTTGCCGGCCTGGATCACCATGCTGGCGCCGCCGTCGATCACGCATTCGACCGCCTTCTTGTTGCCCAGCAGCTGCATCAGCTCGGCCGTCATGCGGCCCTCCTTCTTGCTGCCGCCGGTGAGATGGTGCACGCCGCCGAGCGAGAGCATCTGCGAGCCGTACTCGGCCGTGGTGACGTGGCCTACCACCTCGCCGCGGTAGCGCACGTTGGCCTGCTCGGCGCCGAGGAAGCGGTCGGTGTCGATCTTCACCTTGAAGCTGCAGTAGCTGAAGATGCCCTCGGTCACGACCGTGACCATGTCGACGCCCTGGGCTTTGGAAGCCACGATGAAGGGTGCGGGCTTGTAGTCGGGGTAGGTGGTGGAGGAGCCCACGCCGGTGACAAAGACCTCGTCGGCATGCAGGAGATCGCCTTGCCAGTCCGGGTCCGCTTCCGCGGGCGCCTGTTCGGCCGCCGGCCGCGCAAAAGGCACCAGCGCCGGCGATTCGCTCGCGAGTTCGCGCCGCAGCAGCAGCACCGGATCGACGCGCACCAGCACGCCCTCGCGGTTGGCATAGCGGTCGCAGGCGCCGGTGCGCCCCTCGGAGATCTGGCACAGCACCGGACAGGCGTTGCACTCGACCTTGCTGGTGCTCATGCGCTCGTTGCGCAGGGGCGAGCGGCCGCCGGCCTCGGGCAATACCGGCATGTCCATGCCGGGCAATCCGTCTGTCTTGGTGTGTTCGGTCATCGGGGGCTACTCTTGAAATCGGGGCCGATCGGATCTGCAACAACCGTGCCGGAAACCGGCTTGTATTGGACTCACGGTTTGTGTAGTATTCCCTACACTTTCATGTTGCAATCACTACATTGAAGGCCAATGTAGCAAACAGAATCGATGCTTGCAATGGTGTTTTCGCGGCGTCGCCGACAATCGGCAGGTTCCCTTTTCATTCATAACCATCCCTGATTCCTATGAGTGCATTCAGCGAAGAACGCGTGTTGAGCGTCCACCACTGGACCGACCGCCTGTTCACCTTCACCACCACGCGCGACCCGGCGCTGCGCTTTTCCAACGGCCACTTCACGATGATCGGCCTCAAGGTCAACAACAAGCCCTTGTTGCGCGCCTACAGCATCGTGAGCCCCAACTACGAGGAGCACCTGGAGTTCCTCAGCATCAAGGTCGAGGAAGGCCCGCTCACCTCCAGGCTGCAGCACGTCCAGGTGGGCGACACCATCATCGTGGGCCGCAAGCCCACCGGCACGCTCTTGATCGACTACACGCTGCCGGGCAAGCGCCTCTATCTGTTCGGCACCGGCACGGGTCTTGCACCGTTCATGAGCATCATCCGCGACCCGGACACCTACGAGAAGTTCGAGCAGATCATCCTGGTGCACGGCGTGCGCCAGATCGACGAGCTGGCCTACCACGACCTCGTGACCGACCACCTGCCCAAGCACGAGTTTTTGGGCGAGATGATCGAGAAGCAACTGCTCTACTACCCGACCGTGACGCGCGAGGAGTTCCGCAACATGGGCCGCATCACCGAGCTGATCGAGACCAACAAGCTGACCGACGACCTGGGTCTGCCGCCGCTCAATGCCGCGGAAGATCGCGTGATGCTCTGCGGCAGCCCGGGCCTCCTGGTGGACTTGAAGCACATCCTGGAAGCGCGCGGGTTCAAGGAAGGCAACACGTCGACCCCCGGCGATTTCGTCGTAGAACGCGCCTTCGCCGAGAAGTAAATGGCCAACGGCCGCAGCCTGCCCAAGCCGGCCACGCGCCGCACCGGCGTGCGCGAGGCCGCCGCGCAGGCCACGCGCGAGAGCATCCTGCGCGCGGCCACCAAGGTGTTCGCGAAGTACGGCTACGACGGCGGCAGCGTCGAGAAGATCTCGAAGGCCGCGAAGTCGTACGACCGCATGATCTACTACTACTTCGGCAGCAAGGAAGGCCTCTTCATCGCGGTGCTCGAGGGCATCTACCGGCGCATGGACGAGGCCGAGGCCGCGATCGACCTCGACGCATCGCGGCCGGTCGAGGCGCTGACGGCGGTGATCCGCTTCGTGCTCGGCTACTACCGCAAGAACCCCGAGTTCGTCACGCTGCTCAACACCGAGAACCTGCACAAGGGCCGGCACGTCGCGAAGTCGCTGCGCGCGCGCGAATACTCGTCGCGGGCGATCGCGATCATCCAGAAGCTGCTCGAAAGCGGCGTCGCGCAGGGGCTGTTCCGCGACGACGTGGCGGCGCGCGATCTCTACCTGCTGATCGCCTCCACCGGCTACTTCTACACATCGAACCGCCACACGCTGACCGCCTTCCTCGGCGAGCCGCTGGAGACGCCGGAAGCCGTGGCGCACTGGGAAGACTTCGTGATCGAAACCGTGCTGCGCACGGTCGACGCGGGCGCTTCCGACGAAGAAACCACCTCAACCTCACCCCACGAAGAGGCAAAGAAATGGCAGAAGTCGCAACCGGCGCAAAGTCGGGCAAGGTCGTCATCCGGAACATAGGTCTGTTGCTCTCGGGCGACATCGACAAGCCCATCCTGGACGCCGACACCCTGGTCGTGAACGACGGGCTGATCGTCGCGGTCGGCAAGGAAAAGGACTGCGATCTTGAAGGCGCGCAGACCGTGATCGACGCCAAGAAGACCTGCGTCGCCCCCGGCCTGATCGACAGCCACGTGCACCCGGTGTTCGGCGACTGGACGCCGCGCCAGAGCCAGCTTGGCTGGATCGATTCGACGATGAACGGCGGTGTGACCACGATGATCTCGGCCGGCGAAGTGCACCTGCCGGGCCGGCCCAAGGACATCGTGGGCGTGAAGGCCCTGGCCATCACCGCGCAGCGCGCCTTCGACAACTTCCGCCCCGGCGGCGTCAAGGTGCTGGCGGGCGCGCCGGTGCTCGAGAAGGGCATGGTCGAGAGCGACTTCAAGGAAATGGCCGAGGCCGGCGTGGGCCTGCTCGGCGAAGTGGGCCTGGGCTCGGTGAAGGCCGGCTACGAGGCCAAGGAGATGGTGGCCTGGGCGCGCAAGTACGGCATCCAGAGCACCATCCACACCGGCGGCCCCTCGATCCCCGGCTCGGGCCTGATCGACAAGGACGTGGTGCTCGAAGCCGATGCCGACATCATCGGCCACATCAACGGCGGCCACACCTCGCTGCCCGAGGCGCATGTGTGCGAGCTGTGCGAGAAGTCTTCGCGCGCGATCGAGATCGTGCACAACGGCAACGAGCGCGTGGCCATCGCGGCTGCCAAGGCGGCGTTGGACCTGAAGTGCCCGCACCGCGTGATCCTCGGCACCGATGGGCCGGCCGGCTCGGGCGTGCAGCCGCTGGGCATCCTGCGCATGGTGGCGATGCTGTCCTCGATCGCGAACATCCCGGCCGAGCTGGTGTTCTGCTTCGCGACCGGCAACACGGCGCGCATCCGCAAGCTCAACTGCGGGCTGATCGAGGTCGGCCGCGCGGCCGACTTCGTCTTCATGGACCGCGCGCAGCACACGGCCGGCAGGACGCTGCTCGAAAGCGTGCAGCTCGGCGACATCCCGGGCGTCGGCATGGTGATGATCGACGGCATCGTGCGCTGCGGCCGCAGCCGCAACACGCCGCCGGCGACCGAGATTCCGGTGGTGGTGTCGGGGGTGCACTGACTGAACGAAGCGCGCGCGGCGATCAAATGGATCTGGATCCGTTCGTATGCGTCGATGAAACATCGTTCTCGGCCTCAAGACAAGAGGTCGTGAAGATGCGAGGCAAGCCCGCGAGAACGTGCCGAAACGGCGTCGGGCTCAATGAGCTCGACTACGACTCGGTGGTCTACCGTTTCCAGGACTGCGGTAGGTTGGAAGAGATCACCGCGCAAGCACCGGTCGTGAACATCGGCAATCTGTCAGTGCCGTTCACCGCACTTGCATCTTTCGTTCGCGCTACAGATCCGTCTGCGTTTGAGTAGGCAGGCCTTCTCATCACTCCCAAGTTCGGGCTTGCCTTCGATCCGGATGATCCGTTCTGGGTCACCGCTCTTGCCGCTCACTGCCTCGATTCATGGCGCGACTTATGAAGCCGAGAACGGTCTGCTTGCGATTTGCCAGCAAGGCCGACCCATCGGCCATGACCGGCGCTTGCGCTGCGGGCGCCTCCGATGGCGCGCCTCCTGGCTGCGCCGAGGCGCAGAGTGGCGAAACGAAGAGCGCGGCCGCCACGAGACTGCGCCGACCCACCACGGCCACTATGGCTTTACCTCCACCGCAAACCCGGTCTTGGCCAGCGTCGACAATCGCGCCGCATCCCAGTTGGTCAAGTGAATGCAGCCATTGGTTTCCTGGTGACCGACGCGCGCGGGAGACGGCGTTCCGTGAATGCCCCAGTGCGGTTTCGAAAGTCCAATCCAGGTGCTGCCCACCGGATTGTTGGGGCCGGGCGGCACTTCGACCTTCTTCGCCTTCGCTGGCGCATTCTTGAGGAGCCCGGGATCGTAGGTGAAGGTCGGATTCTTCACTTCGTTGGTGACCTTCATCCTGCCGAGTTCCAAGGGATCAAGCCGCCCGCCGATACTGATCGGGAAGCCCGCCAGCGGCTTGCCGTCGCGGTCGAGCACGAAGAGCATGTGCTCGGACTTGTCGATCTCGATCGACGCCGCGGCTTTCACAACCGCTGGATCCGCAGCGCCGGCCACGTTGACAATCGCGATCTCATCGCCGGCCCTGAATCGCGCGCCCTTGTTCAGGTCCGCCAGCAGCTTCGGCGCCATGTGATGCTTCTCCGACAACGCTTCCTCGACGGATTCGTAGTCGAGCGATTTCAGCTTTGCCCTATCGGCCATGTCCCTTGGCGTCGCCGTGAAGGGCCCGGCAGCATCCCTCTCGGTGACGACGTATGCGGCGAACAAAGGCGCGGTGTCGTTTCTGAGGGCCGTCCAGGTGGCGGCGTCCACCTTGCCGGTAGGGGCGATGCCGCTCGCCGTCTGGTACGCGGCCACCACACGCCGCATGTTTGCACCAAAGCCGCCGTCGATCTCGCCGGGCGAGAACCATGCGCGGTCAAGCAGGATCTGGGCACGAACCACCGCGGCGCCTCTGGCGCCCTGGGAAAGCATCGGCGTCTCAGTCGCCGCATTGAGCCGGTCCAATGCCCTGGGTTTCTTCGCATCGGAGGGGGCGGTCTTGGCTGCGGCCGATGTCTTGGCAGCGCAGGCCGCCCACGATGCACCGGATGCAGCGAGCGCCCCAGCAATCAGCAGGAACTTGCGGCGGGAAAAGGTCATCGAGCGATGCCTGCGCGAGCGGATGGAAGTAGCAGCGTATCCGCACCGCAGGCAGTCACTGTCGGCGTGCGCCCCGTAAGGGCGCGGTCCACAATCCAGGACGAAATATGGGAGGACGGCGTCTCCTGAAAACTCAGAGGCGATCCGGCCCAGCCCGGCAAGTCACGCGTGGCGCTACTCGGCCGCGCGATGCCGTGCTACTCGTTGTGACCGTGATCAGGCGACAGCAGCCCTCACCGCTCGCGCCTCGACTTGAATATCAGGTGCCGCGCGGAAAGAAAGTTGAGCACCATCCCCGTCAGGCTGCCAAGCGCCACGCCGGCCGCCGGCGCCCATGGGCCGCTCAGCGTGTGCAGCACCAGCACATAGACGCCGTAGTTGACGAAGGCGCCGCCCAGCATGGTCAGCAGGTAGCCGAGGTATTCGCGCGCCAGCGATACCTCCGAATGCCGCGCGCTGAAGGCGTAGCGCCGGTTCAGCGCCCAGGTCGCCGTCGCGGCTGCGACGAAGGACAGCACCCGTGCCAGATACCAGCCGAGCACGGGGGCCGCGAGATACAGCACGCCGACATCGACGCCCAGGCCCGCCACGCCGGCGGCCGCGAAGAACAGGAACTCGCGGCCCGCCCTCATGGCCGGCCGCGATGGCGCACACCCGGGATGGAGAGATAGCGCAGCCGCTTGGCCTCCTGCCGCCCGATGGTCACGGTGTGCAGCACGATGCCGCAGACGAAGGCCAGCATCGCGGCCAGCATGGTGCCGGTCAGCAGCACGGCCGTCGGCAGGCGCGGTACCAGGCCCGTGTCGATGTAGGTGAGGGCCAGCGGCACGGCCGCCACGAGCGAGGCCAGCGCCAGCACGGTCGCGATGCCCGAGAAGAAGAGCAGCGGCCGCTCGCTCACGAACAGCTTGCAGATGGTCTTGAGGATGCGCCAGCCGTCGCGGTAGGTCGAGAGCTTGCTGTGCGAGCCCTCCGGGCGCGAGCGGTAGCGCACCGGCAGTTCGGCGAAGGGCATGCGCAATTCCAGCGCATGGACCGTGAGCTCGGTCTCGATCTCGAAGCCCTCCGAGACGGCCGGGAAGGACTTGGCGTAGCGCCGCGAGAACACGCGCAGGCCCGAGAGCATGTCGGTGAGATGGCCGCCGAAGAGCCCCGCCACCGCGCCGGTCAGAAGGCGGTTGCCGAAGCGGTGCCCCGTTCGGTAGGTGTGGGCGTCGTGGCCGTCGTCGACGCGCGAGCCGACCACCATGTCGAGGTTGCCTTCGACCAGCGTGTCGATCAGGCGGCGCAGCTCGCCGAGGTCGTAGGTTGCATCGCCGTCGACCATCACGTAGATGTCGGCCTCGACGTCGGCGAACATGCGCCGCGCCACATTGCCCTTGCCGCGCAGCGCCACGTGCGTCACGCGCGCACCGGCGGCGCGGGCGACGGCCGCGGTGTCGTCGGTCGAGGCGTTGTCGAACACATGGACTTCGGCCTCGGGCAGGGCCACGCGGAACTCGTCCACCACCTGCGCGATGGCCAGTGCCTCGTTGAAGCACGGGATCACGGCGGCTATACGCAGTGCGGGCAGTGCGGGCAGTGCGGGCAGTGCGGGCAGTGCGGGCAGTGCGGGCAGCGGGGCTGGGCGCGGATCAGGGTGCTCGGTCATTCTTGTATTGCAGGATGCGATAGGCCTTGGCGCCGTCTTTCTCGTACATCAGGGCGAAATGATCGTCGAATCCAGGCTTGGTCGTGATCTGCGGCACCATCGTGTAGGGCATGACGATGGCCTCGAAGCCCAGTGCCGCGAGCTTGCGCGCCATCTCGGCCGGGGGAAGAGGAAGAAAGTCCGTGTAGCGCCACGGTCCCAGCGCGTCGCCCCAGATCGGGTTGGGCCCGTAGTAGATCGCCTCGCTCAGCGCGATCTGGTAGACGCGGCCGGTGGCGTGCTCGCGCAGGTAGTTCATGACGGCATAGCCGGGCACGTTGGCCCGCAGGAAGGCCTCCCGCGTCTCGGGCGTCGGCGACACCTTGGTGAGCGCGCGCGCGGTATGCCGGACCGACACCGCCGCGAGCGCTGCCAGAAAGACAACGACGAAGAGACTGCCCGCGCGCGCCGGCCAGCCCACGCGGCCGGCTACCGGCAGCAGCCAGCGCAGCCCCGCCACGATCCAGCCGAGCAGCACCTGCCAGCCCAGCACCGCAATCAGCGCGATCAGCGGGAACGAAGCCGTCAAGTAGCGCGGGTAGCGCGAGGTCAGCGTCCACACGAGCACCGAGTAGGCGCAGAAGATGATCGCGGCGTGCACGGCCGGCGAGCGCCGCCAGGCCTTGCTGAGAGGCGCGAGCACCACGGGCCAGATCAGGAGGCTGGGAAAGGCGGCATGGATGCGCACGTCGTCGAGCTGGTTCTTGTAGTCGGCCAGGTTCCAGTTGCTGAAGCCGAACAGCTTCGCGCCGATGGGATTGAAGGGATCGCCCGTCATCACGGCATTGCGCGCGTACCAGTAGATGCAGGGAACGAGAAAGCACAGCAGCGCGACGGCCCAGACGCCCGGGCGCCGTTCGCGGCGGATCACGAACCAGGCCACCAGCGGCAGGAAGGTCAGCGCCTGGTACTTGGAGCCCGCCGCGAGGCCGAGGAAAAAAGCCGCCAGTGCCAGCCAGCGCGGGCCCTGCTCCGGTGGCGATTCGCGCCACCACCACAAGGCCGTGCAGGCCGCCAGCACGAACAGCGCGACGCCCGTGTCGATCAAGGCGTTCGAATAGTCGCCCATGCCGAGCCAGATGGCGGCGCCCGCGCAGCCCAGCACGCGGTTCAGGTGCAGCACGCCCAGGCGGTAGACCATCCACACCGACAGCCAGCCGGCCAGCGCGTTCAGGAAATGCGCCAACACGTCGTCGCCGACCAAGAGCGCGGCGGCATAGAGCAGGTTGTAGTTGTACGGAAACCAGGGATAGCGCAGCCACTCATGGATGCCGAGAGAGCCGCTTTGCGCCACCTCGCGCGCATACGGCAGGTGGTACATCAACTCGTCGAAGGCGGCCGGCGGCGCCAGCGGCGCCAGCAGCGTCGGCAGCGCGACCAGCGCCAGCGCGACCAGGCCCGCCTTGTCGACCCATGACAGGGGCAGCCCCGGGTCGAAGGCGCGCACCTCCCGCCTCCATGCCGGAAACTGCACGCACGCCACCGCAAAGCCGATCGCGGCCAGCAGCAGCACGCCGGCGATGTCGAACGCGCCCGCGATGCCGAGCAGCTGGAACGCGCAGATGAAGACCCCGACGCCGAGCGCGGTGGCCATCGCGGTCTCGAGCCAGACGTCGTGGCGCACCGGCGAACCCATGCGCGACTGCACCACCCGCCCGAAGCCCCAGCAGCCGGCAACGAAGATCGCCAGCGCCGCATAGTGCGCGGCAGCAAACATCAGTTTCTGAAGCATCAGAGATTGGGGGCCAGCAGCCGCTCGAGATCCGCTTCGCTCTGCTTGCGTCGCGCTGCCTGATCCTGCAACTGGTCGTGCCCGATCTTGCCGACGTTGAAGTAGGTCGCCTCAGGATGGCTCAGGTAGAAGCCGCTGACACTGGCGGCGGGCATCATGGCGAGGCTCTCCGTCAGGGTCATCCCAATGTCCGCGCAGTTCAGGAGGTCGAACATCGGCCGCTTCACGCTGTGGTCGGGGCATGCCGGATAGCCCGGCGCGGGGCGGATGCCGCGGTACTTCTCGCCGATCATGTCCTCGTTGCTCAAGCCCTCGTCGGGCGCATAGCCCCAGAGATCGGTGCGCACGCGGTGATGCAGCGCCTCGGCGAAGGCCTCGGCCAGCCGGTCGGCCAGCGCCTTGAGCATGATGGCCGAGTAGTCGTCGAGGTCGTCGACGAAGTACTTCTCCTTCTTCTCGACGCCGAGCCCGCCGGTGACGGCGAACATGCCGACGTAGTCCTTCAGGCCGCTCTCGCGCGGCGCGACAAAGTCGGCCAGGCAGCGGCTCGGGCGCATGACGCCTTCGATGGCCTGCTTCTCGGTCTGCTGGCGCAACCCGTACCAGGTGAGCGCGGCTTCGGTGCGCGATTCGTCGGTATAGAGCACGATGTCGTCGTCGTTCTCGGTGTTGGCGGGCCAGAAGCCGATCACGCCGCTGGCGCTGAGCCAGCGCCCTTCGATCAGCCGCTTGAGCATGCGCTGGCCGTCGGCATACACGCGCACGGCCTCGGTGCCGACCACCTCGTCCTTGAGGATCGCCGGGAACGGGCCCGCGAGGTCCCAGGTCTGGAAGAAGGGCCCCCAGTCGATGTACTTCGCGAGCTCGGTCAGGTCGAAGTTCTTGAACACGCGCCGGCCGATGAACTTCGGCACCGGCGGCAGGTAATTCGACCAGGCTATCGGCGTCTTGTTGGCGCGCGCCTTCGCGAGCGGCCACAGCGGCGTCTGCTTCTTGTTGGCGTGCTGGTGGCGGACCTTGTCGTAGTCGGCGTTGATCTCGTCGATATAGGCCGCCGCCTGGTCGGACAGCAGCGACTGCGCCACGCTCACGCTGCGCGAGGCGTCGGGCACGTAGACCACCGGCCCTTCGTAGTGCGGCGCGATCTTCACCGCCGTGTGCACGCGGCTGGTGGTGGCGCCGCCGATCAGAAGCGGGATCTTCTTGATGCGGAAATGCTCGTCCTTCTGCATCTCGCCGGCGACGTATTGCATCTCCTCGAGGCTGGGCGTGATCAGGCCCGACAGGCCCACGATGTCCGCGCCCTCGACCTTGGCGCGCGCCAGGATCTCGTGGCACGGGACCATCACGCCCATGTTCACCACCTCGAAGTTGTTGCACTGGAGCACGACGGTCACGATGTTCTTGCCGATGTCGTGCACGTCGCCCTTGACGGTGGCGATGATGATCTTGCCCTTGGTGCGCACGTCGCGGCCCGCGGCTTCGTCCTGGCGCTTCTCTTCCTCGATGTAGGGAATGAGGTGGGCCACGGCCGACTTCATCACGCGCGCCGACTTCACCACCTGCGGCAGGAACATCTTGCCCTGGCCGAACAGGTCGCCGACGATGTTCATGCCGTCCATCAGCGGGCCTTCGATCACGTGCAGCGGCCGGCCGCCCTTGGCCAGGATCTGCTGGTAGGCCTCTTCGGTGTCCTCGACGATGAAGTCGGTGATGCCGTGCACCATCGCATGCGAGAGCCGCTGGTTCACGTGCACCGGGTGCTCGGGCGTGCCGCGCCACTCGAGCTTCTTGCTCTCGTCCTTGGCGCCGCTCTTGGCGGTTTCGGCCACTTCGACCAGGCGCTCGCCGGCGTCGGGGCGGCGGTTCAGCACCACGTCTTCCACGCGCTCGCGCAGCTCGGGTTCGAGGTCGTCGTAGACGCCCACCATGCCGGCGTTGACGATGCCCATGTCCATGCCCGCCTTGATCGCGTGGTAGAGGAACACGGTGTGGATCGCTTCGCGCACCGGGTCGTTGCCGCGGAAGCTGAAGCTCACGTTCGAGACGCCGCCCGACACCTTGGCGCCCGGCAGGTTTTCCTTGATCCAGCGCGTGGCGTTGATGAAGTCGACCGCGTAGTTGTTGTGCTCCTCGATGCCGGTGGCGATCGCGAAGATGTTGGGGTCGAAGATGATGTCCTCGGGCGGGAAGCCGATCTCGTCGACCAGGATGCGATAGGCGCGCTCGCAGATCTCGATCTTGCGTTCGTAGGTGTCGGCCTGGCCCTGCTCGTCGAAGGCCATCACGACCGCGGCCGCGCCGTAGCGGCGCAGCAGCGTCGCGTGGTGCTTGAACTGGGCCTCGCCCTCCTTCATGCTGATCGAGTTGACGATGCCCTTGCCCTGGATGCAGCGCAGGCCGGCTTCGATCACCTCCCACTTGGAGCTGTCGATCATGATCGGCACGCGCGCGATGTCGGGCTCGCTGGCGATCAGGTTCAGGAAGCGCACCATCGCGGCCTTGCTGTCGAGCATGGCCTCGTCCATGTTGATGTCGATCACCTGCGCGCCGTTCTCGACCTGCTGGCGCGCGACCGCCAGCGCTTCCTCGAACTGGCCGTTCAGGATCATGCGGGCGAAAGCCTTGGAGCCGGTGACGTTGGTGCGCTCGCCGATGTTGACGAAGAGCGTGCCTTGGCCGATCTGCACCGGCTCGAGGCCGGACAGCTTCATCGGAGGAACCGGGAGAACAGGGACGGAAGACGGATCGGAGGACATGGGCTCACCTGCGGAACGTGGGTCAGGCGAGCGTCGTTGCAAGCCCAAGCCTGACGCGGAGGCTTCGGATGGAAGGTACCGCGCTGCAACGCTCCTTGGGAGCCGCGGATTTTACGCCGGCTGGGCCACGCCGGCGGCCGATGCGGGCAGGCCGAACAGCAGGTCGAAGGCCCAGTTGAAGACGAAGGTGTAGACCAGGAAGAACACCACCAGGCCCAGGTCCATCACCAGCGCCTGCCACAGGCTCACCTCCATCCACCAGGCGAAGACCGGCACCAGGAAGGCGACCAGGCCGCCCTCGAAGCCGATCGCGTGGGCGACGCGGCGGCGCAAGCTGCGGCCGCGCACGGCCTGGCGCGACTCCCAGCGCTCGAACAGGGTGTTGAAGGCGAGGTTCCAGAGGATCGCGATGACCGAGGCGATGACGGCCAGCACGCCCGAGTGGCCCATGCCCTGCCCCGACATCAGCGCCAGTCCGGCGCTGGCCGCGACGATGGCGAGACCTTCGTAGAGCGTGATGTAGACGACGCGGCGCTTGAGCCCTTGCATGAAATCTTCCTGTTTGGATTGGCGGTTTGGCCCCTACTTTATGTGCGCTCATCTGATATAAAAAGTCATCTTCTTTCAGAATTATTGAAAGGCCGTTGCCATGAGTTTTTCCAGCGACAACGTGCACGTGTTTCTGGCCGTGCTCGACCACGGCTCCTTCTCGGCCGCCGCGCGGGCGCTCGGCCGCGTGCCCTCGGCGGTGAGCATGGCGATCGCGAACCTCGAGGCCGAGCTGGACCTGCCGCTCTTCGACCGCGGCGGCCGCGAGCCCCAGCCGACGGCCGCGGCGCGTTCGCTGGAGCCGCAGGCGCGGCTGCTCGCCGCGCAGCTCAAGCAGCTGCAGGTGCAGGCGCTGGCGCTGACGCAGGGCCTGGAGAACCGGCTCACGCTCGCGATCGCGCCCGAGCTGCTGGCCGCGCCGTGGAGCGCGCCGCTGGCCGCGCTGGCGCGGGAATACCCGCTGCTGGAAGTCGAGGTGCTGGCGGCGCCGCAAGCCGATGCGCTGGCGCTGCTGCACAGCGGCCGCGCGCAGCTGGCGCTGGTCTTCGAGCGGCCCAGCCTCGACGGCCGCGAGGGCTTTCAGGAAGTGGCCAGCGACACCATGGTGGCCGTGATGGCGCCCGACCATCCGGTGCTGGCCGCGGCCGGCGGCCGGCTGCGCGAGGAGCACCTGACGACCACGCGCCAGATCGTGGTGGCCGGGCGCGATCTCGCGACCAGCGACCCGCGCTTCGTCTTTGCGCGCCATGTCTGGCGCACCGACAACGCCTTGGCCGCGCTGAGCCTGATCACGGCCGGCCTGGGCTGGGGCTGGCTGCCGCGCAATTTCGCGCGGCCGCACGTGGCGGCCGGCGCGCTGGTGGAGATTCCGTTCGAGAACCTGTCGAACGGGCTCGACCTGTGGGTCGACGTGGTGTGGTCGCGCGAGCGCCCGCTGGGCCTGGGCGCGCAGCGCTTCGTCGCGCTGATCGCGCGCAAGAAGAAGCCCTAGCCCGGATATTTCACCAGCAGGCCGATGTGCCGTCGACCGAGCCTGCTGAGGGCCATTGAGCGTGGTCTTGCGTGCAGTGTGAGCTACTGGATGGAGTGGCGGCTGTTTTTGGGCACACGACCCCCTTACCCCCGTTGTTTGTCAGCGTGCCGGGGACAGCACTGGATGGATTTCAGGGGGCGAGGGCCTGCGCTGCGCTCAGGAAGACGCTGCGCAGGGGGTGGTGCGAAGCCAGCAGTACCCGCACACGGCGCGTGTTGCGCACGATGGCCGCGCCGATCTTCAGCAGGCGCACGCGGATCGTGGCCGCGGCGGCGCGTTCCAGCTCGGTGTCCTTGAGAGCGAACTCGCGCAGCCGTTGCATCAGCGTGTAGGCCAATGCGGCCAGCAGCAAGCGCAGCTGGTTGGCCGCGAAGCGGTGGCAACTTGCCCGCGTGCCAAACAGATCGAGCTGAGCCTCCTTGATGCGGTTCTCGGCCTCGCCGCGGGCGCAGTACAGCCGCTCATACAGCTGTATGGCATCGCCCTGAAGATCGGTCACCACGAAGCGCGGGTTGTTGCCCTGGCTGCCGTGCTCCAGGCGCGTGATCACGCGCCGTTCGATGTCCCAGCTGTCGGCCGCGTAGACGAACTCGTCGATCAACCGCTGCTTGGCGCCGGTGCGCGCGTACTCGTCGGCGAGCATCGCCTCGGCGTACTGCACGGTCGCCTCCAGCCGCGCGTTGCGCGCCAGCCCGATGATGTAGTTCACGCCCGAGCGCTCGCACCAGCGCAGCAATCTCTGGCGACAGAAGCCCGAGTCACCGCGCACGATGATCCGCGCGTCGGGCCACGCCTGGCGCAGCCGCTGCACCAGCAGCTTGATCACCGCCGCGGCGTTCTTGGCGCCATCGATGCGGCTGCGCCGCAAGACGCATGCGAGCATGGCTTGGCCGCAGAACACGTACAGCGGCAGATAGCAGTGGTGGTCGTAGTAGGCATGGAACTCGCAGCGCTCCTGGTCGCCGTGCAAGGGCACATCCGAGGCGTCGATGTCCAGCACCAGTTCTTCGGGCGGGCTCTTGTGGCTGGCGATGAACTGCTCGATGAGCACGCCATGCAGCGCCACTGCCTGCGCTCGCGTGGCCCCGGTCTCCAAGCGGCTGAGCGTGGGCGAACTCGCCAGCGCATCGACCCGGCCCACAGCGGTCTGCATCAGCAGATCGTCTCTCAAGGTGTCGTGGTCGTTGAGGTCTTCGTAGCCGCAGCACAAGCCGTAGATGCGTTGGGCGAGCAGGTCGCGCAGGCTGTGCGTGATGCGTGCCGGATCGCGTGCATCACTGAGCACGGCCGCAGCCGCTCGGCTCAGACCGATACGTTCGTCAACGCGACGCAGCAGCAAGACCCCGCCGTCCGAACCGATGTCCCCGCCCTCGAAGTTGGCCTCGATGACCCGCCGACCCACACGCCCCAAATCAATCGTCCCATCGGTACACTTTGGCATCGGCAGTCCTCGGTTGAAATTGGCGTCAGATACCAATGTCAACGCGCTCCGGCACGAGGCTGCCGACCCTCTACTGGTGAAATTTCCGGGCTAGAGCGCTACAGGCCGCCGCCTGGCCTGCTGTCCCCTGGCGTCGTGCCGGGCGGCGCGCGGTTGATCCGGTCCAGTTGCCTTTGCCGCGCCTCGGCGCCGGGCAGGGCAGCCGGCGGACGAACGCCCGGCTGGCCCGGATTCATGGCCGGCGGACGTCCCGGATGCACGTCCGGCGGACGTCCCGGATGCACGTCCGGTGGACGACCCGGATGGACGTCCGGCGGTCGGCCCGGATGCACGTTCGGCGGGCCGGCGTGCTCCGGCGGTCGGAAACCGCGGTCGGGACGCGGCGGCCGGACACCGTGATCCGGCGGTGGCTGCTGCCCTGGCGAAGGCCGCCAGCCCGGCTGCGGCTGCGGACGGAAGCCCGGTCCCGGATGCGCGTAGCCGGGGTCGCGCCACGGATTGGGCCGCCAGTCCGGCCGCGGCGCCGGCACCGGGCGCCAGCCGGCGACGGGCGGCGGCGGATGGTGGTCGCCCCACCAGCGCCGCTCGCCGTACCAGGGGCGGTCGCGGTAGTGGTTGCTCCAGTAGTTGCCGATCGTGAAGCCGACGATCGGCACGCCGATGATGGCGCCGTAGGTGGCCAAGGGCACGCGCCGGTCATCATCGTAGGCGTAGTCGATGTTGGCGGCATAGACCCAGCCGCGCAGCCCGTCGGGCAGCACCACGTCGCACCATGCATAGCCGCTGGTGCAGCCGAGCACCTCGAAGGGCTGGCCATGGCCGAGTCGCGCCACCAGCGGGTAGTCGCCCGAGGGGCCGGCACGCAGATTGACCGTGCCGCGGGCGAAGGCCTCCTGCGCCGCCGCGGCGACCGGCAGAACCAGGGCGATGGTGCCGATGCCGATCCATCGCTGGACGAGCTTGTTCATGGAATGTTCCTTTGCGCTCAGGCTACGCGCGCTCGACATGTTGTCAATCAGCCACGGCCTACCCTCAGCAACGGCCAGCCGCGCAAAGACGTGCACCGCCAGGGTGCTTCTTTACCTCAGGCCGCTTCGGGATACGCGGCCGCGCGATGCAGCGTGCGCCCCGCGAGCGGCGCCACCGAGCGCCCGATGGCGGCGATGTGGTCGGGCGTGGTGCCGCAGCAGCCGCCGACGATGTTGACCAGCCCCTCGGCCGCGAACTCGTGCAGCAGGCGCGAGGTGACCTCGGGCGTTTCGTCGAAGCCGGTTTCGCTCATCGGGTTGGGCAGGCCGGCGTTGGGGTAGCAGCTGATGAAGGTGTCGTCGGCCACGCGCGCCAGTTCCTGGATGTAGGGCCGCATCAGCGCCGCGCCCAGCGCGCAGTTGAGGCCGATGGCCAGCGGCCGCGCATGGCGCACGCTGTGCCAGAAGGCGGTCACGGTCTGGCCGCTGAGGATGCGGCCGGAGGCGTCGGTCACGGTGCCGCTGATGACGAGCGGCAGGCGCTCGCCGCTGGTCTCGAAGTACTCGTCGATCGCGAACAGCGCGGCCTTGGCGTTGAGGGTGTCGAAGATGGTCTCGACCAGCAGCACGTCAGCGCCGCCTTCGACCAGCGCCTCGACCTGCTCGTAATAGGACGCGCGCAGCTCCTCGAAGCTCACGTTGCGCGCGCCGGGGTCGTTCACGTCGGGGCTGATGCTGGCGGTCTTGGGCGTCGGGCCGAGGGCGCCGGCCACGAAGCGCGGTTTGTCGGGCGTGCTGAACTTGTCGCAGGCGGCGCGCGCGATGCGGGCCGATTCGAGGTTCATCTCGCGCGCCAGCTCGGCCATCTTGTAGTCCTCCTGCGCGATGCGGGTCGCGCCGAAGGTGTTGGTCTCGATCAGGTCGGCGCCGGCGGCCAGATAGCCTTCGTGGATGTCGCGGATCACGTCGGGGCGGGTCAGCGAGAGCAGCTCGTTGTTGCCCTTGACGTCGCGCGGAAAGTCCTTGAAGCGCTCGCCGCGGTACTGGGCCTCGCTGAGCTTGAAGCGCTGGATCATCGTGCCCATCGCACCGTCGAGGATGGCGATGCGTTCGGCCAGGATGCCGGGCAGTTGCTGGGCGCGGGTGTAGACGAGGGGCTTCATGCCCCGGATTGTAGAAAGCGCGCCATGGCCCGGCCCGCGGGCGGTTATCGGTTCTATTGCTCGACGAAATCGAGCACCGCCTCGATCATGCGCCGCACCTGCGGCTGCACGCCGGCCGCGACTTCGGGCAGGTAGTCGAAGGGCAGCTTCTCCTGCATGTAGCTGGCCTGCGTCATTTCGAGCTGTACCGCGTGCACGCCGGCGGCCGGGTTGCCGTACTGGCGCGTGATGTGGCCGCCCTTGAAGCGGCCGTTGAGCGCCGCGGTGTAGGCCGGGTTCGAGGTCGCGATGCCGAGCAGCGCGGCGGCCAGCGCCGGATCGCAGCTCGCGCCGTCAGCGCTGCCGAGATTCAGGTCGGTCAGCCGGCCCTCGAAGAAGCGCGGCAGCACCGAGCGGATCGAGTGCGCATCCCACAGCGCGATGGTGCCGTGGGCGGCTTTCAGGCGGTCGAGCTCGGCCTGCAGCTGCCGGTGGTAGGGGCGCCAGATCGCGTCGACGCGCGCTGCGATCTCGGCCTCGCCGGGCAGGTCGCCGGCGGCGTAGAGCGGGGTCTTGTCGAAGGTATCGACCGGGCACAGGCCGGTGGTGTCTTGACCGGGGTAGAGGTTCTGGTTGTCCGGCGGGCGGTTCAGGTCGACCACATAGCGCGAATGGGTGGCGACCAGCACCGAGGCGCCGAGCTCGACGGCGAAGTCGTAGAGGCGCTCCAGATGCCAGTCGGTGTCCGGCACATGGCGCGCCTCCTCGGTGAAGCGCGCCGCCAGCGCCGGCGGCACATGCGTGCCGACATGCGGCATCGAAATCAGCAGCGGGCGTGTGCCCAGCCGGAATCGGAAAGCGGGTTCGGTGGTTTCGAAGCTCATGGTGTTGTGAGAAGTTGCGTGCGCGCGGCGATGAACGCAGCCGCCGCTTGGGAATGAAGAGGATGGCGCCCGGCCGACACGCGCGGCCGGCCCGCGACCCAAACCGTGTCGACGGCACTGCTGCGATGGCTCGCGAACACATGGGCCGAGAGCATGTCGGCGGCGGACAGGCCGGCCAGCGACGGATGCGCAGCATCCAGCACCACGAAGTCGGCCTGCTGGCCGGGCGCGAGCCCGGCGACTGCGCGGCCCGATGCCTGCGCCCCGCCCTGCACGGCCGCCAGCGTCATCGCGCTCGCCACCGAAGGCTCGCCCGCATCGGCCCCGACATTGCGCTGGCGGGTCGCCAGCCGCTGGCTGTATTCGAGCATCATCAATTCCTCGGCCGCGTTGACGCAGGCGTGGCTGTCCGAGCCCACGCCCCAGCGGCCGCCGGCCCCGCGCCAGGCGCCGAAATCGAAGATGCCGTCGCCGAGGTTGGCCTCGGTGGTCGGGCACAGGCCCGCGACTGCGCCGCTCGCGGCGGCGCGCCGGTACTCGGCCGCATCCATGTGCGTGGCATGCACCAGGCACCAGCGCGCATCGACCTCGGCGTGGTCCAGCAGCCAGGCGACCGGGCGCTGGCCGCTCCAGGCCAGGCAGGCATCGACTTCGGCGGTCTGCTCGGCGATGTGGATGTGGACGGGCGCCGTGGCATCGATCGCATTCAGGCCCGCCAGCGCCTCGCGCAGGCCCTCGGGCGGCACGGCGCGCAGCGAGTGCGGCGCCAGGCCCAGCCGCGCGCCCTGCGCTTCGCACAGCGGGCGCAGGCGCTCGAGCAGGCGCAGCATCGAATCGGTAGCGCGGATGAAGCGGCGCTGGCCCTCGTTCGGCGGCAGCCCGCCGAAGCCGCTGGTCTGGTAGAGCACGGGCAGCAGCGTGAGGCCGATGCCGGTGCGCTCGGCCGCGCGCAGCAAAGCGAGCGCGAGTTCGGCGTCGTCGGCATAGGGCGTGCCGTCGGGCGCGTGGTGCAGGTAGTGGAACTCGCAGACCGCGCTGTAGCCGGCTTCGAGCATCTCGATGTAGAGCCAGGTCGCGATCGCCTCGACCTGCGCGGGCGAGATCTGCGCGGCGAAGCGATACATCAGCGTGCGCCAGCTCCAGAAGCTGTCCTGCGCCGCGCCGCGGAATTCGGTGAGCCCGCCGAAGGCGCGCTGGAAGGCATGCGAGTGCAGGTTGGGCATGCCGGGGATCAGGGGGCCTGCGGACACGGGCACGTCCCGGGGCGCCACGGCATCGGGCTGCACCTGCGTGAGCCGGCCCGCATCGTCCCAACTCAGCAGCACGTTGCGGCGCCAGCCGGTGGGCAGCAGCGCATCTTTGGCGAAGAGGGTCTTGTTCATCGGGATTTACTTCTATGCAATGCGTCCTTGCCGCACGATGCGCCTCGCCGCACGCCGGCCGAACCAGTAGGCCAGTTCCGCCACGTCGCGGGCGTCCCACAGCACGAAGTTGGCCGGCGCGCCGACGGCGATCACGCCGTGCGTTTCCTGCAGGCCCAGCGCGCGCGCCGCATGCACGGTCACGCCAGCCAGCGCCTCGGGCACGGTGAGGCGGAACAGCGTGCAGGCCATGTTCATCATCAAGAGCAGGCTCAGCGCCGGCGAGGTGCCGGGGTTGTGGTCGGTGGAAACGGCCATCGGCACGCCGGCCGCGCGCAGCGCCTCGATCGGCGGCAGGTGGGTGTCGCGCAGCGTGTAGTAGGCGCCGGGCAGCAGCACGGCCACCGTGCCGGCCTCGCGCATCGCGGCGATGCCCTCGGCCGAGAGGTGCTCAATGTGGTCGCAGGACAGCGCACCGTAGCGCGCCGCGAGCGCCGCGCCCCCCATGTCGGAGAGCTGCTCGGCATGCAGCTTGACCGGCAGACCGAGCGCCTGCGCGGCCTGGAACACGCGCTCGGTCTCGGCGAGCGAGAAGGCGATGCGCTCGCAGAACACGTCGACCGCATCGACCAGCCCTTCGGCCGCCAGCGCCGGCATCATCTGGTTGCAGACGAGCTCGATGTAGTCGCCGCTGCGCCCCGCGTATTCGGGCGGCAGCGCATGGGCGCCGAGGAAGGTGGTGCGCACCGTGACGCCGTAGGCCTCGCCCAGCCGCCGCGCCACGCGCAGCTGCTTGCGTTCGTGTTCGAGCGAGAGGCCATAGCCGGACTTGATCTCGATCGCGCACACGCCGTCGGCCAGCAATTGTTCGAGCCGCGGCGCGGCCTGTGCATAGAGCGTGTCTTCGTCGGCTTCGCGCGTGGCGCGCACCGACGAGACGATGCCGCCGCCGGCCTTGGCCACTTCTTCGTAGCTGGCACCCGCGAGCCGCATCGCGAACTCGTTGGCGCGCTGGCCGCCATAGACCAGGTGCGTGTGGCAGTCGACCAGGCCGGGCGTGACGAGTGCGCCGCCGCCCTCGTGCCGCGGCAATCCCGCGCACTCGGCCGGCAACGAGGCCGCGGCGCCGATCCATCGGATCACACCCTGCTCGACCACGATGGCAGCCTCAGTGTCCTCGGGCAGGTCTGCATAGCGCGAGGCGCCGGGCGCGAGAAGCAGGCCGGTCCACAGGCCGTCGGCGGAGGCAAGAGAAGATGGCATGGGTCAGGTCTCCGGGTTGTCCGCCTGTTCGTGGCATGGATCGAATCGAACGGCCAACAGCCGCGCATCGGCACCGTCGGGCCTCGCGTGCCAGGCATGCGGCGCATCGGCCCACCACAGGCCCTCGCCTTCGGCGCAGTCGATGATCGACATGCCATCGAGCTCCCACTGTCCGCGCAGCGCCAGCAGCATGCCGTGGGTCGCGCTGCCCAGCAGCGCCGCGCTTTCCAGCACCTGGAGCTTCGCATGCCAGCGCCCGCGGCGCGCCATCACGTTGAAGTCGCTCGACGCGCCGCCCAGCAGCGTACAGGCCAGCGGCAAGTCGCCGCTGAAGGCAAAGGGGTGGTGCAGGGTCGCGAGGCGGTGGTCGAGCGCGTGGCCGGCCGGGTCGGCCGAACGCAGCTGCACGCCATCGCCGGCCAGCAGCATGATCGTGCGGTCGATGCCCGGGAACACCGAGAACGGGCCGCTCGCGGCGATGGTGGCGATGGACAGGCGCCATTCGAAATCACCGAGCCCCGCGCCGGGCGGCCAGCAGGCGATCTCGCGCGTGCTGCCGCCGCCGTTCTTCCACGGCGTGACCGGCAAGGTGGCGGTATCGAAGCCGTGCAGGCTCATCGCACCAGCCCTCCCTGCCGCAGCCGCTGCTCGAAATGCCGCAGCACCAGCGTGACCGCGCCGGTCAGTGCGAAGTAGACGGCCGCGATGGCCAGGTAGAGCTCGAGCGAGCGGTACGACACGCTGATGATCTTCTGGCCTTCGTGCATCAGATCGTGGATCGTCAGCAGCGACACCAGCGCCGAGTTCTTGATGAGCGCAATGAACTCGTTGCCCAGCGGCGGGATCATGCGCACCACCGCCTGCGGCAGGATGATGTGGCGCATCGCTGCCGAGGGCCGCATGCCGAGCGACTGCGCCGCCATCGTCTGGCCGCGGTCGATCGACTGGATCGCGCCGCGCACGATCTCCGACACGTAGGCGCCCGAGTACACGCCGAGCCCGAGCACGCCGCACACGAAGGCCGGCAGCAAGAGCCCGAAATGCGGCAGCCCGAAGAACAGGATGAAGAGCTGCACCAAAAGCGGCGTGCCGCGGATCGCCGCCACGTAGGCGGTGCAGAGCGCGTAGAGCGTCTTGCGGCGCGGATCGAGCCGGCCGATGCCCACCAGAAGCCCCAGCACGCAGCCCAGCAGCAAGGCGCAGGCCGTGATCTCCACGGTGACCAGCGCGCCGCGCAGCAGCGCGGGCCAGCCCTCGAAAACCGGCGCAAAGTCCAGATCCATGGCGGTGCCGGTCTACTTCGCGGTGTTGCTGAACCACTTCTTGACGATCTGCGCGTAGGTTCCATCGGCCTTGAGCTTCTCGATGGCGCCGTTCACGGCCTTGGTGAGTTCGGGCGCGTCCTTGCGAATCGCCATGCCGTACTCCTCGGTCGTGAGCTGCTCGTCGAGCACGCGCAGGCCGGGGCGCGTGCGCACGTACTGGTAGGCGGCGGGCTTGCCGGTCACGGCCGCGTCGCTGCGGCCGATGTCGACGAGGTTGAACATCTCCTGGTTCTTCTCGACCTCGACCAGCTGCACCTGCGGATACTTCTCCTTCACGTAGCCGACCGACTTGGTGCCGACCTGCACGCTGACCTTCTTGCCGTTGAGATCGGCGGGCGTCTTGATGGCGGCATTGCCCTCCTTCACCATCGCGACCAGGCCGCCGGCGTAGTAGGGAATGGTGAAGTCGACCACCTTCTTGCGCTCGTCGGTGATGTAGATCGCCGACACGGCCATGTCGAAGCGCTTCGACACCAGGCCCGGCACCAGGCCCTTGAAGTCGATGTCGACCCACTCGATCTTGCGGCCCAGCGTCTTGCCGATGGCCTCGACCAGCTCGACGTCGAAGCCGGTGCGCTTGCCGTTTTCGACGAATTCCATCGGCGGGAAAGTGGCGTCGGTGGCGACCGTGAGCACGTTGTTCTGCGCCAGCGCAGAAGCCGTGGGGCCGAACGCGGCGAAGCCGGCAAGGCCTGCGATCAGGAGGTGGCGGCGAAATGGCATGAGAAATTCTTTCTTGGTGACGAGAGGGTGGATCGAAGGCTTGTTGCGTGCTCACTCGGGCTTGATGTTCTTCTTCTTGATCACATCGGCCCAGCGCGCGGTTTCCGTCTGGATCGTCGCAACGATCTGCTGCGGCGTGCCGCTGCCGGGCTCGAGGCCGAGCACGGCGAACTTCTCTTTCATCTCGGGCTTGGCCAGCACGCGCGCGCTTTCGGCGTTGAGGCGATCGACGACGGCCTTGGGCGTCGCAGCAGGTGCCATCAGCGCGTACCACGACACGGCCTCGAAGCCGGGCAAGCCCTGCTCGGCGATGGTCGGCAGCTCGGACATCGCGGCGGAGCGCTTGAGGCTGGCGACGCCGAGCGCGCGCAGCTTGCCGGACTTGACGTGCGGCAGCACCGCGGACATCGAACCGAACATCATCGTCACCTGCCCGCCCACCACGTCGTTCAGCGCCGGCCCGATGCCTTTGTAGGGAACGTGGATCAGCTGCAGATCGGCATCGAGCGCCATCAGCTCGCCGGCCAGATGGGCCTGGCTGCCCGCGCCGGGCGATGCGAAGCTCAAGCTGCCGGGCTTCTGCCTGGCGAGCGCCAGCAGCTCCTTCACCGACTTCGCCGGCACGGCGGCGTTCACCACCAGCACGTTCTCGACCGTCGCGAGCATCGCGACCGGCTGCAGCTCCGAGGCCTTGTACGGCAGCGCAGGAAAGAGGTTCGGGTTCACCGCGATGTTGCCGACCGGCACGATGCCGAGCGTGTAGCCGTCGGGCGCGGCCTTGGCAATCAGGTCGACGCCGATGTTGCCGGCGGCACCGACCTTGTTCTCGACCACGAAGGGCTGGCCCAGGATCTCGGTGAACTCCTGCCCCAGCACGCGGGCCACCACATCGGCCGGACCGCCCGGCGCGAAGGGCACGATCACGTGAACCGGCTTGGCGGGATAGGCCTGCGCGTGCGCCGCCAACGGCAGGGCGAGCAGCAGGGGCAACAGAAAGGCGAGGCGGCGCTTGATCATCATCAGAGTTCCTCGAACGGTGGAATGGCACGCTGGGCGATCGCCGCGAGGACCTCGTAGTCCGCGGGATCGGGGATGGCGAAGCCTGCAAGCAACAAGCGTTCCGTCACGGCTTCGAGTTCCGGTGCATCCGCCGCCGCGCGCAAGGCATCGCGCAGGCGCGCGAGTTCGTCGGACGCGAGCGCCGCCGTCGCAACCAGCGGCGGGATCGGCATCGCCTCGGTGCTGGCGATGATGCGCACCTGTTGCGCCGACGCGGGCTCGTTGTGACGCAGCAAGTCATGGTAGTAGCTGTCGAGCGGGCCGACGTCGATGCGGCCTGCGGCCAGGGCTTCGATGACGCCGCGTGCGTGGATGAGATTGCCCACCGCTCGGGCATAGAGCCGCGGCCCGTGCGTGGCGCGGTACGGCGCGAGATGGTTGCGGAAGGCGACGCCGCCAGACATCGAGTCGGCCAGCGTGTAGCCCACCACGCCGCCGAAGGTATCTTCGAGGCGTTCGTACTTCGAATCGGCGCGCACCACGATGTCGGTGAAGTAGACCGGCCGGCCCTCGTAGCGCGCCGGCGACGGGATCGGCGCGGCGACCAGCGCGGGCCGCGGCGCGCGCTGCGAGAACGGCAGGCCGCACATCATCGCGAGGCCCAGGTCATCGCGCGCCCACAGCGCCGAGAGCGGAGCCGGGGCGTCGTAGTCGATCACGTCCCAATCAAGCCCGGCGCGCGCGAGCGCCCACGCGAACAGCGCTTTCCAGTCGGCGCGCGCCGAGGCGGTGGCCGAGTACATGCGCGCGTTGGCGACCGGCATCATCGATCTCAGCGGAAGCGCAGCTGCTGTCCGAGGCCCATGGTCTTCGCCTTCGCGAGCATGGCGGAGCCGAGTGCGATGTCCGACAGCGAGAGGCCGCGGTGCCAGAAGAGATTGGTTTCTTCTTCGCTTTCGCGTCCGGGTTTGAGGCCGGCCACGATCTGGCCGAGCTCGGCATGCAGCGTCTTCTCGGACAACTTGCCGCTGTCCACGTGCGCGCGCAGCGCACCGAAGGGGCCGGCCTTGGCCTGGCCCCAGTCGTCCATCACCATCTTGTCCATGATGTCGGTCAGCGAGAGCTCGACCGCGCTCATGGTGCCGTAGGGAATCACGCAGGCGCCCTTCTTGATCCACTCGGTCTTGAGCATCGGCGCGGGCTTCTCGAGGCGCGAGGCCTCGACCACGATGTCGGCGCCGCGCACGCAGGATTCCCAGTCTTCGGTGACGGTGATCTTCATGCCGAGATCGCGTTCCAGGCGTGCGGCGAAGGCGTCGCGGCTCTCGGGCCGGCGCGAGTGCACGCGGATCTCGTCGAAGTGGAAGATCGAATGCAAGAGGCGCACGTTCCAGTACGAGGTGCCGCGCGCGCCGATGTGGCCGAGGATCTTCGAATTCTTGCGCGCCAGATGCTTGGCGCCGATAGCGGTGATCGCGCCGGTGCGCATGTCGGTGATGTCGGAGGCATCGATGATCGCCACAGGGACGCCGGTCTTCGGGTCGAAGAGGTTGAGCAGCGCGAGCTCCGACGGCAGGCCCACTTCGTAGTTGCGATAGAAGTCGCCCACCACCTTCACGCCCGCCACGCCGAGCGGCCGGATGTAGCCGCGCAGCACGTTGAAGTGGCCCGGGTAGTCCTTCTCGGGCACCAGGTGCATGCGCGGCTCGATGGTGGTCTGGCCACGACCCTGGGCCAGCAAGCCGTCCTCGACCGCGGCGACGATCTCGGCGTCGGTCATCGCCAGCGCCTGGACGTCGAGATGGTTCAGGTAGTGCAGGTAGATCTCGGACGACATCTCGTCAGCCCTGCTTGACCATCGGCAGGTTCAGCGCGTGCTTCTTCGCGGTGGCGACGGCCTGCTCGTAGCCCGCATCGGCATGGCGCATCACGCCGGTGGCCGGGTCGTTCCACAGCACGCGCTCGATGCGCTTGGCCGCGGCGTCGCTGCCGTCGCAGACGATCACCACGCCCGAATGCTGCGAGTAGCCCATGCCGACGCCGCCGCCGTGGTGCAGGCTGACCCAGGTCGCGCCGCCGGCGGTGTTGAGCAGCGCGTTGAGCAGCGGCCAGTCGGAGACGGCGTCGCTGCCATCCTTCATGGCTTCGGTCTCGCGGTTGGGGCTTGCGACCGAGCCGGTGTCGAGGTGGTCGCGGCCGATCACGATCGGGCCCTTGAGTTCGCCCGACTTCACCATCTCGTTGAAGGCGAGGCCCGCCTTGTGGCGCTCGCCCAGGCCCAGCCAGCAGATGCGCGCCGGCAGGCCCTGGAACGCGATGCGCTCGCGCGCCATGTCGAGCCAGCGATGCGTGTGCGTGTTCTCGGGGAACAGTTCCTTGATCTTGGCGTCAGTCTTGTAGATGTCTTCCGGGTCGCCCGAAAGCGCCACCCAGCGGAACGGGCCCTTGCCTTCGCAGAACAGCGGCCGGATGTAGGCCGGAACGAAGCCGGGGAAGTCGAAGGCGTTCTTGACGCCCTCGTCGAAAGCGACCTGGCGGATGTTGTTGCCGTAGTCGACCGTGGGAATGCCCATGGCCTGGAAGTCGAGCATGGCCTGCACATGCACCGCGCAGGACTTGGCGGCTGCCTTGCGCAAGGTCGGATGCTGCGTCACGTCTGCCTTCGCGGCCTCCCATTGCGCAAGCGTCCAGCCGATCGGCAGGTAGCCGCTCGCGAGATCGTGCGCCGAGGTCTGGTCGGTCACGAGGTCGGGCTTGATGCCGCCGGCCTTGGCGCGCTTCACGAGTTCGGGCAGCACCTCGGCCGCGTTGCCCAAGAGGCCGATCGACACCGCTTCCTTGGCGGCCGTGTGCTGCTTGATCAGCGCGATCGCGTCGTCGATGTCCTTGGCCTGCTTGTCGAGGTAGCGCGTGCGCAGGCGGAAGTCGATGCTGGCCTGCTGGCATTCGATGTTGAGCGAGACCGCGCCGGCGAGCGTGGCCGCCAGCGGCTGCGCGCCGCCCATGCCGCCGAGGCCTGCGGTGAGGATCCACTTGCCCGAAAGATCGTCGTTGTAGTGCTGGCGGCCGGCCTCGACGAAAGTCTCGAAGGTGCCTTGCACGATGCCCTGGCTGCCGATGTAGATCCAGCTGCCAGCAGTCATTTGGCCGTACATCATCAGGCCCTTGCGATCGAGCTCGCTGAAGTGTTCCCAGGTGGCCCACTTGGGCACGAGGTTGGAGTTGGCAATCAGCACGCGCGGCGCGTTCTCGTGCGTCTTGAACACGCCGACCGGCTTGCCCGATTGCACCAGCAGCGTCTCGTCGTCGTTGAGCTCCTTCAGCGTCGCGAGGATCTGGTCGAAGGAGGCCCAGTCGCGCGCGGCGCGTCCGATGCCGCCGTAGACCACCAGGTCCTGCGGGCGCTCGGCGACCTCGGGATCGAGGTTGTTCTGCAGCATGCGAAACGGCGCCTCGGTGAGCCAGCTCTTGCAGCTGAGCGTGCTGCCGCGAGGGGCGCGGACCACGCGGCTCGCGTCATGGCGAGGATCGTTCCTCTGGGCGACGAACTTGTCGGGTGCATTCATGGCGTAGTGTCCTTTCGATGACGGAGGAGCGGTGTGTCAGGCCTGGCTGGGCAGGATGGCTTGCAGGGCTTCGGGCCAGCGGCCCCGGCGCGCCCACTGGCGCATGGATTCGATGTCGGGCGCGAGGAAGCGGTCCTGGTCGATGAAGGCGACGCGCTCGCGGATGGTGGTGAATTCGGCTTCGACGAGCGGTGAACTCTTGGGGCCACGCTTCAACTCGATGCCTTGCGCGGCGGCCATGGCTTCGATGCCGACGACGACCGCCGTGTTCTCCACCATCTCGGCCAGGCGCCGGCCCGCGAAGGTGGCCATCGACACATGGTCTTCCTGGTTGGCCGAGGTCGGCAAGCTGTCGACGCTGGCCGGATGCGCGAGCGACTTGTTCTCGGAGGCAAGCGCCGCGGCCGTGACCTGCGCGATCATGAAGCCCGAGTTGACGCCGCCGTCGCGCACCAGGAAAGGCGGCAGGCCCGAGAGCCCACTGTCGAGCAGCAGCGCCATGCGGCGCTCGGAAATGGCGCCGATTTCGCTCACGGCGAGCGCGATGATGTCGGCCGCGAAGGCGACCGGCTCGGCGTGGAAGTTGCCACCGGAGATCACGTCGCCGTTGTCGAACACGAGCGGGTTGTCGGATGCGGCATTGGCCTCGATGCGCAGCACGCGCGCCGCATGCGCGAGGTTGTCGAGGCAGGCGCCCATCACCTGCGGCACGCAGCGGACCGAGTACGGGTCCTGCACGCGGCCGCAATCGGCATGCGAGGGAATGATCTCGCTGCCTTCGAGCAGCGTGCGCACCGCGGCCGCCACGGCGATCTGGCCCGGCTGGCCGCGCGCGGCATGGATGCGCGCATCGAAGGGCTTGATCGAGCCCTGGATCGCTTCGAGCGAGAGCGCGCCCGCCATCAGTCCGGCCGCGAACACGTCCTCGGCGCCGAACAGGCCGGCGAGCGCGAGCGCCGTCGACACCTGCGTGCCGTTGAGCAGCGCGAGACCTTCCTTGGGGCCGAGCACGAAGGGCTTGAGCCCGATGCGCGACAGCGCCTCCGCGCCGCCGATCACCGCGCCGTCGGGCGCCGTGACCTCGCCCTCCCCGATCAGCACGCAGGCCAGGTGCGCCAGCGGCGCCAGATCGCCCGACGCGCCGACCGAGCCCTTGGACGGAATGCGCGGCAGCAGGCCGGCATTGCCAAGCGCGATCAGCGCATCGACGATCTCGGGCGCGATGCCCGAGTGGCCGCGCGCCAGGCTCACGGCCTTGGTCGCAAGCACCAGCCGCACCACGCCCTCGGGCAAGGGCGCACCGGTGCCGGCGCTGTGCGAGAGCACCAGGTTGCGCTGCAGCTCGGCCAGGCGCTCATGCGGAATGGTGGTCTGCGCGAGCTTGCCGAAGCCGGTGTTGATGCCGTAGACCGTCTCGCCGGCATCGACGATCCTGCGCACCGTCGCCTGGGACGCGAGCAGGCCGCTGCGCGCCGACGGATCCAGCGCGAGCTGCACGCCGCCGGCATGCACGCGGCGCAGCGTGGCGAGGTCGACTTCGCCGGGGGTGAGTACCAGTGGTGGGAGGGAAAGGGAGGCGTTGTCCATGCGGGGTCCTGTCTATACAAGTAGGTGCGTGCGAAGCCGGTTCTGGATTCGCCCGTCAGCCAAAGCTGGGATTGCCGTCGGCGCGGAAGCGGCTGCCCAGCCGATAGCGCGAAGCGGGATGCAGGCAGCGCACCATCGTCACCGGCACGCTGCGCGTCCAGGTGCGGCGCGTGAGCAGCAGGCAGGGATCGGTCACCGGCATCGCGAGGCGCTCGGCCTGCTCGGCCGTGGGCAGCACCGCATCGACGACGTGCTCGATCTGGTCGAAGGGCACGTTGCGAACCAGGTACTCGCTGGGCGAGACGGTGGAGAAGTCCTGCTCCAGGAAAGTCGGCACGGCGTGCGGATTGACGTGGCGGTCTTCGAGCTGCACCGGGATTTCGTTTTCCAGATGCAGGCACACGGTATGGAAGACCGACTCGCCGGGCCTGAGGTCCAGCCACACGGCGACGTCGGGTGAGGCCGCGATGCGCTCGGCCACCAGGAATTCGCAGCGGTAGTCGTGGCCGCGCACCCGGATCTCGCTCGCGATGTTGGCGATCTGCAAGAGCGTCGACTGCGGCTTGTTCTCGGCCACGAAGCTGCCCACGCCGGCCACGCGCACGATGCGCCCCTGCTCCACCAGCTCGCGCAGCGCGCGGTTGACCGTCATGCGCGCGACGCCGAACTGCGCGACCAGTTCGCTCTCCGACGGCAGCCGATGGCCGGCCGGCCAGGAGCCGTCCTGGATCTTGTGCGTGATGAAGGCCTTGACCTGCTCGTACAGCGCGAGTGCGGGCTGCGGCGGCTGGGCCTTGCGTGGGTTCATCTCAATGCTCCACCGCCGCCATCGATTCGGCGCGGATCTCCTCGGTCAGCCGTGCCTTGATTTCCATGAACTCGGGCGAGGTCTTGATCGTGTAGTGGCGCGGATGCGGGAAGTCGACCGCGATCTCGCTCTTGATGCGGCCAGGCCGGGCGCTGAACACCGCCACGCGATTGGCCATGAAGATGGCTTCGTCGATGTCGTGAGTGACGAAGAGCACCGTCTTCTGCGCCGATTCCCAGATGCCGAGCAAGAGCTCCTGCATCAGCACGCGGGTCTGGTTGTCGAGCGCGCCGAAGGGCTCGTCGAGCAGGAGCATCTTCGGGTCGTTGGCGAGCGCCCGCGCGATCGCGGTGCGCTGCTGCATGCCGCCCGAGAGCTGCTTGGGAAAGTGGCTCTCGAAACCGCGCAGCCCCACCTTGGCGATGAAGTAGTCGCTGCGCTCCTTCTGCTCGGCCTCGCTCATGCCGCGCTCGCGCAGGCCGAAGCGGATGTTCTGCGCGATGGTGAGCCAGGGGAAGAGCGTGTAGCTCTGGAACACCACGCCGCGGTCGGCGCCCGGGCCTTCGATGGTCTGGCCGTCGAGCAGCACGCGGCCTTCGGTCGGGTAGTCGAGGCCGGCGACGATGCGCAGCAAGGTCGACTTGCCGCAGCCCGAGGGGCCGAGGATGGTGACGAAGTCGTTTTCCTTGACCTCGAAGTCGATGGGCAACAGCGCCTGCGTGCTCTGGCCGCGCGTGCCGGTGAAGGTGCGGGACACGCCGCGGATCGAAAGCTGGTTCATCAGATCGTGCTCCATGCGAACAGGCGGCGGTTCAAGGCCTTGAAGGCGAAATCCGAGATGAGGCCGATCACGCCGATGACGATGATCCCGAAGATGATCTGCCCGGTGTTGAGCAGCGCCTGGCTGTCGGTGATCATGTGGCCGATGCCCGAAGAGGAGCCGATCAGCTCGGCGACGATCACGTAGGTCCAGGCCCAGCCCAGCACCAGGCGCAGCGTTTCGGCGATGCCCGGTGCGGCGCCCGGGATCAGCACCCGCGCGACGATGCCGCGGCTGTTGGCGCCCAGCGTGTACGCAGCCTCGACCAGGTCGCGGCGCGCGCTGCCGACGGTGACGGCCACCATCAGCGTGATCTGGAACACCGAACCGATGAAGATGACCAGTAACTTCTGCGCCTCGCCGATGCCGGCCCACAGGATCAGCAGTGGGATGAAGGCCGAGGCCGGCAGGTAGCGGCAGAAGGAAACGAAGGGCTCGAAGAAGGCCTCGACGCTCTTCCAGGTGCCCATCGCGATACCCAGCGGCACGGCGACGATGGCGGCCAGCACGAAGCCGCCGAACACGCGCCACACCGTCATGCCGATGTCGTGGATGAAGTTGTACTCGGTGAAGAGCGAAACGCCTTCCTTGAGCATCGTGACCGGGCTGGCCAGGAAGGTGGGCGACACGAAGCCACCGAGCGTGAAGAAGGTCCAGACGACCACGAAGAGCACGAAGAAGCCCAGGCCCAGCAGCCAGCGCGCACGCGCGCTGACGGGCTCGAGCGGCGCGAGGGCGCGGCGCCGCCGCGGCGCCGGCTCTGTGGCGGCCGGGCCGGCAGAGACTGCCGGCTTCGAAGCGTTGATGACGGGCGTCGCGTCCATGCTTGCTGCTCGCTCTTACTTGATGAAGCTGGTGTCGAAGGTGACCGAGAGATCCTCGGGCGCCTTGCGGATCACGCCGGCCTCCAGCAGGATGGCTTGGGCGTCCTTCATGAAGGGCGTGATCTCGCTGGCGAAGAACTTCTGGTTGGCCGCCTTGTCCGACCAGCGCAGATAGGCCGAGGACTTGGCGAACTGCTCGCCGGTCTGCTTGACGGCCGCGCCCATGATCTCGTTCGACTTGGCCGGGTCGGCCTTGATCATCTCGATGGCTTCGAAGTACGAGTTGGTCAGAGCCTGGGCTGCCTTGGCGTTGGCCTTGAGCCAGGTCGGCGCGCAGCCCACCGTGTCCATCACCATCGGGTAGTCGAGCGTGGTGGCGAGGATCTTGCCGGCCGCAGGGTTGGCGCGCACGGTTGAGAGGTAGGGCTCGTAGGTCATCGCGGCATCGTTCTGGCCGGCCACGAAGGCCTGCGCAGCGGGCTGCGGCTCGAGCGAGACCAGCTTGACGTCCTTCATCGTCATGCCGTTCTTGTTGAGCATCCAGGCCAGGCCGAAGTACGGCGCGGTGCCCGGCGCGCTGACGCCGATGGCCTTGCCCTTGAGGTCGGCGAAGCTCTTGACGTCGTTGCGCACGGCCAGGCCGTCGGCGCCAAAGGACTTGTCCATCTGGAAGATCTGCACGATCGGCACGCCGTTGGCGTTCCAGGCCACATGGGTCTCGACCGTCGTGGCCGCGCACTGGATCGCGCCCGAGGCGAGCGCCAGATGGCGGTCCTTCTGCGGGATCATCTTGATCTCGACGTCCAGCCCGTTCTTCTTGAAGATGCCGGCCTTGTCAGCCAGCGTGAGCGGCGCGAAGCCGGTCCAGCCGGACATGCCGAGGGCGATCTTGGTTTCCTGCGCGTGGGCGTTCGCCGCCATGCCAGCGACACACACGCCCGCCGCCAGCAGCGAGGCGACTTTTCCGACCGTCTTGACCATCAAGGTTCTCCTGTTGCATTTGAAAAAAATTCGGCTCGCTGCAAGCGTCCGCAGGGACGGTTTGCTGGCAAGGGGCCGAGTTTCATTCGCTGCGATGCACCTGTATATACAGGTTAACCCGGGATTGCGGCCCCGATCAAGCCTGGCTTTGCCCGCTCCCAGTGCGCGGAATCGGTTTCATGCACCAAAAGCTGTCTAGACAGGATAGCGCAGCAGCGAATAGCGCCCTTGTTCGCAAGCGCCATGCCAGCCGGAAAGCCGCTCGCTGCCCGCCCTCGCTTCGTGGACAATCGCCATCGCGCGCACGGGAGGTGCGCGCGTCCGTTTCCCCGCATGCAGCCCCGCCCCTCGGGGCGCCCCTAGAAATACAGCAATCCCTTGTCCACCCTGGCTTCCGATTCACTTGACGCCGCGCCGGAACAGATCCTCCACGAGGTCTTCGGCTACGCGCAGTTCCGCGGCCCGCAGCAGGCGATCGTCGACCACGCGGTGGCCGGCGGCGATGCGCTGGTGCTGATGCCCACGGGCGGCGGCAAGTCGCTGTGCTACCAGATCCCGGCCATTGCGCGGCAGCGCGCAGGCCGCGGCGTGACGGTGGTGGTGTCGCCACTGATCGCGCTGATGCACGACCAGGTCGGTGCGCTGCACGAAGCCGGCGTCGACGCGGCCTTTCTCAACTCCACGCTCGACTGGGAGCAGACGCAGGACGTGGAGCGCCGCATGCTGCGCGGCGAGATCACGCTGCTCTACGCGGCGCCCGAGCGCGTGACGACGCCGCGCTTTCTCTCGCAGCTCGATTCGCTGCAGGAGCGCGGCAAGCTCTCGCTGTTCGCGATCGACGAGGCGCATTGCGTGAGCCAGTGGGGCCACGACTTCCGGCCCGAGTACCGCGCGCTGACGGTGCTGCACGAGCGCTATCCCGGCGTGCCGCGCATCGCGCTCACCGCCACGGCCGATGCGCTGACGCGCGCCGACATCGTCGAGCGGCTGCAGCTCGAAGAGGCGCGCCAGTTCGTCTCCAGCTTCGACCGGCCCAACATCCGCTACACCATCGTCGAGAAGAAGGACGCGACCACGCAGTTGCTGCGCTTCATCGAGCGCGAGCACGAAGGCGATGCAGGCGTGGTCTATTGCCAGTCGAGAAAGCGCGTGGAAGACGTGGCCCAGACGCTGCGCGATGCGGGCACCAACGCCCTGCCCTACCACGCGGGCCTGGATGCCGCCGTGCGCCAGAAGCACCAGGACCAGTTCCTTCGCGACGAAGGCATCGTGATGGTCGCGACCATCGCCTTCGGCATGGGCATCGACAAGCCCGACGTGCGTTTCGTCGCCCACCTCGACATGCCGAAGAACATCGAGGGCTACTACCAGGAGACCGGCCGCGCCGGCCGCGACGGCGCAGCGGCCGACGCCTGGATGGCCTACGGCCTGCAGGACGTGGTGAATCAGCGCCGCATGATCGACGAGAGTCCGGCCGGCGAGGAGTTCAAGCAGGTGATGCGCGGCAAGCTCGATGCGCTGCTCTCGCTGGCCGAGGCCAGCGATTGCCGGCGCGTGCGGCTGCTCGGCTATTTCGGGGAGAGCTACCAGCGCGCCTCGGCCGACGCCGGGCCGCCCCAAGGCGGCCGCGGCCCCTTCGGGGGGCAGCGAGGACACGAAGTGCCGAGCGTGGGGGCCACATGCGGGAATTGCGACAACTGCTTGAACCCGCCGCAGGTGTGGGACGGCACGGATGCGGCGCGCAAGCTGCTGTCCACCATCTACCGCGTGCAGCAGCAAAGCGGCATCAGCTTCGGTGCCGGCCACATCATGGACATCCTGCGCGGCAAGACGACCGAGAAGGTCACGCAGTTCGGCCATGGCTCGCTCAGCACCTTCGGCATCGGCAGCGAGTTCAGCGAGGCGCAGCTGCGCGGCGTGCTGCGCCAGCTGATCGCGACCGGCGCGCTGGCCGTCGATGCGCAGGCCTACAACACGCTGCAGCTCACCGAGGGCTCGCGCGCCGTGCTCAAGGGCGAGACGCAGGTGCTGCTGCGCGAGTCGGTGTCATCGCCGGCCGAGCGCAAGCCGCGGCGCGAGAAAACCGCGCGCGGCGCGCCCTCGCCGGCCGCGGCCACGCTCGATGCGACCGGCCAGGCACGCTTCGCAGCGCTCAAGGCCTGGCGCGCCGAGGTGGCGCGCGAGCACAACCTGCCGGCCTACGTGATCTTCCACGACGCCACGCTCGCCGCCATCGCCGAGCGCGCGCCGGCCACGCTCGAGGACCTGCAGGGCATCAGCGGGATCGGCAGCAAGAAGCTCGAGGCCTACGGGTCGGACGTGCTGCGGGTCTGCGCGGCGTTCTAGGGCCGCGCCAGCAGCCGGCTTTCACGCGCCGGCGAGCGCACCAGGTAGGGCTGTCCGGCCGCCTCGGCCTTGCGCAGCGCCATCTCTTCCTTGTTCGATGAAACCGGCGCAGGACAGGCGCCGCCGCTGCGCAGCGCCAGCGCGGCCGCGAGCCGCGCCTCCGCCGGATCGCCGAGCGCACGGCCGAAATCGTCGGCGACCACGCAGGCGGGCGCGAAGCCGTCGCTGTAGTCGCCGAAGCCCTGCTGGTTCAAGCCCTGGAACTGGATCGCGAAGTAGGTGGTGCCGCAGTTGTCCTGCGGGAAGAAGCCGTAGGGCTTGCCGCAGGTGGTGCCGCCGACCAGGTTCACGGTGACGCCGATGCCTCGCAGGCCGTTGACCACCGATTCGCTGGCGGAGCAGGTGTCGGGGCCCGCCAGCACGGTGACGCGCGACAGGCCCAGCCGCGGCAAGGCCTGGCCCGCCGGCACCGAGAAGCCGCGCGAAGTCGCGTGGAAGGGCAGGGTGGCCTGCGAAGGCGCCAGGTTGAAGGGGTTCTTGTTGTTGAACTGCAGGCGCTCGAACACGGCGCCGGTGGTCGCTGCGCCCGAGCTGACCATGGAAGCCAGCTCGCTGGCGATGTCGAGCAAGCCGCCGCCGTTGTAGCGCATGTCGATCACCAGGTCGGCGATGCCGGCGCTCTTGAGCTGATTCACGGCCGCGACCAGCGGCGCTTCGGCCGTTGCGAGGTGGTCGTTGAAGAGCAGGTAGCCGACCGGGCCGCTCGCCGTGGCGATGGTCTTCACGTTCTGCACCGGTGTACGCGTGATGCGCGCCGCGGTCAGCGTCAACGTGCGCTCGCTGCCGTCGGGCGCCCGCAGCTTGAAGTTGTGCGCCTCGCCTTCGCGCGCCGGCGCGAGGCCGGCATTGAGCGTGGCGGTGTCGGTGCCGCTCACCAGATCGACGCCATCGATTTCGATGAGCCGCGTGCCGCGCACGATTGCGGCTTGCGCCGCGGGCGAACCGGGCTCGGTGTAGGCCACGCGCACGTCGCGCGGCGGCGAGGCGCTCAGAAAAGCCAGCTCGGCGCCATAGCCCACGCCGACGCCGTTCTGCGACAAGGCGCGGTAGGCGGCAGTGTCCTGCGTGAAATGGAAGCGGTCCTTGGCGCGGCCGGCCGCCGTGAGCTTGGGCGTCTTGAGCACGTTGAAGTAGGTAGTCGGCGTGGCGTAGTCGCCGGCGGCCAGCGTGGTCGGCACCTCGTCGAACCAGAGGTAGGTTTCGTCGATCCATCCGCGCACCCAGCGCTTCTCGGCGGCGAGGGTGCCGAGCTGATCCGGGAAGGCGGCGCCGGTGTCGGGGTCGACGCCGGTGCGCGGAGCCGCGCACTGGCCGGCGACGCTGGAGGACGCGACGATGGGCTCGTCGCCGGAAGCCGCGGGCGTCGGCGCCATGGCCAGCGGCAATCCACCGCCGCCCCCACCGCCGCCGCCTCCGCAGGCCGTGAGCGCGGCCGCGGCCACGAGCATGGCCAGCGCTGCGCGCATGGGCAGTACAACCCTCATGAAGCTCTCCCTCGCGCGCCGGTGCCCGGCGCGGCTATTGCGTTGGTCTTGCTTATTGGACGAAGCCGATGCCGCGCGATTCGCGCACTTCGGGCTTGATCCGGTGCTCGGCATCGAGCTGATCGAGAAACTCGGCGGCCGAAAACTCGACCGCAAGAATATCCGTCTGGCGTTTCACGGCAGCGAAATCGCCCGGACAAAGCTGCGGGAGGCGGGCCAGCCGCCGCGTGATCTCGCTCGTCATGCGGGTCGCGTCGCCGCCCAGCGCCTCGGTGACGAACATGCGCTCGCGCTGCTCGCCGGTCAGCGGCATGAACTTGATCTTGAAGGTGAAGCGGCGCAGCGCCGCCTGGTCGATGCGGTCGAGCAGGTTGGTGGTGCAGACGAAGATGCCGTCGAAGCGCTCCATGCCCTGCAGCATCTCGTTGACCTCGGTCACTTCGTAGGTGCGCTGCGCGCCGCGGCGGTCCTGCAGAAAACTGTCGGCCTCATCGAGCAACAGGATCGCCTTCTCGGCTTCGGCTTCCTTGAACATGGCCGCCATGTTCTGCTCGGTCTCGCCGACGTACTTGCTCATCAGGTCGCTCGCCTGCCGAATGATCAGCGGGCGGCCGATGGTCTTGGCGATGTGTTCGGCCAGCGCGGTCTTGCCGGTGCCGGGCGCGCCGTAGAAGCACAGCGTGCCGTGGCCGCGCGCCTTGAGCGCCTCGACGATGCGTGGGATCTCGAAGCGGGTCTCGACGTTGAGCATGCCGAGGTCGTAGGTGGTCACGCTGCGGCGCGCGCCGAGGGCGTCGGGCGTGCCCAGGGCGAGATCGGCATTGCGCAGCTGCCGCTCGATCAGGCTTTCGACCGACGCGCCTTCGGTCATGGCCAGGCCGGCGAAGCGCACCGCGGTGCGGATCTGCGCCGGCGTCAGGCCCTTGCGGCCGGCCAGCTTGGCGGTGAAGGCCTCGGACACCGAAACGCCTTCGAGCGTCTTGCGAACCAGCTGCTCGCGCGCGCCGGGCGGCGGCGACTTGAGCTCGAGGTGGTAGGCGAAGCGGCGCCGGAAGGCCGGATCGATCTGCTCGATGCGGTTGGTCACCCACAGCGTGGGCACCGCATTCGATTCGAGGATCTGGTTGACCCAGGCCTTGCCGCTCACGCTGCCGCTGGCCGGGGCGGGCACCTGCTCGGCGCGCGCCATGAGCTGGGCGGCCTCGGTGCTGATCGGCGGGAACACGTCTTCGACCTCGTCGAACAAGAGCGCCGCCTGGGCGCTGCCCTTGAGAAAGACCTGTGCGATCTGCAGCGAACGGTAACGGTCGCGGCCCGACAGCGAGTTGCCGTCGCGATCGGCGTACTCGACCTCGAAAAGCTCGAGTCCCGCGGCCTGCGCGACCACCTTGGCCAGCTCGGTCTTGCCGGTGCCGGGCGGGCCGTAGAGCAGTACGTTGACGCCGGCCTCCTTGCGCGCCACCGCGGCGCACAGCAAGGTGACCAGCATCTGCGCGTCGTCCTGGACGAAGGCGAAGTCCTGCACCGACAGCGCGCTCTTCGCGGACGGCCGCGTGAACACGGCCATCAGCTCGTTGTGGTCGCGGTATTCGCGCATCAGCACCGGCGGCAGCTTCTCGCTGACCTTCATCAGGTCGGCCAGGTCGGTGATGTTGTGCTCGGAGATCAGGTTCTCGACCAGGCCAATGCGCTCGAGCCGCGAGCCCGCGCGCAGCGCTTCGCCCACATCGCTGGCATTGACGCCGGCCACCTCGGCGATCGCGGCGTAGGCCTCGGGCGCGTTGTTGACCTTGAACTCGACCAGCAGCGAGCGCAGGTCGCGCTGGTAGCGCGCCAGCGTGCCGTAGAGCAGCAGCGCGCGCTCGGCCTTGTTGAGCTGCAGCAGGCCGGCGAGCGCGTCGATGTTCTTCTCGACCAGGGTCGACTGCTTGCGCAGCGCATGCGTGAGCCAGTCGCGCGTGACCGAGAGCACCGAGAGCAGGTCCTTCGGCTGGTCCTTGGCGTATTCGTCGAGGTAGAAGAACAGCGTGCCTTCTTCATAAGGGCCGCGCCAGACACCGTGGCGCTCCAGCAGCGTGCGGCCGTCGAAGTTCTCGACGCCCTTCCAGATCTCATTGCCCGCGCAGCGGCGCCCCAGGAACTCGCGCAGGCGCAAGAGCACCGGCGCCGGCCACACCAGGTGCCGGCCGGTGAGCGAAAGAAGGCCGTTGAGGTCGCGCCGCACGTTGAAGCGCGGCCCCTGCTTGGCCGCCAGCGTGAGCACGAAATGCGAGCACATGAGCTCGAGCACGGGCGCTTCCTTGAGCCCGGGCGACGGCAATGCGTGCCCGCGCGAAGCAGCCGCTACCACGTCGACCCCGGAACGCTTGACCATCGAACAACCTCACGCTAGGAGAATGAGAACCTGAGCGCGACCATAGCGCAGAGTTTTGGCTTGGGGAAGACTCGGGAACGGTAAAAACCCTGATGTTGCGAATCCGGCCACAATGCCGCCCATGCTTGGAATCGAAGACATCGAACGCGCCGCCGTGCGCCTGCGCGGGCAAGTGCTCAATACGCCCTGCGTGGAATCGCGCACTCTTTCCGAAATCGTCGGCGCGCAGGTGTTCCTCAAATTCGAGAACCTGCAGTTCACGTCGTCGTTCAAGGAACGCGGCGCCTGCAACAAGCTGGTCGACCTGTCCCTGGCCGGCACCCGTGGCGTGATCGCCATGTCGGCCGGCAACCACGCCCAGGGCGTGGCCTATCACGCGCAGCGCCTCGGCCTCCGGGCGCTGATCGTGATGCCGCGCTTCACGCCGGGCGTGAAGATTGAGCGCACGCGCGGCTTCGGCGCCGAGATCGAACTGCACGGCGACACCCTGGACGCGGCGCGCGCCCACGCGCTGGCGCTCGCGGAGCGCGAAGGCCTGGCCTTCGTCCATCCTTACGACGACGAAGCGATCATTGCCGGGCAAGGCACGGTGGCGCTCGAGATGCTCGATGCGGTGCCCGATCTCGACACGCTGGTGGTCTCGGTCGGCGGCGGCGGCCTGATCGCCGGCATGGCGCTGGCGGCGCGGGCGCGCAAGCCGGGGATCGAGATCGTCGGCGTCCAGACCCGGCGCTTTCCGGCGATGGTCAACGCCGTTCAGGGTACGCAGCACGTCCAGGGCACGAGCACCATCGCCGAGGGCATCGCCGTGGGCACGCCCGGCGTGCTGACGCGCGAGATCATCGCCTCCCAGGTCGACGACCTGCTGCTGGTCGACGAGGGCGACATCGAGCAGGCCGTGCTGATGCTGCTCGAAATCGAGAAGACGCTGGTCGAAGGCGCCGGTGCCGCCGGGCTGGCCGCGCTGATCCGGCATCCGGAGCGCTTCAAGGGCAAGCGGGTCGGGCTGGTGCTCTCGGGCGGCAACATCGACCCGCTGCTGCTGGCCGCGATCATCGAGCGCGGCATGGTCCGGGCCGGCCGGCTCGCGCGCGTGCGCGTCAGCGCGCGCGACGTGCCCGGCTCCCTGGCCCAGATCACGGCCACTGTGGCGGAAGCGGGCGCCAACGTCGATGAGGTGCATCACCAGCGCGCCTTCACCATGCTGGCGGCGCAGAACGTCGAGATCGAACTGGTGCTGCAGACTCGCGGGCGCCCCCACCTGTCGGCGGTGCTCGACGCGTTGCGGGATGCCGGTTTCGAAGCGGCCGAGCAGCGCTGAAAGCTCTGGCAAGCCCCTAGATGGCCATCCGCAGGCCAGTCGGTAAAATGGCCTCAGTTTTGCGAACCCAAGGAACAACGATGTCCAACCCAACGCCTGTCGAACCCGGCCAAGACGCCGTCGTCGAGAACGACGCCGTCGAATCGATCGTTCATCTGATGCCCCTTGTCCTGCCGGTGGCCGGCGGCGTGCTGATGCTGCTTTTGGCATCCATCGCCGTCTACATGGCCTGACATCCGGCTGTGGCGCCGGCGGACACCGAGCGCCGCCCCGCCCACCGAGGATGCACGAGCCCACCCGGCCGCATCGATCCTCGCCTCCCGAGACGGGAAACGTTTTTTCCAACGGACCTCGCCTGTTCCAGGCACCGAGCCCCGTTCGGAAAGACGATTTTTCAACTTAGGAGACACATTGATGAACGCACCTCTCAAGGGTTTGACCGTACAGGCGCCCTCGTATGTCAGGAATGCGAAGCTGATCGCCTGGGTGGCCGACATGGCCGCGCTGTGCAAACCCGAGGCCATTCACTGGTGCGACGGCAGCACCGAAGAGTACGACCGGCTCTGCCAGCGCCTGGTCGACGCCGGCACCTTCAAGAAGCTCAACTCCGCCAAGCGCCCCAACTCCTTCCTCGCGAGTTCCGATCCGAGCGATGTCGCCCGCGTCGAAGACCGCACCTTCATCTGCTCCGAGAAGAAGGAAGACGCCGGCCCCACCAACAACTGGATGGCGCCGGCGGAAATGCGTGCCACCCTGCAACCGCTGTTCGACGGCTGCATGAAAGGCCGCACGATGTACGTCGTGCCCTTCAGCATGGGGCCGCTGGGCTCGCCGATCGCGCACGTCGGCATCGAGCTGTCCGACAGCCCCTACGTGGCGGTCAACATGAAGATCATGACCCGCATGGGCCAGGCCGTGTACGACGTGCTCGGCGCCGACGGCGAATTCGTGCCCTGCGTGCACACGGTGGGCGCGCCGCTCGAGCCCGGTGAGAAGGACGTGGCCTGGCCCTGCAACAAGACCAAGTACATCGTCCACTACCCCGCCACGCGCGAGATCTGGAGCTATGGCTCGGGTTATGGCGGCAACGCGCTCCTGGGCAAGAAGTGCTTCGCGCTGCGCATCGCCTCGAACATGGGCCGCGACGAAGGCTGGCTCGCGGAGCACATGCTGATCCTCGGCGTGACCAACCCCGAGGGCAAGAAGTACCACGTGGCCGCTGCCTTCCCCAGCGCCTGCGGAAAGACCAACTTCGCGATGCTGATCCCGCCGGCCGGCTTCGAAGGCTGGAAGGTCACGACCATCGGCGATGACATCGCCTGGATCAAGCCGGGCGCCGACGGCAAGCTGCACGCGATCAACCCCGAGGCGGGCTATTTCGGCGTCGCGCCCGGCACCAACATCCAGACCAACCCGAACTGCATGGCCAGCCTGGACCGCGACGTGATCTTCACCAACGTGGCGCTGACCGACGACGGTGACGTCTGGTGGGAAGGCATGACCGAGGAAGCCCCGGCGCATGCCATCGACTGGCAGGGCAATGACTGGACGCCGGCCATCGCGAAGGAGACCGGCGCCAAGGCCGCGCATCCGAACGCCCGCTTCACGGTCGCGGCAATCAACAACCCGGCGCTCGACGACGCCTGGGACGACCCGAAGGGCGTGGCGATCGACGCCTTCATCTTCGGCGGCCGGCGCTCCACCACCGTGCCGCTCGTGACCGAGGCCCGCAACTGGGTCGAAGGCGTCTACATGGCTGCCACGATGGGTTCGGAAACCACCGCCGCGGCCGGCGGCAAACAGGGCGTGGTGCGGCGCGATCCGTTCGCGATGCTGCCCTTCGCCGGCTACAACATGAGCGACTACTTCCAGCACTGGCTGGACCTCGGCAAGAAGCTCGAAGCCCTGGGCGCGCAGCTGCCGAAGATCTACACCACCAACTGGTTCCGCAAGGGCGAGGACGGCAAGTTCGTCTGGCCCGGCTACGGCGAGAACATGCGCGTCCTGAAGTGGATGATCGACCGCATCGAGCACAAGGCCGAGGGCACCGAGCATGTGTTCGGCGTCAGCCCGCGCTACGAGGATCTCAACTGGACCGGCCTGGACTTCAGCGCCGAGCAGTTCGACACCGTCACCCACATCGACAAGGCCGCCTGGCAGGCCGAGCTGAAGCTGCATGCCGAGCTGTTCCAGCAGCTGGCGCACCACCTGCCGAAGGAGCTGTCGGCTACCAAGGCCGCCATCGAGCAGCGCCTGGCAGCCTGATCGCTGCGCTCGCCCAAAAAAAAAGCCGCCCGAGGGCGGCTTTTTTTCAGGTTAAAGAAGATCAGTAGTACTGGCCGAGGTTCACGCGGCGCATCGCCTGGTAGAGCGTCGGCGTCGCGGCATCGGCGGAGCGCTTGGCGAGCACCGGCTCTTCGACCGTGTCCGCTTCCTGGCGCGAAGCGATCGCCTGCAGGTCGCGAAGAATGCGCGGATCGAGCTTCGCATAGGCCATGAACTGCTCGTCGGCGCGGGCCGCGGCACGGCGGCGAGCTGCGGCGCGCATGGCAGACAGGGCACGGACGGCCAGGCTGCGTGCGGTACCGGCGAAGAACGCGATGGCGGCGAACGCCACGCCCCAGAGCACCAGCCAGGCGACGAGCAGGCCGCCGTCGTTCCAGGTCGACATGAGCTTGTCCGCCACCACGAGCAGGGACGCGACGATGGCGGCCAGCAGCAGCGCTGCCAGGCCGCGGGCACCGTCGAAGCTGCGGCGTGCGACGCGAATGTGGTCGATCACGGCCTCCGCGCGGGCGACGCCCGGGTGAGTGGCCGGTTGGTCTACGTGAACAAAGCTGGTCATGATGAAGTCCCTCCAAAAGGACGAAAGGCCGAAGCCGATGGGGTGATATTAGTAGTTTCCCTAATGTTCCACCACTTTATCTTCGTGATGCCTATCATTCACATGACTGATGGACGTCAACTTCCGCACGCTCGACCTCAACCTGCTCCGCGTCTTCGACGAGGTGATGGCGGAGCGCAACCTCACGCGCGCGGCGCGCAATCTCTTGATCACCCAGCCGGCCGTCAGCAATGCGCTGCGCCGCCTGCGCGAGACGCTCGGCGACGAGCTGGTGCGCCGTTCGGGCAGCGGCGTGGAGCCCACGCCGCGCGCGCTGGCGCTGTGGCCGACCGTGCGCGACGCCCTGCGGCAGCTGCAGCACACGCTGGCGCCGGGCGAATTCGATGCCGGCATTGCCGACACCACCTTCCTGCTGGCCATGGCCGACGCCACGGCCGCCGAACTGATCCCCGGCCTGGTGCAGATCGTCGAAAAGGAAGCGCCCGCGGTCTCGCTGCGCGTGCTGCCGCTGACCACCCGCGATCCCCGGCGCATGCTGGAGAACGAAGAGGTGGACATGGCGATCGGCTACTTCCCGGCCGTGATCGCCAGCCTGGCGGCACGCGGCCAGTCCGATGCCGCGGTGCCTTTCGAGACGCAGCGGCTCTACGTCGGCGAATATGTCTGCGTGATGCGGCGCGGCCATCCGCTGGCGCGGGCGCCCCTGACGCTCGACAGCTTCTGCGCCGCACGCCACCTGCTGGTGAGCTTCTCCGGCCGACCCTACGGCTTCATTGACCAAACGCTGGGCGCGCTGGGACGGGAGCGGCGCATCGTGGTCACGGTCAACCAGTTCTTCACTGCCGGACGGGTGGTCGCCAACTCGAATCTGCTGACGGTCCTGCCGCGCCACTTCGTCAAGGTCACGGGCATCGACGAGCAGCTGGTCCTGCGCGAACTGCCCTTCCAGCAACCGCTGGTGCACGTCGATGCGATCTGGCACCGGCGGGCGCAGCACGGCCATGCGCACGAATGGCTGCGGCAGGCGCTGCTGCGCTCCGCCGAGGCGGCCTTTGCAGGCTCAGCGGACGACGCTTAGCCAGGCGCTGGCGGCGGCGCGCAGTTCCTGGGCGTGATGGGCGTCGATGCCGGCGCTGTGGTCGGCGCTTTCCATCAGCGCGGCGGCCGGGCTGGCGGGGACTTCGATGGTTTCGAAACGGAAGAAACGTGCCACTTGGGCAACAAGGCTGAACATGATGGTGCACGGCCCGAAGCCGGCGTTGGAGTGGTGATGGAACCAAGATTAAGGGTTTTCCCCAGTATTTCCAGCCCCTTCTCATGCACGTTATGCATGAGGATATTCGCCTAGACTGGCGCGCCATGAAGCTTCAGCTGCTCTCGGACCTGCACCTGGAAGTGCATCCCCAGCTCCAGATTGCACCGGCGCCGGGCGCTGATCTGCTGGTGCTCGCGGGCGATATCGGCTCCTATCAGCTCGGATCACGCATCATCGAGCCCGATTTCGGGCTGACCCGCTTCTCGCCTCGCCATGGCTGGCCGATGCCGGTGCTCTACGTTCCGGGCAATCACGAATACGACAACGCCGATTTCGACACGGTTCATGCCCGCCTGCGCGAGCTCTGCGAAGCGCTGGACATCCTGTGGCTGGAGCGCGAAAGCCGCGTCATCGAGGGCGTGCGCTTCATCGGCACCACGCTGTGGGCCGACTTCGATGCGCTGGTCGAACCGGCCGACACCATGACCGAGGCGCTCAGGAAACGCGGCAAGGCGATGCGCGCGGCGAACTTCTACCTCGAGAAAGCCGCCACCTTGCGCTCGGGCGAGATCTTCCTGGCGGACGCACTGAGAGAGCACTCACTGACGTGCCAAGCGTGGCTGCGCAACGCGCTCGCCCAACCCTTCGACGGCCCCACCGTGGCGATCACGCACTTTGCACCCACGCTGGCGAGCGCCGATCCGCGCTACGGCCTGAGTCCGGGAACTGCAGGTTTCTGCAATTCGCTCGATGAGCTGCTGCCGAGCGCCGACTTCTGGCTGCACGGGCATCTTCACCATGCCTTCGACTACGTGAAGAACGGCTGCCGCGTGGTCGCGAACCCGCTGGGGTACATGGGCAAGGGCGAACAGGAGGGCTTCAGGCCCGATTTGCTGATCGAAGTGCCGCGTCGCTGAAAGAATCTAGGCCGGCAGCACCCCGGCCCGACCGGCCTCGACTGCAAAGCGCGCCTGCGTGTGGAAGCTCGCATCGGACGCCACCGGATACGCGGTCGCGCGGAATTCGCACTGCATCGCCTCGGGCGTGAGCTCCATCAGCGCATAGCCTCGCTCGTTGCCGCGGGCATGCACGACGTCCGGGTTGTCGCGCCGCATGCGTGCCATCGCAGCCTGGCTCGCGCCGCGCGAGCTGATCGAACCGCCCACGAATTCGCTCGCGACCACCGGCGAGCCGGGGTCGTTCGGCTGCACGCGCAGATTGGCGGCGACGTAGCGGTGCACGTCGCCGCCCAGCGCCACCACATCCTTGACGCCGGCGTCGGCGACGCCCTGAAACAGGCGCCGGCGCGCTTCGGGATAGCCGTCCCAGCCGTCGGTCCAGGTCTGGCGGCCCTGCGGCGTCTCGAGGCCGGTGGGGCTCATCTGGGTGGATTGGCCGAACAGCTTCCACTGCCGCCTCGAACCGGCCAGGCCCTGCGCGAACCATTGCGACTGCTCGGCGCCGAGCATGGTGCGCGCCGGGTCCGCGAGCTCCGCGCAGCCGATCACCCCGCGGCCGGAATCACGGGCCGGATCGGCGCAGGCATGGTGGCTGCGGTACTGGCGGCAGTCCAGCGTCCAGAGCTCGGCCAACCGGCCCCAGGCATAGCGGTCGTGGATGCGCATCGCCGCGCCCTGCGGCGGCAGCACGAGCGGCATGTGCTCGAAATAGGCCCGGTAGGCCGCGGCGCGGCGGGCCAGGAAAAGCGCGGGCTCGGTATAGGCCGGGTCGCGGTCGCCGGCGTAGTCGTTGACCACCTCGTGGTCGTCCCAGGTCAGGATCCACGGATGCGCGGCATGCGCCGCCTGCAGGTCCGCATCACGCTTGTAGAGCGCATGGCGCTCGCGGTAGGCCTCCAGCGTGTGCGGTATGGGCGCGCCGTGCCGGCGCATTTCGGGGGCCGTGCTGCTGCCCTCGTAGATGTAGTCGCCGACGAAGAGCACGAAGTCCAGCTCGCGCCCGGCGATCTCGCGGTGCGCGGCATAGAAGCCATGCTCGTAGTTCTGGCAGGAGGCGAGCGCGAAGCGCAGCCGCCGCACATCCGCATCCGGCGCCGGCGCGGTGCGCGTGCGGCCCACCGGACTTTGCGCGTCGCCGCAGCTGAAGCGATACCAGTAGTCGCGCTGCGGCGCCAGGCCCTGCGCGTGGACGTGCACGCTGAAGGCGCGCGAGGCATCGGTCACGATCTCGCCTTGCATGACCAGGCGTTGCAGCGCGGCGTCGCCGTAGATCTCGTAGCGCACGGTGCAGGCCGGCATGGCATTGCGGGCCGATTCATCTTCGGCATCCGGCATCAGCCGGGTCCAGAGCACGACACTGTCCGGCCGCGGCTGGCCGCTCGCGACCCCGAGCGTGAAGGGGTTCGAGCGCCAGCGCGGCGCGGCCTGCGCGCAGGCGGCCAGCGGTGCAGCGCAGCCGGCGAGCGCAAGCCACAGGGCGGCACGATTGAGGTCTCGACGGCTGAGATTCATGGCACTCCTTACAACAGCTCTTCGCCCACCAGCGGCAACAACATCCAGTTCTGGAAGCGCAGCCAAAAGTAGCCGCCCGGCTCGTCATCATGGACGATGTCCTTGCCGGCCTCGTCGTACTCGAGCCACTGCACGTGCTGGCCGTCGGGTGCGAGTCGGAGCCGGTATGAGATGTTGGTCCGCGCGCCTGACAGGAGCCGCCTGAAGTCCGCGACCAGCTCGGCGCTGTTGACGACCAAGCCCGTCTCGGTATTGACCGAGGACGAGCGGCGATCCAGGTTCATGGAGCCGATGAAGAGGCGGTTGTCGTCGATCACCGCCAGCTTGGCATGCAGCCGGCTGATCGACTTGCCGAAATCGCCGAAGCGGCCGGACTTTCCGCTGAGCACCGGCCCGATCTCGCGAATGGTCACACCGATCCTGAGCATGTCGGCGCGGTAGCGCGCGTAGCCCGCGTAGACCAGCGGTTCGTCGGTGGCGCCCAGCGAGTTGGTGACGAGCTCGATGCGTCCGCCCCGCGCCATCGCCGTGTTCATCATCGCCATGCCACGCTCGCCGGGAATGAAGTACGGCGACACGATCATCACCGCTTTGCGTGCCGAATTCACCACGCCGAGCGCGCCTTCGTTCACGCTGCCGCGATAGGCTTCTTCGCTGCTCGCGCGCGTGATCTTGGCCGGATCGTCGGCGAACAGTTGCGCGCTGGCCCAGTAAAGGTCGAGCGCGCCCGCCTCGAGCTGCTGGCCGACGGCGCTGCGGTCCAGCACGTCGCGCGGGCGCAGGGGCACATCGGGCGCGGCCGCGCTTGCGAGCTCGTCGAAACGGCGCCGGGCAAGCTCGGGCGGCATCGCGCCCGGCACCACGTTGCCGATCGGCCGCACCTGCTCGCTGTTCCAGTAGCGGTCGAAGGCGTCGGACATCTCGCGCACGATCGGTCCGCAGGACAGCAGGTCCACGTCGATGAAATTCGCAGACGTGCTGCGCATGAAGTATTCGCTCGCGATGTTGCGGCCGCCCGAGACCGCGAAGCTGTTGTCGGCCACCAGCTGCTTGTTGTGCATGCGGTGGTTGATGCGGCCGAATTCATGCAGCGAGAACAGGACCCGCATGACCAGCGACCCACCGCGTGAAGGCAGTGGATTGAACAGCCGCACTTCGACGTTCGGGTGCGCGGCCAGCGCGAGGAGCAGCTCGTCCTGGCCGCCCGTGTAGAGGTCGTCCATCAGGAGGCGCACGCGCACACCGCGCGCGGCCGCGTCGCGCAGCTCGCGCAGGAACAAGAGGCCCACTTCGTCGTTGTGGATCAGGTAGTACTGCACGTCCAGCGACTTCCGGGCATGGCGGGCCAGCGAGATGCGCGCATCGAAGGCGAAGGGCGCTTCGGGCAGCAGGCGAAAGCCCGAGGAGCCGGACTGCCCGGCCGGGGCAGCGTTTGCGGCGAGCTGCGCCAGGTGCGTATCTGCGACGTCGGTGATCGCGTGCGCCGGCACGCCCGGCACCGGTGCGGGCAGCGTGGCACAGCCGCCGAGCAGCACGGGAGCGAGGAGCATCAGCACGGCGCCGAATTTCGCGAGCTTCGACATCCGCCGCAATGTAACGCTGCACCGCCCCCTATGATCGGCGCGCATTCAACAAGGGATACGCGTGCTCAACGGCCTCTGGCTCGGTTTCTTTCTGACGGCAGCGCTGGCTGCGCTTGTGCGCTGGCTCGTCGGCGGCGACGCCGCGGTGTTCGCCGCCCTGGTCGAAAGCCTGTTCGCGATGGCCAAGCTGTCGGTCGAAGTGATGGTGCTGCTGTTCGGCACGCTCACGCTGTGGCTGGGCTTCCTGCGCATCGCCGAGGCAGCCGGGCTGGTGGCCGGACTCGCGCGCATGCTGGGGCCGCTGTTCCGGCACCTCATGCCCGAGGTGCCCGCGGGCCACCCGGCGCTGGGCCTCATCACGATGAACTTCGCGGCCAATGCGCTGGGCCTGGACAACGCGGCCACGCCGATCGGCCTGAAGGCGATGCGCGAACTGCAGACGCTCAATCCGAGCACGACCACCGCAAGCAACGCGCAGATCCTGTTCCTGGTGCTCAACGCCTCCTCGCTGACGCTCTTGCCCGTCACGATCTTCATGTACCGCGCGCAGCAGGGCGCGGCCGATCCGACGCTGGTGTTCCTGCCGATCCTGATCGCGACCAGCGCTTCCACGCTGGTCGGGCTGCTCTCGGTGGCCTTCGTGCAGCGCCTCAGGCTGTGGGACCCGGTGGTGCTGGCCTACCTGCTGCCGGGCGCGCTGCTGCTCGGCGGCTTCATGGCGCTGCTGGCGACGCTTTCATCCGCTGCCCTGGCTTCGCTGTCCTCGCTGCTCGGCAACCTCACGCTGTTCGGGATCGTGGTCGCGTTCCTGCTGGCCGGCGCGCTGCGGCGCGTGAAGGTCTACGAGTGTTTCATCGAGGGCGCCAAGGAAGGCTTCGACGTCGCGAAGAACCTGCTGCCCTACCTGGTCGCGATGCTGTGCGCGGTCGGCGTGCTCAGGGCCTCGGGCGCACTCGACATGGTGCTCGCCGGTATCCGCTGGCTGGTAGGGCTGACGGGCTGGGACGCACGCTTCGTCGATGCGCTGCCCACGGCGCTGGTCAAGCCCTTCTCCGGCAGCGCGGCGCGCGCGATGCTGATCGAGACCATGCAGAGCCAGGGCGTCGACAGCTTCGCGGCGCGGGTCGCGGCCACCATCCAGGGCAGCACCGAGACCACGTTCTATGTGCTGGCCGTGTACTTCGGGGCGGTCGGCATCCAGCGTGCGCGGCATGCGGTGGGATGCGCGCTGCTGGCCGAATTGGCGGGGGTGATCGGCGCCATCGCCGTCGGCTACTGGTTCTTCGGCTGAAACCTCCCGGACAGCGCCGTCCGAGGCGATCGGCCAGAATAGGCCTTCACTTCCCCGCCTCCCCGTGACCGCTCCTGCCCAGGCGCAACCGCCTTCCTTCACGTCCGACGAATTCCGCGAGGCCCTCGGCATGTTCGCGACCGGCGTGACCATCGTCACCGCGCGCGCCGCCGACGGCAGCCTCGTCGGCCTGACGGCCAATTCCTTCAACTCGGTCTCGCTGGCCCCGCCGCTGGTGCTATGGAGCCTGGCGCGCGGCGCGGCCTCGATGGCGGCGCTCAGCACCGGCTCGCACTACGCGATCAACATCCTGTCCGCCAGCCAGAAGGACCTGGCCGAACGCTTTGCGACCAAGAACGTCGACCGCTGGGCCGATGTGGCCTTCACCGAGGGCCTGGGCGGCGCGCCGGTGCTGGTGGGCGCGGCTGCGATCTTCGAATGCTTCAACCGCAGCCGCTACGACGAAGGCGACCACGTGATCTTCGTCGGCGAGGTCGAACGCTGCACGCACAACCCGGGCGCCTCGCCCTTACTGTTCCACGGCGGGCGCTTCTATACCGAACATCCGCTGTAGCGCGGGCAGCGCTCAGCGACGCAGGGTGAGCTTGTAGCGGAAGGTGTCGGCGCGGTAGACCGCGGTCTCCACATGCACCGGCCCGCCGCCGGCCGCGTGCACCAGCCGCTCGACCTGCAGCACCGGCGAGCCGGGCGCGAGCTGCAGCAGCTTCGCTTCTTGCGGCCGGGCCAGGCCGGCGCCGATCTCGAGCTGCGCCTCGCCGATCTCCAGGCCCCCTTCGTGCTCGAAGACCTCGATCAGATCGCGCTGCGAGAAGTCCACGCGCGCCAGCTTCTCGCCCAGGAAGCGCGGCAGGTAGGAGTTGTTGACCGAGAGCGGCTCGCGGTCGAGGTAGCGCAGCGTCTGCAGGTGGTACACCGTCTCGCCGGCCGCGAGCTGCAGCTGGCGCGCCACGGCAGCCGGCGCCTTCACTTCGCGCCACGCGAGCCGCTTACTGCTGACCGCATGCTGCTCCAGCGCCAGCGCCTCGTTGAGGCCCTGCAGGCGGTTCAGGCTCTGCGCCGCCTTCGGATGGGACACGAAAGCACCTTTTCCGTGCAGCTTGACGATCAAGCCCTCGGCCTGCAGCGCGCCCAGAGCCTGCCGCACGGTGATGCGGCTTACGCCGTGCTCGGCCGTCAGTTCGGCTTCGGAAGGCAGCTTGGCGCCAGGCGCGAGCCGGCCGTCGAGGATGCGCGCACGCAGCGCGTCGCGAAGCTGTGCATGCAGCGATTGCGGAAGTTCAGACATTCGTCACCCTGGGATTTGATTTGGCATAGGGTTTGCATGGCTTGTTATGACATGTCATAACAAGTAGTATCTCACACCGTCTGGGTGCTTTTCTTTCCGTTCATTCCATCGACCGAGGAAACGACCATGTTTGCAACCCGCGCCTTCTTCCGTTCCGCCGCCGCGCTCGCGCTCGGCGCCAGCCTCGGCGCCGCCCAGGCCCAGGGCTACCCCGCCAAACCGATCTCGCTGATTGTGCCGTTCTCGGCCGGCGGCGGCGTCGACGCCACGGCGCGCCTCTTGACTGCCAAGCTCGGCGAGCTGCTCAAGCAGCCGGTGGTGATCGAGAACGTGGCCGGCGCGGCCGGCACCATCGGCACCCAGAAGGCCGCGCGCTCGCCGGCCGACGGCTACACGCTGCTGTTCGCGGTGGCCAGCCCGCTCAACGTCGCGCCGCTGGTCGCACCCTCGGCCGTGCGCTACGACACCTTCAAGGATTTCGTGCCGGTCGCGACGGTGGGCACCTCGCCCTTCGTGCTGATCGGCAAGACGGCGCTGCCCGCGCGCACCGCGGCCGAACTCATCCAACTCGCGAAGGCGCAGCCCGGCAAGCTCAACTTCGGCACCGACGGCGTCGGCACCTCGCTGCACATCACGGCCGAGATGTTCAAGCAGCGCGCCGGCATCGACATCGTGCACGTGCCCTACAAGTCCGGGCCGCAGGTGCTGACCGACGTGGCGGGCGGCCAGGTCGATCTGGCGGTGCTGCCGCTCACGCTGGCGCAGCCTTTCATCAAGGACGGCAAGGTCAAGGCCTTCGGCGTCACCTCGCTGGCCCGTTCGCCCAGCGCGCCGGCGATACCGGCGCTGGCCGAAACGCCGGAACTCAAGGGCCTGGAGATGGATTCGTGGCTCGGCGTGCTGGCCCCGGCCGGCACCCCGCCCGCCGTGATCGCGGCCTGGGTGAGCGCGCTCGACGCCACCCTCAAGGACCCGGAAATCGCGCGCAAGCTCGGTGACATTGCGGTCAAGCCGCAGCTGATCGCCGGCCCGGCCTTCGCCGCCTATCTGGCCAAGGAACGCAAGACCATCGCCGGCGTGGTCCAGACCGCCGGCATCAAGGCCGAGTGACAACGAGAGATTCCCGATGCTGATGACGATGACCAGCGCCTGGATCGTGCTGCCGGCCGTGCTCTTGGCCGGCGGGCTGATCGGCGCCAGCGGCATCGGCGGCGTGCTGCTGGTGCCGGTGCTGACCCAGCTGGGCGCGGTGCCGCTGCCGCAGGCCATTGCCGCGGCATCGCTGGGTTTCGCGCTGCCGGCGCTGGTGGCGCTCGGCCCGCTGCACCGGGAGCCGACCCTGGCCGCGCGCTGCGTGCCCTTGCTCGCGGGCGCGCTCGCGGGTGCCGCCGCCGGCGCGCTGCTGCTGCGCTGGCTGCCGGCCGGGCTCCTCATGTCCGGCGTGACGGCGTTGGTGCTTTTCGCGGGCTGGCGCGGCTTGATGGCGGCATCCAACCCGGCGCCCGCATCTGTGGCAGCGCTCGGCACCACGGCCCTGCTCGCGCTGGGTGCGCTGGTGGGGCTCGGCTCCGCACTCACCGGCACCGGCGGGCCGGTGCTGGTGATCCCGCTCCTGATGCTGCTGCGCCAGCCGCTCGCCTTCGCGGTGGTCGCGGCGCAGGCCATCCAGTTGCCCGTGGCGCTGGCGAGCAGCACGGTGCATGCGATCGAAGGGCGGCTCGATCTTTCACTTGCGCTGCTTTGCGGCGTGTTGATGCTGGCGGGCTCGATCGCGGGGCAGCGCGCCGCGGCCCTGCTCGACGTGCGGCAGATGCAGCGCATGGTGTCCCTGCTGCTGCTGGCCGTGGGGGCCTGGTTCGCCTGGCTGCTGCTGGCCTGAGACTTTCAACGGAGCGACCATGCTGTCTCCTGACCAACTCGACACACGCAAGGACTTGTTGCTGGCCCCCGAATGGCTGATGCTGCCCGAGGGCCCGCAGCAGGACATGGCCGTGCTGGTGCGCGACGGCCGCTTCGCGCAGGTGGGCCGGCTGGCCGAGGTGAGCGCGGCGCATCCGGGCCTGGCGCCGATCGCATTGCCCCAGCGGCTCCTGATGCCGGGCCTGGTCGACACCCACACGCACCTGACCCAGTCCTTCGGCAAGGCGCTCGCCTTCGGCGAACCCTCGGAGATCTTCCGCCGCATCTGGGTGCCGATGGAATCCACGCTCGGTGCCGAAGCGGCCTACCTCGCCGCCAAGCTCTCGGCGCTCGAGTCGCTGCGCGGCGGCTTCACGACGGTGGTCGATGCGGGCACCCGGTCGGAGGTCGGCCTGGATGCCGTGGCGAGCGCGGCACGCGACACCGGCATCCGCTGCGTGCTCGGCATGATCTGCAACGACGCGGGCCTCGAAGGCGACGAGGCCGGCACCCGGCGCATCCTTGACGCGGCCGCGACCTTCCTGGCCCGGCTCGAACACGACCCGCTGGTGCATCCCTCGCTCGCGATCTCGATCCCGGAGGCCGCGACCGATCGCATGCTGCACGACGTGGCGGCCCTCACGCAGGAAAGCGGGCGCCGCTTCCAGACCCATGTGAACGAACACCTGGCTGCCGTCGAACGCTCGCTGGTCGCGCGCGGCCAGCGTCCGCTCGAACTGCTGCATGCCTGCGGCGCGCTCAACGCCTCGGCCCTGCTCGCGCATGCCACGCTGCTGACGCCGCGTGAAATGGGCCTCTTGCGCGACAGCGGCGCCGCCGTCGCCTACAACCCGGTGGCCAGCCAATGGAAAGGCAACGCGGTGCTCGATGCCGGCCTGCTGGCCATGCTGGGCGTGCCCTTCGGCCTCGGCACCGACGGCACGCGCGCCGACGGCTTTCGGCTGATGGACGCGGCCGAGGCCACCCAGCGCCTGACGCACGGCCTGGCCAACGGCGACTCCTCCTGCGGTGGCGGCTGGCTCTGGCTCGACCACGCCACGCACCGCGGCGCCGAGGCCGCGGGCCTGGGCAGCGTCACCGGCCGCATCGCCTGCGGCCTGGCCGCCGATTTCCTGCTGCTGGACCTCGACGTGCCGGAGTTCGTGCCGAGCTGGGACCTCAGCTGGGAGCTGGTGCGCTTCGCGAACCGCGACCAGATCGAGGCGGTGTTCGTCAACGGCGCGCTGCGCCTCTGGCAGGGCTGGCCGATCGACTGGGATGCGCGCGCGCTGATGAGCGAAGTGGCCGCCATTGCGCGCCGCGATGTCCAGCGCGCGCCGATCCAGCGCGTGCATCCCACGGCCGACCTGCACCGCGCGCAGCAACGTCCCCCGGCCACCGCCTGAAGGATTCGCGCAGGCGGGCTACGATCGGCGCATGCCTTTACGCCTGCGCCGCGCCGCGCCGGTGGCACTGCTCGCCATGGCCTGCGCAGCAGCCATCGCCAGCCCCGAGAAGAAAAACTGGTTCGACGATCCCTTCTTCCAGGTGTCGTCGGGTGCGCGCGGCTGCCCCGTGCCAGAAGGCCCGCTCTACACCGCCGAAGAGCGCCGCAGCCAGATGCATGCGCGGCTGGAGCGCGGCACCAGCTGCTGGCTCGAAGGCAAGTGCAGCGACAGCAACGCCTACCGCTACGACAAGGTTCTGGCACCCAAGCTGCAGACGGCGCTTGCCGCCGTGCCCGGCGTAAAGCGCGCGAGCGTCTGGGCCGTGGTGCAGCGGCGCTGGGTCTATCTGCAAGGCTGCGTGCCATCGCGCGCGCTGGCGCAGCGGCTGACGCGGGCGGCGCGCGCCGTGCCCGATGTCGAGCTCGTCGTCGACGACCTGATGATCGGCACGCACGGCAATCCCTCGTATGCGCTTGCCCCACCCAGAACAGAGACAAGTCCCAGAAGAAAAGAATGATCGAAAGAAAACACCACCTCGACACCCGTGCCACCACCCTGCTGCTCGCCTGCTGCGCTTTCTGGGGACTGCAGCAGATCCTGATCAAGACCACCGTGACCGAGGTGCCTCCTCTGTGGCAGGCATCGATCCGCATGGTGGGCGCGGTGGTGTTGCTGTGGCTGTGGTGCCTGTGGCGCGGCGTGCCGCTGTTCGAGCGCGACGGCACGCTCGCCGGCGGGCTGCTCGCGGGCCTGCTGTTCGCGGGCGAGTTCACCTGCATTTACATCGGGCTGCAGCACACCACCGCCTCGCGGCTCACGGTGTTTCTCTACACCTCGCCCTTCGTGGTGGCATTGCTGCTGCCGCGCTTCGTGCCGGCCGAACGGCTGCGCGGCATGCAATGGATCGGGCTTGCGATCGCCTTCGCCGGCGTGGTGCTGGCCTTCAGCGAGAGCTTCGGCCACAGCAGCTCGGGCCAGTTGTTCGGCGATGCGCTGGCGCTCGCGGCCGGCGTGCTGTGGGGGCTCACGACACTGGCGATCCGCGCCACCCGGCTCGCCACTGCCAGCGCCGAGAAGACGCTCTTCTATCAGATCGCGGTCACCGCGGCGGTCTCGCCGCTGCTGTCGCTCGCGCTCGGCGAGCGGTGGGGCTTCTCATACTCCACCTACGCCTGGTTCTCGATCTTCCTGCAGACCGCGATCGGCGCCTTCGCGAGCTACCTGGCCTGGATGTGGATGCTCCGGCACTATCCAGCGACGCGCATCTCGTCCTTCACCTTTCTCACGCCCTTGTTCGCGCTGGTGTTCGGCGTGGTGCTGCTCAAGGAGCCGCTGACCTTGCAGCTGGTGCTGGCGCTGGCAGGCGTGGCCCTGGGTATCGTGCTGGTGAACCGACGCGCGGGCGTGAAGGAAAAGCCTGAATCAATGGGTCGTGCAAACTGAAGAAAATTTCTTCAATTTGCACGACCTGCCTAGAATCGGGGCATGATCCCGCGCGACATCGCCCCATTGGCCGCACGCCTGGCACAGCAGTACCCGGTGCTCACCCTCACGGGTCCACGGCAAAGCGGCAAGACCACGTTGTGCCGCGAGTTGTTCGCCGGCAAGCGCTATGTCACGCTGGAAGACCCTGACACCCGCCGCTTTGCGCAGGAAGATCCGCGCGGCTTCCTGAAGGGCATCGAAGCCGGCGCCATCGTCGACGAGATCCAGCGCGCGCCGCAACTGCCGTCCTATCTGCAATCGCTGGTCGACGAGGATGCGTCGCCAGGCCGTTTCATCCTGACCGGCAGCCAGCAATTCGAACTGATGTCGCACGTAAGCCAGTCGCTGGCGGGCCGAACGGCCGTGCTGCGCCTGCTGCCGTTTTCGCTCGCGGAAGTCGCACAGATCCATCCCGTTCCCGAACTTTCACAGACCCTGCTTACGGGCTTCTATCCGCGCATCCACGACCGCGGCCTGGATCCTTCGCAGGCCCTCGGCGACTACTTTGCGACCTACGTGGAACGCGATCTGCACCAGCTGGCTGCAGTGCACGACCTGCAACGCTTCGAGCGCTTCGTGCGCCTGTGCGCAGGTCGCATCGGCCAGCTCGTGAACCTGACGAGCCTGGGCAACGATGCCGGCGTCTCGCACGCGACTGCGCGAGCCTGGCTGGACCTGCTTCAGACCAGCTACATCGTGCACGTCCTGCCGCCCTGGTTCACCAACACATCGAAGCGTCTGGTCAAGAGTCCCAAGCTCTACTTCCACGATGTGGGGCTGGCGTGCTGGCTGCTCGGCCTGCGTACGCCGGAACAGGTCGCGCGCGATCCGCTGTTCGGCAGCCTGTTCGAGAACTTCGTGGTCATCGAGGCGTTGAAATCGCGTTTCAACCGCGGCGAGACGGCGGAGATGTATTTCTACCGCGACGCCACCGGCAACGAAGTCGATCTGCTGCTGCCATCCGGACGTCGATTCCGCGCGGTCGAGATCAAGGCCGGCGCCACGGTCAACTCCGACTACTTCAGGGGGCTGTCGGGGTTTTCTGCGCTATTTCCGGATGCGCTGGAAGGCGGCAGTGTTGTCTATGGCGGCGAGACGGCCCAGATGCGCAGCGACTGGCCGGTCATTGCGTGGAAGCGACTGCAGAATCCACCGAAATGAATGCGTCACGCCCACGCTCATGAACTTCCAACCCATCCTCGACGAGATCAACGCCGCAATCCGCCCCCTGCTGGGCGCCGGCGGCACGGTCGCCAGCTACATCCCCGCGCTCGCGCGCGTGCCGGCGCAGCAGTTCGGAATCGCGCTGCGAACCTGCCAGGGACAGGAGGCATCTGCCGGCGATGCTACGACGCCCTTCTCGATCCAGAGCATCTCCAAGCTCTTCACGCTCACGCTCGCGATGCGGCGCATGGGCGACGCGCTGTGGGAGCGCATCGGCCGCGAGCCTTCGGGCAATCCATTCAACTCGCTGGTGCAGCTCGAGCATGAGCAGGGCAGACCGCGCAATCCCTTCATCAATGCCGGCGCCATCGCCGTGGCCGACCGGCTCGTGAGCCAGGGCGATGCCAAGGCCGACATCCTCGAACTCATGCGCAACCTGTGCGGCGAGCCCATCGGCTTCGATTCCGAAGTGGCAGCCTCCGAGGCCGCGACGGGCTACCGCAACTACGCGCTCGCGAATTTCATGAAGAGCTTCGGCAAGCTCGACAATGGCGTCGAGGCCGTGCTCGACATGTACTTCCACCAGTGCGCGATCCGCATGAGCTGCGTGCAACTGGCGCGCGCCGCCGGCTTCCTGTGCCGCGACGGCGCCCACCCGCGCGACGGCGAGCCGGAGATCACGACCGAGCGCCATGCGCGGCGCATCAACGCACTGATGCTGACCTGCGGCACCTACGACGCCGCCGGCGACGTGGCCTTCTCGATCGGCCTGCCCTGCAAGAGCGGCGTCGGCGGCGGCATCGTCGCGGTGGTGCCCGACCAGCTCACGCTGTGCGTCTGGTCGCCCGCGCTCGATGCCACGGGCAATTCGCTGCTGGGCATGAAGGCGCTCGAACTCTTCGTTGCGCGCACCGGCCTTTCCATCTTCTGACCCACCCCCATGACAGAACAGACCACCCTCATTCAAGAAGCCACCCTCTGGAGCGACGAGCGCTGGACCGCCCGCGTGATCAAGAACGAAGACGACGACGGCTGGGCCGTTTCGATGACGCGCCACGGCGACCCCGAACCAGCGCTGGTCGGGCCCTGGACCATGGGCCGCGACAAGAAGAATCCCAAGCCGCTCGATGCGCCGGCCTTCCACACGCTGGTCAAGACGGCTGCCGAGGTGCTGCGCCGGCACGAGCAGCAGCTGCATGCGCAGCTCAACAAGAGCGTGAGCGTCGGCGCGGGGTCGGAGCGCATCCGAGTCTCGCTGCAGATCGTGCCGGACGAGGACAACCCGCATGCCGTGCTCCGCGCGCACGACGAACTCGGCGCGCAGCTGGGTGAGGTGCGCGTGGCCCCGGGCTTCAAGCTCAATGCCGACAGCGCGGCGGTGTGGATCGAAGGCGACTTTCAGAAACCGCGCTGAGCCTGCGGCAGCGCGCTCCTCGGCAGCGCCAGCAGCATCAACAGCGCCGACAGCACGAGCGCGCCGCTCAGGATGTAGAGGCTCAAGCCGAAGCCGCCGGTCGCGGTCTTGATCACACCGACCATCATCGGCGCCACCATGCCCGCGCTCCCGCCCACGGTGCTGATCAGCGCGATGCCGGTGGCGGCAGCGTTCTTCGACAGGAAGGATCCGGGCACCGCCCACAGGATGATGAAGGCGCTGCCGATGCCCGCCGCGGCCAGCGCCAGGCAGGCCACCGCGGCCGGCGGGTTGTGCATGAACAGCGTGGTGAGCGACAAGCCGAGCGCGCCGACGACTGCCGCCACCGCAAAGTGCCAGCGTCGCTCGCGCGTGCGGTCGGAATGGCGGCCGACCAGGATGCTTGACGCGATGCCGACCACCGCAGGCACGATGGAATAGAAGCCGATCTGCAGCACGCTGAGGCCCATGGCCTTCATCATCGTCGGCTGCCAGAACGCCAGCGCGTAGCTGCCCAGGATGATCAGGAAGGACATGAAGCCCAGCAGCCACACGCGCGCGTCGCGCAGCGCGCTGCCGATGGTCTGGCGCCCGGCCGAGCCTTGCGCGGCCTGGTCTTCCTCCAGCGTGCGCAGCACGCGCAGCTTTTCGGCGCCGCTGAGCCAGGGCGCATCGGCGGGGCTGTTGGAAAGCCAGAGGAAGGCCGCGATGCCCAGCAGCACGCTCGGCAGGCCCTCCAGCAGGAACAGCCATTGCCAGCCCCTGAGCGAGAGAGCGCCGTCGAGATAGGTCATCGTGAGCCCGGCGATCGGCCCCGCGACGATGGGCGCGGCGCCATAGGCCATGAAGAACAGCGCCGTGACCTGTGCGCGGCGGCGCGAGGGGTACCAGAGCGTCAGGTAGAACAGCACGCCGGGCGCGAACCCGGCCTCGAACACGCCGATCAGGAAGCGCAGCACGTAGAACTGCGTGGGCGTGCTGACGAACATCATCGCGGCCGAAGTCAGCCCCCACAGCGCCATGATGCGCAGCAGCGTCGCGCGCACGCCGATGCGCGCCAGCATCAGGTTGCTCGGGATCTCGAACAGCGCGTAGCCGACGAAGAAGATGCCGGCGCCGAGCCCGAAGATCGCATCGCTGAAGCCCAGCTGGTCCTTCATCTGCAACTGCGCGTAGCCGACGTTGGTGCGGTCCAGGTAGTTGAGGACATAGCACGCGAACAACAGCGGGATCAGCCGCCAGGTGATCTTGCGAAAGAGGGCGTCGTCGGCGCGCGCCGCCATTTCGTGCGGGGCGCCGGTGGGGGAGCCGGCGAGGGTTGCGGTGTTCATCGGGTTTCTCCTTCGTTGTCGTGTTTCGTGCGCGCGTCTCAGGCCGCCACCGGCGTGCCAAAGGCGGTCTCGCCCCACAGGTGGCTCGCGGGCGCCCCCGGGAACAGCCAGTGCGGCGTGCACTCGCTCGACGGCACGACGTTGCTGAACTCGTGCGTGGCCGAGGCGCCGGCGATGGTCTTCTCGAGCACCATCGAGAGGTACTGGTCGTTGCTGCCTTCCTGCGTGTTGCCGTTGAGGATCGCTTCCGCGCCCGTGGCAAGAGCGTAGCGGCGAATGCCGTTGTGGCGCGAATGCTCGGGCGCCCAGCTGTCGGCCGACACGCCGTTCTCGCTGCTCACGCGGATGCCGTCGGGCGTGCGGTACACCAGCGAATGGTTGCCTTCGGTATGGCCGGGCGTATGCACCAGCGCCACGCCGCGGCCCAGTTGCACGCTGCCCCCGAAGCCGAGGATGCGTTCGGCCGGAATGCCGTCCAGCCCGTGCGGGCAGTACCAGTCGGCCTGCACGGGCAGCAGGCCCTGCACGCTCGCAAGCTCCTGCCGATGCACCAGCAGCTTCGCGTTGGGCATGAGGCCCGGCGTCGTGCCGGTGCCGAGCCAACGCCTCAGGTCCTGCGTGTGCAGGTGGTCATAGCTGATGTAGTCGATCTGCGCCGGCGCCACGCCCATGTTCGCCAGGGCCTGCGGCACGGTCGAATAGATCGGTGCGACGGTGCTGTGCAGGAATTTCGGCGTCTGCTCGCTCAGCCGCTTGAAATAGGGTGTCTCGCCGCCGGCCTCGAAGTCGGCCGGCGTGAAGAGCAGCGTGCGAAGCTGGCCTTCGAAGTCCTCGAACTGGATCAACACGGTGCGCGACAGCAGGTGGACCATGTGCGGCTTCAGCAGCTGCTGCGCATACACGCCGCTGAAGGCGTACCAGGCCGGATACGGGATGCGCAGCAGGTCGACGCTGCGCGCGCAACGCACCGGCGCTTCGTCGAGAAAGCGCTCGCGGAACTGTGCGCCGCGATGGCGCAGCGCACGCAGCCGGTCCTGCGGCATCGGCGCGCTGCGGGCGCCGTCGAAGTCGGTGATCGGCAGCAGGCCGATCCGATGGGGATCGCGGATCATGGCTTGTCTCCTCTTTTCTTGATCCGGGTGCCGCTCAGTAGACCGAGCGCCCGCCCGAAATGTCGAACACGGCGCCGGTGCTGAAGGAGCAGTCGGCCGAAGCGAGCCAGCAGGCCATGGCGGCGACCTCGTCGACTTCGACGAAGCGTGCCATCGGTACACGCCCCAGCAGTACGCGGCGCATCTCTTCGCGGTGCTCGGGCGGAACGCCGGCAAAGATCGCGGTGTCGGCCGAGGCCGGCGTGATGCAGTTGACCAGCACGCCGTCGCCGGCGAGCTCCTTGGCCAGCGATTTGGTGAAGGCGATCAGCCCGGCCTTGGATGCCGAGTAGGCGGCATTGAAGGCATTGCCCTCCTTGCCGGCCACCGAGGCGATGTTGATCACGCGCTGCCTCGCCGGTGCGCCCGGGTCCCGCCTTGGCTCGCGGCTGCGCACGGCCCGCATGGGGGGCACCAGCGCACGGCAACAGAGGTACGCGCCCGTGAGATTGATGTCCAGCACCTCGCGCCATTGCGCCGGCGTGTAGTCCCAGCTCGGCGCCACCGGGCCGAGCACGCCCGCGTTGTTGACCAGGATGTGCACGTCGCCGAAGGCCTCGTGCGACTCTTGCGCGGCCTGTTCGATCTGCGCCTCCTGCCGCACGTCGACCACCGCAGTGTGCACCCGCCCGAGCGGCGCCAGCAGCTCACGGGCCTCGGCGAGTGCGCCGGCTTCGAGGTCCCACAGCGCGACGCTCGCGCCGGCCTCCAGGTAACGACGTGCAATGGCCAGCCCGATGCCGCGCGCGCCGCCGGTGACGACGGCATGGCGCTCCTTGAGATCGATTGCGTTCATGGCGCGATCAGGCCAGCGCCGCCCCAGTCGCCGCCTCGGCCCGGGGCTGGCCGAGCAGCGCTCCGATCAAACCCGGCAGCGCCGCACTCGGCATGCCGACCAGCAGCTGCCGGAGCATGCTGAGCGTGTCGTAGTAGACGCGCTCGCACACCAGCCGCTCGCCCTCGAAGATGAAGAACGCGACCATCCGGCAGCGGAAGGCATTGCCCGTCGGCGGCAGGCCCTTGAGCGGCCCGCGATGGGTGCCCAGCAGCCAGAACTCGACGACCACCGAATCGTCGGCGTGGCGCAGCCGGATGATCTCGTGGCGCTGATCCGGAAAGGCCTTGCGCGTCTCGGCGTAGTACGCACGCACCTTGTCGATGCCGTCGTGCACCTCGCCGCTGGCGATGAGTTCGTAGTGCGGATGCGGAAAGGTGCCGAGCACGGCATCGAAGTCCTGCCGGGTTTCGTCGGCGAAATGGTCGAGCACGAGTCGCTCGCGCAGCGCTTGGAGTGGTGTGGGGTTGTTCATCGTGGGTACTATCGGCAGGCGTCTGCGCGCAGACTGTCCTTTGTTGGCAGTTGCTTCTCCGGAGAAACCCGCAATGCCAGACTCGACGCCCCCGCCCGGCCAAGGCGCAGACGACATGCGCCTGCCCGAAGACATTCAGCAAACCCTGCTCGCCGTGGCCCATCGCCGGACGCTGGCACGCGGCGATTCGCTTTTCCACAAGGGCTCCTCGCCCGATGCCTTGTTCGGCGTGGTGAGCGGTTCGCTGCGCGTGAGCGTGGTCGCCTCCGGCGGGCGCGAGGCAGTGATCTCGATGCTCGAGCCCGGCCACTGGTTCGGCGAAGTATCGCTCCTGGTCGGACGCGAGCGCGTGTACGACACCTGCGCTGTCGACGCCACCGAGATGGCGGTGGTGGCCGCGAGCGACTTCCACCACCTGATCGCGACGCGTCCGGACGTGCACATGGCGTTCACGCGGCTGGTGTGCCTGCGCCTGCGACAGGCCCTGGCCTGGATCGACGACGCAATCCTGATGCCGCTGCCGGTCCGGCTCGCGCATCGGCTGTTGACGCTGGATGCGCGCGCCGGCAGTACCCTGCTCGCCGTGTCGCAGGAAGACCTCGCCTTCATGCTCGGTGTTTCGCGCCAGAGCGTGAACCGGCAACTGAAGCTGTGGGAAGAGGACGGGACGCTGCGCGTGGGCTACCGCAGCATCGAGCTGCTGGACCGCGCCCGGCTGGAGCACCACGCCGCCACGGCCTAGGCCTGCCCGAAGCGCGCGAGGATTTCAAGCACGCTCTCGGTGGCGCCGTCGAGCGTGGCGCGCGGCCGGTGCGCGATGCCGAGCCGGCGCACCAGGCGCGGGGAAAGCGGCAGGACCTGCATGCGCTCGTTGAGCGGCGCATCGGTGGTCTGCTGCAGCGGCAGCAGCGCGGCGCCGTAGCCGGCGGCCACCAGGCTTCGGATCGCCGCGTCGTAGTTGAGCTCGATGCGGGCGCGCGGCGAGTGGCCGGCGGCGGCGAACCATTCCATCGTCAGCCGATACATGTGGGTGGTGGCGTCGTTGAAGATCAAGGGCTGCGCGGCCAGCCACTGCGGCGTGGCCCGTTTCGGCGCCTTCCAGCGCTGCGGCACGAAAGCCATCATGGCCTGGCTGCGCCAGTGCGTGACCACCAGGTCGCGCAGCGGCGGCTGCGGCATCGCGACCAGGCCGATGTCGAGCGTGCCGGCCGCCAGCCGCGACATCGCCTCGTTCGAACCGAGGATGCTGACCTCGACGTCGATCCCCGCGTGGTGCTCCTCCAGCGCTTCGAGCACCTGCGGCAGCAGGTCGGCCACCACGCCGGTCGAGGTGCCCAGGCGCACGCGGCCCACGCGCCCTTCGGCCTGGCGCCGCACCGCATCGACCGCCTCGTCGGCATCGCGCAACAGGCGTCGCGCGCGCTCCACCAGCGCCGCGCCGGCCGCGGTGGGCGTCACGCGCCGGCTGCCGCGCACCACCAGCGGCGCGCCGAGCCGCGATTCGAGCTCGCTGATGTGCAGGCTCACCGTCGGCTGCGCGAGGTGCAGCGCCTGCGCGGCGGCGGAGAAGGTGCCCAGATCGGAGATCGATACCAGGGTGCGGAGTTGGTCCAGGTTCAGCTGTCGCATCAGGAATCCTGATTGGTGGCTTCAGAAATCTCAACTTCCACAATAGCACGCGGCGTCGCACCATCGCTGCATCTCAAGGAGAGACGCGATGGAACTCAGGATGAATCTGCCCGCAAAGGAACCGCTGCAAGCCTTTATCGACTGGTTCGCGCGTGCGCTGGCCAAGCGCCGCGAGCGCCACCAGGCGCTGCAGCTCGCGGCCATGAGCGAGCACGAGCTGCTCGACCTCGGCATCGGACGCAGCGAAGTGCCGGCGCTGCTGAACGGCCACACCGGCACGCGCCGCGAACCCGTCTAGGCCGTGCCGTAGCCGCCGCCTGCCGGCGTTTCGATCACGAACACGTCGTTCACCGCCATCTCGACCTGCGCGCTGTGGCCCAGCGCTTCGATGCGCCCGTCGGCGCGCTCGACTCGGTTGATGCCGACGGCACCCGGCTGGCCGCCGGCCATGCCGAAGGCGCCGTGGTCGCGGCCGTTGCTGAGTATCGATGCGGTCATCGGCTCCAGGAAGCGGATCCTGCGCACGCCGCCGTCGCCGCCGCGCCAGCGGCCGGCGCCGCCCGAGCGCGCGCGGATCTCGTAACTGTCGAGCCGCACCGGGTAGCGGAATTCCAGCACCTCGGGATCGGTCAGGCGCGAGTTGGTCATGTGGGTCTGCACGACGCTGGTGCCGTCGAAGCCCGAGCCGGCGCCCGAACCGCCCGAGATGGTTTCGTAGTACTGGTGCTGCGCGTTGCCGAAGGTGAAGTTGTTCATCGTGCACTGGCTGGCCGCCATCACGCCCAGCGCGCCGTACAGCGCGTTGGTCACGCAGCTCGAGGTCTCCACGTTGCCGGCCACCACGGCGGCCGGCGGCGTCGGGTTGAGCATGCAGCCTTCGGGCACCACCACGTGGATCGGCTTCAGGCAGCCGGCGTTGAGCGGAATGTCGTCGTCCACCAGCGTGCGAAACACGTAGAGCACGGCAGCCATGGTGATCGACCTGGGCGCGTTGAAGTTGTTGGAGAGCTGCGCGCTGGTGCCGCTGAAGTCGACCGTCGCGCTGCGCGCGGTGGTGTTCACGCGCACCCGCACCCGGATCTGCGCGCCGTTGTCCAGCGGCAGCGTGAACTCGCCGTCGGACAGCGCGGTGATCACGCGGCGCACCGACTCCTCGGCGTTGTCCTGCACATGCTGCATGTAGGCGGCCACCGTGGCGCGGCCGTACTGCGCGACCATCGCCCTGAGTTCCTGCACGCCTTTTTCGTTGGCGGCGATCTGGGCCCGCAGGTCGGCCAGGTTCTGCTCGATGTTGCGCGAGGGATGGGCGCCGCCGGCCAGCAGAGCGCGCAGTTCCTCCTCGCGCAGCAGGCCCTGGTCGACCAGCTTGAAGTTGTCGATCAGCACGCCTTCGTCGGCGATGGTGGTCGAGAACGGCGGCATTGAGCCGGGCGTGATGCCGCCGATGTCGGCATGGTGGCCGCGCGAGGCGACAAAGAAGGACGGCCTGGCGTCTTGCTGCTCCAGATACACCGGCGTGACGATCGTGATGTCGGGCAAATGCGTGCCGCCGTGGTAGGGATCGTTGAGCACATACACGTCGCCCGCACGCATGCCGGGGTTGCCGTCGATCACGGTCTTGATCGATTCGCTCATCGAGCCCAGGTGCACCGGCATGTGCGGCGCATTGGCGATCAGGTTGCCGGTGGCGTCGAACAGCGCGCACGAGAAGTCGAGCCGCTCCTTGATGTTGACCGAGTAGGCCGTGTTCGACAGCCGGAGACCCATCTGCTCGGCGATGTTCATGAACAGGTTGTTGAACACCTCCAGCATCACCGGGTCGGCCTCGGTGCCCACTGCGTGGGCCGATACGCGCGGCTTGATGCGCTTCAGCTCGACGCCGAGCGCGGTGACGCGCGCCTGCCAGCCCGGTTCGACCACGGTGGTGGCGTTCTTGCCGGCCAGGATCGCCGGGCCGTCGATGCGTGCGCCGGGGGCCAGCGACTCGCCCACATGGAGGGCCGCCTGGCGCCAGCCGGCCGGCTGCTCGTCGGCCTGGCAGTACATCGAGACGTGGCTGGCCGGCTCGGGCCGATGGCCCTCGGCCGGATCGGCCTGCGGCGCCGATACGCTGCGTTCGCCGGCGCCCACGGCCTCGACCGAGACGGCTTCGATCACCAGCGCCCGATCCGGCATCAGGAAAGCGAAGCGCTGGCGGTAGGCCTGCGCGAACTCGTCGCTGATCGCGGCGACCGCTTCGTCGGGCGTCATGCTCAACGGCAGCGTGCAAGGCAGCGCGGTGTCGGTGCCCTCGTAGCGCACCTGCACGCGATGGAAGCTTTCGATGCCGGCGCGGCCGACGCCCTGCGCTGCCAGCTCGTCTTCGGCCGCGGCACGCAGGCGCCCGGCGGCCTCGGCCGCCGCTGCGAGACCCGCGGCGTCGAGCTGGCGCTCCACCGCCGCCTCGCGCATCGCGATCTGGTCGGCCAGGCCCATGCCGTAGGCCGACAGCACGCCGGCGAACGGATGCGCGTACACGGTGCTCATGCCCAGCGCGTCGGCCACCAGGCAGGCATGCTGGCCGCCGGCTCCGCCGAAGCACTGCAGCGTGTAATGCGTGACGTCGTAGCCGCGCGCCACCGAGATGCGCTTGATCGCGTTGGCCATGCTCGCCACCGCGATCTGCAAGGCGCCGCTGGCCACGTCCTCGGCGCTCACGCTGCGGCCGGTGGCGTCGCTCATCTCTTGTGCCATGGCTTCGAAGCGCTGCCTCGCCGCCTCGCGATCCAGCGCCTCGTCGGCCGCGGGGCCGAACACCTTGGGGAACCAGGCCGGCTGGATCTTTCCTAGCAGCACGTTGGCATCGGTGGTGGCGAGCGGCCCACCGCGCCGGTAGCTCGCGGGGCCGGGGTTGGCGCCGGCCGATTCGGGGCCGACACGCAGGCGCGCGCCGTCGAAGCGGATCACCGAGCCGCCGCCGGCCGCCACGGTGTGGATGCTCATCATCGGCGCGCGCATGCGCACGCCGGCCACCTGGGTTTCGAAGGCGCGTTCGAACTCGCCCGCGTAGTGAGAAACATCGGTCGAGGTGCCGCCCATGTCGAAGCCGATCACCTTCTCGTGTCCGGCCTGCACTGCCGTGCGCACCATGCCGACGATGCCGCCGGCCGGGCCGGAAAGAATGGCGTCCTTGCCCTGGAAGCGCTGCGCCTGCGTGAGGCCGCCCGAGCTCTGCATGAAGAACAGGCGCACGCCCGGCATCTGCGCCGCCACCTGGTCGACATAGCGGCGCAGGATGGGCGAGAGGTAGGCATCGACCACCGTGGTGTCGCCGCGCGGCACCAGCTTCATCAACGGGCTGGTCTTGTGCGATGCCGAGACCTGGGTGAAGCCGATGGCGCGTGCGATCCGCTCGGCCGCGAGCTCGTGCGCGGTGTAGCGCCAGCCATGCATGAAGACGATGGCGCAGGCGCGGATGCCGGCGTCGAAGGCGGCCTGCAGCGAGGCGCGCAGGGCCGCTTCGTCCAGCGCCTGGACCACGTCGCCCTGGGCACCGATGCGCTCCTTCGCCTCGATCACGCGCTCGTACAGCAGTTCGGGCAGCACGATGTGGCGGTCGAACAGGCGCGGGCGCGCCTGGGTGGCGATGCGCAGCGCATCGCGAAAGCCGCGCGTGGTGACCAGCACCGTGCGGTCGCCCTTGCGCTCCAGCAGCGCGTTGGTGGCGACCGTGGTGCCCATCTTCACGCACTCGACGCGCTCGGGGGTGATCAGCTCGCCGGCTTTCAGGCCGAGCAGGCGGCGGATGCCTTCGACGGCCGCATCGCGGTAGTGCTCGGGGTTTTCCGAGAGCATCTTGAGGGTGTGCAGCGTGCCGTCGGGCGCGCGGCCCACCAGGTCGGTGAAGGTGCCGCCGCGGTCGATCCAGAACTGCCAGAGGGAGTGTGCTTGCTTGTTCATTGCTGGGTGAAGTAGGGAACGAAGATGGTGTTGGCGTCGGCGCCGACCTCGCGCACCCATTCGAGCGAGAAGCGCTCGCCCAGGCGCTTGACGTCGGTGAGCAGATCCGGCGGGATGGGCTCGACCTTCATGCCGCGCCGGCGAAGTTCATCGACCGAGGTGGCGGCGACCCTTTCGCTGGCAGCCCAGCCGCGTGCTTCGGCGGCCTCGGCGGCGTTCATCAGGCTGCGCTGCGCGGGTGCCGGCAGCGCCTTGAAGGCAGCCTCGCCGGCGAACACGATGTTCTTGGGGAACCAGGCATTGATCTCGTAGTAGTGCCTGACGTGGTCCCAGACCCGGTTCTCCACGCCGGTCACGGCCGAGGTGATCATGCTGTCGATGCGGCCGTCGGCGAGCGCCTTGCCGACCTCGACCATGGGGACGTCGACGGCACTGGCGCCCATCAGCTCGGCGATGCGCTCGGTGGTGCGGTTGTAGGTGCGCATCCTGCCGCCGCGCAGGTCGGCCGCGCGGGCGATTGGCTTCTGCGTATAGAGCCCCTGCGGCGGCCAGGGCACCGCGTAGAGGACCTTGAGCCCCGCTGCCGCGAACCTGGCCTCGATCACCGGCCGCTGGTGGCGCCACATGCGGCGGGCATCGGCATAGCTGCGCACGATGAAGGGCACCGCATCGGCGCCGGCGACAGGCATGTCCTTGACCAGGCTCGCCATGATGGTCTCGCCGGCTTCCAGCTTGCCCGCGCGCACGGCCGGCGCGATCTCGTTCAGTTTGAACAGGCTGTTGTTCGGGTGCAGTTCGATCCTCAGCCCGCCCGGGCCAGCCGCCGCGTCGGCGGCAAACTGCTGCAGGTTCTCACCATGGAAGGACTCGGCCCGATAGCCGGTGGCCAGTTTCCAGACGGTCTGCGCGCGGGCCGCCGGCAGCAGGCTCGCGCAGGCCATGCCGCAAAGGGTTCTGCGATCGATCACTTCGCCACGCCCATCACGTAGTCGGGCAGCCAGGTGACGATGCCCGGGAACAGCGTGATCAGCGCGATGCACACCACCAGGCAGAAGAAGAAAGGAATCGCGGCCTTGGCGATCAGGTTGCTGTCCTTGCCGGTCATGTTCTGCAGCACGAACAGGTTGAAACCCACCGGCGGCGTGACCTCGGCGATCTCGACCAAGAGCACCACGAAGATGCCGAACCAGACGAGGTCGAAGCCGGCCTTCTGCACCATCGGCAGCACCACGGCGGCCGTGAGCACGATCATGCTGATGCCGTCGAGCGCGGTGCCCAGCACCAGGTACACCACCACCAGCGCCGCGATCAGCGCCGTGGGAGACAGGTGCATGGCCTCGACCCACAGCGCCAGCTCGCGCGGGATGCCGGTGAAGGCCATGGTCTTGGTCAGGAAGGCGGCGCCGGCCAGGATGAACATGATCATGCAGCTGGTGCGGGCCGCGCCCATCAGGCCTTCGCCGAAGTTGCGCCAGGTGAGCGACCGGCTCCACAGGGCCAGCGCCAGCGCGCCGACCACGCCATAGGCCGCGCATTCGGTGGCCGTCGCCCAGCCGGCCACCAGCGCCCAGCAGATAAAGACGATCAGCGCGCCGCAGGGAATCAGGTTGCGCGAGCGGCGCAGCTTCTCGATGAAGCCGATGGCGGGCTCGGCCGGCGGCATGCGCTTCGGGTTGCGCAGCGCCCACCACATGATGTAGCCCGAGAACAGCGCCATCAGCACGAAGCCGGGCAGGAAGCCCGCGAGGAAGACGCGGATGATCGAGGCGTCGGCCGCCACCGCGTAGACCACCATGGTGATCGAGGGCGGGATCAGGATGCCCAACGTGCCGGCCGTGGCCAGCGAGCCCAGCGCCATCTTCTCGTCGTAGCCGCGCTTCTTGAGCTCGGGCAGCGCCACCTTGGCGATGGTCGCGCAGGTCGCGGCCGAGGAGCCCGAGACCGAGCCGAAGATGCCGCAGCCCAGAATGGTGGTGTGCATCAGCCGGCCCGGCACGCGGCCGAGCCAGGGCGCCAGGCCCTCGAACATCTCCTCGCTGAGCTTGGTGCGGAACAGGATCTCGCCCATCCAGATGAAGAGCGGCAGCGCGGCGAGCTCCCAGCTCGCGTTGCTTTCCCAGAAGGCCGAGAACAGGTTCAGGCCCGGCTGGGTCGAGGTGAAGAAGGCCTGCCCGACCCAGCCGCAGATGGCCAGCGTCATCGCAATCCACACGCCGCCCGAGAGCAGCGTCAGCATCAACAGCAGCAGAACGCCGCCGACCATCAGGATGTCCATGATTCGGGCCTCAGGTCAAAGGTCGGAAGAGAAGTCGCCCTGCGCATGGCGTTCCTCGACCAGTCGCACAAAGGTCGGGACGCCGCCGCGCAGCACGATGACGAATTCGTCGACGACTGCGAGCACCAGCAGCAGCGCGCCCAGCGCAAAGCTCAGCTGCGGAATCCAGATCGGCAGCGGCAGCAGGCCTTGCGCCACTTCGTTGAAGGCCCAGCTCTCGTAGGTGAACCTGCAGGCCCACCAGGCCAGGTAGGCGGTGGCCAGCGTCGCGATGCCCAGCGAGAGCAGCTCCAGCACGCGGCGTGCACCGGGTCCGAGCTTTTCCAGCAGCAGCGTCACGCGCACGAAGTCGCCGTGCTTGAAGGCATGCGCCATAGTCAGGAAGGCGGCTGCTGCGCACAGCCAGGCCACCACGTCGGTGATGGCGCCGGTGGCGACGTCGAACTGGCGCCCCAGGCTCTGCACCACCATCAGCAGGCAGATCAGCGCCACGCAGCCGGCGCCGAGGATGCCGGCACCGAAGAAGAGGCCGTCGAGCAGGCGGCGCAGCGCGGTGGCGCTGGCCGCAGGGAAGGTGCCGATGTCGGAAGGCAGGCGCGCCGCTCCCTCCACCGTGGCACTCGGTGCCGGTGTTTGCATGGATGTCTCCGGTGGGGGGATTTACTTCTTGTAGGCGTCCACGATGGCCTTGCCATCGGCGCCGGCGACGCGCAGCCAGTCCTCGGTCATGCGCGTGCCGACGAGCTTGAGTTCCTGCTTGAGGACTTCGCTGGTGGCGTCGATCTTCATGCCCTTGGCGGCCAGCTGCTTGATGTACTCGCCGTCCTTTTCCTCGCTGATGCGCCAGCCGCGCTGCTCGGCGGCGGCGGCCTGCTTGAGCACGGCGTCCTGCGTGGCCTTGTCGAGCGTGTCGAAGGCCTTCTGGTTCACCACCACCGCGTTGCGCGGCAGCCAGGCGTTGACGTCGTAGAAGTACTTGGCCTGCTCGTAGAGCTTGCTGTCCACGCCGCTGGCACTCGAAGTCAGGAAGTTGTCGACGCCGCCGGTGGCCAGCGCCGCGCTGAGCTCGGCCAGCTGGATCGTGACCGGCTGCGCGCCGACCGATTGCGCGATGGCCGAAGTGGCCGGGTTGTAGGCGCGCATCTTGGTGCCCTTCAAGTCCTTGGTCGAGGCCACCGGCTTGATGGAGTACAGGCCCTGCGGCGGCCACGGCACGGCGTACAGCAGCTTCAGGCCTTGCGCCGCGAGCGTCTTGGTCAGGTAGGGCTGCGACACCTCGTGCAGGCGCCTGGCTTCGGCATAGCTGGTGGCCAGGAAGGGGACCGAATCGAGCCCGAACACCGGCGCTTCGTTGGCGGCGCTGGAGAGGATGAATTCGCCGATCGGGGTTTGCGCCGACTGCACGGCGCGCTTGATCTCGTTGGCCTTGAACAGCGAGGCGTTGGGGTGCACCGCGATCTTGAGCTTGCCGGCGGTGGCCTTGTCCACGTCGTCGGCGAACTGCTGCAGGTTCTGCACCTGGTAGGTGTTGGCGCCGTAGCCGGACGGCAGGTCCCATTTGGTCTGGGCCGTGGCGGCGGTGGCGGCCAGCGCAGCCACGAGGGCGGCAGAGAAGCGAATCTTCATGGGGAGTCTCCTTGGGATGGGGATCAGCAGCGGCCCAGCTGCCGGTTGAGAAGGTCGGTCACCAGCATGGCGCCCGGTGCGTGGGTGATGCAGAACGCCGGCTTGGCCTGGGCGATGGCCGCTTGCGGGGTCACGCCGCAGGCCCAGAACACGGGGATCTCGCCGGCGCGGATTTCAATCGCGTCGCCGTAGTCGGGGTGGGCCAGGTCGGCGATGCCGATGGCGGCCGGGTCGCCCAGATGCACCGGGGCGCCATGGACCTCGGGCATGCGAGAGGTGATCTGTACCGCGCGGATCGCATCGGCGGCCTTGAGCGGCCGCATCGACACCACCATCGGCCCGTGGAAAGCGCCGGCGCGCGCGGTCTGGATATGGGTGCGGTACATCGCGACGTTGCGGCCCTGGTCGACGTGGCGCAGCCGGATGCCGTCGGCCAAGAGCGCATGCTCGAAGGAAAAGGAGCAGCCGATCACGAAGCTCACGAGGTCGTCGCGCCACAGCGTGCGGATGTCGGTGGGCTGCTCGACCAGTTCGCCCTCGCGCCAGACGCGGTAGGCCGGCACGTCGGTGCGGATGTCGAGTTCCGCGCCCAGGCCGGGCAGCATCGGATCGCCGGGCTCGGACACCGCCAGCAGCGGACAGGGCTTGGGGTTGCGCTGGCAGTAGCGCAGGAAATCGCCGGCCAGCGCCTCGGGCAGGATCACCACGTTGCCCTGCACGTACTCGCGGGCCAGGCCGCTGGTATGCGTGGCCAGCGCGCCGCTGCGCGCCGCGCGGCGGACGCTCAGCGCATCGGAAGCGGCATCAAGGGTCGGACTGGCATTCGTGTTGGCGGTAGGTTCTGCGGGCATCGTGCATCCTCGTAAAAGGCTTTCGTGTGTGAAAGCTCTGTGACGGGACGCATTGTGGAAATTAACGCGCGCCAACTCCAACGCAAAATTTCTTGCTCAGCTCATCGATTTTTTATGTGACCCAGTTTTGGGCGACGCGAACTGCAAGGCCGAGGCCAGCGCCGCCTCGGTCAGGTGCGAGGTCGGGTCTTCGCGGTAGCTCGCGTGGATCGGCAGCGGCGCCGGCGCGGTGTCGCACTTCAGCACGCGCAGCGGCAGCCGCAGCGCCAGATGCTCGGCCGCGGCCCTGGGCAAGGTGGCGATGCCGAAGCCGGCCTCGACCAGCTGCGCCATCGCAGAGATCGACGAGATCGCATGCACGCGCGGCGTCTCCAGGCCGGCACGCCTGAACAGATCCAGCAGCGCCACATGCGGCTGCGAGCCGCGCTGGAAGGTCAGCAGGTCGAAGCCGAACAGGTCCTGCAGCTTGTAGAGCCGCCGCGGATGCAGCACCTGGTGCCCGACGAAGCTCATTTCCATGGTGGGCAGTGCATGCGTGCTCACGCCCTCGCCGCTGGCCGGCAGTGCGGCGAACACCAGGTCCTGCTTGCCGCGCTGCAGCTGGTCGACCAGCACCGGCGTGGTTTCCACCGTGAGCTCCAGCTCGAAGTCCGGATGCGTGGCCTGCATGTGCTTGAGCCAGTCGGTCAGCCAGGTGTGGACCACCGACTCGATCGCACCGATGCGCAGCACCTGCGCGCGCACCGTGCCCGATCCCATCTCGGACTTGATCTGCTGCTGCATTTCCAGCAGCCGCTGCGCCAGGCGGTGGAAGCGCTGGCCGGCCACCGTGAGGCGGAACTGCTTGTCGCGCCGGTCGAGCAGCAGCACGCCGAGCTCGCGCTCCAGTGCGGCGATGCGGCTGGACAGCGCGGACTGCGTGAGGTGCAGCTTCTCGGCCGCGCGCGTCACGCTCTTGAGCGCCACGGCCCAGTGGAAAGCTTCGACGAAGCGCAGATTCATGGGGCCATTCTCCCCCGTGCCCCGTGCCCGCTCGGCCCAGGCCTCAGCGCGGCACCAGTTGGCGCGTCGACGCGCGCACCACCAGCTCGGGCCGCAGCACGACGGTGGAGGCCGACAGCGCCTTGCCCTCGATCTCGTCGAACAGCATCTCGGCCGCGCGCCAGCCGAGCTCGCGATGCGGCAGGCGGATGGTGGTGAGCGGCGGATCGACCATGTCGACCAGCGGCATGTCGTTGTGGCCGGTGATCGAGATGTCCTGCGGCACGCGCAGGCCTTGCACGCGCAGCAGGTCGTAGGCGCCCAGCGCCACCAGGTCGTTGCAGCAGACCACGGCTTCGGGCCGGTCGTTCTGCGCCAGCAGCTGTTGCATGGCCTTGCGGCCGGCCTCGCGGCTGTAGCTTTCGCATTCCGCCACGCAAGCCAGCTCGAGCCCGCGATCGCGCAGTGCCTGCTCCACGCCCTGCCGGCGCGCGACGCCGGTCGGCACGTTCTGCGGCCCGGCCAGGTGCGCGATGCGGCGGTGCCCCAGGGACACCAGGTGGTCGACCGCCAGCTTCATCGCCAGCCGGTCGTCGCTGACCACCGCCGGCAGGCGCCCGCTTTCGTCGGCGCGGTTCACGAGCACGGTGTGCATGCCGGCCTTCTTGAGGTAGTCGACCAGCGGATCGTCGCGCGTGGCGATGGCCATCACCAGCCCGTCGACCTGCTGCGCCAGCATGCGCTCGACCACCGGCCGCGCGAGTGCATGGTCCATCACGTTGGTCACGAACACGAAGTAGCCGCGCGCCGCGGCGCTGGCCTCGATGCCCTGCAGGATGGGCGGGAAGACCGGGTTGGTGATGTCCGGCACCAGCACGCCGATGGTGTGGGTGCGGCCGGTGCGCAGCGCCGAGGCTGCGCGGTTGGGCCGGTAGCCCAGGCGCTGCGCTGCCTCTTCCACCACGCGCAGCACCTCCTCGCTGATCAGCGCGCGCTTGTCCGGATTGAGCGCGCGCGACACGGTCGAGACATGCACGCCGGCGGCCTGCGCGACGTCGCGGATCGTGACCGGGGAAGACAGTGAGGGGCTCATTTACTGCAAACGATTGATCTTGGCGAGAACACAGAGTATCGCCTTGATTTCATTGGGGGCTCTCGCAAACCCCTTTCTTGCGCGGAAATTATTCCTCGCCATAATCTGCAAACGTTTGCAAAGAAAGAGGCAGCCCCATGAACATCGTGACCACCCCCGATTCCGTGCTCCAGATCGCGACCGCCGCGATGGCCCGCACGCCCGACGAACGCCTGCGCACCGTGATGGCCGCGCTCACCCGCCACCTGCACGCCTTCGTCCAGGAAGTGCACCTGAGCGAAGAGGAGTTCGAGCAGGCGCTCGAATTCATCGTCGGCATCGGCCAGGCCACCGGCGAGAAGAAGAACGAGGTGGTGCTGGCCGCCGACCTGCTGGGCGTCTCGACGCTGGTGGCGCTGCTCAACAACCAGGACCCGCAGGGCGAATCACCGGCCGCGCTGCTGGGCCCCTTCTGGCGCGCCAATGCGCCGTTGTGCCAGGCCGGCGAGTCGATCGCGCGCTCGAGCACACCGGGCGTTCCGCTCGAGGTGCGCGGCGTGGTGCGTGACACGCAAGGCCGGCCGCTCGCCGGCGCCGTCGTCGATGCCTGGCAGGCCTCTCCGGTCGGCCTGTATGAGAACCAGGACCCGGAGCAGGACGACATGAACCTGCGCGGCCGCTTCGAGACCGATGCCGAGGGCCGCTACCACTTCCGCACGGTGCGCCCGGCCGGCTACCCGGTGCCGACCGACGGGCCCTGCGGCGTCTTGCTGCGCGCGCAGCAGCGCCATCCCAACCGCCCGGCGCACCTGCACTTCATGGTCAGCAAGCCCGGCCACAAGGTGCTGATCAGCCAGGTCTTCGCCGACGACGACGAGAACCTCGAGAGCGACCCGGTGTTCGGCGTCACGCGCAGGCTGATCGGCTGCTTCGAGCCCCAGCGCGGCGGCGAGCAGGCCACGCTCCAGTACGACTTCGTGCTCGAACCCGGGGAGATGAAGTTTCCCCGTCCTCCCATTCCCTGAACTTCCACGGACTTCACTCGCATGAGCTTCGATCCCACACCTCGACTCGACGGCAAGGTGGCCGTCATCACCGGCGGCCTCGGCGCCATCGGCTGGGCAACGGCCCAGCGCCTCGCGGCGCTCGGCGCCAGCTGCGTGCTGCTGCATCGCAAGGGCGACGACGCGGCCGAACGCGCGACCGCACTCCCAACTGCACAAGGCCAGCGCCATGCCGCGCTGCGCGCCGACATCGTCGACACGCCCAGCCTGCAGAAGGCCGCGGCCGACGTGCAAGAGGGCTACGGCCGCTGCGACATCCTGGTCAACAGCGCCGGCCACACGCAGCCCATCGCAGCCGGCGACCTCGACGCGCTGAGCGATGAACTCATCGACGAGTTGCTTGCCGCCAACTTCCGCGGCGTCTTCGCCACCATCCGCGCCTTCGCGCCGCTGCTCAAGGCGAGCGGCGACGGCTTGATCGTCAACATCTCGTCGATCGCCGGCTTCACCGGCGTCGGCAGCAACCTGGCCTACGTCGCGGCCAAGGCCGGCCTCGACGTGGTCGGCGACGCGCTGGCCAAGGCGCTGGCGCCCGCGGTGCGCGTGGTCTCGGTGTCGCCGGGCGCGGTCGAATCGGCCTTCGTGCCGGGCCGCGGCGAAGAGTTCAAGGCCAAGATGGCCAGCACCACGCCGCTCGGCCGCATCGGCAAGCCCGAGGACGTGGCCGCGACCGTGGAAGCGCTGGCCACCACGCTGCGCTTCGTGACCGGGACGCGCATCGTGGTCGATGGGGGGAGACACCTGTGAACAGCAAAACTCTGATCACCTGCGCGGTCACCGGCAACCTGGTGAAGCCCGAACAGACGCCGCACCTGCCGATCACGCCGGCACAGATCGCCGACGAATGCCTGGCCGCGGCCGACGCCGGCGCCGGCCAGGTGCACATCCACGTGCGCGATCCCGAAAGCGGCAAGCCCTCGATGCAGGTCGAGCTCTACCGCGATGTGGTGAACCGCATCCGCCGGCAGAACCGCGAAGTCGTCATCAACCTCACGACCGGGCCGGGTGGCCGCTTCGTGCCGAGCGAGGACGACCCCAAGATCTACGCGCCCGGCACCAGCCTCTTGCCGCCGGAAAAGCGCGTCGAGCACATCGCGCTGATCAAGCCCGACGTCTGCTCGCTCGACCTCAACACCATGAACTCGGGCCCGGACGTGGTCATCAACACGCCGAAGAACGTGCGCCGCATGGCGCGCGTGATCCGCGAAGCGGGCGTCAAGCCCGAGCTCGAGATCTTCGACTCCGGCGACATCCACATGGCGCTGGACCTGATCGCCGACGGCACGCTCGAAGGGCCTGCGATGTGGACCCTGGTGCTGGGCGTGAAGTACGGCTTCATGCCGACGCCCGAGGCCGTGATGTACGCGCGCAGCATGCTGCCGCCCGGCGCCTTCTGGAGCGCCTTCGGCATCGGCCGCATGGAGTTCCCGATCGTGGCGCAGGCCTGGCTGCTGGGCGGCCATGTGCGCGTCGGCATGGAAGACAACATCTATCTCGAGAAGGGCGTGCTCGCGAAGAGCAACGCGGAGCTGGTGACCAAGGCGCGCGACATCATCCGGAGCCTCGGCGGCGAAGTGGCGAGTGCGCGCGAGGCGCGCACGATGCTCGGCTTGGCGGGAGGGCGCTGAGCAATGAACGCCGTGCTCAACACGACGGTCGCACGCGCCGTGCGCGTCCGCGAAAAGGCCGCAAACCTCGACGCATTGAAGCTCGACTTCGCGGACCAGCCCGAGCCCGTCGCCAAGCCCGGCTTCGCGGTGGTGCGCGTCGGCGCGGCCGCCGTGAACCCGAGCGATGTGAAGGCCAGCCTGGGCCTGATGCCGCAAGCCGTGTGGCCGCGCACGCCGGGACGCGACTTCGCGGGCGTGGTGGTCGCGGGCCCGACCGAATGGGTGGGCCGCGAGGTCTACGGCTCGGGCGGCGATATCGGCATCACGCGCGACGGCTCGCACGCGCGCTTCCTGCTGCTGCCGGTGGAGGCCTTGCGCGATCGGCCGCGCAGCATCTCGATGGACGAGGCCGGCGCCGTCGGCGTGCCCTTCGTCACCGCCTATGAAGGCTTTCGCCGCAGCGGCATGCCGCAGGCGGGCCAGACGGTGCTGGTGCTGGGCGCGAACGGCAAGGTCGGGCAAGCAGCCGTGCAACTCGCTGCGCAAGGCGGCGCACGCGCGATCGCGGTCCAGCGGCGCGCCGGCCCCTTCGAAGGTTTCGCGAGCGGCCCGGTCGACGTGATCGATGCCGGCGCCGGCGACATCGCCGCCCAGGTGCGCGAACTCACGAACGGCCGCGGCGCGGACATCGTCTACAACACCGTCGGCAGCGCCTACTTCGAGGCCGCGAACAAGGCCATGGCCAAGGGCGCGACGCAGATCTTCATCGCCACGCACGACCGTGCCGTGCCCTTCGACATCTTCGCCTTCTACCGCGGCATGCACACCTACGTGGGCATCGACTCGCTGGCGCTGGATTGCGTGGCCGCCACCGGGCAGCTCGATGCGATGCGCGAGGGCTTCGAGCGCGGCACGCTGAAGCCCTTCCCCGTGGCGCGCGCCTACGCGCTCGAAGACGCGGCCGAGGCCTACCGCCTGGTGCTCTCGGGCAGCACCGACCGCGTCGTGCTGCGCCCCTGAGGAAACAACGCCATGCACGTCACCCGTTTCGAACAGGCGCCGACTTATGAGGCGCCCAACCACATCGACATGCGCTGCCTGCGCCTGCAGGGCAAGGAGGCCGGGCCTTCGCTGCAGATGTGGATGGGCATGAGCCAGATCCTGCCCGGCGGCCACACCGGCCTCGACGGCTCGCCGGTCGAGAAGCTCTACCTCGTGCTCGAAGGCCAGCTGCACGTGGTGGCCGAGTTCGAGGGCCGGCGCGACGAGCAGGTGCTGGGCCCCTACGACTCCTGCCGCTTCGCGCCGGGCGAGAAGCGGCAGCTCGTGAACCGCAGCAACCGGCCCGTGCTGGTCGCGTTGGTGATGGCGAACGCGCCGCCCGCCGGCTGAGCCCTTCTTCTCTTTCCCCCAACGATTCCAACGGAGACAAAGCCATGACGACATTCCTACCCGGCCGCCGCCAACTGATCGCAGCGGCGCTCGCCGCCTGCGCCTTCACCGGCGCGCATGCGCAAGGCGACTGGCCGCGCGGCCAGACCGTCAAGCTGATCGTGCCCTTCACCGCCGGCAGCGGCACCGACATCGTGGCGCGGCTGGTGGCGGAACGGCTCGGCCCGGCGCTGGGCACCAGCGTGATCATCGACAACAAGCCGGGCGCCGGCGGCACGCTGGGCGCCGCGCAGGTGGCGAAGGCGCCGGCCGACGGCTACACGCTGCTGGTCCACTCGGCGGGGCACCTGGTCAATCCATCCATCTATCCCAACCTCTCCTACGACACGCTGAAGGACTTCGCGGGCGTGACGCCGATGGCGAGCCTGCCCAACATGCTGGTGGTGGCGCCCAACCGCTTTGCCGACGTGAAGGACCTGGTCGCGCAGGCCAAGGCCAAGCCCGGCGGCTTCAACTACGGCTCGGCCGGCAACGGTTCGGCCACCCACATGAACGCCGAGGTGTTCCGCCTGGCCGCCGGCGTGCAGGCGCAGCACGTGCCCTTCCGCGGCACGCCCGAGGCGATGACCGAGGTGATGGGCGGGCGCATCGACTGGTTCTTCGCGCCGATGGTGTCGGCGCTGCCGCTGGTCAAGGACGGCAAGCTCAAGGCGCTGGCGGTCGGCACCGGCAAGCGCTCGGGCGTGATGCCGCAGCTGCCCACCACGGTCGAGGCCGGCGTGCCCGGCTCGGAGTACCTGTTCTGGGTCGGTCTGTTCGCGCCGGCCAAGACGCCGAAGCCGGTGGTCGACCGGCTGCAGGCCGAGGTGGCGAAGATCATGGCGGCGCCGGATCTCAAGGAGCGCCTGGACAAGCTCGGCGCCGAGCCCTTCACCATGCCCTCGGCCCAGTTCGACAAGTTCATCGTCGACGAGACCGCGAAGGCGCAGCAGGTCGTGAAGGCGGCCGGCATCAAGGTCGATTGAAGGCCATGAGCTTGTTCGGCGGCGCGTCGTCACGCGCCTGGCAGCACTGGTGCGACGCGGAATGCGCGCACGCCGAAGACGCCGCCGTTGCGGCACCGGAGCGCCGGCAGTTCCTTCGCACCTCGCTTGGCGCCGCGGCTGGAGGCCTGTCCAGCCTCTGGCTCCCGGGCTGCGCCACCGCCTCGCCCACGGCGCCGGCCGACACCGTGGTGCTGAACGCCCGCGTCGCGACCATGGACGCGAAGACACCGCGTGCCCAGGCCTTCGCCATCACGGGAGATCAGTTCGCAGCCGTCGGCAGCGACCGCGAGATCTCGCGCTGGGTCGGCCCGCGCACGCGCGTCATCGATGCAGAGGGCCGCTGCATCACGCCGGGCCTCATCGACTCGCATGCGCACTTCATCCGCGGCGGGCTCACCTACACGCAGGAGCTGCGCTGGGACGGCGTGCCAACGCTCGCCGATGCGCTGCGCATGCTGCGCGAGCAGGCGCTGCGCACCCAGCCGCCGCACTGGGTGCAGGTGGTGGGCGGCTTCTCGCCCTACCAGTTCCGCGAGAAGCGGCTGCCGACCCTGGACGAGATCAACGCCGCCACCGGCGAGGTGCCCTGCTTCGTCATGAACCTCTACGACCGCGCGTTCCTGAATCGCGCGGCCTTGCGCGTGCTCGGCTGGAACCGCGACACGCCGAATCCCTTCGGCAGCACCCTCGAAAAAGACGCCACCGGCAACCCGACCGGCCTGGTGGTCAACACCACCAGCCTGGGCGGGCTGGTCGCGCTGTTCGCGCGCGTGCCCAAGCTGTCGGATGCGGACCAGGCGCTGTCGACCGAGCTCTACATGCGCGAGATGAACCGGCTGGGCCTCACCAGCGTGGTCGATGCGGGCGGCGGCGGGCAGAACTACCCGGAGCACTACGGCGGCATCCAGCGGCTCGCGAGCGAACGCCGGATGACGCTGCGCATCTCCTACAACCTGTTCGCGCAGCGCCCGGGCCAGGAGATCGACGACTACAAGCTGTGGTCGCAGAAAGTCTCGCCCGGCCAGGGCGACGACCATCTGCGCATGGTGGGCGCCGGCGAATACATCCTGTGGGCCGCGACCGATCCGGCCAACTTCGGCAAGAGCGTCGCGCAGGCGCCCGCCATCATGGAATCGAAGCTGACCGAGGTGGCGACCTACCTCGCCGGCAAGGGCTGGCCGATCCGCATGCATGCGAGCTACGACGGCACGGCCGCGCGCATCCTCGACGTGCTCGAGAAGGTGAACCGCGAGGTGCCGCTCAAGAACCTGCGCTGGGCGCTCGACCATTGCGAAGGCCTGTCGCCGCGCTCGATGGAGCGCGTGGCTGCGATGGGCGGCCGCATCGCGATCCAGAACCGCATGTCGCTCGACGGCGAGGTGTACGCGCAGACGTGGGGCCGCGAGGCCGCGGCCGATGCGCCGCCGATCGGCCGCATGCGCGCCATGGGCCTGCCGGTGGCCTGCGGCACCGACTCGAGCCGCGTGACCAGCTACAACCCCTGGGTCTCGCTGCATTGGCTGGTGACCGGCAAGACACTGGGCGACACGCGGCTCAACGCCGAGCGTAACCTGGTGAGCCGCGAGGTCGCGCTTCGGATGTGGACGCTAGAGGGTGCGGCACTGACCGGCGAGGACGCCCGCAAGGGCTCGATCGCGCCCGGCAAGCTGGCGGATTTCGCGGTGCTGTCCGACGACTTCTTCGCGATCAAGGAGGACGCCATCAAGGACATCACGGCCGTGCTCACCATGGTCGGCGGCGAGGTGGTGCACGCGAGCGGACCCTTCGCGGTGCAGGCACCGGCCACCGTCAAGCCGATGCCCGACTGGCTGCCGGTCAATGTCTACGGCGGCTACCAGCACCGCCGCACCGGCAACACCGCGTCGTCGCATGGCACGGGCTGCTGCGGCAGCGCCGCAACGGCTCCGATCATCATCGGCGACCGGGGTGCCTGGCGCTACCGGTGCGGCTGCGCGGCGATCTGAGGCGCTGCGCTCACTCGGGAATCAGGAGCGGCCCGCAGTTCTCGTCCGTGACGAAGAAGGCGAGCAGCTTCGCGCTGCGCACGGGGTCGGGGTTCTCCGCGAACACGTGCAGCGTGCCCGGCGGCTCGAAGAAAGTCTGGCCGGCCCGGTAGTCCTGCGCGGGAGTGCCTCCAAGCTGCGAGCGCACAGTCCCCTCGATCACGACGGCGGTCACCGAGCCCGGATGCCGGTGCGCCGGCGAGTAGGCGAGCGGCGGAAACTCGACGCTGACGGTCGTCACGTTCTTGCCCGGCACGTTCGGCAAGGGCTCGCAGGACAGCGGCTTGACGATGGTCGCGGGCCGCGCGCCGGCACCCGACGTCGTTGCGGCCGACGCGAACATCGGCCGGCCGAGCGAGGTGCAGAGATCCCCGAACCATTGCACCGCGGAGCGCGGCGCCGCGGGTGCCAGCAGCATCCAGCCGGCGGCCAGGAGCAGCGCGGCGAGCCCGGCGCCGCGACGCCCTTGAAGGGAGAACGCGTTCATTGCATCGCTCCTTCCGGCAGGCGAAGCCCGGCATGCCATCCCAGTTCGCGCTTGGCCATTTCGCTGCTGACTTCCGGGCCATCCTCGGCGATGTTGAAGATGCTGCCGCCCGGCGAGCGCTGAAGCGCCTTCAGGGCGGCCCAGGCCGCGGTCTCGACGTGAACCGGGCTCGTGCCTTCGGGCGCCGTCCTCCAAGTGCCCGGTCCATAGAGCTGCCCGTATCTCAGCACGGTGCCCTTCAACGCGGCCGAGCCCAGCACCGATTGCTCCAGCGCGGCCACGCCGCGCACGCTGATACCGAGGCTGCCTTGCGCATCGAGGTCGAGCGGCTGCTCCTCGCGGCAGGGCTTGGGACCCGGCGCATAGGCCCAGGCGATGCTCTGCGCGATCATGCGGCCGCAGCCGGCCGCGAGCGCCGCCGCCACCAGGTTGCGCGTGCCCTCGGTGCGAATGCGCGCATTGCGGACCACCGCCTCGGCCATCGCCTTCGGGTCCAGGCTGCCCGGCAGGTCGGTGAGCTGGTGGATCACGGCCGCCGGCGCGATGCGCTTCAGGGCCGCGGCCAGTGCCGGCGCATCGAAGACATCGATCACCACCGGCTGCACGCCCCGCGCCTCGAGCGCCTTCGCCCTTTCCACCCGCCGGGTGCTGCCATGCACCGTGTAGCCCGCGCCGGTCAGCAACGGCACGAGGGCCCTGCCGATGGCGCCCGTGGCGCCGGCCAGAAATACCGTCTTCTCGCTCATTGCATGTTCTCTTTCAAGTTCACGGCGTCCAGCTTAGGTCTACGATGCCCCAGGCAAAAGAGCCAAGAATCGACAGAATGACCAGGCCATGATGAAGCGCCCTTTCCCTACCGGCATGCTGGAGCTCGACAGGACGCGGCAGGCGCCGCTGTACCGGCAGATCTACGAGCGGTTTCGCGCCGCCATCGAACAAGGCATGCTCCGGCCGGGCGATCGATTGGCCTCGGCGCGCAGCCTCGCCGGCGAGCTCGGCGTGGCGCGCGCAACGGTCGAGGCCGCCTACGGCCAGCTGGCGGGCGAGGGCTACTTCGTTGCGCGCGGGCAGGCGGGCACCGTGGTTTCGCCGCATCTGGCACAGCGCAGGCCGGTGCGCGCCGGCCGCGCCTCGGCCAAGGCACCGGCCGGTGCGCCGCCGGGCGCGGCCGAGGTGCCGCTGCCCTTCCAGCTGGGCATTCCTGCGCTCGATGCCTTTCCACGCAAGCTCTGGTCGCGGCTGGCGGCGCGCAGGATGCGCTCGATGAGCGCAGCCGACATGTTCTATGGCGACCCCTCGGGCTACGGGCCGTTGCGCGAAGCCATCGCCGCCTACCTGCTGGTCTCGCGCGGCGTCGCGTGCCGGCCGGCGCAGGTCTTCGTCACGGCCGGCTACCGAGCCTCGCTGGCGCTGGTCTCGCATGCGCTGCTCCAGCGCGGCGACACGGTCTGGATCGAGGACCCGGGCTTTCCGCCGACGCGCGAAGTGCTCCGCAGCGCTGGCCATCGCAGCGTGCCGGTGCCGGTGGACGAGGAAGGCATCGTGGTCGCGCAGGGCACACGCCGGGCGGCGAAGGCGAGGATGGCCATCGTCACGCCCTCGCACCAAGCCCCGCTCGGCTTTTCGATGAGCATGGCGCGCCGCCTCCAGCTGCTCGACTGGGCGTCGAAGGCGAAGGCCTGGATCGTCGAGGACGACTACGACGGCGAGCACCGCTATGCCGGCCATCCCCTGCCAGCCCTCAAGAGCCTGGACACGCACGAGCGTGTGCTCTACGCCGGCAGCTTCTCCAAGGTCCTCTATCCGGGGCTGGCCCTGGGCTACGTGGTCGTGCCCGAGCCATTGGTGGAGCGCTGCGCGGAAACCGCACGAATCGGGTCCAACGGATGTCCGCAGCTCATGCAGGCCATCGTCTCCGACTTCCTGAAGGAAGGCCATTTCTCGCGCCACATCAAGAAGATGAGGCTGCTCTACGCGCGCCGCCGGGCGATGCTGGCGGCCGAGCTGCTGCGGGTCTTCGGCGAGCACGTACGCATCGACCTTCGCCGCGGCGGCATGCACCTGATCGCGCGCCTCGACGGTCTCGGCAACGACGACATGCTGGCAGGCCGTGCGCAACAGGCCGGCTTGAACTGCCAGGCGCTGTCGTTGCGCAGCATCGGCGCCGGCGGCGCGCAAGGGCTGCTGATGGGCTTCACGAACATCGCCTCGGCCGCCGAGGCGCGCCGGCTGGTGGCCAGGCTGCGCGCGGCACTCGGGTGAGTTCTGGTCTACCCTTCGCCATGCCCGTTCTTCCCGCCATCTTGCTGTTCCTGCATCTGCTCGCTGCCGCCTTCTGGGTCGGCGGCATGGCCGCGATGCACTTCGCCGTTCGCCCTGCCGCCGTTGCCACGCTGGAGCCGCCGCTCAGGTTGCCCTTCATGGCGGACACGCTGTCGCGCTTTTTCGTCGGCGTGGCTATCGCCATCGGCGTGCTGCTTGCGAGCGGGCTCTGGATGCTGATGCTTGCGGGCGGCTTCGCGCGCGTGCACTGGAGCGTGCATGCCATGCTTGCCGTCGGGTTGGTGATGATGGCCTTGTTTCTGCACGTCCGCTTCGCGCCCTACCCGCGCTTGCAGCGCGCGGTCGCGGTGCGCGATTGGCCGGCGGCGGCGGCGAATCTCGGCACCATCCGCAAGCTGGTGGCGACCAACCTGGCGCTCGGCGTGGCGGTGTTCGCGCTGGCGATCGTCGGGCGTGCGCTCTGAGGGCCGCGCTAGGAGCCTAGTTCGTAACTGGTGCTCCGTCCGCCGGCGTCGGATTTCATCAGAACGCCGAGTGCAACCAATTCGTTGATGTCGCGCAGCGCGGTATCGGGCGAACACTTCGCCATCGAGGCCCATTTGCTGCTCGTCAGCTTGCCCTCGAAACCATCGAGCAGCCGGTTGACGAGCTTGATCTGCCGCTCGTTCAACGGCGTCTCGGCCCAGCGCTGCCAGAAGCGTGACTTGCCCAGCACGGCCGACAGCGATGCCTCCGCGCCCTCGATCGCGCGCAACAGGCAGCCCAGGAACCAGGCCAGCCATGGCGTGACGTCCATCGTGCCCTTTTGCGTCCGCTCCAGCATCTCGTAGTAGTCCTTGCGCTCGCGCTGGATCTGTGCCGAGAGGCTGTAGAAGCGCTGGCTCGACCCTTCTGCGCGGGCCAGCGCCATGTCGCCCACGGCGCGCGCGATGCGTCCGTTGCCGTCGTCGAAGGGATGGAGCGTGACGAACCACAGATGGGCCAGGCCCGCGTGGACGAGCAGATCGCCGCCGCGCGACAGCTCGAACCATTCAAGGAAGCGGGCCATCTCCGCCTCGAGCCGCTGCGCGGGCGGTGCCTCGAAGTGCACCTTGCGCCGTCCGACGGGGCCCGACACCACCTGCATCGGCCCTGCCGCATCGTCGCGCCACTCGCCGGTGCGGATCGGCGAGAGACCGCTGTACCCCGTCGGGAAAAGCGCGGCATGCCAACCGAACAGGCGCTCGCGCGTCAGGGGTTGTCCAGCGGCGCCGGTGGCGTCGAGCACCATCTCCACCACGCCGTCGACGTGCCGGTCGGCCGGCGCCAGCGCGCCGATGTCCAGGCCCAGGCGGCGTGCGATGGACGAACGCACGGTCTCCGGGTTGAGCTGCTCGCCTTCGATCTCGCTCGTCTTGAGCACGTCGTCGGTCAGCACCCGCAAGGTGGCCGCATCCCGCTGCGGCATGCCCGTGGCCGTCATCCGCCCGAGCAGATGGCCTTGGGCGCCGTGGACTGCAGCGAGCGGCCCGGCGAGGCGGGACAGGTCGTAGTGCAGGCGCGGCCAGCTGGGGTGCTGCCAGATATAGACGCCTGCTCCACTATCTCCGCTTTTCATGCGGAGATTGTGCGCCCTATTCTCCGCAAACGCCGCATGATTTACCGCGAAATATGCGGAGAATAGGCTCCGCAATCTCCGCAAACAGACGCGGACGCGTACCCCGAAACCTCAGCGAACCACTGTCCACCAGGCTGCGGCCCAGGCCAGCGCGAGGCTGGCGATGAGCGCAGCCGAGACGCGCAGCGCATAGCCGAGGCCGCCGGAGATGGCGGCCACCGTGCAGCGCGTCAGCGTGTTGGCACTGACCGCCAGGCAGACGCCGAGCACGAAACGCTTGGCCTGCAAGGCGCCGGCCGCATGCAGCGAGGCCAAGGACGCCACGGGCGCATGCGCGTCCGCCAAGGCGGCGAGCGCGACGCTGATGCCGAGCCCAGCATCGCCGAAGCGGCGCTGTGCGCTGCCCACCAGCACTGCGACCACAGCCAGCATCGCGGCGACGGCGAGCGCTTCGCGCGGACGCAGCGCGCTGCCCTTTCTCTCCGGCTGCTCGGCTTCACCCACCGATCGCTGCGACCAGACCGGCAGCAGGCCGACGGCCGCCGCGCCGAGCGCACCGGCGAGCGCGGCGGGCAGCAACGCGGCGGCGGCGACGGGCGACAAGGCGACGCTCATCAGCAGGGCCTGCACCCAGGTCGCCACCGCCGACAGCGCGGCGCCCGATGCCAGCACCGGCGTCTGCGCGGGCTGCGCGCGGGCCCGGCCGCCGAACGAGGCCACGGTCGCGGTGCTCGAGACGAATCCCGACAGCAGGCCGGACACCAACAGGCCGGCGCGCACGCCGAGCCAGCGCAGCGCCAGCTGCCCGAAGGCCTGGATTCCCATGATCAGCAGCACCAGTGCCGCGAGCGGCCGCGGCTCGATGCCGCCGAGCGCGGCGATCGGCTGCGACGGAATCAGCGGCAGCGCGATCAGCGCGAGCGCGGCCAGCAGGATCGCGTCATGGACTTCCTGCTGGCTCAGCCATTGCGTCGCGAAACGGTGCAGCCGCGTGCGTGCAACCAGCAGCAGCGCGATGCCGGCCCCGCAGGCGGCGCCCAGCGCCGGCGAGAGCACCGATTGCACGCCGACCAGATAGGTGGCGAAGAGCGCCACCTCGGTCGTCAGCCCCGGATCGCGCGAGCGGCTCTTCCAGTACGAGAGCGCGCCGAGCAGCCCGATCACCGCCGCGCCCACGACGACCAGACCCGACACCGGCAGCAGTTGCGCGAGCGCGCCTGCCACCGACGCCAGCGCGAAGGTACGCAGGCCCGCGGCCGCCCGGTCCGCACCGCGGCCCTTGCGGCGCTCGCGTTCGATGCCGATCAGAAGGCCCGCACCCAACGCAACGGCCAAGCCGACGATCGCGTCCTGCGTTGGGCCGTTCACGCTGTTTCCGCGCCGCTAGACCACGCCCGCGTCGCGCAGCGCGGCGCGCTGCTTTTCGTCGATGCCCAGTTCGGCCAGCACCTCGTCGGTGTGCTGCCCGAGTGCCGGCGGCGCATGGCGCTGCACCGGCGGCGTGCCTTGCAGGCGCAGCGGACTCGCCACGCCGACGATATGGTCGATGCCGTCGCCGGCCTGGCGCGGCATCGACACCGCGAGGCCGCGCGCCTTGACCTGCTCGTCCTCGAAGGCCTGCGCGATGTCGTTGATCGGGCCGCAGGGCACCGCCTTGTCCTCGAGCAGCGCGATCCACTCGGCGGTGGTGCGCGTGCGCGTGACGGCCTCCATCTGCGGGATCAGCACCTCGCGATGGCGCACGCGCAGCGTGTTGGTCGCAAAGCGTGGGTCGCTGGCCCAGTCGGCATGGCCGGCCGCCTCGCAGAAGCGCGCGAACTGGCCGTTGTTGCCAATGGCCAGCAGCATTGCGCCGTCCTTCGTATGGAAGTCCTGGTAGGGCGCCAGGCTCGGGTGGCTGTTGCCTTGCCGCTGCGGCGCGACGCCGGTGTTGAGGAATGCGCTGGCCTGGTTGGCGAGGATGGCCATGCCGACGTCGAGCAGCGCCATGTCGATGTGCTGGCCTTCGCCCGTGCGATGCCGCACCTCGAGCGCGGCCAGGATGGCGCTCGACGCGTAGACGCCGGTGAACAGGTCGGTGAGCGCCACGCCCACGCGCAGCGGGCCGCCGCCGGGCACCTCGTCGGGCCGGCCGGTAATGCTCATCATGCCGCTGGTGGCCTGGATCATCAGGTCGTAGCCGGCGCGCGAGGCATGCGGGCCGTCGTGGCCGAAGCCGGTCACGCTGCAGTAGATGAGCCGCGGATTGGCCGCGCGCAGGCTTTCGTGATCGAGACCGTACTGCTTGAGGCCGCCGGTCTTGAAGTTCTCCACCACGATGTCGCTCTGCGCGGCCATCTTCTTCAAGAGCGCCTGGCCCTCGAGCGAGGCCATGTCGATGGTGACCGAGCGCTTGTTGCGATTGCAGGCGGTGAAGTAGGTGGCCTGGTCGGTGTCGCGGCCGTGCGCGTCCTTCAGGAAGGGCGGGCCCCAGGTACGCGTGTCGTCGCCGACGCCGGGGCGTTCGATCTTGACGACGTCGGCCCCCAGGTCGGCGAGGATCTGGGTGCACCACGGACCCGCGAGCACGCGGGAGAGGTCGAGAACCTTGATGCCGTCGAGTGCTGCGGCAGCCATGTCAATTGGCGAAAGCGGCGATGCCGGTTTGGGCACGTCCCAGGATCAGCGCATGGATGTCGTGCGTGCCTTCGTAGGTGTTGACCACCTCGAGATTGACCAGGTGCCGCGCCACGCCGAACTCGTCGCTGATGCCGTTGCCGCCCATCATGTCGCGCGCCAGGCGGGCAATGTCGAGCGCCTTGCCGCAGGAGTTGCGCTTGAGCAGCGAGGTGACCTCGACCGAGGCCGTGCCCTCGTCCTTCATGCGGCCCAGGCGCAGGCAGCCCTGCAGGCCCAGCGTGATCTCGGTCTGCATGTCGGCCAGCTTCTTCTGGATCAGCTGGTTGGCCGCGAGCGGGCGGCCGAACTGCTTGCGGTCCAGCGTGTACTGGCGCGCGCGGTGCCAGCAGTCCTCGGCGGCGCCGAGCGCGCCCCAGGAGATGCCGTAGCGGGCGCTGTTGAGGCAGGTGAACGGGCCCTTCAGGCCCTGCACTTCGGGGAAGGCGTTCTCTTCGGGGCAGAACACGTTGTCCATCACGATCTCACCGGTGATGCTGGCGCGCAGGCCAACCTTGCCGTGGATCGTCGGGGCGGAGAGGCCCTTGGCGCCCTTCTCGAGCACGAAGCCACGGATCGGGCCGACCGTGCCGCTCTCGCTCACTTCCTTGGCCCAGACCACGAACACGTCGGCGATCGGGCTGTTGCTGATCCACATCTTGGCGCCGGTGAGCGAGTAGCCGCCGGCCACCTTCTTGGCGCGCGTGACCATGCTGCCGGGGTCGGAGCCGTGGTCGGGTTCGGTCAGGCCGAAGCAGCCGATCCATTCGCCGGTGGCGAGCTTGGGCAGGTATTTCTGCTTCTGCGCCTCGGTGCCGAACTCGTTGATCGGCACCATCACCAGCGAGCTCTGCACGCTGGCCATCGAGCGGTAGCCCGAATCGACGCGCTCGACTTCGCGCGCGATCAGGCCGTAGCAGACGTAGTTGAGGCCGGGGCCGCCGTACTGCTCGGGGATCGTCGGGCCCAGGAGGCCGAGCGCACCCATTTCGCGAAAGATCGCGGGGTCGGTCTCGCCGCTGCGAAAGGCGTCGAGCACGCGCGGCGCCAGGCGTTCCTGGCAGTAGGCATTGGCAGCGTCGCGCACCATGCGTTCGTCGGCGGTGAGCTGCTGGTCGAGCAGAAGAGGATCTTCCCAGTGAAAGGCGGCGTGGGCCATGGCGGTCTCCGGTATAGGGGGCTTGAGGTTCGTCCGCGATCGTAAGCGCGCGGCATGGCGAGCGCAAACGAGGATTCCACACCCAGTTATGCGTTCTGCTCACTTCAGAGCACAATGCCGGAGCGTCTTGCCATTGGAAGCGCCGTTGCTTCAACTATGTAGCACTCGCATACCATGCGTCGAAAAATCCCGTCCACCCAGGCCCTGATCTGCTTCGAAGCGGCCGCACGCCACGAGAGCTACACGCGCGCGGCGCAGGAACTCGCGCTCACGCAGAGCGCGGTGTCGCGCCAGATCACGGCGCTGGAGGACTTCCTCGGCATGGCGCTGTTCCGCCGCACGCGCCACGGCGTGGCCCTGACGCCGGGCGGCGCCGACTACGCACGCCAGATCGCGCGCCAGCTCGACACCATGGAGCGCGACACGCTCGACGCGATGGCGCGCCAGGGCCTGGGCGGCTCGCTGCAGCTCGCGGCGGTGCCGACCTTTGCCACGCGCTGGCTGATCCCGCGGCTGCCCGGCTTTGCCGCCCTGCATCCCGACATCACGGTGCACATCGAAACGCGCACCCGTCCTTTTCTCTTCAACGACACCCCCTTCGATGCCGCGCTCTACGCGGGCACGATCGCGCAGACGGCCAACTGGGCCGGCACGCAGTCGACCCTTCTGCTGCATGAAGACGTGGTGCCGGTGTGCAGCCCGGCGCTGATGGCGCCGCGCAAGCAGCTCTCGCCGGCCGCGGTGGCACGGATGCCGCTCCTGCAGCAAAGCACCCGGCCCGACGGCTGGCACCAGTGGTTCGACGCGCAGGGGGTGGACGCGCCGCGCGCGCGCAGCGGCCCGCGCTACGAGCTGTTCTCGATGCTGGCGATCGCGGCCGCGCACGGGCTCGGCATGGCGCTGATGCCGCACATGCTGATCGAGCCCGAGCTTGCGCGCGGCGAGCTGGTCGTGGCCTGCAATCGGCCGCTGCGCGCGGAGCGCGGCTACTTCCTGGTGACGCCCGCGACGCACGACGAGCGACCGGCGCTCGGGTTCTTTCGCCAGTGGCTGGTCGAGCAGTGCGCGGCCGCCGATCAGACCGGCAAGGCCAGCAGGCGCCCCGACAGGGGCGCGCTCGCCAGCGTGTCCAGTGCCACGCTCTGACGCGCGGTCGTGATGTAGAGCTGCTGGCCATCCGGCCCGCCGAAGACCAGATCGGTCGCGCACGGCACCGGCAGCCCCACCACGCGATCGAGCTGGCCGTCGGCGCTGAAGCGCACCACCGACCAGCCGTCGCACAGCGCGGTCCAGATGCCGCCCGCCGCATCGAAGGCCAGGCCGCTGATCCGCCCCGAGCCCCTGGGCACGGTGGCCAGCCGGCGCACGGTGGGCGCGCCGGCCTGCATCAGCAGGATGGCCCCCGAGCCCGGCGCCGCCGCATAGAGCGTGCGGTCGTCGCCGCGCCAGCGCAGGCACTGCACCGGCTCGCCGATGCGCCACTTCACATCCAGGCCGCCGTCCTCGCGCACCAGGCCGATCGCGGTGCCCGCTTCGGGCAGCGCGACGGCGGCCCAGATCGCATCGTCCTCGCCGTTGCATACCGCGAGGACCGCGCCCTTCAGCCAGGACGCCAGCGGAGTCGTCGAACCATCGGCCGCGACCACGAAGGCGCCGTGCTCGTGCACCGCCACCAGTACATCGCCGCGCCGCAGCAGGCCGACCACCGGGGCTTCGAGCGTGGCGAGTTCGCGATCCTGATCGCCGTCCCACACGCGCACCGAGGGCGCGAGCACGTCGGCCCACCAGAGGCGCTGGCCGTCCGCCGACCACAAGGGGTGCGCACCATGGAAGGCCCACGGGCCCGGCAGCGCCGAGACCGAGGCTTCGCTCTGCGCCGCGGCCTCGGCGCCCTGCGGCTGCAGCTGCGCACCGACGCGCCGCGCGGCCTCCGCCACTTCGGGACCCAGCAGTTCGAGCCGAGCGCGCGTGAGGCGCCAGGCCGGGCCGGCCACGCTGATCGCGCCGCGCACCTGCCCCGCCGCATCGACCACCGGCGCGCCGACGCAGCGCACGCCGAGCGCGATCTCCTCGTCGTCGATCGCATAGCCGCGCGAGCGCGTGATGCGCAACTCGGCCTGCAGCCGGCGCCGGTCGGTGATGGTGAGCGGCGTGAGTGGCTTCAGCACCGCATCGCGCACGATCGCATCGCGCGCCGCGTCGGGCATGGCCGACAGGATGGCCTTGCCCTGGCTGGTGCAATGCACCGGCTTGCGCTGGCCCAGCACCGCGGCCGAGCGCTGGCTGTGAGCGCCGTCGCAGCGCTCCAGCGAGATCACCTCGCGGCCGTCGAGCGCGGCGAGGTAGGTGGTTTCGCCGGTCAGGTCGCGCAGCGCGCGCAGCTCGAAGGCGGCGGCGGCCACCAGGTCGGGCATCGCATAGGCCTGGCGCGCCATCTCGAAACAGCGGAATCCCAGGCAATAGACCTTGCGCAGCGGATCGCGCCGCACCAGCCCGCGCGCGACCAGGGTCGCCAGCAGCCGGTAGACGGTGGTGCGCGGCAGCGCGAGGCGCTCGGCCAGCTCGCTCTGGCCCAGGCCCTCGGGCGCGGAACCGATCGCGTCGAGCACGTCGAGCGCCTTTTCGAGGGCGCCGGTGCCCTCGCCGGAGGATGTGGCCATGGTTTGTCTCAGATGCTGGTACTGGCCCGCCGATCAGGCCTGCGCAGGCGGTGGCGTCGATTCTATTTTTGGCCACCTCTCACTACGATGCCTGTTCCCCCCCGCGTCGGGTGCCGGCCCACCTTTCGGTTCCACATGTTGAGACAGACCATGACCGCCCACGCTCCCTTGCCGCCTGCCGCGATTCCGCAGCGCCCGCCCGTGCCCCATGTGCCCGACGCGGTGCTCGACCGCCTGGCCCGCGCCAGCAGCGGCTCGCTGACCACGCAGCTCTACATCAAGGGCTTTCGCCAGCCGGTGCTGCATGGCCTGACGCCGCTCAACCGGAGGATCAAGCCTTTCGCGGGCCGCGCCTACACGATGCGCTTCATCCCGGCGCGCGAGGACGTCGACGTCTACGGCAACCTCAAGACCGAACCGAGCGCCGACAACCTGCAGTGGGTGGGCGTCGAGCAGCTCGAGCCGGGCCACGTGCTGGTGATCGACAGCAACAAGGACGGCCGCGCCGCCTCGATGGGCAACATGCTCATCACGCGGATGATGATGCGCGGCGCGCGCGGCGTGGTCACCGACGGCAGCTTCCGCGACGGCACCGAGCTCAGGCAGATGGATTTCCCGATCTGGTGCACCGGCGTGACCGCGACCACCCGGCTGGCCTTCCACCACGTGGCAGACCTGCAGGTGCCGATCGGCTGCGCGGGCGTGGCGGTGTACCCGGGCGACGTGATCCACGGCGACGGCGACAACATCACCGTGATCCCGGCGCACCTGGCCGAGGAGATGGCCGATCTGTGCGAGCAGCGCGACGACATCGAGGCCTATCTCGCGCTGCGGGTGCGCGCCGGCGAGGCGCTGTGGGGCCTGTACCCGCCGAGCGAGGCGACGCGCCAGCAGCACCGCGAATGGGTCGCCGCCGGCCGCCCGCCTCTCGTTCCCAACCAGAGACCGCTATGACCGCCTTCACCCCCGCCTATTACGAAGCCCTCATCCGCCGCTATTTCGGCGCCTGCAACGCCGCCGACTACCAGGCGCTGGTCGACTGCTTCAAGCCCGACGCGGTGCACTACTTCCCCGCCGGCCTGCCCGAGATTCCCTGGCGCACGGCCGACACCATCGCGAAGAAATGGCAATGGTGCGTCGAGACCCTGGGCTCGCAGTGGACCATCGAGCGCATCATCGTGAGCCACGACAAGCCCGAGGCCATGATCGAGTGGACCCACTGGAAGAACAGGAGCGGCACCGCCCTGCGCGGCGCCGAGTGGTACGAGTTCGATCCCGAAAGCGGCCGGATCGCCGAGATCCGCGCCTACTACGCCTCGCCGGCGGACAAGAGCGTGGCGATCAACGAGCTGGTCGATTTCGACTATGCGGGTCGCGGCTATCACCTGAAGAGCGAATAAGGAAGAGAATCGCGTCCCGGGTCCCCGAGTCCCGGTCAAGGATGGAGACGCGCGATGCCTACCTACCAGTACCGTTGCCAGAAATGCGGCGAGGTCTTCGAGCACGCCGAACATGTTGCCGAGCATGCCACCGTCCATTTGCGCTGCCCCAAATGCGGCAGCGAGACGGTCCAGCCGGTGCCGACACAATTCTTTGCCAGGACATCCAAGAAGAGCTAGGCATCCGGCCCGGCGCTCTTCTATGCTTTGAGTCTTGCCGCATCACCGGCAGCAGGAGTTTGTTGTCGGTCAACTCTTTTTTCGAGGAGCGAACATGTCACTGCGCATCAACGACGAAGCCCCCAACTTCACGGCCAAGACGACCAAGGGGGATATCAACTTCCACGAATGGATCGGCGACCAATGGGCGATCCTGTTCTCGCACCCCAAGGACTTCACGCCGGTGTGCACCACCGAGTTGGGCTACATGGCGAAGATCGAGCCCGAGTTCACCAAGCGCAACGCCAAGCTGATCGGCCTGAGCATCGATCCGGTGGATGCCCATGACCGCTGGTCCAAGGACATCGAGGAAACGCAGGGCTACCTGCCGACCTACCCGATGATCGGCGACACCGACCTCGCCGTGGCCAAGCGCTACAACATGCTGCCGGCCGAGGAACCCGGCACCTCCGAGGGCCGCACCGCCGCCACCAACGCGACCGTGCGCTCGGTCTTCATCATCGGGCCGGACAAGAAGATCAAGCTGATGCTGACCTACCCGATGACCACCGGCCGCAACTTCGACGAAATCCTGCGCGTGCTCGACTCGATGCAGCTGACCGCCAAGCACAAGGTCGCCACGCCGGTGAACTGGAAGCAGGGCGAGGACGTGATCATCGCCGGCTCGGTGTCGGACGACGACGCGAAGAAGCTGTTCCCGGGCGGCTGGGACGCGCCCAAGCCCTACCTGCGGGTGGTCAAGCAACCGGGCTGAATCGGGAGCGAGGCATGCTCTTCGAACAGGTCGCGACCGGGGGCTGCCAGTCCTACCTCGTCGGCTGCGACCAGAGCTGCGCCGCCGCGCTGATCGATCCGGAACTGAGCCAGATCGACCACTACATCGCGCTCGCCGCCCGCGACGGTGTGCGCATCCGCTACCTGATCGACACCCACACGCATGCCGACCACTTCTCGGCCACGCGCGAACTCGCACGGCAGCTCAAGGTGCCGGTGGTGATGCACCGCAAGAGCCCGGCTCCCTTCGTCGACATGCGGCTGGGCGACGGCGAGATGATCGTGTTGGGCAAGCTCAGGCTGCAAGTGCTGCACACGCCGGGACACACCGCCGACTCGATGTGCCTGCAGGTGGAAGACCGGCTGTTCACCGGCGACACGCTGCTCATCGGCGCCACCGGCCGCACCGACCTGCCCAGCGGCGACCCGGAAGCGCTCTACGACAGCCTGTTCAACCGCGTGCTGCGCCTGGACCCGGCGCTCAAAGTCTGTCCGGCGCATGACTACAAAGGACGCACGCATTCGACCATCGGCGAGGAGCTGGCATCGAACCCGCGCCTGCAGAAGCGCGAGCGCGTCGAGTTCGTCGAAATGATGAACAGCCTCAATCTCACGATGCCCACACATGTGACCGAGGCGCTGCGCACCAACATGAGCGGCGGCAAGACGGTGGCGCGCCTCCTGGCCGAAGCGGGCGCGACGGTGCCCTTCATGTCGCTGGCCGAGCTCAAGACGCGCGTGGAGGCCGGCGAGGACGATCTCATCGTGCTCGACGTGCGCGAGCGCGAGGCCTACGAGGGCGGCCACATTCCCGGCGCGCGCCTGCTGCCGCGCGGCCAGCTGGAGCTGCGCGTCAACCAGGACCTGCCCGATCCCACGCGGCGCATCCTGAGCTGCTGCGAGCTGGGCTACATCTCGACGCTGGCGGCCGCGACCTTGCGCGACATGGGCTTCCTGCACGCGGTCGCGCTCGATGGCGGCATGAAGGCCTGGCGCGAGGCGGGTTATCCGCTGAAAGCCGGGCGCGAGCCCTGAGCTCGCAGCCGCCGCTAAAGCTGCTCCTCCGGCACGAACAGCGATATCAGGCGCAGCTTGAGCCGCAGCAGCCAGGTCGATTCCGGCTCCTCGTCGAGCCGTTCCGGTTCGCCCTCCGGATCGAGGCCGATCCATTCGAGGCTCTGTCCATCGGGCTTGAGGCGGACTTCGTAGACGCCAACGTTGGTGTCGACACGGTAGAAGTCCAACAGCTGCGCAACGAGCCCGGGGCTGCGCACCAGCAAGCCCAGCTCGGTATTGATCAACGCCGAGCGGCCGTCCAGGTTCAGGGAGCCGGCCAGCAGGATCTTCCGGTCGACGAAGCCGAGCTTGGCATGCAGCCGGCCGGTCGAGCTGCCGAGCACGCTGCGCAGGCCGGCATCGCGCTTGAGGCGCCCCGAGGTGACCTCGAACACCCGCACCCCCAGGCGCAGCATCTCGAGCCGGTAGGGCTCGTAGCCGGCGCCGACCAGCGGCTCGTCGCTGACGCCGGCGGCGTTGGTGAAGATGCGCACGTCGACACCGCGCGCACGCAGCTGCCGCAGATGCGCCATGCCGACGCGTCCGGGCACGAAGTAGGGCGAGCCAGGATCACTTCCGACTTCGCTTCGGTGGCCAGCAGACGGATCAGCCGGCCGGTGACCGAGTCCGCGCCCGGCTCGTAGCTGTCGTTGCGCAGCTTGACCGGCGCGTCCGCAAAGGCACCGGCCGGAGCGATGAAGAAGCCGAACAGGCCCTCGTCGCTCGGGTCCGGACGCGGCCGCAGCGCGTTGCCGGCGGCCACCTCCGAGAGCCCCGGCACCGAGCCCCTGGTATCGCCCGCGGTCCGCTGCTCGAAGCGCGCCCGGCGCTGCGCCGCATCGAGGCGGTTGCCCGCCACCGCCTGCAGCGGGTAGACGCGCTCGCTGTTCCAGTAGGCATCGAAGGGGCGCGAGAGCTCGGGCACGAGCGCGCCGGCCGCGAGCAGGTCGAAGTCGATGAAGTTGGACCGCGCGCTGCGCAGGAAGTAGTCGTCGGCCAGGTTGCGCCCGCCGGCGATGGCGAAGACGCCGTCGGCGACGAAGAGCTTGTTGTGCATGCGGTGGTTGAGGCGGCCGAAGTCGGTGAGGAACTGCCACAGCCGCACCGGCGACGCGTCGCGGCCGTAGGCGAAGGGATTGAACAGGCGCACCTCCGCCCCGGGGTGGGCGGCCAGGCCGAGCAGCAGCTCGTCCAGGCCTTCCGTATGGAAATCGTCGACGAGCAGGCGCACGCGCACGCCGCGCTCGGCCGCATCGCGCAGCGCGCGCAGCAACAGCCGGCCGGTGGCGTCGTCGGCGATGTGGTAGGTCTGCAGGTCGAGCGAGCTTTGCGCGCGGGCGATCAGTTCGAGCCGGGCCGCGAGCGCGTGATGCGGCATCGGGATCGAGCGCAGCGCCGACTGGCCCCGCGGGATGGCCAGCTCGCGCGCGAGCGCCGGCAGAGGCGCATCGGCCGGGGCCGCGATGCTGGTCGATACCGGCCGTTCGACGACGCTCGGCAGGCTGGCACAGCCGCACACCAGCAGCGACAGCACAAAGGCACTCAGCGCAGCCACGGCTCGGGTCGGCATGTGGACCTCACTCTTCGCGCCAGCGTGCCACAGCCGGCGGGCAGCATCAAGCCGCGCTGATCCGCCACAACCCCAGCCCTTGACCTCCGACGCTCAGCGCGCGAATCGTTGCGGCGCCCACGCCGCGGATACGGCGAAGGCGGGCCGGCCAGCCACTTCGGCGGCCACCAGCTCGGCGGTCGCGGTCGCGAGCGTGAGCCCCAGGTGGCCGTGCCCGAAGGCGAGCACAGCGGCGCGCACGCCGCGCGCCCGGCCGATCACCGGCACCGAGTCCGGCATCGAAGGACGAAAGCCGAGCCATTGCGAGGATGGCGCGGGCAATTCTGGGAACAGGCTGCGCGCGCCGCGGTCGAGCAGCGCCCAGCGCCGCGGGTCGGCCGGCCGCGCGGTGCCGCCGAATTCGACCGTGCCCGCCACGCGCAGGCGGCCCGCCATCGGCGTGAGGTAGAAGCCGCGTTCGGCGGGACAGACGGGCCGCTGCAGTGGCGACGCTTCGAAGGCGTATTCGAGGTGGTAGCCGCGCTCGGTGTCCAGCGGCACGGGCTCGCCGGCCTGCCGCGCCAGTGCGCGCGAATGCGCGCCGGCGGCGATCACTACCGTGCCGGCGCGAAGGGATTCGCGCCGGCCGTCGTCATGGTCGAGCTGGAGCACGGCGCCGGCGCCATCGGCCCGCAGGTCCACCGCACGGGCACGCAGGTGGCGCGCGCCGCGTTGCTGCGCTTGCGCAAACATGCACTGCATCAGCGCCGCCGGACTGACCAGATGCACGGCATCGGGAAAGAACAGTCCGTGGCGCGCGCTCGCTGCCAGGGCCGGCTCCAGCGCGGCGACCTCGGCCGGCGTCAGCAGTTGCTGATGCACGCCGTGCCGTTCGCGCAGGCGGAAGTCGAAGGCGCGCGTCGAGGGCGGATCGCGGTAGAGGTACAGGCAGCCCTTGCGGTGGACCAAGTCTTCGCATTGCAGCGCGGCCCAGCGCCGCTCCCACGAGGCGCCGGCCTGCGCCAGAAGCGTGGCCAGCGCATCGGCGCTTGCACCGGCCGCGCCGGGCATCGAGGCGCACAGGAAGCGCAGCAGCCAGGGCAGCATCCCCGGCAACGCGGCCGCCGGGATCGCCAGCGGGCTATCGCGACCGAACAGCAACGCCGGCAGCGAGCGCAGCACCTCGGGCGTGCCGACCGGCACGCAGCCGTAGCCGGCGATGGTGCCGGCGTTGCCGAAGGACGCGCCGGAGCCGGGCTCCTCGGGATCGATCAGCAGCACCTCGCGGCCGTCGTCCTGCAGCCGCAGGGCGATCGCCAGCCCGATGACGCCGGCGCCGACGATGGCGATGTCGACGCTGCCGGAGTTCCCGCTCATGACCCGCCCGCGCTCAGACCAGGCTCGACACATGCCGCTCCGCGCTGCGCATGACCTCCGCAAGCAACTCGAGGCCGCGCTGGAGGTCGTTGCGCGAGCGGGCGGCGGCGACGTTGATGCGCACTGCGTGCGGCACGGCATGCTGGCCGATGGCGAAGGCATCGGCCGCCAGCACGCCGACGCCGTTCTTGCGCGCGACATTGACGAAGGCGTTGGCGCGCCACGGCGAGGGTAGTTTGAGCCAGGCGTGCGTCGAGGCCTCGCCGGCATGCACGTCGAAGCCTTCCAGCGCCGCACGCAGCAGCGCCTGGCGCGCGCGCAGCTCGGTCTTCTGGGCTTCGATGATCTGCAGCAACGTGCCCTCCTCGATGAGCCGCGTCGCAATCAGCGCATTCAGCGGGCCGATGCTCCAGCACGCGACGCGCTGCATCGCGGCGATGTCGGCGACCAGCGGCGGCGGCGCCACCGCGACGCCGAAGCGCAGGCCCGGCGCCACGGTCTTCGACAGGCCGGTGACATAGACGGTGCGCTCGGGCGCCAGCTGAGCGAAGGCCGGCGCCGCGTCCTCGACCAGCGGGCGGTAGACGTCGTCTTCGATGATCAGCACGTCGTGGCGCTCGGCGATCTCCGCAATCTGCGCGCGCCGCGTCGCCGACAGGGTGATCGCGGTCGGGTTCTGCAGGCAGGGCACGACGAACAGCGCGCGCGGCTGGTGTTCGGCGCAGGCGGCATCGAGCGCGTCGGGGCGCAGGCCCTCGTCGTCCATCGCCACCGGGCGCAGTTCGAGGTCGAGCGTGCGGCAGAGCGCCGCCATGCCCTGGTAGGTGACGGCATCGGCGAGCACGACGTCGCCGGCCCGCGCGACCGCGCCCAGCACGCAGGCCAGCGCGCTCTGTGCGCCGTGGGTGACGATCACCTGCTGCGCGTTCTGCACCCCGAGCACCGGGGCCAGCCAGCCGGCCACCGCCTCGCGCGCCCAGAGCGGGCCCTCGGGCGCATGGAAGTCCTGCAGCTCGGCGTAGCGCGCATCCTTGGGCAGCCTCGGCAGCAGCCGCGCGAGCGCTTCGAGGTAGTCGGTGGTGGCGGGCCGGTTGACGCTCAGGTCGATCAGGCCCGGCTCGCGTTCCGGCGCCGAAGCGAAAGCCAGCTCGCCGGCGCCGCCGGTCACGACCGAGCCGCGCCCGGGCCGGCTCGCGACCACGCCGCGGCGCTGCAAGGCCGCGAAGGCGCGCGTCACCGTGGTTAGGTTGACGCCGACCATGCGCGCGAACTCGCGCTGCGGCGGCAGGCGGTCGCCGGGCGTCAGCTCGCCTTCGGTGACCCGGCGATGGATCTCGTCGGCCAGTTGCTGGTAGATCGCGGGGCCGTCTTCGACCGGGCGGAAATCGCTGAATGAATGCATTGTTGTCCCACTTGTCTGACTAGCGCGCGATCACGGCGTGCATGACTGTCTCGTCGAGTGCGCTCGCGATTGTCGTCCTACATCATAGTCGCACGATTGCGGGTTTGTACTACCAACACTATGGTCATACAAGTCTTGATCTGTTCATTGAATGGTCATACAGTTGCCGCCAACGGTCGGTCAATCCGACGACCTCCCCTGGAAGGAATGCCATGAAGTCCAGCACCGAATTCATCCGGTTCGACGCGGTCAAGAAGTCCTATGACGGCAATGCCTACGTGGTGCGCGGGCTCGACCTCTCGGTCCGGCAGGGCGAATTCCTCACCCTGCTCGGCCCCTCCGGCTCGGGCAAGACGACCAGCCTGATGATGCTGGCCGGCTTCGAGGCGCCGAGCGCCGGCGAGATCCACCTCGATGGCCAGCGCATCGACCAGGTGCCGCCGCACCAGCGCAACATCGGCGTGGTGTTCCAGAACTACGCGCTGTTCCCGCACATGAGCGTGGCCGACAACGTGGCCTTCCCGCTGCGCATGCGCGGCGTCGGCGGCGCCGACATCCAGGCGCAGGTCAAGCGGGCGCTCGACATGGTGCGCCTGGTCGGCCTCGACGATCGCCGCCCGGCCCAGCTCTCCGGCGGCCAGCAGCAGCGCGTCGCCCTGGCGCGGGCCATGGTGTTCGAACCCAAGCTGGTGCTGATGGACGAGCCGCTCGGCGCGCTCGACAAGCAGCTGCGCGAGCACATGCAGATCGAGATCAAGGCGCTGCACCGGCGCCTGGGCATCAACATCGTCTACGTGACCCACGACCAGTCGGAGGCCCTGACCATGTCGGACCGCGTCGGCGTGTTCGACCAGGGCGTGATGCAGCAGCTCGCCCCGCCCGACGAGCTCTACGAGTCGCCCTCCAACCTGTTCGTCGCCCAGTTCATCGGCGAGAACAACACCTTGCGCGGCCAGGTGGCGGAGCTCTCAGGCGAGCGCTGCCTGCTGCGCTGCGCCGACGGCACCGGGATCGCGGCGCGCAGCGGACCGGGCCTGGCCATCGGGCAGCAGGCGGCACTGTCGCTCCGGCCCGAGAGAGTGCGGCTGCTCGCCGAGGGCGACGAGGGCAGCGATCGCCTGAACGCCGTGTCCGCGAAGGTGGTCGACCTGGTCTACCACGGCGACCACAGGCGGCTGTGCCTCGACGCCTGCGGCCTTGCCAACTTCCTCATGAAGCTGCCCAACGATGCGAGCGTGCCCGCCTTGCGGCCGGGCATGTCGTTGCGCATCGGCTGGGACGCGGCGCAGTGCCGCGCCCTGCCCTTGCAGTGAATTCCGGTCTCCCCTCTTCATCCCTCACAGGAGCTTCTCCATGAACCGCAAGCCTTTTGCCGTGCGTGCCGCGGCCTTCGCCGCCCTGCTGAGCTCGGTGCTCGCAGCGCCGTTCGCCAGCGCGCAGTCGACCCTGACCGTCACGTCCTGGGGCGGCGCCTATACCAAGAGCCAGGAGAAGGCCTACATGGAGCCCTTCGCCAAGTCGACCGGCACCAAGGTGCTGCAGGACGAATGGGACGGCTCGCCGGCCAAGATCAAGGGCATGGTCGAGACCAAGCAGGTCACCTGGGACGTGGTCGACGTCGAGCCCAGCCACGCACTGCAGGGTTGCGACGAAGGCTGGCTGGAGAAGGTCGACTACGCCAAGCTCGGCGGCAAGGACAAGTTCATCGAGGGCGCCGCGATGGAGTGCGCGGTGGCCACCATCGTGTTCGGCACCATCTACGCCTACAACGCCGACAAGTTCCCGAAGGGCGGTCCGCAGACCATGGCCGACCTGTGGGACGTGAAGAAATTCCCCGGCCCGCGCGCCCTGCGCAAGTCGCCCAAGACCACGCTGGAGTTCGCGCTGATCGCCGACGGCGTGCCGGCCAAGGACGTCTACAAGGTACTGGGCACCAAGGCCGGCGTGGACCGCGCCTTCAAGAAGCTCGATGAGCTTCGCCCCAGCGTCAAGGTCTGGTGGACCGCGGGCGCCCAGCCGCCGCAGCTGCTGGCCGACGGCGAAGTGGTGATGACCACCGCATGGAACGGCCGCATCTACGACGCGGTGAAGAACAGCGGCAAGCCCTTCAAGATCGTCTGGGACGGCCAGGGGCTGGACTTCAACCTGTGGGCCATTCCCAAGGGCAGCAAGAACCTCGCGACGGCACAGCAGTTCGTGGCCTACACCGTCAAGCCCGAAGTCATGGCCAACCAATCGCAGTACATCTCCTACGGCCCGACGCTGAAGGCGGCGATGAGCAAGGTGCCGGCGTCCATCCAGGCCGACCTGCCGAACGCGCCGGCCAACGTCAAGAACGCCTTCGTCGTCTCCTCGCAGTTCTGGGCCGACCACGAGGAGGAATTGACCGAGCGCTTCAACAAGTGGCTCGCGCGCTGAGGGTGATTCCATGAGCTCGGTCCTGGGTTCCGGCGCGACGATGGGCGCCGCTGCGGCTTCCGCCGACGACCGCGCCGCGCTGCGCCGCGACCTGCTGCGGCTGCAGCGTGAGAGCCGGTGGAAGGCGCTCGCGCTGATCGCGCCGCTGTTCGTCTTCCTGCTGCTGGTGTTCGTGGTGCCGATCGCGATCCTGCTGACGCGGGCGGTCGACAACCGCGAGGTCGCGGCGGTGCTGCCGCAGACCGCGCTCGCGATGAAGGGCTGGCAGGGGAACGGGGAGCCGACCTCGGCGCAGGTCGATGCGCTGGTCGCCGACCTGCGCGCCAGCCCGCGCGAAGCCGTGGCCGAGGTCGCCAAGCGGCTCAACTACTACCAGTCGGGCCTGCGCTCGATGATGCTGAAGACGGCGCGCGAAGTGAACCGCGACGACGGCACGCCCGGCACCGGCCTCGAGCGTCTGAAGGCGATCGACGAACGCTGGGGCGACCCGGCGACCTGGCAGGTGATCCAGCGCGCGCTGCCCGCGCACACCGACTTCTACCTGCTGGCATCGGTCGACCTCCGGCGCGACGCCGAGGGCACGATCGTCGCCGCCAACGACGACAGCGCGATCTACCGCGACGTGATCGTGCGCACCTTCGCGATCAGCGCCGCGGTCACGCTGATCTGCCTCCTGCTCGGCTATCCGCTGGCCTACTGGATCGCCACCGCGCCACCACGCACCGCGCGCATGCTGCTGCTGCTGGTGCTGCTGCCGTTCTGGACTTCGCTGCTGGTGCGCACCACCGCCTGGGTCGTGGTGCTGCAGGGCGGCGGCGTGATCAACAGCCTGCTCGGCTGGCTCGGCCTGGTCGATCCGGCCCATCCGTTGGAGCTGATCCACAACCGCATCGGTGTACTAGTCGCGATGACGCACATCCTGCTGCCCTTCATGGTGCTGCCGATCTACAGCGTGATGAAGGGCATTCCGCCGAACTACATGCGTGCCGCAGCCTCGCTGGGCGCGCCGCCGCTGCCGGCCTTCGTGCGCGTGTACCTGCCGCTCAGCCTGCCGGGCGTCAGCGCCGGCTGCCTGCTGGTGTTCATCCTGGCGCTCGGCTACTACATCACGCCGGCGCTGGTGGGCGGCCCGCAGGACCAGATGCTGAGCTACTTCATCGCCTACTTCGCGAGCCAGGTGACCAACTGGGGCATGGCCGCCGCCTTGAGCGCAACGCTGTTGGTGCTGGTGCTGCTGCTGTATGCGCTGTACCACCGCATCGTGGGCATCGACAAACTCCGAATGGGATGAACAAGCCATGCAAGCCGTCCGTCTTCCCTCCCGCGGGCCCGCGTTTCTGCTGCGGGGCTTCTGCGTCGCCGTGCTGCTGTTCCTGGTGGCACCGATCGCGGCGATCGTGCCGCTGTCCTTCAACGCCGAACCCTTCTTCACCTACCCGATGCCGGGCTTCTCGCTGCAGTGGTACCGCGAGTTCCTGGGCTCCGCGGTCTGGCAGCTGGCGCTGCGCAACAGCCTGATCGTGGCCTCGTGCGCGACGCTGCTGGCCTCGGTGCTGGGCACGCTGGCGGCGCTCGGCCTGTCGCGGCGCGACTGCCCCTGGAAGGCCGGCATCATGGCGGTCGTGATCTCGCCGATGATCATCCCGGTGGTGGTGAGCGCGGTCGGCATCTACTACTGCTTCGCGCGCGTCGGCCTGCTCAACAGCCTCACCGGCCTGGTGATCGCGCACACCGCGCTCGGCGCGCCCTTCGTGGTCATCACGGTGATGGCCACGCTATCGAGCTTCGACCACAACCTGATGCGCGCGGCCGCCAGCCTGGGCGCCAGCCCGGTGCAGGCCTTCTTCCGCGTGATGCTGCCGGTGATTGCGCCGGGTGTCGCCTCGGGCGCGTTGTTCGCATTCATCACCTCCTTCGACGAGGTCGTGGTCGCGTTGTTCATCGCCGGTTCGGAGCAACGAACCTTACCGCGCCAGATGTGGAGCGGCGTGCGCGCCTCGGCCCTCACGGAGCATCTGCACGAGGCGTTGAGCAGCTTCCTGGCGCTCCATCCGCGCATCTCGGTCGACCTGGAAGAGCGCGCCAGCCACGACATCGTCGAGGCGCTGCGCAGCGAGCTCGGCGACATCGGCATCGTCTCGGACGCGGTGGACCTGGCCGGCCTGGAGAGCTTCGTCTTCAGGGAGGACCACCTCGTGCTGGTGGTGCCGCGCGGCGACGCGCTGGCGAAGCGGCGCCGGGCGGCGCTGCGCGACATGGTGGACCGCGAGTTCGTCGGCCTGACCGGCAGCAGCCCGCTGCAGGAACTCGTCTCGCACCACGCGAAGCGCCTGGGCCGGCGGCTTGCCTACCGCGTGCGCGTGCGCCACCTCGAAGCGGTCTGCCGCATGGTCGAACAAGGGATCGGCGTCGGCATCGTGCCGCAGACGGTGGCCGCGCGCTGCGCCAGGTCGATGAAGATCGCGCGCATCGCGCTCACCGACGACTGGGCCGTGCGCAACCTGATGGTCTGCGTGCGCCGCCGCGAAGACCTGCCTTCCAATGCGCAGCTCATGCTGCGCCACCTGCTGGAGGCGCCATGACGCTGAACTACCTGGATTTCGAGTACAGCGAGGACACACAGGGCATCGGTGTCTTCGACGCGATGGCCTCCACGGCGCCGGATCGGGCGGCAGCCGTGGATGCCGAGATCGCCCTGGTGCTCGACTGGGCGAGCGCCAGCTTTCCGGATCGCCGCGGCCCGGTGGGCGACGGCGGCGACTGGGACTACGACCTGCAGGACACGCAGGAAGCCGGCTGGCGCACGGTCACGCTGTCGATCAGCGGGACGCGGGAATTCTGCGCGGCCTTCAGCCTGCGCTTCGCGCTTGAGAGTGAGCCCTGACTTCTTTCAGGCCAGCAGGCCGGCCATGGTACTGACGGGCACCTCTTCGCTGGTGCGTTGCGGGACGGCGGCGATCACTTCCTCGGCCGACGCCTTGTCGTGTTCGTGCAGCCAGGGGATGACCTCGCCCTCGCGAAGCATGGCCAGCTCGCGCTCGTAAAAGCTCATCAGCTCGGTACCGGTGCTGTACGACAGGAAGAGCTTCATGTCGTGGTCCGCGATGGCCAGGTAGCCGTCGAGCACCTGCTCGACGTGCAGGTGATGCAGGCCGCTGGCCCGCAGGTTCATGCCGGAGCGGAACAGCGCCTCCGCAGTCATCGCCGTCGACATCGACAGCGTTCCCCGGGTCCGCATCAGCGCTTCGGACTGCGCGATGCGGGCGATGAAGCCGGCGAGATTGTGGCCGCGGAAGCGGGGATGCACCCAGCCGGCGCCGATGTAGCCGTACAACGCGTGCGGCCTGAGCTCGGGGCCGCTGTCCGGAAACCAGCCTTCGGACTTCTTGGGGCGGTAGAGCGCGCCCCGGCTGTAGGCCTCTCCGACACGCCGGGTCTCGCCGCTGTTCTGCATGGTCCGGAAGCCGGTCAGCGCCACGGGTGCGTTGCCGTCGTCGAAGCAGACCCAGAAGTTGTAGGGATTGAAGTCTTTCGGATCTTCCAGAACGAAAGGAAGCTGGACGTAGCCGGTGCCCGTGGCGACTTCATAGGTCTTCAGCAGCACCGCCAGATCGTCGCCGAAGCTCACGTTCAGGCCGGACGCTTCCAGGTGCAGCACGAGTTGGTCCTGATATTCCTCGAGTTCGGAGAGTTGCATGACCGTGTCCTTGAAGTGTTGGGGAGCCGGCAAGCGTCGCGAAATCTCGCCGGCCTGCGCATTACTCCACTTGCTCAGCTACGACGCAAGTTGTATCTGCCTCTCGAACCCCAGGAGTGGGGTATAGAGTACAAACCGTTACACAAAGTAAGCAAAAGGTAGACATGCTACCGCCGGTATGCGCAAGCGCGACCCGGCGCCATAGGCCGTATGGCGGAAGACGAGGCCCCCCGGTGCCCTCCATGATCGCCAAATAGTCACAAAATTGCCGAAATCGGCGACAAAGAGAGCCCGCGAAGAGGCACTCGCGTCTAAAGTCGAAGGCACGCAAGGGAATCATGAGCACAGCGAAACTGCGAATCACGGGGCCCGAATCGAGCCCCTACGTGCTCGGCGCTCCCATGCACCTGTTCGACGGCTCGACACATATCGGCATCCTGGATCCGGTTCCCGTGAACCGCGAAGGCACCGAGGTCCACATCGAGCACTTCACGCCATCGATCCTCGTCAGCCAGCAGAAGCTGGAAATCAGCAAGCTCGCGCTGGTCGAGATGGTGATGTTCGTCGCCGAGAACTTCACCTCCGTGCAGGCGATCAGCCTTTCGCTGAGCCGCCAGATCGAAGGCTACGGCGACGGCATGCGGCTCGCCGGCGCGCGCTCCGCGTTTCTGCAGAGCATCGGCGCCGGCCACATCATGATCACGCCCAAGCCCGACGCCGAGCACATGGGCCACTTCGTGGTCGCCGGGCTGTGGGAATACAACCCGACGAATCTCGCGGCCCTCGCTTCGGTGCTCCGGGCCGAGCGCGAGGCCTACTACAACGGGCGGGAAGCCGCTGCCGCCAAGGCGAAGCTTTCGCGCTCGGAGTCGTGGGTGCGGCGCCTTTTCTCGCGCCCGGCGCCGTCCGCCGACGCGAACGAGTAGCGCCGGGGCGAACGCAAGCGCTCAGGGCCGCTTGCCGAACTCCGCGCTGTCCGCCGTCCAGGCCAGCGCCTGCTCGCTGAGGCTGAAGCCCAGGCCCGGCCGGTCCGGCACCCACATGCGGCCGTCCCTCAGCTGCAGGCGTTCGTTGAACATCGGCTCCAGCCATTCGAAGTGTTCCAGCCAGGGCTCCTGCGGATAGGCCGCGGCCAGGTGCAGGTGGATCTCCATCGCGAAATGCGGCGCGAGCTTGCGGCCCTTGAAGTCGGCGAGCTGCATGATCTGCAGGAAGGGCGTGATGCCGCCCACGCGCGGCGCATCGGGCTGCACGAAGTCGCTCGCGTTGCCCATGATCAGCTGCGCATGCTCGCTGAAGCTGGTGAGCATCTCGCCGGTGGCGATCGGCGTGTCGAGCGAGGCGGCGAGCGCGGCATGGCCTTCGATGTCGTAGGCATCCAGCGGCTCTTCGATCCAGGTGAGGTTGTGTGCTTCGAGGCGGCGGCCCACGCGCTGGGCCGTGGTGCGGTCCCATTGCTGGTTGGCGTCGACCATCAGGTGGAAGTCGGGGCCCAGCAGTTCGCGCACGGCCGCGACGCGCTTCAGGTCTGTCGCGATATCGGGCTGGCCGACCTTGATCTTGATGCCGCCGATGCCGCTCTCGCGCGAGATCCCGACGTTCTTGAGTACCTGTTCGAGCGGTGTGTGCAGGTAGCCGCCCGAGGTGTTGTAGCACTGGACCGAGTTGCGCTGCGCGCCCAGCAGCTTGGCCAGCGGCAGCCCGGCGCGCTTGGCCTTCAGGTCCCACAGCGCGATGTCGAAGGGCGCGATGGCCTGCGTGGTCAGGCCGCTGCGGCCCATCGAGGCGCCAGCCCACAGCAGATGGGTGAAGAGCCTGGCGATGTCGTTCGGGTCCTCGCCCAGCAGGTTGGGCGCCAGCTCCTTCGCATGGGCATACATGCCGGGGCCGCCGGCGCGCTTGGAGTAGCCGAAGCCGATGCCTTCATGGCCGTCGCGCGTGCGGAGCTCGGCGAAGATGAAGGCGATCTCGGTCAGCGGCTTCTGCCGGCCGGTGAGCACCTTGGCATCGCTGACCGGCACGGCCAGCGGCAGGTAGATCAGCGACAGCTTGACCCAGTCGATGCGGTCGGCCGCATCGGCGGCGGTGCGCTCGCCGACGGCCTGGCGGGCATAGGAAACGCTTTGTTCGGTGCTCACTTGAAACTCCTGTCTGTCTGCGGAATGACCTTGCTGCAATTCAGTCGGCCTTGATGCCGGCGGTGTGAATCACCTTGGACCAGCGCTCGATTTCCTTCTTCACGAACTCGCTGTAGTCGCTCGACTTCGAAGCCACCACCACGAAGCCATTGCCTTCGAGCTTGGCGCGCACGGCGGGCTGCGAGAAGGCCGTGACAATCGCGGCCTCGAGCTTGTCGACCACCGCCTTGGGCGTGCCCTTGGGCGCCGACAGGCCGGTCCACGACACGGTCGTGAAGCCCGGGTAGCCCGATTCGGCCACGGTGGGCACATCGGGGTAGAGCGGGTTGCGCTCGGCGCCGGTGACGACCAATGCGCGCAGCTTGCCGGCCTTGACGTGCTGCAGCACCGCGTCCTGGTTGGTGAACATGCCGGGGATCTGGTTGGCCAGCACGTCGTTGAGCGCCGGCGCACCGCCCTTGTAGGGGATGCCGACCATGTCGAGCCCCGCGGTCTGCTTCAGGTACTCGGTCGTGAGATGCCCCGAGGACGAACTGACCTGCCCGTAGCTGAACTTGCCCGGGTTGGCCTTGACCCAGGCGATGAACTCCTTGAAGGTCTTGGCCGGAAAACTCGGATGCACCACCAGCACGTTCGGCCCCGCGGCGAGCTGCGAGATCTGGATGAAGTCGCGCGCGGAGTCGTAGCTCGGCTTGGGCGTGAAGCCGTGCGCGATCGCGTTGCTGCCGATGCCCGAGAGCAGCAGCGTGTAGCCGTCGGGCGCCGCGCGCGCCGCCTCGGCCGTGCCGATGGTGCCGCCGGCGTCGCCCTTGTTGTCGACCACGAAGGTCTGCTTGAGCTGCTTGCCGAGTTCCTCCGCGATCAGGCGGCCCATGATGTCGCTGGTCCCGCCGGCCGGGAACGGGACGAGCACCCGCACCGGCCTGCTCGGATAGTCGTCCTGCGCCTGCGCTGCGAAGGGCAGCGCGAGCAGGCCGGCCAACGCGCCGGCGATGAAAAAGGATCGCTTGCTGAGCATGTCTCTGTCTCCTTGGGTGCGCGGAATCACCGTTTTCGAATGTGTTTTCATTCTCGTGATCCATGCCCTCGTCGCAAGGCCGGCCGGCGCTGCACCGGCGCGCTCGTCCCGGCATGTGAGACCCGCTCGCGGATGGGGCGCCGATATGATCCGCAAGATGCTGAACAACCTGGCGCCCTTTCTCCTCCACTGGGCCATCACCGCCTTCTCCCTCTGGGTGGCGAGCCACATCTTCCGCGGCATCACGTTCGAAAGCACCTCGGCGCTGGTGGTCTCCGCGCTGCTGCTGGGCTTTGCCAACGCGATCGTCAAGCCGCTCCTGATCGTGCTCACGCTGCCGCTGACCCTGCTCACCTTCGGCCTGTTCCTGCTGGTGATCAACGCACTGGTGCTGCTGCTGGTGGCGGCGCTGGTGAAGGGCTTCAAGGTCTCCGGCTTCTGGACCGCGCTGTTCGCGAGCATCTTCGTCTCGCTGCTGAGCATCCTCTTCGATGCGCTCTTCAGTGGCGGCGATCCGGCCACCACCATCCAGATGCCGCAAGGCGGGAACTGGCTGTGAGTTCCCCGGCCGCGCTAGGCGCCGTGGCCCGAATGCGTGCGGCGCAGTTCTGAGCGCATCTGCTTCCAGAGGGCGGGCCCGCCCTTCTCGAGCGCGGCCGCGTTCGCGCCGCTCTCCTTGGTGACCGGAAGGTACTTGCGCCCCCAGATGCCGATGTTCGCGAGCACCGGCAGCAGATCGACGCCCATCGGCGTCAGGCTGTAGATCGCCTTCTGCTTGTGGCTCGGGTCCTCCTCCTTCGTGAGGATTCCGGCCTCCACCAGCTTGCCCAGGCGCTCGGCCAGGATGTTCGAAGAGATGCCCTCTTCCGACTGCAGCAGCTCCCGGTAGTGCCGCTTGCCGGCGAACATCAGGTCGCGAACGATCAGGAGGCTCCACTTGTCGCCGAAGATTTCGAGCGCGAGATTGATCGGACAAAGCGAGCGCTGCTGGATGGCCATTGCTTTCTTTCAAAGACTGCTTGCATTTTCGTATCGGTCTGCCGATACTGCAACCGCTTGCATTTCGCAATCAGTAGTTCAAGGAGACCGGCATGAGAAAACTCATCCTGCAGATGCAGATGTCGCTGGACGGCTATGTCGCCGCCGCCAGTCCGGCGCTCGACTGGCAGGTCTGGAACTGGGGCGAGGACTGGAACTGGGACGACGAGCTCAAGCGCGACTTCAACGCCGTCTTCGAATCGATCGACTGCATCCTGCTCGGCCGCAAGATGGTCGAGGAAGGCTATCTCGACCACTGGGGCCGCGTGGCGCAGAACCATCCTGCGGATCCGCACTACGCCTTCGCACGAAAGATCGTCGAGACGAACAAGGTCGTTCTCACGAGCAAGCTCAAGGCATCGAAGTGGGATCGCACCGAGATCGTCCGCGGCAGCATGGTCGACGAGGTGAATGCGCTGAAGCGCCGGCGCGGCCGCAACATCATCGCCTTCGGCGGCGTCGGCTTCGCGTCTTCGCTCGTTGCCGCGGGCCTGGTGGACGAGTTCCAGTTCTTCGTGAATCCGACCGCCGTCGGCAACGGGCGTTCGATCTTCGAGGACGCACACACCGAAGGCCCGCAGCTCCAGCTGATCGGCTCGGCCTCCTACGACTGCGGCATCGTCGTCAACCGCTACGCGCCCTGACCGACTCCCGCTGCCTGCAGCAGTCCGCGCGCGTAGCCCAGCGCGAAGGCCATGAAGCGCTCGCGGTTCTCGTCGAGATCGGACACCGGCACATGGTCGGGGCACAGCGGCCCCTTGTAGCCGCCGCGCTGGTAGGCCCTGACGGCCTCGAACATGTCAACGTCGCCCTCGTCCGGAAACACCTCCTGGAAATCGAGGTACCCGCCGCGGATGTTGCGGAAATGGACCATGAAGATGCGGCCGGTGGAGGCGAACTCCTCGATCACCGGGATCATGTGCTTGCCCGGCTCCCTGAACATCTCGGCCACCGTGCCCTGGCAGAAGTTGAGGCCGTGGTTCGGGCTCGGGCTCAGCGCAAGAAACTTGCGAATGCCGTCGGCCGAGCCGACCACGTGCTCGATGCCGTTCAAGCCGCCCACCGGATAGGCCGGGTCGTGCGGATGGCAGGCCAGCCGCACGCCGGCTTCGTCGGCCGCAGGCACCAGGCCCTCGACCAGGAACTCGATCGCATCCCAGCCGGCCTTCTCGCTGACCGGCGGCACCTCGCGCGCCAGCTTCTGCCCGCAGAGCATCGCAGCCTCGGCATCGCCTTCGTCCCGCGCCGGCGCCGGGCCGCCCCCAGGCGGCGCGCCCCCCTCGGGGGGCGTCGTCGGTATGTCCGACGCCTGGGGGCTGACTTGTCTTGTGGGATAGCCCACGCCCCAGTACGAATGCTTGCGGTCGTCCTCCGCCGAGTACTCGGCGTGGACGAAGCCGGAGTTCTGCGCGCCGCCGCGTCCCGGCTTGAGGCCGGTGCGCGTGATGCCCACCATCTGGACGTTGTACTTGAGGCAGCCGATGCCGGCATCGGCCGCCTTGCGGATGTTCGCAGCCAGCGTGGCGCGCTGCTTCTTCGCGCCTTCGAGGTCGACCAGCGAATCGAGCAGGATGGAGCCGACATCGAGCGCAAACACGTCGAGCTCGAGGCCGAAACCCTCGACCCATTGGCGGTAGTCGGCCAGCTTCCTCGCGTCCCATTCGCTCACGCCGCCGCGGGCCGAGACCAGCTCGGTGCCGCGGTTGTCGAGCACCACGTGCTCGACGCCAAGCTGGGTCGACAAACGCAGGCGGCGCTCGTCGGGGTTGAGCAGTTGTTCGCTGATGTACATGCTTGTCTCCGTGCGTGCACATTCTGGAACGCGCCCTGCCCACGGGCCAAGACGCAGACGGAAGATCAGCGAGACGGGCAACCGCCGCGTCCCACTCCGCGGGACGGGATCAGCGGCCCGCGCTCGCAGCGACCGCGCGCAAGCTGCCGCGCTCGCTCGCCAGCGACCAGGCGAACACGCCAAGCCCCGCCAGCGCGAGCAAGGCGCCCACCCAGCCGGTCGAGGTCCAGCCCAGGCCGGCCGTGATGGCGGCGCCGCCGAGCCAGGCGCCCAGGGCATTCGCCGTGTTGAAAGCCGAATGATTGAGCGCGGCGGCCAGCGTCTGCGCATCGCCGGCCACGTCCATGAGCCGGATCTGCAGCGCCGGGCCGATGGCAACGATGGTGCCGATCAGGAACACGTTGAGCGCCGCGGTCGCCACGTGATGCGCGGCGAAGCTGAAGGTGGTCAGCACCAGCGCCGCCCAGACCAGCAGGCCGCCGATGGTAGGCATCAGCGCCCTGTCGGCGAGCCGGGAGCCGACCAGGTTGCCGCCCACCATGCCGAAGCCGAACAGCGCGAGCACCAGCGGCACGCCGGCCACGGGCAGACCCGCCACTTCGGTGAGCGTGGGCTTGATGTAGCTGAACACCGAGAACATGCCGCCGAAGCCGATCGCGCCGATGCCCAAGGTGAGCCAGACCTGCTTGCGCTTGAGCGCCCCCAGTTCGCGCAGCGGGCTGGCGCCCGAGGGCGCGGCCAGGTCCGGCAGGTCGCGGCGCAGCATCACCATCGCGAGCACGGCGATCAGGCCGACGAAGACGAAGGCGGCGCGCCAGCCGAAGAGCTGGCCCAGCCAGGCCGCGATGGGCACGCCGACCAGCGTGGCGCCCGTGAGTCCCAGCATCACCAGTCCGACGGCGCGTGCGCGGCGGTCCGGCGGTGCCAGCGCGGCCGCCACCAGCGCTGCGACGCCGAAGTAGGTGCCATGCGGCAGGCCGCTCGCGAAGCGCAGCAGATTGAGCGACAGGTACCCGGGCGCGAGGGCGCTGGCGAAATTGCCGAGCGCGAACACCGCCATCAAGGCGATGAGCAGCGCGCGCCGGCGCCAGCCGGCGGCCAGCACCGCGAGCACCGGCGCCCCGATCACCACGCCCAGCGCATAGGCGCTGATCACGTGGCCGGCCTGCGGAATGCTCGTGCCGATGTCGCGCGCCACCTCGGGCAGGAGGCCCATGATGACGAATTCGCCGGTCCCGATGGCGAAGCCGCCGACGCCGAGCGCGAGCATCGCGCGCACGAAGCCGGGCGCAGAGGCGGAAGAAGGCAGGGAGGGTGCGGACATGGCGGTGCGGTCGCGAATTAGGGGTTAACCCTAGGTCACGCGACCTTAGCACGCCCGGCTGTCATTTGCTGCGCTGCGGCATCAATGTCCTATTTCGGCATTCCGCGCCTGCGCATGCCGCGCGGCGAAGGCCACGTACCACTCGAGGCTGCCCGGATTGGCCATGGCTTCACGGTTCACCACCTTCTCGATCGGCTGGCCCAGCAGCAGCTTCTTGATCGGCAGCTCCTGCTTCTTGCCCGAGAGGGTGCGCGGAATCTCGGCCACCTGGAAGATGTCGTTGGGCAGGAAGCGCGGCGAGAGTTGCGTCTTGATCGCGTGGTTGATCTTCGCGCGCATCGCATCGTCGAGCGCGACGCCGGGCCGCAGCACGACGAAGAGCGGCATGTAGCTTTCGCGGCCGAGGTACTCGAGATCGACCACCATCGAGTCGAGCACTTCGGGCAAGCCTTCGACCGCGCTGTAGATTTCGCTGGTGCCCATGCGCAGGCCCTGGCGGTTGATGGTCGCATCGCTGCGGCCGTAAATGATGCAGCCGCCGTCTTCGCCGATTTTGATCCAGTCGCCGTGGCGCCAGACATTCGGGTAGGTATCGAAGTAGCTGGAGAGGTAGCGCGCATTGCCCTCGTCGCCCCAGAAATAGAGCGGCATCGAGGGAATGGGCTGGGTGCAGACCAGTTCGCCGACCTCGCCGATCACCGGCTGGCTCTGCTCGTTCCAGGCCTCGACCGAAGCGCCGAGAAAGCGGCACTGCATCTGGCCCGGCACCTCGGGCAGTTCGCGGTTGCCGCCGACGAAGGCGCCGCAGAAATCCGTGCCGCCCGAAATGTTGTACCACCAGACGGCGGGCGAGCCGGCCGCGAGCACCTGCGCCGTGCCCCAGCGCTGCACCTCCTCGGACAAGGGCGAGCCGGTGCTGCCCAGCGCACGCACGCGCGAGAGATCGCCGCAGTCTTTGGCTTCGACGCCGGCCTTCATGCAGCTCGCGAAATAGGCCGCGCCGGCGCCGAAGAAGCTGACCCGGTGCCGCGCGACGAAGCGCCAGAGTACGCCCCAGTCGGGCTTTTCCTTGCTGCCGGCCGGATTGCCGTCGTAGATGCAGATGGTGGCGCCGAAGGCCAGGCCCGAGAGCTGCGAGTTCCACATCACCCAGCCCGTGGAGCTGTACCAGTGGTAGCGCTCGCCGAAGTTGTTGGCGCTGTAGCTCGGGCCCAGGTCGTGATGCAGGCCGCAGGCGTACATGTTGACGAGGATGCCGCCCTGCCCGTGCACGATGGGCTTGGGCAGGCCGGTGGTGCCGCTCGAATAGACGATCCAGATCGGATGTTCGAACGGCAGCCACTCGGGTTCGAAGGCCGCAGTCTGCGCATCGTCGCGCGCGACCGCGGCGGCCCAGTCGCGCTCGGCCGCGATCTGCTTCGCAGCGAATGGCGTGCGCAGCAACACCAGCGTCCGGACGCTGGGCAATGCGGCGCGCAGTTCCTCGATCACGCCGCTGCGGTCCAGCGCCTTGCCGCCGTAGTACACGCCGTCGGCCGCGATCAGCACCTTGGGCTCTATCTGGCGAAAGCGGTCGACCACCGCGGCCGTTCCCATGTCGGGCGCGCACACGCTCCACACTGCGCCGATGCTCGAGCACGCGAGGAAGGCGATCATGGTCTCGGGCACGTTGGGCATGTAGGCGGCCACGCGATCACCGTGTGCCACGCCGAGTTCGCGCAAGCTCAGCGCGCAGGCGGCGATCTGCCGGCGCAGCTCGGGCCAGGACATCTCGCGCACTTCGCCCAGCTCGTTCTCGCTGACGATCGCCGGCATGCCGGCCGCATGCGCCGCATCGGCATGGCGCAGCACCTCGCGCGCGTAGTTGACCTGGGCGCCGGGAAACCAGCGCGCGCCGGGCATGTGTGCATCGGCCAGCACGGCTGTCGCCGGCGTGGGCGACTGCATGCCGCTGAAATCCCAGATGCTCTGCCAGAAGGCTTCGAGATCGCTGACCGACCAGCGCCACAGCGCGTCGTACGAATCGAAGTTCAGACCGCGCTTCTCGCGCAGCCAGTTTTGATAAAGACGAATCTGGGGAATGAAGGGGGCGGATGTTTGAGTCACCTCCGCAGCCTAACGCGCCGGTGGACCCGGCTTCAATGCGGGAAAGCACAGGGTTTGTACGAGTGTTCAACAAGTTTGTACACTTGTTCAATACCCGCCATGGTTCAACGTGTGCAGCGCGCTTCTTCCGTTCGGCCCGACCGCCGGCAGGCGATTCTTCTCGCGGCCGAGAAGCTGTTCGCGCAGCACGGCTACCACGCGGTGACGATCCGCCAGATCGCCGACGAGGCCGGCGTGCCGCTCGCGCTGGTGGGCTATTACTACGGGCCGAAGCACGAGCTTTTCCACGCGATCTTCGAGCACTGGAGCCACACCATCGAGGAGCGGCTGGCCGGCCTGCGCGCGGTGCACAACGACCCTCATGACCCGCAGACGCTGCCGCGCATCGTCGAAGCCTTTACCGGCCCGGTGCTGGCGCTGCGCGCGAGCGCCGAAGGCGAGTACTACGCGCTGCTGGTGGCGCGCGAGCTCTACCACGCGACCGAGGAAGCCGACCGCGTGCTGCGCGGCTACTTCGATCCGCTGGCCGAGGCGTATATCGACGCGCTGCATATTGCGCTGCCGCATGCGACGCGCGGCCAGGCCGCATGGGCCTACCAGTTCGCGCTCGGCACGCTGCTGCACCACCTGAACGACAACCGCATCGAGCGGCTCTCGCGCGGCGAGAACCGGCGCAGCGATCCGGCCGTGGCGCCGATGCTCGTGAACTTCATCGTCGGCGGCCTGCGCGCCGCGCTGCCGCGACCCAAGGCCTCGCAGAAGAAACCCACCCCCAGGAGACAAAAGACATGATGAAACGACGCACCCTGTTGTCGGCGCTCGCCGCCGCCTCCGCGACCGCGGCACTGCCTGCGCGCGCACAGGCCAACACCAAGATCGTGTTCGGCTACACGGCCGTGACCGACTTCGCCTCGGTCTTCGTGGCGGCCGAAGAGGGCTACTTCAAGAAGCGCAACCTCGACGTCGAGCTCAAGTTCATTCCGCTCAACTCCACCATCCCGGCTGCGCTGCAGTCCGATTCGCTGCAGCTCGGCGGGCCCACGCCTTCGGTGTTCCTGCAGGCGGTCGACGGCGGGATGGACCTGGTGCTGGTCGCCGGCGGCGGCCTCACTTCGAAGACCATCACCGGCTTCGGCCTGGTGGCGCGTGCCGGCTCGGGCATCAAGAGCGCGCAGGACTGCGTGGGCAAGAAGATCGGCGTGCCGGGCCTCGGCGCCTTCCTGCACGTGACCTTCCGCGCCTACCTGAAGGACCAGGGCGTGGACTACCGCAAGGTCAACTTCGTCGAGGCCTCGTTCCCGCAGCATGCCGACCTGCTGCGCGGCGGCTCGGTCGATGCGGTGGTCTCGGCCGATCCTTTCATGAGCCGCATCACCGACAGCGGCGCGGGCTACGTGGCCTCCTACTACTCGACCTTCCTGCCCGAGGGCAACCAGACCATCGTGCACGCGGCCAAGCGCGAATGGGTGGCGAAGAACCCGGCCGCGGCGCGCGGCTTCCGCGAGGCGGTGCAGGAAGGCGGCGCCTTCATGCAGCAGCCGAAGAACGATGCCAGGGTGCGCGCGAGCATCGGCAAGTACATCAAGCTGCCGCCCGAGGTGCTGGCCAAGGTGCAGATCTCGCCGCCCGGCCCGGTGGTGACCGACAAGCAACTCGCCTACTGGGTCGGCCTCATGAAGGAGCAGGAGATGCTCAAGACCCCGATCGACGTTGCCAGGCTGGTCGCGAAGTGAGGCCGGATTTCCTCGCCATCGACGGCGTGCGCATTTGCTATGGCGCGCGCGAGGTGCTGTCGCCTACCTCTTTCGAGGTAGCGCGCGGCGAGTTCGTCTGCATCGTGGGCCCGAGCGGCTGCGGCAAGACCACGCTGCTGCGCGCGGCCAGCGGCCTCGTGCGCGCCAGCGCCGGCGAGGTGCGGCGCAAGGGCAAGCCGATGAACGAGCCTTCGCGCGAAGTGGCCTTCGTGTTCCAGGACTACGGCCGCGCGCTTCTGCCCTGGCGCACGGTCGAGGGCAACGTGAGCCTCGCGCTCGAAGCGGCCGGCGTGCCGGCGAGCGAACGCGCGCCGCGCATCGCCGAAGTGCTGGCCAAGGTCGGCCTCGCGGCGCATGCGCAGAAGTTTCCGGTGCAGCTCTCGGGCGGCATGCAGCAGCGTGCGCAGATCGCGCGCTGCCTCGCTCAGAAGCCCGAGCTGATGATGATGGACGAGCCCTTCGGCGCGCTGGATGCGCTGACGCGCCAGGGCCTGCAGGACGAACTCGCGCGCCTGGTGCGCGAAGACGGGTTGACGGTGCTCTTCGTCACGCACGACCTCGAGGAAGCCATCTACCTCGGCGACCGCGTGATCGCGCTGCAGGCCGATCCCGCGCCGGGGCGGCCGAGCCTGGCGCGCATGATCGATGTGAAGATCCCGCGGCCGCGCGACCAGCTCACGACCAAGGAGCATCCGGAGTTCCTGCATTTGCGGCGCGAACTGTTTGCCTTCATCGAGCAAGGCCATGACTGAACGCCGTGCGTTGTCACTGCTGCGGCCCTGGGTCTTCCCTGCCCTGCTGCTCGCCCTCTTCGAGTGGTATGCGCGCCGCGCCGCCGCACAGGGCAGCGATGCGCTCGCGCCGCCGAGCGCCGCGCTCAAGGCCTTTGCCGGCGCGGCCGTCGACGGCTCTCTGTGGCAGGCCACCGGCTTCACGCTCGGCACCGCGGCCCTCGGCCTGCTGCTCGGCGCCGTGCTCGGCATTGCGCTGGGCATCGTGCTGGGCTTGTCGCGGCGCACCGCGCAGTTCGGCCTGCTGTCTATCGAGGTGCTGCGTCCCATCCCCTCCGTCGCGCTGATTCCGCTTTCGATGCTGATGTTCGGCTTCGGCGTGCGCATGGAGCTGGCCATCGTCGCCTTCGCCGCCTTCTGGCCGATGCTGATCCTCGTCCAGTCGGCCGTGCAGCAGGTCGAGCCGCGCCTCTTGGAGGTGAGCCGCGTGCTCGGGCTCACGGCGCGCGAGCGGGCCTGGAAGATCGTGCTGCCCGCGATCGTGCCGCGGCTCTTCGTGGCGCTGCGGCTCGGCGTGGCGGTGGCGCTGGTGGTGGCCGTCACGGTCGAGATCGCGGCCAATCCCAACGGCATGGGCTACGCGATGATGATCGCGCAGCAGAGCTTCGACCCGCCGCTGATGCTGGCCTGGCTGGGCTGGATCGGCGTGGTGGGTTTTGTCATCAACGCGGCGATGCAGCGGCTCCAGCGCTGGGTGGCGCGGCGCATGGGAGTCGTGCAATGAGCCATCGCTTCACCGGATGGCTCGGCTCGGCCGCGGTGCTCGCGGCGCTCGTCGCGCTGTGGTGGACCGCAAGCAACGCGGGCTGGGTCAGCCGCGTGTTCCTGCCGACGCCCGAAGCGACGCTCGCGAGTCTGGCCGAAGGCCTCAACCTGCGCGGCAGCGGCAGCGGAGAGCTGCTGGTCTTCACCATTGCCACCGTGCGCCGCATGCTCGAAGGCTGGCTGTTGGCCTCGCTCTTCGGCGTGCTGCTGGGCGCCGCCATCGGCATCTCGCCCGCGGTGCGCGCCTGGGTGCAGCCGACGCTGGAATTCATCCGCCCGCTGCCGGCCTCCGCGCTGCTGCCGCTCGCAATCTCGATCTTCGGCCTCAACCCGGGCATGGTGCTCTTCGTCGTCGCCTTCGGCGCGATGTGGCCGGTGCTGCTTGCCACCGTGCACGGCTTCGCGGCCATCGAGCCGCGGCTCGCCGAAGTGGCGCGCTGCCTGCAAATGCCGCGCGCGGCCTTCGTCTGGAAGATAGGCCTGCCCAACGCGATGCCCGACATCCTGGCCGGCATGCGCTTGTCGATGACCATTTCGCTCATCGTCGCCGTGGTCGGCGAAATGATCGCCTCGCAGAGCGGCCTGGGCCAGGCCATCCTGCTCGCGGCGCGCGCCTTTCGCGCGAGCGAGCTCTTCGCCGGCATCGTGCTCCTGGGCCTGATCGGCTTCGCGAGCAATGCCCTCCTGGCCCTTGCCGAAAAGAAACTGCTGCGCTGGCAGCACCCCTGAAGAAAAGGAACCCCGCCATGACCCGCAAATTCGTCGACCTCTCGATCTTTCTCGAAAACGACGTGCTCTCCGATCCGCCCGCCTTCGCGCCCAAGATCCAGTACTTCACGCACGAGCAGACCTACGAGCAGATCGAGCCTTTCTTCCCCGGCTTGAAGCGGGAAGACCTGCCCGACGGCGAAGGTTGGGCCGTGGAGTTCGTGCAGCTCTCCACGCACAACGGCACGCATCTCGATGCGCCCTACCACTTCCACTCGACCATGGACAAGGCGCTCGGCGAGAAGAAGCCCGCGATCGCGATCCACGACGTGCCGCTCGAATGGTGCTTCCAGCCCGGCGTGAAGCTGGACTTCCGGCATTTCGAGGACGGCTATGTCGTGACGGCCGACGACGTCGACGCCGAGCTCAAGCGCATCGGCCACTCGCTGACGCCGCTGGAGATCGTGGTGGTCAACACACGTGCCGGCTCGCGCTACGGCCACGGCGACTACGTCTCGGCCGGCGCGGGCATGGGCTACGAAGCGACCATGTACCTGCTGGAGCGCGGCGTGCGCCTCACCGGCACCGACGCCTGGAGCTGGGATGCGCCCTTCGTCCACACGGCCAAGAAGTACGGCGAATCGAAAGACGCCTCGCTGATCTGGGAAGGCCACAAGGCCGGCCGCGACATCGGCTACTGCCACCTCGAAAAGCTGCACAACCTCGAGGCGCTGCCGGCGGATGGCTTCTTCATCAGCTGCTTTCCGCACAAGATCCGCGGCGCCTCGGCCGGCTGGACGCGCGCGGTCGCGATCTTCGACGACGCGCTGATGGCCACCGTGGGATGAACATCATGACGACGACGCTCAACCACACGCACGATGCAAGCGCCCGCAGCTGGCTGGCCTCGGCCAACGCCGAAGGCAGCGACTTCCCGATCCAGAACCTGCCCTTCGCGGTGTTCCACCGTACCGGAAGCCGCGAGCCCTACCGCGGCGGCGTCGCCATCGGCGACCAGGTGTTGGACCTCGCGGCACTGGCCGCGGGCCGGCAATTGGACGGCGCGGCGCTCGATGGCGCACGCGCCTGCGCGCAATCGGCGCTCAACGACTTCTTCGCGCTCGGCCCCAGCGTGTGGCGCGCGCTGCGCCATGGCTTGTTCGCGCTGCTCAAGGACGATGCGCCGAAGGAAGTGGCCGAGGCCGTGCGCGCCTGCCTGATCCCGCAGGCCGAGGCCGCGTTCGCATTGCCCGCGCGCATCGGCGACTACACCGACTTCTACACCTCGATCGACCATGCGCTCAACATCGGGCGGCTGCTCAAGCCCGACGATCCGATCACGCCCAACTTCCAGTGGATCCCGATCGCCTACCACGGCCGCGTCTCGACCATCGGCGTGAGCGGCCAGCAGTTCCACCGGCCGATGGGACAGACCATGGCGCCCGGCACGCAAGCGCCGACCTACGGCCCTTGCGCGCGGCTGGACTACGAGCTCGAGCTCGGCATCTACATCGGCCAGGGCAATGCGGCCGGCGCGCCGATTCCGCTCGAGCGCGCGGAGAACCACATCTTCGGCATCTGCCTGCTCAACGACTGGTCGGCGCGCGACATCCAGTTCTGGGAGATGGCGCCGCTCGGCCCTTTTCTGGCCAAGAACTTCGCGACCACCGTCTCGCCATGGATCGTGACGCTGGAAGCGCTGGCGCCCTACCGCCAGGCCTGGGTGCGGCCGGCCGATCATCCGCAGCCGCTGGCCTACCTGGAGAGCGAAGCCAATCGCGCGAGCGGCGCGCTCGACATCCGGCTCGAGGTCTGGCTCGAAAGCGCCAAGGCCCGCGCCGAGGGCAGCAGCCCCTCGCGCCTGTCGGCCACCAGCTTCAAACACCAGTACTGGAGCATTGCGCAGATGGTCGCGCACCACACGGTGGGCGGCTGCAGCCTGAACGCCGGCGACCTGTTCGGCAGCGGCACCATCTCAGGCCCGGGGCCTGGCGAGGCCGGCGCGATGATCGAACTCACGCGCGCCGGCCAGGCGCCGATTGCGCTGGCCGACGGCGAACAACGCGGCTTTCTCGAGGACGGCGATGCGGTGCTGCTGCGCGGCTGGTGCGAGAAGCCGGGCCATACGCGCATCGGCTTCGGCGAGAGCCGCGGGACGGTGCTGCCGGCGCGGGGCTGAAGGGCTCAGCCGCCGTCGTAGGCCTTCTTCAGCGCCGCGATGTCCAGCTTGGACATCTTCATCATGGCTTCCATGGTGCGCTGCGCCTTGGCCGGGTCCTTGTCCTGCAGCATCGTGCCCAGCGCATCGGGTATCACCTGCCACGAGAGGCCGAACTTGTCCTTGAGCCAGCCGCAGGGCTGCGGCTCGCCGCCGCCCTCGGTGAGCCGGGTCCAGTAGTTGTCGATCTCTTCCTGCGTCTCGCACTTGATGAAGAAGGAGACGGCCGGCGTGAACTGGAACATCGGCCCGCCGTTCAGGCCCATGAACTCCTGTCCTTCGAGCTCGAAGCTCACGCCCATCACCGTGCCGCCGGGTCCGGGGATCACATTGGTGATGCGCGAATTCTTGAAGATGGCGGTGTAGAACTTCGCGGCCTCTTCGGCCTTGCCGTCGAACCACAGGAAGGGAGAGATCTTCTGCATGGGATTCCTTTCGAAAGGGCCATAACTGAACTTGAAGGTTCAGTATCTGGTTTGGACCGGGCTCTTGTCAAGGGCCCGCTCAGGCATGATCGACCCGGTCGAAACATCAACGCCCCGATCGACCCTTACATGGCGCCCTCCCCTCCACAGACCTGGACCGCCGACATCGGCCTGCGGATTCGCCGCCACCTGGCACTGAAGATCGTCGGCGTCACGGTGTTCACCTGGCTCTTCTTCATCGGCTACTTCCACATGCTGCGCCACCCGGACTTCGCGGTCACGGTGATGCCGCTGACTGCGCTCGACCACCTGATCCCGTTCCAGCCGCAGGCGCTGGTCGCCTACTTTTCGCTCTGGCTGTATGTGGGCGTCGCGCCCGGGCTGCAGCTGAGCTTTCGCGAGCTGGTGGTCTATGGCCTCTGGGTCGGCGCGCTGTGCCTGACCGGGCTGGGCCTGTTCCATTACTGGCCGACGCAGGTGCCGCTCGCGGCGCCGGCCTCGGACTTCCCGGGCTTCGCGCTGCTGCAGGGCGTGGACGCGCCAGGCAATGCCTGCCCCTCGATGCATGTCGCGGTCGCGATGTTCACCGTCATCCGCATCGACGACGTGCTGCGCCGGGCGCGCACACCGGTCTTCGTGCGCCTCTTGAATTGGCTGTGGTTCGCCGCCATTGCCTGGTCGACGCTGGCGATCAAGCAGCACGTGGTGCTCGATGCGCTGGCCGGCGTGCTGCTCGGCATCGCCTTCGTGCTGCCCTCGCTGCGCTGGCGGCCCGGCCCGCAGCGCGTGGCCCGCGCCATTTTCGGTCGAGCGGATATCATTCCCCATCGATGAGGCCAGGGCCGGCGTGAGGACGGACATCGCACAATGAGCTCGCTGAAAGTATTACAGGATCTGATCCACGAGAAGTACGGCATCGAGGCGGCGGCGCTCGACCCTCACGCGTCCATGCGCGACAAGGGATTCGATTCACTGACGCTGGTCGAATTCGTGTTCGCGATCGAAGACCACTTCTCCATCTCCATCACCGACGACGACGCGAACAGCGTCGACACGCTGGCCGGCCTCGCGGCCATGGTCGACAAGGTCAGGATGGCGCAGGCCAAGTGACAACCGAGGTCGCCGTCACCGGTCTGGGCCTCGTCGCGCCGCATGGCGACGATCCGGGCACGGTCTTCGAAGCGTTGATGCGCGGCGAATCGGCGCTCGGACCCGTCCTCCCCGAGCTGCCCAAGCCGGCCGCCGCCGCCACGGTGGCCTTCGACGAATCCCGCTGGTTCACCAAGCTGCAGCTCGCCGGCGTCGACCGCGTGAGCCAGCTGGCCGTGGCCGCGGCCGACCTGGCGGTGCGCGATGCAGGCGCACTCGGCAACGTGGACTCCGAACGCATAGGCGTCTACGCCGGCTGCGGCATGGGCGGCGCGGGCGCGCTCGAGGCGGCCTACCGCGGCGCCGGGCGCATGCCGCCGCTCACCATTCCGGCCTTCATGCCCAACGCGCCGGCCTCGCAGGTGGCGATGCGGCAGCGCGTCCACGGCCCGGTGCTCACCTATTCCGTGGCCTGCGCCTCGTCGGCCGTGGCCATTGCCGAGGCAGCCAAGGCGGTGCAGCGCGGAGAGGTCGACATCGCCATCGCCGGCGGCAGCGAAGCGCTGATCGTGCCGGGCGTGTTGCTGGCCTGGCAGGCGATGCAGACCCTGGCCGGCTTCGCGCCCGGCGAAGCGGCCAGCGCGATCCGGCCCTTTGCCAGCGACCGCAGCGGTTTCGCGCTCGGCGAGGGCGCGGCCTTCCTCGTCCTCGAATCGGCCGAGCGCGCACGCCTGCGCGGCGCGCGCAGCCATGCCACGCTGGCCGGCTGGGGCATCGGCTGCGACGCCACCCACCTGACCAAGCCCGACGCCCCGGGGCAGGCCCGCGCCCTGCGCGCCGCGTTGCGGCAGGCCGGCCTGCAGCCGCGCGACGTGGGCTACTGCAACGCGCACGGCACGGCCACGCGCATCGGCGACGTGGTCGAGCGCAACGCGCTGGCCGAGGTGTGGGGCGAGGCGCTCGACGATCTGCGCGTGAGCTCGACCAAGGCCCTGCACGGCCACCTGCTCGGCGCCGCCGGCGCGCTCGAGGCGGTGATCACCGTGCTGGCGCTGGCGCGGCGCCAATTGCCGCCCAACGCGCATTGCCAGACCATCGACCCGGAGTGCAGCCTGAACCTGGTGCGCGAGGCCGGTGAAGCCGCGCCGCAGCTCGAAGCCGCGATCAGCAGTTCCTTCGCCTTCGGCGGTACGAACGCGGTGCTGCTGTTTCGCCGCGCGTGAACGTCGGCTAGTACTTGATCGTCACGCCGGCCTTGATGCCCGCGTTGCTCTTGCCGTCCGAATGGGCGCCTGCCGAAAAAGAGGTGCTGCCGCCCGTGCTTGCACCGAGCGAATAGTTGGGCCGGGACCCGGAGGTGTCGACGCCGCCGTACGCGCCGCTTCCGTCGAGTCGTTGCGTGCCGATCGTTGCGCCATTCGTGCGGGCCGAGGTCTCGGTGGGCGACACGTTGGGCGCGACGTAGAGGGTGCCCTGGTCGCTGCTTTCAACGGGAAGCTTGAGCGGCTGCGCGAGAGCGCCGGCGCAGCATGCGGCCAAGGCCAGGGATGCGAGGATGGATTTGCTCATACGGATTGGATGGTCAGGTCGACGGGTGGCGGCAGCCACGGGCCCGTGATCAAGGCCTGCGTAGGATAGCTTCTTCGCGCTGGCGCATCCCCACCACCGCCGGCATGGCCTCCCGCATCGCCTCGACGAAGCGGCGCAGCCTGGCCGGATAGAAGCGGGCGTGGGGATACACCACGTAGACAGGCAGTGGCGCGGCGCACCATTGCGGCGCGAGCTGGATCAGCCGGCCCTGGGCCAGGTCCTCGGTCAGCAGCCAGGCCGACCCCACGCCCGCGCCCAGCCCCAGCACCGCGGCGTGGCGCAGGGCCAGCAGGCTGTCGGTGCTCATGCGCGGCCGGATCGCGAAGCGATGGGTTTCGCCGCTCGCCGCATGCGTGAGCGTCACCTCGTTGCGGTAGTAGGTGCGCAGCGCCAGCCAGGGCAAGCCCGCCAGCTCGGATGGGTGCGCCGGCACCGGCGCGCCGGCCAGCACCGAGGGCGCGGCGACCACGATGCGCGGCACCTCGGCCAGCTTGATCGCGACCAGCGCGGGGTCGCTGACTTCTCCGATCTGGATGGCGCAGTCGATGCCGTTGGCGATGAAGTCCTGCGTATCGTCGTGCAGCAGCCACTCGACCGTCACGCGCGGGTAGCGCCGCAGGAAGCGGGCCAGCGGTTCGACGAGCTGCGACTGGCCGAAGGCATGCGGCGCGATCACGCGCAAGCTGCCTTCGGGCTCGTCGCCGGTGCCGCGCAGGTCGGCTTCGAAGGCCTCCCAGTTCGCGAGCAGTTCCTTGGCGCGCTCGAAGCAGCGTTCGCCGTCTTCGGTGAGCTTCATCGCATGCGTGGAACGCTGCAGCAGCCGCACACCGAGCGATCGTTCCAGGACCTGCAGGCGGCGGCTCACGGTGGGTTGCGTCGATCCCATCTGCGCCGCGGCCGCCGACAGGCTGCCGGCTTCCACGATGCGGACGAAGGTCTGCATCAGCGCGATGCGGTCGGCGGAGGCCGAGGGTGAGCCGGGTTCTTTCATGCGAGCAGCGTATATCAATTGTGCGCGGCTTGCGGCTACCACTGAGAGCACTCAAACCTCACACTCCGTCCCTCAAGAGTTTCTAAGGGTTAACACCATGTCTGGTATTCACTGCTCGCATGCCACAGCAGCCGTCGTGCCGGCCCCGGAGCCGGCCCGCGCGGCCCAGGGCCTGCCGGCGTCGCTGGTTCTTCTGCTCGCGACCGCGGCCGGCCTCGCCGTCGCTTCGATCTATTACGGCCAGCCCATGCTCGGCGTGCTGGGTGCGGACATCGGCGCCTCCGACCGGGCCGTCGGCTTCATCCCGACGCTGACGCAGCTCGGCTACGCGCTCGGCATCCTGCTCTTGGCGCCGCTGGGCGACCGCTACGACCGGCGCCGCATCATCCTGCTCAAGGCGGCCGTGCTCGGCGCCGCGCTGCTGCTGGCCGGCGTTGCTCCCTCCATCGGCGCGCTGCTGGTCGTCAGCCTGGTCATCGGCCTGGCCGCGACGATGGCCCAGGACATCGTGCCGGCCGCCGCCACGCTCGCGCCCGACGCCCATCGCGGCAAGGTGGTCGGCACGGTGATGACGGGGCTGCTGCTGGGCATCCTGCTCTCGCGCGTGGCGAGCGGTTTCGTGGCGGAGCACTTCGGCTGGCGCGCGGTGTTCGTCGCGGCCGCGGCGAGCATCGCGCTGATCGGCGCCGCCGCATGGCATCGGCTGCCGCGCTTCCAGCCCACTACGCAACTGGCGTACGGCGCATTGCTCGGTTCGCTGGCCCAGCTGTGGCAGCGCCATGCCGCACTGCGCCGCGCGGCGCTGGCGCAGGGCCTGCTCTCGGTCGGCTTCAGCGCCTTCTGGTCCACCCTGGCCGTGATGCTGCACGGCGCGCCGTTCCACCTCGGCAGCGCCGCGGCCGGCGCCTTCGGGCTGGCGGGCGCCGCCGGGGCGCTGGCCGCGCCCATCGCCGGCCGCATCGCCGATCGCCGCGGGCCGGAACTGGTGACGCGCCTGGGCGCGGGGCTGGTCGTGCTCTCCTTCGCGGCCATGGCGCTGGCGCCGCTGATGCAGCCGCACGCTCGGCTGGCGCTGCTGGTGGCCTGCGCCATCGGCTTCGACCTCGGCATCCAGGCCGCGCTGATCGCGCACCAGACCATCGTCTACGGCATCGAGCCCGGCGCGCGCAGCCGCCTCAATGCCGTGCTCTTCGTCGGCATGTTCATCGGCATGGCCATCGGTGCGGCGCTGGGCAGCCTGCTGTTCGCCGAATGGGGCTGGATGGCGGTCACGGCGCTCGCCACTGCGGCGGCCGGCGCGGCGCTCGCAGTGCGGCTTTGGTCGAGGGCCTAGATCCCGAGCCAGTACATCAGGCTCTTCTCGACTTCCGCTGAAGGCGCGACGAAGCCGGTATAGGTCGAAGTGGCCAGCGCACGCTTGCCACCTTCCGACTGGCCGAGCCCCAGCAAGGTGTCGCGCACCGTGGCGACCGCGCTCGCATCGAGCTTGCTCGATGACAGCCATTGCTTGATGGGGACGGCGCGCGATTCGGCGCAGGTCTTGCCGCCGGTGGACTTCCAGGCCTTGACCACGCCGGCGGAGGCCGTGGCGCCGTAGGCGGCGAAACCATTCTGCACGTAGAAGGGCACCGCGTCCTGGTAGCGCGTGTTGGTGGTCTTGACCGCGCCGTCCTGCAGGCCCTGCTCGCGCAGCATCGCGCGCGTGATCACCGAGGTGATGGAATCCGGGTCGGGCATGACCAGGCTCTTGCCGGCGATCTCCTTCCAGTTGGAGATCGTCTGCAGGTCCTTGCACAGGAACGAGACCTTGTATTCGGTGAAGCCCGCGGTCCAGGCGAGCGTCTTGTAGTTGCCGCCCTTGGTCGCTTCGAAGGCGATGTGGGCCGGATGCACGAAGGCCAGATCGACCTGGTTCTGCCTCAATGCTTCGCGCGCATTGGCGTACGAACTCAAGACCTTGAGGGTCACGGGCTGCTTGAGCGCCTTGCTCAGTGCTTCGGCGATCGGCTCGAACTTGGCTTCTATCTGGCTGTCGCTGGCCTTGTAGGTCACGCCCTCGGTCACGCCGAGCACCAGCGCATGGGCCGGAGCGACAGCGGCCAGCAGAAAAGCCGCGGCCCAAGGGGCGAAGCTTGCGTTGCGATCGACGCGGTGTTTCATCATGGATGTCTCGAGTAGTTGCGAGCCCGCAGAATAGGTCAGGGGCCCCGCGCTGCGGTCAACGCGCGCCAACGCCAGGTAGAACTTTCGAGTCAAAGTGCGCAACTTCGCGTATTGATCCGGAATGCGCCGCGCGCTGTAGGTCATGCGCCGACATCCAGCCGCACCGTGCGGAGGCAGAATCGTGACGAAGTGCCCATGCGCTCCAAGGAGACGACCATGACCTATCGAAAGCTCACTCTTGCGCTGGCATGCATCGCCCTGGCAACGCTCGCCGCCTGCGATCCGAAGCCGCAGCCGCCGAAGGCAGCGGCGGCCGATCAGCTGCTGAGCTTGCAGTCGGCCGGCGTTTGATGGTGCGCCACCAGTTGCCAGCGGCCGCCGGTGCGAACATAGACCGAACTGCATTGCGCGCGATAGGCGCTGCCGGTGCTGCCGCGATCGGCGGCAGCGGCGTAGACCAGCACCGCCGTGCCCTCGGCCGGAGCGAGCAGATGCTGGTTCGCGAACTCGACCCGGCGCCAGCGCTTGTCCGGCTCGATCGAGGCCAGGATCTGCGCGCGTCCCATCATGCCCACGGGCTGCGGAAAGACCATGCGCGCATCGACTGCCAGGTGCTGCTCGTAGAAGAGCGCGTCACCGAGCCAGAGCCGCTCTTCCAACGCCCACAGGTCTTCTTCCATGCGCCGCAAACTCACCCGGGACGGTGGCGGCCGGCGTAGGAAACGAGGCTTTGTCTTCCACGGACAAAGCCGACGGGAAGCTCAGGCCCAGGCCTCCAGCACCGCGGTGCGCACCGCATCGACCGCCGTCGTGCGGCTGCTCCCGGCCGCTTCGACCCAGCACAGCCAGGTGTGCGAGCGCCAGCCCTGCCAGATCTTCAGCTCGCCGTTGCGCTCGGCCTGCTCGGCCTGGTCGACGCGCAGAAGCCCGGCGCCCAGGCCGACCGCGACCATGCTGCGGATCGCGCTCTCGCTGTCGGCCGTCCGCGCGGGGCGGTATTCGCGGCCGACGCTTGCGAACAGGCCGTCGAGGTGCGCGCGCAGGATGCATGAAGGCGGCGTGCCGACCCAGGGCAGCTGGGTCAGGGCCTCGAGATCCAGCGCGGGGTGGGCCTCGGCGAGCGGCAGCGGGAGCGTCACCGCCAGGTCGACGACACCGAGGCGTTGCAGCACGAGGCCGTCGAGCTTTTCGCTGTCGCTGAGCGCATAGGCGCAGTCCAGCTCGCCGCGCCGCACGCCTTCCAGCGTCCGGTGCGACAGGCCCTGCTGCAGTTGCAGCGAGACCTGCGGATGGCGCTCGGCCAGCTTCACCAGCACTTCGCCGAGCCGCAGCGCAACCGGATCGACCACAGTGCCGAAGCGCACCACGCCCTGCGCCGCGCCGCGGATCTGCTCGGCCGCCGAGCGCATGCGCGTCGCCGAGGCCAGGGTGCGCTCCGCTTCCTCCAGCAGGGTGTGGCCGGCTTCGGTCGGCGTCATGCCGCGCGGCGTGCGCTCGAAAAGCTTGACGCCGAGTTCGTCTTCCAGCGCCTTGAGCTGCGCACTCACGGCCGGCGCGCTGGTGAACACGCGCTCGGCCGCCCGCGTGAGGCTGCCCTCGCGCGCGATGGCCACGAAGGTCTTGAGTTGGTAGAGCTCCATGTCGCAAATTGTGAGCGCGCCGGCCGGATTCGTCTGTTCGCAAATCCTGAGACCCCGGTCCAAAGAAACGAATGGTCAATGCGGACCCCGATGCCGATATTCGGCTCATGTTCAAGACCATCCACCCACGCGCGCTCGGCATCGCCGCGCTGCTCGCCGCCACCTCCACCTGGGGCGGCATGTTCCTCGTCAGCAAGAACGTTCTCCACCACGTCGATCCATTCTGGTTCACGCTGATCCGCTACAGCCTCTCCGCGCTGGTGTTCGTGGCCCTGCTCGCCCCGCGCGGCGCGGCGCCCTGGCGAAAGCTGCGCGCCCACGCCGGCCCGCTGGCCCTGCGCGGCATCGCGGGCTTCGGCGTGTTCAGCGTGCTGCTGCTCACGGGCCTCGCCCATTCGCTGCCTTCGCACGGCGCGGTCATCATGGCCACCACGCCGATGACCGCACAGCTGCTGCGCTGGGTGCTCGACGGCGTGCGGCCCACGCGCGCGACGCTCTCGACCAGCGCGCTGGCGCTGGCCGGCGTGGTCGTCGTCTCGGGCGTGCTCTTCCCGCACGGCGCAGAGGCCGGCGCATCGACCGCCTACGGCGACGCGATCGCCCTCCTCGGCACGCTGGGCTGGGTCTGGTACACGCGCGGCGCCACACAGTTCGCCGACCGGCTCGACGTCGTCGAATACACCGCGCTGACCGTGCTGACCGCCTGGCCCGTGCTGCTGCTGGGCGCGTTGCTGGCCACCGCCTTCGGCCTGGCCGCGGTACCGAGCGCGGAAGGCATGGCGCTCTCGTGGCACGTGCTGGTCTTCGTCGGCCTGGTGCCCTCGGCCATGGCCGTGCTGGCCTTCAATCACGGCGTGCGCACCCTCGGTGCGGTGACGGGCACGGCCTTCCTGAACTTCATCCCGGTGTCGGCGCTCCTGATGAGCGTGGCGCTGGGCAAGCTGCCCTCGGGCAACGAGCTGCTGGGGATGGCGATGGTGGTCGGCGCCCTGTTGATCCATACCGCGCGCAGCCGGACGGGTGCTGCGACGCCGGTTCGCGGCACCGCACTGGCGAAGCGCAGCGGCAGCGGTGAGTGCGGCGCGACCTCGTGAGGCAACGAAAAACGGGCCCTCAGGGCAATGCGATCAGCTGCAGCGCGAGTCGCAGCCCGCTTTCATAGGCCTCGTCGACCGGAATCACTCTCGAAGGCCGCGCCGATGCAGCGGGGTCGACGGCACTCGGCGACGGCGTGGCCGGCGCGATCTCCAGCAAGGACTGCCACCGCGACGCAGGCAGCATCACGGCCTCGCGCTCGGAGCCCTGCAAGGCCATGCCCGCAAGGCGCCCGTTGGCGTCGAGCACCGGCCCGCCGTGCGGCCCGTCGGCGACCTCGATGCCCAATCGCCGAAGGCCGGCGTTGCCCTGAAACGAACCGAGGAAGCCCTGCCGCAGCCACGGCCATGCGGCGACGGCGGCGCCCGGCGCGGCGTATTCCAGCGCGAAGCCCGGGCTTCCCGCGAAGGGATCGCGCGCCGCCACGGCCTGCGTTCCCGTCGCGTCCAATGCGGCCTCAAGGCGCAGCACCGTGACGCCGAGCGCCTCGAGCGCTTGCGCACTGGCGTCGCCGTCGATCCGCGCGCGCGTGGTCTGCCCGAGGCCGTTGCGCACCCACAGCGTGCCGGAGGCCGCCGAGCGCGCGGCCGAGCTCGGCACGAGTGCGAGCGTGCCGTCGTTGATCAGCACACCGCTCGAGACGATCCGTGCCGTCTCCGGAATCTCTGCCTGCCCGCGCGCCATCACGCCTTGGGGTGCCATCCGGTGCGGCGTTTGCAGCAACGGCCCTGCCGCCACCGGCAAGGGCTTCGCAAGAGCGCTGCGCGCCTCGATCAGCACGGGATCCTGCGGCAAGCGTGCGAGCGTCTCGTTCAGCACGCGCTCGGCGAACGCGGCCTGGCCGCCGGCGCGCAGCAGCCACGCGTACAGCGCGCCGGCCGGGGCCGATTCGAGGTGCGCGCCGGCGGTGTGCGCGCAAAAGGCGAGTGCGCGCCGGTACTGCCCGGCCTGCATGTAGGTGCGCACCAGTCCCATCTCGGTGTCGGGCGCGTGCAGCATCAGGGCGGCACGGTCGAAAGCGTCGGTGGCCGCCGCGATGTCGCCGCGCACGAGCTCCGACTCGGCGCGGCCGAGCAGCGCCGAGCGGGCTTCCATCCGCGTCGTGTCCAGCACGCGCATGTCCGTGATCGCTGCCGGCGAACGCGGCTGCGCATCGGCGCGCATGCCCGGCAGGCCGAGCGCGATGCAGGCGATCGCGACGACGCACGCGGCCCGGTTGCTGGTCAGGGCAGCACCGTGATGCGCGGGATCGCCAGCGCCGGCAGCGTCGGGTCGTAGGGGGACTTCGGCGACTTGTAGCCGGCGTTCAGGTAGGCAGTGAGCGCATCGATGTCCTGCGCGCCGCCGAGCACGTTGGTGCCGCCCAGGAGCACCGTGAAGCCGTCGCCGCCGGTGGCCATGAAGTTGTTGACGGTGACCCGGTAGGTCTTGGTCGGGTTCTGCACCACGCCGTTGGCCACGATGGTCTCCGGCGCGCCGGTCGCAACCGGCGGCGTGACGGTGACGTCGGTCGGCGTGAGCACCACGTTGACGATCTTCGAGCAGGGTGCGGCGGCGGCGCTCCACGAATACTTCAGGCCGTTCGACGCCTGCATGATGCGCTGCTGGATCTGGCCCTGGCAGCCGACGAACTGCTGTTCGAGCAGGTTCTTCAGCTGCAGCGCGGTCAGCGTCATCGTCACCAGGCTGTTGCCGAAGGGTTGCACCGTGAACGCGTTGCCGTAAGTCACGTTGTACGGGTAGCTGGCACCGGCGATCGCGAAGCCGGGGTTGCGCACGCCGCCGGCGTTCATGAACGCCATCACCGCGCCCCCGAGCGCGGCCGGCTGCGTGGCCTGCAGCTGCGCGTCGGCGATCAGGCTGCCCGCCGGCATCTCGCCGGCGCTGTTCGCGGCATTGGGCAGCGGCGCGGCGATGGTGCCGATCACCGCGTTGGCCAGCGGCGACACCAGCGCGTTGTAGCCGTCGACGATGTTCTTCACGCTCGGATCGGTGGCGATCGCGTTGTTGATCGCCACGTCCGTGCGGTCGACCAGCCGGTTGGTCACCGACACCGCCAGCACCTTGTGCAAACGGGGGTGGACGCTCAGGTCGATGTCGGTCAGCACCCGGCCGAAGGCGCTCGCGCTCGTGACCGGGACCAGGCGCCCCTCGCTGTTCGGCAGGCCGGTCGGGCGCGGCGTGCTGACCGCCACCCCGTTGACGTTCTTCACGTTGACCGTGTTGGCGGAGCAGTTGTAGGCCGCGTGCGTGTGGCCGCTGATCACCAGGTCGACGCCGTTGCGCAGGCGCTTGACGATGTTGGCGATCTCGGAGTCGCTGCCGTCGGCGTTCTTCAGGTTGCCGTCGCAGCCGTTGATGTCGCCGACGTTCGGGCTGGTCTGGAAGCCGCCCTGGTGGACGAGCACGACGACCGCGTCGACGCCCTGCGCGCGCAGGCGCGGGATCAATGCGTTGACCGTCTCGGCCTCGTCACGGAACTCGAGACCGGCGACGCCAGTCGGCGTGACGATGCTGGGCGTGCCCTTCAGCGTCATGCCGATGAAGGCCACCTTCACACCACGGAAGTTCTTGATGCCGTAGGCCGGCAGCAGGGTGCGGCCGGTGGCGGTCTCGAACACGTTGGCCGACAGCCACTTGAACTTCGCACCGTCGAAGGTGCCCAGTGCGTTGGAGCCCACGCCCTTGCAGCTGTTCGGGTCGGGGACGCTGTTGGTGAGCTTGCAGCCGCCGTTCTGCAGCCGCTTCAGTTCGGCCGAGCCCTTGTCGAACTCGTGGTTGCCGACGGCATTGAACTCGAGCCCGATCTTGTTCAGCGTCTCGACTGCCGGCTCGTCGAAGAACAGGGCCGAGATCAGCGGCGAGGCACCGATGAAATCGCCGGCGCCGACGACCACGTTCAGCATGTTCTGCGCCTTCAGCCGCGCCACGTAGGCCGCAAGGTACTCGGCACCGCCCACGGCCGGACGCTGCGCCGCGGGGACCACGGTGTTGATGCCGAAGGTGCCGGGCGACTGCAGGTTGCCGTGGTAGTCGTTGAAGCCGATGATCTTGATCTTGATGGGCTCGCGCGGGCGACCGTGATGGTCGTGGTCGCGATCGCGATCGCGATCGCGGTCATCGTCGTGGTCGTTGAAGGCGATGGTCTTGATCGGCTGGGCCGAACGGGCCTGAACAGGGGCGGAGACCAAGCCGATGCCTGTGACGGCAACGGCAGTCAATGCGCAGCTCAGCGCGAAGTGGCGGATCGTCATGGCAGGGTCCCTCCTGGTCCATCGAATTGCGGCAGCGCTGTTCTTTGGTGCATGTGCCGATCGCACGCGGGAACCGGTGCAGATGGCGCGACTATCGATGCGCCCGGTGACGGTGCTGTGACGCGCCGAATCGGGCTTGACCGTCTTCCGCGATTTCGGCGCTCGCAAAGGCATTGAAGGTTCGTGCAGTTGTGCGCAATTCGCGGCGCGGCGCACGATGTAACCCGTTTGCCTTCATTCGACCGCGTTTGACAATGGCACGACACAATTTCGAGCCTTAAGTCATGAACGCATCTCGCCTTCTCGAACCGCTCTTTCGAATCCCGCGCGGCCTTTGGGCCGTCTTGGCGGCGCCCGTGCCGATGCGGCCGGCCGTGCGGGCCAAGCCTCGAAGCGAGGCCCCGGCCAGGCGCGAGTTCCGTCCGACGAGCTTCGAAGCGGCACGGCCCGAGGTCGAGCCGGTTGCCGTTCAACCGGCTGCTCCCACGCCAGTCATGAAAGCGCCCACGATCGTCGTGCAAGCCCCTGAGGCCGAAGCGCCCGTCGGCGCGAAGACGATGCGCTCGCTCGAAGAGGTGAGGGCCGACCTGGCGCGGCTGCGCCAGACGGCCAGGGAGCGGCATGCGCTGGCACAGCAGCCAGCGCGCCATGTCGATACCAGCTTTGCGCGGACCGACTTCATGGAGATCCCCGAACCCTTGCCCATGTCCTCGCCGCGCAAGAAGGACGATTCGGAGTTCGAGGCCACTGCCTTCGTGGGCATCCCCGAACCCCTGCCCATGCCGCGCAAGAAAGACAACTCGGAATTCGAGGCCACGGCCTTCGTGGACTTCGCTTACCCGATACCGCTGCTGGCCAGATAAGACCCTCCGTCGGCTAGCGGGCCGGCGCGGGCAACTTGAACCGGACGAGATTCCATCGCGTCACTTTCTCCTCCCACTCGTCGCCCTCTGCGGGCGTGAGCGGCAAGGCAAGGTTCGAGACGATCATCCAGTCGCCTTGCGCGACAGTGCTCGCCGGAAACAGCAGTCCCCGCGGCGCCCCGTCGCTGCCGATGCCATCGAACTCGCCCGCGCGAACCACGGTGCGGCCCTTCTCGTCGAGCCCCAGCACCACGTCAGCCTGGTTCGATGCGATCCACATCAGGCCGCGGTGGAACATCAGGCCGTCGGCGCCATGCACGCTCTCGGCGACGATGCCGAGCGGCCCCGCCGGCATCGGCATGCGCAGCAGGCGTCCGTCGCCGGCGTTGTTGACATAGAGAAGGCTTTCGTCGGCATTGAACGCGAGCCCGTTGGCGCCGAAGGGCAAGGTGCCGGCCGTCGCGAGCAGTGGGTCGCGCGATATCGGCACCACGGCACACGATGGCGCGCAGCTCGTCGCCCGCTCGATGCGATAGATGGCGCCCTGGAACGAGTCGGACACGTACAGGTTTCTTGCCTTGTCGAACACCATGCCGTTGGGCGCCGGGAATCCGCTGGACCCGAAGGTGATGATGTCCTTGCTGCCTTCCGGATTCGCGACCGGCCTCGGCAACGGCGTGGGCGGCACCAGGGCCGTGAACACAGCGACGTCTTCCACCGGCGTGGCGGAGGTGAAGGCGGCATCGATGCGCTGCAGCTTCGATGCGCCGAAGTTCAGGATGTAGAGCTTGCCGTCTGCAAACTCGATGCCGGTCAAGGGCGTCGGCCCGAAGCTCTTCTGCGCGAGCAGGCGTCCATCCGCCGAATAGCGAAGCAGCTGGTTGTTGCGTGCCGACTCGGGCATGCGGGCGTCGAAGGTGCCGACGTAGATCTCGCGGTTCGCGGGATTCGAGGCGAGTCCTTCCGGATGCCGGACGTTGTCGGGCAGGGTCACGAAGGGCTGCACCTTGATGCGAACGGGCCCTTCTTGATCGGCCGCTTGCGCGCTTCCTGCGGCGCCGAAGACCGCGAGGGCCATCGCAAGGAGGCATCCGGACGCGTTCACGGCCCTGCTCCCTGGATGCCCGGCGCAGGCGCATCGGCCCGCAACCGGTGAAGGCGGCGCACCTGCAGCGCGGCGCCCACGACGAAGACGACGAAGAAAAAGCCGACCAGTTTCTGCAGCGCCGGGTCTTCGGGCCCCGAGAACAGCGGCGCGCCGAGCGGCAGGCGGGTGAAGGTTTCGGTCAGCCCCGGAATCATGTGGAAGAAGAAGGTGGCGCTGTAGCCGATGGTTTCGACGTAAGGCGACGCGCGACCGAAGCTGCGCTTCTTGGGGCCAGCGAGTGCTGCGATCCCGAGCACCACCAGCGTGAGCACACCCAGCGCATGCGGCTTGCCGAAGCCGCCGTGCTGGAAGATGCCGAAGCCGGTGAGACAAGTCAGCACGGTGGCCCAGATGTAGGCCCTGCCGAGGCGGTTACTGGGCAGGATCTCCCGGTGGCGGATGAGCGCGAGCAAGCCCGCCGCCAGCGCCACCAGGCTGATGGCGGTGTGGATCGCACCCGGCGGTGTGAGGCCGAGCATGGCGACGCTCAGTCTTCGAGGAAGGCCAGCAGGTCGGCGTTGACCCGGTCCGGCTGCGTGGTGCAGATGCCGTGCGACTCGCCCGCATAGACCTTGAGCGTCGAGTTCTTCACCAGCTTGGACGCCATCGCGGCCGATGCGCCGATCGGCACGATCTGGTCGTCGTCGCCGTGGATGAAGAGCGTGGGCACGTTGAACTTCTTCAGGTCTTCGGTGAAGTCGGTTTCGGAGAAGGCCTTGATGCAGTCGTACTCGGACTTGATGCCGCCGAGCATGCCGATGCCCCAGAACGAATCGATCACGCCCTGGGAGATCTTTGCGCCGGGCCGGTTGTAGCCGTAGAAAGGAACCGCGAGGTCCTTGAAGAACTGCGAGCGGTTGGCGGCCACGCCGGCGCGGATGTTGTCGAAGACCTCGATCGGCAGTCCGCCGGGATTCGCCTCGGTCTTCAGCATGAGCGGCGGCACGGCGCCGATCAGCACGACCTTGGCGACGCGCTTGGTCCCGTGCCGGCCGACATAGCGGGTCACCTCGCCGCCGCCGGTCGAATGGCCGACCAGCGTCGCGCCCTTCAGGTCCAGCGACTCGATCACCGCCGCGAGATCGTCCGCGAAGGTGTCCATCTCGTTGCCCTCGGCCGGCTGGCTCGAGCGGCCGTGGCCGCGCCGGTCGTGCGCGATCACACGCCAGCCGTGCTGCAGCAGAAAGCGCATCTGCGGGTCCCACGCATCCGCATCGAGCGGCCAGCCGTGGGAGAAGACGACGGGCTTGCCGGTGCCCCAGTCCTTGTAGTAGATCTGGGTGCCGTCCTTGGTGGTGACATAGCTCATGGCGCTGCTCCTGGTTGGGGTGGAAGGGATGGGCTCGAAGGTACGAGCCGAGCGCCTGGCCGTCCCGGACCGGCGCTGAAATCTCCTGAAAAAAGCGAAGCCCTGCCCCTAAACTCGCGCGTCTCAGCCCAGGCCAGCACGTCCGTGCCTCATCCGCGATGAACCCCGCCGCCTCCGCGCCTTCCTCGTTCGAATTCGGCAGCTGCCGGGTCTTGTTGCAGCGCCGTGAACTGCTGTGCGAAGGCCAGCCCGTGGCGCTGGGCGGCCGCGCCTTCGACATCCTGATCGCGCTCATCGAAGGGCGCGGTTCCGTGGTGACCAAGGACGAGCTGATGCGCCTGGCCTGGCCCGGCCGCATCGTCGAGGAGAACACCCTCGAGGCCCAGGTCTCCGCCTTGCGCCGCGCCCTGGGCGAAGACCGCAACCTGATTCGCACCATCGCCGGCCGCGGCTACCAGTTCGTCGGCGAGATCAGCGACGGCGCCAGGGTGGCCACCGCCGTGGCGAGCAACGGACATCTGCCGGTGAGCGTGACCCCCTTGATCGGCCGGGAAGCGGCGCTGCGGGAGATCGTCGAACTCGCCGCAGCCCATCGATTGATCACGCTGGTGGGCACCGGCGGCGTCGGCAAGACGCGCTTGGCGCTGGAAGCTGCCAGACGCCTGGCGCCGCTGTTCCCCGATGGCGTGTCGCTCGCGGAACTGGGGCCGCTCGGCGCGCCGGAGTTCGTGCCGGCCGCGGTGGCCCAGGCGCTCGGCTTTCCGCAAGGTGCGGGCACCCCTTCGCTGGACCGCATCGCCTCGGCGATCAGCACCCGCCGCATGCTGCTGGTGCTCGACAACTGCGAGCATCTGGTCGAGGCAGCCGCTCAGATCGTCGAGAAGCTCCTGCACGCGGGCGCGTTCGCGAGCGTCATCGCCACCAGCCGCGAAGCGCTGAAGGCCGACGGCGAATACGTCTACCGCGTCGCCTCGCTCGACGTGCCCGCCGAAGAGAACCAAAACGTCGCCGATGTGCTGCGGCACGGTGCGCTGCAGCTCTTCGATGCCCGCGCGAGCTCGGTGGCGGGCGCCGGCCGCAGCGAGGACCCGCGTGTCGTCGCGCTCAAGGCCCGCATCTGCCGTCAGCTGGACGGCATCCCGCTGGCCATCGAGCTCGCGGCGGCACGCGTGCGGGTGTTCGGCATCGAGGGCGTGGCCGAGCGCATCGACGACCGCTTCAACCTGCTGACCAACGGTGCCCGCACGGCATTGCCGCGGCAGAAGACGCTGCGCGCCACGCTCGACTGGAGCTACGAACTATTGTCGGTTCCGGAGCGCGAAGTGCTGGGCCGCCTGAGCGTCTTCGCCGGCCCCTTCTCGATCGACTCGGCGACGGCGGTGGCGTCGTCTGCGGAGATCCCGACCGACGCGGTGGTCGACTGCCTCGCGCAGCTGGTCGAGAAGTCGCTGGTGTCCGTCGACGGCGCCGCGGCCATGCAATACAGGCTGCTGGAAACGACGCAGGTCTATGCGCGCGAGAAGATGGCCGCGAGCGGCGTGCTGCGCGAGTACGCGCATCGCCATGCGCAATACCACTGCGAGCTGCTGACGCGCGCCGAGCTCGAATGGGAGAGGCGCCCCACCGTCGAATGGATCGCGGTCTACGGACGCCATCTCGAAGACCTGCGCGCAGCCATCAACTGGAGCTTTTCGCCGGAGGGCTCGCCCGCCCTCGGCGTCGCCTTGACCACCCGCGCGGTGCCGCTCTGGCTGCACCTCGCGCTGCTAGAGGAATGCCTGGCCCGGGTGGACGAGGCGATCACGCATCTGAACCGCGAACGCATCGTCGACGATCGCTCGCACATGAGGCTGTACGCCGCCAAGGGCGCGTCGCTGCTGTACCAGGGCGTCGGCCTGGAAACGGGCGCGGCCTTCCAGCGCGCGCTCGAATTCGCCGAGCGCCTGGGCGAGGCCGAGTACCAGTTGCGCGCGATCTGGGGCTTGTGGTGCGTCAGCTACCTGACGGGCAGGTACGAGGCATCGCTTTCGCTGGCCCGGCGCTTCTCGGAACTGTCGGCCCCCTTGCCCCACCAGGCCGACCGCCTGATCGGCGAGCGCATGGCCGGCATGTCGCTGCTCTGCCTCGGGCGACTGGCCGATGCCCGCGACGGGCTCGAACGCATGGTCGGGCGGTATGCCGCGCCGGTCTATCGATCGCACCTGATCCGCTTCATCTACGAGCAGAAGATGATTGCGCAGAACTCGCTCGCGCACACCCTCTGGCTCCAGGGCTTTGCGGACCAGGCGATGCGGGTCGTGCAGCAGGCGACGGAGGGTGCGCGCGCCATCGACCATCCGCCCTCGGTGTGCTACGTGCTGACCGAGGGCGTGTGCGCCATCGCCCTGCTCACGCGCGGCGTCGCGGCGCTGGCGGAGCCCGCGGCATCGGCGATAGACGCGACGCGGCGGCACGGCGTATCGACCTGGAAGGCGCGCGGCCGCATGTGGCGTGGCTTGCTGCTGCTGAGCCAAGGCGACACGGAGGCGTATGCGCGCGAACTCCGCCCGGCCTTCGACGAGATCGGGGAAGCGCTCTTCGTCCTGCACTACACGGGCTACGTTTCCGCCGCCTGCATGGAACTCGGCCTGCAGGGATGCGTAGCCGAAGCCTTCGAACTGATCGAGGCCGCCATCGGGCGCGCACGGCGGGTCGGCGATCGGTGCTCGGTGGCCGAGCTGTTGCGCGTGAAGGGCGAGCTGCTGGATCGCGAGCCCGCTTCGAAGGATTTGGCCGAAGCGCAGTTCATCGAGGCCGTCAAAGCGTCGCGACAACAGGAATCCCTGGCCTGGAAGCTGCGATGCGCGACGAGCCTTGCGCGGGCTTGGCTGCAACAGGGGCGTCGCGTGGAAGCATGCGAACTGCTGGCGCCCGTGTACGCACAGTTCACGGAGGGTTTCGACACGGCCGACCTGCAGCAGGCTCGCGCCCTGCTGGGATCGATCCGCTAGCCCTCGCCCGCGGGCACGAGCGTCCCGCCGATCGCCGCGTCGATGCCGCGATGAAAGCGCAGCACCCCGTGTTCGAGCCGACCTGCCTGCAAGCCCGCGTTGGCGCCGCTGTGCAGGCCGCGCTGGATCGCCACCGCCGTCGCGATGTCTTCCTTCTGAAAGACCGTCTCCTCGATCAGCCGGAAAGTCTTTTCCCAGTGCGGAATCCAGTCGTCGCCGGTGCGATCGGGAGGAATCAACATCGTGTGCATCCACCGCACTTCGCCGGCGGCCGGCGAGAACATGCCGATGAGGCTGACATAGTCCGGGTGCCAGATCAGGAAGGTGTTCGGGAACAGAAACTGCGTCGGCGTCGCAAGCTTGCACAGCGCATCGCGGTCGCGCGGCGTCTCGAATGCCTCGAAGGCTCTGCGCCGGGCGACCAGCGAGTCCTGATGCGGGCCGGCATCCAGGTTGACCGTGTACGCATCGGCGAAGAACGGATAGATGGTGTCACGATGCAGGACGCGGATGTGATATCCCTCGAGGAACGCGTCGACGGTGAGCTTCCAGTTCGCGGCATACACCCGATCGATCTTGCGGAACACCTTCATGTCCGCCAGCCCCAGCCATTGCAGGTGCTCTTCGAGCCCTTGCAGAAAGCCGGCGGCCGAGAACGCCGGGCCAGGCGTGCGCTTCACGAATATCAGCCCGCCGGCTTCGGCGCAGGGCAGTTCGACCAGATGGAGCGTGGCCGGGTCGATCCCGTCGAAAGTCTCCGCATGCAAGCGATGACGCAAGTGCCCGTCGAGCCCGTAGGTCCAGCCGTGATACGGACAAACCAGTGTCTTGCAACTTTTGGCCTTTGCGGGCTCCGGCCCTTCGGCTTGAACCAGCGCCATTCCGCGGTGCCTGCAGACATTGAAGAACGCGCGGACGCGATCGTCGCCGGATCGGGTCACCACCATCGGCACGCCGAGCACATCGAATGGCAGCGCCGATCCTGCAGGCACTTCCGAGCTGTGCGCCGCGACGATCGGCCACTGCGCGAAAAGAATGTCCTGCTCCTGCTGCCAATGGTGACGGTCGGTGTAATGGCCGACGGGCACCGTGCCCGTCTCGGTTCCCATCTCGCGCTCGCCGGTTGAACGGGCGTGATCGAGCCGGTGAATCAGATCGGCCAGCGTCGCAGGCGGCGGAGCAGAGGTCTGCTGTGTCATGGCGGGCGATCCCCAGTTTCGAGTTCGAAGGCGCCCTGAAAGCTTATGTGAGATGTACGCTCGGCGTGTTCGGTTTTCCCGCCCATGCGCGCGCGTCGCAATGGCACGTGCTTCCCCCTCGTGGCGCCCGCCCGGACGAGCGGCGTTGCGGCTCCACGGAAAGCAAGTGTTCAGCTTTGGAAGATGAAGTCTTCGGTGTCACCCCAGCAGACAGCACATGATCTTGACTGTTAAGCCTCGCCGCAAGCCTTCGCAGGCGCGGGCGTGGATGACCTCGCGCGCCATTCAGGATGCCTTCGTCCTTCTTCTGCTCGAGCGCGGGTACGAGAAGGTGTCGATGCGCCATATCGCGGCGGTCGCGGGCGTCGGCCTTGGCACCCTCTATCAGTACTTTCCGGGCAAGGATTCCATCGCCGCCGTCACCGTTCGCAGCCGGCTGCGCGGATTGGCCGCGCGCGTGGAAGAGGCCGGCGTCGCTTCGAGCCCGCGTACGCTGGAGCAGACGGTTCATGCCCTGGCGCAAGCGCTTGTCGGAACCTTGCTGGGCCAAGCTGCGGAATGGCGAGCCCTCTTTGTTCTGGAGCGGCGCATCTCCTCTTCCGAAACCTATCGCGAGCTCTACAGGCAGTTTGTTCATCTGCTTCGTGATGCTTTTGCGTCGGCATCGGACTGGCCTGCGGAGTTCGATCGCGAGCGCGTCGCCTTGAATGCGTTCTCCATCGTCGATGCCATGGCCAAGCACGCATTGCTCGTGCAAGAGTCCTGCCCCGACGCGGGCCAGGTCGTGGAAGACGTGGAATGTGCGGTCAACGGCTACTTCCTGCTGGAGAGAAGAAAGTGCGGAGCCGCGCGGACGCGCTAGCGTTGGCTTCGCCGCAGACGCCCATGGTTATCTCGACCTGACATCCTTGAGGCCACGCAAACTGCCGGTGATGAACCACACCTGCGGTGCGGCGGCTTTTTCGAGCAGGCACCGCATCCTTTTGCAGGACCGAAACGTCTTCCGAGTACCTGCGTATCCACGCCGGGGAGGCAACCATGAGGACCGAACTTTTCTATCTGCTGCTGACCGCCATCCTGACCGGCGTTCTCTGGATTCCCGTCGTCATCGGGTATGTGAGGTCGCGCGGGCCGCTGACGCCGGCCGCCTACAAGACGCCGCCGACGACACCGCTGCCCGACTGGGTCACCCGCGCCAACCGGACGCACCAGAACGCGGTCGAGAACCTGGCGCCCTTCGCGGCCGTGGTGCTGATCGCGCACGCCGCTGGCATATCCAGCGGGGTGACCGAGGTGTGCGCCGCGGTCTACTTCTATGCGCGCCTGGCGCATGCGGTGATCCACATCAGCGGCTTCGGGCGGCTCTTCGCGCGCACCGTGTTGTTCACGGTCGCCTGGTTGGCGTTCATCACCTTCGCAGTGGTGGTGCTGATGCGCGCGCTGTGAGGAGCGCATCCGCATGATGGCCTGTCCTGCTCCCTCCCCCTGGGAGAGGGCGGGGGTGAGGGCACGCAGCGCCTCCGCCCATGATCAGCTCGCTCCGCAGCAAGAGCCCCTCCCGCCGGCATCAGAAAACCGTCGCTAACATTTCGCAAGAATACTGGATGAATGTATGGGGTATCCATTTAGCTCCAGCGCCCAGAGATATATGGATGCCCATCCAGTAATCTACGCCACTTCCGCCGATTTGGGGATGCTGTCCACGACACCGCGATAGGTCAGTGGATCTGTGACGACGGCCTGCTCGAGCAGCCGGTAGAACAGCAGCCCTCGCGAGCGCGAGGCCCGGCGATTGAAGCGAAAGACGAATTCGTCGAGATAGGCGTCCAGGTGCGCCGGCTGCACGGCGCCCTGGTGCGTGCCCAGCACCCAGCGCTTGACCAGTGCGGCCACGCGGTGAACGCCGACCATGGAGACGTGCGCGGGAACGTCGGAGCCCAGATGGACAGTGCGCTGGTGCACATAGCCCAGATCCGCGAGATCGCGGTAGGCGGACGAGCCGTCGGTGCGCACCTGTGAGCCAGGCTCGATGTTGGCCAGCACGAAGGGGATGACCTGCTCGGTCGAGTCGTTCTGGATGCGCTCGAGCCGCAGCCGGCCGAAGCCCTTGGGCTCGTGCAGCTCCACGGCGATCACCACAAGTGTCTGGTGCGTCTGGCTTTTTCGACCCTTGCCTCGCCCGCGGGCGACAGGCTGCTCGCGATCGCTGAGGGCCAGATACGTCTCGTCGACCTCCACGATTCCGCTGAGCCGTTCGCGCTCGGGCCGCACCATCGCCCGGCGCAGGCGGTGCAGCATCGCCCAGGCCGTCTGGTAGCTGCCCAGGCCGAGCACGCGCTGCAGTCCGAGCGCGCTGACGCCATGCTTCTGGTTGGTGACGTACCAGGCGGCGGCCAGCCACACCCGCAGCGGCGTGCGGGTCTTTTCGAAGATGGTGCCCGCGGTCACCGTGCTCTGGGTCGAGCAGCTTCGGCACATCAGCCGTGCGCGGCTGGAGCGATAGGGCTCAGCGGCCACCCCGCAGCGCGGACACACGAAACCTTGCGGCCAGCGCAGCCGCTCCAGGTAGCCAAGACAGGCCTCTTCGGTGGCGAACCAGTCCAGAAACTGGTTCCAGTTGACCGGGTAGTCTTCTCCCGCCTTGGGGACTAATATATGGATGTCCATCCAGTGATGCTAGTCAAACTGGAGCTAAATGGATACCCCCTATGAATGTACAGTGGCATCCATGGACCGCGAAATCTGGATTGCCGGCTGTGCGCACCGGCTGCAACGACAGTGGCGCACCGTAGACCCCGAGCAGCTCGACGAGCTGGCGGCGGATTTGTGGAAGGACGAGAGGCTGCGCGCCCTCGCGCCCGACGATGCGGCCACGCTGTGGCTCGAGCCGCTGGCATCCGCGGATGGGCAGCATCCTGGTCGGCGCCGCCTCGGGGGCTGGGGTTGATTGGGCTGGCCGTCGGAGTCGGCGCCTCATCCGTGCGATATCTCACACATCGAGCGAAGCAAGACAAATGAATCCTTTGGTATTCATCTTGGCGCGCTCAGAATCAGGTCCCATCTCTTGCGAAGGCTTTGACGGCCATGGAGACTTCTCCCTCTTTCCGACGACTGCTGAGCCTTCTGGCGCAGATCGGCAGACGAGTCGCCGCGCGTTCAGCGAAATCTGCGTCAGGTCAGACGCTCGGTGTGCGTTCCGCCTACCGAGTACCGCCCGGGTCAGCTCCCATGAGGTCGGAGGCTCCCGCACGGTCCTTGGGTTCGCCGAAGCCTCGGGCGTCGGTGCCGCCGGCACCCGCGATCGCCACAGGCGTACGCGATCGGGCCAAGACGATGCGCTCGTTGGATGAGATGAGAGCCGATCTGGCGCGCCTTCGCGCGAGTTCCAGGGAGCGCCACGCGCCTGTTCCGATCAAGCGTCAAACCACCTTCGACGCCACCGTTTTCGCAAACTTCACCGAAGCCGCAACCACGGGGAACACGGATCCTCCTCAGGACTACTCCCAGGCGGTGTGTTTGCCTCGCAGTGCTTCCAAGTCGCAGTCGAGAAAGTAGATCGGTGGGGCACACGAGCTTCCAGCCGCTAAACCTCTAGAGCCATGTCAAGACGATTCAACACCCACAACCGCTTCGCTGCCGAACTCGACAGCGCCCCTTCCCGGCTGGAGGACCTGACCCTCCACCATCGGCTCGAGGAACGTGAGCAGCGCACTTCCGGCTGGCGGCGCAACATGGGCGTCGCCGCGCTTGTGGTTGTTGCGGTGCTCGTCGCGATGTTCATCGCGTGGTGAGGGGAAACGCTGCTGGTGCGAGACCGCACGCAGGAGCCTCCGCACCCCTTCATCAGCTTGGTGCTTAGCCACCTCCAGCAAGACCGCGAGCTCCTGCGCAATTGGCCGACGACGGCCAAGGGCGGAAACCTACAGGAGGAGCGCACGTAGACGAAGCCCCTGCATGCACCAGTGGCTCCAGTATCCAGCCTGGTCAACCAGATGGACATGACATGAGAGCTGATGCACTACCAAGCGCAACGAACGTCGATACGGCGCGCCGCAACGGCGTGGTTTGGACTGCGTTCATTGACGAATATGAACTCGCCTTGCGCTCGGTCGAGTGCGACTACCCCGTGCTCGATCCCGATTCCACCGAGTTCAAGGAGGACGTGATGCTCGGGGTCTACGAGGCCATGAAGGCTCTTGTGAAGCAAGGCACCCCGCCCGCTCTGGCAGTCAGGCTGGCTGCGGTCCAGCGCTTCGGCAATTGACGGATGCACTGGCGTTCGGCATAGCCACCCAAGCCGAATGCGAGTACCTTTCAGTCATGAGCACGAAGGCCGCACGTCGCGAGTACTTGGAGGCTGTCGCTGAATTTCAGCGAGCGCTTCAAGAGTTCTCTGTCGGCATGGGCCGCCTCGATCCGTCCCTGCCCAATCGCTCGCCACAGGACGGCGCGCAACCGGCGGTCATCACGGAGCTGCTTGGGCCCCGCAAGCCTGCTCAGCGCGCGCCGCGTGCTCAGCGGCTGATAGACGGCGCAAGGAAGGCGTGATCTCCCTCGATGGCGGGCGGTCTCAGGTGTAAAACGCGTCCTCCAGTTCGTCGAGCGCCTTGCGGGCAAGCCGAATGGCTTCGTCGATCTGTTCCAGCGTCAGCGGAGGACGCGCAGGTGCGGACTGAAGAGCGTCGTTCAACTGCTCGCACGCCGCTTCCCAGACGAGCAACCCGCGCCGGCGGGCAAGATCCGTTTTAGTCACTGCGTTTCTCCTGCGGCGAACCGCGAAGGCGAAGTGTGCGCCATGGAGAGCGAATGGACGCACGGAACTGTTCGCGCTGTCGATGCCCAGAACAGCGATAGGACGTGCGCCGCCCTCCGGAGCGGCGACACGGTCATGATCGGCGACTGCCAGGCGCGATTTATCGCCGATGAGGACTTTCACGAGATCGTGGCCGAAACGCGCCCGTCTCTCCCGGGACTCCGGGTGCTCCTGGTCGATTCAATGGCGAGCGAGCTGCTTACCCCCTGACCAGGGGGATCCTTGGGCCCAGTCCTCGCGCTTGCCAGTCCTCGGGTCCGTCTTGCGGGAATACAGGCGGTATTCGCCTGAGGCGAGTTTGCGAGACGCCGACCACCACAGGTTGACGCAAGCCAAGTCAACCGCAGCGCGTCGCCTTGCTCTCCGCCTTGTTGATAAGCCATGTCAGCAAGGTACCGGGCACGAGAAAGCCGAGGGTGACCAAGATGCCGTGCAGCAGATGAGCCAAAGGTTCGTTCAGCCCTGCGACGTGCTTCATAGGCGAAAGCCAGGGTGACAGATTCAGGAACAGGACAACGAGCACTATCGAGGGCCAGAGCAGGCTCACCCCGCGACGAGCGCTTGCGACCCATGCGTACGCGACCAGAGCTGCAGCAAACACACCCTCTAGAACCCAGGATGCAGTGCCCAGCTTGCCCCACAGCCCATAGCCCAAATGGGTCTCGGCGTGTGGGTACAGCGCCATATCGTTGTTGTGCACGGGCAAGTCCGCGAGGAAATGCGAAAGGGCCGCGACGAACGCCAAGGTCGCAACCCGCCTGTCTCGCAGGAAAAGCGCGCCCCAAATCGCTGACCAGAACAACGCGGCCAGCAATGAGTGGTCCCAATCTATGAACGTGAGGTCGAAGAAGAGGTACGGGCCGGCGAGCGGATTCGGCGTCACGCGATCCCAGCCCAGAACGATGAAGATGCCATCAAGAACGTCCAGGAAACCCGCGCCGAGCATGATTGGCAAGGCGGGTACTTTTGGATAGCGTGCTTTCAGCGCCATGCCGATGGCGAAATGTCCGACGTACATGAGAGGATGTTAGAGCTTGAACCGGCTGTTCGTCGTTGAACGCGGGTGACCGTCGGCATCAGGGCACTGACACGCAACGGCACCGGCTCAGCTCTGGCGACGGTCGCCACGGACGTGGCGCTCATCTCGACCAGCTCTTCCCATTCAGGAGCTGATGACCTGGGGGTCGCCGCTCGCACCTAGGTGCTGGCGCACCTGCTGCGCCATCGAGCCGAAGATCTTTCCTGCCAGACCGGGTTCATCGCTGCCGAAGACGATACGGCTGCAGCCGTAGTCGCGAGCGGCCATGGCAATCGTCTCGGCACTGCGCCCCACCAGCACGATGCTTGTGTAGCGGACCCCAGCCAGGTTGAGCAGGCTCTGTGCGTACTGCAGATCCTCGGCGCCTGCGTCCAGCTGCAGGTCGAGCAGCTCGCGTGTGCCGAAGAGCATCGCAACATGACCCGAGACCTTGGGCTGCACCCGCAGCAAGCGAACGGTCACCCGCTCGGTTCGGCTCATGCGCACGACCTGCTCGATGGCCGAGCGCGTACGAGCCGGTTCATTCGGGTCGATAGGTACCAGAATGCGCGTCATGCGGGCACCTTCAGACGGCGGGTTGCTTCTTGGTCGCTTGCAGTTGTTGTTCGCGGCGCTGTCCGCGGCGGGTGCTCAGCCACTTGCCGATCGCCACCACGAACATGGCACCGAGCGCCGGGACCACCGTGTGCAGCGCGTGTTGATTGGCGGCCAAGCCGACGATGGACGGATCTGTCATCGCCATTTCGCCGGCCACCCAACCGAGCAGGGCGGCGCCGAGCACGATGATGATCGGGAATCGATCCATCAGTTTCAGGATCAAGGTGCTGCCGAAAATGATCAGGGGAATGCTGATCACGAGACCGAACACAAGCAGTGGAACATTGCCCTTCGCTGCAGCAGCGACGCCGACGACGTTGTCCAGGCTCATGACCAGGTCGGCAACCACGATGGTTTTGATGGCCGCAGCCAGACCGGCGTGGCCTTCCATGCTCTTCCCCTCGTCCTCTTCTTGAAGCAAGCCAATGCCGATCCAGAGCAGCAGCGCTGCGCCGACCAGCTTGAGGTACGGCAGGGTCAGCAGATAGACGGCAAAGAAGGTCAGGACCACGCGCAACACGATGGCGCCGACGCTGCCGAACAGGATTGCCTTCTTTTGCTGGGCGGGCGGTAGCGAGCGGGAGGCCATCGCTATGACGACGGCGTTGTCCCCGCTCAGGACGATGTTGATCAGGATGATCTGCGACAGGGCGATCCAGAATTCGGCACTCGACAAAAGCGACACGGTGTCTCCTCGGTAAATGGTTCGGAACCACAGCGGTTCCGCCCTTTTCGAGCGTAGAGACCTGTCCTGTCACCTTTCTGCCGGCGCGCTGACAGCCGGTTGTCTGCGAGCTGTCAGTAAGCTTACAGAGCGCTGCTGCGCCGATCAGGCAGCGCGCAATGGGAAGAAGACGCTGAAGGTGTTGCCCACGCCGTCGGCGTCTTCCTCCAGCGTGATGCGCGCGCCGTGCAGCGTGGCGATCTCGCTGACGATGGCGAGACCGAGACCGCTGCCATCCTCCTGCGTGCCGAGGAGGCGGTGAAAGCGTTCGAAGATGCGGGCGCGCTCCTCGACAGGGATTCGGAGGCCATCGTCGCTGATGGCCAGGCGGCATTGGTCGTTTCCGATCTGGCCGGCCTGCACGGTCACCCGGCCGCCCGACTGGCTGTAGCGGATCGCGTTGTCGATCAGGTTATTGACCAGCTCACGCAAGCGGTCCCGGTCGGCGTCGATCATCAGCGGATGATCGGCACCTTCGAAGCCGAGGTCGATGTTTCGCTTGATCGCCTGCGGCACCCACTCCATGCTCACCTCCAGGGCGTGAGCATTCAGGTCCAGCGGCTGCAATTGCATGGAGTCGAGCGCACCGGGCTCGTTGCGGGCCAGCGAAAGCAGCTGGCGCACCAGCCTCGACAGCCGGTCGGCGCTGATATAGAGCTGCGCGAGCGAATGGCGCACCCGCTGCGGATCGTTCTCCCGTAGCGCCAGCTCGATCTGGGCCTTCAGGCCGCTGACCGGTGTCTTCAGCTGGTGAGCGGCGTCCGCCACGAAGCGGTTCTGGAAATCGAAGGTGCGCCCAAGGCGTGCCATCAACTCGTTGACGTCATCCACCAGCGGCCGCACCTCTCCCGGAACGTCGTGGGTGTCGATCGGGCTCAGGTCGAGGTGCGAGCGGTCTGATACGGCACGCCGCAGGCGCTGCAGCGGCTCGAGCCCACGCGAAACCCCGAACCAGACCACCGCTGTCGCCATGACGATCAGGAGCAGCTGCGGCAGCACCACATTGGCGACCATCTCCCAGGTGAAGCGCGCTCGCTTGTTGAGCGTTTCGGCCACCTGCACCAGAACCAGCGGAGGCCCGGCGTCCGGACCGATGGGCATCCACGCCACCATCATTCTCACCGGCTCCCCGCGCACCACATCGCCGTAGAAGTCCGGCTTGGCGGTCTTTTCAACGCGCGGTGGAGGCAATTGCGCATCGCCGCCCAAATTGGCTCCGTCCTCGCCGACAACGCGGTAGAAGAGCTGGTCTTCCTGATCCAGCAACAGGATGTTGGCCGCGACCTCCGAGAGCTCGAGCCGGGGACGTGTTCCGTCGAGCTTCACATGCAGCGCGATCTCGCGTCCGATCTCGTGCAGCGCGCGGTCGTAGGCGAGGTTGGAGAACCGCAGCGAGTTCCAGTAGGCGGCGGCGGTATCGAGCACCAGCAGTACGGCGAGCGGCCCGAGCAGCCAAGCCAGCAGCTTGCGCTGCAGCCGAGGCTCAGGCCTCCACATCGCTGCTGTCGATCAGGTAGCCCATGCCGCGCACGGTGCGGATCTCGCAACCGAGCGGCTCCAGCTTCTTGCGCAGCCTGTAGACGTTGACCTCGATCGCGTTGTCGCCGACCTCTTCGCCCCAGCCATAGAGATGGTTGACCATGTGCTCCTTGCTCACGACACGCCCCGCGCGCATCAGCAGCAGTTCCAGCAAGGCGAGTTCGCGCGGCGACAGATCCAACGGCCGCTTTTCGTGGAACACGCGGCGGCCCACGGTATCGAAGCGCAGCCGACCATGTTCGAGGTAGGGTGTGGACCGGGTACTGCGGCGCAGCAGCGCCCGCACGCGCGCTTCCAGCTCCGGCAGGTCGAACGGCTTGGCCAGGTAATCGTCGGCGCCCAGATCGAGCCCGCGGACACGGTCTGCGAGGGTGTCGAAGGCGGTGAGCATCAGCACGGGCGTCGTGGACTTGCGCCCCCGGAGGCGCTTCAGCACATCCAGTCCGCTCAGCCCCGGCAAGCCGATGTCCAGGATTGCCAGGTCATAGATGCCCAGGGCGAGGGCATGGTCGGCCTCCTCGCCGGTGGAGACGACGTCGACGGCATGGGCGGACTGCACCAGCGCGCGCGAAAGCGCATCCGCCAGCACCCGGTCATCCTCGACGAGCAATATCCGCATTGATTTCCTGACTGCGTGTCTCCTGGCTATGCTAACCGCAAGCCTCTTGCCCGCCAGGCCGTTTCCGGCTTCACAGGGCGCGCCATGCGTCGAGGCAGTGAGCGGCAAGTGCGGTGATCCAGAAGGGCTCATCCGGATCGAAGGCAAGTCCGAACCTGGGAGAGACGAGAAAGCCTGCCCTCTCGAACGCAGACGAATCCGCGGTGCGAATGAAGGATGCAAGCACGGTGAATGGCACCGACAGATTGCCGATGTTCACCACCGGCGCTTGCATGGTGATCTCTTCCAACCTGCCGCTGTCCTGAAAACGGTAGATGACCGATTCGTAGTCGAGCTCATGGAGTCCGACGCCGTTTCGGCTCGTTCTCGTGGGCTTGCCTCGCATCTTCACCACCTCTTCTCTTGAAGACGAGAACGGTGTTTGATCGACGCTGATGAACGGGTCGAGGTTCATTCGATCACCTGCGCGGCTGCGGCGTCAGCCCGATCAGCCGCGAGACACGCACAGCACCAAGAGCCCGAACACGGCCAGTGCGTGGGCTCCCGCGCGAGTCGACTCGACAAAGGGGTAGACGAGGATGCCGGCCAGCTGCACCAGCAGCAGGACTGCCGAGGGATGACGCCGGGTCTGAGCAGCGCTCGAAGGTAGTTCATGGGTGGTCCGTGGGCTGTTCAGAGCAGGGGCGCGAGCATCGGGCGATTTTCTACACTTGCCCAGCCGCTGGGCGAGGCATGTGACTTGCACAACTCGTTACGACGCGCGCGGGCCCAACGTATCAGCCCTTCATCTCGCCGACAGCCACTTCCCACACCCATGAGCGGCACATCCGCACATGGCGACATGCGACGCCTCGCCTACGGTTCACCCCGAACTGGCCGCAAGCCGGTTCGTTGTCAGTGACCATTCAATGAAAGGGACCGTCACACATGAAGATGCATAACCAACACCGTATCGCGCTCGGCGCATTGCTCGCGGGTCTTCTCGCCATGAGCGGATTCGCCCAGGCACAGTCCGTCGGCGTGGGCGTAGGCGTGGGTGCCGATGTCAACACATCGGGCAAAGCCAATGCAGCGCCCAAGCAAGGCACTACGGGTGCAGGCGCCAAGGCCGGCGCGCGCACCGATGCGGGCGCGCAGACGAAGGCTGGTAGCGCAGGCGCCGGAACGGCGACCGAAGCGGTCGGCAACGCGACGAGCGGCGCCGGCGGAACCATCGGCGGCGTGGTCGGGGGCGCCACGGGTGCGGTGGGTGGCGCGACCAATGCGGTCGGCGGCGCCACGAATGCCGTGGGTAGCACGGTCGATGGCGCGGCCGGAGCCGCGGGCTCGGCCGGCGATGCACTGAAGCCCAGTGGCGCCGGCGCCAAGGCCGGCGGCAAGGCTCAAGGGTCGGGCTCGCTCGGCGTCAGCAAGTAAGCAAGAGGTCGGTCGCAAAAGCCCGCAGCGCTCGCGCGTTGCGGGCTTTTTTTTGATTGAGAATCGCGCGACATATGAAGATCGAAATCGACGACCTCTCGCGCCCCGAAATCCATGCACTGCTCGATGAGCACCTGCAGAACATGTATGCGGTGTCGCCGCCCGAGAGCGTTCACGCGCTCGATATGGCCAAGCTTCGCCAGCCCGGGATCACCTTCTGGTCTGCTTGGAACGGCTCGCTCCTGCTGGGTTGCGGTGCCCTCAAGGAACTGGATCTGGAGCATGGCGAAATCAAGTCGATGCGCACGCCCAGCGCACTTCGCCGCCAAGGCGCCGGACGCGCGATCCTCGCCCACATCATCGAGGTCGCAAGGTCTCGCGGCTATCGGCGCCTGAGCCTCGAGACGGGCCCGCAGGAGGCCTTCGAGCCTGCCCACAGACTCTACGAGAGTTTCGGGTTCGCGCGCAGCGGGCCCTTCGGTGGCTATGCCGAAGACCCGTACAGCGTGTTCATGACGATGCGGCTGTAGCCATCGTCACGTCGCCACGCGCGCGTTCGCGAAGGTGCTCGATCACTGCGTCGGCAGCGCGACCGGCGCCATCGACATCGATGTAGTGCTGCCGCGTGCGCGCGGCGGCCGCCGCGTATGCCGGCTGGGTGACGATCTCGCGCACCGCCCGCGCAACCTTCGCTTCGTCCGCGCGTCGCGGGCCGATCGCGATGGCCATGCCCTGGCGCACGGCCAGGGCCACGTTGAGTTCCTGCTCAGGCTGCAGGGGAAAGCCGACAAAGGGAGTGCCGCCGGCCATTGCCGTCTGCACGCTGCCCTGGCCGCCCATGATCAGCGCCACCGCGACGCGCGGCATGATGCGATGGCTTGGCAGGATGCCTTCCACCAGGACGTCGGAGTTCTCCAGGTCGCGCAGTTCATGGATTGTTGCGCCAACGAGCACCCGCAGGCCCGCATCACGGACGCCGGACACGACACGTCGTATGTACGCCGGCGTGCTGGACGACAGGCAGACGTAGGCCGTGGATCGCGCATCGCCGAGGAAGGCTTCCACGCGCGCGGAAATGGGCAGGTCGAGCCGGGCATAGAGCGGGCCGACGTAGCGCAGCCTCGTGTCTACCCGGTAGGCCCCGTGACCATTCGGCCTCCATGCCGACATGTCGGCGTCGGAGATGCCGAGCACCTCGGGAACGTCGGTGACCAAGGTCAGATCGCCGAGCATCAGCGCGGCCAGGCTGGGCACAGGTTCGACGCCGAGTTCCGCCGCGATCTCGTTCAGGAATGCGACCGGCCCACGCATGCGCGGCGGCCCGAAATTGGCCATCAGCTTCTGCATCGGAGCCGGCAGCCAATCGAGCTGGGGAACCGGCGACTGCGATGGTGCGGGTGCAAGGCCCTGCTCGAACACCGGTGGAACATAGGACCCGCCATGCGAAGCGGCGAGCGGGATGCCGACCACCCGCGCCGAAAGGTAAGCCGTCAGCGTGAACCCGATCACGACCATGCTGGCCGCGTGCGCACGCAGGAACTCGACCTCGCTGCGCACGCCGGCGCGCACTTCGTCCGCCGGCTGGAGCCGGGCGCCGGGCTTGCCGAGCGTGACGATGCCGGCCAAATATTCCTCGCAGCGCCGGTCGTCCATTGCCGGTGCCAGCAGCGTGTAGGGCATGCCTGCCTCGTCGAGCACGCGCGTGTAGGGGCCGCCATGCGTGGCGACGACGATCTGTTCGCCGCGCTGCACAAGCGCGCGCGCAATGGCCAACATGCGCGAGGTCTCGGAGAGAAAGCCGCAATGGGGGAACAGCGCGATCATGGTGCCACCTCACTTCAGGAGTCGTCAGGCCGATCGAATATAGGTAATATATTCCCTATGGAGTTGCGCCGTCAAATTCTTAGCCTCGGACTCGAGGCCGATCGCGATGCCGAGCAGGCCGAGCGCGTCCTGCTGTTCCGGCTTCTGCTCGCCAACGGCATGGAGCTGCGCACGCGCATGGATCGGCAGCTTTCGGACAGCGGCCTCACGACCCAGCAGGCGATGGTGCTGCAGGTGCTGCAAGGTCAGGCCGAGGCGCCGACGCTCAAGCAACTGGCCTCAACGCTGGCAATGAGCCACCAGAACCTCAAGCAGATCGCCAACGTGCTCGAGCGCAAAGGCTTCCTCGAGATCACCACGGACGAGCAGGACGGCCGCGTGCGCCGCCTGCACCTCACGAAGCAGCACCATCGCTTCTGGAAGCGCCGGAACACGGACGACCACGCGGAGGTCGGGCAGTGGACAGCGGCGCTGTCGCTCGCCGAAGTTCGCGCCCTCGTGCGAGGGCTGGACAAGCTGCATCGCGCATTGATGCAATCGCGGGGTGAGCGATAGCCGGCGGCATCGCCCGATGGGCCGGACTCACAGCAGCTCGTTGAACGAGTAGAGCACGTTGTCCTTGCAGCGGTGCCACAGTCCGCGGCGCGCCCACGCGTCGGCCTGCAGCTCGATGCAGTCGCGCGTGTCGCGCTCGAAGATCTCTTCGAGCTGCGCGGCCAGCGCCTCGTCGCGCAGGCCGAGCGTGATCTCGTCGTTGGTCTCGAAGGAGCGGTCGTCGAAGTTGCTCGAACCGATGGCGCACCACGCGCCGTCGATGGTCATCACCTTCTGGTGTAGCAGGCACTTCTGGTATTCGAAGATGCGCACGCCGCCGGCCAGCAGCAAATGAAAGTTGCGGTGCGCGGCGTGCTGCACCATGGGCATGTCGGAGGCCTCGGTCGAAGGCACCATCACGCGCACGTCGACGCCGCGCTTCGCCGCTTCGCACAGCGCGTCGATGGCCTCGCGGTCCGGCAGGAAGTAGGGGTTCTGGATGCGGATGCGCTTGCGCGCGATGCACACCACCAGGTGGTGCAGGATCTTCACCGCCGGGGGCGAGCCTTCGGGCTTGAGGCTCGCGACATGCACCGCCACCTCGCCCACGCGCTCGAGCGGCGGGAACACCGCGTCGCCGACGAACAGCTCGCCGGTGTCTTCCACCCAGTTCTCGCTGAAGGCGGCCTGCACCGCATGCACGATGGGCCCGCGCAGGCGCACGCCGAGGTCGCGCACGTGCTCACGGTCTTGCCCGTCGCCGAGCCAGCCGTCGACGATGCAATGGCCGCCGACCAGCGCCACCTTGCCGTCGACCACCACCAGCTTGCGATGGTCGCGGTCGTTGAAGACGCCGATGTTGCGCACGTGGCGCGGGTGGTGCATCGCGAGCCGGCAGCCGGCCTCGCGCAGGCGGCGCGAGGCGCCCTCGCCCATCTTCTTTCCGCCATCGGCGTCGACCAGCACGCGCACCGGCACGCCGGCGCGGCGGCGTTCGACGAGCGCATCGACCAGGCGCGTGCCGAGAACGCCTTCTTTCCACAGGAAGGTCTCGAAGTGCACCGAGCAGGTGGCGGCGCGGATCTCTTCGAACATCGCGTCGAAGAAGGCGCCGTTCGCCAGCAGCTCGACCGCGTTGCCTTCGTAGATCGTGCCTTGCGTCAGACCGGACAGCGACGGCATCAGTTCGGTGATCGGCGCATCGCAGTCGATTACGAGGCGTGGATCGCGGTGCCGGCGGATCGACCAGATGACGAGCCCGAGCAGGACGACCAGGAGCGCCAGCACGAAGGCGAGTGCCGAGGGCCACGAGAGCGTTGCCAGGAAACCCTCGCTCATGTAGCCCTTTCGCAGAATGCCGGTGCGCGGGATCGTAAGCGCTGGACCGGCGCCAGGCCCTGGTCTTCGATCAGCGGTAGCCTGCTTCGTTGGCGTTGTGGATGATCCAGATCAGGTGGCCGCTGGAGAAATCGCCCATGCCGCCGCCGGCGAAGATGAGGCGGCCCTGGCCCTTGTAGGTCATCTCGAAGCGATGCCGGTCGGCGCCGAAATAGAAGGGGATCCAGGCCTTGCCCGTGATGTAGGCGCCCTGGTCGGTGGGCGGGCCCGCGAGGTCGGTCACCTGGCGCGCCGGCATGCCGATCTGCAACTTGCTGAACTTGCTGTTGGGCGCGGGGTTGCCGGTGATCTCGCCCTCGTAGTCGTTCAGGCCTTTCACGGTGCGGCCGCTGCCGGCCTCGACCTTGGATGAATCGACCACGTTGCCTTGCGCGTCCATGCCGGCCTTGGCGACGCCGCCGCTCGAACGGGCGGGTGCTGCCGGTTGCGGTGCGGGTGCCGCGGCAGGTGCCGGCGCTGCGGCCGGTGCCGCGGCAGTCCTGACGGGCTCTGGCGGTGCACAGCGTTCGAGGTCGACGATCTTCTGCTTGGCCTTGGTCACGAAGCGATAGCCGCTGACCTTGGTGCTGATCTCGCCGCCTGCGAAGCCGGGGGCGGCGGTCCTGCAGCGGAAGTAGATCGCATCCGTGTCATCGACCTCGTAGTGCCCGGCTGGCCCGCGGCCCTTGGCCTTGGCAAGGTTCAGCGCCACGGTCTTGCCGACCAGCTCCTGCCTGACGCGCTTCTCGTTGCCGTTGCCCAGCACGCCGGTGAGCTCGTCGTAGCTCATGCCCTCGGGCACCGGCGGTGCCGGAGGCGCGGCCGGTGCCGGTGCCGCCTGGGTTGCCGGCGCCGGAGCGGCGGCTTGAGAAGAGGTGCGGGACTGCGTCGAGCAGCCCGCGGCCAGCACCACGATCGCGGCCGTCATGGCCAGGGTGGAAAAAGGGATCCTCAAGGTCACGGTCGAAACTCCATTGTTGATATTGATGGCCGCGTCGAGCGGCTCGGCATTCTGGCCGACGATGGGAAATGCGTTAGCATCTTTTTCCCACCCCCCCTTCCCAGCCAACGCACCGCCAGCGGTGCGCAGCCAACAACCATCGTGATGGGACTCGCCGTCCCTGTTGTTCATGCTGCGCGCCCCGCTGAGACGTCTCTGGCTCAGGATTCACCGCTGGATCGGCCTCTCGCTCGGTCCGCTGCTCGCCCTCACCGCCTTGCTCGGCGCGATGCTGGTGGTGGCGCTGCCGCTCGACCGCTACGCCCATCCCGCCTTCTTCGTCGCACGCACGGCCGGTGACGCGGCGACAGCGGCGCTGCCGCTCGAGTCGCTGCGCCAGCGCCTCCTGGCCGAGTTCGGCCCGGACACCAACCTCACGCTGCGCCCGCCGCGCAAGCCCGGCGAAACGCTCTGGGTGATGGTGCGCGGCAAGTGGGAGGGCACGCTCTACCTCGACCCCGCGACCGGCGCAGAACAAGGACGGCGCGGCACGCACGAAGGTGCGTACAACCTGCTCTTCGAGCTGCACAGCAGCCTGCTCCTGGACGACGCCGGCAAGGGCATCCTGGCCTGCGCTGCGCTGGCCTATCTGTTCCTTCTGATCACCGGACTGGTGCTCTGGTGGCCGACGCGCTGGCCGCCCTCGTTGCGCATCACGCTCCATCGCGGCCTGCTGCGCGGGCTGTTCGACCTGCACCGCACCGGCGGCGCGGTGCTCGGGCTGCTGATCGCCGTCTCGGTAGCGACCGGCGCCTACATGGCCTGGCGGCCGCTGGGCAACTTCATCTCCACCGCGATCGGGCAGCAGCCCGTAAAGCCGCCCGTGGTGCCCAAGGGGACGCCAGCCGGGTCGCGGTTTTCGCTCGACGAACTCGTGGCCCGTGCGCAGCAAGAGTTTCCGGGCCAGCCGATCGGCTACATGCACGTACCCGCCAAGGCCGACCGTCCGTTGCGCGTGCGCTTCCGGCTTGCCGACGATCCGCATCCGAACGGCATCAGCTCGGTCTGGCTGCATCCGCGAACGGGCGAGGTGCTGGCGGTGCGCCGATGGCAGGAGCTCGACGCCGGCAACGGCGCGGTGGCGGTGATCTATCCGCTGCACACCGGCGTGCTCGGCGGGCCGGTGCACGAAGCCGTCACTGCCCTGCTCGGCCTCGCGCTCGGCGGCCTCGGCCTGAGCGGCGTCTGGCTCTGGTGGCGCCGGCGCGCCGTGGCCGGCGCCGCCCGCAGCAGCGCACTTTCCAGCCGCACGACGTCCTGAGCCAGGCCGTCCTGCTCGTCTAATTTTTTATTCGAAGGAGAAGCCTTGTCCCCCCAAAAAACCCGCGTGGCCATCGCCATCGCGCTGCTTCAGATCAGCCTGCAAGCCCTTGCTGCCGAAGCCGATGCGTCGCCCGGCGCGCAGCTGGAAACGGTCACCGTCACCGGCGACTGGCTCGGCAGCCCCAGCGAAACCAAGGTGCTCGAACATCCCGGCGCACGCACCATCATCGAACGCAAGCAGATCGAGGAAAGCGGCTCCACCAGCGTGCGCGACGTGCTGCGCCAGATCCCCGGTGTGCAGGTGCAGGAGAGCAACGGCACCGGCGGCAGCGACATCTCGCTCAATGTCGGGGTGCGCGGGCTGACGTCCCGGCTGTCGCCGCGTTCCACCATCCTGCTGGACGGCGTGCCGCTGGCGTATGCGCCGTACGGCCAGCCGCAGCTGTCGCTGGCACCGCTGTCGCTCGGCAGCCTCGAGGCGGTCGACGTGGTGCGGGGCGCGGGCTCGGTGCGCTATGGCCCGCAGAACGTCGGCGGGATCATCAACTTCGTGACGCGTTCGATTCCCCGGCAGTTCACTGCCGACGCGAGCATCGGCGTCGAGAGCGCGAGCCACGGCGGCGGCGTCAAGACGACGCCGAGCCTGTTCGTCGGCGGCACCAACGAGCAGGGGCTCGGCCTGGCACTCCTGTATTCCGGAACGCACGGTGACGGTTATCGCAGCAGCAACGACAGCACCAGGATCGACGACGTGATGCTGAAGGGTGCCTACCGTTTCTCCAAATACGACGACATCGCGCTGTCGCTGCATCACTTCGAGGGCAGCGGGCGCATGCCGGGCGGGTTGACCACGGCGCAGTACGCCGCGAACCCCTTCCAGTCCGACCGCCCCTTCGACGAATTCACCGGGCGCCGGACCGACGGCTCGATCAAGTACACGCACAACGACGGCATCAACAAGTTCGAGCTGCTCAGCTACTACACCGACTCCTTCCGCGGCAGCCACATCGAGCAGGACGGCACCGGCGCCAGCGCCGGCCTGCGCCGCCTCACCGCGGCCCCGCGCAACTACAACACCTTCGCGGTCGAGCCCCGCTACTCGCGGCTCTTCGATTCCGGCAGCGTGGTCCAGGAAGTCAGCGTCGGCTACCGCTACCTGAAGGAGTCGAGTTCGGAAGTGGCGACGCGCAGCGCGTTCTACCGGCCGCGTCCGGGTTTCGATGCCTACACGCTGGCCTCGCCGACTTACCAGACCAGCGCGGGCGGCACGACCGCGCATGCGTTCTACATCGACGACCGGATCGACTTCGGCAACTGGACCGTCACGCCCGGCGTGCGCTACGAAGCCATCCGCACGCACAACGACGTGGTGAACCTCACCGGCAGCAGGATCACCAGCACCCTGTTTCCGAAGATCGACTCCAACGAGGTGCTGCCCACGCTGTCGGTGATGTACCGCATGAACGAACGCTGGTCGCTGTTCGCGAACGCGGGCGTGTCCTTCGGACCGCAGCAGTACGCGCAGCTCGCTCAGGCCACGGAGGGCCTGCACCCCGAAAAAGCCAACACCTACGAGATCGGCACCCACTACAAGGGCGAAGCCTGGAGCTCCGAGCTGACGCTGTTCAACATCGACTTCGACAAGGAACTGCAGCTGGCCCGCTCGATCGTGGGCGAAGGCACGTGGACCGACCTGGGCGCGACACGGCATCGCGGCCTGGAAGCGGCGATGCGCTACGAGCTCGGGGCGCTGAACGCCGCGCTCAAGGGCTTCTCGGTCTATGCGACCTACACCTACACGCAGGCCATTTCCAAGGCCGGCGTCTTCGCCGGGCGCGACCTGCCCTTCTACTCGCGCCAGGTGGCATCGCTCGGCGCGCGCTACCAGCGCGGTCCCTGGATCTTGAATGCGGACGTGTTCGCGCAGTCCAAACAGCGCTCGCCCGGATCGCCCGACGCGGGCGCCCAGTACGTCACGCTGGAAGATGCGAGCGGGCGGCTCGGTGACATTCCCGGCTACGCGACCGTGAACCTGCGCGCGGGCTACGACTTCGGTCCGCAGCGGAGCAACCTGAAGCTGGCCGTCGGCGTGAAGAACCTGTTCGACCGCCGCTACTACACGCGCTCGGTCGACAACAACGGCGGCAAATACGTCGGCCAGCCGCGCACACTGTACGTCCAGGCCTCAGTGGCGTTCTGAGCTCAATCGAGCGCCCGGGATCCTTCGACGCAGGCCTTCGCCCGCCCGAAGGACCAGCCGAGGTTGATGCCCGCGGCCGCCAGCAGGATGGCGGCCACGCCGAACATCTGCACCGGATGCAGCAGATTGTCGAAGGCCACGAAGTCGACGACGATCGCGACGATGGGGTAGACGAAGGACAGTGCGCCCGTCACGTGCGTCGGCAGTTTCTGTATCGCGCCGTAGAGCAGCACAAACACGAGGCCGGTGTACACGGCACCCATGATGAGGAAGTTGCCCCACGCCTGGCTGTCGGTGGGGAGCTCCGACCAGTGGGCGAAGGGCGCCAGCATGAGGATGCCGACGCAGACCTGGATGAGCGCGATCAGGTGCGGCGGCGTGCCGGTGAGCTTCTTGGTGATGATGGCGGCCAGCGCATAGAAGAAGGCCGCGCCGAGCGCCAACAGAATGCCGGTGAGATAGCCGGCGCCAGCGTAGTCCGCATCGGACTTGGCCTGCACGATGAGCAGCACGCCGATGAAGGCCAGGCCGAGCCACATGAACTTGTTCGCGGTCAGCCGCTCGGAGAACAGCAACGCGCCCAGCAGGACCAGCATGAAAGGCTGGGTGTTGTAGACCGCCGTGGCGATGGAGATGGAGGCGCGCGAGAACGAGGCGAAGATCAGCACCCAGTTGAGCACGATGGCCGCGCCGCCCAGCGCGGCCCAGCCGATGAGCCGAAGCGGGAGCTTGCCGCGCAGCATGCCCATGGCCGCGCAGACGATCAGGAGCGTCGCGGCGCCGAAGACGCAGCGCCAGAACAGCAAGTCGATGATCGGCAAACCCGATTGCACGACGAACCATCCGATGGTTCCGGAAATCACCATGGCGGCGGTCATCTCGACCGTGCCGCGCGTCCTGTTTTTCATGCCAGCCCGTTCAAACTCAAGCGGCCGAGAATGCCATGAGATGCCGGCCTTGTGCGGATGAAGTTCTCTATCCCGCAGCCTGCGGCAGGCAAAACGAATACTTCCATTTTCAAGTTTTGATGAGGAGCTGATTCGATGCGTTCATTCCGTTGGCCGGCCCTGGCGCTGGCGCTGCTGTCCGGCCTGGCGCAGGCCTCCGTCGGCCTGGGCGAAATCCCCGCCACGGCCGACGACGGCCCGGTCACGCTGTACTACCCGTCGGGCGACGAGGCCCGGGCGGTCCAGCGCGGGCGCTTCACGCTGACGCTGGCGCCGCAGGGTATGCCGGCGCGCGGGAATGGCCGGCTGGTGGTGATCTCGCATGGCTCGGGCGGCTCGCCCTGGGTGCATGCGGACCTGGCGCGCAGCCTGGTGGAAGCCGGCTTCGTCGTCGCCATGCCCGAGCACCGGGCCGACAACTACAGGGACGACAGCGACCCCGGCCCCGACAGCTGGACGATGCGGCCGGCCGAGGTGTCGCGGGCCATCGACGCGGTCGGGCGCGACGCGCGCTTCGCGCCGCTGCTGAAGCTGGACAAGGTCGGCGTCTACGGCATGTCGGCCGGCGGCCACACGGCCTTGAGCATGGCCGGCGGACGCTGGTCGCCGGCGGGCTTCAAGCAGCATTGCGAGGCGCACCTGGTGGAGGACTTCCAGTCCTGCGCCGGCCTGATCACCCGGCTGACCGGCGGCATCTTCGACGGCGTGAAAAAGTGGGCCGCCCTGTCCGTGATCCGCCATCGCTTCGACGATGCCGCGCCGCGTTCCCACACCGATGCGCGCGTGGCCGCCGTGGTGGCCGGCGTGCCCTCCTCCGCCGACTTCGACATGGCATCGCTGGCCGTGCCGCGCGTGCCGCTGGGGCTGATCACCGCGCAGCAAGACCGCTGGCTGGTGCCGCGCTTCCACAGCGACCGGGTGCTTGAGGCCTGCATGCCGCGCTGCGAACACATCGCCGACCTGCCCACCGGCGGCCACGGCGCGCTGCTGTCGCCGCCGCCGCCGGGGCTCACCGGCCTTGTCGGCGAGATGCTCAACGACCCACCGGGCTTCGATCGCAGCGCGATGCCGGAGGTGGACCGCAAGACCACCGCCTTCTTCAGCCGGCACCTGCTGCCTTGATCCGCACCGTCCAGCACACAATGCGCCCATGCTCAAAAGGTCACTTCTGCCCGCGCATATGTGGGTGCTCGTCGCGGTGTACTTCGTCGCCAGCCTGGCGCACTTCGCCCACAACGCCGAGTTCATCGCCTTCTATCCCAACATGCCGAGCTGGCTCACCCGGGAGCAGGTGTATCTCGCCTGGCTGGCCGTCAACAGCCTCGGCATCGCCGGTCTGCTCGTCGCTCGGCTGGGGCTTCGTGCGCTCGGCGTGCTTCTTGTCGGCGCGTACGGTGCCCTCGGGCTCGGCGGCCTCGGCCACTACACCCTTGCGCTCTGCTCCGAACACACGCTCGCGACCAACACGACCATATGGTCCGAAGCTGCCAGCGGGTTCATGCTGATGCTCGCTTCGGCACTGCTGCTTGCGCGTCGCATCGCCGAGTTTCGTACTTGACGCTTTCTCCGCGGCGCATCAGGAAGCCAGCCTCTTCATCTCCGCATAAAGGTCCGTCTTGCCCTCGAAGCCGATGCCCGGAAGCTCCGGCAGCACAACGTAGCTGTTGTCGACCTTGACGCCATCGGGAAAGCCACCGTAAGGCTGGAACAGGTCGGGGTAGGACTCATTGCCTCCCAGGCCCAGGCCGGCCGCGATCGCCAGGGACATCTGGTGACCGCCATGCGGGACGCAGCGCGACGCAGACCAGCCGTTTTCCTTCAGCATCTCCAAGGTCCGCAGGTACTCCACCAGGCCGTAGCTGAGTGCGCAGTCGAACTGCAGATAGTCGCGGTCGGGGCGCATGCCGCCGTAGCGGATCAGGTTGCGTGCGTCCTGCATCGAGAACAGGTTCTCGCCGGTGGCCATGGGGCCGCGGTAGTGCTGGGCGAGCTCGGCCTGCAGCGCATAGTCCAGCGGATCGCCGGCTTCCTCGTACCAGAACAGGTCGTACTCCGACAGCGCCTTCGCGTATTCGATGGCGGTCTTCAGGTCGAAGCGGCCGTTGGCGTCCACCGCAAGCTTCTGGCCCGGCCCGAGCAGCCTGAGCACCGCCTCGATGCGCTTGCGGTCCTCGGCCAGCGAAGCGCCGCCGATCTTCTTCTTGACGACGGAATAGCCGCGGTCCAGGTAGCTGCGCATCTCGCGCTCCAGGCCCTCGATGCCCTGGCCCGGCCAGTAGTAGCCGCCGGCCGCGTAGACGAAGACCTTGCGCTCGGCGCGGCCGTAGCCGTAGCGCTCGGCGAGCAACTGGTACAGGGGCTTCTGTTCGATCTTGGCGACCGCATCCCACACGGCCATGTCGATGGTGCCGACCGCGACCGAGCGCTCGCCATGCCCACCGGGCTTCTCATTCGTCATCATGGCGGCCCAGATCTTGTGGGGATCGAGGTTGTCGTGCTTGTCGTCGATCAGCGAGGCGGGTTCGGCCTCCAGGATGCGGGGGCGGAATCGCTCGCGGATGAGCGAGCCCTGGCCGTAGCGGCCGTTCGAATTGAAGCCGTAGCCCACCACCGGCTTGCCGTCGCGAATCACGTCGGTGACCACGGCCACGAGGCTCAGGGTCATCTTCGAGAAGTCGATGTAGGCGTTGCGGATGTTGGACTTGATGGGCTTGGTCTCTTCTTTGATGTCGATGATCTTCATGGTCGAACTCGATCAGGGTTAGCGCGGCAGCGAGGAGCCGCCGCAGATCTGGATGTCCTGGCCGGTGATGGCGCCGGCTTGCGCAGACAGGAGAAAGCCGACGAGTGCGGCAATCTCGTCTGGCCTGATCAGGCGGCCGATCGGCGGCAACACGGGCGCTTCCGCGGCGCGCGAAGGGTCGGTGGTCATGGCGGTCTGCGTGGCCGCCGGCGACACCACGTTCACCGTGACGCCGCGCGCGGCCACTTCCGCCGCCCAGCTACGCGCCAGCGCGACCAGCGCTGCCTTGGACGCGGCGTACTGGCTCCGGCCGGCCTTGCCCTGCGCGACGCGGCTGCCGACGAGGACGACGCGGCCATGGCCTGCCGCTGCCATGGCCGGCACCAGCACGTCGGCGATGCGCGTGGCGGCGTCGACGTGCAATCGCCACATCAGCTCGCCGTCGGAAGGGTTCAGGCTACCGATGGTGCCGACGCGCAGCACGCCCGCCGCATGGACGAAGGCCGTGACGCCGGCCGCCTGCCGCGCCACCTCGTCGGTCGCGGCTGCGTCCGAGAGGTCGACCTCGACGGCCGTGAACGCGGCGTGCGCGATGGCCGGCGCAGATCGATCGAAACCGGTGACTCGCCACCCGGCCGCCAGCAAGGCCTGCGCGATGGCGAGGCCGATGCCGGAACTGCTGCCGGTCACGAGGGCATGCGTGCTATTCGGCACGGATGTTCGCCTCGGAAATGATCTTGGCCGAACGTGCCATGTCTTCCTTCTGGAAGGTGGCGAAGTCGGCGATGCTGCCCGGCGTCAGCAGCAGGCCCTGGACGGTGAGCTTGTCCTTGATGTCGGGCGCGTTCAATGCCTTGTTGACCTCCGCGTTCAGCCGCTGCGCGATCTCCTGGGGCATCTTGGCCGGCGCCCACATGCCGTACCAGCTGTAGAACTCGTAGCCGGGCACGGTCTCCGCGACCGTCGGGGTGTTGGGCATGCTCTCGATGCGTGTCTTCGAGGTCACGGCCAGCACCTTCAACATGCCGCTCTTCGCGTACTGCGTCGAGCCGAGCACCGGGTCGACGAAGCCGTCGATCTGGCCGCCGATCAGGTCCTGGTAGGCGGGGCCGGAGCCCTTGTAAGGCACGACCAGGTAGTCGATGCCGCTCGCGCGCTTGAGCAGCTCGGTCGACAGATGGCCTGCCGAGGCCGGCGAGCCGATGGCGAAGCTCAGCTTGCCGGGGTGGGACTTCGCATGCGCGATCAAGCCCTTGAGGTCGTTCACCGGCAGGTTCTTGTTGACCGCAATGGAGAGCGGCGCCTTCGCGACCAGCGCGACGGGCTGGAAGTCCTTGTTGACGTCGTAGGGCGTCGTCTTCACCACCATCGGCGTGGTGGTGAAGGTCGACGGGCTGAAGAGGACCGTGTAGCCGTCGGGCGCCGCGCGGGCGACGGCCGCCGAGCCGATGGCGCCGCCGGCGCCGGCGCGGTTGTCGACGACCACGCTCTGGCCCAGCTGCTCGCCGAGCTTCTGCGCCAGCATGCGGCCCACCGTGTCGAGCGTGCCGCCGGGCGGGAACGGAATGATCATCGTGATGGGCTTGCTCGGCCAGGCCTGGGCGCCGGCGGCGCCTGCCAGACCGAGCAGCATGGCGGACAGTGCGCAATGCGCGAATTTTCTGCGTTGCATGGCAGTCATCCTTGGGTCTCGCCGCGCGCTCAGCGCTTCAGCAGACCCGCGTTGTCGAGCGCGGCGCGCAGCGCCTGCATCTCGGCCTCGCTCGGCGCTTCGGTCGGCGGGCGGGCGGTCGGGTCCTTGATGACGCCGGCGAGATACATACCGGCCTTCATGCGCGCATGCGCCTCGCCCGTGGGCTCGCCGCCGCCATACACCGCGTCCTTCAGCGGCGTGATCAGGGCCTGGACCTTCATGGCCTTCTTCAGGTCGCCGGCCTTGACCGCTTCCCAGAGATCGTTGATGAGGCCGGGAATGAAGGTCGCGAAGCCGACCAGTGCACCGTCGACGCCCTGCACCATCGACGCCAGCAGGTATTCGTCATGGCAGGTGAGGATGGACTTGGAGGCATCGGCCTCGCGAATCGCCTTGATGTCGCTTGCGTACTTGTTCATGTCGCGCTGGCCGACCTTGAAGGCCTGCACGTACGGCAGCTTCGCCAGTTCTGCCAGCGTGGCGGACGAATAGGCGGCCCGCGTCCAGGCGGGATACACGTGGGCCACCAGGTCCAGGCCGGCCTCCGAGATCGCCTCGAAGTAGTCGGCGACGTGCCCGGCGCGGAAGCCGAAGCGCAGCCAGTGGTGCGGCGGCATCACGTCAAGTGCGCGGGCGCCCGCGTCGCGCGCCATGCGCGCATGCTCCTTGGCTTCCAGCAGGCCTTCGCAGACGATCGAGGAGATCACCGGGAGCCTGCCCTCGAGCTCGCTGGCCACGATGCGCGTGACCTCCGCGCGCTCCTTCGCCGTCAGCGAGAACACCTCGCCGGTGTGGCCGTTGGTCATGACCGCGACCACGCCGGGCTGCTCGGCCAGCCAGGACGCATGGCGTCGCAGCTCGGGCTCGTCGATGCGGAAGTCGCGCGTGAAGGGGCAGGCGATGGCAGGAATGATCCCGCGGTAATTCTGGATGGTCGGCATGATGTCTCCTGGGTTAAAAACTCCTGGAACGGCGAGCAAGTCGCGTCCGAGTGGCCCCATGGTCGCCCTGCAGCGCGCCAAAGGCCAATGCCCGTTTTCTCTTCTTGTATGCCGCCAAAGCACCGCCGATGAATTTCTTGTGGCTCGAAGACTTCCTCGCCCTGGCCGCCACGGGCAACTTCTCCCGAGCCGCCGAGGAGCGGCACATGACCCAGCCGGCTTTCAGCCGGCGCATCCGCGCGCTGGAGGAGTGGCTCGGCGTGGTGCTGGTCGACCGCACCAGCCATCCGGCAACGCTGACCGAAGCCGGCGAGTGGTTCCGCTCATCGGCGCAGGAGCTGCTGGCGCGCGTGGCCCGCATGCCGGACGAGGCGCGCGCCGTCGCCGACGCGAGTTCGGCCACGCTGCGGATCGCCTCCACGCACGCCTTGTCGCTGACCTTCATGCCGGCATGGCTGCGCGGACTGGAATCCGGTGCGTCCGCCGGCCCGATGCAACTGGTGTCGGACGTGATGCAGCAATGCGAAGCACTGATGCTGCAAGGCCGCACGCAGTTCCTGCTGTGCCATGGGCATGCCCAGGTTCCCGGACGGCTGGAGGCAGGCGGCTTTCCCTCGTGCGTGGTCGGTGCCGACGCGCTGATCCCGGTCTGCGCCCCCGGTAAACGCAACACGCCGGTCCATGCGCTGCGCGGCACGGATTCGGCGCGCGTTCCCATGCTCGCCTACAGCACCGAGTCCGGCCTGGGCCGCATCATGCGCGCCGTCCTCGGGGCCAGGCTCGAGCAGCTGGCGACGAACGTGGTCCTCACCGCGCACCTTGCGACGGTCTTGAAGACGATGGCGCTCGAGGCGCGCGGTATCGCCTGGCTGCCTGTCAGCCTCATTCAAACCGAGCTGGCGGAAGGAACGCTCTTGCCGGTCGGAGACGGCAAATGGAACGTGGAGCTCGAGATCCGGTTGTTCCGCACGCCGGGACAGCTGCCGAGGGCGGCAGAAATGTTCTGGAGGGCGGCTATGCAATCGGCGCGACGCGTCTGAGCTATACGGTCCGGTCTTTGACAGCCCTGACCGCTCGGCGAGAGGACACTTCGCAACCAGGGACGATCTCGTCGCTGCATCGCATGGAGGCGCCATGAAGGTCGACACGTTTGACGAGGGCTTGGAGCACCGCAACATCCTGCCCTACGATCCCGCGTACTCCGATGTGTTCGCGCAAGTACGGCGGTACGTCCAAGAGAATCTGGAGAGCGTGGAGCTCGTTCACATTGGGAGCACAGCCATCCGCGGTTTGCGGGGCAAACCCATGGTGGATATCGCCGCCATCACGAGCCGAGAGGATCTACGCGCTGCGCAAGAGGAGTTTGAGAGGCTTGGATTTCACCGGCGTGCCGTGTGGGTGGACAAAGATGAGAAGCCGTACGTCTGCGGGTGCATTCAACACGACGGACGCAGGTTCAACATCAACATACACATCTGCCATCGGGGTGATCCGGTTCACAAGGACTCCTTGGCATTTGTGGACATCCTCCATCGACGTCCAGACCTGCGTAGGAAGTACGAGGAAGCCAAGGACCATGCTCACATGATCGATCCGGTCAATCCAGAGGTCTACAACCGGGAAAAAGAGGCTGTGATCAAAGAGATACACGCGCAGATCGGGCTGGCGTAGAGGCGGGCCGGTCAGCGTGTTGCGAGACCGGCGGAGCAACCGGTAGCGGCCGACCGCGGGAAGTTGCTGGCAAACTCGACTTCTCCTTGCTCTCACTGGTACCGGTATGCGCGTGAAACCTTCCTTCTTGGCCATCGCGCTGGCTCTGGCAATTCCCGCCATCGCACAGCCCGTAGACCAGGCGGACAACACCGATTGCAAAGCTAAGGAAGCTGCGCTCGAGCGGGACATCGACATCGCCCGCTCCAAGGGCCAAATGCTGCGCCGAAGGCAGCTCGCCGAGGCGTTGGCCGCCTTGCAAACTCGTTGCAAGGCGGTCGCCCCCCTGGAGCAAAGTCGCACAGCGCGCATCGAGAGGCTGGAGCAAGAAATCCGGGAACTGCGGCTGGAACTCAACCGTGCAGAGGAGCAATTGCGCGAGTTGAAGCACGGAGGGCCGTAACGGCTCGCCGCGCATCTGTTGGGGAGAGCCCAGCTACGAGCGGACGGCGGCCCCTGCTTTTTCTCCGGTGATTCGTCGATTCCATCACGCAACGCGTTGCGCTGGTTGGGGCAAACTGATCGCATGTTCAGAGCGCTGCTTCTTCTCCTTGTTGCCCTAGGCCCGCTCTGGCTCATCTACACGTTCGGCTTCTGGCTGCTCATCGCGTTCGTCGCGCTCACCGCCGCAACCTTTGTGTTTTCAACTGGGCAGGCGCGAGCATCCGAAGCGACTCAGGGTGGTCGGCTAACCGGCTATCACACCACCGAGTTTGCGGACTTCTAGGCGGGGCAAAGGCGCACATGACCCGCATCATTCCAGCGCTGGTCCTGGGGACGGCTTAGAGCCCGATAGCGTCGGTGCGCGGCGTGGCAGGATGCGGCCCAGCGGTCGTTCGGCGTGCCCGATCCGGAATCATGCTTGGAACCGGGCCGCTGCCGCGCGACAAACACATACTACGGGCCTTCGACAAACCGGCACCGGCCACATGTCCCTGACACTCCTCTTCCTGCAGCTCACCGTCATCCTGGTCACCGCTCGGACCTGCGGCCTCGTGCTTCGGGCATTCGGCCAACCGATGGTCATTGGCGAGATGGCGGCGGGGATCCTGCTCGGGCCGGTCGTGTTCGGCGCGCTGTTCCCGCAGTGGCATCAACAGCTTTTTCCCCCAGCATCGCTTCCAGGGCTGTCCTCGCTAGCGACCGTGGGGGTCGTGCTGTTCATGTTCATCGTCGGCGCCGAGCTACGCGCGCCCAGCGGCATGGGGGCGCAGTTCAGGGCTGCGGGCTGGGTCGGCGTATCGAGCATGGTGCTCCCGATGGTCCTGGGCCTTGCGATCGCGCCGGTCCTTCATCCTGCGCTCGCACCGCAGGGTGTGGAATTCTGGCCATTCGCGCTGTTCCTCGGCGTGGCGCTGTCGATCACCGCGTTCCCGGTGCTGGCCCGCATCCTCAAGGACCGCAACATGACGCGCACGCGCATCGGCCAGCTGTCGCTCGGCGCCGCCGGCGTGGTAGATGCGCTGGCGTGGATTCTGCTGGCGCTGGTTGTCGCGCTGGCGAGTGCTGGCGCCGGACTGCAGGGTTTCATTCGCATCGCGATCGGCCTGGTTGTGCTGGTGACCGTGGTATTCCTCGCTGTGAAGCCGATGCTGGCCTGGTTGCTGCGCACCCACGCGCCGGACGGCGTGCCTTCGCCGATGATGCTGGCAGCGCTGCTGATCGGCATGTTCGTCTGCGCCATGCTCACTGAATGGCTGCATCTGCACGCAGTCTTCGGCGCGTTCCTCTTCGGTGTTGCTCTTCCGCGCAACGACCGGCTTCTGCACGCGCTGGCCGAGCGGATAGAGCCACTGTCGATCGTCGTGCTGATGCCGATCTTCTTTGCGCTGGCTGGGCTGGGAACCAGTGCCGGCGCGTTCGCGAACAGCGGCCTGGGCATGCTTGCACTGATTCTGCTGGTGGCCAGCGTCGGCAAGATCGTTGGCGGTGCGGCCGGTGCGCGGATGTGCGGCTACGGCTGGCGGGAGAGCCTGGCGACGGGATCGCTGATGAATTCACGTGGCCTGATGGAACTCATCGTGATCAAGGTCGGGCTTGACGCTGGACTGATCGGGGCCGAGTTGTTCACGATGCTGCTGGTGATGGCTCTGGTCACGACGGCCGCGACAGGCCCGCTACTTTCGCTGATCGCCCGGAAGAGCCCGAAGCCGATCGATCGGCCGACGAGCGCCTAGACCGCGCCCGGAGGCGCGGTGACGGACTTGTCATCGCGGTCGCATGCAGCATGCATGAGGCCGGAAGCCGGCTCAATTCGAGTTGGCCGTCAACACCTTGCGGCCATTCAACGGTTGCACAGGCCGTGCATTCATCTTGTAGAGCTTCCTGAACGCGGCAAGCTGCGAGGCGGAGAGCTCGACTGGCGTCTTCAGCACCTGCCAACGCACCTCTTCGCTGCAAGGCGGCGTCGTCAGCGATCCCATGAAGGCGTAGTAGGCACGATCGGCAGGTAGCAGATCGGCCGGGTTGATGGCGACGTCCAGCTTCAGGGTTTCGCCTTCCTTGGCCGGCAGGTGGTCGAACACGGGCTTCAGCGCCGCGTTCTCCTTTCCGGCCTTGAACAGCACCGCAATGACGGCGAGCTGTCCCTCTGCGTTCTTATGCACGAGATGCGCAACCAAGGGGTACGCCTTGCCGTCGATCTTCTCTTCGCTCGGCGTGTGGAAATGGAACTGCAGCAGCTTGTACTCGACCCGATCGAGGGTGACCGAGCCGGCCGCGGGCAGATTCACCTGGATCGTGTGGCCGTTGTTGACCACTTCACCGGTCTCGGCCGCGTAGGCAAAGCCGAGGGGCTTCGCGCCAGGCGATTTCTCGACCACCCGGGTGTCGACGTTGATCGGCGATTGGTGCTTGCCTAGCTTGCACAGCTTGAAGCTTTCATCCAACTCAGCCCAGTGGGCGGCGCTGCCGTGGCCCTGGTAGCTCCAATGGGGATGGCCTTGGGCAAAGGCCAGGGGTGCGACGCTCAGTGCACATGCCGCAGCAAGCAACAGTTTTGATTTCATGGATCCTCGTTGGGTAAACGCCGGCGATTGTAGGTACGGGCAATGAACACAGTCTTAATCGTCAAGACAGTTGCAGCACTCCGCCGACATGCAGGCGCAAATGCGCGAAGCTTCGTCGCTGCGATGAAGTTTCAGCGCGTCACGGTCGAGCCGTGACGGGCAGAATGCGGGCCAATAGCGGTCGTCCGCTGGACATACCTGCCGCCATCCATTCCTGTCATTCCCAAGGATTCCTTGAATGCGCCGACTTGCCAAGCCTGAGGACATTGAGGCCGTGTTCTCAATCTACGCGCACGAGAAGGTAGTACCGTTCCTCACCTACGAACCCATGTTGCTCGACGAGTTCGAAGGTATCTACGATGAGCTCATCAGAAGCAGTTGTTTCTACCTGTGGGAAGTCGATGGCTCGCTCGCCGGCTTCTACAAGGCGACTCGCTACCCAGGTCGGGTGCGGCATGTCGCCTTGCTTGGAACCCTGGCGGTAGACCCGCGACGCCACGGGCAAGGCATAGGGCATGCCATGCTTGCTGATGCGATAGAGCGGCTCAAGGCCGAGGGTGTCCGACGCATCGAGCTGTACGCCGAGAGCGACAACACGCAAGCACTGCGCTTCTATGGAAAGCTGGGTTTTCTACACGAGGGCACTCTGCGCGAGTTCTACAAACGGGCCAACGAGCCACATTACGTAGACGAGTACGTGCTGGGGCTGCTTGTGAAGGCGTGAACGCGACGCGGCGATAACCCTACCTAGGCATGATGTGAACATGGCTCGAAATGTAGAAATCAAAGCACGCGTGCAGGACCTTGCACGGCTAGCTGCCGTGACGGCCAGTTTTGCCGACACGGGGCCAGTCGACATCTTCCAGGATGACACCTTCTTTGCATGCCCAAGCGGTCGGCTGAAGCTGCGGGCATTCAGCGATGGGACTGGAGAGTTGATTTTCTACCGGCGCCCCGACCAGGCCGGGCCGAAAGAGTCTTTCTACGTTCGCACGCCGACCTCTGAACCGGACGGGCTCCGCGAAGCGCTGAACCTTGCCTATGGCACGGTCGGGCGAGTTGTGAAGCATCGGGTTCTGTATATCGCCGGACGTACGCGCATCCATCTTGACGAGGTTCGTGGGCTGGGTGCCTTCCTCGAACTTGAAGTGGTACTGCGGGACGACGAGGGACGCGACGACGGAACCCGCGAAGCGGCACAACTCATGGAGCGTCTCGCGATTGATTCTGCCCAGTTGGTGGAGGTTGCGTACGTAGACCTCCTCAAGCAGCGTTCCGAGTTGCGGTCCGCCGAGCAGTGCAGCCTTTCTCGTCAAATATGAAAACACCCGCAATCATCAACGAATGGTTTGCTGAAAAGGTGGAGCTACTCCCTTGGGCAAGCGTGCACGAAGGGCGCATCGTTTCTCACGAGTGGCGTCGGCAGCTTGGTGGAAGGAACATGAGCGCGGCTCTGACCGCCGCCATCAAACCTGCCGCAACTTTTTCCTTTTCGGTCAGCGCGGACGGCATCGATGACGAGTACGTCGCAGCGGCGAAGAACGGAGTCCTGACGACGCTGCTCGCGCAGAGCTACGTTTCAGTCTTGGCGTGCAACGTCGAGCTCTCGGGCTTTCGCGATGGCGGCCAGGACGCTTCGTACGCTGCGTTCTTCATGGTCGCCAAGGAGGCCACTGAACGACTCCTGGGAGTTGTCCCAGGTTTCAAACACAACATCGACTGGGGCGGCGGGCAGCCGTAAACGGCTACGACCGGACACTCCCATCAGCCTCCTACTTCTCACAAGAGCACGAACCTGATAAAGAGCCGCATCATGTACATCGAAGCGAAGTCGGGCGGTCTGACAGGACCAGCTCGCATCGGCCGAGTCACCTGCTCCAAGTCCGGGGCAACGCTGTACTACGGAGGCAAAGCTTTTCGTAGCCTTAAAGGGAGCGGATTCAAGTCGAACTACTTCGACGTTGAGACAGGCGAGCACTACTGGATTTCAGGACCCCGCCGGGACGGCAAGGACGCTCTGTACGCCACGCACGTCCGGCCCGTCATTGACGACGACGTTCAGGACGAATACTGGTCGAAGGTTCGCGGGGTTGCCTCCTCACCGCTCGAGGGCGAGAAACAGGTCGCTTGAAGATTGGCGCCCAGTGCAAAGGCAGAATGCGGCCAGAAGCGGCCCCTTCGGCAGAGGTGTGCTTGGTTCAACTGAATCTTCGGAGTTTTCGTGTACGTATCGAAGCACCACGCACAGTCCGACTTTGTCGAAGCCCAGGCATTGATAGAGGCCTACCCGCTGGGCGCGTGGGTCGCGCCAAGCGGCGAAGGGCTGGTCGCAAACCATGTTCCCTTTCTGCTGGACAGGTCGCGCGGCAAGCTCGGAACACTTCTTGGCCACGTCTCGCGCGCCAATCCCGTGTGGACGCAGCTCCTCGCATCGAAGCATTCAGTGGTCATGTTCCAAGGCCCTCAGTCGTACATCACGCCTGGCTGGTACCCGAGTAAGCAAGAGCACGGGAAGGTCGTCCCAACCTGGAACTACGCGGTCGCACACGCACACGGCGTGGCCCGAGCCATCAACGACGAAGCCTGGCTGCGTGACATGCTGGTTCGCTTGACGGCTGTTCATGAGTCCTCACAGCAACCGCCTTGGAAGGTGACGGACGCGCCAGCGGACTTCATCGACAAGCTCTTGCGTGCGGTGGTGGGCATAGAGATTCCAATCGAGCGCTTGGTCGGAAAGCTCAAGGCGAGTCAAGATGAAGCATTGCAAGACAGGCTAGGCACCGTCGCCGGGCTTGCCGCCGAAGGGACTGAGAACGCTGCGGCAATGGCTTCCGTTGTCGAGCGCGCTATGTCTGGGCGTGAAGACGTCTGACCCAGCGACGGGGACTCCAACTCAACGTCGGCTTCAGAGAAAATCGTAGGACCGCAGTGGGGCCCATTGCGGAAGTTCGAGAGACCAACTTCGACACCGCAAAGGACCGCTCAACGTTTGAGCTCAGCCGCGCGCGAAGGCCGCAGGCCCGCTGCGGCTGGAGCGATCAGTCAGCACTGCTCGCATTTCGCGCCGCCCCCGCCAGCCCGTTCGACGATGTCCCTGGCGGCCGCGTGAATCCGCCCGATCGTTTGAGCTGCCGGCCATAGTCCAGCGCCCAGCCACGTCAGAACTCCCCGAGCGTCGCACCGTTGGTCGGCTTCTGCAGCCAGTTCGCGATGTCGCCGCCCAACGCATAGGTCACCACGCCCACCATGCTGCAGGTGCTGCGCGGCACGCCGAAGTAAATGAACATCTGTCGCTGCGCAGTGAAGCCGGCGGGCGGCTCTCCGCTGCGTTCCAAGGTGCCGCGCAATTGCACGATCTTGGGTCCGCCATAGAGGCCGCCGGCGTTCGCAAGAATGTCGGTGATCTCGATCTTCAGCACAGGCGCCCCGTCGGTGCCAGGAGAGCGGGCCGGAAGCAGGTATTCGTAGGGCGCGATCAACTGGTCTTGCACGGCCTGCTGCAACGAGGCCGGCACATCGCACGGATCGTCTTTCTTCGATAGCTGAAGGCCCTTGGCGGTCGTGCCATATGCGATGGCAGGCATCACCACCGTATTGCGCGCGCTGGCGGCGGCCGGCTCTGCCTGCGGCGCTGCGGGCTGGCGCGAGCCGCAGGCAGCCAACAGCACGATGGTGTTCAGTACGACGAGAAGCCGTGTGGCTGCGCGCCCCGCAAATGATGGTTGGGCCATGAAGATCTCTTGAAGGAAGGGTGAGGTGCCTGACGGCAGGAGTGCACCTGCAGCCTCCCATGCATATCGGCAGAGCGCTGCAATTGTTTAGCCGGTCGACCGCGTGTTCATGGCCGCGCGCCGGTGCCTACAATCGCCGGCGTCGACCAAATGGCCGCAAGCGGTTGGCGATCAACTCGAATTGGGCCGGCTTCCGGCCTGACACACTCCAAGCATGAATACCGCGCTCCTTGTTATCGATGTCCAGCAGGGCCTTTGCGAAGGCGAGCATGATGCCTTCGAGTCGCAGCAAGTCATCCGTCGAATCAATCAGGTGGCGGACAGGGCTCGCGCCGCTGGCGCATTGGTGGTCTTCGTCCAGCATGAATCGAATGCCGGCTACCTCGAGTTCGGAACGGATTCGTGGCAGCTGGCCCGTGGCCTCGAAGTGAAGGCGACGGACCTGCGCATCCGAAAGACCTCCCCTGACTCGTTCCATCGCACGGAGCTCGAGCAAGTGCTCAAGGACAACGGCGTCACGGACCTTGTCGTTTGCGGAATGCACACGGAGTTCTGCGTGGACACGACGACGCGAAGGGCTCTGGCGCTGGGCTACCCGGTGGTCCTGGTCGAGGACGCGCACACGACGGAGGGGAATCAGTACCTGTCGGCGCCTCAGGTGGTTCAGCACCACAACACAACCCTCAGCAACATCAGCAGTTTTGGCCCTCGCGTTCGCCTGGTCTCGACTGCAGACTTTCGAATCGGCGCGTGAAGGTTGCGGTTTATCAAGACATGTAGATGACGCTGAAGCGCTCACAGACTACGGGCATGACTTGGCTTGGCGCTCGCCCGATGCGAGCGCACTCGCGGCCGAAGTAGGCCCAATGGACGTCGCGCCAGTACGCCAATGACCCGTCGCCTTCGCCCTCGCTGGCGGCGAACTCGGCTGTGACCTGCTCGAACGGCACCACCTCGATCTCCAGAGTCTCGATGACGCACGCGGGCTTGCCGTCCCAGTAAGTGACGACGCTGAGGGCGCCTGGCTTGGGTGGCGAGACGCCTGCGCTCTCGTACGTCCAGACAAGACCGGCAGTGGCACGCTTGACGCCCGCGAGCACGAGCTGCACCAGTTCGTTGGCGCCGGCTTCGTTGTCGTGGAAGTGGAAGGCCTCGAAGAACCGGGCGGAGCGATCTTCTCCCATCTCGGTGCAGAAGTCCTGCCAGAACGCGGCGATGCTTGGTGGGATGTTCATGCGTTTACTGCGGGTTGACTTCGTTTCATGGCCAGCGCAATCAGTTTGCGCTGGGCGGTCCGCTTGATGCAAGATGCCCCGCTTGGAGCGCACCGGCGTACGAAGGGGCCGACATGGCGATCATCGGAAGCGGCAGCGCCCCATGGTGCTGCGCGGCCCGGACCCGGCCCATATCAAGGCCTTCCATCCCACGCTGGTGAAGGTCACGCAGCGCTTCGAACGCCGCTGGTGGGGCTGAAGTTGCGGCTGCGCGTGCGAAGGTAGTCCGATCGATCAGAACTGGAAATTCTGATCGACAAGGTCGCTCGCAGTGATGTCGACCTGCCGCGTGCTGACAGCGCCCGCGTCACTGGTTGCCTGGATGCTGTATTTGCCCGCGGCGGCGGTGTCTGCCGTCAGCGGAATGGGAAGCGTCGTCTGATAGGTGCCCACCATGGGCGCGGCCGTCGGCAGCGCCGGCTGCGCATCGAAAAGGCCGTAGGCTCCCGTATCGAGGTTGCTCGCCGTGGCGGCGATCTCGAATGTGCGCGCGCCGCTCAGCTGCAGGGCCCGGATCGTTGCTTGCGCGCTGGCCGGGCTGACAGCCCCGGAAACCTTGCGAAATGCCGAGCTCGGTAGTGTGATGGGGGCGCCCGCGGTGGCAAGGGCCGTGCTGCCGCCGGCGGTGACCGGAACGTCCCGAATGATGCCGGTGCCGCGAGCGTTGGTCGAGGTGGGCACGATCACCACGTCCACGGTGCCCACGCTGCTGCTCTGCTCGATCGGCGACAACGTGAAGTTGCCGTTCGCGTCCGCCACCGAAGCCTTGACCACCGTACCGTTGCGCTCGGCATAGACCCTGGCACCCGGCGCACTGGCCAACACGCCGGTCACCGAGCCGCTGACCGCGCTCGGAAGCGCCGTCACTACCGGCTTGAGGCCGTAGGTGCCGTTGCCGCGCGTCACGATCGACTTGCAGGCATCGAAGTCCAGGATCAGGTCGGTCAGCGTGTCGGCCGCCACGGTGAAGGGACGGATGATCTTGATGCCGGACTGCACCGCGCTGGGGGTGTCGAGCGGCTGCTCGACACCGCCGGTCGGCACCACCGAGTTGGCGACCTTGCCGGCCCCGTTGGCCGCGAGCACCAGGCGAATCTGCTGGTACGTGCCGGCTGCGAGCGGCGTCTGGCCAAGCGTCGTGAGCACGCCGTTGGTCAACGACAAAAGATCGATGCGTCGTGCCGGATCGACCGCGATGTCAACCCATCCGGATCCGCCTGCGTCGACGCCGGCATCGCCGTGGACCCGCACTTTCTCGACGGTGACGAAGACATTGTCGAAGCCGCAGGCGGGCGCATCTGTCATCGATACGCGCAGCGTGCCTGAAGAATTGGCAGCCGTCGTCCCGGTCCCGGCCGAGAACCCGCCGCCTCCGCCGCCCCCACCTCCGCAGGCCGAGAGCACGAGGGCACTGCTCAGGGTCAGCATGCGAAGTGAGTACGCCAAGGGGTTCTTGATTTTCAGCATGTCCGGCTCTGTTGTTTCGAGGTTCAGAAGCAAATGTGAAAAAGTCACATTCGACGCCTGAATCCTACAAGGCAGGGGTGCACGCTGCAAGACAACGATGGTGTTATCAGCAGGCGATGTGGTCGTTGGTCAGGCTCCCGGCTCGTCCCGGCAACCGACAGGCTGGCCTTCGGCCGAATCCTCAATGGCATGCGAGAAAGCCCGCCACGACGTCGTTGACCAGCTCCGGATGCGTGACCGGCCCCATGTGCCCGAGCCCGGCGAACTCGATGACGGTGACCTTGGCCAGCGTGCCGGTCAAAAGCCTGGCCACCCCGCGCGACGAAGCGGGAGACTGCCCGCCCATCATGTACAGCACCGGGAGATCGAGCGCGCGAAAGGCCCGCAGGGGCGTGGGCTCGGAGAAGAGCGCCCGGGCCCAGCCCGCGACGTTGACCATGGATGCGGCGACGGGCGCCTGGCGCGCCTCAGGCATGCCGCTCCAGCTTCCCGGGCCCATCCAGTAGTCGATGAAGCGCTGGGCGGCGGCAGCCTGGTCGCCGGCATCGATGGCCGCGGCGGCATCGGCCACGGCAAAGCGGATGCCGTTCGCCGCCTCCTGGCCTGGCGCTTCTTCTTCGAGCAGCGCGAACAGGGTCGGTTCGTACAACGCGATGGCGCGAATCCGCTCGGGGCGGGCGAGCGCCGCCATCAGGGCCACCGCGGCGCCGTAGGAGTGCCCGACCAGGAAGAAGGGTTCGCCGGCCGCCGCGAACACAGGCTCCAGGAGCGCGACCTCGTCGCCCAGCGCGACGACACGGTCAGGCGGCCAGGCAGGACTCCTGCCGGCGCCGAAGGAGTCGGGAGCGAAGACGCGGTAACTCGGCGACAGGCGCTCCATCAGCGCACGCCACTGCGCGGAAGCGCTCGCATTGGCGTGGATGCAGACGACGCCGGGGCCGGCGCCGGCTTCGCGGAAATAAGGCGGTTGCTGTTGTGGCATGGGCACCGACTGTCGTGCCGATGCGCGGCGGCGTCCTGCCCGCGCGTCGGGCATGCTTGCCCGATCGTCCGCATGTCGCTGCCGTCAACGCGTGTGGGACAGCCTCACCTCGTGCCCTTCGGCCTGCGCCAGGAGCTGGGCAATCGCGTCGGCCGCCATTTCCAGGCGCTTCACGTCGCGCTCTTCGAGATCGGCGCCCGGCTCGAAGCTGAAACCGCACAGCACGCCGTAGAGGGTGCCGTCGGTGAACCGCACCGGCACGCCGATGTGGGCGCCCATGCCGTCGTAGTAGTCGGGCAAACCATTCGCGATCCGCACGCGCGTGATGTCGGGCACCAGGCAATCCATCCGGCCGTCGATGATCCGCTGGCAGATGGTTTCGTCCAGCGGGTGGAACTGCCCCGGCTGAACGATGGCCGGCGCGGTCTTCGAATCGATGTGGCGGAACACGCGATTGGCGTTCACGAACTCGCCGACGAACAGCACCTCGAGATCGAGCTGTTCGCGCACGACGCGCAGAAGACTGCCGATGCAACGCTCGATGAGGCCGGCGTCCGCATTCGCGACTGCGTCCGCTGTGATGGCGGCGATGCGCGTCTCCCAGCCCTCCGGGTTCTCCGATTCACTGTCGAAGATCGTTCTCATGTATATCCACTTTCATGAATCGATCCTAAGCGGACCCCGGCGATTTCGCGCGTGAAGAATAGCCTTGAAAGGCACAGAAACTCCGATATGGACTTGGCCCGGCACGCGGCGTAGCATCGATTCCCCGCTTGCCGCCAACGTCGCGGCGACAAGTCCATGTCCCAGTGGCTTCAACGGAGGTGTGTATGAGCTATCACCTGGAAGGTCGCCTGCTCGAGGTTTGCAACTGCAATGTGCTGTGCCCCTGCTGGATCGGCGAGGATCCTGACAACGGCACCTGCGACACCATCATCGCGTGGCGCATCGACAAGGGAACGGTGGACGGCCTTGACGTGGGCGGCAACACCATCGCAGCCGTGGCCCATGTGCCCGGCAACATCCTGGAAGGCAACTGGACCGCCGCGATCTTCGTCGACGAGAACGCCTCCAAGGCGCAAGAGGAAGCGCTGATCAAGGTCTACACCGGCCAGGCCGGCGGGCCGATTGCCGACCTCGCCAAGCTGATCGGCACGGTGGTGTCGGTGGAGCGGGCGCCGATCCGCTTCACCGTGGACGAGGGCAAGGGCGAACTCGCGATCGGCAAGAACTACTACGCCGAACTCGAGCCCTATCGCGGCGCGATGGGCGGCCTGACCACCCTCTCCGACACCGTGTTCTCGACGGTACCGGGCGCGCCGGTGTTCGTCGGCAAGGCGCCGACTTATCGCTCCAAGAACCCGGCCCTCGGTATCGATCTCGACATCAAGAACCACAACGCCCTGCAAAGCACCTTCGTCTTCGACGCATGAGCGCCGCCGCAGGCGCCGGGCGAGCGGGTCGGCTGCCCGCCGGCGCCTCCCGTCACCGCCGCGTGTTCCTGCCGCTGCTGGCCGCGCTGATTGCGCTCGCGTGGCTGGCGCTGTGGGCCTGGGCGCGCAGCCCCTACGGACGCTATCTCGAGCACGGCGACTGGACGGCATCGGGACCGGCGGCGTTCCTGTGCCGCGTCGTTCCGGCGGGCGACGTGCTCGTGCCCGCGCTGCTCTACGGCCTCGCGTGGATCCTCATGACGGCGGCCATGATGCTGCCGACCACGCTGCCGCTCTTCAACGCCTTCGACCGATTGACGGCCGATCGCCCGGACCATGGGCGCCTGCTGGCGCTGCTCGCCCTGGGCTACATGGTGGTGTGGGGCGCCTTCGGCCTGCTGGCGCATGCGCTGCACGGCACCCTGCTGGCGCTGCTTTCCAGCGCGCCCACGCTGGCCTGGCATGGCTGGCTGATCGGCGCCGCGACCATCGCGCTGGCCGGGGCCTTCCAGTTCAGCAAGCTCAAGCACCGCTGCCTGGAGAAGTGCCGCACGCCCTTGAGCTTCGTCATCGAGCACTGGCGCGGGCAGGCGCAGGCGCGCCACGCCTTCACGCTGGGCATGCACCACGGCCTGTTCTGCGTCGGTTGCTGCTGGGCGCTGATGCTGTTGATGTTCGCGCTCGGCACCGGCAGCCTGGGCTGGATGCTGCTGCTGGCCGCCGTGATGGCGATCGAGAAGAACTTTCGCTGGGGCCATCGCCTCAGCACGCCGCTCGGCGTCGCGCTGCTGGCATGGGCCATGGTCCTGGTGGCCGTTCATGCCTGAAGCGCGCGACGGCCCGCCCGGCCTGCAGACCCTCGCGCTCACCGTGGCCGCCATGCTGGCCTTCGCGGCCAACTCGCTGCTGTGCCGGCTGGCGCTGCAGCAAGAGGCCATCGACGCGGCCAGCTTCGGCAGCATCCGGCTGGTGTCGGGCGCGCTCGCGCTCACGCTCATCGTGCGGCTGCGCGCGAAGCCGCCGGCCGCGGGCCGCGCCGACTGGCTGGCTGCGGCCATGCTGTTCGCCTACGTCGCCTTCTTCTCCTTCGCCTACCTCAGCCTGTCGGCGGGCACGGGGGCGCTGATCCTGTTCGGCGCGGTGCAGCTGACGATGCTGGGCGTCGGGCTGCGTTCGGGCGAGATGTTCGGGCCGGTCGCCTGGTCCGGCTTCGTGCTGGCGGTCGCGGGCCTGGTCTACCTGATCTCGCCGGGCGTGACGGCGCCGCCGCCGCTCGGGGCCGCACTGATGGCCATCGCCGGCATCGCATGGGGCGTGTACTCGCTGCGCGGCCGCGGCGTGGCCGATCCGCTGGCTGCCACCGCGCGCAACTTCTTGCGCGCGGCGCCGCTCGCGCTGCTGCTGAGCCTGGCGCTGGCGTCCCGAGCCCACGCGGACGCGGCCGGGATCGCGCTGGCCGTGGCCTCCGGCGCGGTCACCTCCGGCATCGGCTATGTCATCTGGTATGCGGCGCTGCCGGGGCTCTCGGCCATGCGCGCGGCGACGGTGCAGCTGTCGGTGCCGCTGATCGCAGCCTTCGGCGGCGTGTTGTTCCTGTCGGAAGCGATCACGCCGCGGCTGGCCTTCGCCTCGGTCGCGATCCTCGGAGGCATCGCGCTGGTGCTGATGGCCAAGGCTAAGCGCCGAGCTTGAACAGACTGGTCGCCTCGAGGTCGAGCACGAGCAGCTCGCGCTGGTTGAACAGGCGCCAGCGCCAGCGCAGGATGCCCAGCGTGGGGCGCTTCTCCGAACGGCGCACCTCGATCACGTCGGCCACGAGCCGCAGCGAATCGCCGGGCCGCACGGGGTTCGGCCATTTCACGTGGCCGAGGCCCGGCGATGCGAAGGATTCGGAATCCGCGAGCGCTGCGTCGGTGACCAGCCGCATCGCGATCGCGCCGGTATGCCAGCCGCTTGCGATCAATCCGCCGAAGGGACCTTCGGCCGCCGCCTCCGGATCGGTGTGGAACCACTGCGGGTCGTAGGCCTTCGCGAACTGCAGCAGCTCCGCCTCGGTCACCAGATAGGGGCCGGCCTCGATGACCTGTCCGGTGTGGAACTCGGCGAACTTCATCGGCCGAGCTTAGTAGGTTTCGAGGTGCAGGCGGCCTTCGCGCTTCAGGCTGGCACCGACCGTGTCCCAGTCGAGTCCGGCTTCCACCGCTACGTCGCGCAGCGCGAGCACCACGCCCTCTTCCATGCTCTTCAGGCCGCACACGTAGAAGTGGCTCTGGCTGTCCTTGAGCAGCGCGGCCAGGTCGGCGGCGCGTTCGCGCATCGCGTCCTGCACATAGCGCTTGGGTTGGCCGGGCGTGCGCGAGAACGCGAAGTTGATGTCGATGAAGTCCTTGGGCAGGGTCTGCAGCGGGCCGAAGTACGGCAGCTCCTGCTGCGTGCGTGCGCCGAAGAAGAGCATCAGCTTGCCGCCCTCGAACTTGCCGCTCTTGCGCAGGCGCCGGCGCCATTCGGTCATGGCGCGCATCGGCGCGCTGCCGGTGCCGGTGCAGATCATCACGATGTGCGACTTCGGATGGTTCGGCATCAGGAAGGAGGCGCCGAAGGGGCCGACCACCTGCACCTTGTCGCCGACCTTGAGGTCGCACACGTAGTTGCTGGCGACGCCGCGCACCGGCTTGCCCTGGTGGTCCTGCAGCACGCGCTTCACCGTGAGCGACACGTTGTTGTAGCCGGGCCGCTCGCCGTTGCGCGGACTGGCGACGGAGTACTGGCGCGCGAAGTGCGGCTTGCCGTTGGCATCGGTGCCCGGCGGGATGATGGCGATCGACTGGCCCTCCAGCACCGGGAAGGGCATGCTGCCGAAGTCCAGCACGATGTGGTGCGTCTGGTTCTCGTAGCCGGCCTCGGTGCAGTTGAAGTTGCCCACCACGGTGGCGGTGGTCGGGCTCTTCGGCGGGAACAGGTTGGTGTAGGCGTGTGCAGCCGACCAGGGCGGCGTGGTGGCGCCGTACTGTGCGGAGTTGAAGGGCACTTCGCCCGGCTCGGCCGGCGGCTGCGGCGGTGCGGCCGGCGCAGGCGCCAGCGTTTCGGCAGGCGATGCGACGCCTTCGGCTTCGAGCTGCTCGGGCGTGAGTTCGGCCGGCAGTTCGTCCCAGGTGAGCTGCTCCTCGATCGAATAGGCGCGCGCCACGGGCATGGTGCGCCAGTTGTCGATCGAGCCGGTCGGGCACGGCGAGATGCAGGCCATGCAGCCGTTGCAGACATCGGCGCGCACCACGTAGTTGCGGTCGTCGTGCGTGATCGCGTTGACCGGGCAGGTGGCTTCGCAGGTGTTGCAGCGGATGCAGATTTCAGGGTCGATCAGGTGCTGCCTGATGACGCCGATGTCGATGGTGGCCGTTTCCATTAGTCTCTCCTAAAGCCCTCCCCCTCTGGGGGAGGGTTGGGTGGGGGCACGCGGCGCTTGTCGTGGGTACGCTGCTTGCCCCTATCCCTGCCTTCCCCCAGAGGGGGAAGGAGTCACACCGATCAGCCGAATCTCACGTACTCGAAATCCACCGGCTGCCGGTTGATGCCCATCACCGGCGGCGCGATCCAGCCGGCGAACTTGCCCGGGTCGACCACGCGGCCCATCAACGATGCCACGAATGCGAAGTCCTCGCCCGTGGGCAGCCACTCGTCCTTCTTGGCGGCCCATTCGGCCTCGTTCACCACGCGGCCTTCGGGCGACATCTTGATGCCGGCCAGGGCGCCGATCTGGCGGTTGAAGGCCTTGTGCGGCACCACCAGGCGGGTCGGGATGCCGGCCTTCTCCAGCACCTTGTTCCAGCGGCTCACGCCGGCCACCGAGTCCTTGATGAAGTCGTCGCGCAGCACTTCGTTGAGCGCATTCAGCATCGGCACGTCCTTCTCGACGAGCTGACCGTTCTGCACCTCGAGCACCTTGTAGGTCTGGCCCTTGAGCACGTGGTCGTCGCTTCGCTTGCCTTCCTCGTAGCGGCCCTTCAGGCCCGAGCTGTAGAAGGTGGCGGCGTTGCTCGACTGGTCGGCGCCGAACAGGTCGATGGTCACGCTGTAGTGGAAGTTGAGGTAGCGCTGGATCGTGCCGAGGTCGATGGCGCCGGCCGCGCGCACCTTCTGCGGGTCGTCGGTCTTCAGCTCGTTCATCACCTGCGCGGTGCGCTGCAGCACGCGCGAGACGCCGCTCTCGCCCACGAACATGTGGTGCGCTTCCTCGGTCAGCATGAACTTGGTGGTGCGTGCCAGCGGATCGAAGGCGCTCTCGGCCAGGGCCGACAGCTGGAACTTGCCGTCGCGGTCGGTGAAGTAGGTGAACATGAAGAAGGCCAGCCAGTCGGGCGTCTTCTCGTTGAAGGCGCCGAGGATGCGCGGGTTGTTCTCGTCGCCCGAGGTGCGCTGCAGCAGCGCCTCGGCCTCTTCACGGCCGTCGCGGCCGAAGTGCTTGTGCAGCAGGTAGACCATGGCCCACAGGTGGCGGCCCTCTTCCACGTTGATCTGGAACAGGTTGCGCAGGTCGTACATGCTGGGCGCGGTGAGGCCCAGGTGGCGCTGCTGCTCGACCGAGGCCGGCTCGGTGTCGCCCTGCGTGACGATGATGCGGCGCAGGTTGGCGCGGTGTTCGCCGGGCACATCCTGCCAGGCCTTCTCTCCCTTGTGGTCGCCGAAATGGATCTCGCGGTTGGCGTCGCCCGGGTTCAGGAAGATGCCCCAGCGATAGTCGCGCATCTTCACGTGGCCGAACTGGGCCCAGCCCTGCGGGTCGACGCTGACGGCGGTGCGCAGGTAGACCTCGTAGTTGGTCGAGCCGTCGGGGCCGACGTCGTCCCACCAGTTGATGAAGTTCGGCTGCCAGCCTTCGAGCGCGCGCTGCAGCGTGCGGTCTTCGCCGAGGTTGACGTTGTTGGGGATCTTCTCGCTGTAGTTGATCGTGCTCATGGGGGCTCCTGCTTGGATGGAAATCCGAAAATCCGTTCGGCCTGAGCTTGTCGAAGGCTCGCGGGGGGCTTCGACAAGCTCTGCCCGAACGGTCGGGGTGGACTCAGACGCGGTTGAGATCGAAGCCGGCTTTTTCGCCGGTGCCGTAAACCTTGAGGGCACCCTTCTCGCCGACGGCGTTCGGGCGGTTGAAGATCCAGTTCTGCCAGGCGGTCAGCCGGCCGAAGATGCGCGTGGCCATGTTCTCCTGGCTGGCGAAGCGCAGGTTGGCTTCGAGGCCGGTGAGCGCGTCGGGCGACATGGCGGCGCGCTCCTCGATGGCGATGCGGATCTCGTCCTCCCAGTCGATGTCGTCGGGCGCGGCGGTGACCAGGCCGAGCTTGAGCGCCTCGTCGGCGTCCAGCGCGCGGCCGACCGCGCCGCGCGCGGCTTCCATCGGCGCGGCCTCTTCGTAGAAGCGGCGCTGCAGGCGGCTCTGGTCGTTGACCATCGGGAAGAAACCGAAGTTGAACTCGTCCAGCGTGATCTTCGGTGCGCGCTCGGCATCGTCGGGCAGCGCGAGCATGTAGGCGCGGTCGGCCGCGAAGGCGATCTCGGCGAGCGTGCCGGCGAAGCAGGAGCCGGATTCGACGAGCGCGAACAGGCTGCGCGAGGAGACGTCGAGCCGCGCCAGCGTGCGGCGCAACGCGCCGATGGTTTCGCGCACCAGCCAGTGGTCCTTGTGGGCGAGCATGGTCTTGTCGCTCGCGAGCACGGCTTGCGCATCGCCCTCGGTCTTGAGCAGCCAGGTGCCGATGTCGAGCTCGTTGGTGCGCAGGTTGAGGATCGCGTCGTCGAGCTGGCGCGCCATCGCGAGCGGCCACCAGGCGGCGCCGGCGGCTTCGATCGCGGCGATGTCGGCCGGCTGCGCGCCCTTCGGCGCCTTGACGGTGAAGGTGGCGGTGCGGCGTGCGCGGTCGATCTCGACCGTGACGTGTTCGTAGCGCAGGCTGTCGGCGCCGTCCTCGCGCTCGAGGCGCGTGAGGCTCACGCCCTTGCCATCGGCGGGGCGGTCACTGCCCTCGCCCAGCTTGGCGGCGCGCTCCTGCACCGCGGCGCCGAACTGCGCCGGCTTGGCGATCGCATCGACCAGGCGCCACTCGACCGCGCGCTGGCCGCGCACGCCTTCGACGCTGGTGCAGAAGATGTCGGCCAGGTCATGGCGCACGTGGCGCTTGTCGGTGACGCGGGTCAGGCCGCCGGTGCCGGGCAGCACGCCGAGCAGCGGCACTTCCGGCAGCGAGACGGAGGAGGAGCGGTCGTCGACCAGCAGGATCTCGTCGCAGGCCAGGGCCAGCTCGTAGCCGCCGCCGGCGCAGGCGCCGTTCACGGCCGCGATGAACCTGAGGCCCGAGTGCTTGGACGAATCCTCGATGCCGTTGCGCGTCTCGTTGGTGAACTTGCAGAAGTTCACCTTCCAGGCGTGGCTGGAGACGCCGAGCATGAAGATGTTGGCGCCCGAACAGAAGATGCGGTCCTTGCCGCTGGTGACGATCACCGAGCGGACTTGCGGATGCTCGAAGCGCACGCGGTTCAGCGCATCGTTGAGCTCGATGTCCACGCCCAGGTCGTAGCTGTTGAGTTTGAGCTTGTAGCCGGGACGGATGCCGCCGTCTTCGGCGATGTCCAGCGACAGGCGGGCCACGGGGCCCTCCACGCTGAGCTTCCAGTGGCGGTATTGCGTGGGGTCGGTGCGGTAGTCGACGCGGGCGGGATGGGCGGCGGTGTCGGTCATGTCGAGGTCTCCTGGGTGCCGTGGGGTCTAGGAACAATAATGCATTTGTCTCGCGACTGAAGATGCATCATGCTGCATGTTCCGAGGCGCGTCAACCCTGCGACGGACTTTTTTTTACGTTCTTCGTTGGCGCCTTCAGCCGGCGCGGCTCATCGCCTCCCGCACCGCCGAGCGCAGCGCGTGGAAGCTCTGCGCCAGATCCTGTCCGCTGGTGTCGACGCTGAGGTCGGCCTTGGAATAGAAGGCGGCGCGGCCGGCGAGGATGCGGCGCAGGTCGTCCATGGCTTCCTTGCTGGCGGCCATCGGGCGGGTGTCGCCCTGGGCGGCGACGCGGCCCATGTGCTCCTCGGGCGCGGCCTGCAGCCAGACGGTGGCGCAGTGCGCCAGCAGCTGGTTGAAGGTGGCGGGGTCGGACACGATGCCGCCCGGGGTGGCGATCACCACCTCGCTGTAGATCTGCACCGTCTCCTCGAGCGCGCGGCGCTCGTAGCGGCGGTAGGCGTTGGTGCCGTACAGGTCGTGGATCTCGCGCACGCTGCAGCCGGCCAGCTTTTCGATCTCGCGGCTCAGCTCGATGAAGGGCACCTCGAGATCGTCCGCCAGCATCTGGCCCAGCGTGGACTTGCCCGCGCCGCGCAGGCCCACCAGCGCGATGCGGCGGTTGCGCGCCGGGTCGCCGGCAGCGGTGCCGAGCAACTCGCCGAGCGCGATGCGGGCGCGCCGCAGGTCGGCCTCGTCGCGGCGCTCCAGCAGCTCGCGGATCAGCAGCCACTCGGGCGAGCTGGTCGTGACGTCGCCCACCAGCTCGGCCAGCGAGCATTGCAGCGCGGTCGCCACCTGCTGCAGCACCAGGATCGACGCATTGCCGATGCCGTATTCAAGATTGGCCAGGTGGCGCTCCGAGACCTCCGCCGCCTGCGCCACGGCCTTGCGCGTGAGCCCGCGGCGCGCGCGCAGGTTGCGCACGCGCTCGCCCAGCGCCACCAGCAGGGGGTTCTTCGCTTCTTCGGCCGGCAGGGCCGGGTCCGCGGGTGCGGTCAGCACCGCGTCGGCTCGCTCATTCATATCGCTCCTTCGTCTCCCGGTTCACCCCTATCCGGGTAAACACCATATATGCACTATATTGCTTGACACCTTTTGTGTCGATGCTTATGGTTCGTGCACAGGCAAGATACTGCACGCGGTCAATTGCCGCAAGTTCCACCCACGCATGAGCACCACCACAATGTCCAAGGAAGCCTTCCACCAGATCGTTGCCGACGTGACAGCGCAGCTCGCCGGCAGAGCGCTCGATGACGAACTCGACCGCTGGCTCAACACCGTCCACGGCGCCGGCAGCCCCGCCTTCGAGCGCCTGAAACAGGCCTGCATCGACGGCGTGGCGGAAGGCTGGCTGTGCGATCGCGAAGGCGGCGGCATCAAGTACGGCCGGGTCTTCAAGGCCGAGGACGCGCTGCATCGCTTCTCGGTCGACGTGGTTGACATGAAGGACATCGCCGGCCCGCACCACACGCATCCGAATGGCGAGATCGATTTGATCATGCCGCTGGAGGGCGATGCCACCTTCGACGGGCGGCCGGCGGGCTGGTGCGTCTATCCGCCGGGAACGGCTCATCACCCCACCGTCGCCCAAGGGCGCGCGCTGGTCCTCTACCTGCTGCCCGAAGGCCAGATCCAGTTCACCAAGACTTGAGACGCTCCATGACCGAACTTCTTTCCAACTACGTCGCCGGCCGCTGGCAGGCCGGCAGCGGCGCCGGCACGGCGCTTGTCGATCCGGTACTCGGCACCGAGCTGGCCCGGGTCGATGCGACCGGGCTGGACCTGGCCGCGGCCTTCGGCTTCGCGCGCGAGACCGGCGGCGCTGCCTTGCGCGCCCTCACTTATAAAGAGCGCGCCGCGCTGCTGGGCGCGATCGTGAAGGTGCTGCAGGCGAACCGCGACGCCTACTACGAGATCGCCACCGCCAACTCGGGCACGGTGAAGAACGACTCGGCCGTCGACATCGACGGTGCGATCTTCACGCTCGGCCAGTACGCCAAGTGGGGCGATGCGCTGGGCAATGTGCGCGCGCTGCGCGACGGCGATGCGGCCAAGCTCGGCAAGGAGCCGGTGTTCCAGTCGCGGCACCTGCAGGTGCCGACGCGCGGCGTGGCGCTCTTCATCAATGCCTTCAACTTCCCGTCCTGGGGCCTGTGGGAGAAGGCCGCGCCCGCCCTGCTCTCGGGCGTGCCGGTGATCGTGAAGCCCGCCACCTCCACCGCCTGGCTCACGCAGCGCATGGTGCGCGACGTGGTCGAGGCCGGCGTGCTGCCGGCCGGCGCGCTGTCGGTGATCTGCGGCAGCTCGAACGGTCTGATGGACCAGCTGCAAGGCTTCGACGTGGTGTCCTTCACCGGCTCGGCCGACACCGGCGCCGTGATCCGCTCGCATGCCGCCGTGGCCCAGCGCTCGGTGCGCGTGAACATCGAGGCCGACAGCCTCAACTCCGCCCTGCTATTGCCCGATGCGGCGCCGGGCAGCGACGCCTTCAATTTGCTGGTGCGCGAGGTGGTGCGCGAGATGACGGTCAAGTCGGGCCAGAAGTGCACCGCGATCCGCCGCATCCTCGTGCCGGCTGCCGTCTACGACGCGGCGGCCGAAGCCATCGGCGCCAAGTTGGCCGGCATCACGGTCGGCAATCCGCGCAACGAGAGCGTGCGCATGGGCTCGCTGGTGAGCCGTGCGCAACTGAATGCCGTGCGCGAAGGGCTGGAAGAACTCAAGGCGCAAGCGAGCGTGCTGCATGACGGCGGCCGGGCCCCGCTGGTCGATGCCGACCCTGCCATCGCCGCCTGCATCGGCCCGGTGCTGCTGGGCGCGCGCGATGCCGATGTGGCGCAGCGCGTGCACGACGTCGAGGTTTTCGGACCGGTCGCCACCCTGCTGCCCTACCGCGACGTCGAGCATGCGATCGCGCTCGCACACCGCGGCCAGGGCTCGCTGGTGACTTCGCTCTACGGCGCCGACGAGGCGGCGCTCGGCCAAGCAGCGGTGCAGCTCGCCGCGAGCCACGGCCGCGTGCACGTGATCACGCCGGACGTGGCGCAGGCCCACACGGGCCATGGCAACGTGATGCCCCAGTCGCTGCACGGCGGCCCCGGCCGCGCGGGCGGCGGCGCCGAACTGGGCGGCCTGCGGGCACTGGACTTCTATCACCGCAAGAGCGCGGTGCAGGCCAGTCCGGCGGTGCTCGCGCAGCTCGGCCTCTCGGCCGGCTGAAGACCGTCCGAAGAGAAAAATGCGACCCGAGGAGACACGATGAGCCTGCCAGCATCCTTCAATTTCGCCGAACACCTGTTCGCCCTCAACCGCGGCCGCGCGCAGAAGATCGCCTATGTCGACGACCGCGGCACCCTCGCCTACGGCCAGCTCGAAGACCGCGCGCGGCGGCTCGCCGCAGCGCTGCGCGCATCAGGCGTGAAGCGCGAAGAGCGCGTGCTGCTGCTGATGCTCGACAGCAGCGACTGGCCGGTGAGCTTTCTCGGCTGCCTCTATGCCGGCATCGTGCCGGTGGCAGTCAACACGCTGCTGACGACCGACGACTACGCCTACATGCTCGAACACAGCGGCGCCAAGGCGGCGCTGGTGTCGGGCGCGCTGCTGCCGGTGCTGCAGGACGCGCGGGTCAAGGGGTCGAACGAGCTCAAGACCTTGATCGTCTCGCAACCCACCGGCGCCCTGCCCGACGGCGCGCAGGATTTCGAGGCGGTGATCGCCGCGCACCAGCCGCTGGCCGAACCCGCCGCCACCACGCCGCAGGATCACGCCTTCTGGCTCTACTCCTCCGGCTCCACTGGCAAGCCCAAGGGCACGGTGCACACGCACGGCAACCCGTGGTGGACGGCCGAGCTCTACGGCAAGCCGGTGCTGGGGCTGACCGAGAACGACGTCTGCTTCTCGGCCGCCAAGCTCTACTTCGCGTACGGCCTGGGCAATGCGCTGACCTTCCCGCTTTCGGTCGGCGCGACGGTGCTGCTGATGGCCGAGCGGCCGACGCCCGACGCGGTCTTCAAGCGCTGGACCGGCACGCACAAACCCACGGTGTTCTTCGGCGCCCCGACCGGCTTCGCCGGCATGCTCGCCTCGCCCACGCTGCCACCGCGCGAGGCGGTGTCGCTGCGCATGTGCTCCTCGGCCGGCGAAGCCTTGCCGGGTGAACTCGCGCAGCGCTTCAAGCAGCACTTCGGCTGCGAGATCATCGACGGCATCGGTTCCACCGAGATGCTGCACATCTTCATCTCCAACCGGCCCGGCGACATCCGCTACGGCACCACCGGCCGGCCGGTCGAGGGCTATGCGATCGAGCTGCGCGGCGAGGACGGCAAGCCCGTGCCCGTGGGCGAAGTCGGCGACCTCTATATCAAGGGGCCGAGCACGGCGGTGATGTACTGGGGCAACCCCGAGAAGAGCGCCGACACCTTCCGCGAGGGCTGGACCAAGAGTGGCGACAAGTACTCGCGCGACGCCGACGGCTACTACACCTACGCCGGCCGCAGCGACGACATGCTCAAGGTGAGCGGCATCTACGTCTCGCCCTTCGAGGTCGAGGCCACGCTGATGCAGCATCCGGCCGTGCTCGAGGCCGCGGTGATCGGCAAGGAAGACGCCGATGGGCTGACCAAGACCAAGGCCTACGTCGTGCTCAAGTCCGGCCAGTCGGTGACGGACGAGGAACTCAAGGCCTTCGTCAAGGAGCGCCTCGCGCCCTACAAGTACCCGCGCTTCATCGAGTTCGTCGAGGAGCTGCCGAAGACGGCCACAGGAAAAATCCAGCGCTTCCGGCTGCGCGAGCGGGAGCATCAGCGTTGAGGCCCCGGTCCGTCTCCCTCCCCCACTGGGGGAGGGCTGGGGTGGGGGCACGCGGCGCCACCATCGACGGCGGCCCCCATCCCCACCTTCCCCCAGAGGGGGAAGGAGCACTGCCATGAGCGGCCACAACACAGCGTTCGCCGTGATCGCGTGGCGCGACCGCGAAGTGCGCATCGAGTATCAGCGCATCGCACCCGAACGGACCGATGCGCCGCTGGTTGTGTTCCTGCATGAAGGCCTGGGCTCGATCGCGATGTGGAAGGATTTCCCCGAGAAGCTCTGCGAGCGCGGCGGCTTTCGCGGCCTGGTGTTCTCGCGCCCCGGCTACGGCCGCTCGACGCCGCGCGAGCCCGACGAGTTCTGGGACGTCGACTACATGCACCGCCAGGCGCACGAGGTGCTGCCGGCCTTCTTCGAGGCCATTGGCCTCAAGGAGAAGCCCTGGCTCTTCGGCCACAGCGACGGCGGCTCGATCTCGCTGCTCTACGCGTCGCGTTTTCCGGAGCGCGTGGCCGGGCTGGTGCTGCTCGCGCCGCACATCTTCGTGGAAGATCTGACGGTGGCGAGCATCGACCAGGCGCGCCAGGCCTGGCTCGCGACCGACCTTCCGAAGAAGCTGGCCCGCTACCACGATGACGCCGAAGCCACCTTCTGGGGCTGGAACCGCATCTGGCTGCACCCGCCCTTCAAGCAATGGAACATCGAGGCCGGGCTCGACGCCATCCGTTGCCCGGTTCTTGCTATCCAGGGGATCGACGACGAGTACGGCACACTCCGCCAGGTTCGCGGCATCGCCGAGCGGGTGCCCGGAACCCGGCTGCTCGAGCTGCGCGACTGCGGGCATTCCCCGCATCGGGACCAGCCGGAACAGGTCATAGTGGCGGCCGTTTCGTTTGTCGAAGCAGCGAATCGGCGGGCAGGGAAAACTCGTGTTTGAGAGATAAATGATTTACCCTTAAAGTATCTGCGTCCCACGGTTCACCATGGACAAGCCCGTCCCGACGCGCCCCTGCCGATCCGTCGCCAGGCCGTTCCCGTCCTTTTCACTCATCATCAACGCCAGGAGATACCCATGACCACTCGCATCGCACGCACCACGCTAACCGCTCTTGCGCTGGCCTGCATCGCGACCGTCGGCCACGCCCAGCAGGGCAAGCTCAAGGTCGGCCTGATGCTGCCCTTCAGCGGCACCTATGCGGCGCTCGGCGTGGCCATCGAGAACGGCTTCAAGCTGCGCGTCGAGGAACAGGGCGGCAAGCTCGGCGGCCGCGAGATCGAATACATCAAGGTCGACGACGAATCGGACCCGGCCAAGGCCACCGACAACGTCAACAAGCTGATCAAGCGCGACAACGTCGACGTGATCGTCGGCACCGTGCACTCCGGCGTCGCGATGGCGATGGCCAAGGCCGCCAAGGAAAGCGGCACCGTGCTGATCGTGCCCAATGCCGGGGCCGACGCGGTGACCGGCCCGATGTGCGCGCAGAACATCTTCCGCAGCTCGTTCTCGAACTGGCAGCCGGCCTACGCGATGGGCGAGGTCGCAGCCAAGCAGGGCAAGAAGACCGCGATGACGCTCACCTGGAAGTACGCGGCCGGCGACGAGTCGGTCAACGGCTTCAAGGAAGGCTTCGAGAAGGGCGGCGGCAAGGTTGTGAAGCAGCTCACCGTGCCCTTCCCGAACGTGGAGTTCCAGGCGCTCCTGACCGAGATCGCGGCGGCCAAGCCCGATGCGGTGTATTCCTTCTTCGCGGGCGGCGGCGCGGTCAAGTTCGTCAAGGACTACGCGGCGGCCGGCCTCAACAAGAACATCCCGCTCTACGGCCCCGGCTTCCTGACCGACGGCACGCTGGACGCGCAGGGCGAATCGGCCCAGGGCATGCTGACCACGCTGCACTATGCCGACGGCCTCAACACGCCGCGCGACAACAGCTTCCGCACCGCCTACGCCAAGATGTTCAAGCTGCAGCCCGACGTGTACGCGGTGCAGGGCTACGACGCGGCGCAGATGCTCGCGATCGGCCTGGCGGCGACCAAGGGCGACATCAGCAAGAAGGCCGAGTTCGCAGGCGCCATCGAGAAGGCCAAGATCGACAGCCCGCGCGGCGCTTTCACGATCGGCAAGTCGCACAACCCGGTGCAGGACATCTACCTGCGCAAGGTGGAGGGCAAGGAAAACAAGATGGTCAACGTGGCCATCAAGGGCCTCGCCGACCCGGCCCGCGGCTGCAAACTCTGAGCGGAAAGTGACGACCTGTCGTGGACCTCGGTACCTTTCTAGTCCAATGCCTGAATTCGGTGCAGTACGGGCTTCTGTTGTTTTTGGTGGCCTCCGGACTGACGCTGATCTTCGGCATCATGGGCGTGATCAACCTGGCCCACGGCAGCTTCTACATGATCGGCGCCTACATGGCGTTCGCGCTCTCGCCGCTCTTCGGTGACCAGTTCATCGTGATGCTGCTGGCGGGCGTGGTGCTCAGCGCGCTCTTCGGTTATGCGCTGGAGTGGGCCTTCTTCAGCTACCTCTACCAGCGCGACCATCTGCAGCAGGTGCTGATGACCTACGGGCTGATCCTCGTGTTCGAGGAGCTGCGTTCGCTGCTCGTCGGCAACGACGTGCACGGCGTCAGGGTGCCGCCCTGGCTGGACGGCAGCTTCGCGCTCGGCGATCTCATGAGCTACCCGTGGTACCGGCTCTTCGCTTCGGCGGCCTGCGTGGTGCTCGCAGTCGGGCTCTACTACGTGGTCAACCGCACGCGCTTGGGCATGATGATCCGCGCCGGCGCCAGCAACCGCGACATGGTGCGCGGCCTGGGCATCGACATCCGCCGGCTCTACCGCATCGTGTTCGCGGCCGGCGTGGCGCTGGCCGCGCTGGCCGGCATGATCGCGGCGCCGATGTCCTCGGTCTATCCGAACATGGGCGCCAGCGTGCTGATCATCTGCTTCGTGGTGGTGGTGATCGGCGGCATCGGCTCGATCACGGGTGCGCTGGTCGCTTCGCTCCTGGTCGGCTTCGTCGACACCTTCGGCAAGGTCTTCTTCGCCGAGCTGAGCGGCATGGGGGTGTACGTGCTGATGGCCATCGTGCTGATCTGGCGTCCTGAAGGCTTGATGGGGCGCAAGACCTGACATGAAGCGCTTTTCGTACTTTCTTCCGCTGCTGTGCGCCGTCGCGCTCGCAGTCCTCGGCCCGATGCTGAGCCCCTATCTCAGCGACCTCGTGGTCAAGGTGATGATCCTCTCGATCTTCGCGTTGAGCCTCGAGCTGCTGGTCGGCATGACCGGCCTCGTGAGCCTCGGCCATGCGGCTTTCTACGGCATCGGCGCCTATGCCACGGTGCTGGGCTCCGGCAAGGATGGCGGCTCCATCGCCGTGCTGCTGCCGCTGGCCATGGGCTGCGCCGCCGGCTACGCGCTGGTGACGGGCGCGCTCAGCCTGCGCACGCGCGGCGTCTACTTCATCATGGTCACGCTGGCCTTCGCGCAGATGGCCTTCTTCGTGTTCCACGACACCGCGCTCGGCGGCGGCAGCGACGGCATCTACATGTACATCCGCCCGGCCATCGGCGCGCTCGACATGGAGAACCGCAGCGTGCAGTTCTACTTCGTGCTGGCCGCGCTGGCGCTCACCTACGGCTTCCTGGCGCTGATCCGCCGCTCGCGCTTCGGCGCCGCGCTGGCTGGCATCCGCGTCAACGAGCAGCGCATGCGCGCGGCGGGCTTTCCGGTCTACGGCTACAAGCTCGCGGCCTTCGTGATCGCGGGCGCGCTGGCCGGGCTGGCGGGCTTTCTCGTCGCCTCGCGCGACGGCGTGGTGAACCCCGAGCTGCTGGCCTGGCACAACTCGGGCGAGGTGCTCTTGATGATCATCCTCGGCGGCCTCGGCCACCTGCGCGGCGCGGTGATCGGCGCCGTGGCCTTCACGCTGCTGAAGGAACTGCTCTCCACCCATGCGCTGGTGGGGCCGCTCGCGGACCATTGGCAGCTCACGCTGGGTCTGGCCATCATCGCCTTCGTCGCACTGCTGCCCAAGGGCATCATCGGCATCGCATCGCGGCTCTCGCCGAAGGGGGCGGCCGCATGAGTACCCTGCTCTCGGTCGAAACGCTGACGCGCCGCTTCGGCGGCCTGGTCGCCGTCAATGCGGTGAGCCTGGACCTGCGGCGCGGCGAAGTCCATGCGGTGATCGGCACCAACGGCGCCGGCAAGTCCACCTTGATCAACATGCTCTCGGGCGAGATCGACGCCTCCGACGGCCGCATCACGCTCGACGGCACCGACGTCACCAAGCGCGCGCAGTTCCGCCGCGCGCTCGCCGGCGTCGGCCGCAGCTACCAGCGCACCACGATCTTTCCGGAGTTCACGGTGCTCGAAAACTGCCGCCTCGCCGCGCAGGCCGCGACGCCGCGGCCGTGGGCGATCTGGCAGGCCTCGACGCAGTGCGCAACGAGCAATGCCGCGGCGCGCGAAGCGCTGGAGGCCGCGGGGCTCACTGCGGTGGCCGAGCGCGTCGCCGGCACGCTGAGCCATGGCGCCAAGCGCCAGCTCGAAGTCGCGATGTGCCTGGCCACCAACCCGCGCGTGCTGCTGCTCGACGAGCCGCTGGCCGGCATGGGCGCCGAGGAGACCGAGCGCATGCTGGGCCTGCTCGCCAGCCTCAAAGCCTCGCACGCGATCCTGCTGGTGGAGCACGATATGGACGCGGTGTTCCGCATCGCCGACCGCATCACGGTGATGGTCAACGGCACCGTCATCGCGACCGGCGACCCGGCTTCTATCCGTCAGAACCCCGAAGTGCGCACTGCTTACCTGGGCGAGGACCACTGAGATGCTGCAGATCGAAGGCCTCAACACCTACTACGGCGACAGCCACATCCTGCGCGGCATCGACGTCGCGATGCCGGCGGCCACCTCGGTCGGCCTGCTGGGTCGCAACGGCATGGGCAAGACCACGCTGATCCGCTCGCTGATGGGCTACGTGCGTCCGGCCTCGGGCCGCGTGAAGCTCGACGGCGACGACGTCACCGGCTGGGCGCCCGAGAAGATGGCGCGCCGCGGCATCGGCTACGTGCCCGAAGGCCGCGGCATCTTCCCCAACCTCTCGGTGCGCGAGAACCTCGTGATGAGCGCACGCTCCGGCATCGACGGCAAGCGCGCTTGGACTTTCGATCGCGTGATGGCCACCTTCCCGCGCCTCACGGAGCGGCTCTCGCACGGCGGGCAGCAGTTGTCGGGCGGCGAGCAGCAAATGCTCTCGATCGGCCGCGCGCTGATGACCAACCCGCGCTTGCTGATCCTCGACGAGGCGACCGAAGGCCTGGCGCCGCTGATCGTGGCCGAGATCTGGCGCGTGATCGCGGACATCCGCACGACCGGCATCGCGACACTGATCGTCGACCGCGACTGGCGCAAGGTGCTGGCGCACACGGATCAGGCGGTGGTGATGGAGAAGGGCAAGATCGTGCGGCACGGGCCTTCGGCGGAGTTGCTGGCGGCGCCGGAGGTGTTGGAGGAGTTGTTGGGGGTGTGAAACGGGCGAGGCGCACCGAGATCCTCTGCGCAGATCCCAACGATCATGCGCCCGTCGTGAGCCCGAGATGGGAGAAGTTGCTCTGTGGTCGAATGCCGACCATAGGTATCCCTACTTCAACTCGTACCACACGCCCCGACCAGCGCCGCGCTGGGCCAAGCGGGCTTGTTCGACCAGGGCTCTGAAATGCTGCTTGAGCGTATTGCGATTGCCGCCGGCCAGCCGAATCGCATCCCCCATCGTGATGCGCCCATGCTCCCGCGCAAATTCGACGATCTGCAGTGATAGCTCGGGCAGCGCGGCCAGCACCAGCTTCTCGCGCTCCACCTTGCGAGCAAGACGACGAACCTGCTCAGCCAGCGCGCGCAGGAAGAAGATGAGCCAGGGCTGCCAGTTCGGCGACTCGGCGCGAATCGTTCCCTGCGTCTGGCGCAGCGCAAGGTAGTAGGCTTCCTTGCTCAGTTCGATCACGCTCTCGAGTGAGCTGTACGGGACATAGGCGTAGCCGGCTTGAAGCAGCAGCAAGGTGGTCAGCACCCGACTCAAGCGGCCGTTGCCGTCCTGAAATGGGTGGATTTCCAGGAAGACCACAACCCAGATGCTGACGAGCAACAGTGGATGGAGACGCGCGGCGTCGTGTTCGCCGTTGAACCAGACCACCAGTTCGGTCATCAGGCGTGGCGTGTCGAACGGCGTCGCGGTTTCGAAGACCACGCCCAGCTGCTTGCCGTTTTCGTCAAACGCGACGACGCTGTTCGTGGAGGTCTTGTACTTGCCCCGGTGCCACGCGTCCTTTTCGCTGTATGTGAGCAAGTCGCGATGCAGCTGCTTGATGTGGTTCTCGGTCAGGGTGATGTCCTGCCAGGACGAGAACACCAGCTCCATGACCTCGGCGTAACCGGCCACCACATCCAATTACACCCATTCCGGTGGCGCTGCGGTCGGCTGGGAAGACCCACTCATCAACCGGATTGCGTCCATTGACGCGCCGCGGCGATTCAGCTGCCAGGGGATCTTGCCTCAAGCCCGCCCACCTCCAAACTGCCGAACCTGCTTCCGCAACCCTTTCACGATGCGCTCCCAAATCCTCCCAGGAAACGAATCCGGCACCCTCCCCTCCACGCGCCCAATCGCCCCCTCCACCTCCCCCACCATTGCCTGCATCGCCTCCCACACCCCCACCCCACCGTTCTTCATCGCCAGCCCCTCCCAATGCCTAGCCTGGATCGTGTGAAGCGCATAGTGGGCATTCTTCGAGCGCACCGCCATCGCCAGCCCCGCACTCCGCCACCGAAACTGATTCGCCCCATCCCCGACATAGGGCCACACTGAGATCACGTCATACAGCGGCGTCATCGCATACACGTCCCCCTGCCCCAGAAAGATCGAGTAGTTCTTGGCATGCCCATCGGTCGCGGCCAGGAGCCAGAAGGCCAGCTGCGTCAGCAGAAAGGCCGTGCGATCGGTCTGCGCATCTGCGCTGCCAGCCAACACCTTCAGGCAGGCCTCCATGCCGGGGCCTCCATCCTTTTCGTACTTCTTGTCGGGCGGGTAACCCAGGGCCTGGCAGAAGTCCTCCTGCGGTAGTCGCGCGATCCACTTCTTGCCGTCCATCCACGCGCGGTCGAAGCGCTCGACGATCAGTACCTTCTGGCCGTCGAACTCCGCCATCTCGGTGTTAGCGACGGGCAGGCCCAGCTCGCGCAGGAGCTGCGCGCACAGCCATTCGTTCTCGACGGAGTCGGACAGGTCGACGCGCCGCGATCCGCCGACCAGTCCCAGCGGCAGCTTGAAGATGTGGGTCGTGGGTGTCGCACCGTGCGGCCGGCACCAGCGGCCGCGATAGCGGGTGAAGGCGGTCTTCTCCTGCGCGCCGGCGAGGGAGATGCGAAACAGGTCCTCGTCGTCCGCGGGCTGGCCCAAGGGGGTGTCGGAAGTCACGGCATGCAGCAGGCTGCGCAGCTTCGCGTCGCGCAGCGGTTCGCAGTCGACGCGGTCCCATCCTTGCGGCGCCATGCCTTCGGGCAGCAGCTGCACGGCGCCGACGCAGTCGCGGCCGATGGCCTCCAGCAGGGCGAAGGCCTGGGCGTCGCGGGTCCTGAAGCGCCGGCGCAGGCGCTCGCGGATGCGGTCGTTGTCCGGGAGCAGGTTTTCGAAGTAGTTGGCGACAACCCGGCCGCGGATCTCGCGCGCGCCGGTGATGGGCAAGGACAGCGACAGCGAACGGCGCTTGTCGGATTGCAGCCATTCGCTCGCGTAGCTCAGGACGTGGGTGCCGCGCGCGACCCGCCAGTGGCCGACGAGCTCGCCGTTCATCCAGATGCCGAGGGCGGCGCTCACCAGGAGCCCTTCTTCGGCGGGATGGTGAGGAGGGGTGTCGATGCGCGCTTCGAGGCTGTTTTTGCCGGCGGCTTCACGGTGGGCGGCTCCACTGCGGACTTCGAGCGGCGTGCGACGAGCGGCTTGGCCGCCTCCTGGCCTGGGTCAGGCTCGCGGGCCAGCACAGGTGCAGATGCCGCCGCGCTTTCTGCGCCCTCTCTCAGCACCAAGGTCGCGCCCAGGGCAGACAGAAGCTGCATGAGCTGGTCGACGCTGACCAGCCCCGGCCTGGCCTCGATCTCTGCCATGCGGGCCTGGCCGATGCCCAGCCGCTGGCCGAGCTGGGCTTGGGTCAGGCCGCGCTGCTTGCGCAAGGCACGCAGATGTGCGCGGAGTTGGTCGGCGAGTCGGACCGCGTAGTCCATCGGAGGCTTTCAGGGGGAATACAGAGGTATTGGCCTTGGCCGATGAAGACAATATATCGGTCTTGAGCGATATATGCAACATATCGGCCATGGCCGATATGCAGCGCGGCCGCCGCGCGAGCGCGAAAGCCCGCACTGCTGCGTGGCGCATGCCATACCGGACCATGAGGTCACGCAGATCCTCAATCTTGGGGGCGCGCTCTTTTTGCCTCGGCGTTCCAAATTGAAGCATCCGGGCTCGGCCCACTCCGCTGAAATCAGCTTGTCATCCTGCGGGGCTAGTTTGCTGCTGCTCAGCCGGCCGGCGTTATTCACCACCTACCAGGAAGACAGCCATGGGAAAGATTCTCAGCGCCTTCGCGTACGCCAACAATGAAGTGGCCTACATCGCCTGGGATGTGGACAACAAGATCGAGGGCTGCCTCGGCTTTGAAGTCACGCGCGTTTACCTGAACGCCGATGAAAGCGTCGTCGTGCGCAATGACGGCAGCGAAGACCGCGTGCGCTGCGCGAGCTGGGTCGGCTTCTCCGGCCAGCGCAATCCCCACTGGTTGCCGCAGCACACGGGGATCTGGCCCGTGCAGAAGCTCTCGTGGAGAGACCTCACGCTGCGCAAGAGACGCGATGAACTGAATCGCAGGCCCTCGGAGGTGTTCGTTCGGTACGAGATCCGGCCGGTCGGCGACCTGGAAGACGGCATGGAGCCCGCGCCCGACCCCACGCCGAAGACGGTGCGAGTGACCCAGCGTGACGACCACGGGCGCCCCGTCAAGGATGCCGAGGGCAAGCTGGTCAAGATCTCCGTCAAGGCCTACGAGGGCAAGCCCCGCCCGCTGGGCTATCTGGGCCCCGCGGTGCCTACTCTTCCGGTGCGGGTGACGAGCCGTCGCGGCGTTTTCCGCTCGACCTTCACCAACGGCATCCTTGCCGCACAGTGGCTGCGCAACGTGCTGATGGAGGACGGAGAGATCGAGCCGAACGAGTTGTTCGAGAAGATCTCGAACCCGGACGATCCCCACCGAAAGTACCTCGCCGGCGATGTGCTGCCGCTGCTCCACGAGCTGTTCGCCAGGCCCGGCGAGTTTCATCTCGCACTCTACGAGCTGGACGACAAGGAACTTGTCGACCTCTTGCTGGCGAACGCGCAGCGCATCCATCTCATCCTGGCCAACACCGGCAAGGACAACGGCGGATGGGATGGCCGGAACGCCGAGGCACGGGAACGCCTGATTGCCGCAGGGGCCGACATCCAGCACCGCATGTTCAACAACTCGACGCACATCGGCCACAACAAGTTCGTCGTGCACACGCCCCCCAATGGCGGGCCTCGCTCGGTGTTCACAGGGAGCACCAACTGGACATCCACCGGCGTGGCGGGCCAGACCAACAATGCGCTGCTGATCGAGGACGACGCGGGCGCGCAGGTCTTCATGGACTACTGGCAGCGCATGAGCGCGGACGCGCTGGAGATTCCGGACCCCTTCGGCGCCCCGATGTCGAAGAACCAGCAGAGTCTCGAGTTCCGGCGCTCGAATGAAGCCCCCGCGCGTCTGGCGCTCGCCAATGGCGCGCAGATCGAGCTCTGGTTCTCGCCCAACATGCAAGGACGCACGAAGGGAACGAAGACGCCACCGGACCTGAAGGAGGTGTACCGGCGCATGCGGCTGGCGCGCGAGGCCATCCTCTTCCTGGCCTTCTATCCCGGCCAGCGCGGCAACGACTGCATCATCGGCGAGGCCATCGACATCGGGCGCAAGGACGGACGTCTGATCGTCACCGGCGCCGTCTCCAGCGCCCAGGCCATGCCCAACTACGTGCCGGGCAAGAAGAACGATCCCGATGACGAAAGCGACGACGAGCCCGGCGAATCCCCGCGCACCTTCTTCGAGGACAAGGTCTCGATCGTGCGGGCGTCGCGCGTCGACGATAGAGCGATGCTCGGGGACTTCGGCGCGGAACAGCTGACCGCCAAGGGCGGAATCGGGGCCATCATCCACGACAAGCTGGTCGTGATCGATCCGCTGTCGCCGGACTGCACCGTCATCCTGGGCAGCCACAACCTGGGCTTCAAGGCCTCGTACTGCAACGACGAGAACATGGTGATCGTCAGCGGCGACCAGGCCCTGGCCGAAGCCTATGCCGTGCACATCCTCGACGTCTACGACCACTACCGTTTCCGGGCCGTGCAGGCGGAACGGCAGGAACAGCACAAGAAGAGCTGGTCCGGTTTCCTGGACACGGACGACTCGTGGCTGGAGGGCTATGTGGAGGATCGTCAGGGCGCGTTGATGCGCTACTTCGCGCGCGGCCGCCGGGCGTAGTCCCGGGCAGGCCGATTTCCATCTGCGCGCCGGCGTCTGAGAGTAGGCCGGCGGAGGCCCGGGCTCGTGTAGCGGCTCATGCGGCCTTCGGCTCAGGGAGGACTGCCGTCAATGCGAAGTCGACGAGATGGAGCCAGGTCGCTTCGAGGCCCATGATGCTGCGGTGGTCGGAGCCGGTGATGGTCTGCACGCTGATGGATGTTGGCCAGGCGGCGATGAGCTTCTGTGAACGCTCCGGCAGCACGACATCGTCCCACTCGGCCAGCAGGACCTGGGTTTTCGCCGCGACCTCCTTGCAGTGCGTCAGGGAGTTGAACTGGTGCCGCAGCAACAGGGAAAGTGGAACGAGCGGGAAGCGCTTCTTCGCCACCTGCAGCATCGAGTCGTATGGCGTGACCAGCTGCAGGCTCGAGAAGTCTTGTCGCGCCACAAGCTGAATGGCCACGCCCGTCCCCAGACTTCGACCGACGACGTGCAGGCGCGCGTGCGGGAAGGCCCGGCGCAAGTGATTGGCGAACTCTCTCGCGTCCTCGACGGAGGCGACCTCGGAGGGGTGCCCCTGCGAGTCGGCCACCCCCCGATAGTTGACCGCGGCGAAGCCGAAGCCTTCCGGAAGCCAGTGCAGCGCCTTTGCAGTGGCGCGGACATCCTCGCCTCGGCCCGCGAAATAGATGAACAGGTCCTGCAGCGCCTCCTCGCCCTGGGGGTGATAGACATAGCCGCGGACCATCCCGCCCGGCACGGTATGAGAGTACGTGGAAAAGTCGTCGGACAAGTGAACGACGGGATGCTTGCGAGCGTCGAAAAGGATGTGTCCCTGACGCGTCGCAAGGAGGGCCCAGTAGGCTGCGATGCCTCCAAGAGCAGCTGCCGAAGCCGAAAGTGCAACGCGAAAGACTTTGGATGACAAGGTTTGCTCCGGGGGAAGGGCCAGGATGTGTACCCCCGTAGTTTCACCTCGTTCCTTTGGACGCACCTGCCTGGGCTCAAAACCCGGGCGGCACCAAACGCTCCGGGTCGGCCAGGATCAAGGCCGCGCGGTACGCCGATCGCCCCGCTTCCTTGGTGAGCTCGCTCAGGTCGTTCCAATCCTGCAGGCGTTCGCTCGGAGACGGCGTCGCCGAACGGTTCAGAAGCAATTGCGTCACGCCCAGCAAGGCACTCGCGGACAGCAGGCAGAACTGCGCGGCCGATCGTTCGGGCTCTGCGGCGTATGCGTTTTTCTCAAGTCGGGCCTTGTGCGCCTGCTCGTCGATCGAAAGTGGAACGAGGTCCGTGTGTCGGAAGTGGGGAACGGCGCCTGTCGAAGCCTCGACTTCGGTAAGCAGCTGTTCGATCGCTGCCAGCGCGCGCTGAATGGACGGATTCTCGACAGGTTTCGGGCTCATGTTTTCGGGTGTGGCACACCGTTGCCAACGACTATCGCCTGCAACTTGGGAGAAATCGTGCGCGTGGCCCGTGACCTGTCCGCGCAGCGCGAAGATCCGGACCGGGTCATCGCCGTCGACGACGAAGACTCTCCCCGCTGCTAGCATGGCAGTCGATGTGCAGCCTGTTCAGGCGTACACGGGATCTGCGGTCCGCGCGGATCGGGCCGTCGCCGCCTTGCGCGCCGCCCGCTCGTCGGCCATGGCGCGCACGAGTGCGCGGTCGCCGGCGCGGGACGCGGCCTCGATGACCGTGAGATGCAGCAGATCGCGCTGGGCATGGCTGCCGCCGAGCGGACTGCTGGCCGCGAGCACGGGCAGCAGCAGTTCGACACAGCGCGCATACCGGCCGGCCGCGAAGGCTTGCAGGCCGCGGGCGGCAGGCAGTGCCACCGCGGCGGCAGCCTGTGCGCCGGGGCGCCACGCCGCATCGGCGATCGCGGCGATGCCCGCGTTCGACGCGCCTTCGTCGCCGGCCTCGGCCAGCGCCATCACGGCATGCACGTCGTTGAAGGCGTAGGAGCCCCAGGCGGCCTGCAGGCGCCAGCGTGCAGCGAGCGCCTGCCAGTGCTCCGACACGTCGACGCCGCGCAGGCCGAAGCGCCACAGCAGCGCGCTGGCATCGTCGAGGTTCAGGGCGATGGCTTCGGGCGCGGGGGCGACCGTGGCGTCGTAGAGCGCGAGCGCCGCGTCCATGTCGCCGTGCGCCATGTGCATCAGCGCGAGATGCCAATGGTTGTGGACGGCCATGCCGGAGTCGGTCGCCCAATGGCGCTGCGTGGCCTTCAGCCAGGTGAACCTGACGCCGCCGCAGTACCGCCGGCGCTTCGGCGGTCTGCGCGCGGTCCTGTCGGTGCACGGCAACGCTTGAGCGCGGCGGGCACAGAGCTTGCGGCGGGCCGGCGCATGAAGAATCCTTCCCCCGCCGTCGATCGCACCCGCCTGCTCGCAACGATCGAGCGGCTCTCGCCGCGCATGACGGAGATCCTGAGCGAATTCGTCGCGGCGCCCAGCCTGTCGGGCGCGGAGCAGCCGGCCGCCGACTTCTTCGAAGGCGCGCTGACCGAGCTGGGATTGGAGCCCGAGCGCATCGTGCTCGACAGCAGCCTGATCGAAGGCATGCCGCTCTTCTCCTGCCCGTGCGACCCCGACAACGGCCGCTACAACCTGCTGGCGCGCCACCTGCCGCGCATGGGCGGCGGGCGCTCCGTGCTGTTCAACGGGCATATCGACGTGGTGCCCACCGGACCCGAGGCGCTGTGGACCCGGCCGCCCTACATTCCATGGGTGAAGGACGGCTGGCTGCACGGCCGCGGCGCGGGCGATATGAAGGGCGGCCTGGTCTGCGCACTGATCGCCTACCAGGCCTTGCGCGAGATGGGCCTGCAGCCGGCCGGCACCGTCGGCTTCAACGCCGTGCTCGACGAGGAGAACACCGGCAACGGCACGCTCGCCACCGTGCACGCGCTGCAGAACGCGCTGGGCAAGGCGAAGCTCAGCGACTTCGATGCGGTGCTGATCCCCGAGCCCTTCGGCGAAACGCTGATGCGCGCGCAGGTCGGCGTGTGCTGGCTCTTCATCGACATCACCGGCCGGCCAGCGCATGTCGCCTACATGAGCAAGGGCGTCAACCCGATCGAGGCCGGCATCGCCATCATGGCCGACCTGAAGGCGCTGGAGGCCGAGTGGAATGCGCCCGAGCGCCGGCATCCGCTGTTTCGCGACGTGGAGCATCCGCTCAACTTCAACCTGGGGCGCATCGAGGGCGGCGAGTGGAACTCGTCGGTGCCTTGCACCTGCAGGCTCGGCATCCGCTTCGGCTTCTTCCCCGGCACGACGGCCGAGGAGGCCACGCTGCAAGTGACGCAACGCATCCGCGCCACCGCGGCCCGGCTCGATGCGGATCTCACGGTGGAGATCAACGCACGCGGACATTTCTCGCCGGGCTGCGAATACGAGCTCGACGCGCCGCCGCTGCGCATGCTGGCCGAGGCGCACGAGAAGATCACCGGCGCCGCGCCCAAGCCGCTCGCCTGCACCGCCACCACCGACGGCCGGCACTTCGCGCTGATGACCGACATCCCGGTGACCGTCTACGGCCCGCTGGCGCGCAACATCCACGGCATCGACGAAGCGGTCTCGCTGGACAGCATGAAGCGCGTGGCCGCCACCATGGCGCAGTTCATGGCGGACTGGTGCGGCGTCGAGCCGCTCGACACCTGACTCACAGCGTCGTCAGGACGCTATCCAGCGTGTCGACCAGCAGGTCCGCATGGGCTTCGCTAAACACCAGCGGCGGACGGATCTTCAGCGTGCTGGCATGCTCGCCGGTCGAGCTCAGCAGCACCTGCCGGTCGCGCAGCGCGTTGACGATGCGCGCCGTCTCGGCCGTGGCCGGTGCGCGCGTGGCGCGGTCGCTCACGAGGTCCACGCCGACGAACAGGCCGGCGCCGCGCACCTCGCCGACGAGCGCATGGCGCGCGGCGAGCGCCGTCAAACGCGCGCGCAGGTGCTTGCCGACGCGCTGCGCGTTCGCCATCAGGCCTTCGCGCTCGATCACGTCGAGCACCGCCATGCCGGCGGCCATCGAAACCGGGTTGCCGCCGAAGGTGTTGAAGTAGCGGCATTCGCGCGCGAAGGCGGCGAGCACCTCGGGCCGCACCGCCAGCCCGGCCAGCGGATGGCCGGCGCCGAGCGGCTTGCCCATGGTCACGATGTCGGGCACCACGCCGTGGCGCTGGAAGCCCCAGAAGGCATCGCCGGTGCGGCCCAGCCCGGGCTGCACTTCGTCGGCGATGAAGATGCCGCCGGCGGCGCGCACGGCCTCCACCGCCTCGGCCAGGAAGCCTGGCGGGTCGGTGAAGATGCCGTCGCTGGAGAACACGGTGTCGACCATCAGCGCGGCGGGCCGCATGCCATGCGCCTGCAGATCGGCGATGGCGGCGCGCACGCCGTCGGCGAAGGCCGCACCGCCGCCGTCGGGCGCCGGCACGGTGCGCACGGCGTCGCCGAGCTGCACGAACTTGCCGAGCGAGGGCGAGGCTTCGGCGATCGATGCGGTCACGCCGTGGTAGGCGAAGCGCGTGACGATCAGGCCACAGGCCTTGGTGTGCGAGCGCGCAATGCGCATCGCCAGGTCGTTGGCCTCGCTGCCGGTGCAGGTGAACATCGCGTGCGCGAGCTCGGCGGGCATCGTGGCGAGCAGGCGCTCCGCATAGTCGAGCACGCCTTCGTGCAGGTAGCGCGTGTGCGTGTTGAGCACGCCGGCCTGGCGCGCGATGGCTTCCACCACATGCGGATGGCAATGGCCGACCGAGGCGACGTTGTTGTACGCGTCCAGGTAGCGCCTGCCGTCGGCATCGTGCAGCCAGACGCCCTCGCCGCGGACCGGGTGCAGCGGCGTCTCGTAGAAGAGGCGGTAGGCCGGGCCCAGGACCCGCGCGCGGCGGTCCATGAGCGAGCGGGTCGCAGGAGGGATCGCAGAAGTTGAGGTCGGCATGTCAGGCCTCCATGTGCAGGCCGCAGGCGCGGCGGAAGACGGCGGTCGCGGTTTCGGCGCCGACGCGCTCGCAGGCCGCGAGGCGCGCCCATGAGAGCGGGTTGTTGCGCAGCAGGTAGGCCGCGTTCTCGGGATGGCGCGCCGCGCGCCAGCCGCTGATGGCCACCACCATCACCAGCCGCGCCGTGATCAGCGTGAACAGCAGCTCGACTTCGGCCGCGAGCAGCGGCCGCACGCCGTGGTAGGCGGCAACGAAGGGCGCGATGTCGGCCAGCGGATCGTCGCCGGTGCCGACCTGGTAGGCGGCCGCGACGGCCAGATCGTCGATCGCCGGCGCGCGCACCATGTCGCCGAAGTCGAGGATGCCGGCGATGCGGTCGGTGTCGGCCGGATCGACCAGCACGTTGTAGATGTTGAAGTCGTTGTGGATCGGCTGCGCGGGCAGCGCGGCGAGCCGTGGCTTGGCGTCGCGCTCGAAGCGGTCGAGTGCGCCCTCCGCCAGCGCGCGGCGCTCCGGGTCGGCGATGTGCGCGAGCAGGCCGCGCACGCTGTCGGCGCGCTGGATGTCCCAGGGCAGCGCGAGCTCGCCGGCGGGATGGTCGAAATCGCGCAGCGCAAGGTCGAGCCGCGCCAGCATGCGCGCGAGGTTCTGCTGTTGCCGCGGCGTGCGCGGCGCCTCGGGCAGCGGCAGGCCGGGCAGGTAGCTGAAGAGGCGCGCCACGCGCGGCAGGCCGTCTCCGGGATCGCAGAGGAAGGAAGGCTCGCCGCTCGATGCCGGCACGATGCGCTGCACCGGCAGCTGCGGGTCGGCAGCCGCGAGGTGCAGCAGCGCCTGGGTCTGGAAGTCGGCGACCAGCGCCGACTCGGCCGGATGCGAGATCTTCAGCATGAAGCGCGCGCCGTCGCCGGGCGGCGCCAGCAGGTAGTTGCGGTCGCGCTCGCCCGTCAGCGCGCGCAGCTCGCCCTCGATGCCCCAGCGCTCGCGCGCCAGCGCGCGCACCCAGGCATCGTCGAGTTCGGGCGAGCCCTCGCTCAGGACCTGCGCGTCGGTCATGCCGCGCCGGCGAAGCCGCGCAGCGCGCTCGCGATGTTGGGGCCGAGGTCGTCGGAGAGGTAGCCGCCCTCCTGCACCAGCACGGTCGGCAAGCCGAGGCGCGCGATCTCGGCCAGCAGAACCGCAAAGCCCGGCGTCGTGATCTTCATGCCCTTGTACGGGTCGCGCTCGTGCGTGTCGAGGCCCAGCGCCACCGCCAGCGCGCCGGGCGCAAAGGCGCGGATGCTGTCGCAGGCCTCGCGCAGCGCCGGCAGGTAGCCGTCGAGATCGGTGCCGAGCGCCAGCGGCTTGTTGATGTTGTAGCCCAGGCCCTCGCCCTCGCCGCGCTCGTGCGCATGGCCGGTGAAGAAGGGCGTGAAGTTGCGCGGGTCGCCGTGCAGCGAAATGGTCAGCACGTCGGCACGGCGGTAGAAGATGCCCTGCGTGCCGTTGCCGTGGTGCACGTCGATGTCGAGGATGGCCACGCGCGCGTGCCTGCTGCGCAGATGCTGCGCGGCGATGGCCACGTTGTTCAGGTAGCAGAAGCCGTTGGCGCGATCGACGTAGGCGTGATGGCCCGGCGGGCGGCACAGCGCATAGGCGGCACGCTCGCCGTCGAGCACCAGCTGCGCGGCGTGCGTCGCCATGTGGGCCGACGCAACGGCCGCCTCCCAGGTGTGGGGGCCGATGGAGCAGGCGTTGTCGCCCATGTGAAAGCCCGCTTGTCCGACCACGCTCTCGGGATAGCTGCAGGGCTGGCCCGGAAAGGGGTGGACGTTCGGCATCACCTCTTCCGAAGGGTCGTCCAGCAGCTGCCAGCGCGCATGGGCCGTCTCGAGGAAGCGCAGGTAGTCGGGCGTGTGGATGGCCGCGCGCGGGCCGGCGCCGAAGTCCTCGCAGGGGACGATCTCGTGGCCATCCTTGCGCACAGCGTCGAGCAGCCGGAAGGCGCGCTCGGGCTGCTCGTTGCTGCGCTTGAGCTTGCCGCGCACCATGAACAGCTGCGGGTCGTGCCCTTGGTGCGTGTCGGTGTAGACGACCTTCATCGAGGGGGTCCTTGAATTCAGGGGGTGGGGACGCCGTGCTGGCGAACGAACAGGGCGCGCACGTCGCGCCATGCGGATTCGATGTGCGTGCGCATCGCGGCCTTGGCGGCTTCGATGTCGCGGCGCACCAGCGCGTCGGCGATCAGCAGGTGGTTGCTGGCCACGGTCTCGGAATCGTCGACCACGGTGATGAGGGCGATGATCATGCGCAGCTCGGTCTGCGTGTTCAGGAAGATGCGGTGCAGGTGCGCATTGCCCGAGAGTTCGCTGATCAGCGTGTGCAGCGCGAGGTCGGTATCGATGCGCTCGTCCTGCGCCCGCGTGCGTGCCAGGCGCACCATGTCGTCGACCATCGCGCGCACGCGCGCCAGGTCGGCATCGCTGGCCTTGCGGCAGGCCAGCTCGATCGAAGTCAGCTCCAGGCTCAGGCGCACTTCGTACAGGTCGTCGATCTCCTGCACGCTGATGGTTCGCACCGCGAAGCCGTGGCGCGGCCGCGCGACCAGCACGCCCTGGCGCTCGAGCCGGCGCGCCGCTTCGCGCACCGGCGCACGGCTCACGCCCATGCGGCGCGCGATGTCGGCTTCGACGATGCGGCTGCCGGGCGCGAGGCGGCCTTCGACGATGGCGCGGGTGAGCTGGGCTTCGACCAGGCCGACCAGGTCGGTCGCCTCGACGGATTCGAAAAGAACGGTGTCGGAAGAGGAATTGAAAGCCATGTGTTTGTCTCGTCTTGTTGGAGCACCCGGGCTCATTCTTTCAACGGCTGCCGCGCCAGGTAGACGCCGGCCGCGATGATCAGCGCAATGCCCGACATCGCCAGGCCGTCGGGCGGCTTGTGGAACCAGAAGGTGCTGAAGGCCACCGCGAGCAGCAGCTGGAAATAGTTGAGCGGCGCCAGCGTCGAGGCCTCGACCCGCTCGAAGGCCGCCAGCAGCAGCCACTGCGCCGCGCCGCTGCAGGCGCCGCCGGCCAAAAGCAGCAGCACGGCGCCGGCCTCGGGGCGCTCGGCCGGCAGGAAAAGCGGCGCCGGCAGCGCGGTCGCGATCAGGCAGACCAGCGCGGTGTAGGCGTACTGCACGGGGCTCGCGACCCTGCCCGCGAGCCGGCGCGTGAGCAGCTGGAAGACGGCGTAGCAGACGGCGGCGATCGCCATCAGCACGGTGCCGAGCCACGGCAGGTCGCTGCCGGGCCGCACGATCAGCAGCATGCCGGCAAAGCCGACGACCACGGCCACCCAGCGGCTGCGCTGCACCTGCTCGCCCACCAGCCAGGGCGACAGCGCGACCATCAGCAGCGGCGCGGTGAAGTAGATGGCCGTGGCCTCGGCCAGCGGCATCCAGATCAGCGCCGTCATGAAGCAGGTGGCCACGGTCGCCAGCATCGCGCCGCGCAGCAGCAGCAACTTCTTCTGCGGCGCGCGCCAGATGCGCAGGTCGCCGTGGTGCAGCAGCATGGCGAGAGCGATGCAGATCACCGACAGGTAGCGCATCAGGTTGACGAAGGGCGCCGGGTAGAACTGCAGCATCTTCTTGCAGAAGGCGTCGTAGGAGGCGAAGGCCACCAGCGCGCAGAAGAAGAGCGCGATGCCGGCGCTCCTCGACCCCGGGGCTCGCAGTGCGGCGGTGGTCATCACCGAAGCGCCTCGAAGCCGCGCAGAAAGTGGTCCAGCGCCGAGCCGATGGCCTCCACCATGTAGCCGCCTTCCTGGACGATCACCGTGGGCAGGCCCAGCGCGCCGATCTTCTCGCCGATGCGGCGGTAGGCGTCCAGGTCGAGCCGCAGCACGCTGATGGGGTCGTCCTTGTAGCTGTCGAAGCCCAGCGCGAGCACGAGGGCCTTGGGCGCGAAGCCGCGCAGCGCCGCCAGTCCCTGGTCCACCGCTTGCAGGAAGAGCTCGTTGCCGGCGCCGTGGGGCAACGGCAGGTTCAGGTTGCAGCCCTCGCCCGCACCGCTGCCGCGCTCGTGCGCATAGCCGGTGTAGAACGGGTAGTAGCCGCTCGGATCGGCATGCGTCGACACGGTCAGCACGTCATCGCGCGCATAGAAGATGTTCTGCGTGCCGTCGCCGTGATGGGCATCGAGGTCGAGCACGGCCACGCGGCCATGGCGCTCCCGGAGGCGCTGCGCGGCCGCCGCGCTGTTGTTCACGTAGCAGAAGCCGCCCGCGCGGTCGCGGTGCGCGTGGTGGCCCGAAGGCCGGCACAGGGCATAGGCGGCATCGCCGCTGTCGAGCACCGCGTCGGCCGCCGCCACCGCGGTGTGCGCCGAACGCAGGACCGAGCGCCAGGTGTGGGGGCCGATCGGGCACGAGAGGTCGCTGATGTAGTAGCCCGTGCGCGCCACGATCGACGGCGAGGGGCAAGGCGCGCGCGGCACGCCCGGCGTGCCGCCGTGGTACGGCGAAAGATTGGGCAGCACTTCGATGCCCGGCTCGACGCCCGGCAGCTTCAGCGCGCGCCACAGCGCGTACGCCGTTTCGAGGTAGTCCAGATAGTCGGCGCTGTGCACGCCTTCGAGCGGCGCGCGGCCGTAGTCCCGCGGCTGCACGAGTTCGATGTCGCGTGCGGCCAGCGCGTCGCGCAAGGCGTGCGCGCGGGTCGGCAGATCGGCCGGCTTGCTGATGCGGCCCAGGCGCATGAACTGCTGCGGGTCGTGCAGCAGCTGCTCGTCGGTGAAGAAGGCCTTCATGCCATCGACGCTTCGAAGCCGACCAGGGCGCGGTCGAAGCGCTCGAACATCTCGTCGATCTGCGCGGCGCTGATGACGAGCGGCGGGCAGAAGGCGACGGCGTCGCCCATGGCGCGCACGATCAGGCCCTGTTCCAGCGCGAGTTCGGCCACGCGCGCGCCGGCCTTCTGCGCCGGATCGAAGGGCGTGCGCCGGGCCGGGTCGGCGGCGAGTTCGATCGCGCCGATCAGGCCCACGCCGCGCACCTCGCCGACATGCGGGCGCGCTGCGTAGCGCTGCAGGCCCTGCTGGAAGCGCGGCGCCAGCGCCTTCACGTGCGCGAGGATGTTCTCGTCTTCGTAGACCTGCAGCGTTTCGAGCGCGATCGCGCAGGCCACCGGATGGCCCGAGTAGGTGAAGCCGTGGCCGAAGGTGCCGATCTTTCCGCTGTTGGCGGCCACCGCCGCATGCACCTTCTCCGACACCATCACGGCCGAGATCGGCACGTAGCCCGAGGACAGCGCCTTGGCCGCGGTCAGGATATCGGGTCGCAAGCCGAAGGTGGTGGAGCCGAACATCTCGCCGGTGCGGCAGAAGCCGCAGATCACCTCGTCGGCGATCAGCAGCACCTCGTACTTCGCGAGCACCGCCTGCACCTTCTCGAAGTAGGTGGCCGGCGGCACCAGCACGCCGCCCGCGCCCATCACGGGCTCGGCGATGAAGGCGCCGACGGTCTCGGGGCCCTCTTCGAGGATGCGCTTTTCCAGCGCATCGGCCAGGCGCGTGGCAAAGGCTTCCTCGCTTTCGCCGGCCTCGGCGTAGCGGTAGTGGTGCGGGCAGTCGACGTGCAGGATGCGAGCGATCGGCAGGTCGAAGTCGCGGTGATTGGGCACCAGGCCGCTCAAGCTGGCCGCTGCCACGGTGACGCCGTGGTAGGCATTGCGGCGCGCGATGATCTTTTTCTTGTCCGGCTTGCCGATGGCGTTGTGGTAGTACCAGACCAGCTTGACCGCGCTGTCGTTGGCCTCCGACCCGGAGTTGGCGAAGAACACCTTAGACATCGGCACCGGCGCGAGCGTGAGCAGCTTCTCGGCGAGCGCGATGGCCGCCTCGTTCGAGCGGTGGTTGAAGGTGTGATAGTAGGGAAGCGAGCGCAGCGCCTCGCTGCCGGCCTTGGCCAGGCGCTCGTTGCTGAAGCCCAGCGAAGCGCACCACAGGCCCGACATCGCCTCCATGTAGCGGCGTCCCTGGTCGTCCTCCACGAAGATGCCGTCGCCGCGCCGGATCACCAGCGGCCCGACCTGGGGATGGGTGGCGAGGTTGGTGAAGGGATGAAGGTGCGCCGCGATGTCGTGGGCGGCGTTGTCGGCGTGGGTGGATGGGTTCATGTCAGTAGCCGCGTTCGAGGTCGACCAAGTGGGAAGGACGCTCGCCTTTTTTCAGCAGCGCGAGGTTGGCGAGGGTCTGCTGCGCGATCACCAGGCGGTCGGTGCGCGTCGCGATGTGCGGCGTGATCAGGATGCGCGGATCGCCCCAGAAGGGATGGTCCGGCAGCAGCGGCTCCTGCGAGAAGGCATCGAGTGTCGCGGCCGCGAGCTGGCCGCTTTCGAGCGCAGCCAGCAGGTCGGCTTCGACCAGGTGATCGCCGCGGCCGACGTTGATCAGGTGCGCGCCGCGCGGCAGTTTCGCGAACAGCGCGGCATCGAGAAAGCCCTGCGTCTGCGGCGTCAAGGGCAGCAGGCACACCAGCGTGTCGCAGCCCGACAGGAACGCGTCGAGCTGTCCGGCGCCGTGGAAGGCGACGACGCCCGGCGGCAGCGCTTCCTTGGCGCTGCGGCTCCAGCCGCGGACCTGGTAGCCGATGCCCGCGAGCGCCTCGGCGCAGGCCATGCCCAGCGTGCCGAGGCCGGCGATGCCGACGCGATGGCGGCGCGGCGAGACCACGTCCTGCTCCTCCCATCGGCCGGCCGCAGAGCTCGCGACGTAGGCGTTCATGCCGCGATGGTGCTGCACCACCGCCCAGCTCACATAGGCTTTCATGCCGGCGGCCATGCCGGTGTCGACGATGCGGCACAAGGGGCGCTCGCGTGGCAGCTGCGGGTCGGCCACGATGTGGTCGATGCCCGCGGCCAGCGACTGCACGAGCTTCAGCTTCGGCAGCCGCGCCAGCTGACCGTGCGGCGGGTACCAGCAGACCGCCGCCTCGATGTCTTCCAGCGGCCCGAGCTCGGCGCCGAGCCGCAGGTCGATGCCGGGGCAGGCCTCGCGGAATGCGGGTGCGAGGTACTGCATGTCCAGCACCTCGCTGAGCAGCGCCACGCAGGGTGTCGTGCTGTCGCCGTTGCGCTGCATCACGCGACCCGCGCCGCAGCTTCGTCGGGCGAAGCCAGCCGCGGCACCGCATCGATCAGCTTGCGCGTGTACGCATGCTGCGGGTCGTTCAGCACCGCATGCGTCTCGCCGTACTCCACCACCTCGCCGCGCTGCATCACGGCGATGTGGTCGCACATCTGGCCGGCGACGCGCAGGTCGTGGGTGATGAACACCATCGCCAGCTGGAACTGCTCGCGCACCTGGGCGAAGAGTTCCAGCACCTGGGCCTGCACGGAGACGTCGAGCGCCGACACCGGCTCGTCGGCGACCAGCAGTTCGGGCTGCATCGCCAGCGCGCGCGCGATGCCGATGCGCTGGCGCTGGCCGCCGGAGAACTCGTGGGGGTAGCGTTGCGCCGCGTCGGCCCCGAGCCCGACCAGTTTCAGCAGCTCCATCGCGCGCGCCATGGCCTCCGCCTTGGCTACGCCCTGGGCGATGGGACCGCCGGCGATCGCCGCACCGATGCGATGCCGCGGATTCAGCGACGCATACGGATCCTGGAACACCATCTGGATCTTGCCGCCGGCAGAGCGGCGGAAGTTCCCGTCCTGCGCCAGGTTGTGCCCCTTGAAGAGGATGCGGCCGCTGTCGAAGGGCGCCAGGCCGACCAGGCAGCGTCCCACGCTCGACTTGCCCGAGCCCGACTCGCCGACCAGGCCCAGCGTCTCGCCGCGGCGCAGCTCGAAGTTGATGTTCTTCGCGGCCTGCACCGAGCGGCCACGTTTGAACAGGCCCGCGCCGGACTTGTAGGTCTTGCACAGGTCCTGCACCTGCAGCAAGCGCAGCGCATCGTCGGTCGGCGTGGCGCGCTGCGCGTGGCCATGGGGAATGGCGGCGATCAGCTTGCGCGTGTAGGGATGCCGCGGCGCGCCGAGCACGCCGGCGGCGGCCCCGGACTCGACGATCTTGCCGGTCTGCATCACCACCACGTGATCGGCGATCTCCGAGACCACGCCGAAGTCGTGCGTGATGAAGAGCACGGCGGTGCCGCGGCGCTGCTGCAGTTCGCGCACCAGCTTGAGGATCTGCGCCTGCGTCGTCACGTCGAGCGCGGTGGTCGGCTCGTCCGCGATCAGCAGCACGGGCTCGAGCACGAGCGCGCAGGCGATCATCACGCGCTGGCGCTGGCCGCCGGAGAGGCGGAACGGATAGCTGTCGATCAGCAGCTCGGGATCGGGCAGGCCGACGTCGGCCAGCGCCGCGAGGATGCGGCGCCGCTTCTCGGCCGCGGGCACCGTGCCGTGCGCATCGAACACCTCGCCAATCTGCTCGCCGATGCGCATGACCGGGTTCAGCGCCGTCATCGGCTCCTGGAACACCATGCCGATGCGCCGGCCGCGCAGCTCGCGCATCTGCGGCTCGGTCAGCGCCAGCAGGTCGGTGCCTTCGAACAGGATCTTGCCGGCCACCGGCGCCACCTGCGGGCGCGGCAACAGGCCCATCACCGCGTTGGCGATCATCGATTTGCCCGAGCCGGATTCGCCGACGACGCACAGCGTCTGGCCCGGCAGCACCGAGAGCGTCGCGCCCTCGACCGCGAGCGCGCGGTCGGCACCCTTGGGCAGCGAGATGCTCAGGTCGACGACCTCGAGCACGGCTTGCGCCGGCTTCAGGCGTGTCACGCCGGCGTTCATCGGCCCCTCCCGTCCAGCCGCGTGTTGAGGCCGTCGTTGAGGCCTTCACCCACCAGGTTGAGCGCGAGCACGGTCAGCACGATGGCCAGCCCCGGGAACAGCGCCATCCACCAGGCCTGGCGCAGCACGGTGCGGGCCGAGCCAACCATGTAGCCCCAGCTCATCTGGTTGGGGTCGCCCAGGCCGAGGAAGCTCAGGCTCGATTCGAGCAGGATCGCCGTCGCCACCATGAGCGAGGCCATCACGATGATGGGCGACATGGCGTTCGGCAGGATCTGCGTGAGGATGATGCGCGGCGTCGACTGGCCGGCCAGCAAGGCGGCCTGCACGAAGTCGCGCTGGCGCAGCGTGAGGAACTCGCTGCGCACCAGGCGCGCCACCGGCGGCCAGGAGACGATGGCGATGGCCGCCACGATGGAACCGACCGAGGGCTGGAAGATCGCGACCAGCACGATGGCCAGCGCAAAGCTCGGCACCGCCTGGAAGATCTCGGTGAAGCGCATCAGCCCGGCATCGATCCAGCCGCCGAAGTAGCCGGCGACGGCACCGAGCGTGACGCCGATCAGGAGCGCGACGACGGTCGAGACCACGCCGATCAGGAGCGAGATGCGCGCACCGTGGATCACGCCCGAGAGGATGTCGCGCCCGAGGGTGTCGGTGCCCATCGCGAAGCCGGGCTCGGTCCAGGGCCGCAGGAAGGGCTGCTGCACCATGCCCCAGGGGTCGTTGGCGGCCATCCAGGGGCCGAACAAAGCGACGACGGCGACGACCGCCAGCACCACCATGCCGGCCACCGCGCCCTTGTTGCGGACGAAGCGCCGCCAGAAAGGACTTTGGGTCATGTCAGTTCGATGCGTGGGTCGACCAGCGTGTAGACGAGGTCGGTGATCAGGTTGAACAGCACGGCCATCGCCGCCGTCACGAGGAAGGTGCCTAGCAGCAGGCTGTAGTCGCGCTGCAGCAGCGCGTCGAACATCAGGCGGCCGAGGCCGGGCCATGCGAACACCGTTTCGGTGAGCACCGCGCCGCCGATCAGGCTGCCGGCCTGGATGCCCGCGAGCGTGACCACCGGCAACAGCGCGTTGCGCAGCACGTGCGCGCGCAGGATGCGGCCGGGCTTCACGCCCTTGGCGCGTGCCGTCTTCACGAAGTCCATCTGCGCGACGTCGAGCATGGCGGCGCGCGTCATGCGGGCGTAGACGGCCATGTAGAACAGCGCCAGCGTCAGCACCGGAAGCACCAGGTGCTGCGCAACGTCCCACGCCAGTGCCAGCCCGGTCGCGCCCGAGCCGACGGTGCTGAAGCCGAAGCCCGGAAGCCAGTCGAGCTGCACCGTGAACACCAGCACGGCCATGAGGGCGAGCCAGTACAGGGGCGTGGCATAGAACACCAGCGCCACCGTGGTGATCGCGCTGTCCACCCACGTCCCCGCCCGCCGCGCCGAGAGCGCGCCGAGCGTGACGCCGAACAAGAGCGACAGCGCGAAGGCGCTGCCGGTGAGCAGCAGCGTCGCAGGCAGCCGGTCCAGGATCAGCTTCAGCACCGGCTGCTGCTGGCGGTAGGAGAAGCCGAGGTCGAGCTGCACCACCTTGCCGAGGTAGGTGCCGAGCTGGGTCGTGATCGGCTGGTCGAGCCCGAACTGCGCGCGCAGCTGGGCGACGAACTGCGGGTCCGAAGCACCGGCCTCGCCGGCCAGCACCGAGACCGGATCGCCCGGCGCGGCGCGCACCAGCATGAAGTTGACGGTCGCGATCAGCAGGATCGCGACCAGACCCTGCAGCACGCGGGCCAGCATGAATTGCGTGCGCTTCATGCGCGGCTCAGGCCACCGAGGCGCCGCTCAGGCTGTCGTTCAGGCCGATGCCCGAACTGATGATGTTGCTGAGCTTGGTGCGGTAGAGCGTCGGGAAGTTGATCTCGTACAGCCAGGCCACCGGCACGTCGTTCAGCAGCAGCTTCTGCGCCTCCAGGTAGATCGCCTTGCGCTTCTCGGGATCGGCCTCCTTGGCGCCGGCATCGAACAGCTCGTCGATCTTCGGGTTGGAGTAGCCCTCGACGTTGTTGAAGGGCGAGCCCTTGGCGATATTGGCCGTGGTGTAGTTGCGCGCCACGCCCAGGGCCGGGTCGCCGTACTGGTAGACGTAGGTGAAGGCGAGGTCGTAGTCCCACTCGTTGAGCTTCTGGTTCCAGCCGGCCACGTCGGTGGCGACCATCTCGAGCTTGACGCCGGCCTGCGCCAGGTTCTGGCGCAGGATCTCGGCCGAGCGCGTCCAGGTCTCGCCGTAGGGCAGCGGCAGCAGGCGCAGCGTCTCGCCCTTGTAGCCGGCCTCGGCCAGCAGCTTCTTGGCGGTGTCGACGCTGCGCGGGTACTTGGGGACGTCGGTGCTGTGGAACTTGATGTTGCTGTTGAAGGGGCCGGTCGCCGGCTTGGCGAAGCCCTGCCAGGCCACCTTGCAGATGGCCTCGCGGTCGATCGCGTGCATCAGGGCCTGGCGGAACTTGACCTGGTCCATCGGCGCCTTGCGGTTGTTGATCCACAGCCAGGCGTGCGGCGCGAAGAACTCCCAGCCCTTGGTCGTGACCGCGGCGCCCGGCAGCTTCGACAGCCGCAGCACGTCGAAGTACTCGACCGCGCCGCCCGGCACCAGGTCGACCTTGCCCGATTCGAAGGCCGCGGCGCGCGAGGCCGCGTCGGGAATGACGTGGAAGTACACGCTCTCGACCAGCGGCACGTCCTTGACGTGGTACTTGTCGTTGGCCACCAGCTGGATGTAGGAGCCCTTGACCCATTCCTTGAACTTGAACGGGCCGGTGCCGATCGGCGTGGCGTTGGCCGGGTTGGCGGCGAAGTCCGTGCCTTCGTAGATGTGCTTGGGGATCATCGGCATGCTGCCGACCTCGAAGATGCCGAGGAAGGGCCCGAAGGGGTACTTGAGCTTGAACTCGACCGTCAGCGGATCGACGGCGCGGATGCTTTCGACCGCGGCGAGATTGGCGCGCAGCCGTGCATGCGTCTTGCGCAAGAACACGTCGGCGGAGAACACCACGTCGGCCGAGGTGAAGGGCTTGCCGTCGTGCCACAGCACGCCGGGCTTGAGCTTGAAGGTGAAGAGCGTGCCTTCCTTGTTCGAGGTCCAGGAGGTGGCCAGCGAAGGCAGCGGGGTGATCTTCTCGTCGTAGCGCAGCAGGCCTTCGTAGATGTTGCCGGCAATCATCTGCGTGGGACCGTTCTGCGTGATGCCCAGCATCAGCCCGGGCGGCTCGGGCTGGACCACCGCGTTGATCACGCCGCCCTTCTTGCCTGCCGCCAGCACATGCAGGGGAACGCCCGCGAGCGTCAGGCCGGCCGCCGTGGCGGCACCCATTTGAATGAGATTGCGACGTTTCATGAGAACTCCTTGTGGCTCGATCGGGGATGGTGGGAAGGAAGGAAGGGAACGAAGCTCAGTCGCGGAAGGACGTGGCGGGCACGGGCTCGATGCGCTGCAGCAGCGCGCGCCATTCGCGTGCATTCGGGTCGGGCTGGCCGGGCATGCGCACGGTGTCGCCGCTCTCGTACTGGCGCGCGGTCTTTTCGCAGACCTCGAGCGGCACCGGATACACGGGCTGGCCGCTGGACTGGATCGCGACCTGCACGCGGCAGGCGCGCTCCAGATTGAGCATGAGGATGAAGGCCTCCGACACCGTGCGGCCCAGCGTGACCAGGCCGTGGTTGCGCAGGATGAGCGCACGCGCCGTCGGCCCGAGGTCTGCGACCAGCCGTTCGCGCTCCTCGAAGTCGAGCGCGATGCCCTCGAAGTCGTGATAGACCACGCGCTCGTGGAACTGCAGCGCCCACTGGTTGCAGGGCTGCAGCCCGCCGGCGAGCGAGGACACCGCCACGCCCGCCACCGTGTGCGTGTGCAGCACGCAGGCGGCGTCGTGGCGCGCCGCATGCACGGCGCTGTGGATGGTGAAGCCGGCCGGGTTCACGTCGTAGGGCGAGTCGTCGAGGATGCGGCCCTCGAGGTCGATCTTCACCAGCGAGGAAGCCGTGACGTCCTTGAACAGCATCCCGAAGGGGTTGATCAGGAACTGGTCTTCGGTGCCGGGCACGCGCGCGGAGATGTGCGTGTAGATGCTGTCGTCCATCCCGTAGTGCGCCACCAGCCGGTAGGCGGCAGCCAGGTCCTGGCGCACGGCGCGCTCGGCATCGGAGATCGGGAGGGCCGCGCGGCCCACTGCGTGCAATGGCATGGATCTTTTCCTTGGGTCGGTTCCGACGGGCAACTGTCGACAGTCGGCATTTCACAGCATACAGCAATATACGGGCCCATCCTTCGATGTGTGCATCCACTCTCCTGGCATGCCTCTAAAAACAAGGTGGTTCATCCCAATGAAGAGGGCGTACAGTGTTGATCTGATTCAGGGCCTTCGGGCGCGCCGCACACTATCGGGGCAGCCAGGCACCATGGCGCGCCACACCAGGCAAACTGCGCCAGACTGCAGACTGTTCGAAAAGGAGCCGAGCATGAAACTGCTGGAAATGCCCGAGGCGCAACGCGCCGAGCTGTCCGCCCGCAGCGCCCTGGCCATCGACGCCAAGGGCCGGGAAGTGCTGCATGGCTTGAGCGCCGACGAGTCGCAGTTCTTCGTCGATTGCATGCGCGAGTCGCCGTCCCGGCCGGCCGAACGCGAGCGCTGCGTGGAACTGAGCGTCAAACACGAGGCCGCCCGCCTGAAGATCGCCTCGGTGGACGACGAAAGCACCGGCGAAGAAAACAGGCCTCCGCGCCTCGCGCACAAATTCTGAAGGCCGCCACGGGCAGCGCTGGATCGGCGGCGCTGAGCCGGCTCTGAGGGATCGGGAGCTTGGCGGCGCCCGGCTCCGGCAGTGCCGTGGCATGCTTGCCATTCGCACTGGTTTACGGAGGCGTCATGTCCATGACCGTTCAAGATCTTGAGGCTCAGGTCCTCGGTTTGCCGCCCGAGGACCGCGCTCGACTTCTGGAGCGACTGATCGCCAGCTTCGAGCCCAGATCAAAGGCACAGGAAGCGTGGATGCAGCTGGCGCTGCGCCGCCAGGAGGATGTCCGTTCGGGCAAGGCCGCAATGGTCCCGGGCGATGAGGCCCTTGCGCGCGTGCGGGCAAGGATCAGGTGAGTTACTGGATTCATCCCGAAGCCGAAGCTGAGCTCGGTGATGCGGCGTCTACTATGCGACCCATGCAAGTCGACTGATCGCACAGAGGCTTTCCTCGCCGAGTACGAGCGAGTTCTTGGGTTCCTCCTCGAGAATCAGCAGCGTGGTCCTCATGGCGGGCACGGCATGCGCATCTATCACTTCGATCGATTTCCCTGCACCGTGATCTACGCGGAAGACGCAAGCCTCGGGCCTCAGATCTTTGCCATCGCGCATCAGAGCCGCGAGCCCGCGTACTGGTCTTCCAGGCTCTGACTGCCCAGACGCGCTGCAGGCGAGTTCTCCGACGCACTATTCGGCAAAGCGCCGCAGCCCTTCCAGATCGACCACGGTGATGCCGCCGTACTCGATGCGCAGCAGGCCCGCTTCGCGCAGCCGGTTGAGCGCCGCGTTGCAGCGCTGGCGCGAGAGGCCGGAGAGGTTGGCGATCTCTTCCTGCGAAGTCTGCAGATACACGTCGCTGCCCGGATGCAGCCACGGATGGAACAGGCCGGCCAGCGCGCGCGCCACCTGGCTGTCGGCATCGAGCAACCGGTGCGCCGCATAGTTGCCCATGAACCAGTGCAGGCGCTCGTTGATCTGGTTCAGCAGGAAGTGGTTGAAGCTCATCTGCGTGCGGTGCAGCCACTCGAAGGTGTCGAGCGGCAGCACCGCGACACGGCTGTCGCGCAGCGCGATGATGTCGGCCGAGCGCGGCATCGCGCGCAACAGCGTGCCTTCGCCGAACCAGCTGCCGACCGACAGGCCGCCGAAGGTGACGGAGCGGCCGTCGCTCGATGTCATCGACCACTTGAGCAGGCCTTCGAGCGTGCCGTACCAGTGCAGCGGCGCGTCGCCGCGGCGGCACAGCGCGGCGCCGGCGGCCACCGACTCCTCGCGCATGTCATCGAGCACGCGCGCCTGCGCCGCCGCGTCCAGCCCGGGGAACCAGACCGATCGCTGCAGCAGCTCGGGAATCGACAAGGACGCCGGCGGTCTCTGGCTCGGCCTGGTGTGCGGCATCGACGCTCCTGCTGGCTGCGGCTCGTAAACCCTGATCTCAAATGTCATCGCAATGACTGCCGGGACGACGGCAGCCAAAAATAATAGCGCGCCGTCCACAGGAGAAAGCCCATGTCCAAGCGCAAAGTGATCGTGACCATCGCCCCCACGGGCGGCATGGCGCACAAGTCGCAGAACCCGCATCTTCCCACCCAGCCCGAGGAGATCGCGGCGGATGTGGTGGCCTGCTGGAAGGCCGGCGCCAGCGTGGCCGCGATCCACGCGCGCCGGCCCGACGATGGCGCCACCTGCGACGCCGAGGTCTACCGCGACATCAACCGCCGCATCCGCGCCGCCGGCTGCGACATCGTGCTCAACAACTCCACCGGCGGCGGCGTGCACGGCGACATGATCAAGCCGCTGCCTGGGGGGCGCTGGGAGATCGCCTTCGACGAGCGCGTGAAGGGGATGGACGCCGGCGCCGAGATGTGCACGCTGGACGCGACCACGCTCAACCTCAGCTTCGAGGGCCGCGAGATCCTGATGGACACGCCGCTCACCAAGGGCCGCGAGCTCGCGGCCGGCATGAAGGCGCGCGGCATCAAGCCCGAGTGGGAGGTGTTCAGCCCCACCCACATCCTGCAGGACACCACCACGCTGATCGAGGAGGGGCTGGACGAGGCGCCCTACTTCATCAACCTGGTGATGAACGTGCACCGCAACTTCCAGAACGCGATGCCCTTCTCGCCGCGGCACCTGCAGATGATGGTGGACACGCTGCCCAAGGGCGCGATCTTCTGCGTGAGTGGCATCGGCCCCTCGCAGCTCGAGGCCAACATCAGCGCGCTGCTGCTCGGCGGCCATGCGCGCGTCGGCCTGGAGGACAACCTCTATTACCGTCACGGCGAGCTGGCCACCAACCTGCAGCTCACCGAGCGCATCGTGCGCCTCATCCGCGAGATGGACATGGAGCCCGCGACGCCGGCCGAGGCGCGCGACATGATGGGGCTGCCGCGCGTGGGCCTGCCGCGCCCCGAGTTCGCAGCCTGACCAACGATTCCGAGAGAACAGCAAGGAGACACACCATGACCGATCGCCGCCACTTCCTCCACACCCTCGGCGGCGCAGCCGCGCTCGCTGCCCTGCACCCCTTGGCCGCGCTGGCCCAGACCATCGAGCAGGTCAAGATCCTCTACGGCTTCCCGGCCGGCAGCGCCGGCGACAGCGTGGCGCGCCGCGTCGGCGAGAAGCTGGCCGGCTCTTCCTACACCCGCAACGCGGCCGTGGTCGAGAACAAGCCCGGCGCGGGCGGACGCATCGCGCTGGAGCTGCTCAAGGCGGCGCCGGCCGACGGCAGCGTGCTGGCGCTCACGCCCTTCTCCTGCACCTCGATCTACCCGCACATCTACAAGAAGCTGAGCTACGACCCGGTCAAGGACCTCGCGCCGGTGTCGATCGCCGCGGTGATGCACCACGGCCTGGCGGTCGGCCCGCTGGTGCCGGCCAGCGTCAAGACGGTGAAGGATTTCCTGGCCTGGGCCAAGGCCAACCCCAACGACGCGAGCTACGGCTCGCCGGCGGCCGGCTCGACGCCGCACTTCATCGGCGCGCTCTTGGGCATCAACAACGGTGTCGAGCTCAAGCACGTGCCCTACCGCGGCTCCATCCCCGGCGTGACCGACGTGGTGGGCGGCCAGATCGCCTCGATGATCACGCCCAGCGGCGACTTCATCGCCAACCACAAGGCCGGCAAGCTGCGCCTGATCGCCACCTCCGGCAAGGCGCGCTCGCCGTTCTCGCCCGAGGTCCCGACCCTGGCCGAACAGGGCTTTCCGGAACTGACCACCGAAGAGTGGTTCGGCTTCTACGCGCCGGCCAAGACGCCGGCCTCGGTGATCGCCGCCGCCAACGCGTCCATCAACGCCGCGATCAAGGACAAGTCCGTCATCGACAGCCTGGCGGTGGTCGGCCTGATCGCCCAGGGCTCCACCGTCGAGGAGATGGCCCGCTCGCAGAACATCGAGTTCGAGCGCTGGGGTCCGCTGGTCAAGAAGGTCGGCTTCACGGCCGAATCCTGACGATGGCGCACATGGACACGGCCATCACACGCGTCGCGGTCGTCGGCACCGGCGTGATCGGCGCCAGCTGGGCGGCCTACTTCCTCGCCCACGGGCTCGACGTCGATGCCACCGATCCTTCGCCGGGCGCCGAGGCGCGGCTATTCGAAGCCGTGGCGCAGCACTGGCCGACCTTGCAGCGCTTCGGGCTGGCCGAAGGTGCGTCGATGGAGCGGCTGCGCTTCCATGCAACGCTGGAAGACGCGGTGCGCGACGCCGACTTCGTGCAGGAGAACGGCCCCGAGCGCCTGGACTTCAAGATCGATCTGTTCCGCCGCATGGACGTGGCCGCGCAGCCGCACGCGATCCTCGCTTCGAGCTCTTCGGGGCTCGCGATCAGCGGCGTGCAATCCGGCTGCGCGCATCCCGCGCGCGTGGTGCTGGGCCACCCCTTCAATCCGCCGCACCTGATTCCGCTGGTCGAGGTGATCGGCGGCACGGCCACGTCGCCCGCGACCATCGAACGCACGATGGCCTTCTATTCCGCGATCGGCAAGCGCCCGATCCACGTGAAGCGCGAGGTCAAGGGCCATATCGCGAACCGGCTGCAGGCCGCGCTGTGGCGCGAGGCCTTTCACCTGGTCGACCAGGGCGTGGCCTCGGTGGCCGACATCGATGCGGCCATCGCGCACGGGCCCGGTTTGCGCTGGGCCGTGATGGGCCCGTTCATGAACCTGCATCTCTCCGGTGGCGCCGGCGGCATCGCGCATGTGCTCGCGCACCTGGGTGGGCCGATCGAGGACTGGTGGAAGGATCTGGGTGCACCCACGATGACACCCAAGCTCAAGCAGCAGGTGGCCGAAGGCGTGGCCGCGGAGCTGGGCCAACGCCACACCAGTGAGCTCGAAGCCGCGCGCGACATCCTGCTGTTGAACCTGATTCGCGCAAAAGCGGCGTCCGGCACACTCGAATAACCAAGCGCCTCCAGGAGACAAGCGATGACCGCCCCCGGCTTCTTCGACGACGAGCGCCAGCTCGCCCCGCCGCGCACCCTGCGCATCGACTTCGACGACGGCTCCTTCGCGCTGCGCTCGCCGGTGGCGCTCAGGCCCTATGCGCGCTGCATCGGCGAGTGGCTGGAGCGCTGGGCGCGCGAGACGCCCGATGCGCTGGCGCTGGCCGAGCGCGACGAAAGCGACGAAGGCTGGCGCCGGCTCGACTACCGTGCGCTGCGCCGCGCCGTCGGCGCCGTGGCGCAAGGCCTGCTGGACCTGGGCGTGCCCGCAGACAAGCCGGTGGTGATCCTCTCCGACAACGCGATCGACCATGCGGTGCTGATGCTCGCCGCCATGCACATCGGCCGCACCGCCTGCTCGCTCTCCAGCGCCTATTCGCGCATGGCGAAGGACCCGACGCGGCTGCACAGCATGCTGCGCGCGCTCGAGCCGGCGCTGATCTATGCCTCGGATGCCAAGGTCTACGGCAGCGCACTGGCGGGCTCGCGCATCGATGCGCCGGCGGTGTTCCGCCGCAACGCCGACGCCCACCCGGGCGCGCTCAGCTTCGCGCAGCTGCTCGAAACCGAGGAAACGCCGGCCGTCATGCAGGCCTTCGAGGCCATCCTGCCCGACACCCACGCCAAGTACCTGCTGACCTCGGGCTCGACCGGCCGGCCCAAGGTGGTAATCAACACGCACCGCATGCTGTGCGCCAACCAGCAGATGATTGCGCAGACCTGGCGCTTCCTCGACCAGGAGCCGCCGGTGCTGGTGGACTGGCTGCCCTGGAGCCACACCTTCGGCGCCAACCACAACTTCAACATCGTCCTCAGCCACGGCGGCGCGCTCTACATCGACGAGGGCCGGCCGGCGCCGGGGCTGATCGAGAAGACGGTGCGCAACCTGCGCGAGGTGCGGCCCACGCTGCTCTTCAACGTGCCGCGCGGCTACGACATGCTGCTGCCCTTCCTCGAGGCGGACGACACGCTCGCGGCCGAGGCCTTCTCGCGCCTGCGCCTGTGCTTCTATGCCGCCGCGGCGCTCGCGCCCTCGACCTGGCAGCGGCTCGAAGCGGTGGCGCGGCGCGCACGGCCCGCGCAGCCGCTGTGGCTCACCACTTCCTGGGGCGCGACCGAGACCTCGCCCGCGATCACCTCGGCGCACTGGAAGCTCGACGGCGCAGGCTGCATCGGCGCGCCGCTGCCGGGGCTGGAGCTGAAGTTCGTCCCCAACGGCGACAAGCTGGAGATGCGGGTCAAGGGCGTTTCGGTGTTTCCCGGCTATCGCGGTGCGCCGCGCGAGACCGCGCAGGCCTTCGACGAGGAGGGCTACTACCGCATCGGCGACGCGGGCTACCTGGTCGATGAAGCACGGCCCGAGTGCGGCGTGATGTTCAACGGCCGCGTGGCCGAGGACTTCAAGCTCACCAGCGCCACCTGGGTGTCGGTGGGCACGCTGCGCGTGGAGCTGGTCTCGCGGCTTGCGCCGCTGGTGCAGGACGTCGTGATCACCGGCCACGACCGCGAGGCGGTTGGCATGCTGGTGTTCGCCAGCCCGCAGGGCGCCGCGCTGCCGCGCGAGGAGCTGGCGGCCGCACTGCGCCGCACGATGGCAGCCATGCGCGACGCCGGTGCAGGTTCCTCGCAACGCCCGGTGCGCGCACTGGTGCTCGCTACCCCGCCCGACATCGATGCCGGCGAGATCACCGACAAGGGCTACATCAACCAGCGCGCGGTGCTGACGCGACGCGCGGCCGAGGTCGAGCGGCTGCATGGCAGCGCAGCCGACCCGGAAGTGGTGCGCCTGGACGATTGAGCTCGAGAAGCGGCTACGGAGCGTTCATGTAGCGCTCGACCTCGCAGGCCTGCCCTGCGGGATCGGCGCCGCAGGCCGTCGGAGGCGGTGCATGGGCCGCGCCCGCGCAGCCTGCCAGGATGAGAACACCAGCGATCGCGAAGATGGCTCGCACTGCGTCTCCTTGGTAGACAGCCTCGCGGCCATGACCAGCCTGCGAGGCCCACCCACGATACCGCAGGCACTCCGACTCCGCAGCGATCGCCGAAGCTTGTCGAACGACGGCTTGGCGCCCCGGTCCCGTTTAAGCTTCGCCGATCAAGCCTGTCCGGAATGCAAAAGACGACGCCTGCTTCCAGTCCCGACGCCTATGTGGCCGCCCTCGATGGCTGGCGTCGGGCGTGCGTCGGGGAATTGCGTGCGGCGGTTCGCGCCGCGTCGGCGATGGAGGAGGTCGTGAAATGGCGCCACCTCGTCTATCTCGCGAACGGGCCCGTGCTCCTCATTCGCGCGGAGGAAGCCCGGGTACTGTTCGGCTTCTGGCGAGGGCAGCAGCTGCTCGCCATCGAACCCGGGCTCAAGCCTGGAGGGAAGTACGAAATGGCCACGCTGGAACTGCGAGAGGGAATGACCGTCGACCCCGCCACAGTGCGCCTCCTGACGCGAAAGGCGGTCGCCCTCAATCGAACGCTTGGTGATCCGACTCTCGCAGCGAAGCGCGGCTGAACGACTGATGCAGGCTCAGCCCAGCAGCAGCGGATTGCGGCGCGCTTCGTCGAGCCGGCGCTGGCGCAGGGGTTCGACGCACTGCAGGCTGCGGCGGGCGGATGGCTGCGCGCACGCGTAGTTCATGCAGACCGCGCGGAACACGAAACTCAAGCCCGTGCACTTGGCCGACGGACCCCGGGCGCCGGCGCGGGCCAGCAGCGGTGCTGCACTGGCGTGGGCCGAAGAAAACCTGCGCGGGGTTTTGCCTGGCGCCGCACGGGAGCGCTCCGCAACGACGGCAAGGGGTTCGGTGTCCGCCTTCGGCGCTTGCGCCAGCGCGACGGCCGGCGCATCCGGCGATGCATGCATCGGCATTTTTTCGCTTGCCGAAGAGAAGGACCCGTCGCGAGGGCCGAAGGCCGCGACGACGATGAGCGGGATCGCCACGGTCCACATGGCCAGCAAGGCAACGGCGCGCAATGGCCGCGCCACCACGACGGGCGACGGCGTCTTCGGTTCGTTGTCGGCCGGCCGCGCCGCCAGGCGGTCGGCGAGCCGGCGGCGCCGTCGCGCTTCGTCGGCAGCCAGTCTCGCGAACTGCCTGAGCTGCTCTTCCGTAGGACCCGGGCCGCCCCGGATGAAGCTTCCGAACGAGCGAACGATGGCGGCCTGCGCCTCTTCTCTTGCGCTCGCCGCGTTGCGGGTGGCGTCCAACTGGGCGCCGATCGACACCTCCGTCGTCCGCGCAGACCTTGAATTGAAACCCTCTGACATCAGTTCCTTCCAGCACCAAAAGCCATGAGACGGCATCACATCCGAGCTTGCGCATTTTTCTGTCGGACATCGCCTGATGTGCTTGTCCCGGTGGTAACCGGGCGTTAAGACGCCCAGGGCCTGCTAACAGGCCCTAGCGCTGCAGACGCGCCGCAAGCCGTGTCAGGTTGGAAGCCCACCGGTTCGGCTTTTCTTCTTCCCATTGTTGGGCGAGCTCGGAGACATTGCGGTCCGCGACGCGGGCCAGGGCCAGCCTGGCGCGCGTCGCGAGCGCATGCAGTTCTTCTGTTCGTCTGCCGGCCAGGCACTCCACCGCTCGCGTTTTCGATGCCGCGGCGCCCTTGCCGATGGCGCCGGCGATCAGTTCGGCGGCAGCGACCGCGGCGGCCCCGTCGTCCGCATCGATGTGGCTTGCCATCTGCGCCATGTCGAGAGCCTGGGACACAAAGGCCGGATCCGCCCTGCGCTCGCATTCGGCCAGCCAGTCCTGCGCGGCGTCGTTGTCGAAAGCGCCGTCGCCCCACGCCCCGGCGTGCGCCGCCAGGTTCATCGAAAGTGCGAGTGCAGCAACAATCAAAAGATGCTTCGGCCGGCTCACCGTGGTCCACCTCATCGCAGCCGCCATGGCTGCCGGCGACAAGGCTACATCAACCAGCGCGCGCTGCCGGCGCGGCGCGCGGCGGGACTCGAAAAGCTGTCCGGCAACGCCAGCGATGCAGTGGTCATCCGGCTGGACTGAAGCACGGCCAGGTCGGTCTCGACTTCGAGGAAGCAGGCCAGCATCGCATTGACGCCCGGCGCGCGGCCGGTGCCGTCGCGCCAGTGCGGCAGCTCGTGGTCCATCTGGACGCAGAGATCGTTCCAGGCCTCGGCCAGCGCGGCCCAGGGCACGACCGCAGGGTCGCTGACGCGGCCCGCCAGCAGCAGGAGCGCGCGCCGCAGCGAGGGGGTCTGCTCCACCAGCAGGCGGCAGCGGCGGAACTCGCTCGCGCTGCGCGGCAGGTCGAGCGCGGCGCCGCCATAGTGCGGCGGGCGAACGCCGGTCAAGAGCGTGAAGAGCGCCAGGCTCGAAAGCCCCTGTTCACCGGCCGCGAGCCAGCGCACGGCATCCGGCTCGAGCCGGCGCGCAGCACGGCCCAGCTGCGCGCGCACGCGTCCCATGGCGGCGGGCGCTTCCTGCTCGCGGATGCGCGCCAGCCCTTGCGGCGGACCGAGGACGGCAGTGGCGCCCAGCATGCGCGCGACGTCGGCATGCAGCACGTCGATGTCGCTCGCCTCCTTCAAGAGAAACAGCCAGTCGCGCAGCGGCATGTGGCCGTACACGATCCTGCAGCCTTCGCGCTGCTGGATCTTGTAGTTCGGCTCGCCCGCGGCCGGCGTCTTCGATGGGGTCATGCCGGTATATCGGCAGACCGGGGGCCGGCGAACAGGGCGACGCCAAGAAAAAATGCGAGCGTGGTGTGCGGGTAGCGCTCACTCCAGCTTCATGCCCGAATCCGCCAAGCGAATCGCGCCAAGCTCATGACCTGAAGAGCCGGTCGTATTCGAACAGGCGAACGATTCGCGGCGCGATCCGCTTCGACTGCGGATGGAGAGGATTGATCAGGGCCGCTCGTTCCTCTGGAACCACCACCGAAGGCACCAGCAGAATCGGCGTCCGCAGCGAGGCAAGCCACGCGGAGCCGATCCTCACGCTGGCATGACCCGCGGGGATCGCTGACCAGGTCGCAGGCAGGGACGCCACGTCGAGTTCTTCGCGCGACTCCCACATGTCATCCGGTACATCCAGCTCGAGCAGATATCGGTTCAGCGGAAGGCCGGTGTTGTCGATGTGCGCAGCGGTCTCGAGCACCGCGATGGAGACGGACGGCGCCGCGTAGACGACCGGCTCGCCAGTGTCGTTCCATCGGCCGGGATGCTTGGCCGCGCCGCCGCCGCTGAGATCATCGGCGCGGTACTTTCGAGTATCGGCCGCGATTCGCCACAGCTTCACTGGTAGGCGCCGCTCTCGATGGAGCCCAGCAGACGGGCGACGACCTCCACGCCCGTCGGCGTGTCGATCAGATCCGCGGGTTTGCGGCCGCCGAGAGAGGGCTGGGGCCGCTCGATCCATTGGCCGAGCCATTTCGCGGCATCGAAGCCCCTCGCCTCGGGCGCCTTGCTGTTCTCGACGATGTCCTGTGCGATTCCGAGGAGCTTGATCATGCCGATCGCGGCTTGGCCGCCGCTGCCGGAGACCAGCTCGCCCGAAGCAGCCTTCTTCTCGGCCGTGGCCTTCGGCACGCCGAGGATGGCGAAGAAACGCGAAGTCGCAAGGTCCATCCTCTTGGACAGATCCTTGATGAAGATTCCCTGCACGCCCTGGCGTTCGATCGCCACGATTTCCATCGGCGTGGCACCGGACACCGCGCGCACGTAGGCGTCGACACCTTTGTTCCGCTGATAGAGGATGACGGCCTGGGTGCCGCGACGCGGCTTGGGGGCGGAACCGGTTCTGGTCTGTGACGACAACATGGCTGGCCTCAGTATGTCTATATGAAGACGAATTTTAGTCTCATTCTAGACGACACAGGCAACCCCCTCACCTTCCGCGACCTCGTCGCCCACCTCGGATACACCACGTCAACGGGCTTGAGCACGCCGGTGCGGCGTGACACGATCGCGCAGATGACCAGCAGACCCGCCGCAGCGCAGCACCTGCGCGACCTCGCGAGGCTACGCCGCGTTCGCGACCGGATCGACCGGGAGTACGCGCAGCCGCTGGACGTCGAGGCGCTCGCCCGTGGCGTGAACATGTCGGCCGGGCACCTCAGCCGCCAGTTCCGGCTCGCCTACGGCGAGTCGCCGTACGCCTATCTGATGACGCGGCGCATCGAGCGCGCGATGGCGCTGCTGCGTCGTGGCGATCTCAGCGTCACAGAGGTCTGTTTCGAGGTCGGCTGCTCGTCGCTGGGCACCTTCAGCACTCGCTTCACCGAACTGGTCGGCATGCCGCCCAGCACCTATCGGCGCCAGGGAGAGCGCGCGACCGCGGGGATCCCGTCGTGCGTGGCGAAACAAGTCACCAGACCGATCAGGAATCGAGAAGCGCCGATCACCGAGCCGCAACTAGACTGGCCGCCACCGCAACCAGACTGACCGCCATGGACATCACCATTCACTCGAGCTTCCTCCCGCACAACGACCCGGACGCCTCCCTGGCCTTCTACCGCGACATCCTCGGCTTCGAGGTCCGCAACGACGTCGGATACAACGGGATGCGCTGGATCACGGTCGGCCCCGCCGACCAGCCTGGCACGTCCATCGTCCTGCACCCGCCGGCCGCCACCCCCGGCGTTACCGACGACGAGCGCCGCACCGTCGCCGAGATGATGGCCAAGGGAACCTACGCCATCATCATCCTGGCCACCGCCGACCTCGACGGCACCTTCGCTCGCCTGCAGGCGAGCGGCGCCGAGCTCATCCAGGAGCCCACCGAGCAGCCGTACGGCGTGCGCGACTGTGCCTTCCGCGATCCCGCAGGCAACCACATCCGGATCAACGAAGTGCGCTGAGCGGTCCGGCAATGCGGCCCCGCCCAACAGATGGAGACACGATGAGCAAGGCCACGAGGAAGGACACGCAGTCGCCTGCGCTGCACGTTGCCGACCGCCACGATCTGATCCGCGTGCAGGGCGCGCGCGTGAACAACCTCAAGGACATCAGCGTCGAGCTCCCGAAGCGCCGGCTGACGGTGTTCACCGGCGTCTCCGGCTCGGGCAAGAGTTCGCTGGTGTTCGGCACCATCGCCGCGGAATCGCAGCGGCTGATCAACGAGACCTACAGCGCCTTCGTGCAGGGTTTCATGCCGACGATGGCGCGGCCTGAGGTCGACGTACTCGACGGCCTGACGACCGCGATCATCGTCGACCAGGAGCGGATGGGCGCCAACGCCCGCTCTACCGTCGGCACCGCCACCGACGCCAACGCGATGCTGCGCATCCTCTTCAGCCGGCTCGGCAAGCCGCACATCGGCTCGCCCAACGCGTTCTCCTTCAACGTCGCCTCGGTCCGTGCGACCGGTGTGATCACCGTCGAGCGCGGTGCCAGCAAGACGGTGAAACAGAGCTTCAGCCGCACGGGCGGCATGTGCCCGCGCTGCGAGGGCATGGGCACGGTCTCCGATATCGACCTCACTCAGCTGTATGACGATTCCAAGTCGCTCAACGAGGGCGCGATCACGATCCCGGGCTACAGCATGGACGGCTGGTATGGCCGCATCTTCCGCGGCTGCGGCTTCTTCGACGCGGACAAGCCGATCCGCAAGTTCACCAAGAAGGAGCTGCACGATCTCCTCCACAAGGAGCCGACCAAGATCAAGGTCGATGGCATCAACCTGACGTACGCGGGGCTGATCCCGCAGATCCAGAAATCGTTCCTGTCCAAGGACCTCGACGCGCTGCAGCCGCATATCCGCGCCTTCGTGGATCGGGCGATGACGTTCGACACCTGCCCCGACTGCGGCGGCACCCGGCTCAGCGAGGCCGCCCGGTCCTCCAGGATCAGGAAGATCAACATCGCCGACGCCTGCGCGATGCAGATCAGCGACCTGGCCGATTTTGTCCGTGGCCTCGAAGAGCCGTCGGTCGCGCCGTTGCTCGCCAAGCTGCTGCATACCCTCGACTCGTTCGTGGAGATCGGGCTGGGCTACCTCTCGCTCGACCGGCCGTCGGGCACGCTGTCGGGCGGCGAGGCACAGCGCACCAAGATGATCCGCCACCTCGGCTCCTCGCTCACCGACGTCACCTACGTCTTCGACGAGCCCACCATCGGTCTGCACCCCCACGACATCCAGCGGATGAACGAGCTGTTGCTGCAGCTGCGGGACAAGGGCAACACGGTGCTCGTCGTCGAGCACAAGCCGGAGGCGATCGCGATCGCCGACCACGTCGTCGACCTGGGCCCGGGCGCCGGTACGGCGGGCGGCGCCGTTTGCTACGAGGGCACCGTCGAGGGGCTGCGGGCCAGCGGCACCCTCACCGGGCGCCACTTCGACGACCGGGCCGCCCTCAAGGAGACGGTACGAACGCCGACGGGCCAGCTTCCGATCCGCGGCGCGAACACACACAACCTGAAGGACGTCGACGTCGACATCCCGCTCGGCGTGCTTTGCGTGATCACCGGCGTGGCGGGCTCCGGCAAGAGCTCGCTCGTGCACGGATCGATCCCCGCCGGCGACGGTGTGGTGTCGGTCGACCAGGGCGCGATCCGCGGCTCGCGACGGAGCAACCCGGCGACCTACACCGATCTGCTCGAGCCGATCCGCAAGGCGTTCGCAAAGGCCAACGGCGTGAAGCCGGCGCTGTTCAGCGCCAACTCCGAGGGCGCCTGCCCCACCTGCAACGGCGCCGGCGTCATCTACACCGATCTGGCGACGATGGCCGGCGTCGCCACGACCTGCGAGGACTGCGAGGGCAAGCGATTCCAGGCGTCGGTCCTGGAGTACCACCTCGGCGGCCGCGACATCAGCGAGGTGCTCGCGATGTCGGTGTCCGAGGCCGAGGAGTTCTTCGGCGCCGGCAAGGCGCACACGCCGGCCGCACACGCCATCCTCGAGCGGCTCGCCGATGTGGGCTTGAGCTACCTGAGGCTCGGCCAGCCGCTCACCACGCTGTCCGGCGGAGAGCGGCAGCGGCTCAAGCTGGCCACCCACATGGCCGAGAAGGGCGGCGTCTACGTCCTCGACGAGCCGACCAGCGGCCTCCATCTCGCCGACGTCGAGCAGCTGCTCGGCCTGCTCGACCGGCTCGTCGACGCCGGCAAGTCGGTCATCGTCATCGAGCACCACCAGGCGGTCATGGCGCACGCCGACTGGATCGTCGACCTCGGCCCCGGCGCCGGCCACGACGGCGGCCGGATCGTCTTCGAGGGCACACCCGCCGACCTCGTCGCCGCCCGCTCCACCCTCACCGGCGAGCACCTCGCGGCCTACGTCGGCACCTGACCCCTGCTGCGCAAGCGTTGGGATCACCCCAGATGCACCGCGTCAACGGGCTTGACCCCACCGCGCCGCCCATGTCTCCAGCGGCACCCGCGCCGCGTTGCAGACATAGCTGATCGCGTGGTACCAGCCGGCGAGCATCAGCAGCTCGATCAGCTGCGGCGGCGTCCAGTGCGCCGACAACGATTGCCAGAGCGCGTCGTCGACATCGGCCTTGTCGTGCAGCGCGTCCACCATCTGCAACAGCAGCCGATCACGCGGTGCAAGCACTTCGAGGTCGGCGACGGCCGAGACGATGGCCTCGCGCTCACGTTCGCCCAGTCCCGCAGCCTGGGCGAACGCCGCCCAATGCACGCCCCACTCGTACTCCGCGCCGCAGCGGGCACACACGCGCAGGATGACGATCTCCCGATCGCGCAGCCGAAGGCTTGCCTTGCGGCCCAGCAGGTAGCCGCCCCATGGCATCGATCGCTCGGCCAGCGCCGGATTGATCGCCAATACCCGGAAGAGCGCCAGGATCTCTGGCGCATCGGGCGGCGTCATCTTTTTCAGCAGCGCACCGAGCTCTTCCGGATAGGGCGGCGCAAGCGGTGCGATGCGTGGTTCGGACGGGGTCGTCATCGGCAATTCCTCTGGCTAGAATGGCTGCATTTCGCTACGGAATTCGTAGCAGCAGAATGCAGTCTACCGCTACGAATTCCGTAGCGCAATCACCTTTGCAGCATGAACGCCAAGACTTCCGATGCCCTCCCCGTCACGGCCCGGCGACCGATCATGGCCCTGCTCGAGCAGCTCGGCCGCAAGGGCACATTGCGCATCCTGTGGGAGCTGCGCGACGGCGCGCCGCAGAGCTTCAGGCTGCTGCAGACGAATGCGGGCGAGATGTCGCCCTCGGTCCTCAACGACCGCCTCAAGGAACTGCGCGCGCTGAACATCGTCGAGCTGGCCGAACTCGGCTATGCGCTCACCGAATCGGGCGTCGAGCTCGTGAAGCGCCTGAAGCCGCTCAACCAGTGGGCGGACCGCTGGTTCGAGGAGCTTTGATAATTTGTCCAGATATAGATAATCTGTCCATACCAAGGAACGCCATGCCTGAGACCCTGAAACTGCCCACCTTCGAAGACGTCGCCGCCGCTGCCGCGCGCATCGAAGGCCATGCCCATCGCACGCCGGTCCTGCGTTCGCGCACGGCCGACGAAGAGCTGGGCGCTGAAGTGTTCTTCAAGTGCGAGAACCTGCAGCGCATGGGCGCCTTCAAGTTCCGCGGCGCCTTCAATGCCTTGTCGAAGTTCGACGAGCGCCAGCGCCGCGCCGGCGTGGTGGCCTTCTCTTCGGGCAACCATGCGCAGGCCATCGCGCTCGCGGCACGCATCCTCGGCATGCCCGCCACCATCGTGATGCCGCACGATGCGCCGGCGGCCAAGGTGGCGGCCACCAAGGGCTACGGCGGCCAGGTCGTGATCTACGACCGCTACAAGGACGACCGCGAACAGATCGGCCGCGAGCTCGCCGAGAAGCACGGCCTGACGCTGATCCCGCCCTATGACCATCCGGACGTGATCGCGGGCCAGGGCACGGCGGCGAAAGAACTGTTCGAGGAGGTGGGGCCGCTCGATGCCTTCTTCGCTCCCATGGGCGGCGGCGGCCTGATCTCGGGCTCGGCGCTCTCAACGCGCGCGCTTTCGCCGCAGTGCAAGGTCTACGGCGTGGAGCCGGAAGCGGGCAACGACGGGCAGCAGTCGTTTCGCAGCGGCGAGATCGTCCACATCGACACGCCCAAGACCATCGCGGACGGCGCGCAGACGCAGCACCTTGGCCAACACACCTTCCCCATCATCCGCCGCGATGTCGACGACGTGCTCACCGCGAGCGACGCGCAGCTGGTCGAGGCCATGCGTTTTTTCGCCTCGCGCATGAAGCTGGTGGTGGAGCCCACCGGCTGCCTGGGCTTTGCGGCCGCACGCGAGATGAAGGCGCAGCTGCGCGGCAAACGCATCGGCGTGCTGGTGAGCGGCGGCAATGTCGACGTGGAACGCTTCGGCGCCCTGCTCGCAGGCTGAGCCTCAGGCCTGCGGCTGCACGCCGAAGCGGTACAGCACGTTCTTGAGCAGCTTGCCGAAGTTCGGGTCGCTGCCGATCACCCAGGCCGCGCCGACCGCGCCGGCGTGAAACACGCGCCCGCCTTGCGGCCGTTCCCAGTAGATCATCTCGGCCGAGAGTCCGCCGATCGACTCGGTGAGATTCGAGTGGTAGTCGAGGTAGGCGTCGAGCTTGCCGGGCACGCGCCGGATGCCGTTGGCGATGACCTCGATGTCTTCCTGCGGCGCGGGCAGCGCAGCACCCGGCGGCGAGCGCTTCGTCATGCGCGCGAGCGTGGCGATCGTCAGGTCCCACTCGTGGCCGATCGCGCGCGGCAGGCCACCGCCCGGCGCATGGCCGAAGGTCTGCCCCTTGGCCAAGCCCAGCGGATGCGGCTCGTTGAACAACGCATGCGCCGGCTGTTCCACGTGGTAGACGCCGAAGTCCTCGCCGTCGGCAAAGGCCCAGCCCGCGGTCTCCAGGCCGATGATGTCGGCCGCCGGCCGGCCAGAGGCCTTGAGGCGGCCGCCACGCGCCCAGTCCTGGCTGTGGTACTGCTCGCCGAAGGGCCCGGCGGGCGGGCCCACCGGCGGCACGGTTTCGTCGTGATGGGGGCCGTTGACCTTGCGTTGCTCCATGACGGTGAAGTCCTCGTCGTAACTCACGCGCAAGTACATGGTGTTGCCCGACAGCACGATCGCGCTGCCGCCGCGGCGGAGGTAGTCGTCGAGACCCTCGACGCCGGGCAGCGACCAGTATTCGCTGTGGCCGTTGACGAACACGGTCTGGTAGCGCGAGAGGATCGCGGGATCGCGATGCAGGTCGATGTCGCCGATCACGTCGAATTCGTAGCCCTCGCGTGCGAGCCAGACGTGCAGGCGGCGCTCCAGCCGCGTCCACTGGCTGAAGCCGCTGCCGGCCGGATCGTAGAGCGCACTGGGGCTGGCGTTGGGCCAGGGCATGCGCAGGCCGACCTGGTAGCAGGGCTGGCCGGCGCGGTGGTAGGTGTAGCTGCTGTAGGCCGGCGCTTCGGGATGGCAGTTCTCCAGGCCGGCCGCACGGCGCGGCCACACAGGATCGTCGACCACGTTCTTCGCGAAGGGCGTGCTCGCATAGGCCAGCCAGCTGTTGACGGCGCACAGCACGAGGATCGGCGCCGGCGCTGCATGCGCCGGCTTCCGGACGATGAAAGTGATGTCGTAGTCGGCTTCGCGGCCGCCCTGCTCGAAGCGGATGCGGCCGACGTAGACGCCGGACTTCGCATCTTCGGGGATGCGGAACTCGTGCGTCGCCTCCCATCGGCAGTCGTAGAGATCGTCGCTCGCGAAGCGCAGGCCGTGGCCGCGCGTCGGATCGGCGAAGGGGTCGTAGCCTGATTCGGCGTCTTCGCTGGGTGCGACCTTCGCAGGCTCGAAGGCGGGGCCGACGATCATCCAGGTGCCGTGGTTGACGATGCGGCCGGTGCGCTGATGGCCGCTGGCGTCGGCCACCTGCGCGCCGCGCTCCTCGCGCAGCGGCCAGCAGGCGAGCACCGAGCGGCCGGAAGCGATCGCGAGGCCGCGCTGCGCGTGGCGCTCGGCAATCTCTTCAGGTACCAGCGCGCGGCCGTAGAGGACCGGCATGGCGAGATCGGCTTCGAGGAAGACGTCGGCCAGACCGTCGACGCCGCTCGCGCCCATTCGCAGCGGCGCGGGACCGGGCCGGACTTCCTGCCCCGCATCCCATTGCCCGACCTGTTGACCATCGATCCACAGCGCCGCGACGCGGCCGTTCCACGTGGCGGCCACATGCTGCCAGCGGCGCTCGACGAGCCGGCCGTGCGCCCGCTGCGCCTCGGCGCGGAAGCCCCGGCCATCGCCGAGGTAGAAGGCGAGCGCCCCACCCTCCTCGATGAACAGGCCCCAGCCGCAGTGGGCGGGAAAGTCGTATTGGCCGATAAGGGTCTGGCGCGTGGCGATGCTCCAGGGCTTGACCCAGCATTCCAGCGTCAGGCCGTGGAGCGGCAGCGCCGCATCCAGCCCCTTCTCGACGAAGACATAGGAGCCCGGGTGGATGGCCTGCACGCGCGCGGGCGACGGCGCGAAGGCGTGCAGCACGACATCGTCGCTGCGCCCTTCCACATCGCTGCCGAGCTGGCAGACCGAGAGCTGGTAGCCGCGGTCGCTGCTGACGTGAAAGCGCACGCATTCGCCGGCGGCCACGCTCTTGCGGTCGGCGTAGCCGTGAACACCGGGAAGATTCAGGGACTTGTGCGAAGGGATCGGTGGCGTCGTCATTCGGACGTGAAACCGGAAGCCTTGACCACTGGCCCCCAACGCTTGAGATCGTCGGCAATGAGCTTGGTCAATTCCTCGGGCGTGCTCGGACTCGGATCGCTGCTGAGCTTCTGCAAGCGCTCCTGCACTTCCTTGTTGGCGAGCGCCTTGCCGAGCGCCGCATGCAGCTGGTCGACGATGGGCCGCGGCGTGCCGGCGGGCACGAAGAGACCGGTCCATTCGAGGTTGTCGAAGTGCGGCTGGCCCAGTTCCTTGAGCGTCGGCACATCGGGCAGGAGCGCCGCGCGCTTCGCGCCGTTGACGGCCAGCACCTTGAGCTTGCCGCTTTGCTGGTGCGCGACCAGGTCGGCGATCGGGATGATGCCGGCCGCGATCTGGTTGCCCAGCAGGTCCTGCACCAGCGGCGCCGCGCCGCGGTAGGGCGCGGCCACCAGGTTGGCCTTGGCCTCGCTGCCGAGGCGGAAGCCCATGAACTGCGCGACGCTGCCGGGCGCGGGAACGCCGTAGCTCGCCTTCGACGGATCGGCGCGCGCGAGGTCCAGCCACTGCTGCACGTTCTGCGCCGGCAGCGCGGCGGGCACGGCAATGCCTTCGTAGAAGCTCACGATGCGGCCCACGGCCTGAAAGTCCTTCACCGGGTCGTAGCGCACCGACTTCGAGGTCAGCGGCAGCATCACCATCATGTGCATGTTGGCCAGCAGCACCGTGAGGCCGTCGGGCGGCGCGGCGCGCACATAGTCGGCCGCGATCTGCCCGCCGGCGCCGGTGCGGTTGTCGACGACCACCGTGGTGCCGAGCTCGGCCGCGAGCTTGTCGGCCAGCGTGCGTGCCTGCACGTCGGCCGAGCCGCCGGCCGGGTAACCGACGATGAGTTTCACGGGGCCCTTGCCGGCGGCGATCTGCGCCGAAGCGGCAGCGGCGAATGCCAGGGTCGCGCAGGCGAGCGCGGTCTTCAGGAGAACGGGGAGCTTCATCGGGGACCTTTCAGAAATGAAAAGGGTTCACGCGGCCAGGCCCTTGCGCGCGATCTCGTCGGCGAGATCGCGCAGGGACTTCTCGAGCAGGTCGGCGAGCTCGTCGATCTCCGGCTCGGTGATCGTGAGCGGCGGCGTGATCATCTGGAAGTCGCCGAAGGCGCCGAGGTTGGCGCGGCGGTTGTAGAGCGCGATGCCGTGCTTCAAGCCGTGCTCGGTGAGCCGGGCGGGCGCGTTGAAGGCCACCGGCAGCTGGCAGCGTGTGGCCTTGTCGGCCACGATCTCGATCGCGGTCAGCAAACCCTTGCCGCGCACGTCGCCGACGATGGGCGAACGCGCGGCGACTTCGTTGAGGCGCGCCATCAGGTACGCGCCCCTGTCGCGGGCGCGCGCGACAAGGCCCTGCCGGACCACCTCGTCGACCACCGCATGCGCGACCGCGCAGGAAAGCGGATTGGTGAAGTAGGTATGGCCGTGCACGAAGCCGCCGCTGGCAGCCACGGCATCGACGATGCGGTCGGGCGCGAGCAGGCAGCCCAGCGGCGTGTAGCCGGCGGCCAAGCCCTTGGCCAAGGTCACGAGATCGGGGCGCGCGGCCGGCCAGTGGTGCGCGGCGAGGAAGGCGCCGGTGCGGCCGGCGCCGCTCATGATCTCGTCGTAGATGACCAGCACGCCATGGCGGTCGCAGATGCTGCGCACGCGCTCGAAGTAGGCCGCCGAGGACACCACCGCGCCGGTCGAGAGCCCGCCGATCGGTTCGACGATGAAGGCCAGCACGGTCTCCGGGCCTTCGCGCAGGATGGCCTGTTCGAGTTCGTCGGCGCACGCCAGCGCATGGGACTCGACGGTGTGCCCTTCCGGCACGCGGTAGGACAGCGGCGCCGGCACCTTCGGCATCGCGCGGATCATCGGCCCGTAGAGATTGAGCGTGTTGGCATCGCCCGTGACCGCCAGCGCGCCCAGCGTGGAACCGTGGTAGCTCGGGTTGCGCGAGATCACCTTGGCGCGGCTCGCCTGGCCCCTGACCACCGCGTACTGCCGAGCGAGCTTGATCGCCGATTCGTTGGCTTCCGAGCCGCCCGAGACGAAGAAGGCGCGATCGAAGCCTTCGCCCGCGAGCGCGCAAACGCGATCGGCCAGCGCGATGTTGTGCTCGCTCTCGAAGAAGCGCGGGTAGGCGAAGCTGACCTTGGCCGCCTGCTCGGTCATCGCGGCCAGCACGCGCGGATTGCCGTGGCCGATGTTGGCGACCACCGCGCCGGCGGTGGCGTCGAGATAGCGCTTGCCGTCGGCGTCCCACAGGAAGATGCCCTCGCCGCGCGCAATGCGGGGCGGGCGCGGCGCGCCCTTGGGCGCATAGAAGCCGAGGACGGTGCCGCCCTGCGGCGTGTCGCCCACGAAGCGTGCAGTGGGGGTCTGGGTGCTCATTAAGTAATCTCTGCGCTGCGCGCTCCGGTATTCGCCCTTGGGAACGGCCCTGCGGCTCATGCCGTCGAAGATACGAAGAGACCGGCGCCAGCGGTAGACGTATGGGACGATGAAGTGCTATACGTGCTGCGCATGAAGACCACGCACGACCGCCTGGACCTGCTCGACACTTTTCTGCGCATCGGCGACACCGGCTCGCTCAGCAAGGCGGCCCGCCTGCTCGGCACCACGCAGCCGACGGTGAGCCGCAGGCTGCTGGAGCTCGAACGCCTGCTCGGCTGCAAGCTCGCGATACGCACCACCGCGAGCTTCTCGCTGACCGACGAAGGCCGCTCGCTGCTGGCCGAGGCGCACGACCTGACCGATCGCTGGTCGGGCCTGTCGAGCCGGCTCTCGGGCGGGCAGAGCCGGCCCGAGGGCACGCTGCGCGTGATCGGCCCCTCCGGCTACGGCACCGGCTTCCTGACCGATGCAGTGACCGATCTGCGCGCCGCCCATCCCGGCCTGCGCATCGAGCTGACGCTGACCGATCGCGTGGTCGACCTCGCCGCCTCGGGCGCGGAGTGCTGGGTCTGCGTCGGCGAGGTGCGCGACCCGGGGCTGGTCTGCCGCCAGCTCGGCTCGATGGAGCGCGTGCTGCTCGCGACACCGGCGCTGCTCAAGCGCCTGGGGCCGGTGACCCTGGCGCGGCTGCCCTCGCTGCCCTGCGTCGGGCTGGTGCCCTACGTGATGGGCAGCGTGCGCCTGCTCGACAAGGCCGGCCGCTCGCGCATCGTGGCGCTGGACACGCCGATCCGCACCGACAGCCTGCTGTCGAGCTACCGCGCCATCCTCAACGGCGCGGGCATCGGGGCGGCGGCGCCGTGGATGTGCCAGGACGACCTGCAGGCCGGCCGGCTCAAGCGGGTGCTGCCTCAATGGTGGCTGGAGCCGGTCGGGATCCACGTCGCGTTGCCGCCAGGGATCTATAGACCCGCGCGTGTGACCGCCTTCATCGAAGCGCTCAAGCGGCGCATGCATGCGCTGCCCGGTTTCCGCCCGGCGCCCTGAGCCTCAGCGCGGCTTCTGCGGCGGCTTCTTTTCCTTCTCTTCGTCCTCGCCGCCGAACAGCTTTTCCACCTGCTGCCCGATGCGCGCGCCGATGGCGGTGCCGACACCCGGCAGCACGGCCGTGCCCACTGCGGCGCCGGCGAGCGCGCCGCCGGTCAGCGAAAGCTGCGGCTCGTCGAGCGTGCCGGCGAGCTTGAAGGGCACGCCGACCACGCCGTCGACCAGGTCGATTGCTGCCTCGCCGCTCAGGCGCCGGTTGAGCACCGTGGCGCTGCCGCTCGCGGTGAGCAAGCCGGAGCGCGCCTGCAGGCCGGTGTAGCGAAGCACGATGCCGTCGTCGCCGGACTGGGTGTCGAGGGTGCCCGTGAGTTCGTCGAACACGGTCTGGCCGCTGCGGTCCGCGCCGGCGGTGCTGACTGCCTTCGCGAGATCGAAGCCCTTCAAGGTCGCGGGCTTGACCGTGAATCGGGTGCGCGTGTGCAGCCGGCGCACCATCTCGCCCAGGTTGTCGCCCTCGGTTTCGAGCTCGGTCTGGCCGTCGATCCTGCCTTCGACCGCGTTGCGCCGCGCAAAGGCGCCGACCAGCCCGGCGATGTCCACGCCCTTCGGCGACAGCTGGGCCGTGAGGCGCATCCGGCCCTGGTCGAGCACCCGCAGCGCCGCATCGCCGTTCCACGAGCCGCCGCCCACATCGATCTTCACGCGCCAGCGGTCCTGCTCGCCTTCACGTTCGACGCGCATCCTCGCGGCGGGCGATGCGCCGCGCCGCGACACTTCGGCCTCGCGCGGGCGCCAGCCGCGGTCGAAGCGCAGGTCGGCGTCGTAGGCCAATCCGATGTCGCGGCGGTCGATCCAGGTCACATCGCGCAGCCGCAGGTGTTCGAGCGGAACCTCCGCCGGGCTCCACGCGCCGGCCAACGCCGTGGCCGCATCGCTCCACTGCCAACGCCCGCGGAAGGCGCGCACCGAGGTGCGCGGCAGCACGGCACCCTCGATTTCGACGGCATCGATCGCGATCCTGCGATTCCACAGCGCGGCGAGCTGCGGCCGCACGACCACGCGCCGCACGGTGATCGGGCGCTCCTGCACGGTCGCGAGATCGCTCAGCACCACCACCGGGATCGGCCTCAGCGACCAGTGCGCCCCGCCGATGCGAAGGCCGATGCCGGAGGCCTTCTCGAAGCGCTGGCCGATCTCGGCCGCGAGCGCTTCGTCGCTCGGCAACAGCCGCCAGGCCCACAGGGCCAGGCCGCCCAGCAAGAGCAGCGCCGCGACGGCGGTGCCGGTGATCCATCGTCCTGCGCGGGTCATGATGAAAGCTTATGCCGTACAAGGCCGGCGGCAGTGTCGGCGGGAGGCCCGTCGTATCAGGGCCAGTCGCTATAGTTTTGGCCACATCGAACAGGAGAATGCCGCATGCCCATCTGGAAAAAAGAAATCTCGATCGAAGAACTGACTCGCAGCCACATCGACACCGCGGTCCAGACGCTGGGCGTCGAGTTCCTCGAGATCGGTGACGATTTCATTCGCGCCCGCGTGCCGGTGAACGAGCGCACGCGCCAGCCCTTCGGCATCCTGCACGGCGGCGTGTCGGTGGTGCTGGCCGAGACGCTGGGCTCCTGCGGCGCCCACTACTCGGCGCCCGAAGGCGAGCGCTGCGTGGGACTGGACATCAATGCCAATCACATCAAGGCCACGACCTCCGGCTGGGTCACCGGCACCGCGCGGCCGGTGCACCGCGGCCGCAGCACGCAGGTGTGGCAGATCGACATGACCAACGACGCGGGCGAACTCACTTGCGTCTCCCGCATCACCATGGCGGTGCTGAAGGCGCGCTGACCGGCTGAGCCCGGGATCCCGACAAAGACAACAACCGAGGAGAAGAACAATGAGCGATTCCTACCTTCCCCGCTGGCGCGAAGTCGCAGCCGGCAGCACCGCCGTGGTGGCGCCCGACGAGCGGCTGCCCTGGCCGCAAACGGCCGCGATGGGCGTGCAGCACGTGATCGCGATGTTCGGCGCCACGGTGCTGGCGCCGATCCTCATGGGCTTCAATCCCAACATCGCGATCCTGATGAGCGGCGTCGGCACGCTGATCTTCTTCGTCGTCACCGGCGGCCGGGTGCCCAGCTACCTGGGCTCGAGCTTCGCCTTCATCGGCGTGGTGATCGCGGCCACGGGCTATGCCGGCCAGGGGCCGAACGCCAACCTGGGCGTGGCGCTGGGCGGCATCATCGCCTGCGGCCTGGTCTACACATTGATCGGCATCCTGGTGGCCGTCACCAACGAGCGCCATCACAAGACGGCGCCCCTGCGCGGCGTGGAGGTCGAGGAGATCGAGCAGGACGTTGCGGTGCACTGGATCGAACGGCTGATGCCGCCGGTGGTCACCGGCGCGGTGGTCGCGGTGATCGGGCTCAACCTGGCGAGCGTGCCGATCAAGAACATGGCGCCGACCGGCTTCGACACCTGGATCCAGGCGCTGACCTTTCTTTGCGTCGGCCTGATCGCGGTCTACACGCGCGGCATGGTGCAGCGCTTGCTGATCCTGATGGGGCTGATCGCCGCGAGCGTGATCTACGCAGTGCTGACCAACGGCCTCGGGCTGGGCAAGCCGATCGACTTCACGGCCCTCGGCACCGCGCCATGGTTCGGCCTGCCGCGGTTCGCGGTGCCGGTGTTCGATGTCAACGCGATGCTGCTGATCGCGCCGGTGGCGGTGATCCTCGTGGCCGAGAACCTGGGCCACATCAAGGCCGTGAGCGCGATGACGGGGCGCGACCTCAACCCCTATCTCGGCCGCGCCTTCATCGGCGACGGCATCGCGACCATGGTGAGCGGCGCGGCCGGCGGCACCGGCGTCACGACCTATGCGGAAAACATCGGCGTGATGGCGGCCACCAAGATCTATTCCACGGCGATGTTCGTGGTCGCCGCGCTGATCGCGCTGCTGCTGGGCTTCAGCCCCAAGTTCGGCGCCCTGATCCAGGCCATTCCGCTGCCGGTGATGGGCGGCGTCAGCATCGTGGTCTTCGGCCTGATCGCGGTCGCGGGCGCCAAGATCTGGGTCGACAACAAGGTCGACTTCTCGCAGAACAAGAACCTGATCGTGGCTGCGATCACGCTGATCATCGGCACCGGCGATTTCACGCTGAAGTTCGGCCAGTTCGCGCTCGGCGGCATCGGCACGGCGACCTTCGGCGCGATCCTGCTCTACGCGCTGCTGAGCCGCTCGCGCCAGGCCTGAATGCGCCGGCGCGGGAGGGTGCGCGATCGGTAGACGATTTCGATGCGCGCCATGAGTTCGCGAAACAGTCCCATCGGATCCTCGACCATGCGCGCCACCGGATAGCTGCCGAGCGCAAAGCCGGCAAAGCAGATCTGGACGCTGTCGAAGTACATGAGGAGGCCCTGGCCCGCGTCCTGCAGGCAGCGCTCGGCTGTTTCGAAGAAATCGTCGCGCGGAAGCACGGCCTGCGCCGCCGCACCGAGGCTGTAGGTGTAGAGGTCGGGCTGGACGGTCCGGATATCGAGGATGGGTTGCATGGCAGGAAATGCGCATTTTTGAAGCGGGCCAGTCTGCGAAGAGATTTCCGGGGCCCGTGTAGGAATCGGGCGCTCCTTCATGACCGCAAAAAATGCAACCTGGTGCAAGAGATGTTGTGCCGCGTGTTCTTTCACCAGCCTGTCAGCGGCGTGCGGCCTGCTCCCCGTTAGACTCCAACGCTTTTCGCACCAACGTTTTCCATGGCCGATGCTTCCGCCGCGCGCACCAAGGCGGTATTCGAATTCAAGAGCGCGACGCTGCCGCTGATCGCCGTGATCCTCAAGACGGCCGAGCTCGGCGTTCTCGCCGAGGCGCTGGACGTCCAGTTGGCCGATTCGCCTGACTTCTTCGATCAGGAGCCGGTGGTCATCGACCTCTCGCAGCTGCAGGAGGACCAAGCGGGCGCCAATATCGACTTTGCCGCGCTGCGCGCGTTGCTGGCGCGCCACCAGACGCAGCCGATCGCCGTGCGCGGCGGCAACGATGCGCAGAATGCCGCGGCCCGTGCCGCCGGCCTGTCGCTGGCCGCGATGCCGGTGACGCCGAGCCCCCGCCCGCCTGCGCCGCCGGCCGAGGCGCCCAGCGAGGCGCCGCAAATCGTGCGCGAAGTGCCGGTGCCGGCGAACGGCACGCTGGTGATCGACAAGCCCTTGCGCTCGGGCCAGCAGGTGTATGCGCGGGGCGGCGACGTGGTCGTGACCGCCGTGGTCAGCTTCGGCGCCGAGGTGATCGCCGACGGCAACGTCCACGTCTATGCACCGCTGCGCGGCAAGGCGATCGCCGGTGCGCGCGGCAATGCCGAGGCGCGCATCTTCACGACCTGCATGGAAGCGCAGCTGGTGGCGATCGCGGGCATCTACCGCACCTCGGAAGTCGCTCTGCCGGCAGACATCGCTGGCAAGCCGGCACAGATCTCGCTCGACGGCAAGAAAATCGTGATGAGCGCGATTCAATGAAGCGGCGCGCCTCGCACACCTGACAACCGAAATAAACGAAGGAATGGAATGGCCAAAATTGTGGTGGTGACCTCGGGCAAGGGCGGCGTCGGCAAGACGACCACGAGCGCGAGCTTTGCGTCGGGGCTCGCGCTTGCCGGCAAGAAGACGGCCGTGATCGATTTCGACGTCGGCCTGCGCAACCTCGACCTGATCATGGGCTGCGAACGGCGCGTGGTGTACGACCTGATCAACGTGATCCAGGGCGAGGCCAACCTGAATCAGGCCCTCATCAAGGACAAGCAGTGCGACAACCTGTTCGTGCTGGCCGCTTCGCAGACGCGCGACAAAGACGCGCTCACGCAGGACGGCGTCGAGAAGGTTCTGACGGACCTCGGCGGAATGGACTTCGACTACATCGTCTGCGACTCCCCGGCCGGCATCGAGACCGGTGCGCTGATGGCGATGCACTTCGCCGACGAGGCCCTGGTCGTGACCAATCCGGAAGTTTCGTCGGTGCGCGATTCCGACCGCATCCTCGGCATGCTCGGCAGCAAGACGAAGCGCGCGAAGAACGGCGGCGACCCGATCAAGGAGCACCTGCTGATCACGCGCTACAACCCGAACCGCGTGGCCGGCGGGCAGATGCTCTCGCTGGAGGACATCAAGGACATCCTGCGCATCAAGCTGATCGGCGTGATCCCCGAATCCGAAAGCGTGCTCCAGGCTTCCAACCAGGGCGTGCCCGCGATCCACGACAAGGAAAGCGACGTGGCCGAGGCCTATAGCGACGTGGTGGCGCGCTTCCTCGGCGAAGACAAGCCGATGCGCTTCATCGATGCCGAGAAGCCGGGCTTCTTCAAGCGCATGTTCGGAGGGAGATAAGCCATGTCCCTCCTCTCGTTCCTCTTGGGCGAAAAGAAGAAGACTGCGAGCGTCGCCAAGGAGCGGCTGCAGATCATCCTCGCGCACGAGCGCAGCAGCTTGAGCGGCAAGAAGCGGCCCGACTACCTGCCGGAACTGCAGCGCGAGCTGATCGCGGTGATCTCCAAGTACGTGTCGATCAAGGCCGAGGACATCAAGGTCAACCTGGAGAAGCAGGACGACCTCGAGGTGCTCGAGGTCAAGATCGAGCTGCCCGACGCGGCAGCGGCCGCGCTCGCGGCGCGCTGAAGCTTCTTCCGGCGCTCAGGGCCGGACGATGAACGCGACCACTTCCTGCAGCACCGAAGGCTCCTTGAGGATGCGCCTGTGGCCCAGGCCTTCGGTTGCGATCAGCCGCGCGCCCGCGATCGCATCGCGGTAAGCCACGCCGTCCGCGAAGCGATTGACACGGTCGTCACGGTCGTGCACGACCAGCGTGGGCTGGCCGATGCGCGGGCCGACGGCGGCCGGCTCCAGGAGCGGCATCAGGATGCCCTCGCGCGCCTCGATCCGCCGCTGCATCGCGGCGCGCGTGCGCTCGCTGAGGCCGAACACGTGCGCGAAATAGCGCGTGAACGCGTGCGGCGACGCGGGCGGCGCCAGCAGCACCAGGCTTTGCGCGGGCAGGCCGCGGCCCGCGGCGTAGGCCAGCGCGTTGGCACCCAGCGAGTGCGCGACCACGGCCTGCAGGATGGCGCCCTGCTGCACCAGCCGCGCTGCCACGTAGTCGATGGCACGTGCGAACTGCGGCAAGTTGCTGACGGTGCCCGCGCTGCGGCCATGGGCCGGCATCTCGAGCAGCACCGGCGTGAAACCCTCGGCCGCCACGGCCTGCGCGAGCGCCAGCATCTGGCCCGCATGACCGCCCCAGCCGTGCACCAGCAGGACCTTCGGCGTGTCGGCGGCCATCACGGCGGGCGTGTAGAGGCCCATGCTCGCGTCCTCGAAGGGCCAGGCTTCGCGCCGCCAGCCCGCGCCCGGGCCGTGGCGCCGGTTGATCCATTTGAGCGGCAGCGGCGTGCCGAAGAGCCGATAGGCGGCGCGGACCCCAAGAGCCGGCCAGGCGCGTTGCGCCGTGCCCAGCGCGAAGCGCAGTGCGCGCATCGCGAGGCTGGCGCCGTAGTAGTTGGAAGCGGCGGCGCTGGCGCCGGTGCTGATGGTGGATTCCATGCTCAGTACCAGACCCAGTCTTCGTTGCTGCGCGGGAGGCTGCGCACGGTATCAACGACGGAACGGATGCCCAGCCCCACCAGGCAGGCTCCAAGAAAGAGAAAAGCGATCAACATGAGGTTTCTCCTTTTATCGCACAGTTGTGCGAAATTCAGACAAGGGAACGGGCAAGGCAGAGAGACATGGGGGTTCAGGCCCGGTAGCTGGCGACCAGCCGTTGCCAGGTCAGCACGGCGCGCTCAGCGGCACGCGGGTCGCGCAGGAAGCGCGCGTCGTGCAGCAGGGCCATCACCAGGCCGTTGACTTCGCTGACGAGCTGCGCGGGGTCGGTCTCGGCCTTGAGCTCGCCGGTCTCGATGGCCTGCAGCACGGTGCGCCGCAGCGCGGCGCGCCAGCGCGTGACTTCTTCCAGCAGCAGGTCCCGCAGCTCGCCTTCGCGGTCGTCGAGCTCGAAGGCTCCGGCGGTGTAGATGCAGCCGGTTTCGATCTCCACGTCGCGCGTGCGCACGATCCAGCGAGACACGATCTCGTCGAGGCGCGCGAGGCCCTTGGGCTTTTGCATCGCAGGCACGAAGACATCGGCCAGGAAGCGGCGGCCGAATTCCTCGATCACCGCCTTCTGCAAGGCCTCGCGCGACCCCACGCGCGAGAACACCCCGCTCTTGGACAAGCCCAGCCGCGTGGCCACCGCTTGCAGCGTGATGGCCTCCAGGCCTTCGGCCGAGGCGAGATCCATCGCCGCACCGACGATGGCGGTGCGGGTCATCTCGCTCTTCTGGGTCTTGGCGTCCATGCGAGCCAATTTAGCACATGCGTGCGAAATTGCAAGCCACTTCCATGAAGCCCTGGTGTGGGCGTATCGTGGCAGCCCCAACCACAGAACGGAGAAAAGCATGGCAACAAGCAGCAAATCGAGCGGCGCCACCGCCGCCAAGAAAGCGCGCCCCACGGCCGCGGAGGATGTCCAGGACGCCTTGATCAAGCCCCTCAAGGGCATGGCCGAACGCCTGCAGAACCTTCCGCTGGCGGGCGCCGCAGGCGCCATCGTCGAGAGCGGGCGCAAGGACCTGCAGGCGCTGGTGCAGGCCAACGAGAAGTCCTACCAGGGGTTGCAGGCGGTGGTGCAGCGCCAGACCGAGATGCTCAAGGCATCGATCGTCGAATGGCAGGGCACGGTGAAGGGGATGTCGCCCGCCGACCCGCGGGAGAATCTCGCCAAGCTCGATGCCATGGGCAAGGCCGCCTTCAAGCAGGCGCTCGACGACATCCGCGAGCTGTCGGAACTGGCGGCCAAGTCGCAGGCCGAGGCTTTTGACATCGTGAGCGAACGCATCCGGTCCAACGTGGACGAGGTCAGCAAGCTGCTGCAGCCGAAGCGCAAATGATGCCTCGCCGATGTCTTATGGCCTGATCCGAGAAAAAGGTCCGTGACGCTTCACACAGGAAGCGTACATTGGTCCCCATTCCTCAGCGATCGGAAAAGAATCAGCCATGGCATCGACTTCCACTTCCACGCGCACTTCCCCGACGGCGGCCGATGAAGCCGCGGCCCGGGAGCGGCTGCGGCAGGCGCTGCCTGCCACGGTCGATCTGCTGACCCAGCGCCAGGCCGACCGGATCGACGACAAGGACATCGACGCCTACGTGAAACTGAACTGGCTCGAATGGCATGGCGGCGGGCTGCGCCTGACCATCACCGGGCGCAACGTGTGCGCCCAGATGGCGCCGACCGCCGTCTGAAGCCTTACTGGCCCGCGATGATCTGCGCGATCAGGCCGGTGGCGATGGCGGCCAGCACATAGTCGCCTCCGACGCCGACCCACTGGTAGCCACGCGGGGGCGCATGCAGCCGGTGGCCACGCCAGTCGCTGACCACGTAGTTGCGGCCGCGGTATTCGCGCGGCACGTAGCCGCCGCGGCGCCATTCGGCACGCGGATGCGAATAGCCGTGGCGGTCGAAATGGCGGCCCTCCCGAAAGTCCTGGTGAGCACCGTGGCGTTCGAAATGACGCTGCTGCTGCTGCTGCTGCTGCTGCTGCTGCTGCTGATAGTGCTGCGGGCCCCGGCGATCGTCGTGGTCGAACCGGCGGTCCTGCGCAAAGGCACTGCCCGCCATGCACATCGCGAGCGCCGCTGCGGCCACGGCCATGCTCTTGGACTCGATCATCTTGGAACTCCTTCGCGTTGATGAGGAGTTCAGTGTCGAAGGCCCGTGTGTCGCTCGCGCGCCATGCATGTACGCGCGAGATGAAGCAAGGTAAAGCTAGGGCGCGCTGCCCTGCGGCCCGACCGGCGGCGGCGCGGCATGGCCGCCGCCGAGCTTGCGCCCGAAGGCCTCGCCCACCCTGCGCACCGGCCGGCTCGCGCGCTCCGACACGTTGTTGACGCCACGCTCGGTGGCGCTGCCCGCGCGGTCGATGCCGCGGCCGGCGGCATCGGAACCGCGCTCGATGCCGCCGAGGACCTTGTTGTCGCGCGGCGGGGTTTTCAGGGTGTTGGCACGCTGCGCCTTCGGTGGGTTGTCGGCGCTCTGGGCCGACGCGGCAACCGGCAGCGCGAGCATGGCCGCGAATGCGAGCGCGGCGATCAATGCGGGAGAACGGGGTTCGATGGGCATGGTTCGGGTTCCTGGGTTCAAGTCGTCATTCTTCACTGGCAGCGGCACGCGCCATGCGCTCGCTCTTCCAGTACATGTCGTCGCCGCCGTCGACGCGGTTGAGCACGCGCGCCAGCACGAACAGCAGATCGCTCAGGCGGTTGAGGTACTGGCGCAGCGCATCGTTGAGTTCGGCCTCGGCGCCGAGCGCGACGACCGCACGCTCGGCGCGCCGCGCGACCGTGCGGCACACGTGCGCCTGCGAGGCGGCGCGGGTGCCGGCCGGCAGGATGAACTCGGCCAGGCGCGGCAGCGCCGCATTGTGCTCGGCCAGCGCGTTGTCGAGCTGCAGCAGCGCATCGGCCTTGAGCAGCGTGTAGCCCGGCATCGAGAGCTCGCCGCCGAGGTTGAAGAGCTGGTGCTGCACGTCGACCAGCAGCTCGCGCACGGGCGCCGGCATCGGCTCGCACAGCAGCACGCCGATGTGCGAGTTGAGTTCGTCCACGTCGCCCATCGCGTGCACGCGCAGGTGGTCCTTGGGCACGCGCGTGTTGTCGCCGAGGCCGGTGGTGCCGTCGTCGCCGGTGCGCGTGGCGATCTGAGTGAGTCGATTGCCCATGTCGGGGCCCTTTTCGAATGCGGTTCGTAGAATGGTAGACCCTTCAGGAGACCCGCCGATGAACGCCCCCGCCGCCCTTTCCCATCTCACGCCCGAGATCGCGCTGCGCGAGGTGCCCGATGCGCTGATCGCAGCCTTGAAGGCGCGCTTTGCCGAGCGCTGCTCGACCGCGATGGCGGTGCGCACGCAGCACGGACGCGACGAGTCTTCCTTCGATGCGCCGCCGCCTTCGGCCGTGGTCTTCGCCGAGAGCACGCAGGACGTGGCCGACGCGGTCAAACTTGCGAGCGACTGCAGCGTGCCGGTGATCCCCTTCGGCGTCGGCTCCTCGCTCGAAGGGCATCTGCTCGCGGTGCAGGGCGGCATCAGCATCGACGTGAGCCGCATGAACCGCGTGCTCTCGACCAACGCCGACGACCTCACGGTCACGGTGCAGCCCGGCGTCACGCGCAAGCAGCTCAACGACGAGATCAAGAGCACCGGCCTCTTCTTCCCGATCGACCCCGGCGCCGACGCTTCGATCGGCGGCATGACCGCCACCCGCGCGAGCGGCACGAACGCGGTGCGCTATGGCACCATGCGCGAGAACGTGCTGGCGCTCGAGGTGGTCACCGCGAGCGGCGAAGTGATCCGCACCGGCACGCGCGCGAAGAAGTCATCGGCCGGCTACGACCTCACGCGCCTGATGGTCGGCAGCGAGGGCACGCTGGGCGTGGTGACCGAGATCACGCTGCGCCTCTATCCGCTGCCCGAGGCGGTGTCGGCCGCGATCTGCTCCTTCCCGAGCATCGAGGCGGCCGTGCGCACCACCATCGAGATCATCCAGCTGGGCGTGCCGATCGCGCGTGTGGAGCTGATCGACGTCAACACCGTGCGCATGGTGAACGCTTACGCCAAGCTCGGCCTGCGCGAGGAACCGATGCTCCTGATGGAGTTCCACGGCTCGCCGGCCGGCGTCAAGGAACAGGCCGAGACCGTGCAGGAACTGGCCAGCGGCCACGGCGGCAAGGCCTTCGAATGGGCCAGCACGCCGGAAGAGCGCACGCGCCTGTGGACCGCGCGGCACAACAGTTATTTCGCGGCCGTGCAGTCGCGCCCCGGCTGCCGCGTGATCTCGACCGACACCTGCGTGCCGATCTCGCGGCTGGCCGACTGCCTGCTCGAATCGGTGGCCGAGGCCGATGCCAGCGGCATCCCCTACTTCCTGGTCGGCCATGTGGGCGACGGCAACTTCCACTTCGGCTATCTGCTGGATCCGAATGCCCCCGAGGAGCGCGTGACGGCCGAGAAGCTCAACCACGCGCTGGTGTCGCGCGCGCTGGCGCTCGAAGGCACCTGCACCGGCGAGCACGGCGTGGGCCTGCACAAGATGGATTTCCTGGTCGCCGAAGCCGGCGCCGGCGCGATCGACATGATGCGCACGATCAAGCGCGCGCTCGATCCGAAGAACATCATGAACCCCGGCAAGATCTTCAGCCTCTGAAGAAGAATGCAAAAAGCCCGGGGCTCGAAGAGCCGCGCCGGGCTTTGCATCCTGAGCGTCGGGTCTTATTTGCTGTTGCGCCGAGTTGGCGCACGCTCGGCCGGCGCCGAGGTCTGCGACGGCGCCACGCCGCCATCGACACCCAGCCGGCCGCCGCCGCCCAGGCCCTGCCCCTGCACCGTCTGCGCCTTGTAGTTGCGCAGCGAAACGACCATCTGGTTGAAGGCGTCCATGAAGGCGGCGCTGATGACCTTGCCCTGCGCCGTGTTGGTGTAGCCGCCGAGAGCGCCGGCACCGCTGCCGCCGAAGACCGAGCCGAAGGCGCCGAAGTCGGTCTTGGAGGCGCTGCCTTCCGAGGCCGCGACCTGCACGCCGGATCGGTTGTCGATCAGTGTGAGCAGCGCACTCGCTTCCTTGGTCTGCAGGTTGCCGCCGACCGCTGCCAGCACGCCGCTGTAACGGCCGCCCACCAGGCCGCCCAAGGAGCCGCCGACTCCACCGGCATTGCTGTTGCTGAACACGATCTCGGGCGACATGCCGTAGTCGGAAGCCACCATCTGGCCGCGGCCGAAGTTGCTGCCCTGGCGCATTTCGCCCGACTGCATGAGATCGCGCTCGCGCGACATGGCGTTCATGCCGGCCGCACCGCGCTCGACCACCACGAAGCAGTTGGATTGCTGGATCAAGAGGCGCAGCAGGTTGGCCGTCGGGGGCAGCTTGTATTCGTTGCGCAGGATGGTGTACCAGCCCGCCGACTGGTTCTCGATCAGCGACACGGTGCCCAGTGGCGAGGCGCAGCGCTCGAGCGAGCTGCTGGTATTGGCCGATGCACTGCCGGCTGCGCTGCCGGTCGCCACGGTCTTCGCGCTCTGGCTGCCCATCTGCATGTCCGTGGTCTGGCAACCGGTCAAAAGAAGCGCCCCCACGGCGACGGCGGCAAGCGGAAGTCGAGCGATGTGCATGGTGGAATCCCCTCCGAGAACTTTCGGGCTAAAGTTAAAAAAAGTAACTCCTGAGCATATGCGCAAAGAAGCCGGCGAATCAATCGCCCGGAAGGAAGGGATCCGAAATGTCGTGAGTTATGCCGTTTGGCGGATGCGGTCGATCAGACCGTTGAGCGCTTCGAGCGAGCCGAAGTGGATCGCGAGTTCGCCGCTCTCCTCCACCTTCCCGTTGCGCTTGCTGCGCTTCTTGATGCGCACTTCGACTTCGGCCGCCAGCAGATCGGCCAGCTCTTCCTCCACGCGCTGGAGGTCGCGCGACTTCTCGGCGGCGCCGCGCCGCGGCGACGGCGTGAGGCTGAACTCGGCGGCCAGCTTCTTGACCAGCGCCTCGGCCTCGCGCACCGAGAGCTTCTTGGCGGCGATCTGGTTGGCCGCGGTGATCTGGGTGCCCTTGTCGAGCGAAAGCAGCGCGCGCGCATGGCCCATGTCGATGTCGCCCGCCATCAGCATCGCCTGAGCCGGTTCGGCCAGGTTCAGAAGACGCAACAGATTGCTGGCGGCGCTGCGCGAACGGCCCACCGCCTGGGCCGCAGATTCGTGAGTGAGCCCAAACTCGGCAACCAAGCGTTGCAGGCCTTGGGCCTCTTCCAGCGGGTTGAGGTCTTCGCGCTGGATATTCTCGATCAGCGACATGGCAGCGGCGGCTTCATTCGGCACGTCGCGCACGAGCACGGGCACGCTGTCGAGGCCGGCCAGCTTGGCCGCGCGGAAGCGGCGCTCGCCCGCGATGATCTCGAACTCGGCGTTCTTGGTGCGCGCCGCATCTCCATCGAGGCGGCGAACCAGGATCGGCTGCATGATCCCCTGCGCCTTGATGCTCTCGGCCAGCTCGTAAAGCGCGCCCTCGTCCATGCGCGTGCGCGGCTGGTAGACGCCGGGCACCATCTGGTCGAGGTTCAGCGCGGTCGGGTTGGGCGGCGCGGCATCGTCGTTGGCGGAGCTGTCCGGACCGTTGAAGGTCGGGCCCAGCAGGGCTTCGAGTCCGCGGCCGAGGCCCTTGGGTTTCTTGGTGGCCATCGAGGTCATTCTTCTTTCCATAGATCGTTCAGCAATTGACGGCCATGGGGCCAGTCGCCCAGGCCGGATTCGCCGTTGAGGTGGCCGCCTCGACCTGCGTCGATGTAGCGGGCTCCCCAGTCGCCGGCCATTGCGCGCGAGCGCTCGGCAGCACAGTAGGGGTCGTCGTTGGCCGCGATCATGAGAGCGCGGAATGGCAAGGGTTGGCGCACGATCGGCGCCCAGCCCGGGATCAGCTCGCGCAGGTCCTCGCGCTCCAGATCGCCCGGCGCGACCAGCAGCGCGGCCGCCACCTTGTGCGTGTTGCGCGAATGCGCGGCCCAGGCGGCGACGAGGATGCAGCCCAGGCTGTGCGCCACCAGCGCGACCTGCCCCGGCGCAGCCAGGATCTCTTCTTCGAGGCGGGCCGACCAGTCACCGCGCAAGGGGCGCATCCAGTCATGCTGCTCGACTCGATGATCGCCATGAACCGCCTCCCAGCGACTCTGCCAATGTGGCGGGTCGCTGTCTTGCCAGCCGGGCAACAACAGGATTTTCGGGACAGTCATCTGCTGCGAAATTGATAGCAAAAGAGATCGATCCCGCGGGCCTCAGAGGCCGTTCGGATCCTGGATCGCAACCGGCGGCGCATCCATCGGTTCCGGTGCGGGCACGGGCGAAGCGCCGGCCAGCGCACTGGCCGGCGGCATCTTCTCGACCAGCTCCTGCGCAAAAGCGATGAAAGCCTGGCTGCCCCGGGCCGCCGGATCGAAGATCACGCCCGGCAGGCCATAGCTCGGCGCCTCGGCCAGTCGCACATTGCGCGGGATCACGGTGTCGAACACCTTCTCGCCGAAATGGGACTTGAGTTGCTCGCTGACTTGCTGCTGCAGCGTGATGCGCGGATCGAACATCACGCGCAGCAGTCCGATGATCTGCAAATTCTTGTTGAGGTTGGCGTGCACCTGCTTGATGGTGTTGACCAGGTCGGTCAGCCCTTCGAGCGCGAAATACTCGCACTGCATCGGCACGATCACGCCGTGCGCGGAGCACAGACCGTTGAGCGTGAGCAGGCTCAGGCTGGGCGGGCAGTCGATCAGGATGAAGTCGTACTCGGCGCCGACGGCGGCCAGCGCGGTACGCAGGCGCTTTTCGCGTCGGTCGAGCGCGACCATTTCCACCTCGGCACCGGCCAGCTCGCGGTTCGCGCCCAGCACGTCATAGCCGCATTTTTCGGACTTCACCCGTGCTTCGGCCACGGAAGCGGACTCGAGCAGCACGTCGTACACCGTCGTTTCCAGCTGCCGCTTGTCGATGCCCGAGCCCATGGTGGCGTTGCCCTGGGGATCCAGATCGATCATCAGGACCCGTTGACCCACCTTGGCCAGTCCGGCGGCCAGGTTGACGGTGGTCGTGGTCTTGCCGACGCCGCCCTTCTGGTTCGCGATGCAGAAGATTTTCGCCATGCTATCTGGACACCGCCAGCTTGAGGCCGAAGGCGATCAGGAAGACGCCGGCGAGCTTTTCCAGCGTGGCCGAGATGCGGGGATTGGCGCGCAGGCGCTCGGCCAGGAAATGCGTGAGCAGCGTCGCGATCAGGCAATAGATGAAGGTCAGCACGGCGATGGTCAGTGCCATCACCGCGAAGGTCGTGAGCCCCTGGTGGCGAGCCGGGTCGACGAAGAGCGGAAAGAAGGCCATATAGAAGACGATCGCCTTCGGATTCAGCAGCGTGATCATCAAGGCCTGCCGGAAGTACTGCTGCGGACGGATGTTCAGGACTGGCGCGGCGCCCGGCTTGGCCGTCAGCATCTTGAATCCCAACCAGGCGAGGTAGGCCGCACCCAGCCATTGGACGGCCTTGAACGCGGGCGGATAGGCGCCCAGCAAGGCGGCGACGCCGGCCACGGCAGCCCACATCAGCATCTGGTCTCCGGCGATCAAGCCCAGGGCGGCGGCCAGTCCGCCACGGATTCCGCCCTTGCCGGTGGAGGTGATGATCGCCAGGTTCCCGGGTCCGGGAATCGCGAGAAATATGATGATGGCGACGACGAACGCGCCGTAGTCAGCGATGCCGAACATGAAATTGCCTTGGATGGGAGAGCGTCGAGTCTAAGCGAGGTCGACGCGTCGGGCGCCTGTCAGGAGGCAGCTTTTCGTGCCCAGACGATGCAGCGCTCGGCATCGAGGCCCGGAACGCTCAATTGTTCCACGTGAAACACATCGATTCCCGGCGGCAGCTCGGCCAATTCGTCGCCGGGCACCTTGCCCTTCATGGCCAACCAAAGCCCGCCGGGCGCCAGCAGGCGTATCGAGCCGGTGAAGAAATCAGGGAGCGAAGCAAAGGCGCGTGAACTGATGAGTTCGTAATTTCCGGCCAGCGATTCGACACGCGCGTGCACGCCTCGCAGATTGGGCAGCCCCAGCTCGGCCGCGACCTGTTGAACAAAGGCCGCCTTCTTGGCCACGGCATCGAGGCAGCTGACATCAATGTCTTCGCGCAGGATCGCAATCACCACGCCCGGAAGACCAGCGCCGGCGCCGACGTCGAGCAGTTTCGCCCTCCCCGGCCACTCGCGGTTCAGCGGCCCGATCACCGACAGGCTGTCGAGCAGATGATGCGTCAGCACCGTCGTCGGATCGCGCAGCGCAGTCAGGTTGTAGACCTTGTTCCACTTGAGGATCAGCGCACCGTAGGCCAGTAGCCGTTCGCACTGGCGATCGCTCAGCGCGAGGCCGAGTTTGGCTGCGCCCTCGCGCAGCACCAGATCCTGGCTCATTCGTCGATCTGCTGCGGCTCGGCCGCTGCGTCTCGAGCGAAGGCGCGATGACCGCCTTTGCGCAGGTGAATCATCAAGAGCGAGATGGCCGCCGGCGTCACACCGGAGATGCGCGAAGCCAGCCCCAGGGTTTCCGGACGATGCTTGCTCAGCTTCTGCCGCACCTCGAAACTCAGCGCCGCGACCTGGCTGTAGTCGAGGTCGGCCGGCAGCTTGAGATTCTCGAAGTGCGCCGCGCGCTCGACCTCGTCATGCTGCCGGTCGATGTAGCCGGCGTACTTGGCCGCGATCTCGATCTGCTCGATCTCCGATTCGCCCAGGGGCTGGTCCGAGCCGTACTTCCCGCCGTCCAGCGACATCAGCGAGGCGTAACTTACATTGGGCCGGCGCAGCAGGTCGCCCAGGTTGTACTCACGCTCGATCGCCTTGCCGAGCACGCGTTCGGACTCGGCAGCCGGCAGATTCCTCGGATTCACCCAAATAGAACGCAGCCTCTCTGTTTCACGTGAAACAAGATCGCGCTTGCGCGAGAAGGCGTCCCAGCGCGCATCGTCCACCAAGCCCAGCTTGCGCCCGATCTCGGTGAGCCGCATGTCGGCGTTGTCTTCGCGCAGCTGCAACCGGAACTCGGCCCGGCTGGTGAACATGCGATAGGGCTCGGTCACGCCCTTGGTGATCAGGTCGTCGACCAGCACACCCAGGTAGGCTTCGTCGCGGCGGGGCATCCAGGCGGCCCCCCCTCTGCATTGCAGCGCCGCATTGATGCCGGCAAACAAGCCCTGCGCCGCCGCCTCTTCGTAGCCGGTGGTGCCGTTGATCTGCCCCGCAAAGAAGAGCCCCTGGATCGCGCGCGTCTCGAAGTTGCTCTTGAGTTCGCGCGGATCGAAGTAGTCGTACTCGATCGCGTAGCCCGGGCGCAGGATGTGGGCGTTCTCCAGACCCGCCATCGAACGCACCAACTGGTACTGGATGTCGAAAGGCAGGCTGGTCGAGATCCCGTTCGGGTAGTACTCGTTGGTCGTCAGGCCTTCGGGCTCCAGGAAGATCTGGTGGCTTTCCTTGTCCGCGAAGCGGTTGATCTTGTCTTCCACGCTCGGGCAGTAGCGCGGCCCGATGCCGTCGATCTTGCCGGTGAACATCGGGCTGCGGTCGAAGCCGGAACGGATGATTTCGTGCGTGCGCGCGTTGGTGTTCGTGATCCAGCACGGCATCTGCCGCGGGTGCATGTCGGCCCGGCCCATGAAGCTGAAGACCGGCATCGGCCCGGCACCGCCCGGCATGCCGTCGCCCGGTTGTTCGACGCACTTCGAGAAGTCGATGCTCCGCCCGTCCAGCCGCGGCGGGGTGCCGGTCTTGAGCCGGCCTTGCGGCAACTTCAGTTCCTTGAGGCGCGCCGACAGGCTGACCGCCGGTGGATCGCCGGCGCGGCCGGCCTGGTAGTTGTCGAGCCCGACATGGATCCGGCCGTCGAGAAAGGTGCCTGCCGTCAGCACCACCGCGCGCGCGCGGAACGCGATGCCGACCTGCGTGATCGCGCCGACCACGCGGTCGCCCTCGATCATCAAATCATCGACTGCCTGCTGGAACAGCGACAGGTTCGGCTGATTCTCGAGCCGGCGCCGGATCGCGGCCTTGTAGAGCACGCGGTCGGCCTGCGCGCGCGTCGCCCGCACCGCCGGCCCCTTGCTCGAATTGAGGATGCGGAACTGAATGCCGCCCTCGTCCGTCGCGATCGCCATCGCACCGCCCAGCGCATCGACCTCCTTCACCAGGTGCCCCTTGCCGATGCCGCCGATCGAGGGATTGCAGCTCATCTGCCCCAGCGTCTCGATGTTGTGGGTGAGCAGCAGCGTGCGCGCGCCCATGCGCGCGGAGGCCAGCGCGGCTTCGGTGCCGGCATGGCCGCCACCGACGACGATCACATCGAATTCTTCGGGGTACAGCATGGAGAGTGGGGGCGCACATGCGCGTGCGCTCGCGGAAAGGGGCGCTAATTTTAATCGCGCACCGTGCTCCGTGCGGTGTGCAGGGGCAAGCCGGGCCCGGCTATTTGCCTGGGCCGATTGCTATCATTTTGATAGCAATTCAAGGGTTCGCCGACCGTGGCCACCGGCGCCGGCTTCTCGATCCCAACCAGCTGCCCGCTGGGCTCGGGCTCGGCCGGCGGCGTGAGGCTTTCGTCCTGCAGTTCGCGCACGACCAGCGACTTGCCCGTCATGCGCACCGGCCCGAAGATGGTGCAGAAGGCGACGTCCTTCGCATCACGCCCCGTGCCCACGCGCACCAGCCGATCGACCGGCGCCATGCGCGTGGCATCGAACAAGACCCACCGCCCGCCCAGCCAGGCCTCGAACAGCGCATGAAAATCCTGCGGCGGCTCGTCGAACCACACATAGCCCACCACCAGCCGCGCCGGGATGTTGAGCGCGCGGCAGAAAGTGATGCCCAGGTGCGCGAAATCGCGGCACACGCCGGCGCGCTCGACGAAGACCTCGCGCGCGGTGGTGGTCGAGTCGCTGCTGCCCGGTTCGTAGGTGATGCTGTCGTGAATCCAGTCGGCGATGGCCTGCACGCGTCCGATGCCCGGCGGCAGGTCGCCGAAGAGCTGCTGCGCGCAGCGCGACATCAGGTCCGACTCGCAGTAGCGCGTCGGCATCATGTAGTGGAGGATCTCGTTGGGCACCTGGTTCACCGGCACTTCGGCCAGATCGGACGGCACTTCCACGTGCGCGCGCTGGACGCTGGCGCGGTAGCGGATCTTCAGCGGCCCCGGCGGCGCATCGAAACGAATGAAGCGGTTGCCGCTGCCCTCGTCGCAGAAAACCTGCATTTCCACCGCCGGTTCGATCGCCAGATCCTCGCTGATCACAGTCTGTGCGCCGCTGCGCGCGGCCTCGATGTTGAGCAGCAAATGCGACGGCGCCTCGACCTCGTAGTCGAGCACCGTCTCCACGTTCGAGTAGTGCGTCAATCCAGCGCTTTCTTCACCGCGCCCACCCCGAGCGCCGCAAGAACGAGGAACACGACCGCCAGGATCAGGAACAGCCCGAACAGCACCATCGCGATGCCGGCCGCGCCGGCCGCCACGCCGCCGAAGCCGAGGGCGCCGGCGATCAGCGAGATCACCGCAAAAATGATGGCGTACTTCAACATGAGCGAGCTCCTTGCGTGCGGTCATCCGCCCGCGGTGCCGGGAGCATAGAAAGGCGCGCCGGCCGGCCCGATAGTCGCCGCGCCCAAGGCCCCGTAGGACAAACGCGCTCGCGGCGAACCCGCTAGCATCGGCCTCGCGTCTGCAAGAAAGAACGTTTCCCGAACATCCATTGGAGAGTTTTTCGCATGAAGCTGTATTACTCGCCGGGCGCCTGCTCGCTCTCGCCCCATATCGCGCTGCGCGAAGCCGGCCTCGCCTTCGAACCCGTGCTCGCCAGCACCAAGAGCCACAAGCTGCAGGATGGCACCGACTACTACGGCATCAACCCGCTCGGCTACGTGCCGATGCTCGAGCTCGACGACGGCACGCGCCTGCGCGAAGGTCCGGCCATCGTGCAGTACATCGCCGACCTCGCGCCGAACAAGAACCTCGCCCCCGCCAGCGGCACGCTCTCGCGCTACCGGCTGCAGGAGTGGCTCACCTTCATCGGCACCGAAATTCACAAGACCTACTCGCCGATGTTCAACCCCAACATGCCCGAAGAAGCCAAGGCCATCTTCAGGACCAAGCTCCAGTCGCGCTACGAGTGGCTCAACGGCGAGCTCGAAGGCAAGGACTACCTGATGGGCGAGCACTTCACGGTGGCCGACGGCTACCTGTTCACCGTCACCAACTGGACCAAGCCGACCGGCGTCGACATCTCGCCCTACGCGAATGTGCAGGCCTGGCATGCACGCGTCGGCGCCCGCCCGGCCGTACAGGAAGCCATGAAGACCGAAGGCCTGCTCAAGTAAGCAGCAGCGGCCGCTGCCGCGAGGCGAGCGCAGCCCCGGCCCACAGCGTGATCGCCGAGGCCACCAGGCCGCGCGCCAGGCCGCCCGGCCCGTCGGAGATCCAGCCAGTCACGGTGGGCCCCACGATCTGCCCCAGCGCGAAGATGATCGTGAAGGCGCTGATGCCGGTGGCCCATTGTTCGGCCGGCAGGTTGTGGCGCACCAGCGCGGTGGTGGAGGCCACCACCGACAGGAACACTGCGCCGAACAGCAGTCCCGAGACCAGCGTCACCGGCCACGCGGCGCTCAGCACCGGCAGCAGGGTTGCCATGCCCAGCAAGGCATTGAGCACCGCCTGCGGCTGGCCGCCATGAAAGCGATCCAGCAAGCCGGCCCAGAGCCGCGCCGAAGCCACGCAGGCGACGCCGAGCAGCGCATAGAACATCGTGATGTTCGCCGGGCTCGCGCCCTGCTCGCGCAGCAGCGCGATCACGAAGGTCATGTAGCCGATGTAGCCGGCGCCGAAGAGCGCATAGCCCGCGAGCGCCCAGCCGAAACGACGTACTGCGCGCGCGGGCTGCGCGGCCGCCTCGTGCGCGGACGCCGGCGCAGCGGGTGCACGCGCCTCGCTCGGCATCGCATGCGCCGCGTACCCCAGCACGGCCGTCCCCGCGAAGCTCGCCAGCGCCAGCGCCCACTAGGCCCAGGCCCAGCCATGCGCTTCGCCCGCGGCAGCGTGCAGCACCGGCGGTACCAGGAGCGCCGACAAGGTGATGCCGAAGCCCGTGCCGCCGTAGTACAGGCCCAGCAGAAGGCCTGCGCGCGACGGCTGCAGCGTCCCGAGCCGCGCCGCCAGCAGGCCGCCCGCGACGAACACCCAGGCGCTCGCCAGCCCGGCCAGCAAGCGCTGCAACAGCAGCGCCGAGGCCGAGGTGAAGAAGCCGCTGGCCGCCATGAACAGGCTGGCCCACACCGCACCCCAGACCAGCAGACGCAGCGGCCCGAGGCGCCGCATCAAGGCCGGCGTCATCAATGCGCCCAGCAAATAGCCGGCCGCATTCGCGGTGTTCATCGCGCCGGCCAGCGTGTAGCTCCAGCCCAAATCCGCGCGCATCGGCGGCAGCAGCAAGCCATAAGAAAAGCGCGTGATGCCGAGCGAGACCGCGGCACCCATCGACAACGCAAGCGCGAGGCGCAGGGCCTGCGCGGGCGTGAGCGTGGCGGAATGCATCGTCATGGAGTGCGGGCATTCTGCTGCATCCCCTAGCAGCAAACCGACAACCCCGTGGCAGCGCGGTTAGGCGCGCCGGTTTACCGTTCGCGCTATTCATCCACCCCAACAAGCAGAACCGATGTCCTCCCTCTTCGACCCCATCCAGGCCGGCGACCTGAAGCTGGCCAACCGCATCGTCATGGCGCCGCTCACGCGCAACCGCTCGCCCAACGCCGTGCCGCGCGATATCGCGGCCACCTACTACGCGCAGCGCGCCAGCGCCGGACTGCTGATCACCGAAGCCACCGCGATCAGCCAGCAGGGCCAGGGCTATGCCGACGTGCCCGGCCTCTACGGCAGCGAGCAGCTCGAAGCCTGGAAGCGCGTGACCGATGCGGTGCACGCCAAGGGCGGCAAGATCGTGGTCCAGCTCTGGCACGTGGGCCGCGTCTCGCACAACGAGCTGCAGCCCGATGGCGGCCAGCCGGTCGCGCCCTCGGCCATCACGGCCAAGACCAAGACCGTGCTGATCAAGGACGGCGTTCCCACTTACGTCGAAACCTCCGAGCCGCGCGCCCTCGACGCGGGCGAGCTGCCGGGCATCGTCCACGGCTACGCCGCCGCCGCGCGCAACGCCGTCGAGACCGCCGGCTTCGACGGCGTCGAGGTGCATGCCGCCAACGGCTACCTGCTCGACCAGTTCCTCAAGACCGGCAGCAACAAGCGCAGCGACGACTACGGCGGCAGCATCGGGAACCGCGCCCGCCTGCTGCTCGAAGCGACGCGTGCCGTGGTCGACGCGGTCGGCGGCGGCCGCACCGGCATCCGCATCTCGCCCGTGACGCCGGCCAACGACGTGCACGACGAGAATCCGCAGCCGCTCTTCGAGTACGTCGTGAAACAGCTCGCCACGCTCAAGCTGGCCTACATCCACGTCGTCGAGGGCGCCACCGGCGGCCCGCGCGAGCTGGAAGACCGCCCCTTCGACTACGAAGCCCTCAAGGCCGCCTACCGCCAGGCCGGCGGCAAGGGCGCCTGGATGGTGAACAACGGCTACGACAAGCCGCTGGCCGAAGAGGCATTGAAGGAAGGCGACGACCTCGTGGCCTTCGGCAAGCCCTTCATCTCCAATCCCGACCTGGTGCGCCGCCTGCGCGAGGGCGCGCCGCTCAATCCCTGGGACAAGAACACCTTCTACGGCGGCGGCGCGAAGGGCTACATCGACTATCCGGCGCTGGGCTGATCGTCCCCGGGCGGGCTCGGCGCGAAGGCCACGCTGACCCGCAGCCCGCCCGCTTCGGACGCCTTGTCGAAGCGCAGCTCGGCGCCCAGCAGCGCGGCATGGCGCGCCACGATCGCGAGCCCGAGGCCGGCGCCCTGCCCCAGCTTCTGCCCGGCCGGTCCTTGCGACCAGCGCTGCATCAGGTCGCGCTGCACCTCGGGCGCAATGCCGGGGCCGTCGTCGACCACGCCGAGCGTGCGGCCCGCCAGCTCGACGGTGATGGTGCGGCCGCCGTAGCGCAGCGCGTTGTCGATCAGGTTGTCGAGGATGCCTTCGACGAGCGCCGCATTGGCCTGCACCGTCACCGGCTGGTCGAGACCCAGCGCGCCCAGATCCACGCCCTCTGCATCGGCGCGCGCGAGATGGCGCAGCACCGCCTGCTCCACCAGCTCGTCGAGCCGAAGCGGCGCGCGCTGCAGGCCGGTGCGGGCCTCGTCGGCCAGCGCCAGCGCGAGCAGCTGGTCGACCAGGTGGCTGGCGCGCGCCTGGCTGGCGGCGATGTGCTGCAGCTGTTCGCGCCACACGGCCGGGGCCTGCTGCGCGAGGCCGTAGTCGGCCAGCGCGCGGATGCCGGCCAGCGGCGTGCGCAACTCGTGCGCCACGTTGCCCGCGAACTCGCGCTGCGCACGCACGCTGTGGCCCAAGCGCTCGAACAGGGCGTTGAGCGTCTCGCCCAGGCGTTCGAGCTCGCGCGAGCTGCGTGCCACCGGCACCGGCGCCAGGTCGTGGGCATCGCGTTGGTCCAGCGTCCGGCGCAGTTCGCCGAGTGGACGCAGCTCGCCTTCGATGCCGCGCCACAGCCACACGGCCAGAAGCGCCAATAGCACACCTTGCGGCGCCAGCGAATAGAGCAGCAGCCGTTCGACCAGCGCGGCGCGGGCGCGCGTGGTCTGCGCGATCACGACGCGGAAGGCTTTGGGCGCGTCATGGTTCAACACCACGGCGCGCAGCGCTTGCCCCTCGTAGTTCACATCGGAAAAGCGATAGCGCGCGCCCTCCTCCGGCGCCGGTGCCTGCAGGCCCGCGTGCCCGGCGAGCCGCGAGCCGTCGGGCCGCAGCACCGCGAAGTAGACCTGCTCCGACTGGTCGAACAGCACGCTCGTGACCTCGCGCGGCGACAGCTGCAGCTGGATGTCGCGCTCGCCGGCCTCCACGTTGGCCGACACCGAATAGGCATCGTCGAGCAAGGCGCGGTCGAAGGCCTGCTCGGTGAAGTGGCCGGCCACCGCCACCGCGACCGCGGTGCCCACCAGCCAGGTCAGGGCCAGCGGCAGCAGCACGCGCCGCAGCACGCGCGAAGTGAGCGAAGGCGCGCCCGCCGACGCCCGGCGCGGCGCCGGCTTCACTCGGCCGCTTCCAGCAGATAGCCGATGCCGCGCAGCGTGCGGATCGCCGCGCCGCTGCCCGCGAGCTTCTTGCGCAGGCGCGAGATGAAGGCCTCCAGCGCGTTGTCGCCCAGCGCTTCATCGAAGCTCGACAGCTTGTCGGACATGGCCCGCTTGCTGACTGTGCGGCCCGGCGGACTCATCAGCTCCCACAAGACCTCGAACTCGCGCGCCGGCAGGTCCAGCGGCGCGCCGGCCACCGAGAAACGGCGCGCCTTGCGGTCGAGCCGCAGCCGGCCCAGCGTGGCGATGTCCTCGGTGCCCTGTGCGCGCCGCACCAGCGCACGCAGGCGGGCTTCGACCTCGGCCAGGTCGAAGGGCTTGCCGAGGTAGTCGTCGGCGCCCGCATCGAGGCCGGCGATGCGCTCTTCGGTGCGATCGCGCGCGGTCAGTACCAGCACCGGCGTGCGGTCGCCGCGCGCGCGTGCGTGGCGCAGCACGGTGAGGCCGCTCGCGAGGCCGCTGGTCGGGCTGGCCGTTGCCGGCAGGCTGAGATCGAGCAGCACCGCATCGAACAGCTGCACGCGCCACAGGTGGTCGGCGTCCTCGGTATTCGCCGCCACGTCGACGCGGTGTCCGGCATCGCCCAGGCTGCGCAGCATCACGCCGCGCAGCACCGCATCGTCTTCGACCAGCAGGATTCGCATGGAAAGGGAAAAGAGAGTTCGTTACCGGGGCTTACCGCGGGCCGCAGGCGAGGATACGGCAAGGGACGAGCGCCCCTGTACTGGACATTGACAACGTGAGAAGGTTGACACTTGCGCATCATCCCCATGAAAGGAGCAACGATGAGCCAGAAATTCCAGGTCTTGGGCATGAGCTGCGCCCATTGCGCGAGCGCCGTGCAGAACGCGGTGCAGACGGTGGACCCCGAGGCGCAGGTCACGGTCGATCTCGAAACCGGTCATGTCGACGTGTTGAGCCATCAGCCGCGGCAGGACATCATCGTGGCGATCGAGAACGCCGGCTACCAGGCACAGTGAGCCCCGGCCCGGCCCGGATGCCGACCGGCGACACCGAGAATGCACGAAACAGTTGAATACTTTTGTTTCAAAGTGCAAAATATGCGCTGCATCCACCGTGAGCAAAGAGGCTTCCATGCTGTCGAATCTGCTGCCGTCATCGGTCCGCGAAGCTGCCTACCGGCGCAAGTTCCTGGACAACCGCGAAGAGAACCTGTTCATGGGTTCCTTCGAGAGCTTCGCCGCTGCCGAAGCCGGCGCGCCGCCCTCCAAGGCCATCGGATACGACAACGCCCCGGCGGACGCCTTCTACAGTCACCAGGTCGCTTTCTACGACTACCCCGGCCTGTTCTGGCTCGGCCGCGCGCTCGACGACGGCATGCGCAGCATCTTCGACCTGGGCGGCCATGTCGGCATCAAGTACTACGCCTTCCGCCGCATGCTCAACTACCCTGCCGACCTGCGTTGGACCGTCTGCGACGTGCCTAACGTGGTGGCGAGCGGCCGGGAGCTCGCGGTGCAGCGCGAGGCCAGCGCGCAGCTCAGCTTCACCACCGATTGGCGCGACGCGAGCGGCTGCGACGTGCTCTACGCCTCGGGCAGCCTGCAGTACCTGCCGACGCGCATGTCCGAGATCATTGCCGCGCTGCCTGTGAAGCCACGGCGCATCGTGCTCAACACGACGGCGGTGCATCCCGAGCGCACGCTCTACACGCTCAACAGCATCGGCTTTGCCGTCTGTCCCTACCGGATCCAGCACCACGACGAGCTCCTCGCCGAGCTCGCCGAATCCGGCTACAAGCGGCGCGACGCCTGGCGCAACGAGGGCAAGCCGATCGAGGTGCCCTTCGTCGACGGCGGCGACAAGCCCTACTACGCGGGCTGCTGCTTCGATTTGCACTAGGCCGGCGCCGGGCCGCCCCAAGGCGGCCTGCACCCCCTCGGGAGGCAGCGAGTACACGAAGTGACGGAGCGTGGGGGCCAGCTAGGCGCTGCGCACCATCGACAAGATCTTGCCGGCATCGAGCGTGCGCGCCTTCTCCTGCATCGCAGGCAGGTAGCGCGTCTGCAGGCCTTGCGCTTCCTGCGTGACGCTCGCATACGCTTCCTTCAGCATCTGCGTCGACAGCGTGCGGCCGCCTGCGTAGTAGCGCTTGGCGACATGGCCCAGCGCATAGGTGGTCGCGAAGCTCATGCCCGAGCTCACCGCCTGCTTGGCGAGGCCGCGCAGCATTCCGCCGCCGACCTTGCCGAGCAGGCCGCCCAGCAGCTTGCGGCCGGCCTGTTCGAGGTACTGCGAAGTCAGGCCGACGCCCACCGTGGCGAGGAAGTCCTTCACATGGCCGCTGTCGAGCTCGTAGCCGTGCGCGCGGCCGATGCGATAGACCAGCTTCATCTGCAGCGGGATGATGGCCATGGTCGAGAGCGTCTCGGGCAGCAGCTCGAGCGCGCCGTTCAGGATCGCGGCGTTGAGGATCGCCTGGTCGAGCTCGGCGTTGTCGACCGTGGCGGACGGTGCAGCAGCGGCAACGGCCGTCGACAGCGGCACCGCCGCGATCTCCTCGGCCTCCTTCGCGAACTGCTTCGCCGCCGGCGCATCAAGCCCGAGCGAAGTGCGCACGTCAGCGAGGAACATGCGCTCGGCCTCCGACTGCGTGCCGTCGGCATCGCAGACGCAGACCGCCATCTCGTAGGCGAGCTGCTTCGATTCGGAACTCTTCAGTTCAGCAGCCACCGCAGGCAGCGAAACGCGCTTCATCAGCACGTCCTGGTAGAGCATCGGCAGCTGCACGCCGTCGGCCTCAGAGAGTCCTTCGGCAATGCGCTTGATCTCGGCGCGTTCGCGCTCGTGCTTCTCGCCGTCGACAAAGGCTGCCAGCAGGCTGAGGGTGACGATGGCCCGGGTTTCGGATGGGGTCACGGTGCGGTTCTCCAGAATGCAAGACCCTGTTCGTTCGAGCTGCGGCGCAAAGGTTCCGGCCGGCTACCATCCGGCCCATGCCCTTCAACCCCCGGATCCTGATCGCCGAAGACGAGTCGGGCATCGCCGACACCCTGCAGTACGTGCTCAAGACCGACGGCTTCGTGCCCGTCTGGTGCGCCACGGCCGAGGAGGCCATCGCGCAGTTCGCGGCCGATCCGCCCGCGCTCGCGATCCTGGACGTGGGCCTGCCCGACATGAACGGCTTCGAGCTCTTCAAGCGCCTGCAGGCCTTGAACCGCGAAGCCGGCGGCGCCGAGGTGCCGATGCTCTTCCTCACGGCGCGCAGCGACGAGATCGACCGCGTGGTCGGCCTCGAGCTCGGCGCCGACGACTACATCGCCAAGCCCTTCTCGCCGCGCGAACTGGTGGCGCGCGTGCGCACGATCCTGCGGCGCAGCGGGCGCGGCAATGGCGCCTCGATGCCGGCAACGCCCGTTGCACCGGCGGCCACTCCACCCACCACGCCCTTCGCGCTCGACGCCGAGCGCATGCAGATCCGCTACTACGGCCGCCTGCTCGAACTCTCGCGCTACGAGTACGGGCTGCTGCGCCTGCTGATCCAGCGCCCGGGCCGCGTGTTCACACGCGACGAGTTGCTGCGACTGGTCTGGGACGATGCCAGCGACAGCTTCGACCGCACGGTCGACGCGCACGTCAAGACCCTGCGCGCCAAGCTGCGCGCCATCGCGCCGGAGGTCGAGGCCATCCGAACCTTGCGCGGCACAGGCTATGCGCTCAACGAAGAGCTGCCGGCGAATCGGAGATGAGCATCAGGCCGGCGCCGGGCCGCCAGCGCGGCGAAGTCCGCGCTTCGCGCAGACGGGCGGCCTGCAGCTTCCCCCTCGGGGGGCAGCGAGGACATGCGGTGCCGAGCGTGGGGGCCATCCCTTGAGTCGCAGAACCCGCATCTTCATCGGCATCCTGCTGATCTACACGGCGGGCATCGCCTTCCTGCTCTACCGCGTGGTGTCCGACATCGACCCGCGCTACCGCGAGTCGGCCGAGGAGTCGCTGGTCGAGACCTCGCAGCTGATGGCCAGCCTGATCGAGCAGGACGTGATCGCCGGCGCGATCAACACCGCGCGGCTGGAGCCGGTGTTCCGCTCGGCCTACGCGCGCCAGTTCTCGGCCCAGATCTACAACCTGCACAAGAGCCGCGTCGAGCTGCGCATCTACGTCACCGACCGCAGCGGCCGCGTGCTCTTCGATTCGCTCGGCCGCAGCGTCGGCGCCGACTTCTCGAAGTGGAGCGACGTGAGCCGCACCCTGGCCGGCGTCTACGGCGCGCGCACTTCGCGCGACATCGAAGGCGACCCGATGACCTCCGTGATGTACGCGGCTGCCCCGATACGCTGGAACAACGAGATCGTCGGCGTGGTCAGCGTCGGCAAGCCGGTGCAAAGCTTCGGCCAGTTCGTCGAGGACGCACGCGCCCGCACGCTGTGGGTCGGCGTCGGCTCGGCCTTCGCACTGCTGGTGCTGGCGCTCATCATGTCGGTCTGGCTGGTGCGGCCCTTCGGGCTGATCTCCGACTACCTGCGCTGGCTGCGCAGCCAGCGCAGCTGGAGCCTCGCGCGCATGGTGCGCCGCGCGGTCGATACGCTGCGCAGCGGCTTCGGCGAGATGCGCGACGCGCTAACCGGCCGCAGCTATGTCGCCGACTACGTGCAGACCTTCACGCACGAGATCAAGAGCCCGCTGTCGGCGATCCGCGGCGCGGCCGAGCTGTTGCAGGAACCCTCGATGCCCCAGGCCGAGCGCGAACGCTTCCTCGCCAACATCGCAAGCGAGACCGAGCGCATCCAGGAGATCGTCGACCGCATGATGGAGCTGACGGCGCTCGAAACCCAGCGCGCGCTGGAGCGCAGCGAGCCGGTCGCGCTGGCGCCGCTGCTGCGGGAAGTGGCGGCGAGCGCCCAGGGCGCAGCGGCGGCGCGTGAGATCCGCCTGCATGTCGCGATCGACACCGAGGTCCGCGTCGAGGGCGATCCCTTCCTCTTGCGCCGCGCGGTCAGCAACCTGCTCGACAACGCGATCGACTTCTCGCCGCCGGGCGCCGAGGTCGCGCTCGCGCTGCACGCCGGCGCGCGCGAGGCCCGCATCACCGTGCGCGACCACGGCCGCGGCATTCCCGACTACGCGAAAGACAAGGTGTTCGAGAAGTTCTATTCGCTTGCGCGCCCGCACAGCCAGAAGAAGAGCACCGGCCTCGGCCTGGCCTTCGTGAAAGAGATCGCGGCGCTGCACCGCGGCCGCATCGAGCTTGCGAACGCGCCGCGCGGCGGCGCGCTCGCGACGCTCACGCTGCCGCTGGCGTCGCACTAAGGCTCTATCTGAAAAAGTCGAGGATCCGGTTGCGTTCCTCCGGCGGCGGCATCGCGCTGACCGGCACCGCGGCCAGCGCCTCGGCCGGCGGTGTAGGGCCGGTCTCGATGCCCAGGCTGGTGATGCCGCGGCCCGGCGCGTAGTCGTCGTAGTACCACTCGCCGTCCACCTTCACCACGCCGTCGGGCGCCGGCAGCTCGGCCACCGGCACGCCCTGCAGCGCCGCCTGCATGTAGCCGGTCCAGATCGGCAGGCTCAGGCTGCCACCGGTCTCGCCGCGAACGCCCAGCTGGCGCGGCGTGTCGTAGCCGATCCAGGCAATGCCGACGCGGCTCGGCTGGAAGCCGGCGAACCAGGTGTCGATCGAATCATTGGTGGTGCCGGTCTTGCCGTAGAGGTCACGGCGCTGGAGCGCCTGATAGGCCTTGAAGCCGGTGCCGTTCGTGACCACGCTTTGCAGCAGCGAACTCATGACGAAGGCGTTGCGCTGCGAGATGGCGCGCGCGCTTTCGTCGCGCGGCGGCGGCTCGGCCTCGACCAGCACCTGGCCCTTGGGGTCGGTGATGCGCGTCACGAGCCAGGGGCTGACGCGATAGCCCCCGTTCGCAAAGACACCGTACGCGGCCGCCATCTGCATTGGCGTGACCGAGCCTGCGCCGAGCGCCATCGGCAGGTAGGCCGGATGCTTCGCACGCTCGAATCCGAAGTTGCCGATCCAGTCCTGCGCGTAGCGCGGGCCGATCGATTCGAGCACCCGGATCGTGACCATGTTCTTCGATTGTTCGAGCGCATGGCGCAGCGACATCGGCCCTCCGAAAGTGCCGTCGTAGTTCTTCGGCTCCCACGGTTGGCTTCCGGTCGCGGCCCGGTCGAAGAACAGCGGCGCATCGTTGACGATGGTGCCCGGCGTGAAGCCTTTCTCGAGCGCGGCCGAATAGATGAAGGGCTTGAAGCTCGAGCCCGGCTGGCGCCAGGCCTGCGTCACGTGGTTGAACTTGCTCTTGCCGAAATCGAAGCCGCCCACCAGCGCCTTGATCGCACCGTCGCGCGGGTCGAGCGCAACGAAGGCGCCTTCGACTTCCGGCATCTGGACGATCTCCCACGCGCCCTTGGGCGTCTTCGCGACGCGGATCACCGCGCCGCGCCGCACGCGCACGTTCGGGGCCGCGCGCTGCGACAGGCCGGCCTGCGCGAGGCGCAGGCCCTCGCCCGTGATGCTCAATTGGTCGCCGTTGGCACGCACGGCGCTGACTTCCTTCGCGTCGGCCTGCAGCACCACGGCGGAGAGAACGTCGTCGTTGTCGGGATGCTCGGCCAGGGCCTCATCGACGGCATCGTCGAGCTCGGCGGGATCGGCGGGCAGATCGACGAAGCGCTCGGGACCACGATAGGGCTGGCGCCGCTCGTAGTCCATGATGCCGCGGCGCAGCGCCTTGTACGCCGCCGCCTGGTCGGCCGCGACGAGCGAGGTCGTGACCTTGAGGCCGCGCGTGTAGATGCTGCTGCCGTACTGCGCGTACATCAACTGGCGCACCGTCTCGGCCACGTATTCCGCATGCAGGCGCTTCGGCTCGGAAGGGTCGCGCAGATGCAGCACCTCCTTCTTCGCCTCCACCGCCTGCGCGGCGGTGATCGCACCGACTTCCTGCATGCGGTCGAGCACGTACAACTGGCGGGCCCGCGCGCGACGCGGGTTCTTCAGCGGGTTGTTGGCATCGGGCGCCTTCGGCACACCCGCCAGCATGGCGGCCTCCGCGAGCGTGATGTCCTTCAAGGGCTTGCCGAAATAAACCTCCGAAGCCGCGGCGAAGCCATAGGCGCGGTGGCCGAGGAAGATCTGGTTCAGGTAGATCTCGAGGATCTGGTCCTTGCTGAGCCACTCTTCGAGCCGGAACGCGAGCAGCGCCTCGTAGATCTTGCGCGTCAGCGTGCGCTCCGAGCTCAGGTAGACGTTGCGCGCCACCTGCTGGGTGATGGTGGACGCACCCTGGCGCGTGCCATGCCGCAGGTTCGCGAGCACCGCGCGCAGCAGGCCCTTGGCATCGACGCCGCCATGCTCGTAGAAGCGCGCATCCTCGACCGCGACCACCGCGTCCTTCAGCGACCGGGGCATGTCGGCGATCGGGATGAGCTGGCGCCGCTCTTCGCCGAACTCGCCGATCAGCACGCCGTCGGAAGTGAAGACCCGAAGCGGCAGCTTGGGCCGGTAGTCGGAAAGCTCCGAGACATCCGGCAGCTTCGGATAGATCACCGCCACGGCGATGCCGGCAGCGCACAGCAGCGCGACCGCGCCGCCCGCCGCCACGGTCGCGCTCCAGAACAGAAGGCGTCGCAAGCCGGGCTTCATGACTGCGCTCCGGCAGCGGCGACAGTCTTGCCGCCTCCGGTCGACAAGGCATACCAGTCGACCTTGCGCGTCGCCAGCATCAGCACGGCGAGCATGCCGAAGATCAGCAAGGCGCCGAGCAGCAGCGCGTTGCTCTCCGACGCAAGCAGCCCGTAGAGCGCGCCGTAGAGCAGCGCCACATAGGCGCCGAAGGAGGCGCCACGCCGCCAGCCGCCCAGCACCGCGCTGAAGTACGCCGCCAGCAGCAGCACGCTGGCACCCGCCGCGCCGGCATAGGCCAGCCAGAACGCCACCTTTTCGGACAGCGCCAGGAGGAGCAGGAAGAACAGCGCGATCGAGAGACCGACGAGCCCGTACTGCACCGGATGCAGACGCAGCTTGCGGAACAGCTCGAACATGAAGGCCGCCATCAGCACCAGGCCGATGAACAGGAGGCCGTACTTCACCGCCCGCGTGGACATCGAATAGACGTTGAGCGGCTGCGCGAGCGAGACGTCGAAGCTCTGCAGCGCTGCAGGCGCCTTGGCGCTCTTCATGCCGCCGCGCACTTCCTCACGCGCCGAAGTCACGAGCGAGGAGACGCGCCAGCGCGCATCGAAGCCCTGATCGGTCACGGTGCGCTCCGAAGCCAGGAAGCGGCCCCCGAAGCTCGGATGCGCCCAGGGCGATGTCAGATGCGCCGTGGTCTCCTCGCCGATCGGCACCATCGACAGCTTCTCCTGACCGACCAGCCCGAGCTTGAGCTGGAAGGGCAGCGGTTGCTTCGCCTGCCATGCCGCCAGCGCGCTGCCTGCGAGCGGCGCATGAATGCCGCTCGCAAGCCAGGCCTCGTCGGCCAGGCCAGGCAGGCGCTGCTGGAAGCGCAGCGTCTCGGCGCCGACCTGCAGCGCGGGCGAACCGTCGAGCCCGCGCAGGTCGCTGACGTTGAAGGCCACGTACGGCGGCTTGAACTCGATCGTCGAACCCTTCTCGCTCGACGGCACCACGGCCGCATCGAAGGCCGCGAAGGCGCCGGCCAGCGACGCGTTCAGCGTGTAGAAGGGAATCCTGAAGATCCCGCGATAGCGCTCCTGGGGCGCCAGGCTGCCCTCGATGTGCAGCTTGTCCGGAAAGAGCAGGTGCGCCAGCTCCTTGCTGCGCCCTTCCTGGCCGACGATTCGGCCCTGCGCGTCGCGCAGCGGTTCCATCCAGCGCTCCACGTAGGGCACGACCAGCAAGGGCCCGATCACGGTTTGTGCGCCCGCATAGGTGGCGGCGAGCTCCTGCGCTGCCTCCTGCTGGCTGTGGCCGCGCTCGCGGTTGAGCGATTCGATCTGGCCGAGCGGGATGCACAACAGCAGGGTCAGGGCCATGAGGCCGAAGACCTTGAGCAGCACGGAATTTCGAAGTGTCTGAAGCATGAGGGTTCTCTCCTCGTCGATGACGATGCGGCGATGCTCGCGCCACGATCCGAAGCGCATATGAAGTGCGGCCTCCCGCGCACTTCACACGGACTTCACACAGCGCTTTTCGCTTCAAACAGGCTTCCAACTGTCTTCGAGTCCGCACTCGACAGTGGCTGCCGTGCACCGTTGCACGACCACCGGATCACCACCATGGAAGCCACCACAACCCGTCCCGGCCGCTGGCTCTGGCTCGCGACGCTGGGTCTCGCAAGCACTTGCTTCTTGCTGCTCGTCGCCCGGCCGCTGCATGCGCAGGAAGCGACCGGCCCGCGCCTCGCGACCGAGAGCCCCTACTTCTTCGTCAAGAGCGACGACCCTTCGATCGACCGCCTGCCGCTCAAGAACACCGAGGTCGACGTGAAGATCTCGGGCGTGATCGCCGACGTTCGCGTCACGCAGACCTACCGCAACGAGGGTTCGCGCGCGATCGAGGCGAAGTACGTGTTCCCGGGTTCGACCAAGGCCGCGGTCGGCGGCCTCAACGTGCGGCTCGCCGACCGCCTGATCACCGCGCAGATCCGCGAGAAGCAGCAGGCGCGCATCGACTACGACAACGCGAAGAAGGAAGGCAAGACCGCCGCGCTGCTGGAGCAGCACCTGCCCAACGTGTTCCAGATGAACGTCGCGAACATCCTGCCGGGCGACGACGTCAAGGTGGAGCTGCGCTACACCGAACTGCTGGTGCCGCAGGCGGGCAACTACCAGTTCGTGTTTCCGACGGTGGTGGGGCCGCGCTACAACAGCCCGCAGTCGCAGAACAGGGATGCGAAGTGGGTGGCGCAGCCGACGCTGCGCGAAGGCGTGGCGCCGAACACCGCGTTCAAACTGAAGGTCGCGCTCGACACGCCACTCGGCATCAAGGAAATCCGCTCGGCCACGCACGCGATCGACATCCGCAAGAACAACGACAACCAGCACGCCGACGTCGCACTTGCGCAGAGCGGCGAGCCCGCCAACAACCGCGACTTCGTGCTCGACTACCGGCTCGCCGGCGAGAAGATCGAGTCGGGCCTCATGCTCTACAGGGGCCAAGGCGGCAATGACGGGAATGGCGCGGAGAACTTCTTCCTCGCGATGGTCGAGCCGCCCAAGTCGGTCGCGGCCAATGCGATCTCGCCGCGCGACTACATCTTCGTGGTCGACATCTCGGGCTCGATGCACGGCTTCCCGCTCGACACGGCCAAGGTCGTCCTCGAAAGACTGATCGGCGGGCTGCGTCCCAGCGACACCTTCAACGTGCTGCTGTTCTCGGGCAGCAACAGGATGCTCTCGCCGCAATCGGTGCCCGCGACGCGTGCCAACATCGAGCAGGCGTTGTCCACCATCAAGAACTACAACGGCAGCGGCAGCACCGAGCTGATCCCGGCGCTGAAGCGCGTCTATGCCGAGCCCAAGGCCGAGAACGTGTCGCGCACCGTGGTGGTCGTGACGGACGGCTACGTGACGGTCGAGCGCGAAGCCTTCGAGCTGGTGCGCAAGAACCTCGGCCGTGCCAACGTCTTCGCCTTCGGCATCGGCAGCTCGGTCAACCGGCACCTGATGGAAGGCCTGGCCCGCGCCGGCATGGGCGAGCCCTTCATCATCACCGACCCGATCCAGGCACCGGAGCAGGCGGCGCGCTTCCGCCGCATGGTCGAGTCGCCGGTGCTCACCAATGTGAAAGCCACCTTCGGCGGCCTCGACGTGTACGACGTGGAGCCGCAGGCGCTGCCCGACGTGCTCGGTGAACGCCCAGTGATCGTGTTCGGCAAGTGGCGCGGCGAAGCCAAGGGCCGCGTCATCATCGAGGGCCAAAGCGCCGACGGCCCGTACCGCCAGGAAGTGCGCATCGACGACGCGACGCGCCAGGATGCCGCCGCGCTGCGCAGCCTCTGGGCTCGCCACCGCATCGCGAGCCTGAGCGACCAGGAAGCGCTGGAAGGCGGCGACGCCTTCAAGCAGCGCATCACCGATCTCGGCCTGCGCTACGGCCTGCTCACGCAGTACACCAGCTTCATCGCGGTCGACAAGGTGGTGCGCAACATGGCGCCACAAGACGCCACGAGCGTCGACCAGCCGCAGCCGTTGCCCAAGGGCGTGAGCGAACTGGCGCTGGGCCAGGGCCAGAGCCTGGGCGCCGCAGTGCCGAGCACGCCCGAACCCGAAACCCTGGGCGCGATCGCGGTCGTGCTCTCCATGCTGGCCATGCTGCGCCGCCGCGCACGCCGCCACGACGCACGCCGGTACACAGCTTGAGGACCGCGACATGACCCTCGCTCAGCTCGCCCAAACCCATCCCCGCGTCTTCGACTGGGGCATCCAACTCGACCGCGCACCGGCCGCCGCCTGGCTGGCGCTGCAGGCCGCTGCGCTGACGCCGACCTGGCTCTGGATGGCCCGACGCCTGCGCGACGGCTCCGACGATCCGCTCGGTCTGCTCGCGCTCGCGGCGCTGGCCGTGCTGGCCTGGAGGCTTCGGCATTCGCTGCGCGCCGCGCCCCGGCTCGGCTGGCTCGCGCTGGCCAGCGCCGGCACGCTGGCCGCGACCTTGCTGCGCACCGGGCCCGGCGTGATGCCGGCGCTGCCGCCGCTCGCCGCCGGCCTGATCGCCGTGCTGGCGCTGGCCGCAGGCCTGCTGGCCTTCTTGCCCAGGCGCGTCGCAGCCCTGCCGGTCGTCGGCCTGGCGGTGCTCGCACTGCCGCTGCTCTCATCGCTGCAGTTCTATGCCGGCTACCCGCTGCGCGTGATCACGGCCGAGGCCAGCCGCTGGCTGCTGGCGCCGGGTTTCAGCATGGCTCGCGAGGGCACCAGCCTTCTCGTCGAAGGCCGGCTGGTGATCGTCGACGCACCCTGCTCCGGCGTGCAGATGGTCTGGCTCGGCTACTTCACGGCCTGCGCGGTGGCCCTCTGGGCCCGGCGCGGCGACCGCGGCTTCCTGGGCCGGCTGCCGGCCGTGGGCCTGCTGGTGCTGACCGGCAACATCCTGCGCAACAGCGTGCTGGTCGGCTTCGAAGGTGCGGGCCTCGCGCTCGCGCCCTGGCTGCACGAGGCGCTCGGCCTGGCCGTGCTCGCGCTGGTGTGCGGCGGCATCGCGTGGGCGATGGCACCGGCGCGCCGGCCGCAGGAGCGCTTCGTCCCCGCCGCCATCCCCGGTCTGATCACTTCCGCAGGAGGTCGCCGTGTCGACACCGCTCTTTCTTGAACGCTGCTTCGCCAACCGTTTCGTCAACCGCATCGCGCACAAGGCGGTCTTCGCCTTCGTCATGGGCCTGTGCCTCCTCTGGTCGGCCGCCTTCGCGCTGCGTCCGCAGGCCGCGCCGGCCATGGCCGCGGCCTTTCACGAGTGGCCCAGCCAATGGGACGGCGCCGCGCTGCGCCCGCTGGCCCTGAGCGAGGTCGAGCAGCGCTTTGCCGAGCGCTTTCCCGGCGCCATCGCACGCCTGACCGACGGCCGACAGACGCTGGTGCTGCGCGAGGTCAACGCGCCCACCCGCATGCTGCACCCGGCCGCCGACTGCTACCGCGCGCTCGGCTATCGCATCGAGCAGACGCTCCTTTCGCGCGATGCCCAGGCCCGACTGTGGCGTTGTTTCGTCACCGAGGGCCCCGGCGCGCAAAAGTTGCGCGTTTGCGAGCGCATCGTGGACGCCGAAGGCACGGCTTTCACCGACACTTCAGCCTGGTACTGGGCCGCAGCGAGCGGCCGATCCCACGGACCCTGGCAGGCTGTGACCCTGGCAAGACCGATCGAGTGAGAGACATTTCTTGAAGAAAGCGCTGCTCTACCTGTTTTTTGCGTTTCTGGCGCTGGTGCTGACGGCCGCGGTGGCCATCTACCTGGTCGTGAAACTGGCGCTGGCGCCCGGCCCCGACGAGTGGCCGACCCGCGTCAAGACGGGCCCCTTCAGCCTCAACGTCGGCGTTCCCACGGCGATCCGCCTCGCCACCTCCTCGTGGTTCGCGCCCTGGCTCGACGGCCGTTCGCTCGACACGCGCCATGGCGTCATCCGCTTCGGCTGGAACGAGCCCACCACCACGCTCGAACTGCGCTGCGAGCCCTGCAGCGCCTCGGTGCCGGCGCTCGGCAGCGCGCCGATCCGGCTCGACAGCCTGCGCATCACGGCACGGCGCGATGCCGGTTCGCTCAACGGCATGCTCGAAGCGGCGCCGGCCGCGACCACAGTGTCCACCGTCGCAGGCGACAACGTGCTGCGCGCTCGCTGGGACGGCCGGCTCACGCAGAAGACCCTGCAGCTCCACATCGATGCGCCCGAGGCGCCGATCGCGCGCTGGTACACGGTGCTGGCGCCCGGCCTGCCCGAGCTGCAGCGCGCCCGCATCGGCGGCACGCTGGCCCTGCGCGCGCAGGTCGACCTGCCGGCCGGCAGCTTCTCGCTGCATCCGCGCATCGAGCAGTTCACGGTCGAGGGCCTGGGCACCGAGGCCATGCTCAACGCCCGCAGCAGCTGCGGCGCGCCCGCGCGGCTGGCCAACGACAGCTGGCTCGCGCGCGCCGTGATCGCGGCGGAGGACCAGCGCTTCTTCACCCACCCCGGCTACGACCTGGCCGAGCTCACCGCCTCGATCGAAGCCAACCAGAAGGCCGGCCAGGTGGAGCGCGGCGGCAGCACGCTCACGCAGCAACTCGCGCGACTGGTCGCGACCGGCGGCGAGCGCAGCGCCGAGCGCAAGCTGCGCGAGCTGCTCTATGCGGTCGAGATGGAGCAGACCCTGGGCAAGGCGCGCATCCTGCAGCTCTACCTCGACAACGCGCCCTGGGGCCCCAATCTCTGCGGCGCCGAGGCCGCCGCGCGCCGCTACTTCAAGCGCAGCGCGCGCAACCTCGAGCCGGCCCAGGCGGTCTGGCTGGCCGCGATGCTGAACAACCCGGGCCTGGCGGTCGAGAAGTGGCAGCGCGACGGCAGGATCGACGGCGAACGCGCCAAGTCGGTGGCCGAGGGCTTGCGCGGCATCACGCGGCTCCAGCGCGAGGCGCTGATCCGGAACGTGGCCAACGCGCGCTTTGCACCACCCTGAAGCGACCCGCTGTAACGCTCAGCTTCGCGCGAACCGGAGCAAGGGCGCCACCTCGCCCGCATCGGCGGCCCGCAGCGCGTCGAGGTAACGGGTGCGCGCGTCGCCGCTTCCAACCAGCGAGTTGCTGCCCCAGGTGAAGCGCGGACGGGCAAGCCGCAGCACCAGCTCATCGGCCATCAGGCGCGCATGGCGTCCGTTGCCGTTGGGGAAGGCATGGATCGATACCAGCCGGTGGTGGAAGCTCACGGCCATTTCATCCGGCGCCGTGCTTGGCCGCAATGGCCGCGATGACCGGCGCACCAAGTCGGCGCACGGGCGTTCTGCGAAGACCTGGGGCCGCTGGCACATGTCTTGCGAAGTCGGCATCAATGGATGCTGTCACCGCCCTCCCGCCCGCAGCCGTTGAAATCGTCGCGCTCTCCAAGCGCTATGCCTCCGGCGCACCGCCGGCGGTGGACCAGATCGATCTGCGCATCGCCAGCGGCAGCTACTGCTGCCTGCTCGGCCCCTCGGGCTGCGGCAAGAGCACCACGCTGCGCATGGTCGCGGGGCACGAGTCGGTGTCCGGCGGCGACATCTTGCTGGACAACCGCAACATCACCAACCTGCCCGCCGCGGCGCGCGGCACTGCGATGATGTTCCAGAGCTTCGCGCTGTTTCCGCACCTCTCGGCGCTCGACAACGCGGCCTTCAGCCTCAAGATGAAGGGCGTCTCCAAGACGGAGCGCCACAAGCGGGCGGCGAACCTGCTCGAGCGCGTCGCCATGGGGCACCTGGCCGAGCGCAAGCCGGGCGAGCTCTCGGGCGGCCAGCAGCAGCGCGTGGCGCTGGCGCGGGCGCTCATCACCGAGCCGCGCGTGCTGCTGCTCGACGAGCCGCTGTCGGCACTCGACCCTTTTCTTCGCATCCAGATGCGCGCCGAACTCCGGCGCTGGCAGAAGGAGCTGGGCCTCACCTTCATCCATGTCACGCACTCGCAGGAGGAGGCGATGGCGCTGGCCGACACCATGGTGGTGATGAACCACGGGCTGATCGAGCAGGTCGGCTCGCCGCACCAGGTCTACAACCATCCGGCCAGCGAATTCGTCGCGCGCTTCATGGGGGGCCACAACGTGCTGGACACCCCCGAGGGACTGATCGCGGTGCGCAACGACCACATGCAGATCGCGCCCGCCGGCGCCAACGGCGAAGCCGGCCTCGCAGCCCACGTGACGGACGTCGAATACCAGGGCACCTACGTGCTGATGGGCCTCAGGCTCACGGGCGTGGCGCCGGAGCGCAGCGGCGTCTCGGTGCTGTTGTCGGAGAAGGCCTTCGGCATGCATCCCTATGCGGTCGGCGACGGCGTGTGCCTTTCTTGGTCGCCGGCCGATGCGCGTCCCCTGGGCCCCGGCGCCGTCCGCCCCAAGGGCGAACCGCCCGCCGGGCCGGTGTCGCGGCCTGCGCCCCTGTCCGCACTCGCGGCGATGGCGGCCTGATCGCCGCCGCTCATTTGTCCAGATTCATCACCGCACCATCAGGAGCCAAACCATGTCCGAACCGATCGATTCATCCACCAACAAGGGCGTACAGCGCCGCACCCTGCTCCAGGGCACCGCGGGCATCCTGGCGGCCGGCGTGTTCCCCGCCATCCACGCGCAGGAGAAGATCGTGCTGCGCTACCTCGGCACCGCCGTCAACCAGGACAAGGCGATCGCCGAGAAGTTCAAGGCCGACACCGGCATCGAGATCCAGTACGTGGCCGTCACCACCGACGACGTCACCAAGCGCGCCGTCACTGCGCCCAACAGCTTCGACCTGATCGACACCGAGTACTTCTCGCTCAAGAAGATCGTGCCCACCGGCAACCTGAAGGGCATCGACACCAAGAAGATCAAGAACGCCGACAAGATCACCTCGCTCTTCACCAAGGGCGAAGTGGCCGGCAAGAAAGTGGGCGACCAGGGCACCGCGCCCAAGAAGGTGATCTTTCTCGAGGGCGAGAAGAGCAAGGTGTTCGCGAAGTCGCCGACCCAGTTCATGTCGCTGATCCCGACCGTCTACAACGCCGACACGCTGGGCATCCGCCCCGACCTGATCAAGCGCCCGATCGAATCCTGGGCCGAGCTGCTGAACCCCGAGTTCAAGGGCAAGGCCGCGATCCTGAACATCCCCTCCATCGGCATCATGGACGCGGCGATGGTGGTGGAGTCCAAGGGCATCCACAAATACGCCGACAAGGGCAACATGACCAAGGCGGAGATCGACCTGACGATCAAGACCTTGATCGAAGCCAAGAAGGCCGGGCAGTTCCGGGCACTGTGGAAGGACTTCAACGAGTCGGTCAACCTGATGGCCTCGGGCGAGGTCGTGATCCAGTCGATGTGGTCGCCCGCCGTGACGGCCGTGCGCACCAAGGGCATCGCCTGCAACTTCCAGCCGCTCAAGGAGGGCTACCGCGCCTGGGCCGCCGGCTTCGGCCTGCCGGCCACGCTCTCGGGCAAGAAGCTCGACGGCGCCTACGAGTTCATCAACTGGTTCCTCGACGGCTGGGCCGGCGCGTATCTCAACCGCCAGGGCTACTACAGCGCCGTGCTCGAGACCGCCAAGGCCAAGATGGAGTCCTACGAGTGGGCCTACTGGATGGAAGGCAAGCCCGCCACGCAGGACATCAAGAGCCCCAACGGCGACCTGCTGGCCAAGACCGGCTCGGTGCGCGACGGCGGCAGCTACGAGCAGCGCATGGGCGGCATCGCGTGCTGGAACGCAGTGATGGACGAGAACGAGTACATGGTGAGGAAATGGAACGAGTTCGTTGCAGCGTGAGGGGTTTGACTCCCTCTCCCTCTGGGAGAGGGCGGGGGTGAGGGCAAGCAGCGCCCATCACCTGCCCTCGCCCTAGCCCTCTCCCAGAGGGAGAGGGAACAAAACCATGAACCCATCGGCAACTGCAACGAGCATTCAGGCCATCAAGCCTTGGTGGCAGGCTGCGCCCTTCGCGCTGGTCTTCCTGCTCTTCTTCCTGATCCCGCTGGCGCTGATCGCGATGGTCAGCCTCTGGAACTTCAACGAGTACGAGCTGATTCCTGCAATCACGCTGCGCAACTACGCGAGCATCTTCGAAGGCTGCTCGCACCTCACGGACAACGGCGACTTCTGCGTCACGCTCTCCACCTACCTGAGCACGCTCAAGTTCTGTCTCCTGGTCTGGGGCATCACGCTTGTCATCGGCTTCGCGGTCGCCTACTTCCTGGCCTTCCACGTGCGCTCGCCGGGCATGCAGACCCTGCTCTTCGTGCTGTGCACCGTGCCCTTCTGGACCTCGAACGTGATCCGCATGATCTCGTGGGTGCCGCTGCTCGGGCGCAACGGGCTCGTCAACCAGGGCCTGGTGGGGCTGGGCCTGGTCGACGCGCCCGTCGAGTGGCTGCTGTTCTCGAACTTCTCGGTGGTGCTGGCCTTCGTGCATCTCTACACGATGTTCATGATCGTGCCGATCTTCAACTCGATGATGCGCATCGACCGCTCGCTGCTCGAGGCCGCGAGCGACGCCGGCGCCTCCGGCTGGCAGACGCTTTGGAACGTGATCGTGCCGCTCTCGCGAACCGGCATCCTGATCGGCTCGATCTTCGTCATCACCATCGTGATGGGCGACTTCGTGACCATCGGCGTGATGGGCGGCCAGCAGATCGCCTCGATCGGCAAGATCATCCAGGTGCAGACCTCCTACCTGCAGTTCCCGCTCGCGGCGGCCAACGCGATGATCCTGCTGGCGGTGGTGCTGATGATCATCTGGGGCCTGACGCGCCTGGTCGATATCCGCAAGGAGCTCTGACGTGAGCGCAAGGATCGGCGAGCAGCGCAGCGCAGGCTTCTGGCCGCTGGCGATCGTCTTCGCGCTCTTCGTGCTCTTTCTCTACGGCCCGATGATCACGATCTTCGTGCTGAGCTTCCAGGGCCCCGAAGGCGGCCTGACCTTTCCGCTGCGCGGCGTCTCGCTGCACTGGTTCTACAAGCTCGCCGAGGGCCTGGGCACGGTCGACATCGGCGCGGCTTTCCGGCGCTCGCTGATGCTGGGCGCGGTGGTGATGCTGTTCACCGTCGTGCTCTCGGTGCTCGCGGGCCTCGCCTTCCGCAAGAAGCTCGCGGGCGGCAACGCGCTGTTCTTCGTCACGGTCGCGAGCCTGATCATGCCCTCGATCATCGTGTCGCTGGGCATCGGGCTGCAGTTCCGGCTGCTGGACAGCGGCATCAAGGGTGCGCTCGCGGCCGCGGGGGCCGATGGCATGCTCGAGAACTACGGCACCGCACTGGGCCTGCTCAGCTCGGCGCTCGGCGCGCACCTGACGTGGACGCTGCCCTTCGGCCTGCTGATCATGTTCGCGGTCTTCAACCGCTTCAACCCGGCTTTCGAGGAAGCTGCGCGCGACCTCGGCGCCACCCCCTGGCAAAGCTTCTGCCATGTGGTGCTGCCATTGATCGGACCGTCCGTGGTCGGCATCGGCATGTTCGGCTTCACGCTTTCGTGGGACGAGATCGCGCGCACCTCGCAGGCCATCGGCGACGTCAACACGCTGCCGCTCGAACTCCAGGGCCTGACCTCGACCGTCACCACGCCATCGATCTACGCGCTCGGCACGGTCACCACCGTGGTCTCCTTCATGGTGATGGCGCTTGCGCTCGGTTCCGCCGCCTGGCTGCGCCGGCGCGCTACACGGCGGCGCTGATGCCCCGCCTCCTCGTCATCAATCCCAACACCTCGGCGACGGTGAGCGCGCTGCTGCAGCGCCACGTGCAGAACGAAGTGAGCCCGGCCTTGAAGGTGCACACCGTCACCGCCCGCTTCGGCGCGCCCTACATCGCCAGCGAGGCCAGCTACGCGGTGGCGCAGCACGCGGTGCTCGATGCCTGGGCCGCAGCGCTGGCGCGCGGCGAGCGGCCCGACGCGGTGCTGATCGGCTGCTTCGGCGATCCGGGCCTGTTCGCCCTGCGCGAGGCCTGCAGCGTCCCGGTTGGCAGCCTCGCGGAAGCGGCCTTCGCGGCCGCGGCCCGGCACGGGCGCTTCGCCGTCGTGACGGGCGGCGAGCGCTGGCGGCCGATGCTCGAGCGCCTGGCCCTGGCGCTCGGTCACGCGCCCTCGCTCGCCGGCATCCACACGGTGGCTGCGAGCGGCGCCGAGCTCGCCGCCGACCCGGCAGGCGCCCACGCGCTGCTGGCCGAAGCCTGCCGCGAGGCGGCAGCGCGTTTCGACGCGCAGGCCGTGATCCTGGGTGGTGCCGGGCTGGCCGGCATGGCCGCCGCCATCGCGCCCGAGCTTGCAGTGCCTTTGATCGACAGCGTGAGCGCAGGCGCGCGCTGGGCGATCGAGGCCGGGCGCGCAGCAGCCGGGCCGCGGGCGGCCGGCCCCGAGGTGGCTTGGCAGGGCGTGTCCTGGGAGCTCGAGGCGCTGAACGGGCGGCAGCCCCACCCCTGACGCGGTCTCCGCTCCGTGCCACCATGGGTTGCATGAGCACCTCCAAGACCACCACCCATGCCGTCGAACCTGCCGCGCTGGCCAGCCCGCGCGGCATCGACCAGATCGTCGCCGGCGTCTCCACCAGCGATGGCGACGGCGTCAAGCTCACGCGCGTGCTGAACCAGACGCTGCAGCAGCGGCTCGATCCCTACCTGATGCTCGACGCCTTCGGCAGCGACAACCCGGGCGACTACATCGGCGGCTTTCCGAGCCACCCGCACCGCGGCTTCGAAACAGTGACTTACATGATCGCGGGCCGCATGCGACACCGCGACAGCGAGGGCCATGAAGGCCTGCTGGAAAACGGCGGCGTGCAGTGGATGACGGCCGGCCGCGGCCTGGTGCACAGCGAGCTGCCCGAGCAGGAAGAAGGGCTGATGGAAGGCTTCCAGCTCTGGCTCAACTTGCCGTCCAAGGACAAGATGCGCAAGCCCTGGTACCGCGACATTCAGAGCGACGAGATTCCCGCGTTCACCACACCCGCGGGCGTGCACGTGCGCGTGATCGCGGGCGAAAGCCATGGCATCCAGGGCGCGGTGCAGCGCGAGCACACCGAGCCGCTCTACCTCGATCTCACGCTGCCGCCCGGCACCGAGTTCGCCCAGCCGCTGGCGCCTGACCGCAATGCGTTGCTCCACGTGTTTCGCGAATCGCTCTTTATTGGGAGCAGCGAGATCCCTACCAAGCGCATGGCGATCCTCGCCAACGACCCCGAAAGCGACGGCGTGCTGCTGCGTGCGCCCGCCTCCAACCACAGCCCGGCGCGCGCGCTGCTGATCGCGGGCAAGCCCTTGCACGAGCCGATCGCGCAGTACGGCCCCTTCGTCATGAACACGCGCGAACAGGTGATGCAGGCCGTGCACGATTTCCAAAACGGCAAGCTGAGCTGAACTGTAGTCGCGCGCCTACGGTATTTCGGCCGTGGCGGCGCGGGACCGATGCGCGGCGGCTGCCTACATCTGCCGCATGACCGAAGTCCGCAAGGGCCAGGCGAGGTGCCCGATGCCGGCCTGGCGCCTCCGCGGCCCAAATAGAGCCCCCGCCTCGGTACGCGCCGAAATTTTTCTTTACGCAGGCACAACGCTGAGCTCACGGCCGGGATACAGAGCGCGTCGACACTCCCTCTCACCTGCTGCCCATCGGCGGCGGGCTTCTTCGAAAGGAAGCACTCTCATGATTTCGTCTCGCCAAAGCCTTCTCCTGGCCGGCCTGCTTGCCTCGGCCACTTTCGCCTCCTCCGCCGCTTTCGCCCAGGCGCCCCTCGCGGCGCCGGCGCCGCCGGCTGCTGAGGCAAAGGTGGACGCCTCCAAGGCCCCGGCGCAAGCCAAGCGCATGGACCGGGCCCAGCGCTTCGAGCGCATGCAAGCCCATCGCGCCGAGCGCCTGGCCGCGCTGAAGCAGAAGCTCCAGCTCACCCCGGCGCAGGAAGGCGCCTGGAGCAGCTTCGCGACGGCGCAACAGCCGCCGGCCCGCAAGGCAGGACAAGCCCGTCCCGATCGCGCCGAGCTGGCCAAGATGACGACGCCGCAGCGCCTGGATCTGATGCAGACGCGCCACGCCGAACGCAGCGCGATGTTCGCCAAGCGCATCGATGCCACGCGCAGCTTCTATGCGGCGCTTACGCCCGAGCAGCAAAAGACCTTCGATGCGGAAGGCATGCGCTTCGGCCATCGCGGACACGGCCATCACCACCATGGCCATGGCGAAGCCGCCAAGAGCTGAGCCCGACACCGGCCCATAAAAAAGCCCGCAGCGATGCGGGCTTTTTCGTGGTCGACTCGCACCTTACTGCGGCGTGCCGGTCTTGTCGGTCGGGTTGGTCGGAACTTCAGGCCGCTCACCCCTCTCCCCAAAGCGCGGCTTGACCTTGCGCGCCTGTTGACTCACGTCCATGCGCGTTTGCTCGCCGGTCGGCTGCGGCATCGCGTTGGGCTGGCTGTTCACGGTGGTGGTCGCCTCGCCCTTGGGCACCGGGTTGTTGGCGTTGTTGCGGTTGTGGGCGCGCGCCTCGGCCCTCACGGCGTCGCGCGAAGCCGGTTCGCTTCCGTCGGGCCGCTGGGTCGCGGTGCTCTGCGCGACGGCGACGCCGGCCAAGCCCATCAGGCCGGCGAGAAGCGTGGTGGCGATGAAACTTTGCTTCATGATGACTCCTTGTCTCTCGAGTTCAACGAATGTGAGCCCCTTCTTCATCAAGACTCCGGATCCAGCGTAGGAGCACCCAAGGCAGCCCCGTGTGGGGATGCGGCAGGCCTGCCTGTAGGAGTTGACCCGCGCCGGGCGCAGGCCGGCGCAAGTTCCTACAGCCGCCATGGGTACCTCGGCTTACAACTGCACATGTGAAGCCCTCTTCCCCTTCGGCCGGCGTGACGGCATCGCCCACCTCCCTCAAGGTCATGACCGTGAACACCCACAAAGGCTTCACGGCGCTCAACCGCAAGTTCATCCTGCCGGAGCTGCGCGAGGCGGTGCGCACGGTGGGTGCCGACGTGGTATTCCTGCAGGAGGTGCTGGGGACCCATTCGCGCCATTCCCGCAAGGTCGACAACTGGCCGGAGGCACCGCACTACGAATTCCTGGCCGACACCATGTGGCCGCAGTTCGCTTACGGCCGCAACGCGGTCTATCCCAAGGGGCATCACGGCAATGCCGTGCTGTCGAAGTTTCCGATCATCCATTTCAAGAACCACGACGTGTCGATCGTGGGCCCCGAGAAGCGCGGGCTCCTGCATTGCGTGCTGCGCCTGCCCGGCCGGCCGGTCGACGTGCACGTGATCTGCGCCCACCTGGGCCTGGCCGAAGGCCACCGGCTGCAGCAACTGGAGCTGCTGTGCCATATCGTGCGCGACGAGGTGCCGGCCGATGCGCCGCTGATCGTGGCCGGCGACTTCAACGACTGGCGCGGCCGCGCGCACGAGATCCTCGAACAGGGCGCGTCGCTGCGGGAGGTGTTCGTGCAGGCCAACGGCAGCGCGGCGAAGACCTTCCCCGCGCGCTTTCCGCTGCTCCCGCTGGACCGCATCTACGTGCGCAATGCCGGCGTGCACGCACCGGTGGTGCTGCCGCGCAAGCCCTGGTCGCACCTGTCGGACCACGCGCCGCTGGTGGCAGAGATCGAGCTGTGACCATGATGGGCAATCGCTGGGTCGGGGGCAATCGCGTCGAGCTGCTCGAGAACGGCGAGCAGTTCTTCCCACGCGTGTTCGACGCCATCCGCCACGCGCAGCGCGAAGTGATCATCGAGACCTTCATCCTGTTCGAGGACAAGGTCGGCAAGGAGCTCCATGGCGCCTTGCGGGCGGCGGCGCAACGCGGCGTGAAGGTCGACCTCATGGTCGACGGTTTCGGCTCGCCCGATCTTTCCGATGAATTCATCGAGGGGCTGACCTCGGCGGGCGTCAAGGTGCGCGTCTTCGATCCAGGCCAGCGCTTCCTCGGCCAGCGGCTCAATGTCTTCCGGCGCATGCATCGCAAGATCATGGTGGTCGACGGCACGCGCGCCTTCGTCGGCGGCATCAACTTCTCCGCCGACCACGTGATGGACTTCGGCCCGAAGGCGAAGCAGGACTACGCGGTCGAACTCGCGGGCCCGATCGTCACCGAGATCCACCGCTTCGTGCTGCGCGCGATCGCGATCGGAGGCAAGGGGCGTGGCTGGTTCAGGCGCCGCCTGCGCGCCGCCGCGCCGCACGATAACGCGCCGGCCGGCGATGCCGAGGTGCAGTTCGTCACCCGCGACAACCGCCGCCACACCAACGACATCGAGCGCCACTACCGCGCCGCCATCCGCAGCGCCCGGCAGCGCATCGTGATCGCCAATGCCTATTTCTTCCCGGGCTACCGGCTGATCAAGGAGATGCGGCGCGCGGCGCGGCGCGGCGTCGACGTGCGGCTGATTCTGCAAGGCGAGCCCGACATGCCGATCGTCAAGACGGCAGCCAGCATGCTGTATCACCACCTGCTGCACGCCGGCGTGCGCATCTACGAATACTGCGAGCGCCCGCTGCACGGCAAGGTCGCGCTGGCGGACGAACAGTGGAGCACGGTCGGATCCAGCAATCTGGACCCGCTGAGCCTGTCGCTGAACCTGGAAGCGAACGTGGTCGTGCGCGACCGGGCTTTCAACCAGCTCATGTCGGAGCGGCTCGATCGCCTGATGCGCGACCACTGCCAGCAGATCCAGACCTCGGATCTCACCGAATGGAGCGGCTGGCGCCTGGTGCGCAGCTTCTTCCTCTTCCACCTGCTGCGCTGGTATCCATCCTGGGTCGGCTGGCTGCCGCGCCACGCGCCGCGACTCCATCCCCTCGAAGCGCCCGCGCCGCGCGGCGGCGGCGCGACGCAGACGGACACGGCGTGAACCCCTCGCGACGCCACGCCTGGTGGGTCTGGGCGAAGCGGATCGGCAGCTGGGTCTTCCTCGGCCTGGTCGCCTGGCTGCTGCTGCGGCAGGCGCGCGCCATCGACTGGGACGAGGTCTTCGAATCGGTCGGCCAGATCCCGCTGCCGATGCTGCTCGCCGCGGCCGCCCTCGCCGCCTGCAGCTTCACGCTCTACAGCAGCTACGACCTGCTGGGGCGCCACATGACGGGCCACACGCTGGGCACCGGCTCGGTGATGGGCGTCACCTTCATCAGCTATGCCTTCAACCTCAACCTCGGCGCGCTGATCGGCGGCGTGGCCTTCCGCTACCGCCTCTATTCGCGCCTGGGCCTGGGCGGCATCACCATCACGCGGGTACTCGGCTTCAGCATGCTGACCAACTGGCTCGGCTACCTGGTGGTCGCGGGCGCTGCCTTCTGTTTCTGGCCGATGACGCTGCCGCCCGACTGGAAGATCGGAGAGGGCGGCCTGCGCATCCTCGGCGCCACCCTGCTGCTGCTGGCCGCGGCCTACCTGGCGCTGTGCGCGATCGCGCGCGAGCATGTCTGGAACATCCGCGGCCACGAGCTGGAGACGCCGGCGCTGGGCATGGCGCTGCTGCAGCTCGTGATGTCCTGCATCAACTGGTCGCTGATCGGCGGCGTGATCTGGTTCCTGCTGCAGCGGCAACTGCCCTACCCGCACGTGCTCGGCGTGCTGCTGGTCGGCGCCGTGGCGGGCGTCATCACCCACGTGCCGGCCGGCCTGGGCGTGCTCGAAGCCGTCTTCGTCGCGCTGCTCGCGCACCAGTTTCCGCAGAGCCGGCTGCTCGGCGCGCTGCTCGCCTATCGCGCCATCTACTATCTGCTGCCGCTCGCCATCGCCACCGTGGCCTATGCAGTCACCGAGCTGCACGCCAAGCGCCTGCGGGCGTCGCGCCCAAGAGGGCCTGCATGAGCGAACGCGGCCGCTGGCACACCGGCCTGCGCGAGCTTCCGGTGCTGGTCACGCTGCATCCGTCGGCACTGCTGCGCGGCGATCCAGCCGAACGCGAATCGGCCTACGCGCAATGGCTGGCCGATCTTGAGCGAGCCGGCGAATGCCTCGCCTGAGACAGGGCTCAGAAGCGGTACAGATAGCAGATAGCGCACCCGCACGAAGTTCTCGCCCGGGTTCGGCTTCCTGATGGCGGCATTGCGATCTTCGAAGGCGGAAGCGGCAAGGGAGAGCGCCTCCGCGCTCTGCAGCGGACAGGAGAAGCTCGCCGTGACAAAAGGTAGGAAATATTCGCTCAACGGTTGCTGCAGTGCAGCACGCAGCAGTCGATAGGCCTATAGTCGGTGGACCTTTCCACGCAGAACGTCCATGTCGCCCAGCTTCTCTTCTTCCCGCTTCTTCAATCCGCTCATGCTGTGGGTCGACGTCGCCTTCAAGACCCACGAGATGCTGCTGTCTTCCGGCTCGGTGATCCAGCTGCGCACCGAACGCATCGCCCGCGCCGGGCTCTCGCCCAGTGCCGAGGACCTGGCGGAAATGCAGCTCATGGGCCACGAGAAACTCGCGGCAGCGAGCGAATCGGGCGCGGCCATGGCGAACCAGCTGCACAGCACCCAGTTCGCGCTCGTCAACCGCGCCGTCAAGCACTGGCTGGGCGGCGCCGTTGCGCTTTTTTCGCTCAGCACCAGCACCACGCCGACGCAGATCGAGACACACGGCCGGGCGCTCGCCGGCGCCGCTGCCCGCTCCGCCGCCACGCTGACCCAGCTGTCGAGCGCCGGCGCGCGCATCGCACAACGCGGGCTCAAGCCCATCCACGCCAAGGCCACCTCGAACGCGCGACGGCTCGCCGGCTGAAAAAAATCGGCCCGCTCCAAGCTTCGTGCAACGCGAGGCTTGCTAGCCTTGGGCCGATGCGGATCTCGGAACTCGCCCAACGCGCCGGCGTCACGGTGCACGCGCTGCGCCACTACGAGCGGCTCGGCCTGCTGCTGCCGGCACGCACCGATTCGGGCTACCGCGATTACCCTGAATCGATGCGACGCGAAGTGGTGTTCATCGCGATGGCGCGCCGCATCGGCTTCTCGCTTCCGGCGATCGCCGAGCTGCTGCCGGCCTATCGTACGGGCCGCCTCAGCATCACGCGGATGACCGATGCGCTGGAGGAACGCGTGGCCGCGCTGGACGCGCAGATCGCCGAGCTGCAGGCCCTGCGCGCGCAGGTGATCGAACACGCCGCCTGGCTGCGCGCGCAACGGCGCAAGCCGCCGGCAGCGGCGAAGAAGAAAGCACCCTGGCCCAAGACCTCCACCACATCCTCCTCGAAGGACAAGAGATGACCCGCACACCTCAGCTTCAACGGATCGAACAGGCCGTGCTCGCGATGCCGATGGCGCGCACACTAGGCCTGCGCTTCACGCAACTCGCACCGGGACAGATCGAAGTCGAACTGCCCATCACCGAGCCGCTCACCTTCAGGCCGGGCCAGCTTCAGGCGACGCCGGTCTTCGCGGTCGCCGATTTCGCCGCGGTGTCCGCCGCCGCTTCCGTGCTGCCTGACGGCTGGAGCAACGCGACCGTCGACGCCACGCTGAAGCTCGTCGCACCCGCTGTGGGCCGCGCGGTGCGCGCACGCGGCCGCGTGGTGAGCGCCGGCCAGCTGCTCACCGTGTGCGCGGCCGAGGTCTACGCCATTGGCGAGAACGGGGAGGAACGCCTCTGTGCCACGCTCCTGGGCACGGCGCGCAACATCAAGCCGCCGGTACCAGCCGCAGCAGGGTGATTTCGGAAGGCGCGCCGAAGCGCTTGGGCGGTCCCCAGTAGCCGGTGCCGCGGCTGGTGTAGACCCACATCTCGCGCAGCCGGTGCAGCCCGGCCGTGAAAGGCTGCTGCAGCGGCACGAACAGGTTCCACGGAAAGAACTGGCCGCCGTGCGTGTGGCCCGAAAGCTGCAGCTGGTAGCCGGCTTCGGCCGCGGCCGGCGCGCTGCGCGGCTGGTGCGCGAGCAGCAGGCGCGTGCGCACCAGCGGCGGCGCATCGTGCAGCGCGCGCTGCGGATCGCTCGCATGCGCAGCATCGAAATGCGCGGCGGTGTAGTCGGTCACGCCGGCCACCACCAGCGCGCTGTCGAGCACCTCCTCGTCGGTCTGCGCGCCCCGCACATTGCGCGTCTGCAGCACCACGTGCTCGTTGAGCAGCACGCGCAGGCCCAGGCGGCGCAGTTCGTCGATCCATGCCTGTGCGCCCGCGTAGTACTCGTGGTTGCCGGTCACCACGAAGGTGCCGTGCCGCGCGCGCAGGCCGGCGAGCGGCGCGACATGCTCGCGCAGCTCGGCCACCGTGCCGTCGACCAGGTCGCCCGTGATCGCGATCATGTCCGCGCCCAGCGCATTGACCGCATCGACGATGCGCTGGATGTAGCCGCGCCGGATGGTCGGCCCGACGTGGATGTCGCTGAGCTGGGCGATCGTGAAGCCGTCCAGCCCGGAGGGCAGGTCGCGGATCGGCACATCGACCCGCACCACGCCGGCGGTGCGCCGCGCGTTGAAGAAGCCGATCAGCGAGATCAGCGTCGCCAGCAGCGGCACCGCCGCCGCGCTCCAGGCCTGCCCGCGCGGCCAATCGATGGCCCAGCCGCCGAGGGCGGTGGCGAGCCAGGTCAGCAGCAGGCCGGCGTCACGCGCCATCGTGAGCACGAACATCGACGAAAACCATCCCATGCAGAGGAGGCCCAGCCATTTCCACCCATCGGCCAGCGGCGCCCGGCCTGCGGAGCGTGCACCGACAAAGGGCAGTGGCATGGTCGCGGCCGAGAGCACCAGCGCCGCCAGCAGCACCGGCCAGGCGCCGGCGAGCAAGGCGAGCGCCGGCAGCAGCCGCAGGCCGATATAGGCGTGCAGCAGCGTGGTGAGAAGAATCAGGGGCGGGAGCGGCATCGAGGCCTTGAAGAGTGCGCACAGTGCGGACACCGCATGTGGGCGCCGCCGCCTTCACATTCAAGGCGCGTGCCAGCAAAGAAAATGGCGCCTCAGTCGATGGCAAAGGCGATCGCGACCGCGCCCAATGCCAGGATCGCGAGGCCGGCCAGAAACAGCAGTTCCGCACGGCGCTCATGGCGCGGTCCTTCGCGCCGGGAACGCATCGACACGAAGGACAGCACCGCGCTCGCCAGGAAGATCAGCGCGTCGAAGGCCAGCAGCTTGTCGATCAGCACGCGCGAGTGGCCGTCGGGACGCAGGTGGCCGATCGACAGCACCGTCATGCACACGCCAATCATCGTGGCCGAGGTCGGCAGGATGTGCGCCGAAAGGCCCCGGCTCTCGAGGATCCGCGGAATCACGAATGCGCGCTCACGTCCGTGCCTGCGGGCCACAGGAAGAGGGTGCGGGTCGGGCTGCCGGCGCGGATCTCGACCGCCTGCTTCAGCGTCCGGCCGGCCAGCGTGGCTTCCACCTCATAGCGCCCGGGCTCGAGCCGCGCCACCATGAACGGGCCTTCGGCCGTCACATGCGCCAGCACGTCGCGGCCGGCGGCATCGCGCACCGACACGGAGACGTCGGCCGCGAAATCCGCGCGCGTGCCGTCCTTGATTGCGAATTCGAAGGTCGCCGGCCATCGCGGCGCGACGCTTTGCATCAGCGCCGCCTCGTCGCTGCTGATGCCGCCGCTCATGTACTCGATGCCGTTCGTCATGCGGATCGGCGGGTTGTAGGCCGCCTGCGCCGCCAGTGCACCGAAAAGCGACGCGCCACCGATTGCCAGGGCGGCCACGGGCCGCCAGATCCGGGTTGTGTTCTTCATTGCCGTGTCCTTGCTCGGGTTGATGAGATCGATGGAGGCCAGGCATCTGCACTCCACGCCCGGACTATGGGCGGCAAGACTTAGGCGAAGCTGAATCTGCGAGGACTCTCAGTCGCTGGTGCGGGCTGCGGCTTGTTGTTCCGGCATGAGCTGCCCGGTCGCCGCGGCGAAATCGACGTTGGATGGCCAGACGAAGGCAGCGCGGGACGCCATTCCGTTGAACACGATCAGCGGCTGCTGCAGCGTGATCCCGGCCAGCGTGGCCTCGACCTCGTAGGCGCCGGGGTCGAGCCGCGCCAGCATGAAGGGAGCGCTCGAAACGGCCTCCATCACCGGCCGGCCCGAATAGCGTTCGCGCACCACCACCTTCACGTCGGCCGGTACTTCGCCCGTTTTGGCACGGTTGACCGAGAACTCCAGCGTCGCCGCCCAGCGCGGCGAGACCATGCGCATGAACGCCGCCTCCGCGCTGCTTTTTCCGCCGCACATGTATTCGATGCCCTGCGCCATGCGGATGGGCGGGTTCGTCGTCAGTGCGTGCGCCGAAGTCCATGCACCAAAGAAAGCCAGAGCCACCGTGGGCCACCAAAACCGGGTTGCTTTCATCGCTTGCTGTCCTCGCTCCAAAAAACGGCGTCAATCCGCCGGAATTTTGCTTAGCAAGAGTCGGGCTAGGTATAGCGTTTACGAGGATTGGCGCGGCGCAGCGGCCTCGGCGGGCGGCTCGGCATGCGGTATTTCACGAACCGGCTTGAGCCGGGTTCGCAATTACACGTCGATGTTCGACGCCCGCAGCGCGTTCTGCTCGATGAACTCGCGGCGCGGCTCGACCTCGTCGCCCATCAGCATCGTGAACACGCGGTCGGCTTCGATCGCGTCGTCGATCTGCACGCGCAGCAGCCGGCGCACGGCCGGGTCCATGGTGGTTTCCCACAGCTGCTGGGGATTCATCTCGCCCAGGCCCTTGTAGCGCTGGCGCGCGGTGGCGTTTTCGGCCTGGCCGATCAGCCAGCGCACGGCCTCGCGGAAGTCGTTGACCTTTTCTTCCTTGGCCCGGTCGCCCTCGCCGCGCTTGACCACGGCCCCTTCGCCCAGCAGGCCCCGGAATGTCTGGGCGGCAGCGGCCAGCGCCGCGTAATCGGCGCCGTGCACGAAATCCTGCGTGATCACGCTGCTCTTGATGTTGCCGTGATGGCGGCGGCTGATGCGCAGGAGCGGCTTGTCGGTGCGCACGTCGAACTCGCTGGCCACCTCGGCGGGGACGCCCGTGGCGTCGAGTTCGCGCAGCTTGTTCTGCAGCGCCACGGCTGAAGCCTCGGCGCTGGCCGTGGTATCGAGATCCAGCGACACGCCATCGGCGATGGCACGCAGGGCCGCCGCATCGAGGAACACGCCCAGGCGTGCAATGACCGCTTCGGCCAACTGGTGCTTGCGTGCCAGCTCGGCCAGCGTGTCGCCGCTCAGAGTGGTCGGCTTCTCGCCACCGGTTTCGACGCTGGCATCCTTGAGCGCGACCTTGAGCAGGAAGGCATCGAGCGCCGGCCCGTCCTTCAGGTACTGCTCTTCCTTGCCGACCTTCACTTTGTAGAGCGGCGGCTGCGCGATGTAGATGTGGCCGCGCTCGACCAGCTCGGGCATCTGCCGGTAGAAGAAGGTCAACAGCAGCGTGCGGATGTGGGCGCCATCGACGTCGGCGTCGGTCATGATGATGATGCGGTGGTAGCGCAGCTTCGCGACGTTGAAGTCGTCGGCGCCGCCGCCCGCACTCGTCGCGCCGGCCCGGCCGATGCCGGTGCCGAGCGCGGTGATCATGGTGAGGATTTCGTTGCTGGTCAGCAGCTTCTCGTAGCGCGCCTTCTCGACGTTCAGGATCTTGCCGCGCAAGGGCAGGATGGCCTGGAACTTCCGGTCGCGGCCCTGCTTGGCGGAGCCGCCGGCGGAGTCGCCCTCCACCAGGTACACCTCGCACAGCGCCGGGTCCTTTTCCTGGCAGTCGGCCAGCTTGCCAGGCAGGCCCATGCCGTCAAGCACGCCCTTGCGCCGCGTCATCTCGCGCGCCTTGCGGGCCGCTTCGCGCGCCCGCGCGGCGTCGACGATCTTGCCGCAGATGATCTTGGCGTCGTTCGGGCGCTCCTGCAGGTAGTCGGTGAGGAGCCGCCCGACGATGTCTTCCACCGGCGCGCGCACCTCGCTCGACACCAGCTTGTCCTTCGTCTGGCTCGAGAACTTGGGTTCGGGCACCTTCACGCTGAGCACGCAGCACAGGCCTTCGCGCATGTCGTCGCCGGTGACTTCGACCTTGGCCTTCTTGGCGAACTCGTTCTCTTCGATGTACTTGTTGATGACGCGCGTCATCGCGGCGCGCAGGCCGGTCAGGTGGGTGCCGCCGTCACGCTGCGGAATGTTGTTGGTGAAGCACAGCACCTGCTCGTTGTAGCCGCTGTTCCACTGCATCGCGACCTCGACGCCGATGTGCGTGCCCGGAATGCCGCCATAGGTGTCGGCCGGCTTCTCGCCCATCGCGTAGAACACGTTGGGATGCAGGACCGTCTTGCCCTTGTTGATGAATTCGACGAAGCCCTTGACGCCACCGGCACCGGAGAAATCGTCTTCCTTGCCGGTGCGCTCGTCGAGCAGGCGGATGCGCACGCCGTTGTTCAGGAAGCTCAGTTCGCGCAGGCGCTTGCTGAGGATCTCGTAGTGGAAGTCGGCGTTTTCCTTGAAGATTTCGTCGTCGGGCAGGAAGTGCACCTCGGTGCCGCGCTTCTCGGTATCGCCCGTGATCTTCATCGGTGACACCTCGACGCCGTTCACCGTCTCGACGATGCGGTTTTGCACGAAGCCTTTGCTGAACTCCAGCGTGTGCACCTTGCCCTCGCGCCGCACCGTGAGGCGCAGCATCTTGCTGAGCGCGTTCACGCAGCTCACGCCGACGCCGTGCAGGCCGCCCGAGACCTTGTAGCTGTTCTGGTTGAACTTGCCGCCGGCGTGCAGCTCGGTGAGCGCGATCTCCGCCGCCGAGCGCTTGGGCTCGTGCTTGTCGTCCATCTTCACGCCGGTCGGGATGCCGCGGCCGTTGTCGACCACCGAGATCGAGTTGTCGGTATGGATGGTCACGACGATGTCGTCGCAGTACCCCGCCAGCGCTTCGTCGATCGAGTTGTCGACCACTTCGAACACGAGGTGGTGCAGGCCGGTGCCGTCGGAGGTATCGCCGATGTACATGCCGGGGCGCTTGCGCACGGCTTCCAGGCCTTCGAGGATCGTGATGGAGCCTTCGCCGTAGGAGTTGTCCGCGATCGGTGTCACTTCGATCGGGATCGCGCTGTCGATCTCGGGGGTGTAAACCGGCTCGGTGTGCGGCACTTCCGGCTTGTTTTCTTCGCTCATCAGGATCCTTCTCTCTATCTCTCGGCGCTTGTTGCGCCATTCCAGGAATACCGCGGAACCGGCTTTGCCGGCCCGCTGGTATTGCCCCCTGCAAGGGGGTTGGAGGCCACACGAAGTGGGCAAGCCTGGGGTGTGCTAAATCCTCATCGGCATCACGACGTACTTGAACGACGCGTTGTCGGGAATCGTCATCAGCACCGAGCTGTTGGAATCGGCGAGGTCCAGCTTCACCATGTCCTGGCCCATGTTGGCCAGCGCATCGATCAGGTAGGTCACGTTGAAGCCGATTTCGATGGCGTCGCCGCCGTAGTCGATGTCGAGCTCGTCCTGCGCTTCTTCCTGCTCGGCGTTGTTCGACGCGATGCGCAGGGTGCCGGGCTCGATGTTGAGCCGCACGCCCTTGAACTTCTCGCTGGTCAGGATCGCAGTGCGCTGCAGGCTGGCCAGGAGCGGCGCACGGCCCAGAGTCACGCTGTTCTTGTGGGTCTTGGGGATCACGCGGTTGTAGTCGGGGAACTTGCCTTCGACCAGCTTGGTGACGAACTCCATGCCGCCGAAGCTGAACTTGGCCTGGTTGTTCGCGAACTGCATCTCGATCGCGCCTTCGGCGTCCGACAGCAGGCGCTGCATCTCGAGCACGGTCTTGCGCGGCAGGATGACTTCCTGGCGCGGCACCTCGACGTCGAGCATGGCCGATGCGAAGGCCAGGCGGTGGCCGTCGGTGGCCACCAGGCTCAGCTGCTTGCCCTCGGCCACGAAAAGGATGCCGTTGAGGTAGTAGCGGATGTCATGCACCGCCATCGCAAACGAGACCTGGCTCAGCAGGTCTTTCAGCGTCTTCTGCGGCACGCTGAACACCGGGCCGAAGTTGGCCGATTCCTGCACCAGCGGGAAGTCTTCGGCCGGCAACGATTGGAGCGTGAAGCGGCTCTTGCCGCCCTTGAGCACCAGCTTGCTCGCGCTCGACTCGAGACTCACTGTCTGGTCGGCCGGCATGGTGCGCAGGATGTCGATCAGCTTGCGTGCGCCGATGGTGGTGGTGAAGTTGCCTTCGTCCCCGCCGAGTTCGGCATGGGTGCGGATCTGGATCTCGAGGTCGCTGGTGGTCAGCTGCAGGTTGCCGGCGGTCTTGCGGATCAGCACATTGGCCAGGATCGGCAGCGTGTGGCGCCGCTCCACGATGCCCGCCACCGATTGCAGCGCGGCGAGGACTTTGTCTTGTGTTGCCTTCAATACGATCATGTGTCTTACCTCTTCCTTATTTCTTTAATTCAACTTAGTAGTAGTAGATAAGGGATGCCCTCAGCTGTGGACAGGGCGATTTTCCGCTTTTGCGACAGGCACTTGCGTGAGCCGGCTGGCTGTGTGCAGCCGCGCTTCGCTGCTGTCGCGCAAAGGCGGACAACTTCGCGGTGCGCACCGCGGCTGTGGACAAGCACCCGCTTGTGCCGAAACTGTCCCCAGAGTTGTCCTTTGACAGGCTTTCGTGAATCTGCGATGACGCTCATTCCTCAGCCCTTGAGGGTTTGCTCCAGCACGTGCAGCTGCTGATTGAGCTCGGTGAGCTGCTGGCGCTCGCCCGAGATCTTTCGCACCGCGTGCAGCACCGTCGTGTGATCGCGGCCGCCGAACAGTTCGCCGATCTCCGGCAGGCTCTTCTGGGTCAGTTCCTTGGCCAGGTACATGGCGATCTGGCGCGGCCGGGCGATCGATGCCGGGCGCTTCTTCGAATACATGTCGGCGACCTTGATCTTGTAGTAGTCGGCCACCGTCTTCTGGATGTTCTCGACCGAGATCTGCCGATTCTGGATCGAGAGCAAGTCACGCAATGCTTCGCGTGCGAGCGCGATCGAAATTTCTTTCTGGTTGAAGCGCGAGTAGGCGAGGATCTTGCGCAGCGCGCCTTCAAGCTCGCGCACGTTGGAGCGGACGTTCTTGGCGACGAAGAAGGCCACTTCCTCGGGCATCTCGGCGCTTTCGGCGCGCGCCTTGTTGATCAGGATCGCCACGCGCATCTCGAGCTCGGGCGGCTCGATCGCGACCGTGAGGCCGGAATCGAAACGCGAGACCAGCCGCTCATGGATGTCCGCCAGGCCCTTGGGATAGGTGTCGCTCGTCATGACGATGTGCGACTTCTTGGCGAGCAGGGCTTCGAAGGCGTTGAAGAATTCCTCCTGCGTCCGGTCCTTGTTGGCGAAGAACTGGACGTCGTCGATCAAGAGCAGGTCGAGCGAGTGATAGCGCTCCTTGAACTCGTCGAAAGTCTTGCGCTGATAGGCTTTGACCACATCCGAAACGAATTGCTCCGCATGGATGTAGAGAACTTTGGCGTCCGGCCGGTCGGACAGGAGCCGGTTGCCCACCGCATGCATCAGGTGGGTCTTGCCCAGGCCGACCCCGCCGTAGATGAAAAGCGGGTTGTAAAGATGGCCGGGCATGCCGGCCACGTGCATCGCCGCTGCGCGCGCCATCCGGTTGGCTGTGCCTTCGACCAGCGTGTCGAAGGTGAGGCCGGAGTTCAGCCTGTTCTTGAATGCGGTGCCGCTCAGGTCCTCACCCGGGCCGGCCACGTCGCGCGGCACATCCGTTTCGGAGACGATGGCCATCGATACAGGCCTGGCAACGATTTCTCGAGGAGCGAGCGCTAACTCGATGATCACCGGCTGGCCATAGAGCTTCTCGGCCATGGAGGCGATCTTGCCGGCGTACTGGGCCCGGATCCAGTCGAGCTTGAAGCGGTTGGCGACGAAGACCGTGACCCGTGAAAGATCGTCCGCGACCCTCGCGGTCAGCGGCTTGATCCAGGTGTTGAACTGCTGTTCGGACAGCTCCTGCGCGAGCTGGTCGACGCAGGCCTGCCAGAGGCTGTCACCGACGCCGTCACTCGGCAT